>JBFWWV010000007.1:0-273487 GCA_050245995.1 Planctomycetota bacterium | reverse complement strand
GCGAAGCGCAGCCCGAGGCCAACCACGACACCGAAAGGACGAAGGCCGCCACTCCGAGCATGCGCATGCGCGCAGCAGAGAGGGAGTCACACGGCGGTGCAACAGCATGCTGCATGCTGCATGCTGCGGTGCAAGCTCGGGCGCTTCGCGCCCTCGCGCACCGCGCGCGCGGAAGCGGTCCGCGCGCCGGAGGCGACCGACGACAATGGCGCGGGGACGCAACACCCGCGAAGCACGCATCCGCGAGACTCGGAGAGCATCCGCTCCGGGGGCGCAGCGGCCGGGCCGGCTGGCACTCGCCGCGCCGCGATGCAGCATCCGCGAGGTGACGCAACGGGCGCGTCACGGCGCGTGCGGGCCGGCCCCTGGCCGCTGCTGCGGCCACGACACTCGGGCTGGGTCGCGCTTTGCGCCCCGCGAAGGCGGGGGGCGCAAAGCTGAATACCAGGGCAGCCGCGACGGGAACGCAGCCGCCCGGCTCGCGGCTTCGGCTCGCTCGCTGGCGCTCGCATCGCGCGCCGCGGCATCCGCAGAGAACCTCGGATCGCTGCGAGGTGGCAAAGGCGCCTTCGCCGTCGATGGCGATGAGCCGCGGTCGCGCGTGCGCCGGGGGAATCCGCCGGTCGACGGTCTCCGGCCAACGGCCGCGCGGCCGCCGGGCTCCGCCGAGGTTCCTCGCGGATGCTGCGGCGCGCGGAGGCGCGAAGCGCCGCAGCCGAAGCCGCGAGCTGAGCGGCTGCCTCGGTCCCGCGGCATGCGTCTCCAGTAGTCAGCTTCGCTGCCCCCGCCTCGCGGGCAGCGAAGCGCGGCCCAGCCCGAGCGGCGAGGCCGCAGCAGCGGCCAGGGGCCGGCCCGCACGCGCCGTGACGCGTCTTCGGCTCGGCTTCGCGGATGCGTAACGCGGCGCGGCGCGTGCCAGCCGGCCCGGCCGCTGCGGTCGCCGGAGCGGATGCGTCCGTGGTCTCGCGGAGGCTCTCGATGCGGGTGTTGCGTCCCCGCGCCCGTGTCGTCGGACGCCTCTGGCGCGCGGACCGCGTCCGCGCGCGCGGTGCGCGAGGGCGCGAAGCGCCCGAGCTTGCACCGCAGCATGCCTGTCAGCGCTTGCTCGGCGGCAGCTCGCCGCCCGCCTTCTCCTGCGCGCGCTGCAGCAGGTCCTGGATCTGCTGCCACATGGGCGGATTGTCGCGGACGTCGCGCGGGCGGCGGCCCTTGTCGTCGAGCTGGAAGGTCTCGAGCGGCATCGGCTCGTCGACGACGAGTTCGTCGACGCGGATGCGCTGCACGGCCTCGCCCTGCTGCAGGTAGACGACCTCGAGCAGCGCGTTCTCGCGCTCGCCGACGAACAGCTCGACGTGGTCGGCGATCGGGACGTCGGGGTCCTCCCCCTCGAGCCCGGGGCCGGGCCGGCGCGGACCGCCGTACCAGGTGCCGGCGCGGCCCTCGTCGCGGCGGCCGAGGTCGCGCAGCTGGTAGCGCTGCGCCAGGTCGGCGACCAGTTCGCTGCCGAGGGGAGCGGTCGCGCGGGCGTCGACCCGGCCGGGCAGGTCGTCGCGTTGCAGGATCTGACCGGCCCACTCGATGTCGGCGACCAGCGCACGGTCCATGCGATGGTAGGTCTCGCCCTGGGTCGGGTTCTGCTCGTAGATCCAGAGGCCCTCGGGGGTCTTCACGGTCTCGAGGTGGCCCGTCAGCCCGTCGACGAACTGGTAGTCGACGCTGCTCTGCACCGCCTGGACCTCGCCCTGTTCTGTTCGCAGGACACGGAGCGTCCCGCTGGTGGTGAAGCTGAGGCCCCCTGGCATGTTGCCCTCTGTGGTGAGGCGCAGGCGCACCCGCCGAACGGCCGCCTCGCGCGCCCGCAAGGAGTCCACAACTCCTTGCATTACATCATCTTGCGCCTTCGCATCCGGAGCCTTGGCGGGCTCCTGGGCGCGGCCCGGGGCGAGAATACCCGCTGTCGCCAGCAGGCCGGACATCCAGACGAATGCGGTACGGTTCATGCGATCCTGCGACCGCCGCCGGCGGTCTGGCCCCGGGCCAGAGCCCCCGTCCACGGCGGGTTTTGCAAAGACGACTCGTTGCCGGGCAGGTGCCGATCCTACGGACCGGCGTGCTCCTGCCCAAGGCGGCGACCGCAACAAGCCACGTGCCAACCATGAAGACCACGCTCGCCTGGATGTTCGCGACCGCCCTGTGCGCCGGCACGGCCCTGGGTCAGGAGGTCAAGCTCAAGGACGGCCGCGTGCTCTACGGCAAGATCACCAGGACCTCCGACACCCTGCAGATCGAGACCCGCGAGGGCACCGTCACCATCGACGACAACGCGGTGCTGGCCACGCGGGAGGAGCGCGAGCTGCGCGCCGAGCTGCGCCGGCTGGCCGCCGGCACCGACGGCTCGGCGTTCGCGCAGCTGCAGCTCGCGGTGCAGGCCCGGGTGTTCGCGCTGGAGAAGGACATGTGGCACCACCTCGACGCCGCCGTCGAGGCGACGCCGCGCGACGGCTCGACGCTGCAGACCCGGCTCGACGACTTCCTGGCGCAGCTCGAGCCCGAGTTGCTGGCGCGCAAGTGGCGCGCCGCCGGCACCGAGATGCGCGTGCGCGAGCTGCTGCGGCAGCACCGGCGCACCGACGGACCCGGCGAGCGCGCGGCGCGGCTGGAGCTGCTGACCCGGGAGCCGAACGCGGACAAGGACCTGCGCACCCAGGCGCGCAGCAACAGCGATCCGCAGCGGCGCGTGCTGGCGCTCGAGGCGCTGGTGCGGCGCGGCACCGCCGGCAACGACCGGTTCGCCTGGCGCACGGCGATCCTCGACCGCGACGACGCCGTGCGCGCACAGTCGATGGCGCTGAGCCGGACCTACGGGATCACCGACGGCGCCGTCGACTACCTGGCGCCCGGCCTGATGCACAGCTCGGCCGAGGTGCGCGTGCGCACCGCCGAGGCCTACGCCGGCCTGGCCGACCAGGCGGCGATCAAGCTGCTGGTGCTGGCCGGCCCCAACGCCGGCAAGGCGCTCTCCGAGGCCGGCTCCGGCGTCCGGGCGCACGTCGCGTTCCTGCAGCAGCAGGCCTACGTCCGCGACTTCGACGTCGAGGTGGCGCAGGCGTCGTTCATCGCCGACCCGAAGATCGGCATCCTGCAGAGCGGCACCGTGCTCGACGTCACCGTGCACGGCGTCAGCGAGGAGCGCATCCGCATCGTCCGCGCGTTCCGCAGCTCGCTGCAGGGCCTGGCCGGCAGCGACCCGGGCGCCGACCCGCGCGCCTGGCCCACCTGGCTGATGCGCCAGCAGCAGCCGGCACCGCCGGCGCCGACCACGCCGCGCGACGACGGCCGCTGACCGGTGGCGGACCGACCGCGGGCGCCGGAAGCCGAAGCGACCTTCGGCGCCGGCGCTCGCGCGCGTTAGAGTCCGGAGCGGAGGTGGATTCCGCATGGCTGAGAACGCGCAGATCGCCGTCGTCGGACTGTCGACGATGGGACAGAACCTGGCCCTGAACATCGCCCGCAACGGCTTCCCGATCGCCGTCTACAACCGCTCGTTCGACAAGACCGAGGCGACGCTGCAGCGCGTCGAGCCCGGCTGGCGGATGGTCGGCGCCAGGACGCCCAGGGAGCTGGCCGCGCAGCTGCAGCGGCCGCGGCGCGTGCTGCTGCTGGTCAAGGCCGGCAAGCCGGTGGACGACACCATCGCCTCGCTGCTGCCCGAGCTCGACCCGGCCGCCGGGGGCGAACCGGGCGACCTGATCCTCGACGCCGGCAACAGCCACCCGGACGACACCGAGCGCCGCGCCCAGGAGCTGCAGGCCAAGGGCTTCCGGTTCGTCGGCATGGGCGTCAGCGGCGGCGAAGAGGGCGCCCTGATGGGCCCGAGCCTGATGCCCGGCGGCGACAAGGCGGCCTACGACGAGCTCGCACCGATCCTGAAGAAGATCGCCGCCCAGGTCGAGGACGGCCCCTGCGTCACCCACCTCGGCAAGGGCGCCGCCGGCCACTTCGTGAAGATGGTGCACAACGGCATCGAGTACGGCGACATGCAGCTGATCGCCGAGTGCTTCGACCTGATGCAGAACGTGCTCGGCATGGAGCACGCGGCGATGGCCGACACCTTCGCGCGCTGGAACGAGGGCGTGCTCGAGTCGTTCCTGATCGAGATCACCGCCAAGATCCTGCGCGAGCGCGACCCGAAGACCGGCAAACCGCTGGTCGAGATGATCGTCGACAAGGCCGGCCAGAAGGGCACCGGCAAGTGGACCGCCGAGATCGCGCTGCGCCACGGCGTGCCGCTGCCGACGATCCACGCCGCCGTCGATGCCCGCGGCCTGTCTTCGCAGCGCGACCAGCGCCTGCTGGCGAGCAAGGCGCTACGCGGCCCCACCGCCGCCAAGGTCGCGGCGTCGCGCGAGCTGGTCGACGCCGTCGGCGACGCGCTCTACTGCAGCAAGATCTGCAGCTACGCCCAGGGCCTCGACCTGCTGGCCACCGTCGACCGGGAGAAGGGCTGGGGCATCGATCTGGGCGAGACCGCGCGCATCTGGAAGGGCGGCTGCATCATCCGCGCGCGCTTCCTGCAGCGGATCCAGGCCGCCTATGGCAAGCGCGGCAAGCTCGCCAACTTGCTGATGGACGACGAGCTCGGCGGCTTCCTCGTCGCGCACCAGCAGAGCTGGCGCAAGGTCGTGGCGCTCGGCGCCGAGCACGGCGTGCCGATGCTGGCGATGGCCGGCAGCCTCGGCTACTTCGACTCGTTCCGCCGCGCGCGCCTGCCGCAGAACCTGACGCAGGCGCAGCGCGACTTCTTCGGCGCGCACACGTTCGAGCGGGTCGACGGGAAGCCGGGGGAATTCGTGCATCACGAGTGGGGCGGCTAGGGCCGCTCGTGGCGACAGCGGGGATGGCCCCGCTGTCGCGTGCCTGCACTAGAGACGATCGTCGCGGACCGTCAGCGGCACGGGGACCAACGGGGGCGGCGGCGGCACCGTCGGCGGCGGGATGTTCGTGGTTCCGTCTTCGTTCTGGACCACGACAACGAACTGATTGAACACCTGCGGATTCAATGAAGTCGGCGGCGGAGGCAGTGTCAGGCTCTGGTTGACCACGTCGGGGACTCCCGGCGCGAATGGACCACCACACAGGAAGTACATCGTCTGCAGCGCGTCCAGTTCGACCTCGGTCTCCCAGACGGCGGTCAGGTTGTTGGGCGCCTGCCCGCGCTGGTACTTCGTGGGGAATAGTCGCATCTCCAGACCGATGTCGAAGAACTTCGGTGCCCCCGAGGCATCGAGCGTTCCGTCTGGCATCAGCAGGAACAGCTTTGCACCGGGACGAATGTCCTTCCCACTCACCCGGAAGCGACGCGGCGGCTCGTGCCGCAGGCTGGCCGGAATCCCGAAGACCGGCGGAGTCGCAGAGCCGATCACAGCCGACCGCAGCGTCTCGATGCGCCACTGCGTCGTCCCCACCACCGGAGTCAACGACAGGTTACGGTTCAGATCGGTGATGCCCTCGTGGAACGTGTTGGGGGCCATGGCCTCGAGTACGACGGCCGAGGGCGGCTTGCTCGTGTCGCTGATCGTCGGCGCACTGCCCGTCGGATGTGCCCACCGACGCTCGGTTCCCGGCGGAGTGGCCTGGACCACGACGGTCGTGCCTGGCGCGGCCGGGAGCGACAGGAGAGTCGCTCGTGACAGGCCGCTGTTGAAGTCGGTCGCACTGCGGTAGACATCGATCGTCGGGTCGTACCACATGCCGAGGTGTGAGCCGCCAAAGTGAATCTGCAACCCGAGCCCGATGTTCGCTTCCTTCGCCTGGGCCTCGAGGTCCTGCAGGATCGAGTGATTGACAGCCGAGTTCCCCGGACTCACGAGCGTGAACGCGAACCCGACCATCGACGCGGTGCCGCTGTCGAACTCACGCATGTAGGTGACGATCCCGGTCATCTGCTCCGCACACTCGGACAACTTGAGGGGAGGCGGGATCGTGCCGCTCGCCACGAACGGCTGCACCGACGGCATGAACGCGAAGAAGGTCGCAGACACGAACGTGTTGATCGAGAAGATGTTCTGCTCGTCGCCGTTGTGCAGCAGACCGACGTTCGAGGTGATCAGGGAGCCGACGAACTGTGGCGGGGTGATACCCGAGCCGCCGACCGCGGGTGGCGAGGCGGCCGTCCCCTGGTGGGTCTGCCCCTCCCGCGCGAACAGGTTGCGGAGAGCCGCCGATTCGATGCCCTGGAAAGCCGGCGGGCCACCGAGGTTCATGTCCTCGGACAGCACCAGCGTATTCGAGCTGCCGTCCGGCAGACTGTGGCAGTCGACGCACGACCTGAGATCACCCTCCATGGGGAAGTTGTGGAAGAGGGTGCGCCCCATCATCCCGCCGCTGAAGCCGCCCGCAGCGGTCGGGTTGGTCACGTTGGGATCGTTGCCGAGCGTGCCGCTCGGAACTCGTTCGAGCGGCTGCTCGGGATTCGGAGGATGCCGGATCGTGTCGATGAAGCGCCGATAGTCGACCATTTGGGCGTCGGACACTCCCTTCGCAGTCGGCCCGGATCCTGAGATCGCGGTCATGTTTTGCAGGTTCACGAACGCCTCGTTGAAGTCCGTGAAGTCGTCCTTGTCGGCGCGCCAATGGTACGGCGCATTGGTCGCCAGGATCTGCCAAGCCTCGTTGGTCTCGAAGTTCACCAGGCCCTGGAGTGTCTGTGTGATCATCGGGCCCTTGTTGAGCGGAAACTGCGTGAAGGGGAAGCCGTCGGCCGGGAGCGCGATGGGCGTGTCGTTCAGCTCTGGCCGAACAGGCAGCGCAGTCGGCGGAGCATCGGATAGATCCCACAGCAACCCATCGGTCCGACCATCGATGTGGCACGAGGCACAGGACACGAACCCGGGTGGCTTCGGCAACGTCGTGGACGTGGTCGGGACCGAGAAGCGCGTGCTGTACAGGAACTGGCGGCCGGTGCGGATGTGGGCCGGGGTGGGATCCTGCAGGTGCACCGCGCCGACCTGCTGCACGGTCGACATGTCGACGACACGCAGCGAGTTGTCGAGCCGGCCGTTCACGAACAGCAGGCTCCCCGAGCCGTTGAAGGCAAGTCCCCGCGGCCCGACGACCGAGTAGCTCGAGTCGAACGGCACGAAGGTCAGGAGCTGTCGCACATAGCCACCGCTGACATTGGCGGGTGTGAGCACCAGGATGTCGTCGGAGTGGTAGCCCGTCAGTGCGATGCGAGAGACGGCGCCGCCGCTCTCGAGCAGCGCCACGTCGGTCGGCTGCGACACCGGCGGTGTCCCGAGGTTCTCGACCAGCGCCGTTCCGCCGACGCTGTAGTCGCGGTTCAGGTTGATGCTGGGGAACATCGGCGGCGGGGGCACTGACGGCACCCCGGTTCCGGACTCCGGATTGACGGACATCGCGCCCGTCGACGACACGGAGACGACCGACAACCAGCTCTGGACGAAGCCCGTCGGCGCCGCCCTGACGCTCGCGAGTCCCATGTTGGGTTGGTTCTGCGCACGCGTGCCGACCACGAAGATCTGCGTGCCGTTCGAGTTGACCGCGAAGGCGTGATTGGTCGTCCCGAGACCTCCGACGTACTTCTGTGCTCCGGTTGAGAAGGGCGCGGGAAAATGCCAGAGGTCGAGGTCCACGAACGGACCCGCGGTCGCCTTCGGCTGCCCGCCCATCAGGTTCAGCACCATCCAACGCTCAGCGTTGCCGCTCGCCGGGTCAGCCGGCAGCCATGCGACGCCCCGCGGCGCCTTCAACGCGACCTTGAAGTTGCTGGTGGGCCCCGGCTGCGTCACCGTGCTGTCGTGATCGAGAATGCCGACCTCGATTCGTGCGGGCGCGCCGAATGGTGACAAGTCGGACGGGCTGACCATCAGGATCTGCCCGCGGGTGCTGAGCGAGACCAGGCCCACCGCCCCATTCGGACTGAACGCGATGTCCGCGGGCTCGTCTCCGACGCGAGTCGTGCGCTCCAAGGTCGCCAGCAGCGTACCCGACCTCACATCGAGCCTGACGATCGAGATGCTATCGCCGTCGAAGTTGCAGACGAACGCTCGACCTACTTTCGGGTCGCTGGTTGGCAGGAACCGCACGGTTCCCGGCCCGAGGCCGACGCTGACCCGGGCGCGCAACAGAGGCGTCTGGTCAGCGGTCCACACCTGCAAAGAGTTGTCCGGTGTGTTGCACACCAGCACGAACTCCTGCTGTTGCCCCGGGGGTGACGAAGGCCCGAGTTTGACCACCTCGATCGGGTGCGTCTGCGGGGTCTCGAAGTTGGTGAAGTGGCCCTGCGCCGCCGCGAACGGCGCGGCGAGGGCGAGATGGAGCGCGGTCAGCGCTCCGGCATGGAGTGTGCGCATGTCGTGATCCGCTCCGGGCGCCACATCGACGTCGCTGGAGTCGGCACGACGTTGGTGTCGCCCGGCACGGGAGCGGACCGCACAATCGATGACGAGCGCGTGACCTTCGGGCCCGCGCTCGATTCCCTCAGTTTCCGATGACCGCCGCCGCAGCGTCGGACACGACGATCCCGAACGGATTGGCCGCGACGTCGAACACCAGCCCCTGCGTGTAGATCGACAGGCCGACGAAGCCGGCGAAGTTCGGCACCGGCACGTTGAAGGTCACCGCGCCGGCGCCGCCGAGACCGAACAGCTGCAGCGCATCGGTGCTGACGCGGCCGAAGCAGCCGGCGGCGCCGAGCGGTGCGAGGTCGACGGGCAGCGGGCCGAACACCGAGGTGGTGTTGCTGGTGCCGATCACCAGCAGCGCGCCTTCGGGCGCGACCACCGGGCCGAAGGTGATGCTCATGGTCTGGCCGATCCGCGGCGCGGCGTTGACGGTGTTGGTCGCTGCGCCCGCGGTACCCGCGCACCCGGCGCCGAAGATCGTGTAGCTGCCGGGCACGCAGGCCTGGAACTCCCAGGTGTCGCGGAAGCGCACCGTGAACGGTCCGTTGATGCCGCCGTAGAGCACCGTACGGCTCCGCACCAGGTCGTACGCCATGGCGAAGCGCGTGCGCGACGCGGGGCCGCTGTTGGCGATCATGGTCCACGCGGTGCCGTCGTAGCTCCAGGTCTCGACGGGGAACGTGCCGTTCGGCGTGCGGCCGCCGTGCAGGATCGCCGCGCCGCAGGCGACGTCGTAGACCATCTGCGCGTCGCTGACGCCGAGGCCGGGCAGCGCCGTCGGGCCGGGGCCCACGAGGCTGGTCACGTTGGTCCAGTTGACGCCGTCGTACTCCCAGGTCGACTGGTCCGGCGCGCCGAAGAAGCTGGTGCCGCCGGCCAGGACGCACACGCCGCGCGTCAGGTCGTAGCACATCGCGGTGTCCTCCGCCTCGCTCGGCGCACTGGCCGTGACGACCTGGGTCCAGTTGGTGCCGTCCCACTCCCAGGTGTCGGTGCGCGTGCGCGGCAGGATGTCGCTGGTCGTGCCGCCGAACATCACCGTGACGCCGCGGGCCACGTCGTAGGCCATGCTGTGCGCGTAGCGCCCTGGCGGCGACGCGGCCGGCGTGGCCTGGGTCCAGGTGACGCCGTCCCACTCCCAGGTGTCGCCGAGGACGCCGCCGCCGAACCCGCCGAACAGGACCACCTTGCCGCGGCCCAGGTCGTAGGCCATGGCGTGGCGGCGCCGGCCCGGCGGCGACGTCGTCGGCGACGCCGGGCTCCAGTTGGCGCCGTCGAACAGCCAGGTGTCGGTCGGGAGCACGCCGCCGACGAAGTCCCCGCCGAACAGCACGGTGTTCGCGGAACCCGCGTCGTAGGCCGCGGCCGCGTCGACGCGGTCGCCGGGGTCGTTGGCGGTCGGCGTGAGAGTCCAGGTCTGGGCCGTCAGCGCCGCCGGGAAGGAGAGCGGGAGGGCCGCCAGGAAGAACAGCGGAGTACAGCGGTGCAGCATGAGCCCATTGGGCGCCGCGGCAGACCGTGACGGCCAGCCCTTTCCCGCAAATCACCTACTTCGCCCGGTACACCTCGACGCCGGTCTGCTGCTTGTTCAAGACCTCGTCCTGCAGCCACTGCACCTGCTTGCTGCGGTTGAACGTGTTCTGCAGGTAGTTCTGCTCGAGGGCCTCGAACCCGCGGGCGTTCTTCCGCAGTTGCTGCAGCTCGGGCGTCTGCCCCGGCTCCGTCGCCGGGTCGGCGGCGCGCACCGGCGCCGGACGGAACCGCGCCGGCTGGTGCGGCGACGCGCCGCGGAAGAACGCGAACTGCCGATCCTTCTGCACGATCACGGTGGCCATGCCGACCAGCCCGTCGGCGGTGAACACGCCGCGCAGGTCGGTGTCGCCGCTCAGCAGCTCGCCGCCGCCGCTGCCCAGCACCTTGACGTGCGCGCCGGCCAGGAAGGCGTCGCCCTGCTTGACGTTCACGCGCAGTCGGCCCTGGTCGAACTGCTCCTGCAGCTCGAGCTTCAGGTCGCTGCGCAGCACCATGCCGGTCGCCAGCAGGTCGCCGCCGCGCACCACGCACAGGTAGGCGCCCGGCTCGTCGAGGTGCAGCGGCACCTCGCGCGTCCGGCCGCGGTAGTCGCGGCCGTCGCCGAGCTCGACCTCGAGCGCCAGCAGCGGCGCGATGCCGTGCAGCTGGATGCCGCGGATGTCGTTCAGCGACCGCTCCAGCAGGTACAGCCGCATCAGGTCGACGCGGAACACCTGCACCGAGGCGCGCTCGACGTTGCGGAACGCGACCTCGAGCTTCGCCGGCTCGTCGGTCGCGAACGTCGTCACCTCGGGCAGCGACAGCTCCTTGTGCTGGAAGTAGTCCATCGCCTCGCCGGCGTCGGTGAAGCGGTCCTGCTCCCGCGAATAGGCGTCGAGCGCGCGCTGCGGTTCGCCGCGCGCGTGCCAGATCTGCCCCTGCAGGTAGACCGCGTGCCACTTGCTGCCGCTCTCGGCGCGGCCGCCGCGATCGGTGGCGAAGGTCCCGGTGGCCACGCGCTCCAGCGCCTGGAACGCCTCGTCGTAGCTGCCGAGCGCGAACCGGGCGTAGCCGGCCGTGTACAGCAGCTCGTCCTCGAACGGCGACTGCGGGTAGCGCGCCAGCGCCGCCTCCGCGGTGCGCAGCGCGCCGTCGAGGTCGCGCCCTTCGAGCAGCGTCGTCGCCCAGGCGAACGACACCTCCTCGGCCAGCGGGTCCTCGGGGTAGCGCACCAGGAACTCGCGGAACGCGCGCAGCGCGTGCTGCCGCAGCTCGTCGGCGGTGCCCACGCGCTCGTCGACCGGCCGCGACGGATCGATCGCCATCGCCGCCGCGGCCAGCTGCTGGCCGATGCTGTAGCGCGCGACGCGCATGGTCGGCAGGTCCGGATACTGCCGCAGCAGGTCCTCCAGGAACCGCGTCGCGGCCTTGCGCTCGCCGAGTCCGGTCAGCGTCGTGGCGACCGCCGCGTCCTTCAGGAACGACGCGTCGGCGGTGGCGCGGAACACCAGCAGCGCCGACTCGAACTCGCCGAGATCGAAGTACGCCCGCCCCACGGCCAGGATCTCGTCGAACGGGATCACGACGTCGGCGTAGCGGTCCTTCAGCACCTCGAAGAAGCGCACCACCTGCCGGGTCGAGCCGAGCTCGATGCCGAGCGACAGCATGCGCCGCGCGACCTCCTTGTGGGCGTCGTCGCGCAGCTGGTGCTCGGTCTTGTGCCACTCGTCGAGCAGCTGCTGCAGGTGCGCCTGCGCGCGCTCGAGCGCCGCCTTGCGCGGGGCACCCGTCATCGCCTGCGCCGCGTCGAACTCGGCCTTGCCGAGCCAGAACAGCTCGTCGGGCGTCAGCCGGTAGTCGTCGCGCCGGGTGTCGCCCGGGGCCCGCACCGCCAGCTCGGCGGTCGGGCCGTGGCCGCGCAGCTCCGGGCGCTGCGCCGAGTAGACCTCGCCCGGCAGCACCCGGTAGGCGCCGGGGTAGCGCGCCTGCAGCGCGTAGCCGACGGTCGCCGACGACACCTCGTCGCGGAAGTAGAACACCAGCCGGTCCGGCTGCTGCTCGACGTGCTCGTAGTTGCCCTGCAGTGACCCTGGGGTCACCGCGCAGCCGGCCGGCAGCGGCTCCTCGAGCACCACCGGCGTCATCCGCGCGCGATCGGCGTCGCGACGGATCCAGAACGACGTCTGGA
The DNA here is from genome assembly GCA_050245995.1 of Planctomycetota bacterium. Lineage (GTDB taxonomy): Bacteria > Planctomycetota > UBA1135 > UBA1135 > UBA2386 > JBFWWV01. The sequence goes on along the minus strand of JBFWWV010000007.1, from coordinate 261,364 downwards.
CCGTGCAGGTCTCGCCCTGCCCCAGCTGCGTGATCTCGTTGCGCCAGGTGCGGTAGCCCCGGCCGGTCACCACCGAGAACCCGGCCGGCACGTCGCGGCCCTCGTGCCGCAGCGGCGCCGCCACGAACTCGCGGCGCACGCGCACCAGCTCGTCGTTGCGCTCCTCGACCAGGAAGCCCTTGCGGAAGCCGACCAGCGTGGCGTTGTAGAACACCTCGCCGCCGCCGCGCACGGCGATCGCGACCTCGTTGTCGCGCTCGCGCAGCCACTCGACCGGCACGTCGAACGTGCTCTGCAGCCCTTCGGCCTCCTTCGGCAGCGTCGCCAGCTCATGGCCGCCGACGTCGACCTGGATCTCGGTCGCGCGCGGCGCGCCGGCGCCGCTGCCGCGCACCCGCGCCAGCACCGCGATCGCCGCCGCCGTCGCCTCGGGAGTCTCCCAGCCGGCGCCACGGCGCGCCTGCCGCAGCCAGTCGGCGGCGGCCGCGACCCGCGGGTCGCGCGCGGCGGTCGGTGGCGTTCCGCGCTGCAGCGCGGCCAGCGCGGCGAGGGCCACGGTCTCCTGCGTTGCGTTGGCGAACGCCTCGGGCGGCAACGCCTGCGCCAGCGCGTCGAGCACCTCGCCGGCCAGCTCCGGCCGGCCGTGCGCCTGCCACGCGAGCGCCAGCCGTGCCAGCGCGTCGGCGCCGAGCCCCGTGCGCTGGCGGTGCAGGGCGTTCAGCGCCTCGAAGCGCGCGCGGCCGGCCTGCGCCAGCGCCCACAGCAGGTCGGCGCGCGCGGCGTCCGCCGCCGTGCGCTCGGCCTGCAGCAGCGCCTCGGCGAGCTTGTGCAGCGGCTCGTCGGCCGCCGCCATCCCGCGCGACCGGCACGCCGCCAGGAACCGCAGCGCCTGCGCCGAGCTGCGCAGGTCGCGCGTGCGGTCGCCGATCCAGGCGTAGCTGCCGTCGTCGCGCTGCGCCTGCACCAGCACCTGCAGCATCGCCACCACCAAGCCCTGCAGCTGCTCGCGATCGGCCGTGCTCGCGTCGCCCAGGCCGTCGAGCCACTCCAGCACGTGCGTGGCCGCGAGGCCGCGGCTGGCGCGCGCCAGGTTGGTGCCCTGCACCTGCACGCAGTTGCGCAGCTGGAAGCCGCCGCCCAAGGCGGCGCGCACCAGGTCGCGGCTCGGGTCCGGGCCGAGTTCGATCAACATGCGCAGCGCGGTGTACTCGCGGCCCTCGGGCAGGCCGAGCGCGAACGCGACGCGGTCGCGGGTGCTGCCCGAACGCCCGGCCACGACCTCGAGGCCGAACGGCTGCACGGGCACGCGCAGCTGCATCGCGTCGGCGCGGTCGCCGGCGGTGCCGCGCAGCGTGAGGCCGAGTTCGCCGGCGGCGGTCGCCGCGAAGGGGAACGTCGCCGCGGCGTCGGCGTGCGCCGGCAGCGGCAGGTCCTGGCCCCGCGACTCTCGCTGCGTCTCGGGCTGGGGCCCGAACTCCTGCTCCAGCTCGACGCGACCGTTCACCGCCTCGGCGGTCAGGTTGTGCAGCCGCACGCCCAGCTCGGTGGTATCGCCTTCGCACAGCCACGACGGTCCGCGGTAGTCGACCTGCAGCGCCTGCTGCGCGACGAGCGCGTCGTCGCCTTCGCCGACCCAGGTGTCGGCGGTCACCGCGCGCGCCCGCAGCCGCCACGCCGTGGTGCTGTCGGGCAGCTCGATCACCACCTCTGCCGTGCCGTCGTCGCCGGTGACCACGCTGCTCAGCCAGGCTCCGGTGGCGCGGAAGTCGACGCGCGGTTCGTCGCTGGCGAACTCCAGCCCCGCCGGCACCCCGAACTCGAGGGCGAAGAATCCCGCGGCCTCCTTGTCGTCCGCGCCCGAGAAGCGCCGCACGAGGTAGGTCGACTGCTTGGCCTCCTCCTGCATCAGCGCGGTGGAGCTGCGCGCCATCCGGTCGGCGTCCTTGCCGTCGTCGAAGAACGTGCCGGTGAGGCTCGCGCGGCCTTCCCGCTGGCGGCCGCCCGCGCCGCCGCCGAGCCCGACCGCGCTGTTCCACTGGTTGCTGTCGAACGCCGACGTGACCTCGTCGAGCCGACCGTCGTTCGGCTCCGGATTGGACGTCGGCGCCCGTCGATCGGCCTCGACCTGTCGCCGCAGCTCCTCGGCGAGCAGCTCGGCGTTCACCGGGCGGCTCCGGCCCTGGTACGACCACGTGCAGCTCGACTGCGTCCGGAACGACGTCTCGCGCAGCTGCCCGTAGAAGAACGCGCCGATCGCGGGCGCGCCGTCGCCGGCGATCGCCAGCAGCGCCTCGTCGACCATCGCCAGTGCGACCTCGGCCGCGACCGGACGCCCCTGCGGGTCCATCGTGTGCACGGTCACCTCGACCTGCCCGCCCGGGGCGGCCCGCTCGGGCGCGTCGACCACGACGCGCAGGTCGCGCTGCACCAGCAGCGGCAGGTCGGCGGTGTGCAGCCGATTGCCGTCGACCATCGCCAGCGCCAGCGCGAAGTTCGGCGCGTGTTCCGGGCGCAGCGGCAGCGCCAGCTTCGACTCGCCGGCCGGCAGCACCCGGGTCTCGCAAGCCAGGATGCCGTCGCCCTGCCAGCACAGCAGCGCCAGCCCCTCGACGGCGCGGTTCATCACCGTGACCTCGGCGGTCTCGCCGACCTTCCAGGTCTCGCGCGCGCACAGGAGCCGCAGCCGCACCTCGTCGTCGTCGCCCGACACCAGCAGGCCGGCCTCGCCGGTCACCACCGTGCCGAAGCGGTCGGCGCACAGCACGCGCACGCGGTGCCGGCCGCCGGCCGCGGCGCGGAACGCCACCTTGGCGCTGCCGTCGGCCGCGGTGCGCACGGCGCGCCGCTCGACCTCGACCTCGACGGTGGCGCCGCGGCCCTTCGCCGGCTGCTCGAGCCGCAGCAGCACCGCCTCGGCCGCGCGCTGCAGCGGCGCGCCGCTGCGGTCCTGCAGCGTCACCGTCGCCTCCATCGTCTCGCCGGCGAGGTAGACCTCGCGCGGCAGCGTCACCTTCGGCTCGAGCTCGGTGGTCACCACCGGCACCACCGCCTGCGTCTGCACCGCCTCCCCCACCAGCTCGGCCCGCAGCAGCGCCATCGCCTCCTCGGCGAACTCTCCGGTCGGCAGCTCGATCGGCAGCTCGCCGGCCGCGTTGGTCGTGCCGCGGCGCTCCACCACGGCACCGTCGGGCAGCTGCATCGTCGCCGCCACCTCGCGCCCCACCGCCGGCTCGCCGTAGAACCAGCGCGCCACCACGCGGCCGCGGATCGGCTCGCCGCGGAACACCACCGGCTGGTCGAGATCGAGGCTCAGCTGCAGGCGCGGCCGCTCGAACCGCTGCACCCGGAACTGCGACGCGAACGTGCGGTCGTCGCGCCCCGGCCGGTCGACCAGGACGCGCCACTCGCCGAGTTCGGCCGCGGCCGGCAGCACCAGCTCGGTCGCGAACGTGCCGAACGTCGTGAACTGGACGTCGCGCTGCAGCAGCATCCGGCCGCTCGGCGCCAGCACCCGCACGCGGTAGCCGTCGCCCGGCAGCTGGTAGGTGCCGTTCGCGATCTCGCGCACGATGCCCTTGAGGTCGACGCGCTCGCCCGGCAGGTACATCGGCCGCGCCGCGAACAGGTAGCCCTTGGGCTGCAGGCCGAGCGAGTAGCCCATGCCCGACAGGTTCAGCGAGCTGGCGCCCGACCCGCCGGGCGCCACGGCGAACACGCGCAGGTCGTCGCGGTTCTGCAGCTCCTCGCCGCGGAAGCGCCAGAAGCCGGCCGCGTCGGTCGTGCCCTCGGCGACGATCTTGGCGCCGTCGCTCAGCACCACCTCGACGCCGGGTGCTACGCGGCCGGTGCGCGTGTCCTGCGTGAGCACCAGGAACTCGTGCCGGCTCGACTTGGCGATCAGCGCCAGGTCGCTGACCAGCACCATCGTCACCGCCTCGAGCTCGCGGTCGTCGACCTTGACGACGTAGGCGCCGGGCTCGCGGAACGGCAGCTCGACGTCGCGGGTCGTCTCGCGGTAGGGCTCGTAGTCCGCGACCGCGCTGTCGAACGTCCGGTCGGCGGCGATCACCTCGATGTCGAGCTGCTCGATGCCGCCGGCGGTGTGGGTGGCGCGGAAGTAGTCCTCGAGGTCGAGCCGCAGCACCCGCACCCGCACCGTCTCGATGTTGCGCGAGGTCAGCGCGAACGTCGGCGCCTCGTCGGTGCGGAACACGCGGTGCGTGCACAGCTCGAGGTGCTTCTCGGTCAGCTGCGCGATGCGGCGCTGCGCGGCGCCCTGCTGCGGCCCCCAGGTCACCGCGCGGTAGGCCTCGAGCGCGCGCCCGTAGTCGAAGGTCTCCTGCTCGAAGATCGCGCCGATCGCGAACTGCGCCCGCGAGCCCTGGTCGCGCCCCGGGTACTTGCTGACGCAGCGCGCGAACTCGGCGCGGGCGTCGTCGAACTTCCGCTCGCGCCGCAGCATGTCGCCGAGCAGGAACAGCACGTCGGGGTTGCGCTGGTCCAGCGGATAGGTCTGCGCGAACGCCTGCAGTCGCTGCCGCGCCGCCGCGAACGACGCGTGGTCGTCCTCGTCGCAGCCGTCCTGGTAGGCCAGGATCGCCAGCCGCCACTCGGCGTCGACGATCGCGCGCTGCACGCGCTCCCATTCGCCGTGCGCGGGGTGCTGCGCCAGATACTCGCGCCACGCCGCGATCGCCGGCTCGAGCTTCTGCTGCGCCGCCAGCACGTCGCCCTGCATCGCGCGCGCGGCCGCGACCTCGTCGAGGCCGCTGTCCTGCTGTGCGGCGAGGAACCCGCGCAGCATCCGCAGGGCGTCGTCGGCGCGGCCGCTGCTGGCGTAGCTCTGCGCGGCGAGGAACGCCGCGATCTTCGCCTTGCCGTGCGACGGGAACCGCTCCTGCAGGTCCTGCAGCGCCTGCACCGCGCGGTCGAGCATGCCGGCCGCCGGCGACGGCACGCCGAAGCTCAGGGCGACCTCGTAGGCGGCGTCGCCCGCCTCGGGCGCGTCGGGCGCCAGCTCCTGCAGGTCGCGCAGCACCGTGCGCGCGCCGGCCGGGTCGCCGTCGAGGCGCCGCGCCCGGCCGAGGCCGAGCATCGCGCGCAGCTTGCCGTCCGGGACCGACAGTTGCTCGACCAGCGGCACCAGCCGCCGCGCGGCGTCGGCGTGCTGCCCGAGACGCAGCTGCGCCTCGGCGGCCTTGAGCCCCACCGCCGCGGCGCGCCGCGGCTCGAGCTGCAGGTCGAGGGCAAGGTCACAGAACGTCACCACCCGCGCATCCTGCGGCGGGTCCTGCTGCTGCGCCTTCTCGGCGAGACCCAGGTAGATCGCCGCGACCTGCTCCTTGCGGTCGAAGCCGCACAGCCGCTCCACCTCGTCGCGGTACAGCGCCGCCGCCTGCTGCCGGTCGCCGAGCCGCTCGTGGCTGCGCGCGAGCAGGAACCTGGCACCCGGCACCAGCGCCGACCCCTGCTGCTCCGCCAGCAGGCGCTGCAGCGTCGCGCGGGCCGCGGCGGGCTCACCGGCCAGCAGCTGCGCCTCGCCCAGCAGCAGCAGCACGCGGTCCTGTTCGCCCACCGGCGTGTCGGCCAGCGCGGCCTGCAACGCTTCGGCGGCCGCCTGGTACTGGCGCTGGATCAGCAGATCCTCACCGCCGGAGAGCGTGCCGAACCGGGCCAGCGCGGCGATCAGGACGACGGCGAACGGGACGGCGAGCCAGCGGCGGATGCGGTTCATGTGCGACGTTTGCGGCGAGGTCGACGGACGGGCGATCGAGCGGGCGGTCGGGCGGACAGCCCGTGGAAGCGGCGCCGGAACGGCACCGACCCCGGTCGGTTCCGCCCAGGTTGGATCGGAGGGCCGAACGCGCGCCGCGACGCAGCGGTTCGCCCGATCGCAGGGGCCGCGGGCACGGACCCGGCGCCTACATTGTCCGCCGAAGCCCCGGGCGCGGCGACCTCGAACCGCCGCTGGGACTACTGCAGCGTGATCTGCAGGACCGGCGCGGTGCCCAGCTCGCGGACGCCGTCGGTCGCGGTGGTGCCGCTCGACCAGACCCGGCCGACCGGCTCGTAGCCGCAGACCGAGACCTTCTTGGCCTGGCTGGTGACGACGCCGAGCGCGTTCAGGTTCGCGCCGAACGCGGCCGCCTGGTAGCGGATCACGAGGCCGACCAGCGCCGGCTCGTTCGGCACGGCGAACGTGAACAGCGCGCTGCCGTCGCCGACCGCGACCTGGAAGAACGTCGCCAGCACGTCGATGCTGACGAAGCAGCCCGGCGCGCCGGCCGGCGTGAGATCGACCGGAAGCTGCGCGCCGTTCCAAGTGCCGGTCTCGGTCGAGCCGAGCGCCAGCACGACGAGCGAGCCGGGCTGCGCGTCGAGCGCCCGCGCCAGCCACGGCCGCCCCCACAGCACCTGTGTCGTCGCGCTCTCGACGCGCAGCGGGAGCCCGGTCTGCGGCTGGCACGACGCCGGGCCGATCGCGGTCTCCGGGCTGTCGCAGACGAACGTCGCGTCGAGCGTGTAGGCGCCGGGCGGCTGGCCGAACACCACGATCTCGATCAGCAGCGGGCCGTTCTGCGGGTCGTAGGCGAACGGCACCAGGAGCGGCAGCGCCGGCAGGAACGGCGACGGCGTCGCCGCGGTGTTCTGGTCGGGCAGCGTGACGAGCTGCCGCGGCAGCACCACCGTCTCGTCGGCCCCGCGGTTCTGCGCGAACGTCGCGCTCAGCGCGGTCAGGCCCAGCGGCGACGTCGACATGCGGATCTCGACGTCGACCTGCTTCGGCGCCGCCAGCGCGTCGCCGTCGAGCCGGAACGCGATCGCCGTCACCGTGCCCGCGCCCTGGAACAGCAGCGGGTCGTAGACCTGCTGCACGCGCACCGGCGTGCTGCGGCCGAACGGCACGTTGGTCGCCGTCGTGCCGTCCTGCGTCGCGTGCGACTGGGGCAGCACCAGCGTGCTCTGCGCCCGGGCGGGCAGCGCGCACAGGAGGGCGGTGGCGGCGAGAACGGCCGAGCGGCGGAGCACCATGATAGGTGTGCATCGGCGCGGCGATTCGCGCGGCTTGACGGCGCCTTCCGCCGGCGCCTTGACTCGCCGGGTCGCGCCAGCCGATCCAGTGGTTGCTTGCGCCTGCCACCCGAACGTCGCCTCGACCTGCTCGCCGTGCTCGGCGACGCCCGCCCGATGCAGGCCCTGATCGGCCAGCTGCGCGAGCACGGCTTCGGCGTCGACATCGCACACGACCTCGCCGACGCGCGGCAGTCGTTCTTCGGCTCCGGCGGGCACCACTGCCTGGTCGTCGGCCCCGACGTCGCGCCCGGAGTCGCCAATGCCATCGTCGGTTCGCTGCGCGAGGTCGACCCGGAGCTGCCCGCGTTGCTGTTCGTCGACGCCGCCGCCAGCGGCGCGTCGTTCGTCAGCGCGCCGCCGCCCGGCGCGGGCGGCAAGAGCGCCGGTCCAAGGTCGGGCCCGGCGGCGCGTGGCTCCGGCGCCCCGCTGCCCAACAAGTCGACAGCCGGCGCCGCCACCCAGCAGGTCCGCTTCCACCCGGGCTCACGGGCCGGCGCCGTGGCGCTGGTGCGGTTCCTGCGCGATCTGCCCGAGCGGGGCTGAGCGGCGCGGCGGGCGTTCCCGGCGGGCCTTCCCCCCACCTCGCGGCGCAGTGGCTGGTGCTCGATCCGGCGACGCTGGGCTTTGCCTCGACGCCCCGCCACGAGTTCCGCCTGCAGTAACGCAGGCTCCGCCTTGCCTTCCGCGGCCCTGGCACCTGGTCCAAGGCGAACCGCGACGCGCAGCTCTGGGCGGTCGGTCCGAGCGGCCCGTTCGGCGCCCTCGCATCCGCGAGCGTGCAGCGAGTGACAACTGGAGCGGACCAAGGGCGCGTCTACATGGCGCGGCTCAGCACCCACGCCAGAGCCAGCACGCCCGCGCCCACGAGCCACCCGAACCCGGCACCGAATTCGCGCGCGGCGCCCCATCCCGACAGCGCCGCCAGCACCACCGCGCCGATGCGCAGCAGCAGCCACAGCGGATCGCGCAGGCCGGCCACCGCGGTCGCCTTGCCGCAGCGCGGGCACGACGCGAGACCGCCGCGCAGCCGCGCGTCGGCCTCGAACGAGTGACCGCAGTGCGTGCAGTCGGTGAGCTGGGTCGCAGCCATCCGGCGCTCAGGACTGGCGACCTTCGATCGCCGCCAGCAGCACGGCTGCGGCCAGCACCAGCCGGCGATCGAGGGTGCAGTCGGCCGGCACCGTCACATCGAGGCTGTAGACGAACGGGTTGAACCGCTGCTTGAGCACCGCCGCGGTCGGACCACAGTCGAGGTGGAACGTCTGCGGGATCAGGTTGCTGAGGAACCGCCGCAGGGTCGCCATCCAGGCGCTGTCCTCCTCGACCCTGGCGATCTCCCTGTCGTCGGCGTCGAGCAAGAGCCAGCTGTCGCGGAGCATCGACCGCAGGCCCCGCCGCCGCAGCGCGCCGACCTTCTGCTGGCTGGCCGAGTCGACCACGTCGTAGCTGGCGGCGAAGTCGATCACCTGCCGGGCGCGGATCCACAGCAGCTCCTTCGCCTTCGACTCGTCGGCGAACAGCCGGATGTCCTCCTTGAGCGCGAACGCCTTCTGGCTGCAGAACGCGACCACGCGGTCGCCGTCGTAGACGTGGAAGCTGGCGCCGAACACCTTCAGCACCTTGCGGCGCAGGCGGTAGCTCGGCAGGTCCCAGGGACTGGCATCGGACATCGGGGTGGCTCCTTCGACGCTCGGGCGGTGGCCGGGATCATCGCGCCAGGGACGCGGCGCACAAGACGCCGGCGCCGCCGCGCGACTATCCTGGGCCGCATGATGTTCCGCCGGTTCTACTGCACCCCGCTGGCGCAGGCCGCCTACCTGATCGGCCACGACGGCGAGGCCGCCGTGGTCGACCCGCCGCGCGACATCGCCGAGATCACCGCCTTCGCCGCGCGGCAGGGCCTGCGCATCCGCTGGGCGCTGTCGACGCACGTGCACGCCGACTTCTGCGCCGGCCTGGCGGAGCTGGCGGCGGCGACCGGTGCGACGGTCGGCCTCGGCGAACGGTTCGACGGCGCGCTGCCGTGCGAACGGCTGGCCGACGACCGCGAGCTGCGGATCGGCGGCGCCGTGCTGACGGTGCTGCCGACGCCGGGGCACACGCCCGAGTCGGTGTCGTTCCTGCTGCGTGGCCCCGCCGCCAGCGGCGCGCCCGATCGGCTGCTCAGCGGCGACACGCTGTTCCTCGGCGACGTCGGTCGGCCCGACCTGGTCGCCGGCCGCGGGCTGCCGCCCGAGCAGATGGCGCGCGCGCTGTTCCGCAGCCTGCACGAACGGCTGGCACCGCTGCCCGACACCACCGAGGTGTGGCCCGCGCACGGCGCCGGCTCGGCCTGCGGCACCGACATCTCGTGCGAGGAGTCGTCGACGATCGGGCTGCAGCGCGTCGGCAACTGGGCGCTCGCCGAGCGCGACGAGGACGCGTTCTGCGCGCGACTGCTGGCGGCGCTGCGGCCACCGCCGCGCTACTTCGCGCGCGTCGCCGCCGTGAACCGCCGGGGCCCGGCGCTGCTCGGCGCGCTGCCGGCGCCGCGCCAGCTGGACGCCGCCGGCGTGCAACGGCACCTCGACGAGGGCGGCGCCGTGCTCGACGTGCGTTCGCGGCAGCGCCACGCCGACGGTCATTGGCCCGGCGCGCTGAACGCGGCCAGCGACGGCAACGACTTCGAGACCTGGGCCGGCAGCCTGCTGGAGCCGGACGCGACGGTGGTGCTGCACGTCGCCGAACATGCCCAGCTCGCGCCGGCGCTGGCGCGCCTGCGTCGGATCGGCCTCGACGCCGTCGTCGGCTGGACCGACGCACCGGCGGCGGCGCCGCGGACCCACCGCCAGCTCGCGGCGTCCGAGCTGTTCGTCGCGCTGCAGGGCGGGGCGGCGTGGCAGATCGTCGACGTGCGCCGGCCGGCCGAGTTCGCCGCCGCGCACCTCGACGGCGCGGTGCACGCCGAGCTCGGCCCGGGGCTCGCCGCGCACGCGGCGCTGGCGGCGCTCGACCGCGCCATGCCGACCGCGGTGATCTGCCGCTCGGGCTACCGCAGCAGCGCAGCGCTGCGCCAGCTGCACGAGATGGGGTTCCGCGCCCTCGCCAACGTGCAGGACGGCATGCTGGGGTGGCAGGGCAATCATCTGCCGACGTCGGTCGGCTAGGCGGTACGGCGCCCGGGCCGGTTGCGTCCGCGCCCGTGCCCGTGCCCGTGCCCAGGCGCGCGCAGCGCGCCGGTGCCCAGGCCGCGCGCAGCGCGGCCGGTGCCCGCCCGCGCGGAGCGCGGGCTGGGTCGACTTGCGCGATCGATGAGGCACCCAAGCGCGCGCTTCGCGCGCGCGGGCACCGGCGAGCGCGCTGCGCGCGCCCGCCTGGGCACCGCGGCGCTGGCGCGCCGCTGGGCACCGCGGCGCTACGCGCCGCTGGGCACGGGCACGGGCACGGGCGCGGGAACGGGAACGGGAGTCCGAGCGCCCACGGCGGCCCGAATGCACCTCAGAGCGACTTCTTGATCAGATAGAAATCGAGCCGCTCGACGCCGGTCATCGCCTTGCGCGCCTCGACGTCCTTGACGGTCTTCGGCGGCGGCACGATCACCGGGTCACCCTTCTTCCAGTTGACCGGACAGGCCACGGCGTTCTTGTCGGCCGTCTGCAGCGCGTCGCACACGCGCAGGATCTCGTCGACGTTGCGGCCGACGTTGAGCGGGTAGTAGATGATCGCGCGGATCGTCTGCTTGGGGTCGATGAAGAACAGCGCCCGCACGGTGACGGTCGCCGACTCGCCGGGGTGGATCATCCCGTAGAGCTCGCTGACCTTCTTGTCGATGTCGGCGACCAGCGGGAACGGCAGCCGCGTGTCGAGGATCTGCGCGAGGTTCTCGACCCAGGCCAGGTGGCTGTGGATCGAGTCGATCGACACGCCGATCAGGTTGAAGCCGAGCTTGTCGAACTCGGGCGCGCGGCGGGCGATCTCGGTCAGCTCGGTCGAGCACACCGGCGTGAAGTCGGCCGGGTGCGAGAACATCAGCGTCCACTTGCCGGCCGCCCAGTCCTTGAAGCGGAGCTCGCCGTGGGTCGTCACGGCGGTGAAATCGGGGGCGGGATCGCCGATGCGCGGCATCGGCGCCGCGCTGCGCGGGGCGCTGTCGCGCAGGTGCTGCTGGGCGGGGATCGGGGTGCACATGATGGGCGTCTCCTCGTGGACCAATGGGAACGCCTGAGGCTAGCCGCCGCACGGGCGTGCCGCCGCACGGGCCGGTCGAAAAACCCGAAGGCGACCGTTCCCCCGGCGGCGCGCGCGGGCACGGAGCACTCAGTGCAACCACCCACCGTCTCCGTGACCACCGGCATGGTCGTCGGCGTCGACGCCGAACCGATCCAGGTCGAGGCCACCGCGCGTTCCGCCAGCGACGGCACGCCGCGGATCCTGGGGTTGGTCGACGCGACGGTGCGCGAGGCCTATCACCGCGTGCTGAACGCGTTCTTCGCGCTGGGTCTGCCGAGCCCGCGCGGTGTCACCACGGTGAACTTCGCGCCGGCGTCGCTGCGCAAGCGCGGCCACGGCTTCGACCTGCCGCTGGCGCTGGCGCTGGCCGGCGCCGGCGGCATGTGGCCGCCCGAACGCGCGCGCGGGCTGTGCGCATTCGGCGAGATCTCGCTGCGCGGCAGGGTGCTGCCGGCACGCGGCATCGTCAGCGTCGCCTTGATGGCGCGCGCGCGCGGCCACGGCACGCTGCTGTGCAGCCCGGACGACGCCGCGCTGTGCGAGGGCATCGCCGACCTGCAGGTGCTCGGCGCGCCGACGGTCGCCGACGCGCTGTACTGGGTGGCCGGTCGGCGCGACCTGCCGCCGCCGCCCGAACGCACGGCGGCGACCCCGCCGCGGTGTCCGGACCTCGCCGATCTGCGCGGGCACGAGACGCCCAAGCGCGCGCTGTGCGCCGCCGCGGCCGGCGGGCACAACCTGCTGTTCGTCGGCCCGCCCGGCAGCGGCAAGACCGCGCTGTGCCGACGCCTTCCGGGCCTGCTGCCACCGTGCAGCGACGACGAGCGGCTGCAGATCCTGCAGGTGCACGCCGCGGCCGGCCTGCCGGAGCCCGGCGGTGCGCAGCGGCCGCTGCGAGCGCCGCACCACACCAGCTCGACCGTGAGCCTGCTCGGCGGCGGTGCCGACGTGCGGCCGGGCGAGGTGACGTTGGCGCACCACGGCGTGCTGTTCCTCGACGAGCTGCCGGAGTTCCGCCGCGACGCGCTCGAGGCGCTGCGTCAGCCCCTCGAGGACGGCATCGTCACCGTGGGCCGCGCCAGCGGTACGGTGACGATGCCGGCCGCGTTCGCCCTGGTCGCGGCGATGAACCCGTGCCCGTGCGGGTACCTCGGCCATCCGGCGCGCCCCTGCACGTGCACGCCGCCGGCGGTGCAGCGCTACCGCCGCCGACTGTCGGGACCGCTGCTCGATCGCCTCGATCTGCAGGTCGAGGTGCCCGCGCTCGACCCGCTCGAATTGCAGCAGGCGCGCGACCCGGCCCACGGCAGCGAGCGGTTGCGCCACCACATCGCCGCGGCGCGCGCGTTCCAGCGCGAACGCAACGGCCGGCTGGGCGCCTCGCTCGCCAACGCGCGGCTCGCTGACCGCATACTCGAGCTCGCGTGTCCGGCCGGCCCCCGCGTGCACGACGCGCTGCTGCAGGTGCTGCGGCTGCACCGGGCCGGCGCCCGCGCGCGGGTGCGGCTGCTGCGCGTGGCCCGCACGCTGGCCGACCTCGACCAGCGCCCCGAGCTCACCGTCGACGACGTGCTGGAGGCCGCGGCGCTGCGCGGCTTCGCGCGCCAGGGGGCGCTGCCGTGAGCCGGCTCAGCCGCCTTCGGTCGGCGACCGCGGCACGCGCACACGGATCGGGACCGTCGGCTCCACCGGGCCCGGCTCCGCAGGGGGACTCCCCGCGCCGCCGTCCGGGTCCGCCGCCGGCTGCAGCAATTCCACCGCGGCCGGCACCGTCTCCACGCGCTGCACCACCGCGGCGAAGTCCGCCTCCAGCTCGCCGAAGGCCTGCTCCGGCGCCGTGCACTGGAGCACCAGGAACCCCGGCTCCACAGGCAGCACCCACACGCGTGCGCGGCGGGCGTCGAGCCCGGTGCCGCCGAGGCACTCGAGCCGGGCGGCGCGCCGACCTCGGATCTCGGGCCAGCTGCGTTCCTCGACCCGGAGGTCCGGATGCAGCAGCGTGACCCAGCGCGCCACCGCGCCCGCTGCCGCGTCCAGCGACGCGCCCGCGTCCAGATGATCGAGCAACGCCAGCGTGATCGTCGCGTCGTGCAGCCCGCAGCGCAGGCTCACGGCGCCGGCCGCCGCCGGCTGGGTCTCCCACGCGGGGTTCGGACGCCACAGACCGAAGCGGCCCTCGGGCTCGGCGACGAACGCCGCCGGCACCGGCCCGACCGCGTCGAGCGCGCGCTGCGCCAGCTCGGCCGTGCTCGGCACCGCCACCAGCGCCGGCCCGGCGATCTCGCGCCGCAGCACGTGTGCGCTGGCGTCGCGCCAGGTCGCGTTGCGGACGTTACCGCCGTCCTCGACGATCTCGCGCACGTGCTTCTCGACCCCGTCGACCAGCACGCGCCGCTGCCGCATCGCGGCGAACGTCCGCGTCTGCAGCTCCTCCTGCGCGGCGTCGAACACCGTGACGTCGCACCCTGCTTCGGCGGCGTCGAGCCGCGCCAGCAGCGGGAAGGTCGCGCCCTGCGGCCACGGCAGCTGGCGTTCGCTGCGCCCGTCGGGCGACAGCCGCCGCACGGTCAGCACCGAGCCGTCGACCTGCGCCTCGACGATGCGTTCGGCCCGCACCCGGGTGCGCCGCGCCATCGGGTCGATCGCGGCGCCGGCCACGACCTCCTCGCGCACGCGCTCGCGAAAGTAGCTCGACAGCGGCCGGAGCGCGGCGTCGGTGGTCTCGAGCGCGGTCAGCTGGTACCAGCGCTGCCCCTCGGCGAACTCCCATTCCTCGAGCACGCGCACGCTGCCGTCGGCCTGCGGCGTCAGCGTGCCGTGCAGCCAGCCGACCGCGGCGCCGCTGCCGTCGTGCAGCGTGAACCACTCGTCGCGCGCCACCACCGCCGCGGCGACCGTCGGCACCGGAGCGCCGCCGCCGCGACGGATCGCCGCCACGGCCGACCGGCGGAAGCCGACGGTGGCCCCCGGCTCGAGTTCGATCTCGAGGTAGTTGCCGCGTTCGAGCACGATGCGGCCCTCGAGCACCTCGCCGTCCAGCAGCTCGACCTGGTCCAGCCGACCGCCGGGCGCCTCGGTCCGCGCATCGACCTGTGCCGGGTCTGCCGCCGGATCTGCTGCCGGACCCGCCGGCGGTGCCGCGGACTCCGCCATCGGCAGCGGCGCCGGCGTTCCGGACGGGTCCTGGACGGGCGGGTCCTGCGGCAGGAGGGCGGTGGACAGCAGCAGTAGGAGCGTTGTCATCGGGGGTTCGGGGGCGCGGTTCGCCCGCGTCCCCTATCGGGCCCCGACCCGACCCGGCTTGATCAGATTCTCGACAGCCGGCGCCAGCCGGCCCGCACCAGAGCGCCGCCGGCGACCAGCGGCGGCAGCAGCAGCAGCCAGCCGGGCAGGCCCAGCAGCTCCCCCCACATCACCCACCACCACCAGCGGAAGCCGCGGTCCTCCCACCAGATCGGCGCCAGCCCGAGCTGCGGGTCGGCGCTGGTCACGGAGAACAGCGGTTCGATCGTGTGTGCGGCGCCGTGCACCGGCCGCTGGTGCTCGTCCTCGAAGGCGCCGGCCAGGACTTGCCGGGCGTAGCTCCAGTTCGCGTGCAGCGGGCTGAACCGCGGCAGGACGAAGTACATGCCCGCCGAGTCGGCGCGCACCGCCGCGAGGTCGGCGGCGGAGACCTCGCCGGCGGCGAATGCCTGCTCGAATTGCGCCCGCACGCCCTGATCCGCCAGCTGGGCGTAGCCCCGCGTCGGCGCAACGAGACTCGTGACGTTGACCAGCGCGCCGAGCACCAGCAGCGCCGCGAACGCGCGCGGCCAGCGCCGCCACGGCCGCAGTTGCGGCAGCACCAGGACCTGGAACGCGACGACGCCCCCGGTGACGTAGCGCACACCCCAGCACTGCCCGGACTGCCAGCCGTTGGTCGACGCAAACATCAGCAGCGGCACCCACAGCAACGTCCACGCCAGCCAGCCGTGCGCGAACGGCGGCCGTTCGCGGCGCCGCAGCGCGGCCCACGCGGCGATCCACAGCAGCGGCGAGAACCACAGGATCCCCTTGCCGGCGGCGAGCAGGATCTTCGGCAGGCCGATCCAGGGCATCGTGTCGAACCAGTCGGCCGGCAGGTAGCCGGTCGACATGGGGTTCCCGAACCGCAGCCAGTTGACGGTGAACAGCAGCGCCGCCATCGGCGCGCCGCCGGCGGCGAAGCACCAGAGCCACGGCCAGCGGCGATGCCGTCGCGCGGCGAGCGCCACGGCGACCGCCAGCACCACCACCGGGAACGCGTGCTGGTAGCGCACCAGCACGGCGAAGCCGGCGGCGAGGCCGCCGAGCACCAGGTCGCCGGGCCGCGCCGCGCCGGCGCCCGCGCGCACCGCGGCCCACAGGCCGGTCAGCAGCAGCGTGAGCCCTGGCCCGTCCGACAGCGTCTCGCGCAGCAGCGGAAAGCACTGCGTGGTGAACGCGATCGCGAACGCGACGCCGAGCGCCTCGCGCGCCGTGCTGCCGAGCGCGCGGGCGATCGCCATCAGCAACAGGATCGTGGTCGCGCCGAACAGGCTCGGCAGCAGCAGCGCCACCATCGCCTGGTCGAGCACCAGCTCGCTGCGCTGGTACGTCGGGCCGGCGCGCTCCTTGTAGCGCGCCTCGATCGCCGGGAACGCCCGCTGCAGGTGTTCGCCGAGCGCGACCGGCGGCACCATCAGCCACAGGTGACCCATCGGGAACCAGACGTACTGGTGGCGACCGTCCTTGCCGGTCATGCCGAACGACTGGCCGCTGTTGCCGGCGATGTGGGCGGCAGCCAGCCCTTCGCCCGGCGTCGCCGCACCGTCGCCGGGCAGCAGCAGGCCGGAGTCGCCGCGGGTCCACAGCGCGCGCGCGCCCTGCATGGTGAAGCCGCTGTCGATCGACTCGAGGTTGCCGTGCGCCACGCACAGGAGCAGCAGCCAGCACCCGAGCCCCAGCCGCCAGCCGGCGCCGCGCGCGCGCGCGGTCGCGTCCGGGCCCGGCGCGCTCGCCTGCGCGGGATCGCGCTCCGGGGCGGGCTCGGGGTTCACTTCGGTTGCAGCCATGCGGGTTCGACGCCTGGATCGATGCCGAGCAACGGGAACACCCAGAACCACAGCACCACGATCAACAGTCCGATCGACACGAGGTCGAGCGCGAATCCAGCCCGCGCCATCTGGCCGATGGTGACGTGGCGGCTGGCGAACACGATGGTGTTCGGCGGCGTGGCGATCGGCAGCATGAAGCCGCACGACGCGGCCAGCGCCGCCGGCAGCATCAACACGCGCGGGTCGAGGTGCGCCGCGAGGGCCCCCTGCATCAGGATCGGCAGGAACAGCGCGGCGACGGCGGTGTTGCTGGCGACCTCGGACAGCAGCAGGATCGCGAAGCACAGGATCGCCACCAGCAGCAGCGGCGGCACGCTGCCGATCAGCGGCGCCAGCAGCGCGCCGAACGCGAGCGACAGGCCGGTCGGCGCGAACGCGTCGGCCATGGCGATGCCGGCGCCGAGCAGGAACAGGATGTCGAACGGCAGCTGCCGCGCGGTCTCCCAGTCCATCAGGCGCGGGCGCCGGTCGGCCTGACCGCGGCTCGGGCTGCCGCCGGCGGCGCCCGCGTCGCCCCCGGCTCCGCCTTCGCCCGCCGCCGCGACGCCCGACGGGATCAGGAACGCTGTGATCGCGACACCGATCGCGACCACGCCGTCCGGCACGAAGGTGCCCGAGGCGCCTTCGGGCAGCAGCCAGTGCGCCCAGCCGCGGATCACCGCGCCGTCGCCGAGCTGCACGTCGCCGCGCGTCACCCAGAGCAGCACGGCGGCGGCGAACAGCCAGGCGACCCGGCGCTCGGGACGGCTCATCGGCGGCTGCGTCCGCGCCTCGCGCACCAGCTCGTCGCCGCCCGCGAGACGGCCGCCGGGAATCGGCAGGATCCAGCGCGCCATCAGGGCGCCGAACAGCCAGGACAGCAGCAGCGCGAACGGGGCGAACGCGAGCAGCCATTGCAGGAACGAGATCGGCGGCGCGCCGCGCTGCACGAGGCCGGCGTAGTTGCCGAGGAACAGCGCGTTCGGCGCGGTGCCGATCGGCGAGCCCATGCCGCCGATCGAGGCGCCGTAGGCGATCGCCAGCATGACGCCGGCGGCGAAGTTGCGCGCGGCGGCCTTCGGCAGCACCTCGGCGGCGACGGTGCGATCGACGATCGCCCAGCCGATCGGCAGCAGCATCAGCGCGACCGAGGTGTTGCTGATCCACAGCGACACGACGGTGGCGACCAGGAAGAACCCGAGCACGATGCGGCGCGGGTGCGGCCCGACCCAGCGCAGCACGGTGAGCGCCAGCCTGCGGTGCAGGCCCCAGGTCTCGATCGCCTGCGCCAGCACGAAGCCGCCGCCGAACAGCCACAGGATCGGGTGGCCGTAGCCACGCACGACGTCCTGCATCGGCACGGCGCCGCTGAGCGGCAGCAGCACGACCGGCACCAGCGACGCGGCGCCGATCGGCATGGCGCCGGTGAGCCACAGGCTGGTGACCAGCGCGGTGGTGCCGAGCACGGCGGCGGCGGCGGCCGGCCGCGCGTCCGCCGCGAACGGCAGCAGCCACGCGAGCCCGTAGGCGACGGCGCCGATCAGGAATGCCAGCAGCAGCATGCGCGGCCGCACGTCGCCCTGGCTCGGCGTCGTCACGCGCTACTCCGCGGCCCCGCCGGCGAGGTCCACGCCTGGAGACCCGGCGTCACGAATCCCGGGGGCAGGCGTCCCGGCGCCGGCATCCGCGACCGAGTCCCGCACCCACTGCAGGTACGGCTCGTGCCCATCTCGGGCCTCGAGCACCAGCACCTCGGGGACGTCGTAGGGGTGCAGGTCGACGAGCCGCGCCTGCAGCCGCGGCAGCGCGGCGCGCGTGGTCTTGATCACCAGCAGCACCTCTTCGGCGCGGTCGACCCGGCCGTCCCACACGAAGTGCGAGACGACGCCGGGCAGCGCGTTGACGCACGCGCACAGGCGCTCGCCGACGACGGCCCGGGCGAGGTCCTCGGCCGCGCTCGCGGGCGCCGTGCACAGCGCCACCACGACGTCGCCGGGCGCGGCCGCGCGGTCGGCCGGCCGTTCCGACGGCGGCGTCATTTGCCGCGCGCCAGCCGCTCGGCCAGCGCCGGGTGCAGACCGGCGGCCAGGATCTTGGCCTGCGTGCGGCGGAAGTCGTACGGGACGCGGTGGATCTCGACGCGGCCGCGGTCGACGACCGCGAACGCCGACCGCGGGTCGCCGTCGCGCGGCTGGCCGACGCTGCCGACGTTGACGATGCACGGCTCGCCGTCGAGGTCGAACACGCGCTGCTCGTCGGTAGCCTGGGTGAACTTGAAGTCGCCGCGATGGATGCCGGGCCAGTGCGTGTGCCCGACGAACGTCGGGCGATCGATGCGGCCGAAGATGCTCTGCATCTTCTCCGGCTCGAGGAAGCCGTCGCTCTTGAGCACGTACTCCATCACGGGGTCGCGCGGCGACCCGTGGAAGAACAGGTAGCCGTGGTCCTCCTTGTGCTCGGGCAGCGAGCGCAGGAAGTTCCACGCCGCGCGGCGCTGCGGCGCGAACAGGCTCGGCTTGAGCCGGCGCCGCGTGTGGAACAGGGCGTCGCGCGCCAGCGGGTTGAACTCCTCGAGGCTGTGGAACAGCCCCCAGTCGTGATTGCCGAGGATGGTCCACTTGCAGCGCTGCATCACCAGCCGCGCCGTCGGTCCGGGGTCGGGGCCGTAGCCGACCACGTCGCCGAGGCACAGCACCTCACCGACGCCGAGTTCGTCGATGCGGGCGAACACCGCCTCGAGCGCTTCGACGTTGCTGTGCAGGTCGGAGATGATCGCGAACGTCGTCAACCGCGCTCCTGGGTCGCGACCTCGGCGAGCGCCTGCTGCACGCGGGCCTCGAGCCGGGCGGAGGCCTCGGGCAGCGGGCCCGGCAGCGCCGCGCCGGCCGCCTTCTTGTGGCCGCCGCCGCCGAAGGTGCCGGCGATGCGCTGGACGTCGACGTCGCCCTTGGCGCGCAGCGACAGCTTGACGACGCCGTCGAAGCGCTCCTTGAGCAGCGCCACCACCTCGACACCCTCGAGCGAGCGCAGCGGGTCGATGACCAGGTCGGTGTCGAAGCCGAGGTGTGCGGCGCGCTCGACCAGCGACCGATCGAGCGCCACCAGCGCCAGCTTGCCCGAGAGCCGCAGCTCGCTGCGCTGCAGGCAGGTCGCCAGCAGCGCCGCGGCCTCGGGGTGCATGCGCCGATAGAGCTGGTCGTACAGGACGCTCGGCTGGACGCCGGTCGCCACCAGCTCCGCCGCCATCGACAGCACCTCGTGGTCGGTGTTGGAGTAGCGGAACCAGCCGGTGTCCATCACCAGCGACAGGAACACGCCCTCGGCGGCCGCCGGCGAGAGCGGCTGGTCGAACTCGCGGTACAGCCGTCGGACCAGGGCGCCGGTCGCCGCGGCGGTCGGGTCGACGAAGTTCACCTGGCCGTCGCCGGCGTCGCTGCCGACGTGATGGTCGATGACGGCGAGGACGGCGCCGGACTTGCGCAGCGGCCCGGCCAGACCGCCCACCCGCGACAGCTGACAGCAGTCGAGCAGCACCGCCACCTCGAACGGCGGCAGCGGCGCATCGGGGCTGTAGTGCCCGAACGGCGTGTGCCGCAGCAGGAAGTCGAAGCCGCGTCCCAAGGGGTCCGGGTTGACGATCGCCACGTCCTTGCCGAGCGCACGCAGCAGGTGGAACAGCGCGACCTCGGCGCCCAGGCAGTCCCCGTCGGGGTTCTCGTGACCGGTCAGCAGGAAGCTGCCGCGGGCGGCGATCAGGTCTTTGAGTGAGTTCTGCAACGGACGTCCAATTCGCGTCCACCCAGGCGCTTGCCCATGGTACGGCCCCGCAATCTACGGCGGGCCGCGGTGAGGCTCAATCCTGAAGGAACGCGCCGTCGCCGGTCGCCGCACCGCGCCGGGCCCCGGCGGGCGCGACCCGCAGCGGGCGCCCCTCGGACCACACCCCCAGGATGGCCGCGGGGCCGTGCAGGAGGCGCTGCAGGCTGGCGGCGCCCGTGGCGGCCGCCCGGATCGCGAAGAAGTCGGCGCGCCCCCCGCGGCGCAGGCGGCCGAGCCCCGGCCGGCCGAGAGCCCGCGCGCCGTTCCCGGTCGCCAGCTCGAGCAACGCGTCGGGCGCCAGCTGCGGCCACAGGCGCGCCGCGCGCCGCAGCTCCGCCACCATCGACATGCCGCGGTTGCTGGCGCGCGAGTCGGTGCCCAGCGCCACCGGGATGCCGGCCGCGAGCCAGCGCGGCACCGGCGGCGCCGCGCGGGAGAACCACTCGATGGTGCCCGGACACACGGCGATCGCGGCGCCGGCGGCGGCGATGCGCGCCACGTCGCCGCGTTCGAGCTCCTGGCAGTGCACCAGCAGCGTCGTCGGCCGCAGCACGCCCAGCCGC
Organism: Planctomycetota bacterium; assembly: GCA_050245995.1. Classification (GTDB taxonomy): domain Bacteria; phylum Planctomycetota; class UBA1135; order UBA1135; family UBA2386; genus JBFWWV01. The sequence continues at coordinate 240,606 of JBFWWV010000007.1, read as the reverse complement.
TCGAGGTGCCGCACCGCGCCGGTGCCCGGCGGCCGGTACGAAGGCGGCAGGCGACCGAGTTCGGCCAGCAGGTCGGCGAACGGCCCGCGACCGGTGCGCAGGAAGCGCTGCTCGTCCTCGGTCTCGGCGACGTGCACGCTGAGCGCGACGCGCGCTGCGACCGCCGCGCGGAACAACGCCGACGACACGGAGTACGGCGCGTGCGGCGACAGGCCGGCGGGGCAGTCGCGCGTCCCGGCGGCGCGTCGCGCGCGGACCAACGCCGCAGCCGCACTGCGATCGAGGTGGAAGCCGGTGAGCTCGCGGTAGACGCGGCCGCGCATGCGCGCCCGCGCCAGCGCCGCGCCGGCCAGCCCGCTGCTGTCGATCTCGCCGACCGCGCCCGTGCCGGACGCGCGCAGCTCGTCGAGGTGCGCCGCGGCGATTGCCAGCAGCTGCCGCGGATCGAGCCGGCCCTGCGCCGCCATGACCGCCCGCAGCCAGGCGTCGAACCGCCGCGGCGCGCGCGGCAACGCCGGCAGCTGCAGGTGGACGTGGGCGTTCACCAGGCTCGGGAACACCGCGAGGTCCGCCACGGGACCGCGCGGGCGGCGCAGCGCGGTGACGCGCCCGTCCGAACCCCAGGCGATCTCGCCCGGCGACAGCCAGGCGCCGTCAAGCCACACGTGGCGCGCCGCGAGCGCGCCGGGTCCGAAGGATCGCTGCGCGGAACGTGTGCCCAAGGGCGCGAGTCGCGGCGGAACGGGGTCGGCCGGCGCCGACCCCCAGGCCGATCAGCGGATCTGCACCACCACGGTCAGGCGGCGCACCACGGCGTCGGGGAACGCGGCGGTGTTGAACAGCAGCTGGAAGCGGAACCCGCTGGCGTTGTCGCCGCCGATCGCGGAGCCCGCCTCGCGCGTCACGAAGTCGCGCCACGGACCGATCGAGCCGGCCGCCGGGATCCCGGTGCTGGACACCTGCGCGCCCTGGAACTTGATGGTCACCGGGCCGAGCGGGTCGTTGGCCGGACCGGGCACGGGCACGGTGGGATCGTCGGTGTAGGTCACGTCGACCGTGCCGTCGCCGTCCGTGTCGACGTCCAGTTCGTAGCGCACCCAGCGCGGCGGCAGCACCGACTGGGTCGGGCGCCACAGCGAACGCGCGCCCGAGACGTCGTCGCGGTCGGTCAGCGTGCCGCTGTTGCGAGCCGCGACGTAGGCCGGGATGCCCGAGCCCTGCATGCTCAGCGTGCCGGTCGGCCCGACCTCGAGCCGGTAGAAGCCGGCCGCGCCGTCGCCGGCGAAGTTGCTGACGTTCGCCAGCAGCGGCGCCGCGGTCGTCGATGCGACGCCGGTGTTGCGGCCGCCGATGCCGCCGCTGGTGTCGAGCGACGCCGTGTTGGTGACCGCCAGGCTGCGGTCCGCTTGCAGCAGGACCGAACCGCCCGAGCCGCCGCCGCCCGGCGCCGCGACGCCCCAGTTGGCATTGGCGGTGTTGACCGTGTCGGGGCCCGGCGTGGCCGGGTTGTCGCCGTTGTAGTTGGCGCCGGCGCCGCCCTTCGACAGGATCGAGCCGGACACCTCGATCGAGCGACCGCTGCGGATCGCCATCGTGCCGCCGCCGCCGCTGCCGCCGCCGCCGGCGCGCCAGCGGTCGAACTGGAACGGGTTCGCGTCGACCGCGAGGGCCGCATAGGGCGAGCTGCCGCCGCCGCCGCCGCCCGAACCGCCGATCATGAAGTGATCGAGCGAGGAGAAGCCCGCGGGCTTCGGAACCGGGTCGAAGGCACTGCCGCCGGCGGCGAACGCCGTCGGCACGGTGAACGGCGGGGTCGTCGAGGGGTTGTTGCCCTCGCCGCCGACGGCGGCGAAACCGCCGCCGCCGCCGCCCGAGCCGAGCGCGCCGCTGTAGAGGTTGTTCACGGTGTAGGTCGGCGTCAGGCTCGTGTCCTGGCCGTGCGAGGGGAAGATCGGCGCGCCGCGACCGCCGGTGCCGACGGCCTGCGCCGCGTAGGCGTGGCCGGCCTGCAGCACGACGTCCTCCCCGTTGCTGCCGTCGTTGTTCGGCGCGGCACCCTGGCCGAAGCACCGGTCCGCACCGCGGCCGCCCCGGCCACCGCCCGGACCGCCGGCGGAACCCACCTGGCCGGGCGTCGGCGTGGTCCGCACGGCCGGGACCGGGTTGGTGGCGTCGAACGTGACCTGGTCGGCGCCGCTCAGCTGCACCACACCGCGGATGTCGACCTTGCCGCGCACGTAGATCCGCGCCGGATTGTCGCCCTGGAAGCGCACCGTGACGCCCGCGGGCACGACGAAGTCCGAGAAGAAGAACTTGCCGTCGGTGACCGTCTCCGCCTGCTCGCTGAAGGTGCGCGTGGCGGGGATGGTGAAGTTGTCGGTGTCCCAGACGAAGGTGTTGGCGCCCGACGCCACGCCATCCTCGGCGACGAACGAGCCGTGGCGGCCGTCGCCGCCCACCAGCGCGGGGCGCGCGCCGTTCGACCAGGTGCCGCCCGACACGTCGGTGTCCATCTGCCCCTCGTCGGCGAACGACTCGGTCAACAGCGTGTCGGTCACCGGGGTCGGCTCGATCTGGAACCGGAAGGTGGCCTCCTCGGCGCTGCGGCCGGCGAGGTCGCGAACGTCGCCGGTCACACGGACCTCGACGCAGGTGAGCCCCGGCAGGTTGAGCGTGGGCTTCAGGCTGATGGTGGTGACGGGGCGGCCGTTGACCTGCTCGAGGCCGATCCGCGGCAGACCCTCGAGGGGCAGCGCCGCGCTGTCGATGTCGCACTCCCGGTCGCCGCCCGCCGGCTGGATCGTCTCGCGCAGCACGTACTGGATCGGCGAGCTGGCGCTCACCGGCTGCAGGAACGGCGTCGTGTCGACGACCTCGGAGAAGCGGACGACGATCGTCACGTTCGTCGGCGCGTCGACCAGCGTCGCCGGCGTCACCAGCGTCGCGCGCGGCGGCGCGTTGTCCTCGTCGACGATGCCGCGCGTCGCCGTCACCGTGCAGGTGAAGGTCTTCGGCAGCACCAGCCCCGACGACGACTTGATGCCGCCCTGCGTGCCGCCGAGCAGGGTCACGACGTAGGACTCGTTGCGGCGGAATCCGAACGTGCTGACGCCGCTCCGCACCGAGATCGAGGGCACGAACGTGATCCGGTTGCCGTCGACGACGGTCTCGCCCTGCGGCGACTCACCCGACACCGTCCGCAGCGCGAAGCTGCCGGGATGGACCGAGTTCCGGTCGATCGCCTGGTTGAAGACGAACTGCAGCTGCTGGTTCTCGGCGACCTCGGTCACCGCGCACGAGGTGGCGCCGCAGCCCAGATCGCAGGACACCAGGCAGAACGATCCGCCGGAGACACAGCGGATCTGGACGTCGCCGGTGGACGAGCCGCTGCCGGAGCAACCGGCCAACGTCAGCGCCAGGGCGCTCACCAGGAGAAGGATCGATCGGGTGAACAGGCTCATGGGACGGAACACGGTAGGCGTCTTCGGGGTGCGATGCGGAGAGAGGACCGCGGCGGTCATTCCGGGCTGCTGAACACGACCTCGATGCTGTCGACCTCGACGGTCTGACCGCCGGTGCGGTCCAGCAGGAGCAAGAAGCGGAACGCGTTGCGGCTGTCGGTGGCGAGGCTGTCGACCACGCCGCCGACCGTCGTGCGCCACGGCCGACCGACCAGGTCGGCCTGGTCGATCACGCCGGTCACCAGGTCGATGCGCACGCCCTGGAAGAACACCTCGAACGGGCCGAAGCCCGGGCGGGCCGGCACGCCGAGCGACGGGTCGTCGCTGAACGTGACCGCCTGGCCGTTGAGGCGCGCGCGGATGACGTAGCGGAGGAACTGCGGACTGGTCCGCTCGGTCGAGTAGAACAGCGACTGGAACCCCACCCGGGTGTCGGTCTCGACCAGCGGCCCGACGTTGGCCGCGCCCGCGACCGGCTGCGAGTTGGGGAGCAGCGCCGCGCTGGGCGTGCCGGGCACCTCGAGGCGCAGCACGCCGTTGGAGCCGGCGCCGCCCTCGCAGCGGAACGCGCCGCCGTTGGGCGGCGGGGCAGGAGGACTCAACGCCGTGGTCTGTGCCAGGATGCCGCCGGCGCCACCGCGCCAGTCGACGAGGCCCTGGATGCGGCTGAAGTTGCCGGACTGCAGCAGGATGCTGCCACCCGAACCGCCGCCACCCGGAGCCGCGGTCCCGGACAGGCCGGACACGGCAGTGGACGAGCCGGCGCTGCCACCGGACGCCAGGATGCCGGCACCGGTCGCGACCAGCAGTTCGTCACCGGCGCGCAACGCGATCGCGCCGCCGCCGCCGGCGCCCGCCTGGCCGTAGGGCCACGGCGAGGACGACGCCAACGAGGTGAACATCGCCAGCGGATGGCTCGCGCCGCCGCCGCCGCCAGAGCCGCCGACCACCAGGTGCAGCGAGCTCTTCACGCCGCCGGGCACGGGCAGCAGGGCCGGCAGGGCGACGCCGCCCGCGGCCGGCGGGCCCAGGAAGTCGGGCCGGGTGTCCCCGGCGGTGTTGAGGGCCGGATTCGAGACCGCGAGGCCCTGGCCTCCGGGCACCAGGAGCCCGCCGCCGCCGCCGCCCGCGGAGGACTGCAGCGCGTAGCCGGTCCCCGACGGCAGCACCAGCGAGGTGCCGCGGCCGCCGATCGGGAACACGACCGAGCCGCGCCCACCGGTGTTGAGCACCTGACCCTGGAAGGCGTGACCCGCGGCCACACGGCAGTCGCCGCCGTTCTGGCCGTTGTTCACGGCGGTGGAGCCGACGGTCGGCGAGTTGCGCGTGCCACCGTTGCCGCCATTGCCGCCGAACACTCCACCCAGGCCGCCGTCCTGACGACCGGGCCCGCTGGTGGAGGTCGTGATGACCGGGTGCGGCACCGACTCGCCGCGGATGTCGATCGTGCCGCGCACGTCGATGCGGCCGCGGACCGTGACGATCGGCGGCGCGTTGCCGACGAACTGCAGGCGCACGTTCGCAGGGACGGTGAAGTCCGAGAAGAAGTACCTGCCGTCGTTGACGATCGTGGAGACACCGCTCAGCGAACTGCTGGCCGGGATCGGCGTGTTGTTGGTGTCGACCCGATAGACCTGCTCGCTGCCCTGCGTGCCGACGAACTGCGCCATCGTCGCCAGATCGAACGACCCGTGACGGCCGTCGCCGCCGATCGCGGCGAACGTCGCGACACCGCCCGACCAGCTGCCCGCCGACCTGGCGCGATCGAGCATCGTGTCGTCGTCGAAGTTCTCGACGATCGGGATCTCGATGGCCGGCACCTCGATGGTCTGGAACTCGAAGGTCTGCAGGTCGGCCGCGCGCCCGGAGAGGTCCCGCACGCGGTCGGAGACCGTGACGCGGATGCACGACGTCGCCGGCAGCTGCGTCGCCGGCGTGAACGTGACCAGCGTCGCCGGCAGCTCCGGCAGCAGCGTCACGTCGATCGCACCCGACAGCGGCTGCTCGGCGGGGTTGCACACGCGGGTGCCGCCGACGGCGACCGAACCCGACCACGCGAAGGTCACCGGACCGTTCGACGGGGTCGCGCCGACGAACGGCGTGACGTCGACCAGCTCGTTGAAGCGGACCTGCACCACCTGGTCGCGCGCCACGTTGACCGTGGACGTCGGCAGCAGCAGCTCGGCGCGCGGCGCCACGCCGTTGTGGTCGATGATGCCGCGCGAGACGCGCATCGTGCAGGAGATCTCCTGGTTGAGCGCGTCGCCCGACGTCGACCGCAGCGTGACCTGGCCGGGCCCCGCCGGCAGCGTCATGCTGTAGGTCTCGCCCGACTGGAACCCGAAGAAGGTCTGCGTGCCGACCTGGAACGGACGCGGCACGAACTCGACCACGTTGCCGTTGACCAGGAAGGTGCCCTCCGGCTCCTCACCGCCCGCGGTGCGGAACTGGATCGTCGCGTTGTTGACCGACGACGGATCGAGCGCCTGACTGAAGCGAAGCACGACGATCTCGTTCTGGGCGATGTCGGTGATCTCGCAGGTCGTGCCGCGGCAGCCGAGGCTGCAGGCGTCCAGACACATGAGGTTCGAGGCCGAGTCGCCGCAGGCCGTGGAGATGTTGATGTCGGCCGTCTTGCCGCCGCCGGTACACGCGGCCGCCGAGAGCGTTGCCGCCAGAGTCAGGGAGCGGGAGAGTCGAAAGCGCATCGATGCCTCGAAATCCGTATCGACAAGGGACTAGCGCCAGCGCGCCCGGCAGGGCTCCGGGTCCGCGACAAGCAGTGAGAGGGGGCGGGACATGCTAGCAGAACAGACTCACCGGCGGCCAGTTGGAGCCGCCCGACGATGCCGCGCTGCGGCACACCGTACCCGGTGCCCGCGGGGTCGGCCAACACTGGTCGGACGTTCCATACCGCCTGCAAGAAACCATACTGCCTGAACCGACCCGCTGCGGGCCGGCCGCAACCCGGGGTGGCGACAAGTTCCATGCCGCGGCCGGGCCGGATTCCACCGTCGACCCACCTCCCGCTCCGACGTGCCGGTGGCATCGGCAGTTGGAACCGCGCATCGCTGCGAGCGGATGCGCGCGCCGGCCCTGGCCCGGCGCCGTTTCGAGCACAACGGCTCGCCGACCGTTCGACTTCGAACAGCGGGTGACCGGCCCAGGGTGGCCCGCTAGCCTGCCCCCATGCGACGAACCTGGCTCGCGTTCCTGGGCCTCGGGCTGCCCTGCCTCGGCGCCGTCGGCTACCTGGCCCTGCAGGTCCACGACACCCGCGCCGAGCTGGCGCAGCTGCAGGAGACCGCGACCCGCGCGGCCGACCAGCTCGAGCTGCTGGCCAAGGAGATGACGCGCTTCCGGATCGAGCAGAGCGCCGAAGGGCGCGGACCACAGGCGCTCCTGGAGAAGCTGCGGGCCTACGCGCCGGCGCTGGTCAGCGCTCGCACCGCCGACCCGAACTACCAGCAGGCCCAGGAGGAGATGCAGGCCGTGCTGCGCGCGTTCGAGTCGCTGGGCGCCGACGGCTGGGAGCCGGTGGTGACGCGCTTCCAGGCGCTGCATCCGGTGCAGAACTTCGACGAGCTGAAGTGGCTGCTGGAGGCCGCGGTGCGCTGCGACCCGGCGCGCGGCAACCACCTGGTCGGCGAGGTGCTGGCCGGGCGACTCAAGCCCAACCCGCGCCTGCGCTGGAGCGCCGCCGACCTGCTGCTGCGCACCGACCCGGAGCGCGCGCGCCAGGGCCTGCGCCAGATCCTGCTGACCGAGACCCGCAACGGCGTCGACCCCGACCGCGCCGCCGGCATGGGCCTGCCGACGATCGACCCGTCGGCGATGGCCACCGCCGGCTTCCACAACTTCCTGCTGCACTACCTGCGCGCCGACGACCCGCAGGCCGAGGAGACCCTGCTGGTCGTGCTGACGCGCACCGGTCAGGACATCGCCACGCTGCAGGAGGCGATCGAGGCCCTCGGCGCGATGCGGTCCACGCGGGCGCTGAAGCGCATCGAGGAGCTCTACCGGCGGCCGCCGGGCGCGCAGCAGAACGCGCTGTTCCTCAACAAGTGCCTCGACGCGCTGGTGGCGATCCGCGGCGGCGACGCGCGCGGCTTCCTGGAGGAGCAGCTGGCGCGCGCCGAGCACGAGCTCGTGATCGCCCACATCCAGGCGCTGCTGCAGGACCTCGGCGCCACCCGCGCCGCGGCCGTCCCGGCGGAGCACAAGTGAGCGCGGCCGGCGGCGACGCCGGGGCACGCGTGTTCGACACGCACTGCCACCTCGGCCTCGACGACGACGGCGACCCGCGCGCCGAACACGCGCGCGCGCGGGCGGCGTCGGTGACGGACCTCGTGCTGGTCGGCATCGACCTCGCCTCGTCCGCGCGCGCGCGCGACCTCGCGCGCACGCTGCCGGGCGCGCGCTGGAGCGCGGGTCTGCACCCCAACGACGCCGGTCGCTTCGACGCCGAGTGGGACGCGATCGCCGCGCTGTGCGGCGAGGCCGACTGCCGCGCGGTCGGCGAGACCGGGCTCGACTACTATCGCGACCGCGCGTCGGCGCAGGACCAGGAGCGCTCGCTGGCGGCGCACCTCGACCTCGCGCGACGGCGCGACCTGCCGGTCATCCTGCACTGCCGCGACGCGATGGCGGCGCTGCTCGAGCTGCTGGCCGCGCGCGCGCCGGTGCGCGGCGTGATGCACTGCTTCTCCGGTGACGCCGCGGACGCCGCGCGCGCCGTGGCGCTGGGACTGCACGTCTCGTTCGCGGGGCCGCTCACCTACAAGAAGAACGACGCGCTGCGGCAGGCCGCCGCGGCGGTGCCCGAGGACCGGCTGCTGGTCGAGACCGACGCGCCGTTCCTGCCGCCGCAGAGCCGGCGCGGCAAGCGCAACGAGCCGGCGTTCCTGGTCGAGACGCTGGCGACGCTGGCCGCGGTGCGCGGCTGGGACCTCACCCGCGCCGCGGCGGTCACCCACCGCAACGCGGTCGCGCTGTTCGGCTGAACCCGCGCGTCGCCTACTTCGGCGGCGCCGCCGCCCGCCGCGCCCAGGCGGCCCGCACGGCGCTGTCCATCGGCGCCATCTGCGTGGCGCGGCGCAGCTCGCGGTCGGCTTCGGCGAGGCGACCGAGGGAGTACAGCAGCTCGGCGCGCTCGGCGCGCACGCCGGCGAAGTCGAGCCCGAGCTCCAGCGCGCGGTCGAGGTGGCGCAGCGCACCCTCCGGGTCGTCGAGCTGACGTCGGCACGCCGCCGCCAGCCGGAACACCAGGGCCTTGGGCGGTCCGACGTCGAGACACGACAGCGACCGCGCCTCGGCGGCCTCCAGCGTGGCGCGGTCGCCCGTCAGCGCACCTTGCTGCAGCAGCACGGCCGCCAGCAGGTGGCGGTAGTACGGATCGTCGGGCTTCTGCCGCAGCAGCTCCTCGGCGGCGCCGCGCGCGCGGAACGGCCAGTCCTCCTCGGGCGGCAGCTTCAGCATCGCGCTGACCCAGGCGTGACGCGCGGCGCGGAAGCCCGGGTAGAGCGCCACCGCGCGCGCCAGCGACCGCTCGGCCGCGCGCGCGTCGCCGCGCAGCAGGTACTGGGTGCCGAGCCCCCAGTGCGCGCGGAACGACCCGGGCTCGAGCGCCAGCGCGCTCTGCCACAGCCGCACCTCGTCGCGGTAGTCGAGGCTGCGCACCGCCGAGCGGCCGGCGAACAGCAGCACCACCAGGGCCAGCGCGGCCTGCGTCGAGCGCCGCCACGGCAGGTCGGCTGCGATGCCGCTGGACGACGTCGCAGGCGCGCGCGCGGCGCGCTGCAGCAGGTGCGTCAGCACCAGGGCCAGGCCGGCGAGCGGGCCGTAGAGGCGGTGCTCGGCCAGCGGCACGTTCAGCGGCACCACCACCCAGGGCAGTGCCGTCGCCCACATCAGCGCCGTGCCGGCGAACGCGAGCGGCGTGCGGCGGCCGCCGTGCAGCCCGACGGCCGTCGCCGCCAGGACGCCGGCCCAGCCGCACAGCACCGGCAGCGACGCGAACGTGCGCTGGTACGAGGCCGGGTGGTCGGCCGACAGGTGCACCGGCGCGATCATGCCGAGCAGCGCCTTCGGCAGCAGCAGCCCCATCGTCGCGAGCTGCGTCAGCAGGTCGCGCGTGTGGCCGAACATCGGGTCCGAGCTCTCGCGCCCGACCAGCGTCGTCGTCGCCTGGCCGAGCAGCGCCTTCCGCAACAGCAGGTAGCCGAGCACCAGCAGCGCCAGCGGCAGCAGGCGCCGCAGCACGGCGGCGCGATCGCGCCAGAGCGCCGCCAGGGCGCCCGCGGCGCGCGGCTCGCCGCGCGCGAGCCACTCCTGCACCAGCAGCAGCGCCGGCAGCACGACGCCGGTCTCCTTGCTGCCGCAGGCCACCACGCCGGCGCCGAGCACCCCCAGCAGCCAGCCGCGCCGCGCCCGCGCGGTCGCCGCGTCGAGCGCGCGTCGGTGCGCGTACAGGCCGAGCAGCAGGCCGCACACCAGCAGACCCTCGCTGCGCGCCGACACGAAGTTGATCGCCTCGCTGGCGGCCGGGTGCACCGCGAACAGCAGCGCCCCCACCGCGGCGGCGGCGCGGCCGGCGGCCCAGCGCCGCGCCAGCAGGAACAGCAGCAGCGTTGCCAGCGCGTGCAGCAGCACGTTGCCGAGCTTGAACGGCAGCGCCGCGCCGCCGCCGAGCGCGTGGTCGACGGCGAACGTCAGCAGCAGCACCGGCCGGTACATCGCGCCGGTGGTGCTGAACAGCGACGGGTCGACGAAGAACCGCAGCGCGTTGCCGAGGTCCTGAACGCCGGGGTTCTGCGCCACCGAGTGCAGGTCGTCGTAGACGAACGTGCCGACCAGCGCGGTCGCGTAGGCGATCGCCGCGCACAGCGCCACCGCCAGGGCGAGGTGCAGGTCGGAGATCCGCGGCGCGGCGAGCGGCAGTGCGGTCGGGCGGACCGTCGGCGTGAGGGAGTCGTCGGTCATCGTCGGGATCCGGTGGCCACCAGGTCGGCCAGCAGGGCCCGCAGCTGCGCGCCGCTGGCCTGGGTCGAGAAGCACCGGTCGTGCACCGCGCGCGCGCGGGCCGCGGCGGCGCCCAGCAGCTCGGGCTGCCGCGCGAGCTCCTGCAGGCGCGCCGCGAGCGCCGGCGCGTCGCCGGCGGGCACGAGGAACGCCGGCGCGCCATCGCCCAGCGCCGCGCGCGCGGCGGGCGTGTCGGCGGTGATCACCGGCCGGCCGCTGGCCAGCGCGTGCACGACCTTGAAGGGCACCACGCGCGCGGCCTTCGGGCCGGTGCCGAACACGCCGGCGACCAGCGCCGCGCGGTCGAGCTCGGCCTGCAGCTGGGGCCGCGCGACGAACTCGGGCAGCAGCCGCAGCCGCGCGCCGAGGAGCCGCTGCGCCTGAGCGCGTTCGTCCGCCGTGCCGCCGATCAACGTCAGCGTCACCGCCGGTGCCCGGGCCACGGCCTCGAGCAGCGTCGTGAGCCCGTGCAGCGGCACACCGGTGCCGAAGAACAGCAGCGGCAGGGCGCCCGGCGCCGGCTGCGCGTACGGCGCCGGCGTCGCCGGCGCGTCGGGATCGCCGACCGCGACCGCGGCGAAGTGCTCCTTCGCGATCCCGGTCAGCTCGGCGACGAACGTCGCGTTCTCCTCGGTGTCCACGAGCACCAGGTCGGCGGCGCCGCACGCGCGACGGTCCAGCGCGCGCAGCATGCGCGCCGAGACCGAGTCCGCGGCGACCAGCCCCCGGTCGGTGACCGCGGTGTCGTAGGCCGACAGGAACAGGTCGAGCACCACCGGCACGCGCGCGGTGCGCGCCACGGTCTCGATCAGCTGGTGGCCTGGGTACGGCACCACCACCACCTCGGGTCGGCGCTCACCGAGCGCGCGCCGCAGCTGCCGCCGCAGCCGCACGCGCTGCAGCGCGGTGCGCACGACGAAGCCGGGCCATCGCCACGGCTGCCGCAAGAGGCGCTGCTTCTGGCGCCCACCGGCGACCGGCGCCATGCGGCACTCGTCGACCTCGACGCCTGCGTGCCGCAGCCCCTGGCGCAGCGCCGCCGCGCGCGGGTAGCCACAGCCCTCGTCCCAGGCGCCGCAGAACAGCACCTTCATCGCGGCTCGTCGCTGCTGCCGAGGCGCTGGAACCGCAGCGCCGCGATCTGCTCCGAGATCAGGCCCAGCGCGAACAGCAGCGTCGCCTGGCCGAGCAGCAGCACCGCCATGTTGGTGAAGCGGTGCTCGACGAACCACGTGTAGGCGTACCAGCCGACGCCGGTCGCGGCGAGCGCCAGCGACAGCGGCAGGAACACGCGCAGCGGCGCGAAGAACGTGGCGATGCGCAGGATGATCAGGAAGAACCGGCTGCCGTCGGCCAGCAGGCGGATGTGGCTCTTGCCCTGACGCGGCCGCACGGTGATCGGATGGAACGCCACCGCGTAGCCGGCGCGCAGCATCGACATCGTGATCGTCGTCGGGTAGCTGAACGTGTTCGGCAGCAGGTAGACCAGCCCCTTGGCGACGTCGGCGCGCAGCAGCCGGTAGCCGCTCGTGAGGTCGGGAATGCGGCGGCCGCTGACGTAGCTGGCGAGCCGGTTGTAGATCCGGTTGGCGACGTTGCGGTGCAGCTTGCCGCCGCTGCCGCCGCGCGAGCCGACCACCATGTCGAAGCGCTCGGCGAGCGCGAGCATGCTCGGGATCGCGTCGGGGGGGTGCTGGCCGTCGCCGTCGAGCAGCAGGATCCAGTCGCCCTTCGCCTCGCGGATGCCGCGCTTCACCGCGGCGCCGTTGCCGAGGCTCTCGGGGTGGCGCACGACGCGCGCGCCGTGGCGCTCGGCCAGCGCCGGCGTGTCGTCGCGCGAGCCGTCGTCGACGACCACGATCTCGCGGAACGCGAGCGGCAGCGGCGCCAGCACGACCTCGAGTTCCTGCAGCAGCGCCGGCAGGTTCAGCGACTCGTCGCGCGCCGGCACCACCACGCTGAGGCGCTGCACGCGCAGCGCCTTCGCCTCGCGCGGGGCGGGGATCGGCGTCGCCGACATCGCCGGCGCGGCCGGCGGCGGCGCCTGCGGACGCGCCGGCCCCGGCGGCTCGACCGCGGCCGCGACCGGCGACGACAGGTCGCCGCTGGCCATCAGCCCTACGAGAGTGTCGGTGTCGGAGACCGCGCTGAGGGACAACTTCGACATCGCCCATGCTATCGGCCGCACGGGCGCCCGGACCGGAGCCCATCCGCGCACCACCATCCCACCTAGACCTAGAGCTCGCTTCAACCACTGCCCTGCCTAGGGAACCTACCAGGCCGGACCCCAGGCGTTGAGGAACTCGACATTCTGCAACCGGCACCAGCACTTGCCAACGTAGATGCAGTACCAATGGAGGAGTCATGCACCCAATCACAATAGCAGCCACCGCACTCTCGGGTCTCATTGCCTCGATGGCAACTTGTCAATCCGCGGCAAACCAAATTGGGTCTGGTTCGGGCAGTCTTTACTCTCTAGTCGTCGACGGCGACAAACTTCTCGCTGTATGGCAATCTCTCTCCGGAGTTTACGCGAACGCGTCACTTGATGGAGGCATCAGCTGGAACGGAGAGCAGCAAATTGGAAGCGGATCATTTCCTTCAGCTTGTAGGGCTGGAGACAGAACCCTGGTTGCGTGGTCGTCGGCCAACGCGGCAACCGTCGAGTATGCAGTCTCTACCGACAACGGACTATCGTTCTCCGCACCTCAGACTCTGTTCACATCTAGCCTTGACTCCAGACAACCGAGCCTAGCTGCCAACGGCAGCACCGTACACGTAGCATGGCTCGAAGGTACTCCCGGCAGCACCCAGATCCTGCATCGTTCGTCCGCCGATGCAGGGCAGACATGGTCCAGCGTCAATACGGTGGACAGCCCATTGGTCTTCCGCTTGTCGCCCAAACTAGTTGCACAGAGCGCAAGCGACGTTGCCGTAGGCTGGGTCGACGGCCGCGGCGGCACGGCCCTCCAAACCGTGTTCTGTGCAACCAGCACCAATACCGGAGCCACATGGTCAGCACAGCAAATCTCAGCCAATGTGACGACATCGTCGGACGACAGCAACGTGCCACTTGTTGGCACCAATGGGGAGGGCTCATTTAGTATTGCCCACGGAGGAGGCGTGCTCGCCGTAACCTGGTTGCAGCGCCTTCTTGGCCGCCGCTGGGTGGGAGGAACCGCAACCACCAGCTGGGGAGCCACGTGGATTGCTCCCAGGGTTGTCATGGGGGGGCCGGCTCCCGACACTACCGGCTTCGAGAGCCCCTCAATCGCAGTTTCGCCGAGTGGGACAGTGCTCCTGGCGGCCGGGCAGACCTCTGATACAACCCAGCGCAGGATCCACATGGCGCGGTCGACGAACGCGCTGCAAAACACTAGCATCCAACTGCTTGACGCTCCCGCAGACTCGTCTATCCTGTCCCAGGGCGTCTGCGTATCACACTCGGGCACACTTGCATGCGCCACTTGGATCGAGAGTTATGCGCAGAGGGGATTCCAGTCTCGGTGCTCCCATGACGATGGGCAGACATGGAGCGATCTTCGCACCATTACGCAAAGCGGAGCCTTACAAACGGCTACCGTCGTAGTCTGCACCCCTCGCGGGGCCCATGGTGTTTGGGAAACTCGTTTTCAACCGTCGGCGGCCTTCCTTACCGCACACTCGCAGGTGGTTGGATTCCGCAACTTCGAGTCTTGCTTCGATCCCTCCGGCCCGCTTCCTCAGGAGTGCGGTGCGAATCAGTACCCAACCTCCATGACATCTCCAGTGATTGATGGAATTGGCGTCCCGATTCAGGGCCAGTCGATTACTTATGAGATGACCGGTGCGATTCCATCCCCCAGCACGCAAAGCACGCGTTTTGTGATATTCACATTCGTAGTTGGCCCAGCCGGCGCGTCAGTGCGGTCCGACCCGCTGGATCCCGCGACGCAGTCAGGTCTCCCGGGTAGCGGCGCCCAGCCTACGGTGGTCTTTCACTTCAATGTGTTCGCTGCAACCGCGGATTCCCGGCTCGTACCTGTCAGCACAACGGGAGTTGCACAGACGACTTTCTCATTGCCCGTTGACCCAGTGCTGTTGGGCGCGACAATTGTTGGGCAGTATGCCGATTTCGACCCCGTGATTATCGCTACTGCTGGGCTAGAGACTCTACTCCGGTAGAGCCAACGATTCGGGAGACAGTCTCGCGCACGACCATCGGGCACGCGTTGGGAGCCCTTTGGCCGCAGCCTGTTGGCGCGGATCGGGTGCCACTACGTGCAGGAGGGCTGCGCCTCCCGAGCGGGAAGCGCAGCCCTCCGTGCATCCGATCAGGTGATCGATCCGGCGAGCCGGATCAGTTCACCACGACCCAGATCTCGCCGTCGACGGCGGTCGTGTTCGCGGCCACCTGGGCGGCCATGCTCACGGTGCCGGTGCCGACGTAGGCGGCGTCGTAGGTCGGGCGCGCCGTCGTGCCGTTGTAGGCGGTCGTCAGGTTCTTCGACGCCAGGACGTCACCGCCCTGGTTGATGAAGAACGTGCGCTTGCCGCTGTTGCCGCGCGAGCTCGGCCACGCGTAGCAGCACCACAGCACTTCCGACTGGGCCGCGTCGATCGGCGTGCCGCCGTCAACGTCGCCACCGGCGTCGTCCTCGCTGCAGCCCACGCCGCCCGAGTCCGGCAGGTACATCTGGAAGATGTAACCCGAGCGGACCACCGCGCCGCCCTCGCCGCCGCCCGGGCCCGTCTCGCCCTGGGCGACGACGTTGCCGAACGCGTTGCTCAGCACCGGCGGGCTGATGCGCTGCCCGGAGGTGCGCACGTCCACGGAGCCCGACAGCTCGGCGAAGAAACCGTACTCGCCGGCGCCGTTGTTGTTGGTGTCGATCACGCCCGACGCCTGGCACTGGGCCTGAGCGGACGAGATGTTCTTCAGCGTCGCGATGGCGGCCGACTCATTGGCGTTCAGACGCGCACTGAGGAGGTTCGGAATCGCGATGGAAGCGATGATGGCGATGATCGCAACCACGATCATCAGCTCGATGAGCGTGAAGCCCTGTTCGCGCTTGTGCATGTTTCCCTACAGCCCTGTTTGTGAATGCGGAGGCGACATGCCTCCTGGTGACTCTCCCTTCCGATCGCGCCGGCGATCAGCGACCCGGGGTCGCCGACGTCGGCTCGACCAGTTCCCTGAACCGCGCATCCCCGTCGAGCGCCTGCCAGGCGGACGCGTCCTCGCGGACCATCCGCCTCACCTCGGCAGGCACCGCCGCAGCGGCGCGTCCAAGCAACCGGAGGCAGGTATCGACGTCGCCCGCCACCAACTTGAGGTGGGCGCGGTGATAGTCCGCGATCGGGACGGCCTCGGCGGCCCTGCCGAGAATCGCGTCGGCGCGCACCGGATCGCCCATGCGAGCGAACAGTACGCCGGCCTGCATCCATGCCATCGGCTGCTCGCCGGCCGCGGCCTGCTGCAGCAGCGGCAGCGCCTCGTCGTCGCGCCCGAGCTGATGCAACAGCTCCGCGCGCTCGATGCAGCACTGCTCCGACAGCGCCGGCGCCAGGGTCCGGTGCTGCGCCTCGAACACCGCGAGCGCCTCCTTGGGTGCGCCGGCGGCGCGCAGCATCCGCGCCTCGTTGAACACCAGCACGTCGTGCTGCTCCGGACCGCAGTCCGGCAGCTCGCGCGCGCGGCGGTAGTGCGCCGCCGCGGTGCGCGGCTCGCCCTGGAGCTGGCACAGGAAGCCGTCGAACTCGGCCAGGATCGGCGACTCCGGCGCCTGCAGCCGGGCGCGGGCCAGGTTCCGCGCCGCCGACTCGATCAGCTCGAGTCGGGCCGGCACCGGCCGGCCGTCGCGGTCCCGCTCCGGCATCCCGTACGCCAGCCGCATCTGCACGTTGGCGGCGCCGAGCAGCGTGTCCAGGTCGGGCTCGGCCTCGTAGACGAAGCCGGCCCACACCATCGCCGCCAGCAGCGGAGTCGCACCGCCGTAGAGCAGCGCCCGTCGCGTGGTCTCGCGCATCGGTACCCCCCGCCTAGCCGGCGAGCTTCTCCTGCAGCTTGAAGATCGGCAGGAACACCGCGAGCACGATGCCGCCGACGATCACACCCATGACGGCGATCATGATCGGCTCGATCATCGACGTGAGGCCCTTGACCTCGGCCTCGACCTGCTGGTCGTAGAACTCGGCGATCTTCTCGAGCAGCGCGTCGAGCGCGCCCGAGCGCTCGCCGATCGCCATCATCTTGGTGACCATCGGCGGGAACACGTTCGAGCGGCTGAACGGCTCCGACAGGCTGTCGCCGTTGCGCACGCTGTCGCGCGCCTGGTCGACGATGCCGGAGATCACCAGGTTGCCCGACGTGTCGGACACGATCTCCATCGCGCCGAGGATCGGCACGCCGGACTTCACCAGCGTCGAGAACGTGCGCGCGAAGCGCGACAGCGACACCTTCTTGAACAGCACGCCGAACACGGGGACCTTGAGGATCACCATGTCCTTGATCAACGCGCCCTTCGGCGTCTGGACGAACAGCTTCAGGCCGACGATCGCGGCCGCGAGCATGCCGAAGATCAGGTACCAGTAGTCCTTCATGAAGAAGGCCACGTCCATGATCATCACCGTCAGTCCCGGCAGCTCGACGTCGAGCGACTCGAACACCGGCTTGAACGACGGCACGATGCCGATCATCAGGAAGCTGGCGATGCCGAACACCAGGACCAGCGAGATGACCGGATAGGTCATCGCCGACTTGATCTCCGAGCGCAGGTGCGCGGACGCCTCCAGGTACTCGGCGAGGCGCGTCAGGATGATGTCGAGCTGACCCGACACCTCGCCGGCGCGCATCATGCTGACGTAGATGTGCGAGAACACCTTCTTGTGCGGCTCCATCGCCTTCGACAGGTCCGAGCCGGAGCGGATGTCGTCGACGACCCGATCGAGGCAGTAGGCGAACCCGGGCGACTCGGCCTGGTCGGCCAGGATCTCCAGCGCCTCGAGCATCGGGATGCCCGCCGACAGCATCGTCGACAGCTGCCGCGTGAACACCTCGAGCTCGCCCTTGCGGCACGAGGCCCGCTTGACGCCGGCGCCGCGCTTGCCGGGCGACCCCTTGGTCTTGCCGCCGCCGCCGAACAGGCCGCCTGAGCCCTTGCTGATGTCGACCGGCGTCAGGTTGCGACGCCGCAGGTCGGCGATGACGTCGGTCTGCGAATCCGCCGTGAGCGTGCCGCGAACCGTGCGACCCGTCGCGTCGCGGGCTTCGAACTTGAACGTGCTTGCCATGATCCCGTCGTCCTTCTCGGTAGTTCCCTGGTGCCGCGCGGCGCCCGGCCGCGGCGGCGTCCGCCTAGTCGGCCATCGTCACGGACTCGACTTCCTCGAGGCTGGTCTTGCCGCGCGAGGCGTTGAGCAGGCCGCAGCGGCGCAGCGTCAACATGCCCTCGGTCAGCGCGACCTTCTTGATGTCGGCGATGTGCGCGCGCTCCACCACCATGCGCTTGATCTGGTCGCTCATGCGCATCGTCTCCAGCAGCGCGAAGCGGCCCTTGTAGCCGCCGTTGCACCGCGGGCAGCCGACCGGCTTGTACAGCTCCATCGGCTCCTTGAAGTCCTCCTCGATGAAGCCGAGGCGCAGCAGCGCGTCCTTCGGCACGTCGATCTTCTGCTTGCAGTGCGCGCACAGCTTGCGACCGAGGCGCTGCGCGCAGATCAGCAGCGACGAGCTGGCCACCATGAAGGGGTCCATGCCCATGTCGATCATGCGCGTGATCGTCGACGGCGCGTCGTTGGTGTGCAGCGTGCTCAGCACCAGGTGGCCGGTGAGCGCGGCCTTGACCGCGATCTCGAGCGTCTCCTGGTCGCGGATCTCGCCCAGCAACACGACGTCCGGGTCCTGACGCAGGATCGAGCGCAGCGCCGCCGCGAACGTCAACCCGCCCTTGGGATTGACCGGCACCTGGTTGATGCCCTCGATGGTGTACTCGACCGGGTCCTCGACCGTCACCAGGTTGATGTCCGGTTCGGCGATGTGACGCACCGCCGAGTACAGCGTGGTCGACTTGCCGGAGCCGGTCGGACCGGTGACGAGGATCATCCCGTAGGGCTGCGCGCAGGCCCACAGGTAGTCCTCCATCGACTGCTTCTCGAAGCCGAGCGACTTGATGTCGAGCGCGAGGTTGCTGGAGTCGAGGATACGGAAGACGGTCTTCTCGCCCCAGACCACCGGCAGGATCGAGATACGGAAGTCGATCACCTTGTTGCCGATGCGCATCTGGCACTTGCCGTCCTGCGGCTTGCGCTTCTCGGCGATGTCCAGCTTGGACATGATCTTGATGCGCGAGGTGACGTTGTTCTGCATCCGCTTGGGCAGCGTCATCGCCTCGCTGAGGCAGCCGTCCTTGCGGTAGCGGACGATCACCTTCTTCTCGAACGGCTCGATGTGGATGTCGCTCGCGCCCTGGTTGCAGGCGTCGAGGATGATCTTGTTGACCAGCTTGACGACCGGCGACTCCTCGTCGGAGATCTCCGACATGTCGGCGGTCTCGTCGTCACCGCCCGACTCGCGCAGCTCGAGGTCGCCGTCGTCGAACGACTGCAGGATGTCGCCGACCGAGTCCTTGTCGGACTGGTAGGCGCGGTCGAGGATCTTCTCGATCTCCTCGGCGGTGCTGACCACCGGCCGCAGCTGACAACCGGTGATGATGCGGATGTCGTCGAGCTTGAGGATGTCGAACGGGTTGGCGATCGCGACCGTGATGATGTTGCCGATCCGGTCGATCGGGAAGATCACGTAGTCCTTGGCCACGTCGCGCGGCACCGCCTCGATCACCTCCTTGTTGACCGTCAGCTTGCTGAGGTCGATCGGCGGGATGTTGGCGGCCTTGGCGATCAGGGCGATCAGCTCCTGCTCGGTCGCGATGCCCTTCTTGACCAGGATCTCGGTGAACGGGCGCCGCTGCGAGCTGGCTTCGGCCAGCAGCGCGTCCCCGGTGGCGGCGTCGAGCTTGCCGACCTTCTCGAGGATCCCGCGCAGCTTCTTGCCGAACGTCGAACTCATCGCGACCATGAACTACCTCGCCCTGCGATTGCGTGTGCTGCGGCTCACCGCGACATGCGCCGGCCGCCCGAGGCGGAACCGGCGCGCTCCATGAGGCGCGCGAAGTCGGCCTCGTCGTGGCAGTGCTCGATCGCCTCGTCGTAGCCGATGGTGCCGGCGCGATAGAGCTCGAACAGCGACTGGTTCATCGTCTTCATCCCGATCGAACCGCCGGTCTGGATGATCGACATGATCTGGTGCGCCTTGTTGTCGCGGATCAGCGCGCGGATGGCGGGGTTGCAGATCATGATCTCGGCGGCCAGCGCGCGGCCCTTGCCGGTCGCGCGCGGCACCAGCTGCTGGCAGACCACGGCCTGCAGCGTGAACGACAGCATCGTCCGGATCTGCTGCTGCTGGTGCGCAGGGAACACGTCGACGATGCGGTTGACGGTCTGCGTCACGTCGGACGTGTGCAGCGTCGCGAACGTCAGGTGACCGGTCTCGGCCAGTGTGAGCGCCGCCTCGATGGTCTCCAGGTCGCGCATCTCGCCCACCAGCACGATGTCCGGGTCCTGGCGCAGCACCGACTTCAGCGCCTTCTCGAAGCCGTGCGTGTCGCCGCCGACCTCGCGCTGGTTGACGAGGCACTGCTTGTTGCGATGGAGGAACTCGATCGGGTCCTCGATCGTGACGATGTGGTTCTGCCGCGACTCGTTGATGTAGTTCATCATCGAGGCCAGCGTGGTCGACTTGCCCGAGCCGGTGGAGCCGGTGCACAGCACCAGGCCGCGCGGCAGGTTGCATACCCACTCGCAGACCTTGGCCGGCAGGCCGATGGTCTGGAAGTCGAACACCTCGAACGGGATGACGCGCATCACCGCCGCCACCGTGCCGCGCTGCAGGAACGCGTTGGTACGGAAGCGCCCCATGTTGGCGACGCCGAAGGAGAAGTCGATCTCGAGGTTCTTCTCGAACTTCGCGACCTGGTCGGGACCGAGCACGGAATAGACCAGCTTCTTGGCCACCTCCGGCTGCAGCGGCTCGTACTCGGTGTCGACGAGACGACCGTCGATGCGGATCTTCGGCGGCGAGCCGACGGAGAGATGCAAGTCGGATCCGCCACGCTGGACCATCAGGGTCAGCAGCTCTTCCATCGACACCATGCGCGATTACCTCCGTACGAGGGACCCGACCGGATCCCCGACGATGCGGTATCGGTCGCGCACGGGGGGCGGATTGAGCGCGGCGGTCGGTTCTGGGACGGACCGCGCCGTCGACCCCGCCGCCGGCCGCGCCGCCGCTGCGGCGTGTCGCGTTTCGCGACGGCGAGCGCGGCGACGGGCGGGCCGGCGCGCGCGGGAAGACCCGCGTGCGGGCAGCTCAGGCGCCGGTGGGCTGCGGGCCGGCGCCGGGCGGCGGCGCCGCAGCCGGGCCGTCGTCGAGCCCGGCCTTGCCCATCGCGACCAGCGTGCGCAGCGCAGCCGCCACCCGCAGCGGCGCGCGGCGCAGCTCACGGGGCGGCACGAACAGCAGGCGACCGCTGGCCGGGTTGGGCGAGCCCGGCACGAACACCAGGGCGCGTTCCTCCCCCTCGAGCCGGCACTGGCCGGTGACGAGGCCGAGCTGATCGGCGCCGTCGAGGTCCACCAGGACCACCCCCTGGAAGAACCGCTCCCTGGCCGTGTCGTAGCCCAGCACCTCCTTGAGGCTCTGGTAGAACATCCCCAGCATCGGCAGCCGCTCGAGCATGCGGTCGACGCTGCGCCACAGCCAGCGCCCGAGGAACGTCGTCACCAGGAGGCCGCACAGGTACACGCAGGCCACCGCCAGCAGCAGCCCGAGCCCCGGGAAGTAGAACGGCTGCTCGCGCAGCCCGCCCGAACTCAGCGCGCCCTCGA
This sequence comes from Planctomycetota bacterium, assembly GCA_050245995.1. GTDB lineage: Bacteria > Planctomycetota > UBA1135 > UBA1135 > UBA2386 > JBFWWV01. Next base: position 219,202 of record JBFWWV010000007.1, on the reverse strand, counting down.
GCCAGACGAAGGTGAACGCGGCGCCGCCGAGCGGCAGCAGGGCGACGATGCCGGCGACGACGCAGCGGGTGACGTGTTGGGTGGGCGATCGCATCGACGGCGACGATACGCGGCGGCGCCGGGGAACGGCGCCGGCGATCCGATCCGAGCTGCCCCTTCCGCCGCCCCGCGGCGCCGGCGAGCATGGCCGCCGTGAACCTGCTGCTGCTGGACCCCGACGAGGTCGGCGCCGACGGCCGCGCCACGCTGACCGGCCGGCGCGCCGTCCACCTGCGGCAGGTGCTGCGCGTCGAGGTCGGGCGCAGCCTGCAGGCCGGCATCCTGGACGGCCCGATCGGCACCGCCGAGGTCGTGGCGCTCGATGGCGACGCAGTGCAGGTGCGGGTCGACTGCCGGACGCCGCCGCCGCCGGCACGCGACGTCCTGCTGCTGGCGGTGCCGCGGCCGAAGGTGCTGCTGCGCGTGCTCGAGTACGCGGCGGCGCTGGGGTTCGCGGAGCTGGTGCTGTTCCGCAGTTGGCGCGTCGACAAGAGCTGGCTCGACAGCAGCGCGCTGCGGCCCGACGTCGTCGACCTGCACCTGCGCCTCGGCCTCGAGCAGGCGCGCCGCACGGCGCGGCCGCGGCTGCAGCTGTTCCGGCGGTTCCGGCCGTTCGTCGAGGACGTGCTGCCGCACCTGCCGCTGCCGGCACACCGGTTCTGTGCCCACCCGACGGCGGCGGTGCCGACTCACGCGCTGGCGCCGGGACGCGGGGCGCCGTTCGCGGTGGCGCTGGGCCCCGAGGGCGGCTTCCTGCCCTACGAGGTTGCCCGACTGGCGGACGCGGGCTTCCTGCCGGTGCGTCTGTCGGGCCACCCGCTGCGCACCGAGGCGGCGCTGTGCGCGCTGCACGCACAGTTGGACCTGCTCCGCTCACCCCAGTAGAACCGCCCTCATCGTGAACACCCTCCGGGTCGGACTGTCCGGCTGCGGTCGCCGCGGCGCAGAGGTCGTGCAGGCCGTCCGCACGCACGACTACTGCGACGTCGTCGCGCTGCACGATCCGGACCCGGCGGCGCTGGCGGCGCTCGGCGACCGCACCGGCATCGCCGCGCGCTCGACCGACTTCCAGGCGCTGCTGGCGACCGGCGTGGACTTCGTCGTGCTGACGGGGCCGTGCGGCGACCGGCTGGCGCAGGTGACCGAGGCCGCGGCGCAGGGCGCCCACTGCTGCGTGCACGCGCCGATCGCGCCCGACGCCGCCACCGCCGCCCGCATGGTCGAGCTCTGCGAGCAGGCCGGGGTGAAGCTCGGCGTGGTGGTGCCGGCGCAGGCGGCGCCGGTGATGGACGAGATCCGCCGCATGATCGCCGGCGACTGGCTCGGCGCGCCGGTGCTGGTGACGGCGATGGTCGGCGAGGACGCCGTGCTGCGCACGCCGCCCGGCCCCGACCACTGGCTGCGCGACCCCGCGCGCGCCGGCTCCGGCGCGCTGCTGCAGCTCGCGGCCGAGGCGCTGCACCTGGTGGTGTGGCTGACCGAACGCTCCCCGCTGCGGGCGACCGCGCTCGCCACCAGCGGCTTCACGCGGCTGCCGCAGGACGGCGCGGCCGCGGCGCTGGTGCTGCGCGGCGGCATCGTCTGCACGATCGCCGCGAGCCACCTGTGCGACGGCTGGGCGCTGGCGGTGCACGGCACCGACGGCGCCGTGCGCATCGCCGCCGACCGCATCTGGCTGCGCGGGCGCAAGGCCTGGAACGGCGAGGTGCTGACCTACCCGACCCCGCACGTGGACGTGCTGGTGCCGCGGCTCGACGGGCCCGAACCGGCGGCGGCGCGCTTCGAGCTGCACGGCCGGTTCGCGCGCTGGATCGACGACTACGACGACTTCCCGTGTCCGGGCGACCAGGCGGCGCTGGACCTGCAAGCGCTGGACGCCGCGCGCCGGGCCGTCGAGGCGGGCGCGGGCGAGGACGTCGGCGGCTGAGCCGCGGACCGGGCGACCGGTAGCGTCAGTACTGGCTTCCGTACTGGCTTCAGTACTGGCTGCGGTAGCGGACCCACATCGCGTCGACCCACGGCGACCAGGCGCGATGCCAGCCCACCGTCTCGATCGCCATGTAGCGGTCGGTGTAGTCGAACAGCACCTGGTGGTTCCAGGCGCCGACCAGCCCCATCATCCGCGCCGTCAGCACGTGGCCGAGCCAGGCGTTGACGGTGCAGCACACCCGGTACGAGCTGCCGTTCCAGGCGGCCGCGTCGTTCTGCGGCGAGTCGACGTGCGAGAAGCCCCAGTCGGCCGTGCCCACGTCCGCCAGCGTGTAGCCGCCGTGGCCCCAGTTGACCACGCCGGGCGCGGTCTGCTGCACGACGAAGGTCTGGCAGTCCTCGCCGAAGTAGGCCGAGAACGTGCCGTCGAGCCGCCGCTCGGACCGATGCGTCGCGCCGATCGACAGCATGCCGGCGTCGTCCAGCAGCTGACCGGCGAACAGGATCGGCAGCTTGCGGCCGGAGCCGTGGCCGCCGAGGCCGGGCCAGCGACCGCCGGCACGCAGGGCGCCGTGGTTGTCGATGCCCTTCTGGATCAGGTGCAGGATCAGCTCGCGGCGCTCGCCCGCGGGGATCGCGCAGTTGGCCATCAGCGCGGCCTCGCCCAGCAGCGACGCCAGGTCGCGGCCGTAGTCGGGCATGTTCTCGGTCGGGTGCATCAGCCGGCCGACCCAGCTCGGGCAGTGGTCGAGCCACAGGCCGCGCAGCTGCGCCAGGACGTCGGCCGGCAGCGGCATGCCGGCCGCGGGCGCCAGCGTGCGCAGGCGCTCCCACCGCACCATGCCGGCGTGGAACCGCACCTCGTGGTCGGTTCCGGCGTACGGCGGGCGGAACGCCCCCTCGACCGGCGCCTCGTGCAGCGCGATCAGCACCGCGGCGCGCCGCAGCACCGCCACGCCGGGCGGAACGGGCCAGCTCTCGACCTTGACCAGGGAGTGCCCGGGCATCAGGACGAGCGGCGTCTGAGCCGACACGCCGAGCGCCCTGTTGAGCCCGGCCTGGTAGTGCTGCGCGTTCGCGGCGCCGTAGAGGTGGGTGTCGAAGCCCTGCGCCAGCACCGAGGCCGCGGGGTCGACCATCGCGCCGTGCAGGTCGCGGCCGGCCAGGTTGGTCGCGCGCGGCAGCATGTCGACGATGCGCGCCGGCCCGACCGTGAACCAGTCGCCGTTGACGAAGCGGCCGACCCGGGTCGGCTGCGCGAACACGAACGTGATGCCGTCCTTGGTCACCTGCGACTGCAGCGAGGTGACCGCGAACGGCGGCTCGATCCGCATCCCCAACCCCGGGGTCGCGCCGAAGCCGGCCGGGTTCGCGCCGGGGTCCTGGAACAGGACCTGCGCGTAGTAGTGCAGTCCCTGCAGCGACGGCAGATTGGGCACCGCCAGCGGCCATTGCGCATAGCTGTTCGGTGACCAGAACGGCTCGATGTCATCGGGGCGAACGCGCAGGTCGCAGCCGACCATGCCGACCGACGACAGCGACCACGGCAGCGGCAGGCTGTTCCACCGGTCGCTGGCCCAGCCGGTCAACAGGAAGCCGCTGCTCGGCGCGCCGAGGTTGCGGGCCATCAGCGTCGCGGTGCCGCCGACGCGCAGCGGCTCGGACACGCCGAGGGACGGCGGCAGGCCGAGCCCACCGCCGCAATGCGCGCCCAGCAGTTCGACGCTCGCGCCCTGCGCGCGGACCGTCGGCGTCAGGGCCACCGCGGCGCAGACGAGCGCGGCGCCGGCGCCCGACCACGCGCGCAGCCAGCCGAGTACGCCGCGTTGGCGAACCGACGCACGGCGTCGGCTCGCCGACGGCCAGTCGGCGGTCGGACCTTCGGCATCGGAGCAATCGGACACGCCGGCATGGAGCGCGCAGGACATTGCCCGCCCTTACGACCTGGAGCCCAGTGAACGGACAATCAAAGTCGCGCCATCGCGAAGAATCCGCGCGCGAATCCGCGCGGCGGGCGGTTGACCGTTTTGCAGATTCCCCAACAGTGGTGAAGATCTTCGCCGCACCGCCCGTCCTTGCCTCCCGACCGGGGAGCCACACCCGCTTCCGCGCCCGCGATGAGACGTTCGCCTCTGCTGTTGTTGCTGTTGGTCTGCGCGCTCGCCGCCGGCGGTCTGGCGTGGCAGCAATGCGCGGGGCCGTCGCTGCGACCCGACGGCGGACCGACGCCGCAGCCGGCCGCCGCCACTCCCGAGCAGACGCCGCCGGCGCAGGCGCCCGCCTCGGCGCCGACCGGTGCCATGCCCCCCCGCATCGACGTCGGCGCCGACCGCAAGCCGGCGGAGCCGACGAGCGCCCTCGCCGACGCGGCGCAAGGGGTGCACGGCCGCGTGGTCGACGCGCACGGCGGACCGATCGCGGGCGCCCACGTGGCGCTGTTCGAGAGCCACCAGAACGACCCGATCGGGCACTTCCTGAGCATCGCCCAGGACATGCCGCGGCTGGCGACCGCGACCGGCATCAGCGGTGCCGACGGCACCTTCGCGCTGGGCACCACGGCGGCCGGCGATCGCGACCACGACCTGAACATCCTCGCCGACGGGTTCGCCGGCGAACGCGTGGGCCAGCTGCGCGTGCACCCCGGCGAATGGCTCGACCTCGGCGACGTGGTGCTGCACCCGGGCACCACCATCACCGGCCGCGTCACCGTCGCCGGCACCGACCTGCCGGTGCCGCAGGCGACGGTCTGGCTCGAGACCGGCAATCCGTTCCTCGACCTCGGCGTCGGGCAGAGCGACGGCTGGCAGCAGCGGCGCAGCGCGACCGTCGGCGCCGACGGCCGCTACGCGCTGCGGCACGCGCCGCGCACCGGCCTGTTCCGGTTGCTGGCCCAGGCGCCCGGCTTCGGCCGCCAGATCCACTCGGAGCTCGAGCTCACCGACGGCGCGCCGATCGTCCGCGACTTCGAGCTGCCGCGCGGGCTGTCGCTCCAGGGCGCGCTGCGCGGCCCGGACGGTCCCGTCGCCGCGGCCCAGGTCATCGCCTACGCGAAGAACGCGGAGCCCGCGTTCCGCGGCGTCGTCGGCAGCGACGGCCGGTTCTTCGTGCACGGCCTGCGCGAGGGCCCGCACCTGCTGAAGATCACCGCCGACGGGTTCCAGCCGCACGACCTCGACGGCGTGGCCGCCGGCACACAGGACCTGCTCGTCGATCTGGTGCCGCGCGGCCGGGCGTCCGTGGTCGTGTTCGCCGCGAGCGGCCAACTGGTGCACCGCTACCGCCTCGCGGTGCGCCGCTGGTACGCCGAGGGCGGCCACACCGCCGCGGTGCGCGACGTCCCCGAGCGGGTCGTGCAGCTGCAGCCTGGCACCGACGCGACGACCGTGACGGGCCTCGACCCCGGGACCTACGTGTTCCAGGTGTACGCCGACGGGCACGCGTCGACGCTGTCGGCGCCGTGGGTGGTCGCGCCCGGCGAGCCGCCGGCGCGCGTGGAGGTGACGCTGGTCCGCGGCGGCGCCCTGCACGGCACCGTCGCCGGCCCGGCCGGCGAGCCGGTGCGCGGCGCGCGGATCACCACGCAGCCGGACGGCGCGGCCGAGGAGAACCCGGTCTGGAAGATGCTGCACAGCCTGACGCCCGACCGGATCACCCGCGCGACCGCGGACACCGATGCCAACGGGCACTTCGAGCTGCGGGGCCTGGCGCACGCGCCGTACCAGCTGCAGATCGACCACCCCGACTACTGCCGGCACACGGTGCGGGACCTCGCCGTCGACGGCGACGGCCGCCGCGAGGTGCCACCGATCCGCCTGGTCCGCGGCGCCGCGGTGCGCGGAACCGCCCTCGTCGACGGCGCCCCCGCGCCGCAGGTGCGCGTGGTGCTCACCCCGGAGGCCGTGCCGTCCGACGGCACCCTGCCGCCGCCCGTGAAAAGCGTGGACGAAACTACCGTGGTCCGCGTCGAAGCGGTTACGAACAACGACGGGAGCTTCGAGCTGCCACGGCGGATCCCGCCGGGGGTCTACGACCTCCGCGGGTTCCTGCACACCGGCAACGACCCGGCGGCAGAGGCTCTCCAGAACATGGCGCAGATGCAGCAGTCCGCAGTGAAGGTCACGGTCCTGGCCGGACAGGACCTGGTCGTCCCGCAGCTGCGCCTCACCACGAACCACTGATCCGCACCCGTCCGAAGGCCCCACCGCCACGGCCCGTCACAAGACCGAGGTTGCCTTGAACCCGCTGAAGATCCTGCTCCCCGTCCTCGTGCTCCTGGGCCTCGGCCTCGGCGTCTGGCTGCTGCAGTCCGGCCATCAGGACGTGGCCCTGCCTTCGGACACGCCCTCCACCCCGGTGGCGCCGCCGGTCGAGCCCCCGCCGATCGAGCCGGCAGTGGCCCAGCCCGACCGCACCCCGGTGGAGACGCCGCCCGAGCGCACGGTGGTCGACCCGACGGCCGGCAGCGTCGCGGACGCCGAGCAGGGCATCGTCGGCCGCGTGCTGCAGCCGAACGGCGTCCCCGCCGCGAGCGTCGACGTGTTCCTGCTGCAGAGCACCCAGGCCGATCCGCTGAAGATCTACCTCGCCAACAAGATGCGGCAGAAGATCGAGCCGGTCGCCCAGGTCCGCACCGAGACCGACGGCACGTTCCGCATCGGCGTCGCCGAGCGCGGCCAGAAGTACGACCTGCGCGTGATCACCGCGGAGTACCCCGAGCTGCACCACAAGTCGATCGTGGTGCGCGACCTCGACTGGTACGACACCGGCGACCTGGTGCTCGAGGTCGGCGGCATCGTGCAGGGCCGCGTGCTCGACGAGACCGGCAACTTCCCGATCGCCGGCGCACACGTCTTCCTGACGATGCCGGGGCTCAACCACCAGATGCTGCCGACGCCGGGCCGCGAGCGCGGCCTGCGCACCGAGACCGACAACACCGGCTTCTTCCGCTACACCAACGCGCCGCGCGAGGGCGTCGTCACGCTCGGCGCCGAGGCCGCCGAGTACGCCTACTCCGAGAAGACCAACCTGCAGATCAAGCCGGACCAGGTCAACGAGTTCACGATCGAGCTCGCGCGCGGCCAGCCGATCGCCGGCGTGGTCGTCGACAAGAGCGGCAAGCCGATCGGCGGCGCCACCATCAACGCGACGGCACAGAGCGCCAAGCTGCCGCAGACCGCCACCGCGGCCTCCGCCAACGACGGGCGCTTCCGGCTGCCGATGATGCGCCCGGGCCCCTACCAGCTGGCGGTGTCCGCGCCCAACTTCGAGGACGTGATCGAGAAGCCGGTGTTCGCCGGCAACGAGGAGGTGACCATCGTCCTCGAGCAGCGTGGCCTGGTGAACCTGCGCGTGCTCAGCGCGCGCGGCACGCCGATCCGCAACTACACCGTCGGCCTCAAGCGCTACTTCCCGAACAACCCGGGCAGCATCGGCAAGGTGCCGGAGTTCCGCGACCGCCGCGTCACGCCGGGCGACTACAAGGGCGACTACGCGCAGATCCGCAACGTCCCGAACGGCGAGTTCGTGTTCCAGATCATCGACAACGAGCACGCCAAGACGCTGTCGCCGCCGTTCACGATGGACGGCTCCGAGAACGCGCCCTCGGTCGAGGTGCGCCTGACCAACGGCGCCAGCATCACCGGCATCATCGTCGACGACCGCGGCTCGCCCGTGCCGGGCGCCACCGTCGCCACCGACATGAACGGCGGCCTCGCGATCGACACCGGCTTCTTCGAGATGTTCCGCAGCTTCCTGCCCGACAAGCACACCAGCAAGTCGGTGCAGACCGACGGCGGCGGCCGCTTCGTGCTGAACCGGCTGGCGTTCGCGGACTACATGGTGCGCGTGTCGCACCCCGACTTCTGCGAGTCGACCACGCTCGACATCAAGCTCGAGAGCGACGGCGAGATGCGCGACGTCGGCACCATCCAGCTGCGCCGCGGCGCCATCATCGAGGGCACCTGCACCGTCAACGGCCGCCCGTCCGGCCAGATCAAGGTCATGATCGGCCCGCCCAACGGCTACCGCCCCGACGTGGACGCCGAAGGTCGCCCGGTCACGCCGATGTTCAGCGCCAGCGCGATCACCAACGGCGACGGCATCTACCGCTTCCTGAAGCGCGTGCCGCCCGGCACCTACAAGATCCACGCCTTCAAGGAGGCCGGCGGCGACGACGTGTTCGGCCGCTTCAAGCAGATGAAGGAGACCGAGCGCCAGCTGGTCATCGCGCCGGGCCAGGAGCAGAGCGTGCAGAACTTCAACCTCAGCAACTGAGGCGGAAGAGCGGGCCGCGCGCGGCGTCGCACGCGCGTGGCCGAGCTTCGCGCACTGCGGATCGCCGTCGCGCTCGCCCCGGTGCTGATCGCGGGCCTCGGCGCCCAGGACGACACCCGGGTCACCGCCTGGCTGAGCGTGTTGGACCCTGCGGGGCGGCCGGTCGAACGGTTCACGGTCGACGTATGGCCGACGCAGCCGAGCCGCGTTCGGTCGCACTTCGGCGTGGAGAGGACCACCCGACCCGTCGCCGGCAGGTTGCTGGCGGAGCTGCCTCCGCTCCCCCCCGGAGAGTACGCGTTGCGCATCCACTCCGACCGCGGCGCCATGACCTGTTCGTCGTTCCGCATCGACGCCGATGGCCTGGTCCTGACGGTGACGCTCGGTCGCGGCGTGCGCGTCACGGGGACGATCGTCGATTCGCACGGCAACCCGGTGCCGGCGGCGACCATCGATGTGGTCGAGCCGCCGTCCGTTGGTCCACTCGTGTTCATCTGCAGCAGGAACCCGAGCCCGACACGACCATGGACGACAGCGGACGAACACGGCCGCTTCGCGCTCGATCACGTGACGCCCGGGCGATACTGCGTCCGTGTCCGACATCCCGCGCTGTCTGAGCGCACGCTGCCGGCCGTGAGCCTCGAAGCCGACGGTCAGGCGCTCGACCTGGGTTTCGTCGAACTCCAACAAGGCGCCATCTTCGAGGGCACCTGCACCGTCAACGGCCGCCCGGCCGGTCAGATCAAGGTCATGATCGGCCCGCCCAACGGCTACCGCCCCGAGGTCGACAGCGAGGGCCGCCCGGTCACGCCGATGTTCAGCGCCAGCGCGATCACCGACGGCGACGGCACCTACCGCTTCCTGACGCGCGTGCCGCCCGGCACCTACAAGATCCACGCCTTCAAGGAGGCCGGCGGCGACGACGTGTTCAGCCGCTTCCAGCAGATGAAGGAGACCGAGCGCCAGCTGGTCGTCGCGCCTGGCCAGGAGCAGAGCGTGCAGAACTTCAACCTCAGCAACTGAGGCGGAAGAGCGGGCCGCGCGCGGCGTCGCACGCGCGTGGCCGAGCTTCACGCACTGCGGATCGCCGCCGCGCTCGCGATCCAGATCGCGCCCCTGCTCGGCCAGTCCGTCACCGGCCGCGTGCTCGACCCCGATGGCGCGCCGGTCGCCGGGGCCGCCGTCTGGGCGCTGCCGTGGCGCGCGGACGACCCGCTGCAGGCGATGCTGCAACGGCTGCGCACAGCGGGAGCCGAACGGGAGTCAGCCGCCATCGCCACCCCCGAACCGTTGGCCGGCTGCCGCACGGCCGGCGACGGTTCGTTCGCGTTCGCAGTGCCGACCACGCAGCCGGTCGACCTGCGCGTGGTCGCCGACCGCTGGCCGTCGCTGCGCCGCGCGCCGATCCGCGCCGCCGCCGACCGACCGACGGCGCTCGGCGACCTGCGACTCGCGGCCGGCGTCACGGTGCGCGGCCGCGTGCTGTCGGCGACGACCGGCGCGCCGCTCCGGGGCGTCCCCGTCCGCTGCGTCGCGGTGAATCCGCCACCGCCGCACGCGCCGCCCCCCGGTCGCGAGCACGGCATGCAGACGCGCACCGACGAACGCGGTGAGTTCGCGCTGGCCGGCTGTCCGAGCGCCACGACCCTGCAGGTGCTCGCCGCCGACGACGCGCACTGCAACGCCGCGCATTCGCTCGTGGCCACCGGCCCGACCGTCCACTGCGAGCTGCGGCTCTGGCCGGGCGCACCCCTGCTGGGGATCGCGGTCGACGACGACGGCGCGCCGATCGCCGGTGCCAGGGTGCGCGCGACCGCCACGGCCGGCGGCGATGCGTTGGTCGCCACCGCGCGCACCGGCCCGAACGGCGCCTTCGCGCTGCCGCCGCTGCCATGCGGCGATCGCCGCGTCGAGGTCTCGGCCCCCGGCTACCGCACCGTCCGGCGCGAGGTCGGAGACCCACCCGGCCGACTGCGCTGCGAACTGCAGCCGATCGGCGTGCTGCTGCGCGTGCGTGCTGCCGACGGCGGACCGGCCGGCCCCTCCACCGTCGAGGTGTTCGAGCCGCGACGCGGCGGCCCGCCGCGGCCGCCGGTGCACCGCACGTTCTGCACCCAGGAGGACCAGTCGCCGGCCGGCGCATGGCTGCGGTTCGCGCAGGTCGGCGAGTTCGTCGTGCGCGTCACGGCGCCGGGCCACGCGCCGACGGAGTCCCCGCCGGTCCGCGTCACGGCGCACGAGCCGCGCCCTCGGCTCGAGCTGCAGCTGCTGCGCGGCACGCTGCTGCACGGGCTGCTCGTCGACCCGGAGGGTCGCCCCGTCGACTCCGCACATGTGCGTGTGACCGATCGCCGGCAGGACCTGCCGCCGGCGCCGACGTCCGTGCTGGGCCGGATGCCGATCCCGGAGCTGCGCGGCGAGGCGTTCAGCGACACCCGCGGCCTGTTCACGATCCCGTCGCTGCCGCCCGGTCGCTTCCGTCTCGTCGTCCGCGCGCGCGGGCTGCTGGCGTTCGAAACCGAAGTCGACACAGGTGCTCTGCCGGCACGGTTGACGCTGCCGCCGATCGCGCTGCAGCGCGCCGTGGAGAACGGCGCTGGCCGCCGCTAGGCTCGCCCGCATGAGCGACAAGCCCGCGCCGCTGAGCTACTGGGACTACATCCGCGTCGAGGACCTGCTCGCCCTGCAGGGCGGCGTCGAGCGCGACGACCGGAAGCTCAGCGACGACGAGGTCCGCTTCCTCGTGATCCACCAGATCGACGAGCTGTGGTTCAAGCTGGTGCTGCGCGAGCTGACGACGGCGCGCGACCTGTTCGCGCGCGTGCCGGTGCCGGAGTCGGATCTGGCGTTCGCGGTCGCCGCGCTGCGGCGCGTGTCGACGATCTTCGGGCTCGCCGCGCAGCACTTCGGCCTGATGGAGACGATGCGGACGCAGGACTACCTGAAGTTCCGCGACAAGCTGCACCCCGCGAGCGGCTTCCAGTCGGCGCAGATGCGCGAGATCGAGATCCTGCTCGGTCTGTCGGGCGGCGACCGGCTGGCGTTCGGCGGGGAGAACAGCTTCAAGGACGCGCTGAAGGGCCCGGGCGGCGCGCCGTCGCCGGCGCTGCAGCGCGTGGAGCGCCGCGAGCGGGACGTGCCGACGCTGAAGGACGCCGTCGACTCCTGGCTCGCGCGCACCCCGATCGACGGCAGCACGCCGCAGGACGCCGGCGACGACGCCGTCGTCGACGCCTTCGCGCGCGCCTACTACCAGGGCCACGAGCGACTGACCGAACAGGCGCGCAGCCACGCGATCTCGCTGCAGGCGCTCACCCCGGCCGACGAGGCCCGACTGTCGCAGCGCTACCGCGCCCAGCTCGAGTCCGCGCGCGGCCACCTCGAGGCCCTCGACGTGCCGGCGCCCGACCGCGCCCGCAAGAAGCGCCTGCGCGCCGCCATCCTGTTCGTCGACAGCCACCGCAGCCTGCCGCTGCTGAGCTGGCCGGGCCAGGTGATCGACGCGCTGGTCGAGTGCGAACAGAGCATGCTGGTGTTCCGCCAGCGCCACGCCCGCATGGTCGAACGCGTGATCGGCCGCCGCATCGGCACCGGCGGCAGCGACGGCGTCGCGTACCTCGACCAGACCGCGCTCACCTATCGCGTGTTCACCGAGATCTGGGCCGCGCGCACGATGCTGCTGCCGCCGGAGCTCTGTCCGCCGGTCGGCAAACGCGAGTTCTACGGCTTCGAGCACGAATAGCCGTCGTCCGGCTGCACAGGATCTGGCCAGCATGCTGCGGTGCGGGCTCGCGCCTTTCAGTAGGTGACCAGCCGGATGCTCGGGCCGAGGGGCGGCACCTCGTCCGGACGGATGGTGCCGCCGAGCAGTTCGAGGCGGCGGAGGGCAGGGGCGACGCGCAGGGGGGCCAGGGTGCTCGGCGGGAACAGCGCGTTCACCAGGCGCAGTTCCCGCAGGTGCGGCAGCCGGAGGAGCGGCGGGATGTCGTCAGCGGCCGGACTAGCCAGCACGACGCGGTGCAGTGAGCGCTGGGCCGCCAGTGTCTCACGCACCCGGAGCGGCAGCTGCCCGAGGAAGCGGAACTCGCGCAGTTGCAGCCGCGGCAGGAGGTCGGCAATGGCGGCCGCGGCAGTGGGTTCGACGTCCACGGACAACCATCGCAGCTGCGACAGACGCCCCAGTGATCGAAGGTCATCGCTCCGAAGGCCGTGGCCCCGGTCGCCCGTGCAGCGCCGCAGGCCGAGGCCGTGCAGGTCGTCGGGCAGCCGTTCGAACGCCCCCGGCGCGACGGCGCAGTTCCGCAGCACGAGCCGCTCGAGGTGCGGTAGCTCGCCGATCGCGGCCGCGACCGCGATGGTCAGGCCGGGACTGGGCAGCTCGACCACGGTGCTCGCGAACTGCGGCCTCATGGAGCCGACGAGCGCGCGCTCCGGGATTCTCGGTGGCTCGGAGCTGCCGATCTCCAACTCTCGCAGTCGCGGCAGCGACCCGAGCATGGCGACCGAGCCCGCCTCCACACCTGGGCCGAGCAGCTGCAGAGACTCCAGCCGCGGGAACCGCGCCAACGCCCGGACATCCGCAGCCGCAAGCGGCCGCTGCAAACGCAAGCACAGCTGCCGAACTGCCGGCGACGGAGTGAGAGTCTCGAGAGCCGCGGCCGGCACCTCGACGAGGAGCGTCATGCCGACACGCTCGAGCCGAGGCAACGTCGCCAGTTCCACCAGGACGTGGCCGAGGCGCGCAGCGTAGGCCTCTCCACTGCTCTCCGGCCGGCCAGTGGCCTCACCGTGAACACCGAAACCAGGATACAGGTCGACGGATCGGAGCCGCTGCAGCCGGCCGAGATCCGCAACTCTGCTGAACACGTCCACGGTCATCGCCAGACTCACGACCTCGCCATCGATCGAATCTGGCTGGGCCCACCCACTCCAGACCGCCGGGGGCGGCAACGGCTCGAGTTCGAGCGGCGCCGCCTCCGGCTCCTGCACCGGCTCCGGTACCGGCTCGCGATCGGGCCCACCCGCTTGCGTCCACAACACCGCGGCGAGGACGCAGAGTCCGAACAGCACGACGGCCGCGACCGCCAGCCGCCGCAAGCGACTTGGCGGCGCCAGCGGGTCCGCGTCGCGCAACCGCTGCTGCACCGCGGCCGCCACGTCCGGCGCCTCGCGTCCGCCGAACAGTTCGGCCAACCCCGCCTCGATCATCCGATCGCGCGCCAGCTGCGCCGCCGCACTCATGCCTGCCTCCTGCGTTCGACGCATTCCCGCAACGCGTCGCGCACCCGACGCAACGCCGTCTTCGCGCCGGCCGCCGACAGCCCGAACTCGCGCGCCAACTCGGCGCGGCCCAGCTCGCGGCCGTAGCGCGCCTCCACCAGGGCGCGGCTCTTCTGCGGCAGCTGCTCGACACAGGCGCGCAGCGCCGCGAGCCAGCCGTCGTCGTCGCCGCCCCACCCGTCTCGATGTGCCTCGTCCCACACCCGATCGGCCTCCTCGACGTCGCGCACCGGTCCGCGCCGCCGCCCGTGCTTCAGCCACAGGTGCCGCGCGGTGGCCCGCAGGAAGGCGAACGTCGCCGCCCCCCCGCGCTCCTCCAGCCCACGCCGCCACGCCACAACGAACACGTCCTGCAGCAGTTCGTCGGCCGCGCCGGCATCGGCCCCCAGCACCCGCAGGTAGCGCCAAACGCGCCGCCGATGCCGCTCCACCAACGACGCCAGCCCCTCGGCGGCCGCCGACCCAACCGACGCCGATCCCGCAACGCCCTCTCGGCCCGCACCCGCCGACATCGAACTCGCGCTGGACATGACCATCACACATCCCCCGGACCACGCCGCGGGGCGTCACCATTCTGCCCGAATCTCACGCCGCCGAACCCACCCTCGTCCGACACGCCTCCACCACCGTGCCGACCCCGCACCACGCGGCGGAACTCCTCGCGGATGCCACGGCGCGCGATGCGAGCGAGCCGAAGCCGCGAGTTGGGCGGCGGTGCCAGCTCTCGCGAGTCATCTTCTCCTGGTATTCGGCTTTGCGCCCCCCGCCTCTGCGGGGCGCAAAGCGCGACCCCGTCCAAAGCGTCGAGGCCGCAGCAGCGGCCCGGTCCGGCCCGCACGCGCCGTGACGCGCCCTTGGTGTGACTTGGCGGATGCCGAACGCGGCGCGGCGCGTGCCAGCCGGCCCGGCCGCTGCGCCCCGGAGCAGCTGCGCTCCTCGCCTCGCGGATGCACTCGTCGCGGGTGTTGCGCCCCCGCGCCGTTGTCGTCGGTCGCTTCCGGCGCGCGGACCGCGTCCGCGCGCGCGGTGCGCAGGTGCGCTCCGCGCGCCTGCTTGCACCGCAACATGACGCACGGCGCGCGATGCGAGCGAGCCGAAGCCGCGAGTTGGGCGGCGGTGCCAGCTCTCGCGAGTCACCTTCTCCTGGTATTCGGCTTTGCGCCCCCCGCCTCTGCGGGGCGCAAAGCGCGACCCCGTCCAAAGCGTCGAGGCCGCAGCAGCGGCCCGGTCCGGCCCGCACGCGCCGTGACGCGCCCTTGGTGTGACTTGGCGGATGCCGAACGCGGCGCGGCGTGTGCCAGCCGGCCCGGCCGCTGCGTCCCCGGAGCGGATGCGTTCCTTTCCTCGCGGATGCTCTCGTCGCGGGTGTTGCGTCCCCACGCCGTTGTCGTCGGTCGCCTCCGGCGCGCGGACCGCGTCCGCGCGCGCGGTGCGCAGGCGCGCTCGGCGCGCCTGCTTGCACCGCAGCCAGCTGCGCTACCCGAGCAAACCCTTGTTCTCCGGCCGCGACCAGCGCCGGGTGAACGCCATCACCGCGCCGCGCGCGCGCTGCCGGCGGAAGCCGAGCAGGTGGAACACCTCGGTGACGAACCAGCGCGCGACGCGGCGGTTCACGAGGATCGTGTTGGGGTCCTGGGGATCGCGGCGGATGCCGGGCAGCCAGTGCACGACGGCGTCGAGGCGCATCCGGCGCAGCAGCGCGGCGAGGCCGAGCCAGAACGGGCGCACGTCGCGCGCCAGGAAGAACCCGTCGTCGCCCTGCGCCTGGTACAGCGGCAGCATGACGCGGCCGGCGAACGGCGCGCGCACCTCGCCGCGCGCGTCGGTGGCCAGCACCTGGCCCCGGTCGACGCGGTCGAAGTTGCGGAAGCCGGGCTTCATGCGGAACGCGTCGACCGGCTGGATCGCGTGGCGCTCGACGATCTCGACCACGGCGGGCTGGTCCCTGGTGACGCGCTCGACGTGCGCGCGGTGTCGGGCCAGGTCCACCTGGCCGGCCGGCAGCTGCCCGGGCTGCAGCATGCCGAGCCGCTCGAGCAGCACCCACAGCACCGCCTCGTGGTTCGCCACGGTGTCGGGGTGCTCGTGGCGGCCGCCCTCGACGGCGAAGTTGACGATGCCGCGCTGGCTCCACCACTCGAGCGACGCGCCGTCGATGGTCTCCTCGATGCCGAGGATCAGCGGGATGCCGGTGCTGAGCGCGACGCGCCGGTTGTCGATGGTGTCGGCCAGGCACAGGAACGGCGGGCCGTCGGCCGAGCTGCTGTGCAGGTCGACGAACACCACCGGCCCCTGCGCGGTCGCGACCGCCTTGTCGAACGCCGCCAGCAGCTCGCGCTGCTCGACATCCTCGCCGACCTCGCCCGCCGGCGACGGCCGCTGGAGCCGCGCGAGGTTCTCGGGCAGCCAACCGCGGTTGAGGTCGCGCTGCAGGAAGCGCACGCCCTGGCCGAGCGCCTGGACGTTGCCGCACAGCGCCACGACCCGGCCGTCGATCGCGAGGTCCAGCTCCTGCAGCTGCCCGAGCACGCGCTGCACCGCGAGCACCCCGGCCGGCTCGTTGCCGTGGATCCCGGCCAGGACGCACAGCGTCGGCCCGGGGCGCCCGCGGTCCCAGGTGCCCAGCTCGCGCGGGAACGTCGGCAGGCCGGTGGTCTCGGTCGTCGTGTTCATTCGGCCTGGTTCTCCCGCAGGTGCTTCTCGAACAGCATCGCCGCCACCCGGATCAGATCGCGCTCGGTGATGATGCCCACGAGACGCCTGTCTTCGACCACCGGCAGGCTGCCGACCTTGTGCTTGCGCATCAGCTCGATGGCATCGAGGGTCGTGGTCGACGGCGCCACGGTCACCGGGTCGCGCTTCATGATGTCCTTGACCGCGACCGGGGTGCGGTCCTTGCCCTTCATGCCCTGGCCGACCAGCCGCAGCAGCGTGCGGTGCGACACCAGGCCCACCAGGCAACCGTCGTTGTCCTCGACGGGCACGTGCCGGATGTGGCGCCAGTCCATCAGGCTGGCGGCGAGGTCGACGACGTCCTCGGGGTGCACCGTGAACAGGTCGGTGGTCATGAACTGGCCGACGTGCAGGTAGCTGTCGCGCCAGCCCTCGAACTCGCCGGTGTCGGCGAGGTCCCACTTCCAGACCGGCTCGCGCGACTCCTGCCGCGTGATCATCGCGCGCACCAGGGCGCCCATGCGCTGGTCCTTGGTGCCCTTGTCGCCCATCGCCGCGACCGAGTCGAGCACCCAGCGTGCGCCGGTGCGGCCGCAGCGCACGCGCTCCTCGAGGACGCCGAGGTAGCGGTCGATGTCGGCCTCGTCCACCTTGGCGCTGCGCAGCCCCTGGCGCGCCAGCGGCAGCAGCACCTCCTGGATCAGCGTCGGCGCCGCGTACTCCTTGCCGTGGAACCAGGTCAGGTTGGCCTGCATCCCGAGCCGCGCGGCGGCGACGAAGTTGCCGCTGGCGTCGTCGAACTTCATCACCTTGGCGACGTCGTCGAGCTCGTTGCTGACGGCGGCCATCAGCCCGAAGAAGAACGCGCCGTTGGCGACCTCGTCGACGACGCTCGGGCCGGCCGGCAGCGCGCGCGCCTCGATGCGCAGGTGCGGCTTTCCGCCGCCGATGCCGTAGCAGGCCCGGTTCCAGCGGTAGACGGTGCCGTTGTGCAGGCGCAGCGCGGTCAGCAGCGGCACGCCGCCGCGGTCGAGCACCGCCTCGGGGTCCTCGTCGAGGTCGGTGGCGAGCAGCAGCCGGAAGCGCGCGATGTCCTCGCGGAAGATCTCGAGCACCGAGTCCTTGACCCAGCCGTCGCCGAAGTTCACGCGCGGCCGCCGCCCGCGCACCTGGTGCGCCGCCGAGCGGCCGTCGACCGACTGCTGGAACAGCGCCACGCGAGTCTCGCGCCACAGCCGCCGGCCGAGCAGCATCGGCGAGTTCACGGCGGCGGCCAGCACCGGCGCGGCGATCGCCTGCGCCACGTTGTAGAGCTTGGCGAACTCCTTCGGCCCGACCTGGAAGTGCACCTGGAAGCTCGCGTTGCACGACTCGAGCATGACGTTGTCGTGCGTCATCTCGAACTCGTCGACACCCTTGATGCGGAACTGGAACTCGCCGCCACGGAGCTGCGCCAGTGCGTCGTTCAGCGCCAGGTAGCGCGGGTTCTGCACCATCGACTCCAGCGTCAGGTCGCTGCGGCGCAGCGTCGGCAGGATGCCCGCCATCAGGATGCCGCCGCCGAGTTCCTTGGCCGTGGCGCGGGCATGGTCGAGCAGCCCGTGCAACTCGGTCTCCATCGCCGACAGGCAGCTGCCGCCGAACACCTGCGGCTCGAGGTTGCACTCGAGGTTGAAGCGCGCCAGTTCGTAGGTGAACTGCTTGTGCTGGACCGCGCGCATCATCTCGTCGGCGGCGCACCAGGCGCGGCCGCTGCGATCGATCAGGAACATCTCCTGCTCGGCGCCGATGCGGCGCACGCCGGTCTCGAACCGATCCTCGTCCAGCATCCGCTCCAGGGCGTGCACGTCGGCGAGGATCGCCTTCATGTACCCTCGCAGTTGCTCGTCGGAGAACGCGCTGCTGACTTCGTGTCTGCCCATGGGCGATCTGGCGCCCGGTCCCGGGAGGTGGCGCCGGCGGCAACCGGACGGCGGACAGGGCGTGCCAATGCTCGCGTACCGCGGTCGTTCTTGGAACTGGTTCCTCGGTCCGCCTGCCCGGCACCCCCCCGGCCGCGCGGCGCTTGCCGCCGGGCGCATCGGCGGCGACCGGACGCCCGCGCCCGCGGCGCCGTTCAGCTGCGGACCGGCGCGGTGACGTCCGCGTACTTCCGGTCGATGCCCTGGATGTGCGCCGACAGCCAGTACACCAGGAAGCGCAGCAGGCCGACCGGCAGGCGGCCGTCGCCGTCCTCGAACTGCTGCCGGTACCCGGCCAGCCGTTCGAGCATGTCCTGGTGGATGCGGGCATGCCGGACGCGGTCGGCGTAGCCGATCTGCTCCATGTGGCGCTCCTCGTCCTCGAAGTGGCGGCGGGTCAGGGTCAGCAGGCGATCCAGCCCCCGCGCGAGCTGGGCCGCGGCGTCCGCGCCGGCCGATTCGCTGAGCCGCTGGATGTCCTGCATCGCCTCGATGAGCTGGCGATGCTGCGCGTCCATGGCCGCAACCCCGAGTTCGAGGTTGGGGCCCCACTTCAACTCCGGCATGGTCTCCTCCGGTCCGTCGCGTTCATTCTCCTCCCGGATCGACGCCGGTCCGGCGCGACTTGCTAGGTCCTTTACCTGAAGAGCCGGCGGGTCCACGACTCCGTAAGAACCCGAACGCCACCGCCAACTGCCGGCGGCTGCGGGCGGTCCCGCGCCGGGACGCGGCCCGCCGGCGCGCGCGCAGCCGCGCGGCCCTGCTGGAATCCCCGCGACCAGGCGGCACCGCCGAGCGCCTGCGGCTAGAGTGCGCGCGTGCCCGACTCCATCGCCAAGGACGCCGTCGTCACCATCCACTACCAGCTGACCCTCGACGACGGCACGATCGCCGACTCGTCGTTCGGGGGCGAGCCGCTGGCCTACCTGCACGGTCACGGCAACCTGGTGCCGGGCCTCGAACGCCAGCTGGTCGGCCGCAAGTCCGGCGACACGCTGGAGGCGGTCGTCCCGGCCGCCGAGGGCTACGGCGAGTTCGACCCCGCCGCCGAGCAGGCGCTGCCGCGGTCGGCGTTCCCGAAGGACGTCGACCTGCAGCCCGGCATGGGCTTCCACACCGAGGACGACCACGGCAACGTCGTGCCGCTGTTCGTCAAGCAGGTCGGCGAACAGGAGGTCGTGGTCACCCAGAACCACCCGCTGGCGGGCCAGCGCCTGAACTTCAAGATCGAGGTCCTGAAGGTGCGCAAGGCCACCAAGGACGAACTGGCGCACGGCCACGTGCACGGCCCCGGCGGCCACCACCACTGACCGGCCGCGGGCCGGGCTGGCGGCCGCGGCGCGCGAAGACGCGCGTCCCATCCGCGTGAAGAACGGGCCGACCCGTTGCGCCGTGGGCCGCCGCCGCGTGCGATGGCGCCGCCATGCGACGTCCGTCCCCATGGGCTCCCCGCCCCGTCCTCGTCCTGCGGCTGCTGGCGCCGGCCCTGCTGGCCGCGTGGCTGCACGCCCCGCTGCTGCGCGCCCAGGAGCCCGAAGCCTCCCCCGCCGCGACCCCGCCCCGCGTCCACACCAGCAGCGACGGCGCGCACCTGCTGCGGCTGCCCAAGGAGGACGACGCGTTCGGCTTCGTGGTGTTCGGCGACCGCACCGGCGGTCCCGTCGAGGGCATCGAGGTGCTGCGGCAGGCCGTCGCCGACACCAACCTGCTCGATCCCGACCTGGTCCTCACGGTCGGCGACCTGATCAACGGCTACAACCAGCCCGAGCAGTGGCGCGCCCAGGCCGACGAGTACAAGACCGCGATGCAGGCGCTGCGGATGCCGTGGTTCCCGGTCGCCGGCAACCACGACATCTACTGGCGGGGCGAGGGCAGGCCGCCGGGCGAGCACGAGGGCGCCTACGAGACCACGTTCGGGCCGCTGTGGTACGCGGTGCAGCACAAGCAGTGCTGGTTCGTGGTGCTCTACAGCGACGAGGGCGACCCGGCGACCGGCAAGAAGGACTTCAACGACCCCGCGTGCCAGCGCTTCAGCGACGCGCAGTTCGAGTGGCTGCGCGGCACGCTGCAGCAGGCGCGGGCGGCGCGCCACGTGTTCGTGTTCCTGCACCACCCGCGCTGGATCAGCGACCGCTACCCCGGCGCCGACTGGGACCGTGTGCACCGGCTGCTGGCGGCGAACGGGAACGTGACCGCCGTGTTCGCCGGCCACATCCACCGCATGCGCTTCGACGGCGAGCGCGACGGCATCCAGTACTACACGGTCGCCTCGGTCGGCGCGCACCTCGAGATGGAGGCGCCGGCGGTCGGCTATCTGCACGAGTTCCACGTCGTCACCGTGCGGCCCGAGGGCATCACCGTGGCGGCGCTGCCGGTCGGCACGGTGATCGATCCCAAGGAGATCACCGGCGAGATCAGCGAGGACGCGTCGATCCTGGGCCGCGCGCGTCTGGTCGAGGATCCGCGCGGCGCGCGCTTCGAGACCGACGGCAGCGTCGACGGCCTGCTGCAGTTCGACGTCGTCAACCCGTCGCGCCGGCCGATCGAGCTGACGCTGGTGCCCGAGGGCGACGAGACCTGGACGTTCGCGCCCGACCACACCCACGTGGTCGTGCCGCCGGGCGGCCGCGGCAACGTGGCCATGCAGGTCACCCGTCGCGCGACGCCCGGCGCGCCGCGGCCGCCCGGCCTGGTGATCCGCACCGACTACCTCGCGCGCGGCCTGCGGGTGTCGCTGCCCGAACGGCGCCAGGACCTGTTCGTGGCGCCGCCGGACCTGCAGGACCCGCCCGACGCCACGCCTGGGGTCCTGCACCTGGACGGCCAGGGCGACAGCTGCGTGCGGGTCGACGACGCGCTGCTGACGCTGCCCGACGGGCCGCTGACCGTCGAGGCGTGGTTGCGCGGCGATGACCTCAGCGGCCGGCGCGCCGTGGTCGCCAAGACCGAGACCAGCGAGTTCGGCCTGTTCGCCAGCGACGGCAAGCTGTCGTTCCTGGTGTTCGTCGGCGGCGACTACGCGATCGCCGGCTCGGACGGCCCGGTGCTGGAGCCTGGCCGCTGGCACCACGTGGCGGGCGTGTTCGACGGCAGCACGGCACGGGTGTTCCTCGACGGCGCGCCGCTGGCCGAGGTCCCGACCGCCGGCCGGCGCCGCACCAACGCGCACCCGCTGCTGATCGGCGCCGACCCGGACCGCCGGGGCGCGCCGACGTCGCCGTTCCGGGGCCAGCTCGACGAGGTGCGCGTGTCGACGGTGGCGCGCTACCGCGCCGCGTTCACTCCGGCGCGGCGGTTCGCGGCCGACGACGACACCGCGCTGCTGCTGCACCTCGACCGCGACCAGGGCGCGTGGACCGCCGACGCCGGCCCGCGCGGCGCCCACGGCGAACGCCGCGGCGGCGCGCGCAGCGGGCCCGAGATCGCGCGCTGATCGCGGCGCGGCGCGGCCCGCCGCGCGCTTGCACCGCGGCGACACCGCGCTAGAACGCGCCGATGCCGAAGTCCGCCGCCAGCGCGCCGCGCGCCCCCAAGAAGACCGGGAAGAAGGCCAGGAGGAAGGCCAGCACCAGGGCTGGGACGCCGCGGTTCACCGCCCGCACCGCCGACCGCCACGTGCTCTACCAGCTGTCGGTGCAGGCGCCGCAGCGCGAGGTCCGGTTCCTGTCGCGTTACTTCCGCAAGTACGGCGGCCAGGACCTGCGCCGGCTGCGCGAGGACTTCTGCGGCACCGCGCTGATGGCCTGCTGGTTCGTCAAGGAGCACCAGGACAACCGCGCCGTCGGCGTCGACCTCGACGAGCCGACGCTGCAGTGGGGCCGCGAGCACAACGTGGCGCCGCTGCTCGACGACGAGCAGAAGGGCCGCCTGACGCTGATCCGCGACGACGTGCGCGCCGTGACCCGGCCCCAGGCGCAGGCGATCGCGGCGCTGAACTTCAGCTACTCGGTGCTCCAGACGCGCGCCGACCTGCTCGCCTACTTCCGGGCCTGCTTCCGCGGCCTCGAGCCCGGCGGCATGCTGTTCCTCGACGCCTGGGGCGGCCCCGACGTGCAGGCGACCAAGACCGACCGCACGCGCCACAAGGGCTTCGACTACCTGTGGGAGCAGAAGTCGTTCGACCCGATCCGGCACCACATCGTCTGCGCGATCCACTTCGAGTTCCGCGACGGCACCCGGATGCGGAACGCGTTCGTCTACGACTGGCGCCTGTGGACCATGCCGGAGCTGCGTGAGCTGATGACCGAGGCGGGCTTCACCGACGTGCACATCCTGTGGGAGGGCACCGAGGGCGACACGCGCGCCGGCAACGGCGTGTTCCGGCGCAAGGAGGTCGGCGACGCCGACTCGGCGTGGATCGTCTACGTCGTCGGCCAGAAGCCGAAGCGCGGCGGCCGCTGACCGCGCCGTTCCCGCGCCCGCGCTTGCCCCCGGAGCCCTGGCCGGGAACAATCCCGCGCCCCCTGCCCAGAGCCTGACTCCATGACCGAACTCGCGATCCTCGGCGCCGGCAAGATCGGCCGCATGGTCTGCCACCTGATGGCACGCAGCGGCGACTACCAGGTGCGCATCGGCGACCTGTCGCACGCGGCCGCCGACGTGGTGGCCACCAAGTACCCCAACGTGCGCGCCAGCGTGGTCGACTTCGGCGACGAGCAGAGCCTCGACGAGTTCCTGAAGGGCGCCTGGGGCGTGATCTCGTGCGCGCCGTTCCACTGCAACCCGCGCATCGCCGAGCGCGCCAAGGCGAACGGCGTGCACTACTTCGACCTGACCGAGGACGTCGAGGTCACGCAGCAGGTCAAGGAGCTGGCCGAGGACAGCCAGACCGCGTTCGCGCCGCAGTGCGGCCTGGCGCCGGGCTTCATCACCATCACCGCCAACCACCTGATCCGGAAGATGACGGACGTGCAGGACCTGCGCCTGCGCGTCGGCGCGCTGCCGCGCTACCCGAGCAACCGGCTCAAGTACAACCTGACCTGGAGCACCGAGGGGCTCATCAACGAGTACTGCAACCCCTGCGAGGCGATCCTCGACAACGAGCTGCGCATGGTGCAGCCGCTGCAGAACCTCGAGCACCTGACGATCGACGGCGTCGAGTACGAGGCGTTCAACACCTCGGGCGGCCTCGGCACCCTGGCGATCACGCTGCAGGGCAAGGTGCGCAACCTGAACTACAAGACGATCCGCTACCCGGGCCACTGCGAGCTGCTGAAGATCCTGCTGCACGACCTGGGCATGCAGGACCACCAGCAGGAACTGGCCAGGATCTTCGACCGCGCGCTGCCGGCGACGTACCAGGATCAGATCGTCGTGTTCGTGAGCGCCACCGGGCAGTTCCGCGGCAAGTTCACCGAGGCGACCTACGCGAAGACGATCTACCACCAGCAGATCGACGACGAGAACTGGAGCGGGATCCAGATCACGACGGCGGCGGGCGTGTGCGGGGTCGTGGATCTGCTGCGCGAGGGCAAGCTGCCGCAGACCGGGTTGGTGCGGATGGAGCAGGTGAGCTACACGGACTTCCTGGCGAACCGGTTCGGGAAGTACTACGCCTGAGCGCGCGCGCAGCGCGCGCTCCCCGTGCCCGTGCCCGTGCCCGTGCCCGTGCCCAGGCCGCGCGCAGCGCGGCCTGTGCCCGCGCGCGCGGAGCGCGCGCTGGTGCGACATGCGAGATCGCGCGAGCTGGGAATGCCCGCGCGATCGCGCATGTGGTCGCGCCCTGCGCGATCGCGCGATTCGACCCAGCGCGCGCTTCGCGCCGCTGGGCACCGCCGCGCTTCGCGCGGCTGGGCATCGGCCGCGCTGCGCGCGGCCTGGGCGCGGCGGATTCCGTCCCCGGCCAGCGCGCGCTTGCGCGCGGTCGGGCCGGGGACAGAATCCGCGCATGCCGCGATTCCCCCTGCTCTGCGCGATGATGTTCCTGCAGTTCTTCGTGTGGGGCAGCTGGTACGTCACCGCCGGCACCTTCGTCCCCGCCCAGCCCGGCTGGGAGCAGTCCACGACCGGCTGGGTCTACTCGGCCGGCCCGATCGCCGCGCTGATCACGCCGCTGTTCCTCGGGCTGATCGCCGACCGCTTCTTCCAGAGCCAGCGCGTGCTCGCGGTCATGCACCTGCTGGGCGGGTTGGTGATGCTGTTCCTGATCCCTGGCGCGATCCGCGCCGGCGATGCGGTGGCGTTCGAGTGGTACGTGCTCGCCTACATGCTGTGCTACATGCCGACGCTGGGGCTGTCGAACACGGTGGCGTTCAGCCACATCGAGCACCCGGAGAAGCAATTCCCGCTGGCGCGGGTGTTCGGCACGCTCGGCTGGATCGCTGCCGTGACCCTCGTCAGCAAGGGGCTCGCAGCGGACACCGACGCGATCATGTTCCGCGTCGCGGGCTGGAGTTCGATGGCGATGGCGGCGCTGAGCTGGGTGCTGCCGGCGACGCCACCGCCGGCGGCCGGCAAGCAGCAGGGCCTGGCCGAGACCCTGGGGCTCGGCGCGCTGCCGCTGCTGCTGCAGCCGGCGTTCCTGGTGTTCCTGCTGTGCTCGTTCCTGATCTGCATCCCGCTGGCGGGCTACTACGCCTACGGCAATCAGTTCGCGGCGACGGCGTTCGAGAACCCGGGCTTCTACATGACCTTCGGCCAGTGGGCCGAGGTGCTGTTCATGCTGGTCATGCCGCTGTGCTTCGCCAGCCTCGGCGTCAAGTGGATGTTGGCGGTCGGCATGCTCGCCTGGGTCGTGCGCTACGCGCTGTTCAGCTCCGCCGGCGACCCGCCCGTCGCGTGGATGGTGCTCGGCGGGATCCTGCTGCACGGCATCTGCTACGACTTCTTCTTCGTCACGGGCCAGATCTACGTCGACCGGCAGGCCCGGCCCGAGATCCGCGGCCAGGCGCAGAGCCTGCTGGTGCTGGTCACCCAGGGGCTCGGCATGTGGATCGGCGCGCAGGTGATGACCGGCATCGTCCAGGACCACTCGCCCGAAGGCGGCACCATCGACTGGCCCGGCATCTGGCAGTGGCCGGCCCTGTTCGCGCTCGCGATCCTGATCGTGTTCGTCGTCGCGTTCCGCCCCCGGACGCCGCCTGGCGCGGCGGACGGCCATGACGGCGGATACGCCGCTTGAACCCGCACGCACCGTCCCCGACGCTGAGCCCCCCCATGACCACCATCGTCACCGTGCACGCCCGCGAGGTCCTCGATTCGCGCGGCAACCCCACCGTCGAGGTCGAAGTCGAACTGGAGAGCGGCGCGGTCGGCCGGGCGATCGTGCCGTCGGGCGCGTCGACCGGTGCGCACGAGGCGGTCGAGCTGCGCGACGGCGACAAGGCCCGCTACCTCGGCAAGGGCGTCGAGAAGGCGGTGCGCAACGTGGTGACCACGCTGGCCGACTCGCTGCTCGGGCAGCCGGCCGAGGACCAGCACGCGCTCGACGCGCTGATGCGCGAGGTCGACGGCACGCCCAACAAGGGCAAGATCGGCGCCAACGCGATCCTCGGCGTGAGCCTGGCCGCGGCCAAGGCGGTCGCCAAGGAGCTCGGCCTGCCGCTGTGGCGCTACCTCGGCGGCACCGGCGCGCGCCGGTTGCCGGTGCCGATGATGAACATCCTGAACGGCGGCGCGCACGCCGACAACAACGTCGACTTCCAGGAGTTCATGGTGATGCCGATGGGCGCCAGCAGCTTCCGCGAGGGGCTGCGCATGGGCGCCGAGGTGTTCCACACGCTCAAGAAGGTGCTCAAGGACAAGAAGCTCGGCACCGGCATCGGCGACGAGGGCGGCTTCGCGCCCAACCTGCAGAGCAACGCGGCCGCGTTCGAGGTCATCCTCGAGGCGATCCAGAAGGCCGGCTACAAGGCCGGCAGCGACGTGATGCTGGCGATGGACGCGGCGTCGACCGAGATCTTCAGGGACGGCAAGTACCACCTCGCCGGCGAGGGCAAGACGCTGGACCCCAAGGGCATGGTCGACCTGCTGGCGCAGTGGTGCAGCGACTTCCCGATCTTCTCGATCGAGGACGGCATGGCCGAGGACGACTGGGACGGCTGGACCCAGCTGACCGCCAAGATCGGGCAGAAGGTGCAGCTGGTCGGCGACGACCTGTTCGTCACCAACACCGAGCGCCTCGCGCGCGGCATCGAGCAGCAGGCCGGCAACGCGATCCTGATCAAGGTCAACCAGATCGGCACGCTGACCGAGACGTTCGAGGCGATCGCGATGGCGCACCGGGCCTCGATGCGCGCCGTCATGTCGCACCGCAGCGGCGAGAGCGAGGACAGCACGATCGCCGACCTCGCCGTCGCCACCAACTGCGGCCAGATCAAGACCGGCGCGCCGTGCCGCAGCGACCGGGTGGCGAAGTACAACCAGCTGCTGCGCATCGAGGAGCAGCTGGGCGACGGCGCGATCTACGGGATCTGACGGGCCGCGCGCGCCCCCGCAGCCGGAGCCGCGGCGGCGCCGACGAGGGCGAGTGCCCCTGCTCGCCGGACGCGCGATGGCGCCGCGGCGCGCGCCGGCGCATGATCCGCGCGGTGACCGACCCCGCCGCGACCGTGTCCCAGGGCCTGTGCGAGCGCGCCCTGCGCGCGTTCGAGGTGCAGGTCGTGCCGACGCGGTTCGCCGCGACCGTCGCCGCGGTGCGGATCGCGTTCGGGCTCGGCCTGGTGCACCGGTTCGTCGCGATCTGGGGCGTGGCGCTGGTCGGCGACGACCCGAGCGCGACCCGCGCCAACGCGCTGTTCGGCGCCGCGATCGGCGCCGCCGTCGCGCTCGGCGTGGCCACGCCGCTGGCGCTGCTGGCGACGCTCTGGTTCACGTTCGTCGAGTTCCGCTTCGTGCACTGCCTCGGCAACCAGGTCGGCGCGATCGTCGCCTGGGGCCTGCTGCTGCTGGGCGCCGGCCGCCGGCTCGCCGTCGACGCCGCGCTGCTGCGGCATCCGCGAACGGCCGCGTGGTGGCGGCGGCTCTACGCGCTGGCGCTCGAGCCGTCGCCGCGCGCGCTGGCGTGGGTGCGCCTGCTCCTGATGACGATGTTCTGGGGCATCTGCGTCGGCGCGATGGTGTTCCACTTCGACGACCCGCTGTGGCTGCGCGGCACCGTGCTGCAGCTGGTGATGGTGACACCCTACCTCACCGACCACGCGCCGCTGTTCGCGGCGTTCCGCGACGCGGCGCCGGGGCTCTACGACGCGTTCTTCACCGTCGGGCTGTTCGTGCAGGGCGCTTGGGAGCTGCTGCTGCTGCCGCTGATGCTGTGGCGCTGGGGCCGATGGTTCGTCGGCGCGCAGGGGCTCCTGTTCTTCGCCTTCTCGCTGGTGTTCCTGAACCTCGGCTACCTGCCGTTCAACGAGCTCTGCCTGTGGCTGCTGTGGTTCCCGCTGACGGCGCTGCGCCGCGGCGGCGTCGCGGATCCCGGCGCGGCGGCCGCGGCGCCGCTGTCCAGCAGACAGAGCCGCGGGCTCCGCTGGCTCGGCGGAACGTGCCTCGCGGTGACCCTGGTGCAGCTGGTGCTGAACGCCGGCGCGATCGCCGGCGCCGGCTGGGCGCACGCGGCGATCGCCGGCGGCGGCCGGCCGTGGTACCTGCTGCGGCGCACGTTCGCGCAGGGCGAGGTCAACGTGTTCAACCGCGACGACCTGATGATGGGCGCCGCGCACGCGGTGCTGTACGAGACCGACGCCGACGGCGCGCCGCTGCGCGTGGTGCCGCTGGCCGACCGCGACGGCGCGCGCCTCGACCGCGTGCGCAACGACCTGCTGTACTTCGCGCGCTCGCTGCGCTGGCGCCGCCGGCCGCTCGAGCAGAAGTTCGACGACGGCGCCCCCGCCGCGCCGACCGCGGCGACCCGCGAGTTCCTGCAGCAGATGGTCGACCTCGACGTCGCGCTCACCGGCCTCGGCGCGCCGCGCACCTACCGCGCGCGGCTGTTCGTGCGCGAGATGGTGCCGCACGGCCGCTTCCTCGCGTGGGGCCCGCCGGTCGAGACCGCGGGACTGGAGTTCGTCGTCGACGACGGCGAGCTCGCGCGCATCCGGGGACTGGGCGGACCGACGTTCTGGCTGCCGCCCGGCCACTTCGGCGGCGATGCGCGCGAGGCGGCAACGTTGGCGTGGCTGCGCGAGCCCCGCTGAACGCCCGGCCGCGCGTCAGCGCGCGTAGCCGGTCATCTCCAGGTAGCCGAGGCCCGCGATCGGCGCGCCCGCGCGCGTGCCGGTGACCGCGACGCTGCCCTCCCAGTAGCGCACCAGCGTGCGCAGCTCCTGGTCGGCGAGGCGTGGCACGACGTCGAGCTCGAGCTGCAGGTTCGGCACCGCGAGGCGCCAGCGCGCGGGGTACTCGGCGCGGCCGTCGCCGGCGCGCCAGGTGCCCTCGGGAACGGCGCGCGCGTCGCCGTGCAGCAGGCGCATCGTGGTCGCGTCCTCGCGCACCCACAGGCCCTGGCTGTGCGGGTCGACCGAACCGTCGCTGCGGCGCAGCTGGTACCACATGAGCTCCTGGCCGCCGTCGAGCTGCAGCGAGAACCAGTCCCAGCCCACCTGGTCCTTGCCCAGCGCCGACGTGCCCCACTCGCGGTCGCACCACGCGCGCCCGCGCACCGCGTGTTCGCGGCCGCCGGCGGTCACGGTGCCGGTCGCCGCCAGCGCGGTCATCGAGTAGTAGCAGGACGCGTTGCCCGGCGCCGCGCTCTTCTGCGACAGGCCGCGGTCACCCTGCAGCACCGGCGGCTTCTCGGTCAGCAGATCGAGCGCGAACGCGAAGTCCGCAGCCGTCACGCGCAGCTGCACCGGCGCCGCGGCGAGGTCCTTGCCGCTGGCGCGCGCGGTCCAGTCGCCGCACGCGAGGTCCGGCGCTGGGTCGGCGGCGCCGCGCCCGAGCCACGCGCGCACGCCGTCGGCGCGCGCGGTGCGTTCGGCGTGGTGGAACGCGCCGCCGGTGACGTCGGTCACTGCCGCGTGCGCGAGCACGACCTGGTCGGCGGCGAGGTCCGCGGCGCGGGGCGGCATCGTCCCCGGCGGCGCCAGCGCCTGGCGGAAGAACACCAGCTCGAAGCCGAACGCGTGCCCGTCGTCGGCGGCCACGTTGCCGGTCCAGTACCACCACTCGGTGCGGTACTCCGGGTGCGGGCCGTGGTCGCGCGGGAACTCGAGCTCGGGCGGCGCCACCGCGCGCGCGAAGCCTTCCGCCGGCCCGGCCAGCGCCGCGCGCAGGTCCATCGCCGGCCGCGACGGCGCCGGCTCGCGCGCGCACGCCGCGAGCAGCCCGAGCGCGCCGAACGCCGCCGCGGTCGCGATCCCGTTCGTTCGCCACCCGCGCACGTCAGTCCTCCCGCAGCGCCGCCGCGGGCGCCGTCCGCACCATCCGCCACGCCGGCTCGACGCCGGCGCACAGCGCCGCCACCACCGCCAGCGCCACGCCTTCGAACGCGACGCGCGCCGGTAGCGCGACCTCGACCAGCGTCCAGCCGAACGAGCCGCGGTTGACCACGTGCACCAGCACCAGCCCGAGCCCGTAGCCGACCGGCAGCGCCAGCAGCCCGGCCGCGGCGCCGAGCAGCCCGGTCTGCCCGAGCACCAGCAATACGACCTGCCGCGGACCGGCGCCGAGCGCGCGCAGCAGGCCGACCTCGGCGGCGCGTTCGTGCTGCAGCGCCGCGAACGCGCCGTAGATGCCGAGCACCGCGATCGCGATCGCCAGCACGCGCAGCGCCGCGGTGATCGCGAACGTGCGGTCGAACAGCTCGAGCGACCGCGCGCGCAGCTCGCGCTGCTCGGCGACGATCACGACCTGGTCGGCGCCGGTGATCGCGCCGCGGGCGTACGCGGCCAGGTCCGCCGCATCGGTGCCGGGCGCACACTCGAGCGCGAGCGACCCGATCGGCGCGGAGCCGTACCATCGCCGCGCGACCATCAGCTCGCCGCGGGCGCTGCGGTAGTCGCGCACGATCCCCGCGACCGGCACCGTCCGCGGCCCGCCGTCGAGCATCACCCGCAGTTCGTCGCCGACCGCGAGGCCGCGCTGGAACGCGAGCGGCTCGGTGACCAGCGCACCCGCGCCGACGGCGAACGCGCGGCGCGCGGCATCGCCGCCGGCGAGCAGCGGCAGCTCGGCGACGATGCGCGGCGACAGCTCGAGCACCGCAGTCTCGGTCGCCTGCAGCGGGCCGTCGCCCTGCGCGACGTCGAGCAGCAGCCGGTAGTAGGTCGACGTCGCGCCGACCTGGGGCAGCGCCCGCAGCCGTTCGGCGAGTTCGGGATCGAGCTGCTGCTGGTCGCGTTCGTCGACGCCGGCCGGTACCGACGCGTACACGTCGGCCGGCAGCGCCTGACCGATCCACGCCTGCAGCGAGCCGCGGAAGCTCGCGATCAGCATGCCGAGCCCGATCGTCGTCGCCACCGCCAGCACCAGCGCCGCCAGCGCGCTGCCGGTCCGGTGCCGCGACATCGCCGCGCTGCGCGCGACGTAGGCGAACCACGGCCCCGATCGCAACCAGCCCGGCCGACGGGCCCCGCGCACGACGCCGAGCAGCATCGCCTCGGCCAGCCGCGGCACCAGCGCCGCCGCCGCCAAGAGCAGCAGGAACATGCCGCCGTACGCGAGCGCGACGCGGTGACCCGCCAGCAGCAGCGCCGCCAGACCGGCGGCGATCAGCGGCAGCAGCAGCCAAGGCCGCAGCCCGGCCACCGCCTGCGGCAGCCGGCCGCGCACGAACACCGCGCGCGGCGGCGCCTGCTGCGCCTCGCGCATCGGCCACCACGCCGCCACCACCGCGGTGCCGGTGCCCAGCGCCAGCGCCAGCAGCAGCAGCCACGGGTCGGTGCGCACCCCGTGCAGCGAGAACGTCGCGTAGTGGTCGTTCAACGCGCGCACCAGCGGATCGACCAGCACGCGCGCGGCGCCGAGGCCGAGCACGCAGCCGAGCAGGCTGCCGCACAGGCCGAGCGCCAGCGCCTCGACCAGCACCACGGCGCCGATCCGCCGCGCCGACGCGCCGAGCGCGCGCAGCAGCGCCCATTCGACCTGCCGGCCGGCGACCGCCGCGCGCATCGCCGCGTGCACGAGGAACGCGCCGACCAGCAGCGCCAGCCCGCCGATCGCCTGCAGGTTGGTGCGGAACGCGGCCGTCAGCTCGACGAACGCCGAGCGCCCGGACGCGGGCTCGACGCGCAGGCCGGGCCCCAGCCGTTCGGTCAGCCGCGCCTCCACCTGCGCCGCGAGCGCCGTTCCCCCGTCCCGGTCCGCACCGCCGTCGAGCACGAGATCGACGCGCCCCACGTGCGACGGCCGACGGCTCCACTCCTGCGCGGTCGCGATGTCGACCACCAGCACGTCGTCGAGCGCCGTGTCGCTGCCGGGCAGCACGCCGACGCAGCGCGCCGAAGTCGCGTGGCCGCCGAGCCACAGTTCGACCGGGTCGCCCACGGCACAACCGAGCCGGCGCAGCGTCGCCGCATCGGCCACGAACGCGCCCGGCACCGTCGCCAGCGCCGCCAGCGGCACGTCGGCGCCGCGCGCCGCGGCCGTGCCCGCGGCGAGGAACGGCCGCACCGCCGCCTCGGCCAGCGGGTCGCAGCCGAACCAGCGCACGATGTGCCGGCGGTCGCCCTTGTGCCGCGCCACGCCTTCGCGGACCGGCGCCGCGCCGCGCACGCCGGGCAGCTGCGCCAGCAGGCCGAGCGCCGCCACCGGCACGCCGTCGGGCCCGCCGCGCACGACGTGCGTCGCCTCGCCCGACAGCGTGCGTGCCGCCGCCGCGAACGCCGCCGTGGCGCTGCCGAGCGCCGACTGGATGCCGAGCAGCAGCGCCACCCCGAGCGCGATGCCGAGCACCGCGAGCCCGCTGCGCAGCGGGTGGCGCACGTGGTGCCGCAGGCCCCAGCGCCACAGCAGCGCCGGGCCGTTCATGCGCGGGTCCCGTCGGCGACCGGCGCCAGCACGCCGTGCTCGAGCCGCAGCCGCCGCTCACAGCGCGCCGCCACCGCCGCCGCGTGCGTCACCACCAGCAGCGCGCTGCCGTGGTCCCGCACCAGCTCGGCGAGCAGGTCCATCACCGCCGCCGCCGCCTCGTCGTCGAGGTTCCCGGTCGGCTCGTCGGCCAGCACCAGCGGCGGCCGCAGCGCCAGCGCCCGCGCCGCGGCGACGCGCTGTTGTTCGCCGCCCGACAGCACCGCCGGGAACGCGCCCTGGCGATCGCCGAGCCCGACGCGCGCCAGCAGCTCCGCCGCACGCGCGCGCCCAGCCGCCGCCGGCCGCCCGGCCAGCTCCAGCGGCAGCGCGATGTTCTCCAGCGCCGTAAGCGTCGGCAGCAGATGGAACGACTGGAACACGAAGCCGACCTGCCGCTGCCGCAGCCGCGCGCGCCCGGCCTCGTCGAGGTCCTGCAGCAGCTGGCCGCCGATCGCCACCGTGCCGGCGTCGGCGCCGTCGAGCCCGGCGATCACGTTCAGCAGCGTCGACTTGCCGGAGCCGCTGCGACCGACGATGGCCACCGACTCGCCGGCCCCGACCTCGAGGTCGACGCCGCACAAGATCGGCCGCACGGTCTCACCCTCGCGCACGGACTTGTGGACGGAGCGCAGCTGCACGACGGGCGCCATGGGCGCCGGCAGTCTACGCAGCGCGGCCGCCCGCGCGCACGGTTACCAGCGCGTCGCCGTCGTCGGCCGCCGCCACACGGCACCCGTCACCGTCACCGACTGGAACCAGTCGAGCACCAGGGCGCCGCTGAGGTTCAGGAACGACCCCGGCTGGTCGTAGACGACGACCACCTGCGAGACGCCGTGGCCGCCGAGCGCCTGCGCGCGCCGCACCAGCTCCTCGACCCCGTGCTGCAGGCTCATCCGCACGACCGGGACGAACCCGAACGGATAGAAGCCCGTGTCGCGCACCGCCAGCATGCCGATCGATTCGCACCCCTCGGGCGTCGCGTCCATCGTCACCGGGAACTCCTGCCGCTCGAGCAGCGCGCGCACGTCGGCGTCGACGACGGTGGTGCAGCCGGCCAGGACCGCGCCCAGGGCGCCGAGGAGGACTCGCGGGGAACGTGCCATGACACGGGGGCATCGGCACATAGGCCGACCGGACTGCAGTCCGCAGGAGCGTTCGCGGTCGAAACCGTCGACCGCGAACGATCAACGCCCGGTGAGGATGGCCAGATCGGTCAGTCCCAGTGTGCCGTCAGCTCGCAGCTCGGCGGCCTGCAGGCCGAGGACGAAGTCGGCGGGCAGCCCCGGCGGCTCCGGGAACGTCCACTGGTGTTGCCCGCTGGCCGGGCCGAAGGCGAGCCAGGCGATGCCGGGCAGCGGGTCGATCGCGAGCAGGCCCTCGGCGCTGGAGATCGGCGTGGGGAGCAGCGGACCGGCGGCGAGGACGACGAGCACCTGTGGCGTGCACCAGTGGTCGATGGTCAGCGTCGACGCGGCGATCGAGGTGCGCAGCGCGGCGATGGGTTCGATGGCCCATTGGCCTTCGACGAAACCCAGGAAGGTGGCGCCGGGGTCGATGTGCGAGATCGTGGGCACGCCACCGACCAGG
Source organism: Planctomycetota bacterium (assembly GCA_050245995.1). Taxonomy (GTDB): domain Bacteria; phylum Planctomycetota; class UBA1135; order UBA1135; family UBA2386; genus JBFWWV01. The sequence continues at coordinate 185,519 of JBFWWV010000007.1, read as the reverse complement.
CTGACCTGCAGCGCGTAGTGACGGCCGGTGGGGTCGAGGCCGCCTTGCAGGTGGGTACCAGGGCCGAAGAAGAACTCGCTTGCCTGGGCGCCAACTGCAGGGGTAGACGGCGATTGTGAGTTCCCGTCCTTGCCGAAGATCGAGGAGTGCTGGACCCACACCTTGCTTGCGACGGCCCCCAACGGGGGCGCCGGTATCCCAAAGACTCCCCGCACTGCCGAAAAAACGCAGCCCTGAATCACCAAGCCCGAGCGCTCTACTCCAAGTCCCGCCGGACGCGCGACGTATTCCACGCTATCGAGGACCACGAGGCGACTGTCCAGAATCCGCGGCAGGGGAGTCGTGCCAACAGCTTCGATGCGAGCACGCTGCAGCAGGACGACCCCGAGATTGTCCTGCAGCCTCATCCCTGAACCGGGAGAGCCGATCGCGAGGTCGGACTCCCAGATCACGAAGTCGGAGCCGCGCACGATCTGCCCGGGCTGCAGGTTGCGCACCCACAACAGGCCGCGCATCCACGTCGAGGTCGGGCCGTTGTCCGAGCCCTCGCCGATCAGGGTCAGGCTCTTGCCGTCGATCACCGGGGCCAGGTAGACCAGATGACTGGGCGCCCCATCGGACGGGGCTCCGGCTGCCCGGATCCGGATCACGTCTCCCGACGCGGCGGCGTCGACCGCCGCCTGCACGCTGACGAAGTCCGTGCCGGGGCGATTGAAGAGGTCGACCGTCCAGGTCGCCTGTGCCGGCAGGATGCCGGCGGTCGCGAACAAGCATGCAAGGAGTGGCTTGGCCATCATGGGAAACCTCACGAGCAATCGATACGTCCATCCGGGGCTAGGGCAGGGTCCACCGGCGCAGGCCCAGCGAGCCGGCGACATAGAGTTCGTTGGTGCCGTCGACTCCCGGCTGCTCCGAAGCGCCGCTGTCGTCGACCAGGTCGGCGATGACGATCGAGTTGTAGGCGCCGACCGCCCCCTCCACCCGGGTCTGGTACAGCGGCGGCTGCGAGACGATGTCTCCGGTCACCGGGTCGAGCGCGAACACCAGCAGGTGGCCGTCGAGCGCACCAACGACGAGTTCGGGCCCGGGCACCGCGGGCAGGATGTCCCCGACCGCCAGGCCGCAGACACCGTAGACCTTGGGGGCCAGCGCCGAGCTGCCGTCGAGCACGAGCTCGGGGTGACGGAAAGCACCAGAGCTGCCGAAGCTGGTGTTGCCCTGGTAATCCACCATGCAGATCGCCGACACCTGGTCGTCGGGCTGGGTGCTCCCGGCCGCGAAGTTGCTGTCGTCGGCGAAGAAGGCCATGGCGCCGACATAGATCGAGCACCTGCCCCCGGGACGCGCTGGCCCGATCGCCAGCGCCATGCCACCGGTGCCGAAGTCGAGCGGCTTGTTCTGCAGCGAGTCCTTCTCGATCGGGATCGGGCCGATGTCGGTCGCCGAGACCCCGGGCTCCAGCACGAACAAACGCGCCCCGGGCGTGAACGCCGCGATGCGCACCTTGGTGTCGTCGGCCGGATCGCGGAACAACCGCAGCGCCTGCGCCTGGCGATCCGCCATCGGCTGGAAGTGGAAGCTGCGCAGGTCGTGCCCATGCATCTGGCTCCAAGGCACGTCGGCGGCGGGAGCGCCAGAATCGATCGCCCCGACCGTGGACCACCAGTTGCTCAGCGTGCCGTTGGCGACCTGGAAGCCGGCGATGCGGTTCCCCCAGACCTGCCGGTATTCCTCTCCCGACCAGTAGCAGACGTACTGATTGCCCTGCGGCTCCATCGTCAGCGCGTCGCCGCAACGCGGGAACACGGCAGCCCCGTCGTACACCCCCACTACGTCGAGGATTTTCGACCAGAAGCCCCTGCCGAGGTTGTGAAGGCTCTGGTTCCCGCTCTCGACCGGCTGGTACGGACTCGTCGCGATCACGTCACAACTCGCAGTTGCCAGGCCGGGGTAGAGCGGGATGCTGCCGGAGGAGTCCAGGAACTCGGGAACGGCCAGCACCGGCACCTCCGGGTCCGCCGATCCGGCCACGGGACCGATCAAGGAGAGATCGCGGAAGGGCCCCGCGAGCGGCTCGAGCTGGCCCTGGAACCAGGCAACCCGCCCAACTTCCTGGACCACCGTTGCATCCCCGATCCCGGTGACGCTCGAACGCGTGCCGGACTGGTCGACCAGTTCCAGGGTGGGAACCTGACCGGAGGTGTCGACCGCCATTCCCCATGTCGCAGCGAGCGTGTGGTTGCAGTGCGCCGGTCGCGCATTCTGCGAGCCGTGGGCTCGCGCGGACACGGAGTTGAAGGACAACAGCCTGCCCGCCGGGCTGCCGGGCAATGCCACCTGGTCTGCGTGCGAAGGCAGCTGGGTCCCGGGTGCGGAATCCGGCAGCAACTCATCCATCGAGATCCACGTCACGTAGCCCGCCTCCGTCGCGATGACCAACTCCAGCGGGCTCCGGGTCGGGTTCGCCGGATCGTCGAAGACGTCGGCGATCGCGATGTCGAGCGCCCGCATCATCGGCTGGAACGCGCACAGGTCGATCGGCACGATCGGGGTCGATCCCGCGGCGCCATACGGGATCACCAGGATGCGGTCCTCGCGCAGCACGACGAAGTAGACCTCCTCCGGCCCCGCATTCCACACTTCGAGGTCCGCGGCCACACCCGCGGATCGGGTGGCCACCGGGACCACCTTGCCCTCGAACTGGTTGGTGAACGCGGTATCGATCACGCTGAGGTCGTCGGCGTCGAGCACCCAGATCGACTCGCGGTCGAACTCGGGCATCTCGCGCATCAGCACCACCAGGTCCTTGCCCGCGTTGCCATCGACCTCGGCGAACTCCATGTCCACCGCGATGCCGTTCAGGCGCACCGACGACTTCAGCAGGGTCATGGTGTTGGTGCCCAGGTCCCAGTGCACCTTGGCGACGTGACCGCGCTCGGACAGGATCGCCAGATCGATGCTGCCGATGCCGGACGTCGGCAGCACGACCAGGTCCGTGACGCCGGGCTCGAAGTGTGTCGCCAGTGCGGGCGTTCCGGAAGCCAGCGTGTCGAGGTCGTAGACCGCGAGCATGCCGATGTCGCTGGCGAACACGACTTGGGCGCGGTCGGTCTGCTGCACCTGCACGGTCGCCATCCGCAGCGGCCGCGACTGGTCCCACGGCAGTCCCGGGTTGGAGCCCATGATCGACAGGTCGTCGCGGTACAGCGTGTGGAGTCCGCGATGCGTCCCCACGATCACCTCCTTGCCCGGCAGCCCGTCGGCCTCGCCGAACGCCAGCGCCCAGGCTCCGTAGCCGAGCGCCGGGCTCATCGCCTGCGGCACGAACTCACCGGTGGTCTGGTCGACCGCGAACCGCGTCACGACGCCGTCCGCGCTGCCCACGCAGATCTCGTGGAAGCCGGTGTAGGTCGCCGGATCCTGTTCGTTCGGCACGCCGACGATCAGGGAGTCGGCATACCCTAGGTAGGTACCCGAGCCGAACGACTTGCCGGGCCGCAACGCCGTACCGCCGACGGTCTGACCGAGACTGCCGGTCCCGGTGCCGTGGAAGCCGCTCAGCACCAGCGGTGTGCTGGCCGGTGGCGGCGGCGGGGGCAGCATGAACGCGTGGTCGTACACGTCCATCGAACCGTTGCTGGCGCTGGGCGGCGGCAGGAACGACCGGTTCGCCAGCAGGGATCCCTGGGGACCCTGCGGATCCAGCCAGACGAGGAAATCCAGGATGATGTCGATGAAGTCCGCGCGCCCCTGACCGCTGGTCGGGCTGACGATCGGCGGGTTGGGATGGTCGCCGTGGCAGCGCTTGGGATAGATGGTCCAGAGCAGCGGCACGCCGTTGGCATTGGGCGCGCTGATGCCGGCCGGCACGAACTCGCGCTGGCCGCTCAACAGCGGCAACGTGTCATTGCCGGTCGTGGCGAGATCCTCGTCGGCCTGGATCGCGAGCACCGGCCGCTGGAGGTAGTTGTCCTTCCACGCTCGCAACACCGAGCCGTGGTAGAACGGATCCCAATTCGCCGGCGTCGGCGTCTTCATCTCCGCTGCCTGCGCCAGTGCGGCCTGGTAGTGCAGGGCGTCCTTGCGGAAGAAGTCGCGCGAGATCTGCCCGAAACCCGACAGGCTCATCAGGTGGCGCATGCCCTCCTGCTCGCCGATGTAGTGGCGGAACGACAGGATCGCGCCCGAGTAGATGCCGGCGACGAACTCCTCGGGGAACAGGATTGCCTCCCACCCCGACAGCGCGCCGCCGAACGAGCCGCCCCACTGGATGGCGTAGATCGAACTCCCGAGCAACGGGGTCACCCAGGAGCCGTTCGTCGTCGCTCCCGGCCGCCACGACGTGTCGGTGGTCGTGAGCATCTCCCGCACGGCCCGCACCAGTTCGACATTGCGCTGCAGCTGGAACGTCGCCGGCCGTTCCCACAGCCGGGCGATGCAGCGGGCGAGGACCAGATTGAACGGCACGCTCTGGCCGCTGCCGCTGCTGCGCGAGATCAGCGGCACCGGGTTGTAGAAGGGCTCATCGGTGATCCCGCTCTCGAACTTCCAGCCAGGATACGCAAAGCGGACCCCGAGGTCCTTGGTCGTGCCCTGGCAGATGATGTCGGTGCCGGGATGCGCGGCGTTGGTGGACGGCGACTCAACCACGATCATCGTGGGCTTGCCCGGATCGTAGGTCTCGACGCACACCACCTCGAAGGCCGCGTCGTCCACGTTCTTGCCGACGATGACGGGGGTCGGTCGCAGGTAGCCGCGGAAACGCCACATGGCGACTCCGTTGTGCGAGATGCTCACCCAGCCCTCGGGCACCCCGGTACTGGCGGGGATGAACTTGTGCACATTGCCGGGCTGCGTGGCCGAGTGCAGCACCGGGATCGCGTTGGGGTCGTTCAGCACCATGTCGCGGATCCCGCCGAAGTCAGCGGCCCCGAAGGGGGTCTCGCCAGGGTCCCACTGTTGATTGCCGCGGTTGAACAACGGCGACTCCGACGGATGCTCCGTCGGCCCGGTCAGATTCGGGCACGGATTGAGCGATGCCGTGGACGGGTCGTGCGGGTTGACGAACGGCGGCTGCGTCGTCGTGGATGGACTGGGCTCGGGCGCGATGCTGGGATGCACCCGCTGGATGGCCTGCGCAGCGACCCGGTCAGAACCGAGAATCGCTAGAGAGAGAGAGAGAGAGAGAGAGAGAGAGACGCACCTGGGTCGCTTGCACCTTGGCCTCCTTCCAGCGCGGGTGTCGTGACGACTCGGATCAGGGTAATCGCCGCCCGGACGGCGACAAGCCCCCCGCGGCTGCGCAGCCCTGATGAACCGTCGAGACCTCGTAATCCGGGACCAACTCGCGCATCTGCCTCGGTGGTGCAGGAGATCCCATGCCCGAGACCACCCCGGACCGCGAAGCACATCCCAGTCCGTCGACCTGCACGATGCCCCGGCACGGCGACACCGACGCCCCCGACGCCTGTTGCCGGCCCGCACCGGATCTCTTGCCGTCAACGGCGACCTCTGCGCCCCGCCGCCTCGCGTTCTGGCGCGCGGCGTTCTGGCGCGATGGGCCGACCTGGCGGCGCGCCGCGCACAACACGCTGCACTGCCTGATCGGCTGTGCCCTGGGCGACATCGCGGCGATGTCGCTGGTGCCGGTCTGGTGGCCCGAGGTGCCGCTGGCGGCGCTGATGGCGATCGCGATCGCGGCGGGCCTGCTGTCGTCGCTGGCGCTCGAGACGGCGGTACTGCGCGTGCGCGAACGGATGCCGTGGCGGCGCGCGCTGCGCACGGCGCTCGGCATGAGCCTGTTGTCGATGGTCGGCATGGAGCTGGCGATGAACGCCACCGACCTGATGGTCATGGGCGGGCAGCGGATGCCGCTCGATCACCTGGACTACTGGCTGGCCTGGCTGCCGGCGCTGGCGGTCGGTTTCCTGCTGCCGCTGCCCTACAACTACCGCCAGCTGCGGCGGCACGGGCGCTCGTGCCATTGACCGCCGCCCGACCCGCCATGGCCCTCGACCCCGCGCCGCTGCTCGCCAACCTGGCCGCGTTCCGCGCGTTCGTCGCCCGTCGCCTCGACGCGCGCGACGGCGCCGCCGACGACGTGGTGCAGCAGGCGCTGGCGCGCGCGCTGGTGGCCGCCGACCAGCTGCGCGACGACGACCGGCTGCTGCCGTGGTTCTGGCGCATCCTGCGCAACACGGTCGAGGAGGTGCGTCGCCGGCGCGCGACCGCGGCCCGCGTGATCGCGCCGCTGCCCGCCGAGCTCGACGCATTGCCGGCGCCCGAGGTGGCCGCGGTCTGCGCCTGCCTCGGCCGCGCCCTCGACGGCCTGCCGGACGCGCAGGCCGCGGCGCTGCGGGCGGTCGACCTCGACGGCGAGGCCCCGGCGGCCGCCGCCGCGCGCCTCGGCGTGACCGAGAACGCCCTGAACGTCCGCCGCCACCGCGGCCGCCAGGCCCTGCACGCGGCGCTGCTCCGGACCTGCCGGCTGTGCGCCGAACACGGCTGCCTGGACTGCGACTGCGGCCCGCCCCCACCCGGAACGGAGCCCGCCGGATCGGAGACCCCGTGACCACCGTGACCGCGGCCCCCTCGTGCAGACCGCCCCGCGTGCCGATAGCATGGGCGGCCTTCCGCCGCATGAACCGGTTCCGCCACGCCCTGTGCCACCTGCTCGCCGCGCTGCTCCTGTGCGCGGGGCTGCCGGCACGCGCGCAGGCGGCCGCATGCGAGCGCGGCAGCGACGCGCCGATGTCGTGCTGCGTCGCGAAGACCGACCCGAAGTGCCCGTGCGAGGCGCCGGAGCGCGCCGCCGACTGCGGCTGCAAGCGCCGCACCCCGGACCCGACGCCACCGCCGCCGCTGCCCAAGCAGGCGCAGGTGCCGGACCGCGACGAACGACCGGCCGCGCCGCGCGCGCCGCCGGCGCAGGACGCCCAGCCGACGGCCGCGCTGGCCGCGGCCCTCGCGCAGCTGCACGGCCTGCTGCCGCGGCGCTCGCGCCAGGAAGCACTGTCGGTCTGGCGGCTCTAGCGGACCCGGGTGGGAGCGGTCTGTACGGACCGCACCCGCCGCGCCGTCCGTGACCGTCGCCGAGGCCGCACGCGCAGGCTGCCCCGAACGACGGCGAAGAGCCCGTTCCGCGCTGCGCCCGAGATCCCTCGATGCTGCCCACGTTCGTCTACGCCGCGCTCGGCGCGGTCCTGGTCCTGGCGGCCCTGCTGCTGGGTGTGTTCCGCCGCGGCCGCGCCCTGCTGTGGTCGTCGCTGCCGGCCATCGCGTTCTTCCTGCTGCTGTTCGCAGCCGCCGAGGTCGCGTTCCGCGTCGGGCGCGCGCAGGGCGGCGGCGCGGCCGGCGCCAGCTCTGCGGTCTACACCTGCTCGATGCACCCGCAGGTGCGCCAGGACGGGCCGGGCCTGTGCCCGATCTGCCACATGGAGCTGGTGCCGCTCGCGACCGCCGGCGCCGACCAGGGCACGGGCATCACCATCGACCCGGTCGTCGTGCAGAACATGGGCGTGCGCGTGCGCGCCGTCACGAACGGCCCGCTCGACCGCACCGTGCGCGCGTTCGGCGCGGTGCGCGCACAGGAGCCGCGGCTGCGCGACGTGGCGCTGAAGTTCGACGGCTGGGTCGACCGCCTGTTCGCCGACACCGAGGGCATGGCGCTGCGGCGCGGCGACCCGCTGTTCGCGATCTACGCGCCCGAGCTGATCGTCGCCCAGGAAGAACTGATCGCCGCGCGGCGGTCCGGCGACGACGGCCTGCTGCAGTCGGCGCGGCAGAAGCTGCGGCTGTGGGACATCCAGGAGCTCGAGCTCGATCGCCTGCAGCAGCTCGAACAGGCCGATCGCACCCTGACCTTCGCCAGCCCGATCGACGGCGTCCTGCTGCGGCGCGACGTGGTCCAGGGCGCGGCGGCCGGGCGGGGCATGGTGCTGCTGCGCATCGCCGACCTCGGCGAGCTCTGGGTCGACGCGCAGGTGCCGGAGTCCCAGCTCACGGGCCTGCACCCGGGCCAGCCGGCGACGGTGACCTTCGACGCGCTGCCCGGCCGGCGCCAGGACGGCGAGGTGATCTTCATCGCACCCACGCTCGACGAACGCGCGCGCACCGCGGCCGTGCGCGTCCGGGTCGCCAACCCCGACGGCGCGCTGCGCCCGGGCATGTTCGCGCGCCTGGCGGTGCCGGTGCGGCTCAGCGACGACGCGATCCTGGCGCCGCTCGAGGCCGTGCTCGACACCGGCGTGCGCCAGCTCGCCTGGGTCGCGGTGGGCCTGGGCAAGTTCGAGCCGCGCCCGGTGCGCACCGGCGCGGTCGGCGACGACGGGCAGGTGCAGGTGCTCGAAGGGCTCGAGCGCGGCGAACTGGTGGTGACCAGCGGCCAGTTCCTGATCGATGCCGAGAGCCGCCTGCGCGAGGGCGTGCAGAAGTTCGACGACGACGGCCTGATGCCCGATGGCGACCTGCCGCCGCGCGACCCGCTGCCGGTGTCGGCGGCGACCCAGCAGCAGACCGATGCGCTGTTCGCGGCGTATCTCGCGGTGCAGCAGCAGCTGGCCCGCGACGAGTACGACCCCGCGACGTGGCGCGCGCTGCGCGCGGCGGCGACGGCGCTGAGCACCGCGGTCGAGCCCGAGCTGCAGGTCTCGGCCGGCGAAGTGCTCGAGGCGGTGCGCGAGCCGCCGCCGGCCGACATCGTCGACGCGCGCGTCGCGTTCAAGCTGGTCAGCAGCGCCGCCGTGCGCCTGTTCGAGCTGGCGCGGCCGGCGGCGCAGGCGCGGCCCGACGGCGAGACCCGGCTGATCGTGCAGCACTGCCCGATGGCCGAGGCCGACTGGCTGCAGGCGACGGCGCCGGTGCGCAATCCGTACTACGGCAGCTCGATGCTGGAGTGCGGCGCGCCGCGGCGCGAGCTGCCGCTGCGCACGCCGGAGGGCGGCCGATGATCGCCCGCATCGTCGAACTGTCGGTGAAGCACCGCACGCTGGTGCTCTTGTGCACCGTCGGCCTGCTGGCGCTCGGGATCTGGGGCTACCGCAACATCCGCCTCGACGCGATCCCGGACCTCAGCGACGTGCAGGTGATCGTCACCACCGAGTACCCGGGCCAGAACCCGCAGGTGGTCGACGACCAGGTCACCTACCCGCTGAGCAGCGCGCTGCTCGCGGTGCCGGGCGCCAGCTACGTGCGCGGCATCTCGATGTTCGAGCAGTCGTTCGTGTACGTGCTGTTCGAGGACGGCACCGACATCTACTGGGCGCGCAGCCGCGTGCTCGAGTACCTGTCGACGATCCGCGACCGCCTGCCCGACGGCGTGCAGCCGAAGCTCGGTCCGGACGCCACCGGCGTCGGCTGGGTCTACCAGTACGCGCTGCGCAGCGACCGCCACGATCTCGCGCAGCTGCGCGAGCTGCAGGACTACTACCTGCGCTACCCGCTGAGCGCCGTCGACGGCGTCAGCGAGGTCGCCAGCTTCGGCGGCTTCGTGAAGGAGTACCAGGTCACCCTCGACCCCGAACGGCTGCGCGCCTACGGCCTGTCGCTGCGCGCGGTCGCCGAGGCCATCGACCGCAGCAACCGCGACGTCGGCGGCAGCGTGGTCGAACGCGGCGAGCAGGAGTACATGGTGCGGAGCCGCGGCTACCTGCGCGGCCTCGACGACCTCGGTGCGGTGCCGGTCGGCCTGGGCCCCGACGGCGCGCCGGTGCAGCTGCGGCAGGTCGCCGAGCTGGCGATCGGCGGCGAGGCGCGGCGCAGCGTCGGCGAGCTGAACGGCCAGGGCGAGGCGGTGGGCGGCGTGATCGTCGCGCGGTTCGGCAGCAACGCCTGGCAGGTGATCCACGCCGCCAAGCAGCGCCTCGACGAGCTGCGGCCGGGCCTGCCCGAGGGCGTCGAGATCGTCGAGACCTACGACCGCTCGCAGGTGATCGACCGCGCCGTCGACACGCTGCGCGGCGCGGTGATCGAGGAGCTGCTGGTGGTCGGCGCGATCTGCCTGGTGTTCCTGCTGCACGTGCGCAGCGCGCTGGTGGCGCTGCTGGTGCTGCCGATCGGCCTCCTGGTGTCGATCCTGCTGATGACGCTGCTCGGCATCAACGCCAACATCATGTCGATCGGCGGCCTGGCGCTGGCGATCGGGGTGATGGTCGACAGCGGCGTGGTGCTGATCGAGAACGCGCACCGGCACCTGCAGCGCGCGCGCGACGAGCACGAACGGACCGGCGCGCCGATGCCGAGCCAGCCGGCGCTGGTGACGGCGGCGGCCAAGGAGGTGGCGCCGAGCCTGTTCAGCGCGCTGCTGGTGATCACCGTCAGCTTCCTGCCGATCTTCGTGCTCGGCGGCGAGTCGGGCAGGATGTTCGGCCCGCTGGCCTGGACCAAGACGTTCGCGATCGCCGCCGGCGCGGTGCTCGGCATCACCGTGGTGCCGGCGCTGATGGTCTGGCTGGTGCGCGGCCGCATCCCGCGCGAGGACAGGAACCCGATCAACCGGCTCAGCGAGCGCATCTACGAGCCGTTCTTCTGGCTGTGCCTGCGCCACCCGTTCGCGACGCTGCTGACGGTGCTGGTGCTCGGCGCCAGCACCGCCTACCCGCTGGCCAACCTCGGCAGCGAGTTCATGCCCAAACTCGACGAGGGCGACCTGCTGTACATGCCGACCACCGACCCGAGCGTGTCGGTCGGCAAGGCGCGCGAGATCCTGCAGCAGACCGACAAGCTGATGATGCAGGTGCCGGAGGTGCGCACCGTGCACGGCAAGATCGGCCGCGCCGACACCGCCACCGACCCGGCGCCGCTGTCGATGGTCGAGACCGTCGTGCAGCTCGAGACCGACCGCAGCAAGTGGCGGACGCGCAAGGTCGCGCGCTTCCACGACGACTGGCCGTCGTGGCTGCGCGCGCCGATCGCGTGGCTGTTCCCCGGCGAGCGGCCGATCACGATCGAGGAGCTGAAGTACGGCTGGTCCGAACCGGACGGCAGCGCCCACCCCGGCATCGACCAGATCGCCCGCCTGCCGGGCATGGCCAACGCGTGGCCGTACCCGATCGAGAACCGCATCGCGATGCTCGCCACCGGCATCAAGACGCCGGTCGGCATCAAGCTGTTCGGCCCCGACCTCGACGAGCTCGACGCGCTGGCGCGACGCACCGCGCGGGCGGTGCAGCAGGTGCCGGGCACCACCAGCGCCTACGCCGAGAACAACACCGGCGGCCTGTACCTCGACATCGCCGTCGACCGCGACGCCGCGGCGCGGCACGGGCTCACGGTCGGCGACGTGCAGGACGTCGTGCAGATCGCCATCGGCGGCATGCCGGTGAGCACCGCCGTCGAGGGTCTCGGCCGGTTCCCGATCAACCTGCGCTACGCGCGCGAGCTGCGCGACGACCCCGAGGCCCTGCGGCAGGTGCTGGTCGACGCCCCCACCGGCGCCAAGGTCCCGCTCGGGGAGCTGGCGGCGATCCGCGTCACGCCGGGCCCGCCGATGCTGCGCAGCGAGAACGCGCAGCGCACCGCCTGGGTCTACGTCGACCTCGCCGGCCGCGACGTCGGCGGCTACGTCGACGAGGCGCGCGCGCTGATCGAGCGCGAGGTGCCGCTGCCGCCCGGCTACTCGCGGCAGTGGTCGGGCACGTTCGAGTACCTGGAGCGCACCGAGGAGCGGCTGCGGCTGGTGGTGCCGATCACCGGCCTCCTGATCGTGCTGCTGCTGTACCTCGGCACCGGCTCGTGGTTCCGCGTCGCCGTGATCCTGCTGGCGGTGCCGTTCTCGCTGATCGGCGCGTTCTGGTTCCTGTGGGCGCTCGACTACGACATGAGCCTGGCGGTCTGGGTCGGCATCATCGCGCTGCTCGGCATCGACGCCGAGACCGGGCAGGTGATGCTGCTGTACCTGGACAGCGAGTTCGACCGCCGCAAGGAGCGCGGCGCGATGAAGACCCTGGCCGACCTGCACGCGGCGATCCACGAGGGCGCCGTGCGCCGGATCCGGCCCAAGACGATGACGGTGGCGACCGACATGATCGGCCTGCTGCCGCTCCTGTGGGCGACCGGAACCGGCGCCGACGTGACGCGGCGGCTGGTGGCGCCGTTGATCGGCGGCATCACGGTGAGCTTCGTGATGGAGCTGCTGGTCTACCCGGTGGTGTTCCTGTTGTGGAAGCGCTGGCAGCTGCGCGGCCAGCTGGAGGTGAGCCGATGAGGCGCAGGACGATGATCGCGCCGCTGGCGCTGCTGACGCTGCTGGCGGCGTGCCGCGTGACGGTCGACGGCGAGCAGGCCGAACGCGACCGCGCCGCCCGGGCGGGCGCCGACTACGCGCGGCCGTTCGCCGAGCGCGCGCTGCCGCCGCTGCCGTCGGGCGCGCCGCTCGCCGACTGGATCGCGCACGCGCTGGTCGCCAACGGCGAGGTCGAGGCCGCCTGGCACGACTGGCTGGTGGCGCTCGAACAGGTGCCGCAGGCGGCGAGCCAGGACACCACCGCGATGACCGGCCTCGAGCACCGCCTCGACGGCGGCGCCGCGCTGGACCGCACCGGGCTGATGCTGATGAGCGACGCGATGAACAACCTGCTGCTGCCCGGCCGGCTCGAGGACCGCGGCCGCGCCGCGCTGCAGCGCGCGCGCGCCGCGGCGGCGCGGTTCGACCGCGCGCGGCTGCGGCTGCAGCGCGAGGTCGCCGAGCGCTACGTCGCGCTGGCGTTGCACGACCGCGAGATCGCGCTGCAGGAGCGGCTGCGCGCGGTGCTCGCCGTGGCGGTGCCGTCGCTGCGCGCCCGCGTCGGCGCCGGCGCCGCGGCGCAGCCCGAGCTGCTGGACGCCGAGGTGGCGCTGGCGCGCGCCGAGGCCGCGCTGGCGCGCATGCACGGCGACCACCCCGGCATGATCGCGCGGCTGCGCGCGCTGGTCGGCGCCGACGCCGGCGGCGGTGACGAGCCGCGGCCGGCCCTGCCGGCGATCGCGCCGCTGGACGACGACGAACACGAGTTCGTCGAGCGCGCGCTGGCCGCCAGTCCCGAGCTCGAGGTCCTGCGGCGCGAACACGAAGCGCGCCTCGCCGAGGTCACCGCCGAGGAGTGGAACCGCGTGCCCGGGTTCCAGCTGCGCTCGACGCTGATGGGCGACGGCGTCGCGGTCGTGGCCGGCGCGCTGACGCTGCCGTTCCTGCGCGACGACGCCGTCGAGGCCGGCGTCCGCGCGGCGCAGGCGCGGGCGCAGGCCGCCGACGCGCTGCGGCGGCAGGCCACGACCGACGCCGTGGCGACGACCCTGGCCGAGCTGGCCGGCCTGCAGGCGATCGCCGCCGAGGCCGCGCTGCTGCGCGAACGCGTGCTGCCGCGACAGGCGCAGATCGCCGACGTCGCGCGCGCGCAGTGGAGCGCCGGCCGGGCGCCGTTCGCGCAGTGGGCCGCGGCCGCGACGATGCAGCTCGAGGTGGAGGTGCAGCTTGCGCGTCTCGACGCCGCGTTCGCCACCGGTCGGGCGCGGCTCGCCGAGGCGCTGGGCGGGCAGTTGGCCGGGGAAATCCGCCCGTAGAAAGCCCGCCGCCCCGACCGTCTCGCATTGACCGGCCGGACGCCGCGTGGACAACACGGGGGTCGCGGCCGGAGACCCTCCGCGCCAAGACCCCAAGGAGCCCCAAATGACGACGACCCGAACTGCGTACGCGACCATCCTGACCCTGTTGACCCTGCCGCTGGCCCCCGCCGCCCTCGCCCAGGAGGGCATGGACATGGGCCCGCCGAAGCCCGGCGCCGAGCACAAGCAGCTCGCGCGCTTCGTCGGCACCTGGGACATCGAGGTGAAGAACCACGACGTCCCTGGCGGCGAGCCCATGACGATGAAGGGCGTCGACGAGTCGAAGCTGTGCTGCAACGGCCTGTGGCTGGTGAGCAAGGTCACCGGCGTCGGCATGCCGTTCTCGGGCATGGCGTTCACCGGCTACGACACGGCGTCGGAGCAGTACGTCGGCATCTGGGTCGACTCGATGACCTCGGCGCCGGCGCGCTCGAAGGGCACCTTCGACGCGAAGACCAGCTCGTTCCACCTGACCGGCGAGATGTCGACGCCCGAGGGCCTCGCCGCGACCCGCAGCGAGTGCACGTTCCCCGACGCCGACACCCGCAAGGAGACGGTGTGGACGATCGGCGACGACGGCAAGGAGAAGCTGTCGATGGAGCTGACCTACAAGCGCCAGAAGGCCGGCGGCCGCGCCGCCCCCGCCGCGGCGCCGAAGATCGAGCCGGCGATCGCCGGGTCGCAGAGCCCGACGCACTCGATGCACAAGCACCTCGCCGCCTACGCCGGCACCTGGGACGCGACGATGAAGATGACGATGCCCGGCATGCCGCCGTTCGACAGCAAGATGAAGCAGGTCGACACCCTGGTCTGCGGCGACCTGTGGGTGCACACCGTCGTCAACAGCGGCGACTTCATGGGCGCGCCGTTCGAGGGCCAGGGCCTGATGGGCTACGACGTCGACAGCGGCGAGTACGTGAACTTCTGGTTCGACACCATGACGACCACCTACACGGAGACGCGCGGCGAGGCGTCGGAGGACGGCAGCGAGTTCACGCTGAAGGGCACCAACGTGACGCCGGCGGGCCCGACCCGATCCACCGACGTCACGCGCTTCCACGGCAAGGACAAGCGCACGATGACGATGTCGTGGACGATGGAGGACGGCACCGACGCCGGGTCGATGACCATCGAGTACACTCGTTCGAAGTGATCCCGACAGCGCGCGCCGCGGCGCAATCCGCGGCGCGCGCGGCGCATGCGCGTACGCCCGCAGCGCACCCGCTCGTCCGGTGCCGGGTGCGCGCTGCGCTCCGGACCGCATCGCGCCCCCCTGCCGGCCGCGGGCGCGGCGGTCTAGACTCCGCGCCATGGCTCTTTTCCGGCACGCGTCGCCGCGACGCTTCGCCGTCGGCGCGACCGATCCGTGGCAGCTTCTGCGGCTGCACGGCGAGGATCTGGCGGCGGCTGCGCGCGACATCCTCGACCGCATCGGCGACGCGAACCTGGTCGGGGTCCTGGTGACCCCCGACGCGGTACGCGGCGACGAGCTGCGCGCGCTCCTGCGCCGGTGCAGCGGCGCCCTCGACGGCCGTCGCCTGTGCCGCGGCCTGCTCCCACGCGAGCAGGTCCGCGTCCTGCTGCACGACGGCTTCGACGGCGGCCATGCGGCGCGCGCGCTGCACGACCCGACCGGCGGCGTGTTGCCGGTGCTGATCGCCACCGCGATCGGCTTCCGCACAGCCGCGGTGCCGCTGCCGCACCGCCACCCCGCCGCCGGCTGACCGGGGACGCGGCGGCCGGCCGCGGGGCGATTCGCCCGCGCAGGAGGAGAACCGGCCCCGGGACGTCGCGTGCTACCATGCAGCCCGCCGGCCACCGCGGAGCAATGCCGGCCGCCGGCATGCGTCCCCCCCTCTCGCCCAGAGCCCTGACCCTCGCCGCCGCGCTCGCGGCGACGGCCTTGGTACTGCTGCTCTGGCACCCGGCGGGCGCACCGACGCTGCCGCCCGAGGTCGACGCGCCAGCTCCCGCCGACGCCGCGGCGACCCAGGGCGAGCCGGCGGCGGCGGCGGACGGCGACGGCCGGTTCGAGGACGACGCCGGAGACGGCGACCCCGCCTTCGGCGACGACGACCCGGGCCGCGAGTCGGTCGCCGGCGACGGCGACGGCGGCGACGCGACCGAGGGTCCGCTGGTCACGGTGCTGCGCGGCGAGCCGGCGGCGCCGGTGCCGTTCGTGGAGGTGGCCTGGGTCGACCGCGACGTCGGCCGCGAACGCCAGCAGGCGCTGCCGGCGGCGCAGCGCCTCGGCATGGACTGGCGCGACCACCCGCACCGCTTCGGCCAGCGCGCGCGCACCGGCGCGAACGGCACGCTGCGCCTGCCGCCGCTGCGGGACCGCGCCGTCGTCGCGGTCGCGCACGAGGGCGAGTTCGCGGTCGCGATCACACGCGGCAGGCGCGACGTCGTGCTGCACCTGGTCCGCGACGAGACGCTGCGCGTCACGGTGATCGGCGACGACGGCCGCGGCCGCGCCGGCGTGCCGGTCGGCGTCGGCTGGACCGCCGACCGGGAGAACGGCCGGATCATGGCGCGCTCGATCACCGACGCGCACGGCATCGCCGAGCTGCGGCATTTCCAGACGCAGCGCCCGGGCCCGCAGCCGAACGAGCGCTTCGCGGCCGCGGTGCTGGCGCCGCTCGACGAGCCCTCGTTCACCGAGTTCGACGGCCGACCCGCGCCGGAGCAGCCGATCGCGCTGCGGTTGCCGCCGACCACCCCGCTCGACGTGACCGTGGAGCACGCGTCCGGCGCGCCGGTGCTGCAGGCCCTCCCCCTGTCGCTGCAGCCCGAGCCCGACGACGACACCCCGGCCACCGCCGACCTGGAGCGGCTGCTCGGCAAGCACCACGACGCGCTGACGGGGACCACGCCGCTCGGCACCGCACCGCTGCGCTTCCCGCACCTCGGTCGCGGCCTGTCGCTGCGCACAGCGATCCGGCTGCCCGGAACGCGCGGCTCGGTGCAGCTGCCGACGCAGACGCCGATCGAGGCCGAAGGTCGCGCCGAGCTGCGGCTGGTGCTGCCGACCGATCTGCTGGTGCTGGCCCTCTGCGTGACCGACGGCGACGGCGCGCCGATCGGGTCGGACGCCGTCGACGCCACGCTGGCGGGGCCGGGCAGCCAGCCGGTGGCGATGCGCTTCGCGACCCTCGCCGACGGTCGCAGCGACGCGGTGCTTCGATCCCGGCAGCTCGGCGACACCGGGCCGTGGACGGTGGTGCTGCGCCACCAGCGCGACGACGGCACGGCGGTCGGCGCCAGCGTGCAGCTGTCGCCGCTGCGACCGGGCGAGCGCCGCGACCTCGGCACCGTCGCGCTGCGCCCCGACCCGCGCATCGCGTACGGCACGGTCACCGACGACCTCGACGAGCCGCTGGCCGGCGCCGCGGTGACCGTCCAGCTGCTGCTCGAGACGCCGCGCGGCGAGCGCTGGCACGACGACCCGCTGCTCCGCGTCCCGACCGATGCGTCGGGCGCGTTCGCGATCCACGGCACGCCGCCGGCGACGCCGTTCCGGCTCGCCGCGCGCAAGAGCGCCGGCTGGTTCCCGGACTCCACGGCCGCGCTGCCGATCGGCGCCGAGGTCCGGCTGCGGCTGCAGCGCAGCGGCACGTTCACCGGCCGGGTCCTGTTGCCCGAGTGGCTCGGCGGCATCGGCGCACGCGTGGTGTTCGAGCCGCAGCAGGACGCCGACGACGAGCGGCGGCGCCGCCAGCACACGGCCGACCTGAGCCGGAACGGCCGGTTCACGCTGAGCAACCTCCAGCCCGGGGACTACACCGCCGCGGTCACGCTGCGGAACCTGCCCGACCCGATCGGCGCCGTCGCCGGCGTGCGCGTCGCGCCGGGCACGGACAACCGCGACCCGCGCCTCGACCCGCTCGACCTGCAGCAGGCGCTGTTCCGCTACCGGTTGCGGGCCGTCGGGCCCGGCGGCCAGCACCTCGCCGATCTCGACGGGCCGATCCTGTGGCACACGCGTCGCCCGGCCGGCGAGCAGGCCACGGCGGCGTTCCGCTGGAGCAGCGGCCGCGCCGAGTTCGTGCTGCCCGAGCCGTTCGTGTCGCTGACGACGCTGGCGAAGGGATTCCCGCCGACGCCGCTGTCGCTGACCGCCGGCGACCACGACGTCGTGCTGCAGCCGGTGCAGCCGTTCCGCGTCGAGCTGCCCGGAGTGCGCGCGCTGGCCGGAGCCGAACGCGCGATCCGGGTGTCGGCGATCTTCACCGGCGACACCGGCCTGCCGCAGGGCCTGTCCGGCGAGGACCAGCGCAGCGGCAAGCGCTACGCGTTCGCGCGCTGGGAACTCGGCAAGAGCGGCGGCGGCTGGCTCGACGCAGCCGACGCCGCCCTGCTGGAGCTGTCGCGCGGCGGGCCACACCAGATCGTCCTGCGGCTCTACGAGGGCGCGGAGCAGAAGGGCCGCCAGGCGTCGATCGACCTGGGCACCATCGAGGTCGCGGTCGACGGATCGCAAGGACGCGCCACCGTGGTGGGGGTCGACCCGCAGCGGCTGCTGGACGCGGTGGCGCAGCTGGCGCCCCAGCAGGGGAACCAGCCCGGCGGCGGCCGCTGAGCGGCGACATCGTCTGGAGGCGCCGGGAGCAGCGGCTACGATCCGGCCGGCGCGCGCCTACCGCTCGGGCCATCCGCTGCTCCCCATGACGATCGCGCGACAGCTCCGCAGACTGGCCGTCGGCCTGGTCGTCGCCACCGCGATGCTCGTCGGGATCACGACGTGGAGCAGCTACGGCGAGATCGTCACCCACGAGCAGCGCGTCGACGTGTCACTGCGCGCGCGCGGCGCGGCGCTGCGCCTGCAGGCGTCGACGCAGGAGCTGGCGCACGACGTGCAGATGCTGTCGGCGCTGCCGATGGTGCAGGAGCTGGGGTCCGCCCCCGACGATCCCGCGCTGCGCACCCAGCTCGCCGAGCTGTTCCGCGTGGTCATGGCCGCCAAGCCGCACTACCGCCAGCTGCGGCTGATCGGCCGCGCCGACCAGGGACGCGAGCTGGTGCGCGTCGAGCGCGTCGGCGACGACTTCGCGCGCACGCCCGACGAGCAGCTGCAGCCGAAGGCGCAGCGCGACTACTTCGTCGAGGCGTTCGCGATGCCGCCCGGCGCGCTGTACGTGTCGCGCGTCGACCTCAACCGGGAACACGGGCAGATCGAGCGGCCGCACCACCCGACCCTGCGCGCCGGCGCCGTCATCGCCAACCTGACCGGCCAGTCGTTCGCCCTGCTGATGGTGAACGTCGACTTCGAGCGCCTGGTGACCGATCTGTTCGGCCCGCCGCCGCGCGAGGTGCGGATCGCCAACGCCGAAGGCGACTGGCTCGTGCACCCCGACCCCGACCGCACCTTCGGCTTCGACCTCGGGCGACGGCACCGCCTGCAGGACGACATGCCGTCGCTCGACGGCAAGCTGACCGGCGACG
Organism: Planctomycetota bacterium; assembly: GCA_050245995.1. GTDB lineage: Bacteria > Planctomycetota > UBA1135 > UBA1135 > UBA2386 > JBFWWV01. The sequence goes on along the minus strand of JBFWWV010000007.1, from coordinate 166,496 downwards.
TCGACCTCGTCGGCGGCCCCGTCCCCGGCCAGGACGAGCTGATGTACTTCGCGCGCGTGCGGCTGCCGGGTCCGCCGCGCGACCTGTGGCTCGGCCTGTCGCGGCCGTCGATCGCCGGCAGCGAGGCGCTGGCGGCGATCGCCTGGAACGCCGTCGGCTGGACCGCGGTGCTGCTGTTGCTGGCCGCCGGGATCGCCTGGCGGCTGGCGGCGCGACTGGCGCGACCGCTCGGCTCGCTGAGCGCCGCCGCCGACCAGATCGCTGCCGGTCGCGACGCGGTGCAGCTGCCCACCGCGCGCGACGACGAGATCGGCCACCTCGCGCGCGCGTTCGACCGCATGCTGCGCCACCTGCGCGCGCACGCCGCGCGCCTCGCGCGAGCCAACGAGGATCTCGAGCACTTCGCGCACATCGCCGCGCACGAGCTGACCGAACCGGCGCGGCGCCTCGCCGGCGTCGCCGACCTGGTGCGACTGAACCTGGACGACGTGGACCACGGCGGCGGCGGCGGCCCGGCGCTGGCGATCGCCGAGACCCGCCACCTGCTCGACGCGTTGCAGGAGGCCGCCGGCCAGATGCTGGAGCGACTCGACACGCTCCGGGTGTTCGCCGGGGTCGCGCCCGGCTCCCTGACGCGCGAGCCCGCGGCGCTGCGACCGGTCGTCGACGACGTGCTCGCCGAGTTCGGCGACCGGCTCGCCGGCGTGCCGGTGCAGATCGACGAGCTGCCCGAGCTCGAGTGCTACCGGCACCTGGTCGCGGTCGTCTACCGCAACCTGATCGACAACGCCCTGCGCCACGGCGACCGCGCCCGCCCGATGCTGTGGTTGACGGCGCGACGCACCCCCGGCGGCTGGGTCCTCGGCGTCCAGAACCGCGGCGCCAGCCTGACGCCGGAGCAGCTGACGGCGGTGTTCGCGCCGATCTACCGCCTGGTGGGCGGAACGGCCGATCAGGGCATCGGACTCGCAGTCTGCCGTCGGGTGGTCGAGCGCCACCATGGTAGGATCTGGGCCGAGTCCGACGCGGACTCGTTGCACATCCAGTTCACGCTGGACGACCCGGAGCATGCAGACCACGAGCAACATGGCGACGACCGGACCGATCCTGATGGTCGACGACAATGAGACCGACCGGATGATCGCGCAGCGCTGCTACCAGCGCACCGGCATCCCGAACGAGTTCCGAACCCTCGAGTCCGGGTCCGCGCTGCTGACCCACCTCGACGAGGTCGCGGCCGGCCGGGCGCCGGCGCCGGCGGTGATCCTGCTCGACATCAACATGCCCGGCCTGGGCGGGTTCGAAGTGCTCGAACGGCTGCGCGCGCGCCCGCGGCCGGACGACTTCGTGGTGGTCATGCTGACCAACTCCGACGATCCCCGCGACGGCGAACGCGCGCGCCAGGGTGGCGCCGATCGGCTGATGGTGAAGCCGATGCGGGTCGACCAGTACACCGAGTTCTTCCAGTCGCTGGTCGCCTGATTCGCGCGTGCTCGGCGTGGAGCCGCTGCGCGGCGCCGGCTAGACTCGCGCCGCGGTGGGTACCGGATCGACGACGATGGCGCGGGCAGGCGAGGACAATCCGTTCCCGCTGGTGGTCGCGTGGCTCGGCCTCGGCCTCGCGCTGCTGCTGTTCTTCGCCAACACCGTCCCCGCCGTGCGCGAGCAGAAGGAGCTGCGCGCGACCGCCGACGAGTTGCAGCGCCTGCGCGCGCGCTACGACGCCGCGATCGCCCACGCCTGGAGCGGCACGCCCGGCGGCGCCGGCGCGCAGGACCTGCAGTCGGTGCTGGTGGCGATCGACCGGATCGGCTGGACGCCGGCGGAGCTGCTGCACAGCTATCCGGACCGGATGGACGCCGTCGGATCACCCGACCCGAGCGCGCCGCGGCGCGATTGATCGACCGACCGGATCGCGGCGCCTACTTCGAGCCGATGCGAACCTCGACGCCGGCGGTCGCGATCGCCCCCAGCGGGTTCGCCAGCGGATCGGCGACCAGGACCTGCAGGTAGAACTGCAGGCGCAGCAACGCCGGGTCCCCGGGCACCTGGATGAGCCAGTCCGCGCCGATCGGCGACCACAGCCAGGGCGCCAGCAGCAGGTCGCACCCAGGCATGCCGATCGCGCCCAGGTCCGCCGGCAGCGCTGCGCCGTTCCACGTCGTGCGGTCGAAGCCGAGGAAACCGACCAGCGCCTGCCCGGGCGCAGCCGCGATGCGGAAGCGCGCCGGGTCGCCGAGCCAGGCGCCGTGCGCTGCGGTCAGCGTCGGCGAGCCCTGCGTCCCGGCGCAGCCGGAGCCGTAGGGCAGGGCGCTCGCCGGATCGGACGGCGCCAGCACCCAGGTCTCGCTGTTGGGCCAGAACGCGACGACGCCGGCTGCGCCGCCGAACGCACCAGCCCCGGCGGTCGGCACCGCCGCGCCCGCCGAACGCGGGATCCACGTGGCCCCGTCCCAGTCCCAGGTGACGACGCCGTTGCCGGCGACGACGCGCTCGCGCGGCGGATCGTCCGACACCAGCCACACACCCGGCGCGGGCGCAGCGGCCGGCGCCAGGGCGCGCCAGTCGGCCCCGTCCCAGCGCCAGGTGTCGCCCCACCAGGTCCCGGCGACCGGCGGCGCGCCGGTGCGGCCGCCGAACAGCAGGAGGCCGCCGCCGACACGGTCCGGTGCGATCCCGGCCCCCACGCGCGGCGACGGCGAGTTCGCCGGCGCGCGCTGCACCCAGCTCACGCCGTCGTACTCCCAGGTGTCGCCGACCTCGCCGGCGCCATCGTGACCGCCGAACAGCACCACGACGCCGCGCTCGCGATGGAACGCCATCGCGTGTCCGGTCCGCGCCGGCGGCGCGGCGGCCGGGAGCATCTGCTGCCACGACGCGCCGTCCCATTCCCAGGTGTCGCCGAGCGGTGGATTGCCGGGACCGAGAAACACCGTCGTGCCGCCGAACAGCACGATCCGCCGCCGATTGGCGTCGCACGCCGCGGCGTGGAAGGCGCGCGGGCTCGGCGCCGCGATGGTCGGCACGTACGTCCAGCGATCGGCGTCGCGTCGCCACGTCTCGAACTCGGTGTCGAACTCGTAGGTGCTGTTGCCGAGGCCACCGAGCAGCCAGCCGATCCCGTCGGCATCGCCGACGACCGCGGCACCCTGGCGCGCATCGGGCCGCGGACCGCCGCGCAGCAGCCGGTAGCCGTTGCCGTCGAACTCACCGGTGACGTTGGCCGCGAACGACGAGGCGCCGTACCCGTTGAGCAGACCGCCGTGCAGGTAGACCCGGTCGTTGACCGGGTCGTAGCACTCGGCGAACCCCGAGCGCGGCACCGGATCCATAGTCAACGGCGCGCCGCCGCTGCCACCGCCGACCACGACGGGCTGCCGCGGCCAGTCGGTGACGCCGCCCATCATCACCACCTCGCCGCCGGTGCCAGGTCGACGGATCAGCCGGTGCCCCGTCATGTTCCCGCCGACCGTCGGCAGCGCGCCGAGGTCGAACCAGGTGTTCAGCGCCGGTTCGAAGCGCCACAGCGACGCCGTCACGAAGAAGCCCAGGTCGTCGGGCAGCAGCAGCACCCGGCCGCTCAGCGGCTGGAACGCCATCGAGGCGTCGACCTGTACGCCGGGGCTCGCGAACGGCAGGCGTTGCTGCCACTGGACCCCGTCGAACTCCCAGGTGTCGGCGAGCCCCGGAGCACCTCCGTACATCAGCAACACACCGCGCGCCTCGTCGAGCGCCATCGCATGCCCCGCCCGCGGGGCAGGAGTCACGGCGGTCGGCAGGCGGATCCAGTCGCTGACGGCGAACAACCAGGTCGCATCGGAATGGCTGCCGTCGCCCAGCTGGCCGCCGAACAGGACGATGCCGAGCCCCGGCAACCACGCCATCGCATGGCGGCGCAGCGGCGGCGGGGAATTGGTCGTGGCCACCTGCGACCACGCGCCGGTCACCCCCACGAGGTCCATCGCGCGCGTCGCGCCGTGGAGGACCCCGTGACGATCGACTCCGCCGAACCAGATCAGGCGGCGACCGAATCCGTCGAGTCCGATCGCCGAGTCGTAGCGCACCGGCTGCTCGCCGAGTTCGTTCCAGGCGATCTGGCCGAGCGCGCTCCCGACCAGGCAGGCCAGGGCGGCAACCCCGGGGAAACACCGGGGAATCCACGTCGTGTCGGTCATCCTCTTGGCTCCCGTGCCGGCAAGTACTCCAGCACCTCGAACGCTCCCCGGCGCGCCTGGCCGGCCGTCCATTCATACCATGTTCGCGACCGCTCGGGCGGCGGACTCCGTGGCGGAGCGGGTCCGTTCCCCAATGCGTCGCGACCCGTGTCGGAGCGTTGCGAGCGCGCGCCGGGTCGACGACATGGCAGGGCCGCCGGAATCGCGAAGGTTCTGCCAGGAACATCGTCTACGGGCAGCACTGCACCGCTACGCTGCCGTGACCGTTCTCGCACCCGAGGGCCGCGGCCCGTAAGTCAGGCCCCGGCGGGTGCCGCGCCGTCCCACGGCCGCAGTGGCCCCCCGATCCAGCGCCATCCAACCCACAGACATGACCGACACCGACCAGAAGGATCTCGAACACGTCGAAAAGCTGCGCCAGGCCTACTCCGCGATGAAGGCGGAGATGCGCAAGATCATCGTCGGCCAGGACGAGGTCGTCGACGAGCTGTTCATGGCGCTGTTCTGCCGCGGCCACTGCCTGCTGATCGGCGTGCCGGGCCTGGCCAAGACGCTGATGATCTCGACCCTGGCCAAGGTCCTGTCGCTGTCCTTCAACCGCATCCAGTTCACGCCGGACCTGATGCCCGCGGACATCACCGGCACCGAGGTGATCCAGGAGGACAAGGCGTCGGGCAAGCGCGACTTCAAGTTCCTGGCCGGACCGGTGTTCGCGAACGTGGTCCTGGCCGACGAGATCAACCGCACGCCGCCGAAGACGCAGGCGGCCCTGCTCGAGGCGATGCAGGAGTACCAGGTGACCGTCGGCGGCCACCGCCACGAGCTGCAGAAGCCGTTCTTCGTGCTGGCGACCCAGAACCCGATCGAGCAGGAGGGCACCTACCCGCTGCCCGAGGCGCAGCTCGACCGCTTCATGTTCATGGTCAAGGTCGACTACCCGACCGCCGACGACGAGCGCGAGATCCTGCGCCGCACGACCGAGGACAACACGGTCGACGTCAAGGCGATCCTCGGCGCCGAGGAGATCTTCGCGCTGCAGGACATCGTCCGCCGCGTGCCGATCGGCGACGCGGTGCTCGACTACGCCCTGAAGCTGACGCGCACGACGCGCCTCACCACCGACGACGCGCCGGACTGGATCAAGGAGTGGCTGCAGTGGGGTGCCGGCCCGCGCGCCAGCCAGAACCTGGTGCTCGGCGGCAAGGCGCACGCCCTGCTGCACGGCCGGTTCTACGTCAGCGCCGAGGACATCCGCGCGGTCGCCAAGCCGGTGCTGCGCCACCGCCTGATCACCAGCTTCGCGGCCGAGGCCGAGGGCGTCACCACCGACAACGTCATCGACCGCCTGCTCGAGGAGGTGCGCCCCAACGAGAGCCAGGCGATGGCGGACGGCAAGCTGCCCAAGGTCATCAAGCAGTAAACGCGCTCGGGCCCCACCGCGATCCCCGGTCATGACCGACGCGTCCTCCAACTACCTCGATCCCAAGGTCCTCAACAAGGTCGGCCGCCTCGAGCTGCGCGCGCGGCTCGTGGTCGAGGGCTTCGTGACCGGGATGCACAAGTCGCCGTTCCGCGGCTTCTCGGTCGAGTTCGCCCAGCACCGCGAGTACGTGCCGGGCGACGACCTGCGCTACCTGGACTGGAAGATCTTCGGCAAGTCGGACCGCTTCGTGATCAAGCAGTTCGAGGAGGAGACCAACCTGCGCGCGCACCTGTTCCTCGACCAGAGCGAGTCGATGAACTACGCGCACGACGGCGGCATGTCGAAGTTCGACTACGCCGCCACGGCGGTCGCCAGCCTCGCCTACATGATCCAGCAGCAGGCGGACGCGGTCGGCCTGTGCCTGTTCGACGACAAGGTCGTGCGGCAGGTGCCGCCGTCCAACACCCGCGCCAACCTGGGCAACATCTTCCAGGCGCTCGACCACGCCAAGGCGCGCGACCAGAAGACCCGGATCGGCGGCGTGCTGCACGAGCTGGCCAGCCACCTGCGGCAGCGCGGCATGGTGATGATCTTCAGCGACCTGTTCGACGCGCCCGAGCAGGTGCTGCGCGGCATCCGCGACATCGCCCAGCGCGGCCACGACGTGGTCGTGTTCCACGTGCTGGACCGCGACGAGGTCGAGTTCCCGTTCGAGCGCATGACGATGTTCCAGGGCCTCGAGCAGATGCCCGAGCTGCTGGTCGACCCGAAGTCGCTGCGCGACGCCTACCTCGCCGAGATCGAGTCGTTCCAGGACCAGATCAAGAAGGGCTGCCTGCAGAACCGGGTCGACTACGTGCGCGTCGTCGACCACCAGCCGCTCGACGTGGTGCTGACCTCGTACCTGACCTCGCGCACGGCGCGGAGCAAGCGGCGGAAGTAGCGCGTGCAGTTCCTCAACCCAGGCCTGGTCGCCGGCGCGCTGCTGTTCGCGGTGCCGCTGATCATCCACCTGCTCAACCGGCAGCGGCACAAGCGCCGCGACTGGGCGGCGATGGAGTTCCTGCTGCGGGCGTACCAGAAGACCCGCAACCGGCTGCGCAACGAGAACCTGCTGCTGCTGCTGCTGCGCTGCCTGATCCCGGTGGCGCTGGCGCTGGCGCTGGCGCGGCCGATGCTGCAGAGCGCGGCGGCGCTGCTCGGCCAGAGCGGCAGCGTGCACCACGTCGTCGTGCTCGACCAGAGCTACAGCATGGGGTTCCAGCAGGACGGCATGCCGAGCCCGTTCGAGCGCGGCCGGGCGATGGCGCTGCGGCTGATCGAGCGGCTCCAGGACCATCCCGAACGCAACGACAAGGTGACGCTGGTGACCGCCGGCGTGCGGCCGCGGTTCGTCGTCCGCGACGAGCTGAACCTGGGGCTGGCCAAGGCGCAGTGGCTCGACGTGCAGCGCCCCGAGGACGCCGCCGGCGACCTGCTGCCGGCGCTGCTGCAGGTCGCCGCCGCGATCGAGGAGGCCGCCGACCCGCAGGTCCAGGTCTACGTGCTGTCCGACCTGCAGCGCCGGTCGCTGGGCCGCGCGCTGCAGGACCCGGGCGCCACCGCCGCGGCGGGCCCCGAGTTCAGGGACACCCTGCGCGACGCGGTCGAGCGCCTGCAGAAGCGCGACGGCACCCAGGTGCACTGGATCGACACCGGCCCGCTCGCGGACCAGCGCCAGGGCGGCACGGTCGACAACGTGCAGCTGACCGACGTGCGCCTCGAGCAGCCGATCGCGATCGCGCGGGTGCCGGTGACCGTGGTCGCGCAGCTGCAGAACCACGGCACGCGCAGCGCGTCGGTGCAGGTGACGCTCGAGATCGACGGCGGCGAGCCGAGCCGCAAGGTCGTGGTCCTCGATCCGGGCGCCGAGGGCGAGGCCGAGTTCACGGTGACGCTGCGCGAGACCGGCCGGCGCCGCCTGCGCCTGAGCCTGCAGCGCGACGGCCTCGAGGCCGACGACGAGTGGAGCCGCACGCTCGAAGTGCGCGACCGCGTGCGCGTGCTGGTGGTCGACGGCGCCGCCGACGACGACCCGCTCAAGACCTACGAGTACTTCTACCGCGGCATGCTCGACCCGATGTCGCTCGGCGGCGCCGGCGCCGACGCGCCGCTGGGCGAGCTGGCGATGTTCGAGGTCACCGCGGCCGACACGCTGGCGCTGCTGTCGGGCCAGCAGTCGCCCGAGGCCTTCGACGTCACGATCCTGGCCGATGTCGACCGCCTCAACGAGCGCGCCGCCGACGCGATCGAGCGCGCGCTGCGCTCCGGCAAGGGCCTGCTGGTGGCGCTCGGCCGCCGCGCCGACCCGGCCAGCTACGACCTGCAGCTGGGCCTCGCCGGCGACGGCCCGATGCCGTTCCGCCTCGGCCGCGCCGCCGGCGGCAGCGCCGGCTCGGGCGTGACCCGCGCCCCCACCATCGAGCTGCCCAACCACCCGACCCTGCGCGAGTTCGAGGAGGAGGTGTACCGCGAGATCCTGCAGGCGATCCCCGTGCACCAGTGGTTCACGCTGGCCCCCGACACGCTCGCCGAGGGCGCCGAGGTCGTGCTGCGGCTGACCGACCCCGATCGCAGCCCGCTGCTGGTCACCGGTTCCTACGGCGAGGGCCGCGTGGCCGTGCTGACCAGCGCGCCGGGCTCGGAGTACGACGGCGACCGTTGGAACCGGCTGGACGACCAGTTCATCGTGTTCCCGCTGCTGCACGGCCTCGTGCAGTGGCTGGCGCTGCCGGCGCAGGACCCGTTCAACGTCGAGGTCGGCACCTCGCTGGTGTGCTCGGTTCCGGCGCGCCCGACCGACCTCGAGGTGCTGCTGCCCGAGCGCGCAGGCGGCCGCAAGCAGCCGCTGAGCCAGGACGCGCGCGCGCTGCCCGGCGGCCGCTACGCGCTGCCGCCGTTCGCCGGCACGACGATGGGCGGCTTCTACGTCTACGAGGCGCAGCTCGACCGCGACACCGGCCGCGAGCCGTGGAGCCAGCCGTTCGCGGTGCACGTCGACCCGGCCGAGGGCGTGCTCGGCTACGTCGCCCACGCCGATGCCCAGCAGGCGCTCGGCCTCGAGCGCATCGAGCTATCGATCCCGACCGACAGCGACGACGCCGGCGACCCGTCGGCGAGCGAGCTCGGCCCGTCGCTGCTGTGGCTCACCCTGCTGCTGGTCGCCGGCGAGGCGGCGCTGGCGCGCTGGGTGTCGGGGCGGAGGACCTGATGCTGCCCCCGATCCCGTCCGCAATCGCCGCCGCGCTGCCGCAGGACAGCGCGCACGTCGAGGAGACCTTCCGGTTCCTGAACGCGCCGGCGCTGTGGGTCATCGCGCTGATCGTCGTGCCGGCGATCGCGCTGCTGGCGTGGTGGTCGTACACCGGCCTGTCGCGGCTCGAACGCACCCCGCGCGCGGTGCTGTCGACGCTGCGCGCCCTGGCGCTGGCGATCTGCTGCCTGCTGCTGTTCCAGCCGGCCTGGGAGACGACGATCTACCGCAAGACGCAGAGCCAGGTGCACGTGCTGGTCGACGACAGCGCCAGCATGACGCGCAAGGACGGCTACCCCGATCCGCTGCAGCACGACGCGCTGACGGCGCTGCTGGGGCCGATCGAGCTCGAGCAGACCACGCGCAGCCAGCTCGTCACCGCGGTGCTCGACCGGCCGGACGGCCTGCTGGCGCAGCTCCGCAAGGAACACGACGTGCGCCTGTTCCGCGTGCAGCGCAAGCCGGTGCCGATCCGCGACCTCGCCGAGCTGACGGCCCGCGGCGCGCGCACCCAGCTCGGCGACGCGCTGGACCTGCACCTCGGCGCCGCCAGCGCCGGCAACCTCGACGCCGTGATCCTGGTCAGCGACGGCCGCAACAACACCGGCCTCGACCCGGTCGAGGTGGCCGGCAAGTACGCGCTGCGCGGCGTGCCGATCCACACCGTCGGCGTCGGCGATCCCGAGGCCGCGCGCAACGCCTGGATCGTCGGCCCGCCGGGCCCGAAGGAGGCGCTGCGGCAGGAGACGGTCGCATTCGACGTGACGGTGCGCGCCGAGGGCCTGGGCGGCAGGACCGCGCGGGTCGAGCTGCACGGCGCCCGCGAGGGGCAGGCGGCGCTGGTGCTGACGGCGGCGACGGTCACGCTGCCCACGGACGGCGAGGCGCTGCCGGTGCGCATCAGCCACGCGTTCCAGGAGGCCGGCGACTGGACCCTGCGGTTCGTCCTGGCGCCGCTGGCCGAGGAGAGCCAGCACGACGACAACGAGGACACCCGCTTCCTGCGCGTCAACGACGAACGCATCCGCGTGCTCTACCTCGAGGACCTGCCGCGCTGGGAGTACCGCTACGTCCACAACGGCCTCAAGCGCGTCGACCCGAGCATCCAGATGCAGGCGGTGATGTTCGACGCGAGCCCCAAGTTCGTGCAGGAGCACAGCGCCGAGGTGCCGCCGCTCGAGGACATCCCGCGCACCGAGAAGGAGCTGCTGCAGTACCACGTCGTGCTGATCGGCGACCTCGCGCCCGAGCGCATCGCGCCCACCGAGGACGGCATCCGCAGCTGGCTGGAGATGCTGGTGCGCTTCGTCGAGTTCGGCGGCGGCGTCGGCTTCCTGTTCGGCGACGCGGCGATGCCGGAGCGCTACCGCAACACGCCGGTCCAGGACCTGCTGCCAGTGGTCCTCGAGGACCCGGTCTGGCTCGCCAACCCGCGCAACCGTCCGCCGCGCGACACGGCGTTCCGGCCGCTGCTCGACAACCCGCTGCAGCCGCACGAGATCCTGATGCTGCTGCGCGACCCGGCGATGAACCGCCGGCTCTGGGAGGAGGGCCTGCCCGGTTTCCGCGTGTACTACCCGCTGCTGCGCGCCAAGCCGGGCGCGACGGTGCTGCTGCGCCATCCAACCGACGAGAACCGCTACGGCAAGCGGCCGATCGCCGTGGTCGGGCCGCACCCGCGCGGCAACACGTTCTTCATGGCGACCGACGAGACCTGGATCTGGCGCTACCCGTACGGCGACCTGTACCAGGACGCGTTCTGGCGCAACGTCGTCCGCCACCTGGCGCAGGGCCGGCTGCAGCGCCGCGACGACCTGCTGGAGCTGACGGTCGACAAGCTGGTGCTCGAGACCGGCGACAAGGTCAAGGTAATGCTGCGCGTACACGACGCCGAGCTGCAGCCGGCGACGGCACAGGAGCAGCCGGTCTTCCTGCGCGACCAGGACGGCGCCATCGAGCGCCGCACGCTGCGCAGCACGCCGGGCGAGCCGGGCACCTACCAGGCCACGTTCACGATGGCCGACCCGGGCGCGTTCAGCTTCCTGGTGTTCCAGAACCACAACCCGGCGGACCGGGTGCAGGCGCGCGAGGACGTGATCGTGCGGCTGCCCGACCGCGAGCTGGCCGACAGCAGCCAGGACCCGGAGACGCTGGCGCGGATCGCCGACGCCTCGGCGGGCCAGGACGGCCGCGCCCGGCACGTTTTCCTCGCCGACGCCGACTCGCTGGCCGAGGACTTCGCCGGCCGCAAGCCGTACGAGAGCCGCGAGGAGACCCGGACCCGACCGTGCTGGGACCAGATCTGGTCGCTGATCGCGTTGATCGGGGTCCTCGGCGCGGAGTGGATTCTCCGCAAACGGGCCCGCCTCGTATAGGCGTCGATGCCCCGACGGACCGACCGCCGCGGCGCGTCGCCACCGCGGCGATGCGGCCATCGTCCCGCGCCACCGCGGGTTCCGGCGCCCCGGGAGCAACCGCCCCGCTCGTCCGGATTAGGAGCAGTGTCCCCGGCGTCCTTTCCGATGGCAGCCCTGGCGGCCGTGTCCCAAACCGGCCGGCGGTGGCGGTCGAGGCCCGCCCCGGCGAAAACAACGCTCGTGAACGATCCGAACGACACCGACCTGCGCACCACCGGGGCCCTGCGGCCCCGCCTTCGGCGACCGGCCCCCGCGCACCCGCCGCGCGGCGTCGCCTTCGCGTCCCCCCTCGTGGCGCTGGTGCTCGCCCTCGCGGCCTGGGCACCGGCCCAGCAGCGCCAGCGCACCGTGCCGGTCCCGCAGGAGTTCGTCACCACCCAGGACGACAGCCTGTTCAGCCTGACGCGGTCCCAGGAGGACGTGCACGAATGGGAGCAGGCGCGGCGCGAGCTGGCCGACGGCGCGTGGCCCAGCGCCGTCGAACGGCTGCACCGGCTGCTGCAGAACGAGCTTGGCGGCAGCGCCGCGGTCGGCCCCAACCGCTTCGTCGGCCTGCGCCACGCCGTGGTGCTGACGATGGCCAACCTGCCGCCCGCCGCGGTGACCGCCTACGAGGAGCTGGTGCGCCGCCAGGCCGGCGCGCTGCAGGACCGCGACCCGGTCACCCTGCGCCGGGAGCAGCTCGAGGTCCTCGCCGACCGCTTCCCCGCGGCCGAGGTCGGCCGCCGCGCGCGCCTGCGGCTCGGCGACCTGTGCCTCGAGCAGGGCGACGGCATCGGCGCGTCGGGACACTTCGCCCAGGCGCTCGAGGCGGCGCCGATCGGCAGCCAGCTCGAGCGCGAGGTCTTCGAGCGGCTGCGCTGCGCCGAGGCGCTGCAGCGCGCCTCCGCGCTGCGCTCGCTGCAGGACCGCGGCCGCGAACTCGACCCGGTCGCCGCGTCGGTGCTGGCCGTGCTGCCGCGCGCCCAGGACCACACCGACTGGCCCGCGTTCGGCGGCGGCGGCGACGGCAGCCGCCCGATGGCGACGCCGGCGGGGCGGCCGCAGCCGTTCTTCCAGGACCACGTGCAGGCGCTCGGGTTCGACGGCGCCGGCGGCTCGTTCGCGATGCAGCCGACCGGCGGCCTCGACGCCGTGTACGTGCACACCGGCCTCGAGGTGCTGGCCTTCGACCCGCTGCGCCAGGACCTGCTGTGGTCGTCGCTGGCGCCGCTGCGCGACCAGGGCGACGCGCGCTCGATCCGCGACTACCCCGGCTCGATCAACCAGAACATGGTGCTCGGCGCGGCCATCGGCGACGACGTCGTGGTCGCGGCGCTGCAGGTGCCGGACGAGTCGTCGCTGGTCCGGTACCAGAACGCGTTCACCATCGTGCATCGGATCCCCGAGCGGCGGCTGTTCGCGTTCCAGCGCTCGACCGGCAAGCTGCTGTGGTCGCACTTCGACCGCATCGAGGGCCCGGTGACCGAGCGCTACTCCGGCCACTCGTCGTGCGGCCCGCCGCTGATCGTCGGCGACACCGTCTACGCGCCGGTGCACGACCGCTCGGGCGCGATCGCGTTCTACCTCGGCGCCTACGACCTCCACACCGGCAAGCCGCACTGGCGTCGCCTGATCTGCAGCAGCCAGCAGGAGGTGAACATGTTCGGCAACGCGCGCATGGAGTTCGCCGCGTCGCCGCTGTGCACCGCCGAGGGCATGGTGCTCGGCGCCAGCAACCTCGGCGTCTGCTACGCCGTCGAGCTCGGCAGCGGCCGGCTGCGGTGGATCACCGCCTACGACGTGATCCGCATGCCTCCGGCGCAGCTGCAGGCCCAGGACACCCGCACGGTCTACTTCCAGAACAGCGCGCCCGCGATCGCCGACGGCGTGCTGTGCTGCACGCCGCTGGACTCCGAGTTCGTGCTCGGCATCGACGTGCTCACCGGCCACCAGCTGTGGCGCGTGCCGCACCAGGCCAAGGCGCAGGGCAACAACGACGTGCGCTGGCTGTGCGGCGCGATCGACGGCGAGTTCGTGCTGGCGGGCGCCGGCGTCGTCGCCGTGCCGGCGCGCCCGGACGTCGGCCCCGGCGGCCGCGCGCCGGTGCGCCTCGTGCGCGGACCGGAGTTCCTCGGCAGCGACGACCGCGGCGAGCAGCCGCGGCCGGCGGTCACCGATCGCACGATCTGGTTCCCGTCGTCGCACGGGGTCAGCGTGTTCGACATCGAGGGCAACCTGGCTCCGGATTCGGGCGAGCTGCGGCTGCAGGCGCCCGGCAACCTGCTGCTGGTCGACGGCATCCTGGTGTCGCTGGGCAACCGCTCGTTCGAGGTGCTGCTCGACCAGGCCGCGCTGCGCGCCCGCGCCGAGGAGCGGCTGCGCGAGACCCCGAACGACCCGGCCGCGATCCTGCGGCTGTGCGCGCTGCGCACGGCGCTCAGCGGCGACGACCGCGCCGACGCCGAGCTCGAGGCCCTGTACCGCCGCGGCCGCGACGCGTGCGTGGCGCAGGGGCTGCCGCGGCAACACCCGCTGCACGCCCGCTTCCTGCGCCGGCTGTTCGAACAGGCGCTGAGCCGGGCGAGCCGCGGCGACGACCTGGCGCCGCTCCTGGCGGCGCGCGAGTACGCGCCCGACGCCGCCGCGTTCCTGCGCGTGCAGAGCATGGTGATCGAGCGCGTCGGCCGCGACCGCGAGGCGCTGCTGCGCGAGTTGCAGCTGCTCGAGCAGCGCGCCGCCGGCGAGCGCTACGACCTGCCGGGCGCCGACGGCGAAGTGCAGGTCTCGACCTACGTCGCCTGGCGCCGCACCCAGCTCGCGGCCGACCCGGGCGCCCAGCTGCTCGGCTGGCAGGAACTCATGCAGCGCCACGGCGACGCGGCGCTGCGCGGCCGGAAGGTCGCCGACCTGGCGCGCGACGCGATCGCCGCGCTGCTCGAAGCCCACGGGCGGTCGCTGTACGCGCCGATCGAGGAGCGCGCACAGCGGACGCTGCGCGAGGCCGGCGAGAGTCGCGAGGCGCTGCGCGCCGTCGGCACCACCTTCCCGCACAGCGAGGCCGCCGCGGTCGCTCAGCGGCGGCTGCTCGACGCCGCGGTGCGCGACGGCGACCTGGCCACCGCAATCGACGTGTTCGCGCAGGCCGTTCGCGCCGGCGCGCCGGGCGGCGCGACCACCCGCCGGCTGCTCGAGGCCGCGCGCCGGCGCGGCAACCTGGCGCTGGCGCAAGCGCTCGCGGCGCGCCTCGCCGCGGACCCGACGGCGTCCGACTGGCCCGAGGACGACGGCCGCCCCTACCGCGAGGTCGCCGCGCGGCTGCTGCAGGAGCTCGGCGACGAGAGCCGCGGCTTCGCGGTCGCGCGCCCCCACGCGGTCCCGGCCGAGATCCTGTCGGAGCTGACTTCGCCGACCCCGCCGCTGCCGTTCAACCTGCTGCCGACCGAGCGCACGGCCGGCTTCCGCGCGCTGCCCGACGTGCCGCTGTACGTGCGCGTCGACAACCAGGTGCGCGCGATCGACGTGTTCGACCCCGACCGTCCGACGCTGTTCGCCCACCAGGGCGGCCTGGTCGACCGGCTGTGGGTGTGCGGGCCCGTGCTGGTGGTGTCGGCGCTCGAGGAGCTCAGCGGCCTCGACCCCCGCGCCGGGACGGTGCAGTGGCGGCTCGGCGACAAGGGCAGCTACCTGGTGACGCACGGCATCGCCGACGGCCTCCTGCTGGTCTCGCGGCGCGACGGCGGCAGCGACGTCGAGCTGCTGGCGGTCGAACCCCTGACCGGCCGCGTGCTGTGGCGTCGATCGCTGCCGGCGGCCGAGCACGCCGGCGAGCCGCGCCTCGTCGAGCGCGGCCTGCTGGTGCCGCACCTGCCGGAGGGCGCCGACCCGCGGGTCCAGCGCATCGACGCCGTCACCGGCGCCGAGGTCGCGGCGTTCGCCCTGGACGACCGCGTGCGACAGGCGGCCGAGGTGCCGTTCGACGTGCTGCGCACCGGCCTGATGCTGATGCTCAAGCAGGGCGACATGCACGGCGACCTGCTGGTGCTGCCGATCCAGGGGCAGCTGCGCAGTTCGCGCCGCCCCTGCATCCTGGCCGTGACCGCCGCCGGCGACGTGGCCTGGCAGTGGACCGGCACCGAGCGCGACCGGCTGGAGATGGTCGCGCGCCGCGGCGACCGCCTGTGCGTGGTCGAGGCCGGGGCGCTCGACGAGCGCCGCGGTCCGCAGACCGGCCGGGCCCTGCTGCTGGCCGCGGACACCGGCGCGGTGCTGCGCGAGGTGCCGCTGGGCCCGCAGGTGCAGGTGCTCAACTGGCGCAGCAGCACCGCCGCGCCGGCGCCGTCGGCGCTCCTGCTGAGCGACCTCGATCCGCGCAGCAACGACCGCCGCCTGGTCTACGTGCCGGTCGACGACCTGCCGCAGGACCAGGGGGCGGAGCCGTTCGCGCTGACCATCGGCGGCCCCGCCGAGGAGGTCCTCCGCAGCCCGTGGTGCGGCGACGGCCTGCTGGTCTACGGCGTGCACTCGCAGAAGGCCCAGGGCCCCGTGCGCCTGTTCGCGCTGCGCCTCGGGGACCGCCGCGGCGCCCTCCCCGACGAACGCAAGTACCTCCTGTTGCCCGTTCCGCGCCGGTCGGACCATGAGATGGGAACGGCCGGGCCCTACACTGTGCTGGTCACCGACGCGCGCCTCTACGTGCTCGGCGACGGCAAGGACATCCGATGACGAAGACCCGCACCCGAGCGTCCTGGGCGGCCGTGGCCGCGACCCTGCTGGCGGCGATCGCGCCCGCCACCCCGGCCGGCGCGCAGCAGCAGCTGCGCCGCGGCAGCAACGACGAGCACCTGATCGACGACGAGCTGCGGCAGGCCGTCGACCGCGGCCTGGCCTACCTCGCCGCCACCCAGGAGCGCGACGGCTACTGGCCGCAGCTGGTCGGCTACAAGCTCAACAGCGACTACGAGACGATCGACACCCGGCCGCAGCCGCACGTCGGTGTGTCGTCGCTGGCGCTGATCGCGTTCCTGGCCGGCGGCCACCTGCCGGACCGCGGCAAGTACGGCGACGTGCTCACGCGCGGGCTCGACTACGTGATGACCTGCGTGCAGGACGACGGCCAGATCACCGACCACGGCACGCGCATGTACAGCCACGCGTTCGCGACGCTGTTCCTGGCGGAGATCTACGGCATGGCCACCCGCCCGGGCGTGAAGGACGCGCTGCAGCGCTCGGTCAACCTGATCGTCGACTCGCAGAACGCCGAGGGCGGCTGGCGCTACCGGCCGTTCGCGCGCGAGTCGGACATGTCGATCACGGTGTGCCAGGTGCTGGCCCTGCGCAGCGCCCGCAACGTCGGCATCCACGTGCCGATCACGACGATCCGCAACGCGCAGAACTACGTCTACCGCAGCGCCGTGCGCGCCAACGAGCGCGGCAGCTTCCGGCCCTACCGCGGCCACGGCGGCTATGGCGACGACGGCGGCTCGTTCCGCTACCAGCTCAAGCCGCAGACCCGCGCGACGTTCCCGCTGACCGCCGCCGGCGTGACCACGCTGTACGCGGCCGGCGAATACGACAGTCCGGTGATCCGCGACGCGCTCGAGTACATGGACCGCGAGCTGTTCACGTTCGACGACATGAACGACCACGGCCACTACTTCTTCTACTACGGCCACTACTACGCCGTGCAGGCGTACTACGTGACCGGCGGCAGCCAGTGGCGGCGCTACTTCACCGAGGTGAAGCAGCGGCTGCTGCGGATGCAGCGCAGCGACGGCAGCTGGCCCAACGACACCGGGCCCGGCCCGGCGTTCGGCACCGCGGTCGCCTGCCTGATCCTGCAGATCCCGCTGCAGTACCTGCCGATCTTCCAACGCTGACCCCGACGCCGCCCCCCCCCCGCCACGTGGCCGACCCCGCGCACCTGCCCTCCCCCGCCGCCGCCGCGGAGCTCGGCCGCCAATTGGACCGCCTGCTCGGCGACCAGCTGGCGCGCATCCGCCGGCGCTACCTGGTCCACGGCACCGCGATCGCGCTGCTGGTGCCGGCCCTCGTGGTCGCGTTCGCGTTCGCGCTCGACCACTTCCTGCGACTGCCGGCGCCGATCCGCGTGTTCCACACGCTGGCGGCGGCGGCGCTGCTGTTCTGGACCGTGCGGCGCTGGGTCGTCTACCCGCTGCGGCGCGCGTTCGCGGTCACCGACGTGGCGCTGGTGCTCGAGCGCGCCTACCCGGACCTGCACCAGCGGCTGGTGTCGTCGATCGAGCTGAAGCAGGCGCTGGCCTCGGCCGAGAGCGCCGCCGACGCGCGCGCCCGCGACCGGGCGCTGCGCAACCAGTCGGCGGCGATGATCGAGCAGCTGCTGCAGGACACCGGCAGAGCGGTGGCGAAGCTGCCGCTCGAACGGCTGTTCGACTCGACGCGCACGCAGCGGCTGTGGGCCGGCGCGACCCTGCTGCTGACGCTGCTGCTCGGCGGCGCCATCGCCTCGCCCGAGACCGCCGGCGCGTTCCTGCTGCGCCACCTCGGCCGCGACGTGCCGTACCCGCGCGCGACGATCCTGCTGGTCGAGCTGCCGCCGGCCGGCGCCGAGCTGCAGCGACAGGACCACCCCGGCCGCGTCGAGCTGGTCCTGCCGGCCGGCGCCGACCTGCACGTGTCGGTGCTGGCGACCGGCGTCGTGCCCGACGAGGTGTTCCTCGACGTCACCGGCGGCAGCGGCCAGAGCCGCAGCGTCGCGGCGGCGCCGCGCCCGGGCGGCCGGTTCCGCCACGTGTTCCGCCGCGTCGTCAGCGACTTCTCGTTCCGCGCCCGCGGCGGCGACGACGACCGCGGCGACGTGCTGGTGACGGTGCGCACGATCCACCCGCCGCTGGTGACCCAGATCCAGGCCGAGCTGCAGCCGCCGGCCTACACCCGGCAGCCGCCGTCGGTGCAGACCGGCGGCGCCGTCGAGGCGCTGCTCGGCACCGAGGTCCGCCTGTCGGTCCGCGCGACCGCCGGCGTGAGCGCGGCGGCGCTGGTGTTCCTCGAGAGCGGCCGGCGCGTCCCGCTGCAGCTGCAGCGCGCCGCCGACGACGGCGCGGCGGAGGCGCTGGTCGGCGAGTTCGCGATCGACGCCTCCGACCGCTACCAGGTCGAGCTCACCGGCGAAGGCGGCCTGCGCAACCCCAACCCGGGCACCTACCCGATCAGCGCGCTGCAGGACTACGCGCCGGTCGGCCGCTGGCTGCAGCCGGACGACGAGTCGAGCACCACGCTGCTGCCCGACGCGATCCTGTGCGTGCGCGGCGAGGCCCACGACGACTTCGGCCTGCGCAGCGGCCGGCTGGTCGTCGACGCCGGCCAGGAGCGCTCGGTCACGCGCGACCTCGTCCCGCCGGCCGGCGACGGCGCGGCGCTGGCGCAACGCACGCTGTTCCTCGAGCTGCTGCCGCTCGCCGAGCTGCTCGGCGACGCGCGCACGGCCGACGGCCTGGCCCTGCAGGTCGAGTTCACCGACAACCGCGAGCCCGACGCCAACGTGACCGAGCTGCCGCGCCGCCAGGTGCAGATCGTCGACGCCGCCCAACTCGCCGCGCTGATCGCGCGTCACTTCCGGCAGCTGCGCGAGGAGGTCGAGCAGGCGCTGGACCTCCAGAACGACCGCAAGGCCCGGCTGCTCGACCTGCTGGCCGAGCCGCCCGCCGCCGGCCCCGCCACCGCGCAGGTGCTGACCGCGATCGAGGTCGGCCAGGGTCGCATCGAGTCGGCGGCGCAGCGCGTGCTGCGCGGCACGATGCGCGCGTTCGACACCCATCTGTGGAACAAGCTCGATCCCAGCCCCAACGCCGCGGCGGTCGTCGAGCTCTACGTCGAGTGGCACCGCGCCCACGGCGAGGCCGTGTCGTACCAGCCGGAGTTCTATCGCGAGCTGCACCGGCGGCGGCGCGAGTCGACGATCGGCGCGATGGAGCAGAGCCTCGACCCGATCCTGCAGATGGTCGTGCTCGCCGACCTGCTGGCGCACGAGCAGTCGCCGCCGCTGCTGCGGCTGCTGGCCCAGGCGCAGGTGGCCGCGACCGCGGCCGACCGCGAGCGGCTGCTGCGCGCCGCCGGCGAGCTGCAGGACCGCATCGCCGCGACCCTGCAGGACCTGCTGGGCCGCCTCGACGAGTGGAACGACTACCAGGACCTGGTCCAGGGGGTCCGATCGCTGCGCGAGACGCAGCGCGACGTGCAGCTGCGAACCGAAGAACTGCGAGGTCGACGATGAACTGTCTCCGCCGCGTCCCGTCCCCGATGCTGCTCGCCGCGACCCTGGCCCTCGCCGGCGCCCTCTCGACGCCGGCCGCGGCGCAGGGCGAAGGCCAGGACACCGAGGCGCAGCGCCTCGAGCGACTGCAGCGCGACCAGGAGGAGATCCTGCGCAAGGCCGGCCGCCTGCGCGACCTGATGGACCGCCTGCTGCAGCGCTACCAGCGCGAGAACAAGCCGGAGCAGGTCGAACTGCTGCAGAAGGGCCTGCAGCACCTCGAGCGCGCCGGCCTGCTGGTCGACGTCGCCGGCATCCGCGACGACCTCGCCGCCAACGCGTTGAGCGACGCGGTGCGCAAGCAGACCGACGTCGTCAAGGACATCGAGAGCCTGCTCGACATCCTGCTGCAGCGGCGCTCGATCGAGAACCTGCAGGAGGAGATCGAGCGCATCGGCGAGCTCGCCGACCGGGTCCGCGACCTCGAGCGGCGGCAGAACGAGCTGCGGCAGGACACGCAGCGCGCGGCCGAGCGCGAGCCGAACGCCGAGGAACAGGCGCTCGAGCAGCAGCTGCAGCAGCTGGCCCGCGAGCAGCAGGAGGAGGCGCGCCGGAACGCGCGCGCCGCCGGCCAGCGCCGCCCGTTCCTCGAGGACGCGCTGCGGCGGGTCCAGGACCTGCTGCAGCGGCAGGACCGGCTGGAGCAGCGCGCCGCGGCCGAGCAGTCGGGCGCCGCCGACGCCGACCGCGAGCGGATGTTCGACCTCGGCGAGCTGACGCAGCAGGCGCGCGCGCTGGCCGAGCAGCTGCAGCAGCAGGAGCGCCAGCAGGAGCTGGGCGCGACCGCCGAGCAGCTCGAGCAGGCGATCGAGAACGGCGACCAGGGCGGCATGCAGCAGGCCAAGGACCGGATGGAGGCCCTGCTGCACCGGCCGCCGGACCCGCGCCCGACCGAGGGCCGTCGGCAGGCCGGCATCTCCATGAACGAGGACCTCGACGCCCTGCGCAAGGCCGTCGAGGACGCGCCGGCCGGCGCCAACCCGGCGGAGCGCGACCAGCTGCAGCAGCTGGCGGCGCAGGCGCGCGCGGTCGCCGCCACCCGCGACGAGCACGACCGCAGAGACAACCGGCAGAGCGCCGAGGAGCTGGGCAAGGCCGGCGCGGCGCTGCAGCAGCGGCTCGAGGCCGCCGACCCGCGGCCGGCCGCGGAGCGCAGCCCCGACGATCCGACGCCGGCCAAGGCCGTGCAGACCGCGACCGAGCAGTTGCAGCGCGCGGGCGACGAGGCCCGGCAGGGCCGCACCGACCGCGCCCAGGCCGCGGTGCAGCAGGCGCTGCGCGACCTGGAGGAGGCGCGGCGCCGCCTGCGCGAGCAGAACCCGGACGCGCAGACCGTCGCCGACCAGATGGCGGCCGCGGCCGACGCCACCGAGCGGGACCTGCGCAACGCGCCGCAGGCCGAGGACGCCGAGCGGCAGGCCGCCGACTCGCTCGACCGCGCCGAGCAGGCGCTGCGCCAGGGCGCCGAGCAGCTCGGCGGGCAGGACCGCAGCCGGCTGCCCGAGCCGCAGATGGCCGAGTCCCGCCAGCAGCTCGAGCAGGCGCGCGAGACGCTGCAGCAGGCGCTGGAGCAGGCGTCGTCCGACCGCACCGCCGACATGGCCGCCGCCGCCGAACGCCAGGCCGAGCTGCGCCAGCGCGCAGCGCAGGCGGGCCAGCAGCTGCAGCAGGCACAGCAGCGCGGCGGCATCACCGAGCAGCAGCAGCAAGCCGCGCAGGAGCAGATGGACCAGGCCGCGCAGCAGATGCAGCAGGCCGAGCAGGCGCTGCAGCAGGGCCAGCAGTCGACCGCGAGCCAGCGCCAGCAGCAGGCCGCGCAGTCACTGCAACAGGCCCAGCAGGCCCTGCAGGAGCACCGCGAGCCGGGCCCCGAGCAGCAGCAGGCGATGCAGCAGCTCGCCGAGCAGCAGCAGCAGCTCGAGGAGGAGATCCTGCGCCTCGCGCAGGAGGCCCGCGAGCGCAACAACCCCGAGGCGCGCCGCGCGCTCGAGGAGGCCGCCGACGCCGCCCGCCGCGCGCAGCAGGGCATGCAGCGCGGCGACGAGCCCGAGACCGACCAGCAGCAGCAGCGGGCGCAGGAGCGCCTCGACGAGGCCGCGCGGCAGCTCGAGGAGGAGCGCGACCGCTACCTGGACCAGCGCCAGGAGGAGCTGCTGTTCCGGATGAAGGAGGAGCTCATGGCGTTCCTCGAGAAGCAGCGGCCGATCACCGAGCAGACCACCGAGCTCGGCAAGGACGCCGGCGACCGGCTGTCGCGGCCGGCGCGCCGCAAGCTCAACCAGTTCGCCGAGGAGGAGCAGGAACTGGCCGCCCGGCTGCAGACGCTGACCGGCGCGCTGCAGGAGGAGGGCAACCTCGTCTACCGCACCGTGCTGCTCGCCAACCACGACGACCTGATCGAGGTGGCGACGCGCCTGTCGGGGCGCAACCCGGACCCGTCGTCCTACACGACGATGCTGCAGCGCGACGTCGAGCGACGCACCGAGGACCTGCTCGAGGCGCTCGCCCGCGAACAGAAGCGCCGCGAGGAGGAACGCCAGCAGCAGCAACAGCAGCAGCAGGGCGAGAACCGCTTCAACCCGCAGCGCCAGAAGCTGGTGTCGTTGATCGCCGAGCTGGAGATGCTCAAGCAGCTCGAGCAGGACACCCGGCGCGCCACCGAGGACCTGCAGACGCTGCTGGAGCTGCGCAGCGGCGACGGCGTCACCGGCGCCGAGGCCGCGCTGGTCGAGCGCCTGCTGCACCGCCACGCCGAGGTCACCAAGCTGTTCCAGCAGATCAAGGCCGGCGTCGAGGAGGCCCTGCAGGCGATGCAGCAGGACCCCGAGAACCCGGACGAGAGCGGCGGTGAGGACGGCGGACGCCGCGGCCGATGACCTCCCGCCGACGACCCACCACCGAGGACCGCACCATGAAGCACTCCCCGTTCCGGATCGTGTTCGCGCTGCTCGGCGCCGTCGCCGTCGGCGGCCCGGGTCTCATGGCCCAGCAGGACCCCAGCCGCGAGATCCAGGAGCTGGCGCGCCGCATCGACGAGCAGATGCAGGAGATCGACCGCCTGCTGCTGGAGTCGTCGAAGCCGCAGGGCGGCGACACGGCGCCCAAGGAGCTGCTGAAGCGCTCGCGCGAGGAGAGCCAGACCGTCGAGCAGACGATCGACGAGCTGATCGTCAAGCTGCAGGAGATGCAGCAGTCGGGCGGCGGCGGCCAGGGCGACTCCGACCAGCCGTCGCAGGGCCAGCAGGGCGGCGAGCAGCAGCAGCCGCAGCAGGGGCAGAACCAGTCGAACGGCCAGCCCCAGAACCGCCGCGACAGCGGCAACCCCGAGTTCATGCAGCAGCCCGACGGGCAGCCGCAGCACGAAGGGCAGCAGGGCCAGGACCCGCAGCAGGGCAGCCAGCCGCAGGGCGGCCAGGAGAACCCGAGCGACGGCGAGACGATGCCCGGCATGCAGCCGCCGGACGACGGCACCGCGCCCGGCCAGCCCGGCACCGACGGCGGCGAGTGGGGCAACCTGCAGCCGTACGAGAACTTCCTGCGCAACCGCGGCTCCCCGCCCAAGGTGCCGGAGAAGTACCGCAAGTTCTGGGAGGCGTACCTGAAGGCCCGCGCCGACCAGAAGCGCTGAGCCCGCCGGCGCCGTGACCGACTCCGCCGGGTTCGCGCGCCTCGCTGTGCGCTTCGAGGAGCTGCGCGAGCTGTCGGCGGACCAGCGCGAGCAACGCCTCGAGGAGATCGCGCGCGCGTCGCCGGGCGACGCGGCCGCGCTGCGGCGCCTGCTGGCGCTGCACGCCGCCGACGACGACGCGCTGGCGGCGCCCGAGCAGGCGCTGCCGCCGACGTTGGTCGCCGCCGCCTGGGCCGCAGCCGGGGCCAAGGCCTACCCGCCGCCGCAGCAGCCGGCCCTCGCGCGCGTCGGCGCCTACCGCCTGGTGCGGCTGCTCGGGCGCGGCGGCATGGGCGAGGTGCACCTCGCCGAGCGCGAGGGCGCCGACTTCCGGCAGCAGGTCGCGGTCAAGCTGCTGCGCCACGACTTCGCCGGCGACCGGCTGCTGCAGCGGTTCCGCACCGAGCGCCGCATCCTCGCCGGCCTGCGCCACCCGAACATCGCCGCGCTCCTCGACGGCGGCACCACCGACGACGGCCGCCCGTTCGTGGTCATGGAGTACGTCGACGGCACCGACCTGGCGACGTACTGCACCGCACGGCGGCTCGACCTGCAGGCGCGCCTGCGGCTTTTCCTGCGCGTGCTGGCCGCGGTCGACCACGCCCACCGCAACCTGATCGTCCACCGCGACCTCAAGCCCGGCAACATCCTGGTCACCGCCGCCGGCGAACCCAAGCTGCTCGACTTCGGCATCGCCAAGCTGCTGGACCCCGCCGCCGCCCTCGACGACGACGTCGACCGCACCGGCGCCGCGACGCTGCTGCTCACGCCCGAGTACTGCAGCCCCGAACAGGTGCGCGGCGAGCCGATCACCACCGCGACCGACGTCTACGCGCTCGGCACGATCCTGTACGAGCTGCTGACCGGCCAGCGCGCGCAGCGGCCGACGACGCGCTCGATCACGGCGCTCGCCAAGGCCGTGTGCGAGGAGTCGCCGCCGGCGCCCAGCACCGCCGCGCTGTCGGCGGGCCCCGGCGCACCGCCCGAGCTGCCGCCCCGGCGGCTGGCCCAGCGGCTGCGCGGCGACCTCGACACCATCGTCGCCTGCGCGCTGCGCAAGGAGCCGGCGCGCCGCTACGGCCAGGCCGAGGCGCTCGCCGACGACCTGCGGCGCTACCTCGACGGCCTGCCGGTGCGCGCGCGCGCCGACACCTTCGGCTACCGCGCGCAGAAGTTCGTCCGCCGCAACCGCCTCGCGGTGGCCGCTGCCGCCGTGCTGCTGGCGCTCACCGCGGTGTTCGTCGCGCACACCCTGCAGCAGAACGAGCTCATCCGCCGCCAGCGCGACGTCGCCGACGCCGAGCGCAAGGAGGCCGTCGCGGCCCGCGCCTTGGCCGAGCGCCAGCGCAACGCCGCGACCGCGATCGCCGACTTCCTGGTCGGCCTCTACGAGATGGCCGAGCCGGATCCCGAACGCGCCAACCAGCTGCGCGCGCGCCAGCTGCTCGACCGCGGCCGCGCCCGCATCGACGCCGACCTCGCGCAGGCCCCGCAGCAGCGCGCCTTGCTGCAGACGGCGATGGGCCGCGCCTACCTGAGCCTCGGCCTGCCCGACGACGCCGAGCCGCTGCTGCAGAACGCCGCGGCGGCGCTTGCGGCGGACGACGCCGACCCGGTCGCGCGCGCCGAGCTGCAGCACTTCCTGGGCCAGCTCGAGTGGCAGCGCGGCCGCTACCCAGCGGCCGAAGCACGGCTGCGCCAGGCGATCGAGGGTCGTACCGGCGACACCGCCGCCGCGCGGAAGCACCGCGTGCGCTCGCGCCTCCTGCTGTCGGCGATGCTGCGCGAGGTCGGCCGGTTCGACGACGCCGGCGCCGAGCTCGAGCAGGCGGCGCAGGACCTCGCGCCGATCGCCGCGGACGAGCCGCGCGCCGCCGCCGACGTGCACACGGCCACGGCGGCGCTGCGCACCGAGCTGGGCCGCTACGACGAGGCGCTGGCGCTGCTGGCCGAGGCGCGCGAGCTGCTGACCGCCGCGTTCGGTCCCGAGCACCCGACGCTCGCCAACCTGCTGCGCGAGTTCGGCGAGACCTACGAGCAGGCCGGCCGGCTCGACGAGGCGCGCGCGGCCCTCGAACAGGCGCTCGCCCACGACCGCCGCATCGGCGACAGCAACCCGGACGTCGACACCGACCTGTTCCAGCTGGCGTCGGTCGAAATGGAGGCCGGCCGCTTCGACCGCGCCGAGGAACTGTTCCTGGAGGTGCTGCGACGCGACCGCGAGCGGTTCGGGCAGGAGCACCCCTACGTCGCCCTCGACCTCGGCCAGCTCGCCGGCGTCTGCAGCCGCCGCGGCGACTTCGCGCGTGCGGAGCAGCTGTACGCCGACGCGCTGGCGATGCAGCGGCGCGTTCTGCCCGCGGACCACCCCGAGCTGGCGACGACAATGGCCAACCTCGGCTCGCTCTACAACCGCACCGAGCGCCACGCCGAGGCGCTGCCGCTGTTCGAGCAGGCGCTGGCGATGCGCCTGCGGCTGTTCCCCACAGACCACCCGACCGTGCTGACCTCGCGCAACCAGCTCGCGGTGCTGGCGTACGCGCGCGGCGACGTCGCCGCCGCCGAGGCGCAGTTCCGCGAGATCCTGGACGCCCGCCGCCGCACCCTCGGCGACCACCCGCAGGTCGCCGGCAGCCTGCTCAGCCTGGCGACCGCGGTCGCGCAGCAGGGCCGCTTCGACGAGGCGGCGCCGCTGCTCGAGGAGTCGGTGGCGATGTTCCGGCGCACCCTGCCGCCGCTGCACCTCGACCTCGCGCGGTCGCTGTACATGCTCGGCATGCTGCGCCTGCGCGGCGACGACGCCGCCGCGGCCGAGCCGCTGCTGCGCGAGGCGCTCCGGTGCCGCGAACCGGTGCTGCCGCCCGGCAACCCCGACCTGCTGCGCTGCCAGCGCAGTCTCGCGCAGGCGCTCGTGCGCCTGGACCGCGGCGCCGAAGCCGTGACGCTGCTGCGCGCGGCGCTCGAGGCCGTGCGCGCCGCCGGCGCCGGCGGCCCGGCGCTGCAGGCCCTGACCGAGGACCTCGCCGCTGTCCACGAGCAGCTCGGGGAGCACGACCGGGCGGCCGCCGTCCGCGCGGGCCGGTGACGCCGATGCGTGCGGACGACGACGCGCCCGACGACGAACGGCATCGGCCGGCGCTCGCGCAGCTGCTGGCCGGGCAGTTCCTGCACGAGGGCGTCGACCCGGGCTACCTGCAGTTCGTTCTCCAGCACCTGCGCCGGCCGGACGCGCAGTGGCGCTGGTGCTGCGACAGCAACTGCGATCCGTGCGTCAAGCAGCTCGGCCGGCTGGTCGACCTGGCGCGCCGGCACCTCGGCATCGCGGCGCCCCGCGAGCCGGGTCCGGGGCCGCAATGACCGCGCGCCGCCGCGTCCCCGTCGCACTGCTGCTGGCGCTGACCGCCGCCGCCGCGCTGGCCTCGCGCCGCTGGCCCCTGCCCGGCGTGCTGGCCGAGCACACCGGCGACGCGCTGTACACGACGGCCGCGTTCTGGACGCTGGCGCTGCTGCGCCCGGCGGCGGGGCGCGCGCCCCTCGCCGCCGCCGCGCTGCTGCTGTCGGCGCTGGTCGAGTGCTCGCAGCTCTGGCAGAACGAATGGCTCGACGCCGCGCGCGCGACCGCCGTCGGCCGCCTGCTGCTGGGCCAGGGCTTCCAGTGGGCGGACCTGTTGGCCTACGCGCTCGGCGCCGCCGCCGCCGCGCTGCTCGACGCCGGACTGCGCCGCCGCGACGGTGCTACTGCTGCTCCACCAGCGCACGGATGGAACGCCAGTCCAGACACCGGGCGAGGTCCTCGGCGGTCATCTCGCTGAGGTCCAGCCGCCAGGTCACGCCGGCGGGCTCAGCACTCGATACGAAGCGCCCCATCCACTCGGTCGCCGCCCACAGGCACTTCTCGCGCTCGAGGATGCCGTTCGCCTTCGTCGCGAGATCGCCCCACCGCACCGTGCCTTCGCCGATGGTCGCCTCGGGAACAGGGGCACGCGCGGCGCGCCAGGCCTCGACGCGCGCGTGCAATTCGGCGACGGCGCTCGCCGCACCGCTGGCACGGACCGCGATCGCCGGCGTCGGCTGCCGTTGCAGCTCCGCCGCGAACGTCACGTACCCGTGTCCGATCCGGACGCGACCCCACACGGGCGGCGCGTCGGCGGCCATGAGTGCGGCGAGTTCGGGAACGAGGGTGCCTCGGTCGCTCACGTCGTAGCCTGCCTGCGACAGCTCCAACGCTGCGGCGGTGGCGCGAAGACGCCAGCCGGGCAGAGCCACGGCCACGGCGCCATCGTCCTCCTCGTGCACCGGCAGTCCTTCGGCCTCGGCCGCAGCTCGGATCTGCTCCGGCTGGAAGACGCCGCCCAGGTGCACCCACCAGCGATCGGAATCGCCGCGCTGCAGCGCCGCCACCGCGGCGTCGACGCGCCAGTTGCCACAACGGTTCGCCAGTTCGAACGCGAGGAACTGCAGCCGGTCGATGCGAAGCTGCTGCTGTTCGGCGAAGTGCAGCGAGGAGCCGATGTCGTGCCAGCCCGCCGCCTCCCGGGTCTGCACCCGTTGCCAGGCACCGAGCAGTGGGGACAGTGACGGCAGCGCGGACGCGCTCGCGCCCAGCACCAGATCGGCAGCCGCCGGCAGCCGATGCAGGCCAGCTTGTATCGCCGGAGAGACACTGCGCGTCGGCGGTTCGATCTCGCGCGTGAACAAGCTCTCACGGCCCGGCACCGCGTCCCGCCGCGCGAGCTCCGCCTGCGCCGCAGCGCGCACGAACGGATCCGCGCTCGCACGGCTGGCTCGGGCGAGCTCCCAGTCTGCGTGCCAGTCGTCGCAGGTGGACAGAACGCCGACGCGCAGCAGGTCGAGCGCCGGGTCCGGCGGCACGAGCGTCGGTCGCGTATCGCTTCGCTCGGTACCGGACCAGTCGATCCCCCGTGCGCGTTCCAGTGCGCGGTCGAGCTTCTGCAACAGGCGCTCCGCCGGCGCGTTGGCCATGGCACCCCCCGGTCCCGTGTGCAGCAGCGGCAGCAGCGCGATCGGCCCCAGCTCGGCCATCGTCGGCACCAGCGCGACCTCCTCGCCATCGCGCGGCAGCCACAACCCGCCGAACATCGGCGCCCAGCCCGCGCGCTCTCCGAACGCATCGCGCTCCCCGTACCATAGCTCGCCGTCCCGCAGCTGCAGGCGCAGGTCGAACAGGTCCTGCGCCGGAGCCGCACTCGCCAGGAACGCGGCCAGGGCGACCCTCGGCGCGACGCACGCGCGGCTCACGACACCTCCACCCGCACGCGCAGTGCGTGCCGCTCCCCCGGCGCCAGCATCACCGCGTCGTCCATCACGTTGCCGCTCTCGACGCACAGCATCTGCAGGTACTCGTCGTCGCCGAGGTCGGCGAGCGCGCGCGCCTTGTCGACCCACGGGTTCCAGACCACGGTCGACGCGGCGTGCTCCTTGTGCACGTGCAGCGTGCGGCCGAGCACCGGGTCCTCGACCGCGCACGCGCCGGGCGCGCCGACGTAGGTGCGGTCGACCTCGCCGACGACGCGCAGCGGCGCGTCGTCCTGGACCTTATGGCGCATGCCGTCGGTCTTGTCGAAGTAGCGCGCGCCGGCGAGGCCGCGCAGCAGGACCCGCCGCACGTCACCGACCCGCAGGTAGGTGTGCAGCAGCGCCTCGAACCGCAACGGCGCTGCGTCGCGGTTCTCGACCGCGAACTCGAGCTCCAGCGCATCGCCGAAGGTGACGTCGAGATGCGCGCGGAACCGGTGCGGCCACAGCGCCCGGGTCGTGTCGTCGTCGTCGAGCTGCAGCACGGCGCGCGAGGTGCCCGCGTCCTCGGCGGCCTCGAGCAGCCGCCACGGCACGCGGCGCGCGAAGCCGTGCGCCGGCCGGCCGCGGCCCTCGGGGTCGTCGCCGAACCACGGGAACACCAGCGGCACGCCGCCGCGGATCGGCACGCCGGGCTCGAACCGGCTGCGCGCGCTCAGGAACAGCGCGTCGTCGCCGGCGCGCGGCTGCCAGCGGGTCACATGCGCGCCCCAGAGGCACAGTTCGCCGCGCCGCGTGCGCAGCCAGGTGCGGTCGTCCATGACGGCAGTATCCACGGCGGTGCGGCCCAGTCACGCGACCCGCGCGTGGCGGCCGCCCGGGGCGCCGCGCGCTTGAGCCCGGGCGGGCATTCGCCGATGCTCCGCCGCGATGTCGATGGCAGCCCTGGTCCTGTGCGTGCTCGCGGCGTTCGCCATCGCGTTCCGCGTCTACGGTCGCCTGCTGGCGCGCCTGTTCGGCCTCGACCCGACGCTGCGCACGCCGGCGCACACCTGCCGCGACGGCCAGGACTTCGTGCCGACGCCGAAGTTCTACCTGCTGTCGCAGCACTTCTCGGCGATCTCGGCCGCCGGGCCGATCGCCGGCCCGATCCTCGCGGCGCTGATGTTCGGCTGGGAGCCGGCGTTCTGGTGGATCGTGCTCGGCTGCATCTTCATCGGCTCGATGCACGACTTCGCGGCGCTGGTCGGCTCGATGCGGCACGGCGCGAGCTCGATCGCCGAGGTGCTGCGGCGCAACCTGAACCCGCGCAGTTACACGGTGTTCACGATCTACATCTGGCTGGCGCTGGTGTACGTGATCATCGCCTTCACCGACGTGACCGCGCGCGCGTTCGTCGAGGCGCTCGACGTCACCGTGCCGGGCGTCGAGAACGGCGCGGTGCAGGTGCCCGGCGCCGGCGTGGCGTCGAGCTCGATGCTGTACCTCGGGCTCAGCATCGCGATGGGCGTCGTCGTCAAGGCGCTGCGGCCGCCGCTGTGGCTCGTCACCGTCGTGTTCGTGCCGCTGGTCGGCGTCGCCATCTGGGCCGGGCCGCACCTGCCGCTCGACTTCGCCGCCGACGGCGCGATCCCGTCGCTGTGGTGGGCGTGGGCGATCCTGATCTACTGCGGCGTGGCCTCGATCCTGCCGGTGTGGCTGCTGCTGCAACCGCGCGGGTACCTCGGCGGGTTCTTCCTGTACGTCACGCTGTTCGGCGGCCTGCTCGGGCTGATGATCCAGAACCCCGAGATCACCTGGCCGGCGTTCTCCGGGTTCACGTCGGCCGGCGGTGCGCCGCTGGTGCCGTTCCTGTTCATCACCATCGCCTGCGGCGCCTGCAGCGGCTTCCACGGCCTGGTGTGCTCGGGCACCACCAGCAAGCAGATCGACAAGGAGCCCGACGCGCACCTGGTCGGCTACGGCGGCATGCTGCTCGAGGGCGTCGTCGCCATCCTGGCGCTCGCGTGCGTGATGGTGCTGCAGCCCGGCAGCGACCTGGCGAAGAAGCCGCCCGACAAGGTGTTCGGCGTCGGCGTCGGCAGCTTCCTGCACACGCTCGGCGTGCCGCTGCAGTTCGCGGTGACGTTCGGCATGCTGGCGTTCGCCACGTTCGTCTACGACACGCTCGACGTGTGCACGCGCCTGGCGCGGTTCCTGTTCACCGAGTTCACCGGCTGGCGAACGCGCACCGCCGGGATCGTGGGCACCGTGCTCACGCTGCTGCTGCCGGCGTGGTTCGTCGCCCAGACCGTCGTCGGCCCCAGCGGCGACCCGGTGCCGGCCTACCGCCTGATCTGGCCGCTGTTCGGCTCGACCAACCAGCTGCTGGCGGGACTCACGCTGGTCGGCCTGTCGCTGTGGCTCGCCAACACCGGCCGCAGCAGGCTGCTGCAGTGGCTGGTCGGCGCACCGATGCTGTTCATGATGGGCACGACGATCTCGGCATTGGTGCTGCAGATCGCCAGCACCGACGACACCGCGCTGGCGGGGATCGCGATCGTGCTGCTCGGGCTGGCGCTGTGGATCACCGCCGAGGCGCTGCTGTCGCTGCTGCGGCGGCGGCGCGCCGGGTCGAACCCGCCAGCGGCCCCCTGACACCGTCGTCCGACCGCGGCGGGTCCGGTATGCTGCCCGCGTGAACGGCTATCGGCCCCAGTCCGACGACACCCACCCGGACCTCGACCGGATGACGTTCGATCGGCTGGCCGCGATGACGCCAGAACAGCGCCTGCAGGTGTGCGCCGAGCTGTGTCGCGCCGCGGAGCGGGTCAGCGTCGCCGGGCTGCGCCTGCGCTACCCACAGGCCGACGAGCACGAGCTGCAGATGCGCGCGGCGGCCCTGCGCCTCGGGCGCGAGACCATGGTGCGGTTCTTCGGGGCTCGCGCCAACACGTGGTTGCCGTGACCGGCGGCGACCCCCTCGCCGTGGCGCAGGCCGTGGCCACGGCGTTCGAGCAGGCCGGTATCCGCTACATCCTGGGTGGGTCCCTGGCCAGTACCGCCCACGGCGAACCGCGCACGACCCTGGACGTCGACTTCGCCGCCGACCTCGATCCGGCGGGATTCGAGCGCTGGGCGCCGCGCATCGAGCCCGAGTTCCTGGTCGACTCGGAGTGGGCCCTGGACGAGATTCGGCGTCGGGGATCGTTCCAGATGCTGCACCGAACCGCCATCGTGCGCGTCGACGTGTTCGTACCGGAGTGGACCGGCATGCACCTCTGGAAGTGGCAGCATCGCCGGCGCATGACGCTGCACGCGACCGCGCCCGGGATCGACGTCACTTCGGCCGAAGGCATCGTCGTGCAGAAGCTCCTGTGGTATCGCGACGGCGGCGGCGTGTCCGAGCGACAGTGGCGCGACGTCCTCGGCGTGTTGAAAGCACAACGCACCGGCCTGGACCGGAGCGCGGTGCGCAGCCAGTCGGAGCGCCTCGGCCTCGTCGAGCTGTTCGAGCGTGCCGAGCGCGAAGCCGGCGCCGGCGGCGCCTGAGCCGCTGGTGATCGGTGGCGCGCGTCCGGTACAGTGCCGGCCGATGAACCCCGGTTCTCCGACCCACGCAGGTCCTCGGGTGCGCCGGGCGCAGCAGGTGGCGTTCGCCTTGGTGCTCGCCCTCGCGGTCGGCACGTCGCCGGCGCTGGTGACCCGCTACCTCGACGGCGACGTCGCGTTCGGCACCTCGCGCGAACGCGTGTACGCGGCGCGGCTCGCGGCGGCGCGCGACGACCTGCTGGCGCGCGCCGGCGGGGGTCAGCCGATCGACGTCGGCTTCGTCACCGACGCAGTGGAGCCGCAGCGGCTGTACGACTTCTGGCTGGCGCGCTACGCGGTGCGGCCGGCGCAGCTGCGGTTCACGACCGAGGCGCCGCTGCTGCTCGGCGTGTTCGTCTCGCCGACCGCCGCGACCGAACAGGCGGCGGCGCGCGGCCTCGCCGTCGTGCGCGACTACGGCAACGGCACCCTTCTGCTCGACGGCCCGCAGGCGGCCCCGGGAAGGCGGCGCTGACATGGACGTCCTGTCCGCCGCGTTCGGGCTGCTGGCCCAGACGCTCGCCGCCTGGCTGCTGGTGCGCGCGGCGCTGGGGCGCGGCGACCCGCTGCTGCGCGCCGGCGCGTCGTGGCTGCTGTTCGCCGCGCTGACGTCGTCCACGGCGTTCGTCGGGATGGCATCGGGACTGACCGCGAACGGTCTCGACGCGCTGCTGCCCGCGATCGCCCTGGTGGCGGCGATCGCGGTGGCGCACCGCGTGCCGCCGGCGGCTCCCGCGACCGCCCCGCCCGACGACGACGCGCCGCCGCTGCCGCCGGGGCTCGTGACCGCGGCGATGCGGCTCGGGCTCGGCCTCGCGGTCACCGGCGCCGCCGTCTACACACTCCACTGCACCGAGGGCGACGTCGACGCCTGGGCGATGTGGAACACCAAGGCCGCGCTGCTGGCCGGGCGCGGCGCCGACTGGCCGGCCACCGCTGCGCTGCTGCAGGACCACTACCACCCCGACTACCCACTGCTGCTGCCGGCGTTCCACGCGCAGTGGCTGCGCATGGTCGGCGGCCCGAGCGTGCCGGTGCAGATCGCCATCGCCTGGGCGTTCACGCTGGCGGGCCTGCTGCTGCTGCACGGCCTGCTGCTGCGGCTGCGCGGCGTCGGCTGGGCCCGGCTCGGCGCGCTCGTGCTGGGTGCGACGCCGTGGTACTGGTCGGTGGGCATCGGCCAGATGGCCGACGTGCCGCTCGGCGGCTATGCGCTCGGCGCGCTCGGGCTCGCCGCGCTGGCGCTGCGCCAGGAGACACCGCCCCGCGCGCACCTGCTGCTCGCCGGCGCGTTCGCCGCGGCGGCCGCGTGGACCAAGAACGAAGGAATGCTGTTCCTCCTGGCGCTGGGACTCGCGGCGCTGCTGCCGCTGCGCGCGCTGGGTCTCGCGCGCTGGCGCCGTCTGGCGCTGCCGTTCGCCGCCGGTGCGGCGCCGGTGCTGGCGGTCACGCTGTGGTTCAAGGCGACCATTGCCGTCGACAACGATCTGGTCGCCGCCGCCGCCGACGGCGACCTCGCCGCGCTCCTGCTCGACCCCGCCCGATGGGTCGCCGTCGCCGCGTTCGCGTTCGCCGAGCTGTCGAAGCTCGGCAACGGCCTGTTCTGGGTGGTCGCCGCCGCGGTGCTGGTCTCGCGCTGGCGAGCGCCGCAGTTGCCGGTGCGAGACGCCGGCACAGGCTGGATCGCGATCACGATGGCGCTTTGGTTCGCCGGCTACCTGCTGGTCTACGTGGTCACCCCGCACGACCTGCAGTGGCATCTGTCGACGTCGCTGCGGCGGCTCCTGGTGCAGCTGTGGATCCCCGGCGTGCTCGCGCTGCTGCTGGCGCGAGGTGCGCCCACTCCTGTCAGCGCACGTGCGGCACCGCCAGCCGCAGGGCCAGCGCGTTGAACTCCGCCAGCTGCTGTGCGCGGATCGCCGCGTACCCCGCGAGCTCCTGGTCGATCGCCGCAGTCAACTCGTCGCGCACGGCGACCTGTGCCGTGGTCGGAGCGAACAGCGCGCGGTTGGCCGCCGACATCACGCCGGCGAGCTTGTCGGTGAGCTGGATCGGGTAGTTCAGCGGGTCCTGCCGGCTCTTCGACTTCGTCTGGTAGAGCGCTTCCTCGACCGCGGTCAGCGCGGCCTTCAGGGCATCGGCGCTGGCGCGCAGCTCGCCCTTCTGTTCGTCGTTGCCGGCCCGCGCCACCACCGCGTCGATCTGCTCGCGCAGCGAACGGATCTCGACGATCGCCTCGTGCGCCTTCGTGATCGTGTCGCGGCACGCCGCCACGAACTCGTGCTGCGCCCGCAGGTCGGCGGCGCTGGCGGTCGCGCGCAGGTCGGGCAGCACGACCAGCGCCTGCTCCTGCACCCGGTCGCCGAACGTGAGCCGCACGCGGTACTCGCCAGGCGCGGGCTGGCGCGGACCGCCGAGGCCGCCGGCCCACAGGATCATCCCGTCGAAGCCCTTGGCGTCTTCCGTCTTCCAGGTCCAGCGCACGGTGTTCATGCCGCGCCGCAGGTCGAGCGGCGCCGGCTTCGCGTCGTCCTCGGCCGCCGTGCCCGCCGCAGCGTCGGCGTCGCCTTCGCCTTCCTCGTCGCCGTCGTCGTCGCCCGCCGGAGCCGCCTCGTCGGACTCCGCCGCGGCGTCACTCGCCGCCGACCAGAGCACCGCATCCCCTTCGCCGAGCACCTCGACGCGGCACGTCTCCGCGACCGGCGCCTCGGCCTCGCCGCCGACGAAGAACCGCACCACCGGCGCCGCGGCCGGGTTCTGCCCCTCGCCCGAGACCGCGTCGTCGGTGCCCGGGTACGGCGCCCACGGCGCCGGCTCGTACAGCACGACGTCCTGCTGCGCCTGCGCCGCGGCCAGCTGCCGCAGATGATGCAGGTGGTCGAACGACCAGAACGACCGCCCCTGCGTCGCCGCGATCAGCGCGCCGTCCTTCACGCAGAGATCGGTCACCGGCACCAGCGGCAGGTTCTGCTGCAGCCGCTGCCAGCGCCAGCCGTCGTCGAACGACACCCACACCGTGCGCTCGGTAGAGCAGTAGAGCAGCCCCTGCTGCTCGGGGTCGGCGCGCACGCAGCGCGTGAACCAGCCGGGGTCGATGCCGCGCACGGCCTCGCGCCAGGTCTGGCCGAAATCGTGCGTCACGTAGACGTACGGCTTGAAGTCGTCGAGCTTGTAGCGCGTCGCCGCCAGGTAGCAGCCGCCGGCCGTGAACGGGTCGGCCTCGATGCAGTTGACCTGCGCCCACTCGGGCAGGTCCGGCGGCGTGACGTTCGCCCAGCTCTGGCCGCCGTCGCGCGTGACGTGCACCAGGCCGTCGTCGCTGCCGCACCAGATCACGCCCTGCTGCAGCGGTGACTCGGCGACGGTGAAGATCGTGCCGTAGTACTCGACGCCGGTGTTGTCCTGCGTGATCGGGCCGCCCGACGAGACCAGGCGCGCGGGGTCGTTGCGCGTCAGGTCGCCGCTGATCGGCTGCCAGCTGTGGCCGAGGTCGCGGCTCTGGAACAGCACGTTGCCGGCCGTGTAGAGCAGGTCCGGGTCGTGCGGCGACCACAGGATCGGGAAGTTCCACTGGAACCGGAAGCGCATCGCCTCGGCGCCGGCTCCCATCGGGTTGTCGGGCCAGACGTCGACGCGCTGCGACAGCCCGGTGCGGTGATCCCGGCGCTCGAGGTAGCCGCCGTAGCTGCCGCCGAACACCACCTCGGGGTCGTCGGGCTTGGGCGCCAGCCAGCCGCTCTCGCCGCCGGCCGTGGGCTCCCACTCCTCGGCGTCGATGCCGGCGCCGCGGCCGCGGTGGTCGATGCGGACCGTGCTGTTGTCCTGCTGCGCGCCGTAGATGCGGTACGGCCGCGCGGTGTCGGTGGTGACGCGGTAGAACTGCGCCGTCGGCTGGTTCTGCTGCGTCGACCAGGTGCTGCCGCCGTCGGTCGTGACGTTGGCGCCGCCGTCGTTGCCCTCGATCATCCGCCGCGGGTCGGCCGGGTCGATCCACAGGTCGTGGTTGTCGCCGTGCGGCGTGCGGATCCGCGTGAACGTCGCGCCGCCGTCGGTCGACTTGTGGAAGCCGACGTTGAGCACGTAGACCGTGTCCTTGTCCTTCGGGTCGGCGTAGCAGCGCGTGTAGTACCAGGCGCGCTGGCGCAGGTCGCGGTCGTCGTTGACGCGCTTCCAGGTGGCGCCGCGGTCGTCGCTGCGGAACAGGCCGCCCTCGGGCGCCTCGATCTGCGCCCAGACCCGCTGCGGGTCGGCCGGCGACACGGTGACGCCGACGATGCCGAGCGGGCCCTTGGGCATGCCGCGGTTCTGCGACAGGTCCTGCCAGGTGTCACCGCCGTCGGTCGACTTCCACAGCCCGCTGCCGTCGCCGCCGCTGTCGAAGCGGTGCGGCAGCCGTCGCGCCCGCCAGGTGCTGGCGTACAGCACCTGCGGGTCGCCCGGCTCGAAGCACAGGTCGACCGCGCCGGCGTCACTGTTGGCGAACAGGACCCGTGTCCAGCTCTGGCCACCGTCGAGCGAACGGTACACGCCGCGCTCTTCGCTCGGGCCCGAGACGTGGCCCATGACCGCCGCGAACACGCGATCCTTGTCCTTCGGGTCGATGCGGATCCGGCTCACGTGCCGGCTGTCGGGCAGGCCGAGGAACGTCCAGGTCTTGCCGGCGTCGGTCGACTTCCACATGCCGTCGCCGCTGCTGACGTTGCCGCGCCAGGTCTTCTCGCCGCCGCCGACGTAGACCGTGTCCGGGTCGCTCGGCGCCACCGCCACCGCGCCGATCGAGCCGCCGAAGTAGCCGTCGCTGACGTTGCTCCAGGTCTTGCCCGCGTCGGTGGTCTTCCAGACGCCGCCGCCGCAGGCGCCGAACCAGTAGGTGTCGCGGTCGCGCGGCACGCCGGTGACGGCGGCGACGCGGCCGCCGCGGAACGGGCCGACCAGGCGCCAGTCGCAGCCGTCGAGCAGCACGGTCGGCACCGGGCCGGGCCGCTCCGGCTGCGCGCCGTCCTGAGGGTCCGGCTGCTGGGCGGCTGGCTGCTGGGCGGGCTCCTGGGTCGGCTGCTGGGTCGGGACGGCGACGCCGAACGCGAGCAGCGCTGCGGACAGGCGAACGAACGAGCGGAGCGCGCGGGACGTCGACATGGCCCCGTTCTACGGCCGGCGCGACCCGGATGGGAGCGCCGGTTCGCCGGGCCCGCGGCCGACGCTCAGGCTGGCCCGCCGGCCGGAGCTGCTGCGCGGCGCAGCACCACCACCAGCTCGCACTCGTTGCGCGTGAAGTGCTCGACCGCGAACGCCGGGTAGCCCGGGCGCCGCTGCAGCGTGACCAGCAGCTCCAGGAACTCGAGCTGGGTCCAGCAGTGGAAGTGGATGCGGAACTCCTGCGCGCGCAGCTCCTGCACCTTGGTCGCGATCGCACCCTCGTCGTCGAGCCCCATCGTCAGCCGCACCACCTCGTCGTAGTGCGCCGCGCGCGAGCCCTCGGGGCCGGCCTCGTGGTCGTGCAGCACGTGCGCGAGCGTCGTCACCGGCCGCGGCCGATCGAACGTGAAGCGCTTGTCGGGCACCGACAGGTAGACGACGCCGTCCGGCCGCACCACGCGCAGCAGGTTGCGCAGCGCGCCGATCGGATCCTCGCAGTGCTCGAGGAAGTGGTTGGCGATCGCGAAGTCCTGCGAGCCGTCGCCGACCGTCGTCAGCCGCTCGCCGTCGTCGACGATGTCGACCTCGACCAGATGGCGGTGGCTCTTGTCGGCGTAGAGCGCGCGCAGCGCCGCAGTCTCTGCGATGTCGACGTAGCGCACCGTGACGCCCCTGGGCACCGCCAGCGGGTCCTGCAGCGCGCCGATCTCGAGGCCCTCGCCGCGCAGGTAGCGGTCGGCCACCGTCAGGCGGCCGACGTACTGCCGGAACTTCCGGGCGACCGACTTGGCGAGGCGCTTGAGGTCCACGGGAACGCCGGTGACATCGGCCGTTCGGCGCCCCGGCCTTGAGGGCGCGGGATCCCGTTCGCAAGCGCGGGTCGCCCGCTGCATGATCGACGCCGTGACCCCGCCCACCCCCGGCCAGCCCAATCCCGACCTCGTCCAGCGCAACCCCGACGGCACGTTCACCAAGGAGACGCTGCAGCGGGCGATGAAGGCGCTCAAGAAGCGGCTGAAGGTGACGCGCCTCGACGACGAGTCGCGCCTGGGCCACGACCCGATGAGCAAGGGCGGTCGGTCCGGGATCACCGGCGTCCGACCGCCCGATCAGTATCCCGCCGAGGTCTGGCAGGCGCTCGAGGCGAAGGGCCGGCTGCGCTCGATCGGACAGGGGCTCTACGAGGTCGTGGAGATGCCGCCGCCGGCCTGAGACCGGTCCGCGCCCCGACGCGGCGCGCGGAGTTCGCGCGGCGCGCGCGTCACCGGCCGACCAGCATCGGCCGCATCATCTCGTTGTCCTCGTGATCGATGATGTGGCAGTGCCAGACGTAGCCCGGCCCCTGCGTCGGATCGAACGGGTACTCGTTCCGGCCGGCGCGGGCGCGACCGGCGCCGACGTCCTGCGGCGCGAAGCGCACCAGGAAGGTCGTGACCTCGCCCGGATAGGCGATGACCGTGTCCTTCCAGCCCGACTCGCCAGGTTCGGCCGCCCGGGGGGTGCCGAGGAGGTACGGCCGGATCTCGGGGTTGCCGCCGAGGGCCTGCGGGTTGCCCGTCCGGTAGTCCAGCGGCGGCCCGCCGGCGGGGACGTAATCGCCCGTCGGGAAGGCCGCGTTGTAGACCGCCTCGTAGGCCGGGTCGAACGGCTGCCGGCCGACCACCTGGAACTGCACCAGGTGGACGTGGATCGGGTGCGCGTCGCCCGTGAGGTTGACGAGCTGCCAGACCTCGGTCGCGCCCACGCGCGGGACCTCGGTCACCCAGTTGCCGGCCTGGTCCTGCACGGCGCCGGGGATCGGCGAACCGTCGGGACCGCCCTGCAGGCCGCCCCACTTGCTGTTGTTGACCAGGGCTTCGAGCGGCCCCGTGTCGAGCAGCACCTCGTTGAGGGTCAGCAGTCGGCGCGCGTCGATGCCGCCGCGGATCGCGTCCCACCACAGGCTCGTCATCGGCAGGCGCAGCACCGAGCGGCGCATCGACGGATCGAAGCTGCGATCGCGGCCGCGCATCGGCAGGCTCACGCGGAACTCCATGACCTGGTCGTTGAGCCCCGGCGTGACCGGGTCGCCGTCGGGGAACGGCGCGTTGGCGTCGTTGGTCAGCCGCAGCGTGCTGCCGGCGAACCCGGAGAAGTCGACGATCAGGTCGACGCGCTCGCCGGGCGCCATCAGCAGCTTGCGCGGGTCGCGCGCGTCGTTGGGGTCGATCTTCACCGGCCGGTCGAGCAGGCCGCCGTCGCTGCCGATCTGCCAGAACACCGGGCCCGGAGCACCGGTCGCGACGTCGACGAGGTCCATGCTGTAGAAGCGCGCGTTGGAACCGTTCAGGAACCGGAAC
The DNA here is from genome assembly GCA_050245995.1 of Planctomycetota bacterium. Lineage (GTDB taxonomy): Bacteria > Planctomycetota > UBA1135 > UBA1135 > UBA2386 > JBFWWV01. The sequence goes on along the minus strand of JBFWWV010000007.1, from coordinate 126,949 downwards.
CGGTAGCGCCGCGGCTGGACCTCGAGGTACGGCCAGGTCTTGCCGTTGACGACGATGGCGTCGCCGAGGAACTCGGGGATCCAGAACGGATGCGCCTCGGTCGGGCCGTGGCCGCCCATGCCGCCGGTCATCGCGTCCGGCGTCGGGAAGTACCACTGGCCGTTGGTGTCGAACAGGCGGTCCTGGATGACGATCTCGATCTCCTGATCGCCGTCCGGAAGGTTCAGGCTGCGACGCCAGCGCCAGCCGTAGTCGTCGTCGTCGTCGTCGTCCCCGTCGTCGCCGTAGTGGTGGCCGCAGTCACAGTCGTCGCGCAGGAAGTAGAACGCCGCCAGGCCCGCGTAGACGTTGAGGCGGGTGGCGCCGAGTGTGTGGTCGTGGAACCACAACGTCGTCGGTTCCTGGTCGTTGGGGTACTCGTAGATGGCCTCGCCGGGGCCGGCACCGGCCATCGAGTGGTAGCTCGGGCCGCGCAGGCCACCGGCCGTGAACCACTGGTCCGGTCCTCCGTCGAAGAACGACGGCGTCTCCCCGCCGTGCAGGTGCGGCACCACCGGCGTGGGCCCGACGAACGGCATCAGCCGCAACGGATCCATGTGGTGCAGTCCGAGCGGATTGGCCCAGTGCAGGGTCTGGTCGACGATCAGGTACTGCTGCAGGACCGGATCGACCAGCTGGTTGACGTAGCGGATCCGCGTCGGCCTGCCGCGCCGGGCCTCGATCGTGTAGCCCGGGTACAGCGGCGGCGCGATCTGCGCGGTGCGGTCGAAGGTCTCGACGCCGTAGCCCCAGACCCAGGTGCCGCGGTCGTACGGTGACGGCAGGCCTGCGTACATCGACGCCGGCAGGACGTCCTGCTGGAACTCGCTCATCGTGATGGTGAGCGGTTGGGTGCCGTCGACGCGGGCGCCGGCGAAGTGCGGCAGCGGGTCGACGTACTTCGGGATCGTCGTGCAGTCGAGCGGCGTTTGCGGCAGCTGCGCGGTGAGCGCAGCGACGGTCATTGTCGCCGCGAGTACGGACAACGACCGGTGGCGGTGATGGGACATCGTTCTCTCCTCGGTGAGTCGGGATACGGGTGAGGTCACCGCGCCCCGTTGCGCGGTGATGCCCGGACAACCGCCGCACGCCGGACCGCTTTCTGCCTCGCGCTGCGTACGCTGGGCGGGCATCGGCGGTAGCCCCACTGCAGAGCGGAGCAGTCCCCGATGCCGTCGTTGACGGCACGGCACCCGGCCGGCACCCTCGCGCCGTGGACCTCCGTGCCTTCGCCCAGCGTCACCGCGACCTGCTCCAGCAGGAGCGCGACGCCGAGATCGCGCAGGTGCAGCGCCTGCTCGCCGAACGCAGCGAGGCCGAGCTCGAGGCCCGCGGCGTCCTGCTGCGCCGCCTGCAGGTGGCCGACCTGGAGCCGGGGCTGGGCGGCCAGACGCACGCGGTGCTGGCGCCGAGCCGCGGCGGCGAGCTGCCGCCGCACCGGTTCGGGCCCGGCGACGTCGTGGCGCTGGACGGGGACGGCGAGAAGCCGGTGCAGGGCACGGTCGCGCGCGTCCGCCGCGACCAGATCACGGTGGCGCTCGACGACGACGAGGCCGACCTGCCGGCGCTGGTGCGCCTGCAGCGGCTGGCGCCCGACGTCACCTACAAGCGCCTGCAGCAGGCGCTCGTCGACCTGCAGCGCGAGCGCAAGGCCGACGACCGCCGGCTGATCGACGTGTGCTTCCAGCAGCGCGAGCCGTCGTTCGCGACGCCGGGCACGGCGGGCCACGCGGCGGCCGCGGCCCCGTCGCTCGATCCGGCCCTCGACGCGAGCCAGCAGCTGGCCGTGGCGCATGCGCTGGCCGCCGAGGAGTTGGCGTTGATCCACGGCCCGCCCGGCACCGGCAAGACCACCGCGATCGTCGAGGTGATCCGCCGGGCGATCGCCCGCGGCGACAAGGTGCTGGCCTGCGCGCCGTCCAACGTCGCCGTCGACAACCTGGCGGAGAAGCTGCTGCAGCACGGCGTGCGCCTCGTGCGCATCGGCCAGCCGGTGCGGGTGCTGCCGGCCGTGGTCGAGCACTCGCTGGCGGTGCAGGTCCAGAACGCCGCCGAGCAGCGCGTGCTGCGCGACGTGCGCCAGGAGCTGCAGCGGCTGCAGCGCAAGCTGCTGAAGGCGGAGCGCCGCCAGCGCCGCGAGCTGTACCAGGAGCAGCGCCGGCTCCGCGCCGAACTGCGCCAGCTCGAGGGCGCGATCGTGCGCGGCCTGATCGACACCGCCGAGGTCGTGCTCGCCACCACCACCGGCGCCGTCGACCGCGCGCTCGAGGACCGCACGTTCGACCTCGCGGTCGTCGACGAGGCCGCGCAGGCGTTCGAGGCCGCCACCTGGCTGCCGCTGCTGCGCGCGCGCCGCGCGGTGCTCGCCGGCGACCACTGCCAGCTGCCGCCGACGGTGACCTCGGCGGCCGCGGCGCAGGGCGGCCTCGCGACGACGTTGTTCGAACGGCTGATGCGCGGCGCCACCGGCGCGCAGCTCGGGCGCATGCTGACCGTGCAGTACCGCATGCACGCGGCGATCCAGGCGTGGTCGGCGGCGGCGTTCTACGGCGGCGCGCTCACGCCGGCGCCCGCGGTCGCCGCGCACCGGCTGTGCGAGCTGCCGGACGTGACCACCACCGAGTCGACCGAGCTGCCGCTGCTGTTTCTCGACACCGCCGGCTGCGGCCACGAGGAGAGCGTCGGCGAGGACGACGGCAGCAAGTCCAACGATGGCGAGGCGGCGATCGCCGCCGCGCACGTGCGCCACCTGCTCGACGCCGGCGTGCGGCCCGGCGACCTGGCCGTCGTCACGCCCTACACCGCGCAGGTGCGCCTGCTGCGCGACCGCCTCGGCGGCATCGAAGGCCTCGAGATCGGCACCGTCGACGGCCTGCAGGGCCGCGAGAAGGAGGCCGTCGTGCTGTCGCTGGTGCGCAGCAACGACCGCGGCGAGGTCGGCTTCCTGGCCGAGCTGCGAAGATTGAACGTGGCGCTGACGCGCGCGCGCCGGCACCTGTGCGTGGTCGGCGACAGCGCGACGCTGGGCGCGCACGCGGACCTCGGCGGCGTGGTGAACTGGTTGATGGAGACGGGCGAGCACCGGTCGGCCTGGGGCATCGAGTAGCCTTCGGCGCCGGCGACCGGCCGCCTACAGCATCACCCGCACGTCGACCGCCACCGCGCCGTGCTCGTAGGCGAACAGCGGGTTCACCTCCATCTCGACGACCTCGGGGTTGGCGCGGGCGCAGTCGGCGAGCGCCAGGATCGCCTGCACGATCGCGTCCTTGTCGACCGGCTTCTGGCCGCGGTGGCCGCGCAGCAGGCGCGCGCCCTTGATCTCGCCGAGCATCTCGCGCGCGTCCTCCTTGGTGATCGGCAACAGGCGCAGCGTGACGTCCTTGAGCACTTCGACGGCGACGCCGCCGAGGCCGACGACGATCACGCCGCCGTAGTGCGGGTCCTGCTTGAAGCCGACGATCAGCTCGGCGGTGGGCTTCGGCAGCATCGCCGTGACCAGCGCTCCGCGCAGATCGGGCGCCATTCCCTTCGTCGCGCACCAGGTGCGCACCGAGTCCTGGATCTCGCGGAACGCGACCACCGCGTCCTGGGTGCGCACGCCCAGCCGGACCCCGCCGGCGTCGGTCTTGTGCGACACGGTGCCGGACACGACCTTCATCGCCGCGGTGCCGCCCAGCGCCTCGATCGCGGCGGCGGCCTGCTCGCCGGTGGTGCACATGGTGCCGGTCACCATCTTCAGGCCGTGCGCGGTCACCAGCTCGCGCGCCTCGGTCTCGAGCAGCACCTTGCGCTCCTGCTCGCGCACCGCCGAGAACCCGGTCCAGTGCGCGCCGTTGCCGGGCGGCGGCGTGCCGCGGCGGCGGCTCAGCAGCTCGCCGCGTTCGTAGCACGCCGCGGCGCAGCGGCAGGCGACCTCGAGCGAACCGACGACCGGCACGCCGGCCTGACGCAGCACGTCGAGCGGCTCGCTCGGCGTGTCGGCGTAGAGACTGTGCACGATCAGCGCGCGCCGATGCCTGCGCGCGGTCTCGACCAGCGCCTGCGCGGCGGCCACCTCGCGCGGCAGCAGCTCGGCCGCGAACCGGCGGTGGTAGCCGCCGAACAGGCCGACGACCATCACCGTGCCGACCTGATCGTCCTGCATCAGCAGGTCGACGATCTGCGCGAACACCAGCGGGTCGGCGTCGGCGCGGCCGGCGAGGTCGGTCGGGTTGCCGGGCGCGTCGTCGAGCCGCAGCGCCTGGCGCACGTCCTGCACGGTGTGCTCGCCGAGCTCCGCGAGCCCGCCGCCGTGCCGATGCAGCGAGTCGACCGCCAGCGTGCCGTGACCGCCCCCGTCGGTCAGCACGGCGACGCCGCGGTAGCCGCCGCGCGCCGGCTGCGACGCGAACGTCTCGGCGGTGTGGAACAGCTCGTCCGAGCGCCGCACCAGCACCACGCCGGCGCGCTTCAGGCCGGCGCGGAACACCGGGAACGAGCCCGCCAGCGCGCCGGTGTGCGAGCGCGCCGCGGCCCTGCCGCGCACGGTGCTGCCGCCCTTGAGCAGGATCACCGGCTTCTTCGTCGCCACCCGCTCGGCCGCCTCGAGGAACAGCCGGCCGCGGCGGAAGCCTTCGACGTACATCGCGATCGCGCCGGTGTTGGGCTCCTCGGCGAGGTATTCCAGGTACTCGTCGAAGCGCAGGTCGACCTCGTTGCCGACGCCGACGACCAGCGAGAACCCGGCGCGCGAACGCCGCATCGCCTCGGTCATCAGCTGCAGCGCCATGTTGCCGGACTGCGCCAACAGCGCGATGCGGCCGGCCGGCACGTCGGGGACGCCGATCAGGTTGAGGCCGCGGTGCGGGTTCAGGATGCCCGACGTGTTGGGTCCGACGACGCGGATGCCGGTGCGCGCGACCACGTCCTCGATCTGCGTCTCGAGGGCGGCGCCGCTGGCGCCGACCTCCCGGAAGCCGAGCGCCACCACCACCGCGCCGGCGATGCCGCGCGACGCGCACTCCTCGAGCACGCCGGGCACCGTCGGCGCCGGCGTGCACACCAGCGCCACGTCGACGTCGCCGTCGATGTCGGCGACCGTCGCCGACACCGGCCGGCCGCGGATCTCGCCGCCCCTCTTGTTGACCGGGAAGATGCCGCCGGCGTAGCCCGCCTGCTGCAGCGCCGCGATCGCCTGGTTGCCGCGCTTCTGCGGGTCGCTCGACGCGCCGACGATGGCGATGCCGCGCGGCCGGAACATCCGGTCGAGCGCGGCGTGGACCGCGCTGCGCGCGGCGGCGGGGCCCTGCGGGGTCTCAGTCACCGGTGAAACGGGCTTCCCGTCGCTGTGCGAACGCATCGATCCCTTCCTGCCAGTCCCTGGTCCCCATGCAGCCGACCAGCGCCTCGGCCTCGGCCGCCATCGCCGCCGCCACCGACTGTCGCCCCGCCTGCCGCAGCAGGCGCTTGGCGAACGCCACCGACCGCGGCGCCATCTGCGCCGCCGCGGCCGCCATCTCCCGCGCGCGCGGCAGCACCGACGCCGCCTCCGCGTGGTCGTTGCACAGGCCCATCGCCACCGCCTCCGCGCCGGAGAAGAACCGCCCCAGCAGCAGCAGCTCCTTCGCCTTGGTCATGCCGACGCGCTCGACCAGCGTGAACGTCGTGCCGCCGCCGACGAACGTCCCGAGCGCCAGCTCCGGCAGCCGCAGCTTGGCAGAGCTGGCCACGACCGACAGGTCGCACGCCAGCGCGAGTTCCAACCCCGCGCCGATCGCGTGGCCGTTGACCGCCGCGACCACCGGCACGTCGCAGTCGAAGATCGCCTGCGCCGCGCGCTGGCCCAGCTCGACGTAGTGGCGGCGCTCCGCGCCGCTGCGCTCCTGCTCGCCGTGGCCCTTCAGGTCGGCGCCGACGCAGAACGCGCGGCCCTCGCCCGTCAGCACCACCGCCCGCACGTCGCGGTCCCCGGAGGCCTGCCCCAGCGCGGCGATCAGGCGCTCGTAGAGCTCCTCCGTGACCGCGTTCAGCCGGTCCGGCCGACACAGCCGCAGCGTCGTGACGGGCCCACCGGCCTCGACGAGCAGTTCGGGCATGGGTGCATGATGCAGCATGCTGCGGTGCAAGCAAAGCGCTGCGCGCTTTGCGCACCGCGCGCGCGGACGCGGTCCGCGCGCCGGAGGCGACCGACGACAACGGCGCGGGGACGCAACACCCGCATCGAGAGCATCCGCGGGACTCGGAGCGCAGCTGCTCCGGGGACGCAGCGGCCGGGCCGGCTGGCACGCGCCGCGCCGCGTTGCGCATCCGCGAAGGAGAGCCGAAGGCGCGTCACGGCGCGTGCGGGCCGGCCCGGGCCGCTGCTGCGACCACGCCACTCGCGCGGGGTCGCGCTTCGAGGCCCACGCGAGCGGGGGCCCCGAAGCTGAATACCAGGGGCAGCCGCGACGGGAGCGCAGTCGCCCTGCTCGCGGCTTCGGCTCGCTCGCTGGCGCTCGCATCGCGCGCCGCGGCATCCGCGAAGAACCTCGGATCGCTGCGAGGTGGCAACGGCGCCGTCGCCGTCGATGGTCGCTGACCCGCGGCCGCGCGTGCGCCGGGGGAATCCGCCGGTCGATGACCTCCGGTCGTTGGCTGCGCAGCCGCGGAGCTCCACCGAGATTCCTCGCGGATGCCGCGGCGCGCGGAGGCGCGAAGCGCCGCAGCCGAAGCCGCGCGCCAGGTGGCTGCGCTCCCGTCGCGGCTGCCCTTGGTATTCAGCTTCGCTGCCCCCGCGCATGCGGGCAGCGAAGCGCGACCCGGCCTGAGCGGCGTGGCCGCAGCAGCGGCCAAGGGCCGGCCCGCACGCGCCGTGACGCGCCCGTTGCTTGCTCTCGCGGATGCGTCGTCGCGGCGCGGCGCGTGCCAGCCGGCCCTGCCGCTGCGCCCCCGGAGCGGATGCGTTCCTCTCTCGCGGATGCTCTCGATGCGGGAGTTGCGCCCCCGGCCCGTGTCGTCGGTCGCCTCCGGCGCGCGGACCGCGTCCGCGCGCGCGGTGCGCAAAGCGCGCAGCGCTTTGCTTGCACCGCAGCATGCTGCACCGCAGCATGCTGCACCGCAGCATGACTCACCGCAGCTACTCGAGTCGCTGGCGATCCGGCTGCACGGCCTCCTCGATGGTCAGGGCCGGCCGCCCGTTGAACGCGCGCACGCGCACGGAGCAGGCTTCGACGTCGCACATGGCGCAGTACGCACGGTGGCAGGGATCGGTGTGGAACGTGAGCTCGCCGTCGCCGAGCTCCTTCTGCACGCGCGCGGCGAGGTGCTCGGCGAGGTCGTGGGCCTTCTCGACGGTCCAGAACTCGGGCACGACGAGGTGCGCGCTGATGTGCGGGGTGCGGCCGGCGCGGATCGCGCGCAGGTGATGCACGCGGATGACGCCCTGGCCGAGCCGGTTGCCGAGCAGGTCGGTGACCTGGTGCAGCAGCTCGGGGTCCTCCTCGTCGAGCAGACCGCCGGCGGCGGTGCGCACGAGGCCGACGCCGGTCCACAGCAGCCAGCCGGCGACGACGATGGCGCAGACGGGATCGAGCCAGACCTCGCCGGTCAGCTTCACGAGCACCAGGCCGATGACGATGCCGACGCTGGTCCAGAAGTCCGACAGCACGTGCTGCCCGTCGGCGACCAGCGTCAGCGACCGGTAGCGCCGCCCGGTGCGCACCAGGAACCAGCCGAGCGCGCCGTTGGCGACCCCGGCGCCGGCGACGATCAGGATGCCGGCGTCGAGTTCGCGCACCGACGGGCCGGAGATCATCGCCGCGATCGCCTCCCAGACGATGAGGAGCGCCGCGAAGGCGATCAGGCCGCCCTCGAACGCGGCGGCGATGAACTCGATCTTGCCGTGCCCGTACGGGTGGTTGCGATCCGCGGGGATGCCGGCGAACAGCAGGCCGCCGAGGCCGAACGCGGCGGCGATCACGTTGACGATCGACTCCAGCGCGTCGGACAGCACGGCGGTCGAGCCGGTCATCCGCCACGCCTGGTACTTGGCCAGCAGCAGGGCGACGGCGACGACGAGCGAGACGAGGCCGGCACGCCAGCGGATGCGCTGGTCGACGAGCTCCGTGGGGGAGACGCCGCGGCGGGGTCCGATGGCTCCGTGGTTCACGTTCTGGTCAGTGGGGCGAAAAGGGGTGACGGCGGTGGGCCCCCGATCGGGGGGGCCGGGAATTCGTTCTGCCCCGGTTGGCGGGTCTCGCAACCCGCAATACCATCGCGAGGTCTCTGCGTCGACGCTCCGGCGTACCGCCGGGACTGCACGCCGAAGAAACGTGCCCCCAACCAACCCCACGAACCGGTGTCATTCGCCGGTCACTCGAGGAACGACCCATGCGAAGAATCGCTCTCGCGGCAGCCACTCTTGGCTTCGCATCCGCAGCAACCTGCCAGACGTTCTTCCCACCACCACCAGCTCCCACCAACAACCAGACGACGACGCAGAAGGCGCTGCTCGGCATGACGCTGTTCTGGGAGGAACAGATGTCGACGAACGACGCCGTCGCCTGTGGAACGTGCCACTCGTTCAGCCAGGGCGGCACCGATGAGCGGCCGCTCGGCACGCACGCCGGCTACGATGGAATCTTCGGTACCGCAGACGATGTCGCCGGTTCACGTGGGGTGGCCGCGCGAGGTCTCGACGGCAACCGGATTCCCTCGAGCCACGGCTTCGAGGCCCAGGTCACGCCGCGCAAGGCGCCCTCGGTCATCAACGTCGCCTATCAGGATCGGCTGTTCTACGACGGCCGCGTGCGCGAGGGCGACTTCCGCGACCCGATCACCAACCAGGTGATGGCGACCGGCCCGACCGCGCTCGAGAACCTCGTCCTGCAGCCGCCGCTGAACCCCATCGAGATGGGGCACCCGGGCCGCACGTGGCAGGACGTCGTCGACAAGCTGGCCGCGAGCCAGCCGCTGCGCCTCGCCGACCAGCTGCCGGCGCGCCTGCAGAACTTCATCGGCACGTCGACCTACCCGCAGCTGTTCCAGCGCGTGTTCGGGACGCCCGAGATCACGCCGACGCGCGTCGCGTTCGCGATCGCCAGCTACATGCGCACGCTGATCTCGGACCAGTCGCGCTTCGACTACGTCCTGGGCGGCGTGGGTCAGCTGACGGCGCAGGAGACGATCGGCCGCCAGATCTTCGAGGGCAACTCGCCCAGCGGCGGCGGCATCTTCTCCACCGCGTGCGTGCGCTGCCACGGCGACCTCTCGGCGCAGGCCCACACCAGCGGTCCGTCCGCGCGGGTGACCACGATGTACGGCCAGACGCCGACCGGCAACTTCCACAACACCGGCCTTCGTCCCGATTTCGAGGACCTGGGCTCGGGCGGCATCTCGGGCCTCGCCAACGAGCGCGGCCGCTTCAAGGTGCCGTTCCTGCGCAACGTCGGGCTGCACACCGCGTTCGGCCACAACCAGCAGATGCACACGCTGGACGAAGTGGTCGAGTTCTACGACCGCGGCGGTGACTTCCACACCAACCAGGCGCCCGAGATCCAGCCGCTCAACCTGACGCAGGCCCAGAAGGATGCGCTGGTGGCCTTCCTCGACACGCTGACCGACCCGCGCGTCGCCAACGGCGTCGTGCCGTTCGATTCGCCGCGCCTGGGCAGCCAGAACGGCAACGCGCGCCCGACCCCGCTGGGCTACGCCAGCGCCGCCGGCAGCCCGAACGTGCCGGTGCTGGTCGCCAACGAGCCGATGTTCCTCGGCTCCGAGCACGCGTCGCTCGCGGTGAGCAACGTCGCGCCCAACACGCTGGCCGCCCTGCTGTGGGACAGCCAGCCGAACCCGACGGGCATCGACCTGCTCGGCGTCACCCTCTACGTCGGCCTGCAGCAGCCGGCTCTCACGGTCATGGGCACGACCACGCCGGCCGGCAACGGCAAGGGCTGGATCGCCACGACCTTCGAGGTGCCGAACCTGCAGTACCTCGCGGGCACCCAGGTGGTCGCCCAGTGGCTCGTGCTCGACCCGAGCGCGAACCACGGCCTGACGGCTTCGGCCGCGGCCGTCATCTCCCTGTGAGGTGACCGGGGCGCGCGCGGCAATCGTCCGCGCGCGCCCAGCGCCGGCCCGCCAACGCGCGGGCCGCGCCGCGCCCGGCAGCCCGCTGCGCCTCGCGCCGCGGCTCCGGCCAGCAGGAATCCGCGAATTCGCGCGTGCGCTGCGCCCGCCGCTGGGCCTGGAACGGGGTCCCCCCTTCCGTTTCCTCCCCACCACGGAGTCCACCCATGCGCACGTCGCTCCCAGTCGCGACGCTGGCGGCCCTCTCGTTCGCCGCCGCCGCTCCCGCCCAGCACCTGGTCGTGTACGACCCGATCCCCGGCACCGGGATGATGCACGAGCTGCAGCCGCCGTCGCCGCTGCTGCCCGCGCCGATCCCGCCGACCATCGCCTACCCGATCGTGCCGCTGCTGCCGGCGGCCGGGCCGGCGGTGGCGCCTCCGGGCGACGCCACCTACGACGGCCTCGCGAACGCGATCTGGTTCACCGACGGCGCGCTGCTGGCGTCGATGCCGTCGCCCAGCTTCCCGCTGGCGGGGCCCGCGATCCCGCCGTTCCCGATCGCGCCGCCGGTGCTCGCCGCCCTGGGCGGGCCGGTGACCGGCATCGCCATCGACCCGATCGCGGGCATCCTCTGGGTCACGTCGTTCCCCGGCGTCGTCGCCGGCATCGCGCCGGTGCCGGGCACGCCGATCGTCGTGCCGCCGTTCCCGTTGGCGTTCCCGACCGGCCCGATTTCCGGCCTCGAGTGGGACGGGCTCACCGGCACCCTGCTCGCCTGCGACATCGTCGGTCTCGTCTACCCGTTCGTGCCGGGCGGCTTCCCGGCCGGGCCGCCGATCGGCCCGAGCCCGGTCGTGCCACCGCCGGTCGGCGACGTGGCCATCGACAAGACCGGCGCGCTCAACGCGGCCGGCGTGCGCTCGATCTACATCTGCGGCGGCCCGGCCGTCGACGACCTCACGCTGCCGCCGCTGCCGCTGCCGACGCCGACCCCGTTCCCGACCGGGCTGGCGTTCCTGCCGCTGCCCGCCAACAACATGCCCGGCGGCACGTGCCCGTGCGCCGGCGTCGCGCCCGCGTTCTCGGTGGCCGCGCCGATGGTCGCCGGCAACCCCGGCTTCGGCCTGACGATCGGCGGCCTGCCGCCCGGCACGCCGGCGCTGATGGCGTACGATGCCGCGTTCAACCCGTTGTTTCCGCTGATCAACGTCACCGGCTGCGGTCTCGGCCTGCTGCCCGGCACCGTGACGCTGGTGTCGTTCTTCACGCTGGCCGGCCCGGGCGGTGTCGCGGTCTGGCCGCTGCCGCTGACGTTCCTGCCGCCCGGGCTCGGCCCGGTCTACGCGCAGGGCCTGATCCCGTGCACGGCCGACCCCGCGGGGTTCACGCTGACGACCACGCAGCAGGTCTCGGTCTGCGGGCACTGAGCCGCGTCCGGCGCGCCCCGCATGGAGCACGCCGGGTGACGGCCCCGGCCTTCGTCAGAACGTGACGCCCGCCTCGACGAACAGCAGGTTGCTGTCGACGGTCGTGCGCGCGCGTCCGAACAGTGCGGTGTCGGTCTCGCCGAAGTCGATCGTGCGGAACCGGTAGCCGATCTCGCCGACGAAGCCGTCGGTGGTCAGCCGCAGCCCGGCGCCGAGTTCGCCCATGAGCCGGCGAACGGTGTCGGCGTCGCTGCCGCCGACGTAGTTCTCGCGGAAGCGCGAGCCGCCGACGTCGCCGCCGATCAGGCCCAGCAGGTCGAGCCGCAGGCCGTCGGTCTCGGTGAGGCGCCAGGTCGGTTCGAGCTCGACGCGCGCGCCGTAGCCGAACCAGCGGCGCCGCACGTCGGCGGACGCGTGCTGGACGCGCAGGTCGTCGACGAAGCCGCCGATGCGCAGCGGCACCGTGAGCCCCGGCTCGCGGTGCACCTGCCACCGCAGGTGCGGGAACGCGTCGAAGCCGACCGCACGGGCGCCGGCCCGGCGCACGAGCTGACCGTCGTTCATCAGCTCGGAGTCGAACATGCCGTCGCCGGTGCCGATCCACTCGAAGCGCATGCCGGGCCCGAGGTCGACCGCATCGACCGGCTCGATCTCCGCGAAGGCGGCGACCGCGGCCTCGGTGTCGTCGAACCGCGTGCCGTTGGCCCCCACGCGCAGCGAGCCGGCGCCGACGCCGAGGCTGGCGACGTAGGGTTCGTCCGCGGACGCCGACTGCAGCGGACGACGCCGCGGCGGCGTGCGCTGGTCGAGGTACGGGCGCGGGTCCTGCGGTGCGGGCGCGGTCGCCGCCGCGGCCGGCGTCGCCGCCGCATCGGCACGGGGCGCGTCGTCCGCGCGCAGCACCGGCGGCGCGAGTTCGCTGCGCACCAACGCGCGCACGCGCTGGCGCTGCAGGTCGCGCCACTCCTGGGCCGAGGCGGCGGGCCTGCCGACGCTCGTGCAGGCCGCGAGCGCGGCCAGCGAACAGACGAGGAACGGGCGGAGCATGGACATGGCGGCGGAGAAACCTAGCTCCGCTCCACCGCACTGCCGGCGCGCCGCCTGGCGCGCCACCGCCGCCGACCATGACACCGCGCATTCGCGGTGCGCCAGAGCGAGACTCACCCGGTGGGCCGGGCGCGCGCGCTCACCACATGACCTGGCCGCCGCAATGGCTGATCGCCTGCCCGGTCATGCCGGCCGCGGCCTTGCTGCACAGCCACGCGACGAGCTCGCCGATCTCCTCCGGCTGCAGGATGCGACCGAGCGGCACGGCGGACATCGCCGTGGCGCGCGCCTGCTCCAGCGTCGTGCCCATTCCGTCGGCCATCAGCTGCAGCCCCTCTGTCGCCATGTCGGTGTCGACCCAGCCCGGGCAGATCGCGTTCACGGTGATCCGGCGCGGCGCCAGCTCGAGCGCCAGCGCCTTGGTGAAGCCGATCACCGCGTGCTTGCTGGCGCAGTAGCCGGTGTAGCCCGGCACGCCGAAGCGACCCAGCACCGAGCTGATCGACACCACGCGACCGCCGTCCGGCAGGTGCGGCACCGCCGCACAGGTCGCGTGATAGACCCCGTCGACGTTGGTGCGGACGATCTCGTCCCAGCGGTCGGGTCCCGGCGCGGCGCACGCGTTCGGGCCGCCGACGCCGGCGTTGTTGACCAGCGCGTCGAGGCCGCCGAGTTGCTCGCGCGCGGCGTCGACCGCGCGGGCCGTGCCGGCGCGGTCGGTCACGTCGGCCACCACGGCGCAGGCCGTGGCCCCCTGCTGCCGAAGCTCGGCGACGACAGCGTCGAGCTTGCCGGCGGTCCGGCCCAACAGCGCGATCGCGGCGCCGCGCCGGGCCAGCACGTGGGCAATGCCGCGGCCGATGCCGCTGCCGCCGCCGGTGACCACGGCGCGCAGCCCGCCGAGATCCGTCGTCGAGGAAGCGCGCGTCACCGGCAAACCTCCTGCCGGCAGCCGACAGGAACGAAGAACGGGGTCGTGTTCATGGCTAGTGTGTGGGCGCATGGTAGGCGCGCGCCGCAGATCCGCCCCCCGTTTTCGCAGCGCTGCCGCTGCGGTGCCGGCGACCCTCGCGGCGCTCGCGGCCTGCGCGGCGCCGATCGGCTGGCAGACCCGCGGCAACCCGCGGCTCGCCGACTACCAGCGCGCCTTCGAACGCGAAGCCGGCACCGCGATCGCCGGACACGCGTCGCGCGCCGAGGCGCTGCAGCTGATCCGCGGCTGCCGCGTCCTCTGGCTCGGCGATCACCACCGCGACCAGGCGCTGCACCACCGCCAGCTCGATCTGCTGCAGCAGCTGGTGCGGGACGGCGCGCACCTGTGCCTCGGGCTCGAGGCGATCGGCACCCAGGACCAGGCCGCCGTCGACGCCTATCTCGCCGGCAGCACCGACCTCGACCATCTGATCGCCGCGGTCCGCCGCCGCTGGCCGGCCTCCTGGCTCGGCGGCGGCGACGTCGACGCCGCCCACTACCGCGCGCTGCTGCGCTTCGCGCGCGCCACCGGCTCCCCGGTGTTCGCCCTCGAACCCACCCCCCGCCTGCCGCTCGCGCAGCGCGACCGCACCATCGCCGCCAGCGTCCGCCTCGCCGACGCCCTGCATCCCGACCGCCTGCTCGTCGTCGTCCTGGGCCAGACCCACCTGCTCGGCCACGGGCGCGTGCCCGAGCGCACCGGCCTGTCGAGCTTCCTGCTCGGCGCCGAGCCGCCGCCGGTCCTCGCCGCCGAACTCGACGCCCGACGCCGCGCCGGCACCCTGGCCCCCGACGACCTCGTGCGCACCGACGGCGGGCTCTGGTACTAGCAGACATGCTGCGGTGCAAGCTCGCTCGCTTCGCTCGCTCGCGCACCGCGCGCGCGGACGCGGTCCGCGCGCCGGAGGCGTCCGACGACACGGGCGCGAGGACGCAACACCCGCGGCGGGGGCATCCGCGAGACCAGGAACGCATCCGCTCCGGTGGCGCAGCGGCCGGGCCGGCTGGCACCCGCCGCGCCGCGACAGAGCATCCGCGAGGCAACGCCGTAGGCGCGTCACGGCGCGTGCGGGCCGGCCCCTGGCCGCTGCTGCGGCCACGACGCTCGGGCCGGGTCGCGCCTTGCGACCCGCATGCGCGGGGGCCGCAAGGCTGAATACCAAGGGCGGTGACGCAGGAGAACACAACCGCCCAGCTCGCGGCTGAAGCTGCGGCGCTTCGCGCCTCCGCGCGCCGCGGCATCCGCGAAGAACCTCGGTGGAGCCCGGCGGCAGTGCGGCCTGCGGTCGGAGGCCATCGACCGGCGGATGCCCACGGCGCATGCGCGGCCAGCATCCATTGACGGCGACGGCGGCGGCGGCGCCACCTCGCAGCGATCCGAGGTTCCTCGCGGATGCCGCGGCGCGCGATGCGAGCGCCAGCGAGCGAGCCGAAGCCGCGAGCCAGGCGGCTGCGTTCCCGTCGCGGCTGCCCCTGGCATTCAGCTTCGGGGCCCCCGCTCGCGCGGGCCCCGAAGCGCGACCCAGCCCGAGCGTCGTGGCCGCAGCAGCGGCCAGGGGCCGGCCCGCACGCGCCGTGACGCGCCCACGGCGTCGCTTCGCGGATGCCCTGTCGCGGCGCGGCGCGTGCCCGCCGGCCCGGCCGCTGCGCCCCCGAAGCGGATGCTCTCCTCCTCTCGCGGATGCGTTGGATGCGGGAGTTGTGCTCCCGCGCCCGTGTCGTCGGTCGCCTCCGGCGCGCGGACCGCGTCCGCGCGCGCGGTGCGCGAGGGCGCGAAGCGCCCGAGCTTGCACCGCAGTATGTATGTCAGCTCTTGCGCAGCGCCTGCCGCTGCGCCAGCACGTCCAGCGCGGCGACGCGGTAGGCCTCGGCGAGCGTCGGGAAGTTGAAGATGTTCTCGACGAAGGTCTCGGCGCAGGCGCCGGTCATCAGGGCCATCTGCGCCAGGTGGATCAGCTCGGTGGCGCCCTCGCCGACGATCTGGCAGCCGACGACGAACAGGCCCTGCGGCTCGACGACGAGCTTGAGCAGGCCCTCGGTGCTGCCGGTGATCTGGCCGCGGGCGAGCTCCTCGAAGCGCGATCGACCGACCAGGCAGTGGCCGTAGCGCTTCGTGGCGTCGGCCTCGGACAGGCCGACGCTCGCCATCTCGGGGATGGTGTAGATGCCGGTCGGGATGGTCTCGGCGCCGGCGCCGAGCGGCAGCTGCAGCGCGGCGCGCACGGCGCGGCGGCCCTGCTCCATCGACGACGAGGCCAGGGACGGCGGGCCGATGACGTCACCGACGGCGAAGATGTGCGGCACGGCGGTGCGGCAGTCGCCGTCGACCGGGATGTTGCCGCGCGCGTTGGTCGTGAGGCCGGCGGCGGCCAGGTCGAGGCCGGCGACGTTGGCGACGCGACCGAGCGCGCAGAGCACCTTCTCGGTCTGCGCCTGCCAGCCGTTCTCGAGCGTGGTGATCACGCCGTCGACGCCGTTCCAGGCGACGCTGCGCACGCCCGCGCCGCCGACGAACACGCAGCCCGGGTTGCACTCGAACGCCTCGACGAAGCGGTCGAGGATCTCGCGGTCGAGGAACGACAGCGGCCGCTCGGCCTTGTCGATCATCGTGACCGCCACGCCCAACGAGGCGAAGATGGTCGCGTACTCGCTGGCGATGACGCCGCCGCCGAGCACGGTCAGCGACTTCGGCAGATAGGTCATGCTGAGGATGGAGTCGCTGTCGAACACGTGCTCGTGGTCGATGGCGATGCCGTCCGGTGCGCGCGGCCGCGAGCCGGTGGCGATGACGATGACGTCGGCCGACAGCGTGCGCCGTTCGCCGAACACGGCCTCGACCTCGACCTGCGTCGGCGACACGAAGCGGGCCCGACCGTGGATCTGCTCGATGCCGTTGCGCTCGAGTTGCGCGCACTGGTACGAGACGTGCGCCTGGACGACCTGCTCCATGCGGTCCATCAGGCTGAGCAGCTGCAGGTCCTGGGGGATCTCCACGGCGATGTGCCGGCCGACCCGCTGACGGAAGCCGGCCAGGTGCACCGCGGTCTCGCGCAGGGTCTTGCTGGGGATCGTGCCGCGGTGCACGCAGGCGCCGCCGACGCCGCGCTCGCGCTCGATGATGGCCACGCGGCGTTCGGCCTTGGCCGCCTGCACGGCCGCCTTCTGGCCGGCAGGCCCGCTGCCGAGCACCAGCACCTCGAAGTGATCCTTGCCGGTCATGCCATGCCCTCCGCCAGCGCGATGGCCTTGTCGCCGAGCTGCAGCAGCTGCTGCAGCTGGTCGGGATACAGGTTGAGTCCGAGCAGCACCGGGTGCTGCCGCAGCGCGTCCGCGTGCAGCGGCGCCTGATCCTCCGTCGGTTCGACGAAATGCGCGATCAGGTCCGCGAGCGCGACCGTCATCGCCGCCTCCGAGAACTTCGTGGCGCGGTCGTAGTCGTGGTGGCAGCGGATGCTCTCGACGATCTGCTCGGGCATCTTCCAGCCCTCGGCGAGCGCCGCGCCGACCTCGGCGTGGTGCTGCTGCAGGCCGTCGGCCAGGTCCGCGAGCTGGACGTCGCCCGAGTCGACGTGGCGCGCGACGTTCGCCAGCAGGACGGCCTTGCCGACGTCGTGCAGGAGGCCGCACAGGAACGCGACCTCGACGTTGCGGCGCCGCTGGCGGGCGATCTCCTTGGTGAAGAAGCCGGTCATCACCGCGTGGCGCCAGAGGTGCCGGAACAGCTCCGCGCAGCCGGACCCGGCGAACACGCGCCCCTTCACCGCCACCGCCACGGCGATCTCGGTGATGAGCTGCATGCCGAGGCGACTGACGGCCTGCTGCAGCGACCCGCACGGCACCTGGCCGACGTAGGCCGCCGAGTTGGCGACGCGCAGGACGTTGGCCGCGAGCGACTGGTCGCGGTGGATGACCGCCGACAGTCGGGCCGCGTCGGTAGCCTCCTGCTGGCACAGGGAGAGCACCTCGGTCGCCACCGCCGGCAGGACCGGCAGCTCGAGTCGTCGTTCGGCGATCTGGCGCGCCAGCAGCGCGCAGAGATCGGTCGTCTGGGTTCCGGAGTCCTGAGTCATGCCACGCACCCTCGGGAGCCGCGGCAGGCGGCTCGCCGATCCTCGGGGTGATCGACCGATCCGGGTGTCGCCGATGAGCGGTTCACGCGCCGGAGCCCGGAACCGGCGGACGACGCTACGGGCTTTCCCGCAGGACGAACGTCGCGCCGCGCCCTCGGGTGCGGCTCAGTCGACGCGGCCGCGGCCGCGCTTGATGTCGCCGCGGCGCTTCTTCTCGTCGAGGCGGCGCTGCTGGCTGCCGCGGGTCGGCCGGGTCTTGCGCCGGACCTTCTGCCGCACGAGGGCGCCGGCCAGGAGCGCACGCATCCGTGCCATCGCCGCTTCGAGGTTCTGCAGCTGGCTGCGGTGCTCGCTGGCGACCACGACCAGCCGGCCGTCGGCGTCCAGGCGCGCCGCCAGGGCCGCGCGGATCCGCGCCACGTCGCGCTCGCCGAGCACCTCCACGGCGCGCGCGAGATCGAGACGCAGGTCGACCTTGGTCTCGGTCTTGTTGACGTTCTGACCGCCCGGACCGCCGCCGCGGGCGAACGACAGCTCGAACAGATCCTTGGGCAGCACGCGCCCGTCGGCGAGCTGCAGGTCAGAGCGCGCCATGCTCCACCTGCGTGCGCCAAGGGTCTTCGCGCTCGTGCCAGGCCTGCGCCAGGGCCGCGGCGCCGAGCGCGGCGCAGTCGCCGGCGGCCACCGTCGGCGCCGCCGCGCCGAACGCCTGCAGCCGCTGCGCCAGCCGCTCGCGCAGCGCGTCGCTGCCGCTCAGGACGCCGCCGCCGACGACGACCGGCAGCGCGCGCCCGTCGGGGCCGGTCCAGCCGAGGCCGGCCTGGCGCACGGCGGCGTTGGCCACCATCGCCAGCGCCTCGAGCCCCTCGTCGAGCACGCGATCGGCCGCGCCGTCGCCGCGCGCGGCGCACTCGAGCACCGTCGGCAGCAGGGCGGCCACCGCGCCCGGCTCGCGGCGTTGCAGGACACCGCCGAGGTGCTGTGGCGACGGGGCTCCGCACGCGGCGGTCAGCAGCTCGGTCAGGGCGGTCGGTTCGCCGAGCCCGTCGGCGGCGAGCACCACGGCGGCGGCGGCGCGACGCACCAGGTCGTAGGCCGAGCCCTGGTCGCCGAGCAGGTGGCCGCGGCCGCCGGTGCGGTGCAGGGTGCCGTCGGCCGCCCGCGCGACCGCGAACGACCCGGTGCCGGACCAGACCAGCACGCCGGGGCCCTGGTCCAGCGCGCCGGCGGCGGCCGCCAGCACGTCGCCGACGATGGCAACCGGCAGGCGGACGCCGGCGCGGCCGAGCGCCGCGACGAGTTCGGTGCGGATGACCGGGTCGCCGGCGCCGGCGATCGCGCACACCGCGGCGGCGGCGTCCAGCTGCGGCGACGCCGTGCGCAGCAGTTCGACCAGCCGCGCCGCGGCGGCCGCGACGCCCTGCGTCGCCGGCTGCACACCGGGGCCCTCACCGCCCGGGCGGACACCGTCCGGCCGCCACCGCCAGCGCGTCTTGGTGCCGCCACAGTCGAGACCGAGGAAGGCGCTCATGCGGCCGGCTCGGCCGCCACCGCGACCAGGATCATCGTCTCGCCGAACAGCACCGGCGCCGTGTGCATCTGCCGCAGCACCTCGCGGTACAGCGGCCAGACGCCGGGCTCGCGCCGCGCCTCCTGCCGGAACACCAGCCAGGTGCACAGCCACGTCAGCGGCACCAGCGGCGCGAACAGCAGCGCCATGCCCTTGTAGCGGTTGGTGTGCACGCCGGTGATGCGGAAGCCGCAGGTGTGCAGCAGGTAGCGGCCCATCGCGTACGACGTCATGCCGACGTGGTGCAGCGGATTGGGGTCGCGCTCGTCGAGGGGCGTCTTGGCCTTGTTGTGGAAGCCGGTCAGCAGCCAGCGCCAGCGCGATCGCAGCGCCGAGATGTTCGGCGTCGTCATCACCAGCGCGCCGCCGGGCCGGAGCACGCGCCGGCACTCGCGCACGAAGTCGAACGGCCGCTGCAGGTGCTCGATGCCCTCGATGCACACGACGGCGTCGAAGAAGCCGTCGTCGAACGGCAGCCGCCGGTCGAGGTCGACCTTGGCGCGGTGCACGCCGGGCCCGTCGTCGTGGTCGATCACGTCGCCGGCCCAGGCCTCGAGGCCGCGGTCGGCGCAGCGCCGCGCGAACGCGCCCACGCCGGCCGGCACGTCGAGCACCTTGCGGAGGCCCGGCTGCGCGAACAGCCAGTCGGCCACGGCGTCGTGGATGCGCGGCGAGGCGTTCTCGTGCGGACTGCGGGCCATGGCCCTTCGATAGCGGCGCTCCGCCGGCCGGGAAAGCGCCAAGTGCGGAACGCACGGTCAGGGCGCGGTGCGGAACGCACGGTCAGGGCGCGGCGCGGAACGCGCGGCCCCTGCCCTGTGCGATCAGCGCGGCGGCGTCGCTGCGGCGAGCTGGCGCTGCACGGCGGCCAGCACGACCTCCGGCTCGATCCGCGCCTGGCAGTGCGGCACCACGGCGCAGCGTGGCAGGTAGCAGCACAGGCAGTCGAGTCCCGGCGGCACGATCTTCTCGCCGCGGCCGTAGAGCTCGATCTCGGCCGCCGACGTCGGGCCGAACAGCACCACCGCCGGCACGCGCCGCGCCGCCGCCACGTGCACGGCCAGCGAGTCGCTGGTCACCACGACGCGACAGCGCTCGAGCAGCGCGGCGAACCGGCCGTACGAGTTTCGGTTGCCGGCGTCGAACACGGCGCGGCCGGTGCTCGCCGCCAGCAGCGCGCGGTGCCGTTCGATCTCCTCGGGTCCGCCGAGCAGCAGCACGCCGAGGCCGGCGTCGGTGCACAGCTGCAGGAATGCGCGCTGGTGCGGCTCGGTCCACTGCTTGTAGGCCCAGCGGCCGCCGGCGCCGGTGTTCAGGCCGACCAGCGGTCCGTCGAAGTCGCAGCCGTCGACGAACGCCGCCGCGGCCGCGACGTCGTCGGCGTGCGGCACCAGGATCGGCGGCTCGACCAGCGCCGGGTCGAGGCCCAGGACCTCGGCGACGAGCGCCTGGTAGGTCCGCGTGTTGGCCTTCTTGCGGGTGTCGCTGAGCCCCATCTGGAACCAGCGCTCGGCGCCGGCGCCGAGCGCCTGCACGCGGCCGTCGGCGCCGCGCACGAAGCCGCGCCGCTCCTTGCCCTGCGCAAGCGCCGCCAGCGCCGCCGCGTCGGGGTCGGCATCGGGGCACAGCACCGCGTCGAACTGTTCGGTCGCCAGCTTGGCCGTGGTGACCGCATCGTCGGTGGTCAGCACCTCGTCGACGAGGTCGTTGCCGGCGAACAGGCCGGCGGCGGCCGGCCGCGTCACCCAGGTGACCCGCGCGCCCGGCCAGGTCTTGTGGATCGCCGGCAGGAACGCGGTCGTGCGCAGCACGTCGCCGGTCGCCGCCAGCTTCACCATCAGCACGCGGTGTTGCACCGGCGCGTACTCGTCGCAGGTCGGACACTCCTTGCCGCGGCGCTTGTGCGGCGCGCAGGGGCGGTCCCAGCGCACGTGGCGGCAGTCGCGCTTGAGCTCGAAGCCGGCCATCAGCGTGCCCCACCCGGACTGCGCCGCACCAGGTCCTGGAACAGCTGCTCCAGCTCGGCGCCGAGCCGGTCGGCGGTGAAGCGCTCGAGGCTGCGCGCGCGCCCGGCGGCGCCGTGCGCCGCGCGCAGCGCCGGGTCGGCGAGGTACGGCCGCAGCGCCGCCGCCAGCGCCGCGGCGTCGCCGGGCGGCACGACCGAGCCGGTGGCGCCGTCGTCGACGATCTCGGCGTTGCCGCCGGCGGACGAGACCACCTGCGGCAGCCCGGCGAAGCTCGCCTCGAGGCAGGCATTGCACAGGCCTTCGTGGAACGACGGCATGCAGAAGATATCGGACGCCGCGTAGACGTTCTGAATCGGGCGCACCGCGCCGGGGAGGTGGACGCGGTCCTCGAGGCCCAGATCGCCGGCCTGCCGCCGCAGCCGCTCGAGCTCGGTGCCGCCGCCGGCCAGGAACAGCCGCGCCGCCGGGAAGTCGGAGGCCAGCTGCGCGAACGCCGCCAGCAGCACGTGCTGGCCCTTGCGCGGCCGCAGCACGCCGACCTGGGTCACCAGCTGCGCGCCCTGCGGCACGCCGAGCGCCGCGCGCGCCGCCGCCCGTTGCCGCTCGAGGCCGAGCCACGGCGCCGGGTCGATGCCGTCGTAGATGCGGGTGATCCGGTCGCCGGGCACCGCGGCCGCGCGCAGTCTGTCGACGATGGCGTCGCAGATGGCGACGGTGTGGTCGACGAACAGGCGGTACCGGTTCCAGCCGAACGGCCCGCGCCGCACCGGGTAGTCGATGCGGCGGATCGTGAGCTTGACGCGGGCGGTGGCGCCGACCGCGCACAGGCCGCCCACCAGCAGCGCGCGCCCGCAGGCGAAGTGCAGAACGTCGGGGCGCTCGCGCCGCAGGATCGCGCGCAGCCGCGGCCACAGGTCCGGGCGCCACCAGCGCCGCAGCGGCACGAAGTGCACCCGCGCGCCGAGCTGCCGCGCGGTGTCGGCGAAGCGCGCGCCCGGATGCAGCACGACGACGTTGTCGTGGCCCTGCGCGCGCAGGTGCTCGAGGATCAGCTGCAGCTGCCCTTCGCCGCCCGAGAACCCGGTCTCGGCCAGCACGTGCACGACCTTCAGCGCCGCGCGCGCCGCGCCCGGCGCGGCCCGATCCTGCGCCATCGCCGTCACGCCCGCTCGACCTCCAGCAGAGGCTCGTCGCGCCGACCGGTGCGCAGGCGATCGAGGATCTGGGTCACGCGGTCGTAGTAGCGGTGGCGCGCCAGCACCAGGCGATGGCCCTGCTCGGCGACGCGCGCGCGCTCCTGGTCGCGCGGCAGCCAGTATGCGATGCGCTCCAACGCCTCGTCCTCGTCCGCGAACCAGTCGAGGTGCACGCCGCGCTCGAACACGTTCTCCAGCCGCGGCACGTAGTGCGTCAGGTGGAAGCCGCGGCAGGCCAGGGTCAGGAACGTCCGGTTGCTGAAGTAGTACGGGTCGTCGTTGACCTCGTTGATGCCGAGCACGATGCGCGAGGTCGCGCACACGCGGGCATAGCCCGGAGGCTCCACCGTGCCGCCGAGCCGCAGCCGCGGGAACCGCGCCGCGTGGCGCTCCCAGCCGCGCCCGAACACCTCGACGTCGTACCGCTCGGCGACGCGGGCCAGGAACTCGACGCGGCTGGTGTGCAGGCCGGGGGTGCCGATGAACGCGACGTCGCGCACCGGCGCCGCCGGCGGCAGCGGCCGGTGGAAGTCGGTGGCGAACCCGCTCATCGCGAACAGCATGTTGTCGAGGCCGCGCGCGCGCATCGCCGCGAACCGCCCCGGGTTGCTCATGCAGACGACGTCGAACAACGCGAAGTAGTCCAGCATCGCGTCGTCGAGGTCGAACAGCGGCTCCTCGCACCAGCTCAGCACGCGCGCACGGCGCCGGAAGTCCTCGAGCAGCGGCCGCGGCAGGTCGCGCCAGAACACGAACACCAGGTCGGGCCGGTAGCGCGCGAACTCGCGGCGGGCGAGCCACTCGGCGCCGCGGCGGCCGAACCAGCGGCGCCAGCGCGCCAGGTTGCGCCAGCGCACCTCGATGCCGTGCTCGCGCAGGGCGCTCTGCAGCGCCGGGCTGCAGGCGGAGCGCGCCATGCTCTTGCCGTAGAACAGCACGCGGCGCACGTCGCCGCCGATCCGCGTCTGGCCGCGCACCGGCGGCGCCAACGGCTCGGTCGCCGGGGTCACTGCGCGAGCTCCGGGCGGCGCCACCGCTGCAGCTGCGCCAGCGCCGGGCGGGCGGCGCGGTCCAGCACCGCGCCCAGGCGCCGCCGCGCCTGCCGCAGGGCGTCCAACTCGCGCTCCGCTTCGGCGTCCGACATCGTCCGTGGAATATAGACAGCCTGCCTTCGCGCGCGCCACCGCGGCGCGCGCCGCAGCGCCGGCAGCCGCGGCGGGCGCGCCTCGCAGACCTCCAGCAGCCGCTGGCCGAGCCAGCAGTCGAGGAGCTCCGCGCCGCCCGCGCGCCAGCGGCCGGGCGGCAGCTCGCCGCGGCGGCGGTGCTCGACGACCGTCCAGGCCGTCCCACGCCGCTCGAAGCCGGTGCTGGTGCCGAGGCAGCGCAGGACGCGCTGTCGCAGCCACGCGTGCGCCTCCGCCGCGGCTGCGGCGGCGACGCGCCCGTCGTCCGCACTGCACAGCCCGGCCGCCGCCAGCAGCCCGAGCGCGCGGTCGGGTTCGACGTCGGCGGCCTCGAGCAGGAGCCGCGCCGCCATGCGCCGCCCGGCCGCGGCCCGATCGCGGACCGGGCGCATCGACTGGAGGTCCAGCACCGCCAGCCGCCCGTCGGCCAGCGGCACGAAGTTGTCGGCGTTCAGGTCGGGATGCAGCAGGCCTGCGGCCAGCAACCGCGCCGCGAGCGCGGCCCGGTCCGCCAGCTGCGACACGGCGTCGGGCACGGCACCCGTCGGCGTCGCCACATCGAGCGCCCGCAGCACCAGCATCGACCGGAACGGCACCGGCCCGCGACGCGCCGTGCGCACCGCCACGACCTCGGGGCACGGCACGCCCGCCGCGGCCACGGCGCGCAGCATCGCCGCCTCGTGCGCGCCCGGCAGCGGCCGCAGCAGATAGCGCAGCCGATCCTTGCCGCGCACGAACGCCATGACCTTCACGAACACCGGCCCGGACGGCAGCGTCGCGCGGCCGACCTGACGCACCAGCCGCCCCTGCACGAGCGCAGCCTCGCGCGGCAACGCGCCCGTGGCCTGCACCTCGCGCCACCAGCCGTCGAGGACCGCCGCGTCGTCCGCCCGCGGCGCGCTCACGCCAGCGGCCGCCGCCGCAGCAGGCGGTCGTAGAACGCCGCCAGCGCGCGCGCGGCGGCGACAGGGTCCATGTCCTCGCGGGCGCGGCGCAGCGCCGCGGCGCCCACCTGCCGGCGGTGCGCGTCGTCGCGCAGCAGCGCCAGCAGCGCGTCCCCGAGCGCCGCCGGGGTCTCGTCGACCGCGGCGCCGGCGTCCGCGGTGATCTCCGGCAGCATGCCGCGCCGAGTGCTGACCACCGGCAGCCCGAACGCCAGCGCGTCGCGCACCGCACGGCAGGTGCCGTCGCTGCCGGGCACCAGGAACAGGAACGCATCGAGCGCGCGCAGCGCCATCGCGTAGCGCGGCTCCTTCTGGTAGCCCGGCAGGATCACCCGGTCCTGCAGCCCGAGCGCCTGGATCGGCCGCCGCACGAGCCGCTCGGTGTCGTGCTCGTTGCCGCGGCCGAGCAGCACGAAGCGCGCCGCGGGCAGCGCCGCGCAGACGTGCTGCGCCGTGGCCCACAGCAGCTCGAACCGCCGGTGCGGCTGGATCCGCGCCGTGATCCCCACGACGCGGTGCTCGGGCCCGAGCCCCCACTCGGCGCGCAGCGACGGGCCGTCGAGCGCGCGCGGCTCGGTCACCGGCTCCTGCAGCAGCACGCGGTCGGCCGGCAGCGCGAAGCGCCGCCGCACCGCCTCGGCGACCGACGGCGTCGGCGCCAGCACCCCGTGCGTGCGCGCGAACGCGAACCGCTGCCGCAGCCCGCGCGCCGGCGCCTCGGCGTCGTACAGCGTGCGCACCAGCACCGGCGGCCGCCGCAGCCGCCGGCACGCCAGCGCGCCGAGCAGGTGGTCGTTCGGCAGGTGGCAGTGCAGCACGTCCGTGCGGTCGCGCTGCAGCATCGCGCGCAGCCGGTGCACGTCGCGGCGCAGCGAGGCGATGTGGAAGTGCTTGCGCAGCTCGAGCCCGGTCACCACCGGCACGCGCCAGCGCTCGAGTTCCTCGGCCATGCGGTGCTCGCCGCCGCGGTGCACGAAGCCGGCCTGCGCGAACACCACGTCGACGCCGCGCGCGCGCAGCCGCGCCGCCGCGCGGATCGCCGGGTCGGCCGGTCCGGTCCACTTGTAGTTGGCGAACAGGTGCAGGACGCGCGCCTGCGCGACGGCGGTCACGCCGCACCTCCGGCGCGCGGCAGCCGCCACAGGCGCCAGTACTTCAGCCAGTCGGTGTAGGCCGCCAGCACAGCGATCAGCACGCCGCGCCAGCCGTCGCGGAAGCCGCGCTTGAGCAGCAGGCTCTTCACGAACACGCTGGGCGGCCGTACCAGCAGGTCGAACGGGTTGACGCGGCGCCCCTGCTGCCGCAGCGCGCGCGCGGCGATCGCAGTGAACGAGTCGATCGTGCGCAGCTGGTGCCGCAGGTCGCGGAAGCTCAGGTGCTCGATCGGCGCGTCGATCCGCTCGGGCCGCGCGCCGCCCGCCAGTTCGACGCGGTCGTGCGGGTTGGTGCCGCCCCACCGGCCGCGCCGGCGGTCGAACAGCCGCACCTTGCGGTCGGGCCAGAACAGGCCGCCGCGCACCACCCGTCCCAGGTAGTGGTTGCGACGCGGCATCTCGTAGCCGGCGCCGGCGAGCGCGCCCTGCCGCGCCAGCGCGGCGACCCGCGCCTGCAGCTCGGGGGTCGCGCGCTCGTCGGCGTCGAGGCAGAACACCCAGTCGTGCGCCGCCTGATCGACCGCGTACTGCTTCTGCTCGACGTGGCCGGGGAACGGCGACCGCACCAGCACGCGGGCACCGAGCCCGGCGGCGATCTCGCGGGTGCGGTCGGCGCTGCCGCTGTCGACCACCACCACCTCGTCGCAGAACGCGAGCGACCGCACGCAGTCGGCGATGCGGTCCTCTTCCTGGTAGCAGATCACGCAGCCCGACACCGGCTGGGGTGACCGGCCATCGGGCGGAGCATCGGGCGGGGCGCTCGGCTCAGGCGCCATCCTCGGCCTCGGCGCCGGGCGCCGCGTCCGCGCCGCCGATCCCGTCGCCGGGCGCGCCCAGCGCGCGCGGCGACGGCGCGGCGTCCCGACCGCGCAGCGCGCCGTCGATCGCAGCCAGCCGCTGCTCGATCTCCTGCAGCCGCTGCTCCCACTGCCGCAGCGCCGGGTCCTGCTCGACGGTCTGCGCCGCCGCACGCATCACGCGGTCGCGCTCCTCGGGCGTGACCTCGAGGCGCTGCTGCAGCAGGTACTGATTGCCCCAGCCGAGCACCTGGCTCCAGCGCAGCGCCGCGAGCACCTCGCGCAGCAGTTCGCACAGCTGCAGCTCGGCGGTGGTCAGGCCCTCGCGCTGGGCGGTGCGCTTGCGCTTTCGTTGCGAGGTCATGGATGCAGGCCCCGCGCGCGGGCGTGGCGGACCGCCCGCGCGCGGCGCGGGCGGCCGGGCTCACGCCTTGGCGAGGTTCTCGTTGGCGAAGTCCCAGTTCACCAGGTGCTCCAGGAACGCCTTGATGTAGTCGGGGCGGCGATTCTGGAAGTCGAGGTAGTACGCGTGCTCCCACACGTCCATCGTCAGCAGCGGCACGGCGCCGGTGGTCAGCGGCGTCTCGGCGTTGGGCGTCTTGGTGACCTTCAGCTTGCCGCCGTCGAGCACCAGCCAGGCCCAGCCGCTGCCGAACTGCGTCGCGCCAGCCTGGCTGAACGCCTCGACGAACTTGTCGTAGCCGCCGAAGTCGGCGTCGATCTTCGCGGCGATCGCGCCGGCCGGCTTGCCGCCGCCGCCCGCCTTCATGGAGTGCCAGTAGAAGGTGTGGTTCCAGACCTGCGCGGCGTTGTTGAAGACGCCCGCCTTGTCGGCCTTGCCCGCGGTCGCCTTGACGACGTCGACCAGCGACTTGCCGGCGAGGTCGGTGCCATCGACCAGCTTGTTGAGGTTGGTGACGTAGGCGTTGTGGTGCTTGCCGTGGTGGAACGACAGGGTCTGGGCGGTGATGTGCGGGCTCAGCGCGTCGTTGGCGTACGGGAGCGGCGGGAGTTCGAATGCCATGGCAATGCGTCCTGTGCGCGGCGCGCGGGGTCGAGGCGCCGCTGGAATCGGGTCTTGGAACGCGCCCAGGATAGGTGAAAGGCCCAGGCAGGCAAACCGATTCCCTCGGCAGGTGCGCCCGGCGCGCGGAGCGATAGGCTCCGATCCCGATGACCCGCCCCGACCTGCCGGAGCCCCCGGCGTTGCAGCGGCTGCTCGACGTGGTGCGTGCGCTGCGCGCGCCCGACGGCTGCCCCTGGGACCGCGAGCAGACCACCGCGAGCATGGCGCCCCACCTGCTCGAGGAGACCTACGAGGCGCTCGACGCGCTGCGCACCGGCGACGACGACGCGGCGCGCGAGGAGCTCGGCGACGTTCTGGTCAACGTCGCGATGATCGCGCAGATCGCCAGCGAGCGCGGCGCGTTCGACCTCGCGGCGATCGCCGGCGACGCCGCCGCCAAGCTCGTGCGACGGCACCCGCACGTGTTCGGCGACCAGCAGGCGCACGGCGCCGAGCACGCCTACCGCAACTGGGAGCGCATGAAGCAGCAGGAGGGCGGCGCCGGGGCCGCGCCGCGCGGCGTACTGGCCGGGGTGCCGGCGGCGCTGCCGGCGCTGCTGCGCGCGTACCGCACCGGCGAGAAGGCCGCGCGCACAGGCTTCGACTGGCCCGATCGGGGCGGCCCGCGCGCCAAGGTCGACGAGGAGCTCGCCGAGCTCGACGAAGCACTCGCGTTGCCCGACCCGGACGCGCGGCGCGCCGCGGCAACCGCCGAGCTCGGCGACCTGCTGTTCAGCATCGTCAACCTCGCGCGGCACCTGCGCATCGAGCCCGAGACCGCGTTGCGGGCCACCATCGACCGCTTCCACGCGCGCTTTCGCTGCGTCGAACAGGAGCTCGGCCCCGATCTGAAGGACCGCAGCCTCGCGGAGCTCGACGCCGCCTGGGACCGCGCCAAGCGACGGCTCGCCGGCGACGGCCCACCGACGAGTTGACGGCGGCTCGTCGGCACTGCCGTGGAACATCGCTGGGGAGAGCTTGTGAGCATCCACCTCAACTCACTGTTCTCCATCAACTTGAGCTCTCCACCGACAGCTCGCGGCGGACGCGGCACGGTTCCTGCTCTTGGTGCGGCGGTGGAAAGAAACGCATTGGGCTCGTGCCCAGTGGCAGGGATTTTCGCCCCGGTGGGAGTGGTGCCCACCGGGGTTTTTTCTTGTACGCCGCATGCCCCCGGGCGCGCCCCGCGCGAATTGGCGAACGACGTAGCGCTGCCCGCGCGTCCGGCGAAGGACGCTCGACATGGCGATGCTGCCCGGCACCACCGACCGACTGTTCCGCGCCTACTGCCGCAGCGGTGACCCGCGCGCGCTCGGGCGCGTGTTCGACCGGACGGCGCCGGAGCTGATGCGTGTGGCGCTCTACCTGTGCGGCGATCGCGTCGAAGCCGAGGACCTGCTGCAGCGCACGTTCCTGCTGGCGATCGAACGGCGCGCGGCGTTCGACGCGACCCAGCGTTGCCTGCCGTGGCTGTGCGGCATCCTCGCCAACCACGCGCGGCAGCTGCAGCGGCGGCGCGCGCAGGCCGCGGCGCGGACCGCGACCGGCGACCCCGACGACGTCGCAGGGCGCGAACGCGCTCCGGACGCGACGGCCATCGACCGAGAGCTGCGTGCGGCGCTGGGCCGGCTGCGCCAGGAGCTCGGGGCGCCGTACGCCGAGGTGCTCGACCTGCACCTCGAGCGCGGCTTCACCGCGCGCGACATCGCCGCGCAGCTCGGCCGCCCGCCCGGCACGGTGCGCACGCAGCTGATGCGCGCGCTGCGCCTGCTGCGGCAGCGGCTGCCGCGCGGGTTCGTCGCCGGGATGCTGCCGCCGAGCCACATCGCTGGATGGTCGGCCTTCGGCAGCGGGCTCACGGCCGTGAAGGCCGCGGTCCTGGACGCCGCGACGGCGGCCGCCCCCGGCGCCGCGCTCGCCACGCCCACCCTCACCATCGCCGGAGGTCTCGTGATGTCGAAGAAGCTCGCGCTTGCCGTTCCTGCCGCGCTGCTGCTGCTCGCGGTCGGCCTGCACCAGGCCGGCTGGTGGGACGAGTCGGTGCCCACGCCGGAGCCCGCGCGCCCCACGGCGTCGGCGCCGGCGCCCGCGCAGCCCGACGCCGCGCTCGGCGCGTCGGACGCGGCTGCGGGAACACGCCAGCCGGCGACGGCCACCGCCGCGGCGGCGCGCTCCGCCGACCCCGCCCTCGGCGACCTGCTGCTGGTGACGACCTGGTCGGACGAGCGCCCGGCCAGCGGCATCGGCGTCGGCGGACACCCGGAGCTCGCGGCCAACGAGCGCCGCCTCGGCGTGACGGACCGCGAGGGCCGCTGCCTGCTGACGCACCTCACGCCGGGTCGGTGGCTGCTGCGCGTGACCCACCACCTCGATCGCATCCCCGTCACCGTCCTGGCCGGCGAGGTGCGCACCGTGCGCGTGCAGGTCGATCGCGCCGCGACGCTGCGCGGCTGCGTCGTCGACGACCGCGGCCAAGGGGTGGCCGGCGCCACCATCTGGTTCGCCATGCTGCAGGATCCGTCGCGCCAGTTCCCGTGCACCACGGCGGCCGCCGACGGCAGCTTCGAGGTGCCGTTGCCGCGGCAGCCGGTGCAGGTCGGCGCACGCGCGGCGGGGCACGCGCCGTCGCTGGCCGTCGAAATCGACCACGATCGCGCGAACGAGGCGCTGGTGCTGCAACTGCGCGGCCGCGGCGCGGAGCTGAGGGGCACGGTCCGGGATCGCACCGGCCGGCCGGTGCCCGGGGCGCGCGTGTTGATCGGCCCGGCCGCGACCTCGAGCACCGACTCGGCGGGCACGGTGCAGCCGTGGGGCCGCGAGGTCCGCACGGATCCGGACGGTCGCTACACGGCCGAAGGCCTGCGCCCGGGTCGCGACATCGTGCAGGCGTGGGCGCCCGGCTTCGCGGTGGCGCTGCAGACCATCGACCTGCCGATCGGTCGATCGTCGTGCGACCTCGCCCTGGAGGACGGCGCGGTCGTCGCCGGACGCACGGTCGACGACGCCGGCCGCGCGGTGGCCGGCGCCCGCGTCACGCTCGCCGACCTGGGCGTCGAGGACGGCGGTCGGTTCGTGTCGTGCAGCGCCGTGTCCGCCAACGACGGCGCGTTCCGCGTCGTCGACCTGCCCGCCGGCCGGCACGTGCTGCAGGCGCGAGGACCGGACAACCGGCAGAAGGCCCGGGCGCGCGCCACGCTGGAGCTGCGCCCAGGCGCGGTCACGGAGTGGCGCGCAGTGCTCGTGCCACTGCCGCGGATCCTGGGCCTCGTCCTCGGCGAAGACGGCACACCGATGGGTGGCCTGCGGGTCGCCATCTGCGACGTGACCGGCGCCCCGGTCGGCGCGGCCATGCCGGTCCTCACCGACGCGACCGGTCGCTTCGAGCTGCAGCCGGACGACCCCGATCCGGTGTGCCTCGCGATCTCGTACGACGACGCGCCGCCGATGCACATCGTCGAGAACGTGCAGCCGGGCCCAAACCCGCACGAGATCCGCCTCGCACACCTCGACCTCGCCATCGCGCAGATGCGCGGCCGCGTCGTCGACGACGCGGGCCGACCGCTGGCGGCGTCCGTCACCGTGTCGCGCCGCCGCCAGGCCCAGCCGAAGGTCACCGCAGCGGGCGCCGACGGGACCTTCGGGCTCGCCTCGCTGTCGGCCGGTCGGTACCGGGTGCACGTCACCTGCGCGGCGGGCGCCTTGACGCTGCCGGAGTTCTGGCTCGGCAGCAGCAAACGACACGACCTAGGCGACCTGGTGTTCGCGCGCCCGGGAGCGGCGGTGGTGACCGTGCGCGCCGAGAACGGCGCCCCGGCGCGCGGCCAAGTCACCCTGCACACCGCCGACGGCGGATTCGTCGCATCGGCCCCCGTCGACGCGTCCGGCACGCGCTTCGGCGCGCTGCAGCCCGGCGACTACCTGGTGAGCTGCGGCGGCGCGCCGTTCGCCGCGGCGGGCGCGCTCCGCGTCGAGTCGGACGCCACGGCGCTGCTCGACCTGCAACTGCAGCGCGTCGGCTACGCCGACGTGCGCGCCGATGGCGCCGCGGCGGCCGCGCCCGGTGGGCCCAGCGGTCCTGGCGACGGCCAGCTGCTGGTCGTCGCGCGCCGCGCGGACGGCGGCCACGCCGGCATCTTCTCCAGCATGACACCGGGCCACACCCGCGTCTGGCTGCCGCCGGGTCGCTATCTGCTCGAGTGCCGCGCCGACGACGGCGGCGGCGCAGCGGCCCGGACCGGCACCGCGGAGCTGCAGATCGACGGCCTGGGTCACCACCCTACGGTGGCGGTCACGCTGCGATGAGCGGGCGCTACTCCTGCCGCGGCCCCGGCGGCACGCGCCGCTGCAGGAAGTCCGCCAGCGCGCCGTACAGGTGGCGCCGCGTGTTCTTCCCCTCGCGGATCGCGTGCGTGCGGTTCGGATAGGCCAGGTACTCGAACTGCTTGTCGGCGGCGACCAGGGCGTCGAACAGGCGCTCGCTGTGCTGGAAGTGCACGTTGTCGTCGCCGGTGCCGTGCACCAGCAGCAGGTGCCCCTGCAGGTTCTGGGCGAACGTGATCGGCGAGCACTCGCGGTAGACCTCGGGCACCTTGCGCGGATCGCCGCAGTAGCGCTCCTGGTAGATCGTGTCGTAGAGGCCGATGTCGGTGACCGGCGCCACCGACATGCCGGCGGCGAAGCGCTCCGGGTAGCGGAACAGCATGTTCAGCGTCATCGCGCCGCCGCCCGACCAGCCCCAGATCGCCAGCCGCGTGCGGTCCATCCAGGAGTGACGCTTGCCGAGCGCCGCGACCGCCTGGTCCCAGTCGGCCGAGCTCAGCACGCCGATCCTCTGGTACAGCGCCTTGCGCCAGTCGCGGCCCTTCGGCGCCGGCGTGCCGCGCGCGTCGATCGACATGACGACGTAGCCGCGCTGCGTCATCCAGCGGTGGAACAGGTGGTGGTTCAGGAACCAGGTGTCCTTGACCGTCTGCGACCACGGCTCGCCGTAGACGTGGAACAGCACCGGCCACGACCGCGTCGAGTCGAAGTCCGGCGGATACATCGTCCAGCCGTCGAGGATGGCGCCGTCGTCGAGCGAGACCTTGAAGAACTCGTTGCTGCCGCGCTGCACGGCCTGGTAGCGCTCGCGCAGCGGGGCGTTGTCCTCGAGCACACGCACGCGCTCGTGTGACGGCAGCCGCACGAGGTCGACCACGGGCGGGCTGTCGAAGCTCGACGCGGTGTGGATCGCGAGCGTGCCGTCGGTGCTGACCTGGTAGTCGTGCCACCCGGACTGGACCGCGGCCCACTTCTCGTCGCTCTTGCTCGACTCGCGCCACTCGTTGGTGACGAACGCGACGCCGTCCGGCAGCAGCGCGGCCAACTGGCGCTCGGTGGCGCGGTGCGCACGCGCGAAGTAGAGCTGACCCTTGTCGAGATCGGCGTGCACGACGTCGATCACGTCGTAGTCGCCGGGCGTCAGCAGCCGCGCCTCGCCGTCGGTCCAAGGCTGCGCCCAGGCGTGGCGCCAGCCGTCGCGGTCGCTGGTCCAGAAGAACCGCTTGCCGTCCTCGAGCCAGCGGAAGTCGTCGCGCACGTCGACGTAGGCCGCGTCGGTCTCGGTCAGCACCACGCGCGCCTCGCCGGTCGCGGCGGCGCACGCCAGCACCCGCAGCTCGTTCTGCGCGCGCGGCAGCCACTGCACCATCAGCTCCTTGCCGGCAGGATGCCACTCCATGCGCGGCACGTAGGTCTCGCGCGGCTCGCCCGGCGTCTTCATCCAGACCGTGGCGCCGCCGACCGCCGGGATCACGCCGACCCGGCACGCGGAGTTGGTCGTGCCCGCCTTCGGGTACTGCACCGGCACGATGCGCGCGTAGCGGTCCGACAGGTTGTCGATCATGTAGAACTCGCCGACGCCGCGGCAGTCGAGCTGCCAGTAGGCGATGCGGGTGCCGTCGGGGCTCCACCGGAAGCCGTCGCGGCAGTCGAACTCCTCCTCGTAGACCCAGTCGAACGTGCCGTTGATCGTCGTCACCGAGCCGTCGGTCGAGAGCCGCGTCTGGTGACCGCCCGCAACCTGCTCGACGTAGAGGTCGTTCTGCGCGACGTAGGCCACGCGGTCGCCCTGCGGCGCGAACTTGCAGAACATCAGCGACGACTTCGGCAGGCCGCCGCCGAGGCGGCGCGGCGGCTGGTTGCCGGCGAGCGGCACCAGCCAGTACTCGCCGCGCGTGTTCTGCCGCCACACGCGCTGGCTGTCGGTGAACACCAGCAGCAGGGACCGGTCGGGCGAGAACGCGTAGTCCTCGATCTGCAGCGGCTGCTCGCGACCCGGCACGCTGAGCCGTGCGGTGTCGGCGACGACCTCGCGGGCGCCCGACACCGCCTCGTAGCGCACCAGCTCGAGCGTGCGGCCGTCGGCGCCCGCCTCGAGCGTGGCGTAGTGCCCGCCGTCGACCCAGCGCGCCGGCCCGAACCGCGCCGGCGCGAATTCGGCCGAGGTGATGCGGGCGGCGTCCAGCAGCGCCGGGTCCTGACCCCGGACCGGGACCGCGACGTAGGTGGCGGAGACGGTGAAGGCGACGGCGAGGACGACTCGGTTCATGATGCGGCGTGGCACCTCGGGCGGAGGCGGCTGCAGTGGGACCAGGAACGATCGTCTACGAATGCCGCGGCGACGCGGCGCGTTCCAGCGCCTTTTCCTGCATCGGCAGGCACCGCCGGACCGGTGAACCCTGGCGCCCTGGCAGGACAGGCCCGCCGCGTCGCCGGGTCACTGCCAGCGCAGGCAGAGCCCGGTCACGGCGCGGCCACCGAGCCGCTCGCCGTCGCCGTCGCGCGGCAACAGCCCGCCGCCGGTCAGCACCAGGGCGTCGGCGCCGAGCCGTCGCGCCTCCCGCTGCATCGCCGCGACGATCGCCGCGAATGCGGCCGAGTCGCTGCCCTCGCCCACGACACGGCCGACCTTGATCCACGGCCGGCCGCGGACGTCGTCCAGGGTGTCGTAGACCGCGATCGGGTGGTCGTCGGGACGCGGCGGGTACTCGGTCGCGGCGAGGCGCACCGCCGACGCCGTGGCGCAGCCCGCGGCGAGGACGGCGCCGAGGCAGAGCGCCGCGGCGAGACGGAGGCGTGGGGTTCGGAGCATGCGGCGCCGGTTCGCAACGGCCATGCCGGTTCGCAACGGCCATGCCGCTCGACGCGTCTCCTCCGGCGTCAGCGCACCGCCGCGACCACCGCCCGGTAGTCCGGCTCGTTGGCGATCTCCGGCACCAACTCCACGTGCGTCACCTTGCCGGCGCCGTCGATCACGACGACCGCGCGCGCGAACAGCCCGGCGAGCGGCCCGTCCTTCAGGGTCACCCCGTAGCTGGCGCCGAAGTCGCCGCGGAAGGCGCTGGCCGTGCGGACCCGGTCGATGCCCTCGGCGCCGCAGAAGCGCTTCTGCGCGAACGGCAGGTCCATCGACACGCAGACGACCACGGTGTCGGGGAACGACGCCGCCTGCTCGTTGAACTTGCGCACCGACGTGGCGCAGGTGCCGGTGTCGATGCTCGGGAAGATGTTGAGCACGACGGTCTGGCCCGCCAGGTCCTTCAGGGACAGCGGAGACAGGTCGTTCTGCACCAGCGTGAACGCTGGCGCCGGGCCGCCGACCCTGGGCAGGTCGCCGACGGTGTGCACGGGAGTTCCTTTGAAGTTGGTCGTCGCCATGGCCACGACCATACTGCACCGGGACTCCCCGTCGTCACGACCGTCTCAGTCGGAGGCCGAGGCGCGTCGAAAACAGGCTGCAGCTCCACGCCTGCCCCCGTCCTCGTGCGACCCCGTGACCCCAACCGCCTGACCGCCGCCGAGATCGGCCGCACCATGCGCATGGCGATGGTCGACGGCGCGCTGTTCGCGCTGATGCTGGGCGTCGCCGAGACGTCGTTCCTGGCCGAGGCGGTGCGGCTGGGCGCCGGGCCGCTGGCGATCGCGCTGCTGACCAGCCTGCCGCTGCTGTGCGGCGGCCTCGGCTCGCTGCTGATGCTGCGGGCCCTGCGCCGCGTGCCGCGCCGCCGCGTCTGGGTGGTCGGCTGCGCGCTGGGGCAGGTCGTCGTGCTGACGGCGCTGACCGCGTTCGTCGCGCTCGATCGGAACGGCGTCGCCGTGCTGCTGGTGCTGCTGTGCGTCTACCACCTGTTCGGGCAGGCCGCCGGCACGGCGTGGTCGTCGTGGTACGGCGACCTGGTGCCGCGCCCGGTGCGCGGCCGCTACTTCGCGGCGCGCACCCGGGTCGTCCACGTCGCCACGTTCGTGAGCGTGCTGGGCGGCGGCGCCGTCCTGGCGGCCATGCCGCCGCCGGGCGGCTTCGCGGTGCTGTTCGCGCTGGCGGCCGGCGCCCGGCTGCTGTCCGCGCTGCTGCTGGCGCGCTCGGCCGAGCCGCGTTTCCGCGGCCTCGGTCCGCCGCAGCGGCCGATCCAGTTCCTGACCTCCGGCGCCGGCCGCAACGCGCGCACGGTGCTGTTCGGCGCGGCGCTGTTCCACCTCGGCGTCTACCTCGCGGCGCCGTTCTTCAGCCCGTACATGCTCGAGGAGTGCGGGCTCGACTGGGACGGCTACATGCTGACGCTCGGCGCCGTCGTCGCGGTCAAGGCGCTGACGCTGCCGCTGTGGGGCCGGCTGGTCGACCGCATCGGCTCGCACCGCGCGTTCCGCCTGGCCCTGCTGCTGTCGGCGACGATCCCGATTCCCTTCCTGTGGGCCGACGAGCTGCTCGGACTGACGCTGGCCTACGGTTGGTCGGGGCTCTGCTGGGGCGGCTTCGAGGTCGCGGCGTTCGCGCTGGTGCTGGACTCGACCACGCGGCGCACGCGCCCGCAGGTGTTCGCGGCGCAGGGCCTGCTGAACGGCGGCGCGCAGCTCGGCGGCAGCCTCGCCGGCGCGGCGCTGATGGCGAGCGGCGGCTACGGCCTCGTGTTCGCCGGCAGCTTCGCCGCGCGCCTCGTGGTGGCGCTGCTGCTGCCGTGGTTCGTGCGGCCGATGGCGGCGCGGCAGGCCGACCGCGGTGCGGGGATGGCGCTGCGCCTGATCGGCTTCCGTCCGAGCGGCGGCATGGTGCACCGGCCGGTGTTCGACGAGTCGGGCAACCCGGGCACCCCGCGGCTGTCGGCGCCGCCGACCGCCGACGCCGCCGAACCCGTGGACGCGACGCCGGCCGAAGTGCATTAGCATCGCGCCCGTGTCCGCGCGCCGCCCGCTGAGCCTCCGCCTGCTGCACCGCCTCTGCTACGACGTGCTGCAGCGCGGTCCGACCGCCGCCGAGCGCCGCGCGTTCACCGGCGCCCCCGCCGACGCCGTCGTGCCGCGGCTGCTGCGGAGCCGCGAGGCGATGACCGAGTGGTTCGAGGAGCAGCTGTTCTACTTCCTGCTGCTCGACCGCTTCCGCCCGGGCGGCGACGACATCGACCGCATCCCGGCGCGGCTGCAGAAGGGCGACCTCGACGCGCGCGCGGCGATCGCCGAGCTGGTGCTGTCGACCGGGTTCTCGCTGCGCAACCCCGGCAACGACACGTTCGTGACCGTGGTGCTCGAGCAGTGCCTCGGCTACCGCGTGCAGGACAAGCAGCACGTGCGGACGCTGGCCGACGGCAAGAAGCTCTACGACGGCAAGAAGGGCCGCTTCCTCGGCGAGGAGGGCCGCAGCCAGGCCGACGTCGTGCGGATCGCGCTGCGACACGAGGACTTCGCCCGCACGCTGCTGGACCGCCACCACCGCCGCCTGCTGCAGGCGCCGCTGCCGGCCGACTCGCCCGCGGTCGCCGAGGTGCAGCGCGACTTCGGCCGCTTCTTCGACGTGCTGGCGACGTGGCTGCAGTCGGACGCCTACCTGCAGGCGCTCGACGTCCGCCGGGGCAAGAGCGAGCGTCAGTTCCTGCGCGGGCTCTACACCGACCTGCTCGAGCGGCCGCCCGGCGAGGACGAGCTGCGCAACCTGCGCAACGCGATGACGGCGATGGCCGATCCCGCGCCGCTGCGCACCGTGCTCGCCAAGGTCATCCTCGACAGCACGCAGGCACAGGTGCCGGAGTTCGCGGCCGGCGACGAGGCGGAGTTCGTCACCGCGTGCTTCACGCGCTACCTGGCGCGCGAGCCGGTCGGCGGCGAGCTGCAGGCGTTCGTCGACGTGCTGCGGCGGCCGGCGGCGAAACCGGTGCACGTGGTGCGCGCGCTGGTCGGGTCGCTGGAGTACCAGACGTACTGACGATTGGAGCACGGGCGCCCGGCCTGCGGCGCGATGCGCCGCTACTTCGCCTTGCGGTAGATCTCCTGGATCGAGCCCAGCAGCTTCACGGCCTCGGCCTTCGGGCGCTGGAACGCGTTGCGGCCCATGATCGAGCCGAAGCCGCCGCCGTCGGCGATGCCCTGGATCTCCTGCAGCACCGCGTCGGTGCCCTTGGCCTCGCCGCCGCTGAAGATCACGATGCGGCGGCCGCCGAACGCGCTCTGCACGACGTGCTGCACGCGCTCCTTCAGGGTGCCGACCGGGATCTTCTCCGACTCGTAGACCTTGCGCGCCGCGTCCTGCTCGATGTGCTCGGTCGGCGGCTTGACCTTGATGATGTGGGCGCCGAGCTGGGCGGCGATCTGCGCGGCGTAGGCGCACACGTCGATCGCGGTCTCACCCTGCTTGCTCAGGCCCTCGCCGCGCGGGTAGCTCCAGACCACGACGACCAAGCCGTTGGCCTTGGCCTCCTCGGTCAGCTCGCGCAGCTCCATGTACATCTCGTTGCGGAAGCTGCTGCCCGGGTAGATCGTGAAGCCGATCGCCGCGCAGCCGAGGCGGAGGGCCTCCTTGACCGAGCCGGTGACGGCGGGCTTCGGGTTCTTGCCGCCGAACAGCGAATCGCTGTTGTTGAGCTTCAGGATCAGCGGCACGCGACCCGCGTAGCGGCGCGCGCCGGCCTCGAGGAAGCCCAGCGGCGCCGCATAGGCGTTGCAGCCCGCGGCCAGCGCCAGCTCGAAGTGGTAGTGCGGGTCGTAGCCGGGCGAGTTCTTGGCGAACGACCGCGCCGGGCCGTGCTCGAAGCCCTGGTCGACCGGCAGGATCACGAACTTGCCGGTGCCGGCCAGGTTGCCGGTGCTCATCATCCAGTGCAGGTTCTTGAGGACGCCGGGATTGTCGGACTCGTACCAGCTGAGAATCTGTTCGACGCGGTTTTCCATTGTGCGGGGCTCTTCGACGGTTCGGACCGCGATCATGAAGTCGCCCACCGCCGCAGGCAAGCGCGGCCTGGACGACCACCCGCGCCGCCGCGCCGAGCGCAGCGGGACCGCGCCCGACCGCCCGCGCCGCGGGCGGTGCGGCTCAGAACTTCAGCCCCTCCATCTGCGAGCCCGTGGTGAACTCCCAGATGAAGTAGGCCTCGTTCTGCAGCTTGACGCGCACCTCGACCTGGTAGGTCGTCTTCGGCTTGAGGTGCTCCTTGGGGATGGCGAACACGACCTCGCGCAGCTCCATGCGCTTCAGCAGCGGCTCCATCGGCGTGTGGTTCCAGGTCGCGACCGAGTCGCCGCGGCGCTCGCTCCACTCCTTGAACACCGGCTCCGTCGGCGCCACGTAGTGCTTGGTCGGCGCCTTGCTGCGCGCCTTGGGCACCTCGTAGAGGCTGATCCCGGCCTCCGTCACCTGCTGGGCCAGCTCGCGCTGGATCTGCAGGCTGACGGGGTAGCCGGTCACGGTGATGTCGCGCTCGCTCTCCGGCTGGTCGTCGAGCGGGTTCGGGTGCTCGATGCCGTGGAACTGGCGCGGCACGTCCTTCATGTCGGGCGGCGGCCAGCACACGAAGCGCGGCGCCGCGTTCGGGTCGTACGGCTCCTCGAGCGAGCCCATGTCGAGCACCGCGACCGACCAGCCGTTGTCGTAGACGTAGCTGTAGCCGAAGCGGTTGATGTTGTGCTCGAGCAGCGGGAAGCGGTGGTAGACGGTGCCGATCCAGCCGTCGACCGAGTCGCGCGCGAAGTTGACGCCGCCGTTGCCGTTCAGGAACACGATGACCGAGCGCATGCCGGCGCGCATGCCGCGCGGCGAGAAGCCCTCGCGCGCCGGGTTCTCCTCGTGCGCCTCCGGCCACTTGAGGTGCTCCTCGGTCCACATCGTCAGGTAGGTGGCGTGCGCCTCGCACGCCATCGACGCCTCGGCGTCCAGGTCGCACGGCGGCAGGATCCCCATGGACCCGTCGCGCAGGTCGCGCTGGTCCTCGGGCACCGTGTACGCGAGCGGCGTGTTGCGCACCTCGTTCATGCGCTCGAGCACCGCCAGCTCCTCCTTGTTGGGCTTCTCCGGCAGCAGCGGCGGGCCGTAGCCCGTGGCCGCCGCGACGGTGCTGTCGCCGCGCGCCCACTCGCGCCACTCGGCCTCGACCTCGGCCAGCGGCTTGCCGAACGCCTCGGCGCCGATCTGGTCGATCTCCTCCGGGAACGGGATCTTGTCGGCGGGGACGCCCTGGAAGAACTCCATCCAGCGGTCGGGGTAGCGCGCCACGACCCAGGTCATGAAGCTCCAGGCCTTGACGCGCACGTCGTTGCGGAAATTCGACAGCCGCTCGCGCGGCACCTGGTTGAGCGGCCAGTCGGTGCCGGCGATGGCCTGGTCGCGGATCTTGCGCAGCCACCAGTTGGTCGACTCGGGCAGCATCAGCTCCTTGGCGCTGGCGGTGCCGTCCGGCACGGCGGCGTACTGGGTGATCGACGTCGACATCAGGTACCACGTCATCGCGTGGTGCAGCCCCTCGAGCAGGGCGCCGTTCGAGTTGCCGAACAGCTCGTGCGGCAGGCTCGCGATCAGGTAGTCGTGCATCGACGCCGGCGTCAGCTTGACGAGGACCATCGCCGGCCCCTGCTTGCTCATCCACGACACGTTGGAGAACTGCTTGGCCTCCTCGATCGTCTTGCCCTCGTAGATGTGCGGGTTGAGCTTCAGGAACTCCTCGCGCTCACCGGCGGTCCACACGAAGCCCTTCCACTGCCGCGAACGGCCCAGCCGGGCGAGGCCGCGGCGGCGCGATTGCTCCGGGCCGAGCAGGTGCATCAGGAAGTCCAGCGCGCGCTCGTTCCACTTGGCGCAGTTGTCGGCGTTCTCCTGCGTCCCGCGCGTCCACACCGTGAAGTGCTTCGACTGGCTGCCGTGGAACTCGAGGTTCAGCTTGGCCAGCTCCTCGGGCAGCTTGTCGAGCGGCAGCGCCTCGACCTCGTACTCCTGGCGCGCCAGATCGAGCGCCTTGGTCTCGATCTCGCGCATCTTCTGGATGAACGCGATGTCGGCCTCGGTGCCGTAGAAGCCCTCGTGCTCGATGTGGCCCAGCGCGAGGTGGGCGTCCTTGTCGAACGGGTTGTACGCGACCGCCTGTTGGAGGTGCTCCTTGCCGCGCGCCGCGTACTCGCCGCCGACCAGCTCGAGGCCGAGCTGGCGGTGCAGGTCGCCGAGCTTGGACTTGGTCTTGCTCCAGTCCTCGGTGATCTGGAAGCGCTGCTCGTTGTTGGCCTTGTCGACCCACTCGGGCGCCTTGTTGGGCGGGCCCGGCACCCACTTGCCGTCGGTCTTCACGTAGCCGAGCTCGCGCGCGGCGACGCCGTTCTGTGGGTCGTAGCGCTCGAGGATCAGGTCGTACGCGCGCTTGGCGCGGGTCGCGACCTTCTTGGACTTCGCGGCTCGCGCGAACCCGGTGAGGATGCCGACGGCGCTCTTGTTCAGCGCGTCTTCCTTCTTCGACAGGTCATCCTGCGCCGGCAGCGACGGGACGGTGACCAGGAGGGCCGCGAGCAGCCACAGGGTGCGAGCCAGGGAACTCATGTCGGCGAACAGTCTAGGGATCGTCGCAGGGCGCGCTACCGGCAGCCGCCGCAGTCGCGCGCGCGGTGACGCCCGGGTGACGCGTCGCGGCAGAACGCCGCGACGATCCGGGCCTTCCTGCCGCCCCCCCGTCCCCCGTACACTGGCCGGGTGCAAGCCGAGGTCCAACGCATCCCGCCCGCTCCCCGCCGCGTGCGGTGGAGCAAGGTGCTCGGCTACCGCTGGCCGCTGGCGGCGCTGACCTTCGCGCTCGCGATCTACGGCGGCGTGATCACCTGGCTGCTGTTCCTCGCCAACAGCGACCGGCTCGAGCGCATGCACCGGCTCGACGCGGGCCCCACGGATCGGGTCGAGGCCGAGGTCTCGGCGATCGAGGACCTGGGGCCGGCGTCCCACCGCACCCGCTGGGTCGAGTTCGAGTTCCGGGCCGGGGACCAGGACTGGCCCTCCCGCCGACCCGTGCCGGACGGCACCCAGCAGCCGGGCGACACCATCGAGATCGAGTTCCTGCGCGCCGAGCCCAGCCTGAACCGCATCGTCGGCGCGCCGCAGGTGCTCACCGCGCCGTGGCTCGACCACGGCGACTCGTTCGCGATGCTGGTGGTGCCCGGGCTGCTGATCGGCCTCGCGTGGCTGGCCGGCGTGCTGCACCTGCGCCGAGTGCTGGCGCACGGCGACGTCGGCGTCGCCCAGGTGCTCGACGTGCGGCCGGTGCGCTGGTGCCTGCCCGAGAGCTACTCGGTCCGGTTCCGGTTCCGCGACCACCACGCCCACGAACGCACCTCGCGGCACTGGGTGCGC
This sequence comes from Planctomycetota bacterium, assembly GCA_050245995.1. GTDB lineage: Bacteria > Planctomycetota > UBA1135 > UBA1135 > UBA2386 > JBFWWV01. Next base: position 84,870 of record JBFWWV010000007.1, on the reverse strand, counting down.
GCACACAGCCCGCTCGGGCAGCGCCTGCTGACGATGATGCGGCACTCCCGCTTCGACCGCGTGCCCGTGCTGCACGATCGCCGCTTCCCGCAGCACTGCCGGCTGGTGCTGCCCGAGGACTTCGGCTCCGACGCCAACGCCGTGGACCCGGCGGCCACGATCCGACTCTAGGAGCCTGCGCCACGGGAGGCGCGAATGCCGGGTGCGCGAGTTTCGTTTCGGCGGCGTCGTCCGAGAACGCAGGCGAATCGGTGGATTCACCGAGGCTTTCGGGCGGCGCGGCCGGGCGAAGGGCGCGTGCTCGGCGTCGTGCATTCCCGTGGCGCAGACTCCTAGGCCGGTCGACCGCCGCGCCGGCGAACATGGCGGACCGCCGCTTCCCGGGGTATGCAACCTGCATGAGCGGCTGGCCCAGACCACCCCGGCACGTGCCCTGGCGCCTCGCCCTGCAGACCTGGGGCGTGCTCGGGGCGTTCGCGACCGCGATGCTGGTCGTGAGCCTGGTCGCGCTGGCGGTGATGTGGGCCGAAGACGGCTTCCGCTCGCCGCGCGACGACTGGCGCCTCGACGCCGGACCGGCCGAGGTCGCCGAGGCACGGGTCACGCAGGTCCGGCACCGTCGCAACAAGCACGGTCGCGTCACCCGCTCGTTCGTGAGCTACGTGTACGACCCGGGCGACGGCGAGCGCAGCGGCCAGTCGGTGACGACGCGGCGCGACGTCGAGCCGGGCGCCGCGGTGGCGGTCGAGTACCTCCGGAACGACCCCGGCGTGAGCCGCATGGTCGGAACGCACGCGACCTACCTGGGGCGGATCCTGCCGACGTTCGCCGGCTTGCTGCTGCTGCCGGAGCTGTTCCTCGTGCTGCTGTACCTCACGCGCGTGTTCCGGATCCGGACCATCGTGCGGCACGGCCCGGCCGTCGCCGGTGTCCTGGTCGGCCACCGGCGGCCCGCCGACGGCAAGCGCCGGCGGCGCAGCAAGAACTACCGCGTTCGCTACGGTTACCGCGGCGCCGACGGTCTGGACCACGAGGGCTGGCAGTTCGTCCGCTTCGACTCGGCGCTCGACCGCGCCGTGCAGGCCACGGGCGAAGGGCAGACGTTCGCCGCCGCGTTCGTGGTCCACGACGAACGGAACGCGCGCCGCGCCCGGCTGGTGGCCGCGGCCGGCGTCACCGAGGCGCACGATTGACCGCCACGGTGCGCGAGCTGCTCGGCAGAGGCGGCGCGATCGCGCGGCGGCTGGCCGACTTCGAGGTCCGCCCGCAGCAGGTCGAGCTGGCCGAGGCGATCGAGCGGGCGCTGCAGGAGCGGCGCCACCTGTGCGCCGAGGCCGGAACCGGCGTCGGCAAGTCGTTCGCCTACCTGCTGCCGCTGGCGCTGTGGGCCGACGCGCACCAGGGCCAGGGCCCGGTCGTCGTCAGCACGCGCACGATCGCGCTGCAGGAGCAGCTCGAACGCAAGGACCTGCCCTTCCTGCACGCGGTGCTGCCGTTCGAGTGGTCGTCGGTCACCGCCGTCGGCCGCAACAACTACCTGTGCCTGCGACGCATGCACCTCGCCGAACGCGAGCAGCACCTGCTCGCCGATCCGGTGCGCCACGACCAGCTGCGGAAGATCGTCGACTGGTCGCTGACGTCGCGCGACGGCACCCGCATGGACCTGCCGTTCCCGCCGCTGCCGGAGGTCTGGGAGGAGGTGCAGGCCGAACACGGCAACTGCCTGCAGCGCGCGTGCAAGCACTACGACGCCTGCGGCTGGCAGCGCGCGCGGCGCCGCGCCGAGTCGGCGCAGGTGCTGGTGGTGAACCACGCGCTGTACTTCGCCGACCTGGCGCTGCGCATGGCCGGTGCCACGTTCCTGCCGGCCCACCGCGTGGTGGTGTTCGACGAGGCGCACCACCTCGAACGCGTCGCCACCGAGAGCCTCGGCCTGCGCCTCGCCGCCAGCACCGTCGGCTGGCACCTGCGACGGCTGCACCCGCGGCGCAGCGACCGCAGCCTGCTGGCGCGCCACGGCTCGCCGCACGCGCGGCTGCTGGTCGAGGAGCTGCGGCTGCAGAACGACGCGTTCTTCGCCGAACTGCAGGAGCGGCTGCGCGGCCGGCGCGACGGCCGGGCGCTGGGGGACGAGGTGCTGCCCGAGCCGCTGTCGGCGATCCTGACGCTGCTGGCGCAGGAGCTCGCCGCCTGCGCGATGCGCACCGAATCGGTCGACGTGCGCATGGAGCTGCAGGCGCGCAGCAACGGGCTGGCGGCGCTCGCCGGCGTGATCGCGGCGCTGTGCAACCCGCGCCAGCAGGACGCGACGCCGCTGGTGCGCTGGATCGAGCCGGGACGCCATGGTGCCCTGCTGTGCGGCGCGCCGCTCGACGTGAGCGCGACGCTGCGCCGGCACCTGTTCCAGAACGGCCCCACCGCCGTGCTGACCAGCGCCACCCTCGGGCCGGGCGACGACCACGACTTCGCCTGGATGCGCGGCCAGCTCGGGCTCGACGGCGACCGCGTCTCGACGCTGCGGCTCGGCTCGCCGTTCGACTACCGGCGCGCCGTGGCCCTGCGCGTCGCCGAGGGCATGCCCGATCCGGGCACCGCCCCGGCGAGCTACCGCGACGAGGCCGCGCTGCGCACCCGCGACGCGGTGCTCGACAACGGCGGGCGCGCGCTGGTGCTGTGCACGTCGTGGGACTTCGTGCGGCACTTCGCCGAGCAGCTGCGGCCCGACCTGGAAGCCGCCGGCATCCCGCTGCTCGTGCAGGGCGAGGCGCCGCTGGCGCGCCTGCTCGAGCAGAAGCGCGCGGCGCCGACGTCGGTGCTGATCGGCACCGATTCGCTGTGGGAGGGCATCGACGTGCGTGGCGACGCCCTGACGCTGGTGGTGGTCACGCGGCTGCCGTTCCAGAACCCGGGCCATCCGCTGACGCAGGCGAGGATGCAGGCGATCGCCGACCGCGGCGGCGATCCGTTCCGCGACTGGTCGCTGCCGGAGGCGATCCTGCGGTTCCGGCAGGGCTTCGGCCGCCTGATCCGCAGCCAGCAGGATCGCGGTCGGGTCCTGGTGCTCGACCCGCGGGTGCGGACCAAGGCCTACGGGCGCCGCTTCCTCGCATCGATCGAGGCGGGCGCCGACGAGTCCTGAGGTCACCGCCGCCGGGCCGCGGGCTATGCTGCCCCGCGTGGAAGATGTTCGCGAGAGCGTCGCAGATGGGTCCGTGGCCGGCGCCGCGCCGCGCGGTCGCGCCGGGAAGCGGTGGTGGTTCGTGCCGGCGCTGGTGCTCATGGTGGTCCTGCTGCTGCTGCTCGCCGCGGAGCTCGCGTCGCGCGCGTTCTGGACGCCGCCGGAGGCGCTGAACGTCTTCGTGACCCCGTCGCTGTGCCGGGCCCCCGAGCCCGGCGCCTGGGAGCTGCTGCCGGATCTCGACATCTCCTACCGTCGCGCCGAGCTGGCGGCGGCCACCACCGACGCGCGCGACCTCGAGGACGACGACACCGAGATCCGGGTCGTGACCGACTCACTCGGCATGCGCGGCGCCGGGCCTGGCGAACGCCGCCCCGACGAGCTGCGCCTGCTGATGGTCGGCGACTCGATGATGTTCGGGCACGGCATGGCGCAGGACGAGTGCTTCGCCGAGCTCGCCGGCAGCGCGCTGCGACGCCGGCTCGGCCGGCCGGTGACCGTCTGCAACGCAGGCGTCCCCGGCTACGGAATGGCCGCCGCCATGAAGCGCCTGCGACGGCTGCAGCCGCGCCTGCAGGCCGACGTCGTCGTCGCGTCGATGTGCCTCGGCAACGACTTCACCGACGACATCGAGCAGCGTCGCGTCGAGGTCCTCGGCGGCCGCGCGTTCACCGGCGCGATGGCCCACGGCCTCGCCGACAGCGTCCGCGCGCGCATCGCCGTGCGTTCGCGGCTCTGGCTGTGGTGCGAGTGGCAGCTGGTGCAGCACCGGCCGGACTGGTCGCTGCTCACGCTGCTGCGGATGAGCCCCGAGCACGCCCGCGCGAGCCAGGGGATGCCGCCGCCGGAACGGACCGTCGCCGGCCTGTTCCTGGACGCCGCCGAGCCCGACCGCCCGTGGCCGATCGACCGCCTGCTGACCGACCTGCACGCGACCCTCCGGTCGATGCGGGACGCCGCCGACGGACGACCGCTGCTGCTGGTGCTGCTGCCGACGTGGATGCACGTCGACCCCGCGTGCCGCCGCCGGCAGCTCGAGTCCCTCGGCTTCGCGCCGCAGGACTACCCGGACGGCGCGATCCAGCGGCGCATCCGCCGGCTCTGCGCCGAGCTCCGCATCGACGTGCTGGACACCACCCCCACCCTCGCCGCCCAGGGCGACCCGCAGGGGCTGTTCCTGTTCCGCGGCGCCGACTTCCTCCACCTGTCCGTCCGCGGCAACGCCATCGTCGGCGCCCTGCTGGGCGATCGGCTGGCCGAACTGGCGCGCTGAGCGGCGAGGGTTTTCGGCGGTCGGGCGACAGAGCGCCTTCGCCCGAGGCTACCAAAGTGATATCACTTCAATAGCCACAACGAGCCCGCCCATGACCACCGCTTCGTCGCGCGAAACCGCCCGTACCACCGGACTTCCAGGAGTCCTGATGCTCCTCGTCGGGATCGGCCTGGTCCCCTTCGCCCTCTGGCTCATCATCCCGGCCGGCCAATCGCTGGACGCCGGACGCGGCGGCCTGCCGCGGCTGCTGGCGGGGATCGCCTGCCTGCCGCTGGCGATCCTGGTGCTGCGCAGCCTCGTGCTGGTGAACCCCAACGTGAGTCGCGTGGTGCTGCTGTTCGGCGAGTACCAGGGCACCATCCGCAAGAACGGCTTCTACAGCATCAACCCGTTCACGGTGCGCAAGCCGGTGAGCCTGCGGGCGCACAACTTCAACAGCGACAAGCTCAAGGTGAACGACCTGCGCGGCAACCCGATCGAGATCGGCGCCGTGGTCGTCTGGCGCGTCAGCGACACCGCCAAGGCGGTGTTCGACGTGGAGGACTTCGAGTCGTACGTCGAGGTGCAGACCGAGTCGGCGCTGCGCTACATGGCGTCGTGCCACCCCTACGACTCGCCGGAGGACGACCAGACCTCGCTGCGCGGCAGCGCCGACGTGGTCAACCAGGAGCTGCAGGACGAGCTGACCCGACGGCTGGAGATCGCCGGCGTCGAGGTGCTCGAGGCGCGCATCAGCCACCTCGCCTACGCGCCCGAGATCGCCTCGGCGATGCTGCAGCGCCAGCAGGCCGATGCGATCATCGCCGCCCGCACGCGCATCGTCGACGGCGCCGTCGGCATGGTCGAGATGGCGCTCGACCAGCTGCGCAGCAAGGGCGTCGTCGAGCTCGACGAGGAGCGCAAGGCGCAGATGGTCAGCAATCTGCTGGTGGTGCTGTGCAGCGAGCGCGGCACCCAGCCGGTGGTCAACACGGGCACGCTCTACGGCTAGCCGTGCCCTCGGAGCGCAAGGGGTTCCTGCTGCGGCTGCCGCCGCCGCTGCTCGACGAGCTGCGGCGCTGGGCCGAGCAGGACATGCGCAGCCTGAACGGCCAGATCGAGTGGCTGCTGCGCGACGCGGTGCGCCGCCGGCGGCGCGCCGACGGCGGCGACGACGACGCGCCGACGGCCGGCGACGCGACGCCCGACGACCGCACCTGAGCCCCCCTCCCCGCGGACGCGCCGAACTCCTAGAGTTCCCGCCGTGGAAGGACCCCGTGCCCGCGGCCGTGAGGTGAGACCCGCCGCGGCGCGCGCGCCGCGCCGGCGCCGCTGGCGCCGGCTGTTCGCCATGGCGCTCGGCGCCTGGATGGCGGCGATGGCGCTGCTCGCGGCCGAGCTCGCGCTGCGCATCGTCTGGCGGCCGACGTGGCCGCTCGAGCTGTTCGCGGCGAGCCCGGATCACTGGTCGCCGGAGCCGGACGCATGGGAGCCGCTGCCCGACCTCGACTACCTGTTCGACCGCGGGCGGCAGGCCATGGCGGCGGACGGCAGCGACGCCGACGTGCGGCCCGGCATGCTGCGAACGCGAACCAACGAGCTCGGCATGCGCGGCCCGCGGCTCGGTCCGCGCCGGGCCGGCGAGCTGCGCGTGCTCGGCGTCGGCGACTCGATGATGTTCGGCCACGGCGTCGACGAGGACCGCTGCTTCCTCGCGCTGGCGGCGGCGGAGCTCGGCGCGGAGCTCGGCCGCGCGGTCACGCCGTGCAACGCCGGCGTGCCGGCCTACGGGTTCCGCGCCGCGCGCCGCCGGCTCGAGCGGCTTCGCGAGCGCGTCGCACCGGACGCGATCGTGGCGTCGCTGTGTCTCGGCAACGACTTCACCGACGACGTCGAGCAGCTGCGCGTCCGCGTGGTCGGTCACCGGTTGTTCCTGGGCGCGTTCGCCAACGCGGTGGACGGCACCTGGCGCGCCGAGGTCGCCGTGCGCTCGCGGCTGTGGCTGTGGACCGAGCTGCAGCTGCTGCGCTGGCTGCCGTCCTGGTCGTTGCAGGCGCGCATCCGCCCCGACAGTGACCAGCTGGCCGCCGCCGCGGGCATGCCGAGCCACGTCCAGGCGGTCGCGGGGCTGTTCCTCGACGCGCGCGACGAGCATCGACCATGGCCGTTGCGACGCCTGCTGGGCACGCTGCGCGCGGAGCTGCTGGCGATGCAGCGCTGCGCCGGCGACACGCCGCTGCTGCTGGTGCTGATGCCGAACCAGACGCACGTCGACGCCGCGCGCCGCGCCGAACTGCTGGCGTTCTCCGGCCTCGATCCGGCGACGCTGCAGCCGGGCCTCGTGCAGCAGCGCGTGCTCGCGGTGTGCGCCGAGCTCGGCATCGAAGCGCTCGACCCGACGTCGACCCTGGCCGCGGATCCCGATCCCGCGGGGTCGTTCCTCGGGGTCGACTACCTGCACTTCTCCGAACGCGGCCATGCCATCGTCGGCGCGCTGCTCGCCGAACGGCTCCGGCGGCACCTGCGGCGCTGAGGCGTCGGCGACGCCCCTTGCGCCGGGCCGGCCGCGGCGCGAAACCTCGGGGCATGGCGCAGCGACGGACCCGGCTCCTGGCGACGGCCACGGCGCTCGCCGCGGCGGCGGTGGCGTGCGGCTCGTTCGCCGCGCGGGCGCTCGGCGCCTGGCCGGACGACCCGATCGCCGTCGCGCGCAACGGCTGCCTCGCCGCGGCGGTGGCCGCCACGACCGCGCTGGTCTGGCTGCTGCACCGTCGTGGCCGCGCCGTGCTGCGGGCGATGCTGCGGCGACCGCGGCTCCTGCGCGCCGGTCTCGGCACCGCCGCGACGCTGCTGGTGCTGCTCTCGGTCGAGGGCGCGCTGCGGCTGCGGCCGACGTTCGGGCAGTCCAGCGACGTGCTGCTGCGATCGGCGCCGTTCGTCGAGAACGACGCGCAGCTGGGCTACCGGCTGGTGCGGAATGCTTGGATCGAGGTCGACCTGGTGCGCGCGCGCGACGACGCGCCGCTCGGCCACGTTCGCTACGGCCTGGACGCCCACCGCCGCCGTCGCACGGTTCTGCCGCAGGCGGATGGCCACGACCGCGCCGTCGCGTTCTTCGGCTGCTCGCAGACCTTCGGCCACGGCCTCGACGACGCCGACACGCTGCCGTCGCGCTACGCCGCGCACATGCCGCGCGATCTCGTGGTGAACCTCGCGGTGCCAGGCTACGGCCCCAACCACGCGGTGCTGCTGGCGCAGGACCCCGACGCGATGGCGCTGCCCGCGCTGCCGCGGCCGCCGATCGCCGTGTTCGTCTGGATCGACCACCACCTGCGGCGGCTGTGCGGCTCGCTGCGCGTGCGCTCGTTCTACGGCATCGACGCGCCGTGCTTCGCGATCGGCCCCGACGGCACGGCCGCGCTGCAGGGCCCGTTCCGCACCGCGCAGCCACTGCGCTCGGTGTGGTGCTGGGCGGTGGCCAAGAGCGAGCTGTTGAAGCTCACCGGCTACGACTGGCCGGCCGAGGAGCGGCCCGAGGACGTCGATCTGGCCGCGGCGGTGCTGCGGTCGCTCGCCGACACGTGGCAGCGCGAGCACGGCGGGCGGCTGCTGCTGGTGCAGTACCCGACCGAGCACGTCGGCTCTCGACTGGCCGAACGGCTGCGCGACAGCGGCGTGGCATTCGCCGACCTCGACGGCATGTTCGACCCGTACGCGGACGGGATGTCGATCGACCGCGACGGCCACCCGACGCCGCGGGCGACCGAGCTGCTCGGCGCGCGCATCGCCGAGGCGGTGCGGCGCGCGTTCCCGTAGCTCGCAGGTCCGCGCGCCGCCGCGCCGGTCAGGCGCCGTACTTCTTGATCGCCGCGTCGAGCTTCGGCAGCAGCAGCAGGATGTAGATCGCGACCGCACCGACCGCACCGACGATGACCAGGAAGAACATCGCCGGCGTCATCGCGCCCTGCAGCACGCCGAGGAAGCCGGAGAACTTGTTGCCCACCGCGGTCGCGAAGAACCAGCCGCCCATCGTCAGGCCGACGAAGCGCTTGGGACTCAGCTTGGTGACCAGCGACAACGCCATCGGCGACAGGAACAGCTCCCCGACCGTGACGATCGCGTAGAAGCCCATCAGCCACAGGCCGCTGACCTTCTGCGCGCCGTTGTCGGACACGAAGCCGGCGAACGCCATGAACAGCGCCGACAGCCCGGTGATGACCATGCCGGCGAAGATCTTGCGCGCCGTGCTGAAGTCGACCTTCCGGCGCAGCAGCCTGGCGAAGAACATCATCACGAACGGCGTCATGACGACGACGAAGAACGCGTTCCACGACTGGTAGAGCTCGGAGTTCGCGGTCCGCAGGTACTCCCCGGGCGGAAGCTCCGGCGGGTTGCTGGCGTACATCGCCGCGAACTTCTCGGGGGTGACCAGGTAGGTGGCGAACTGGGCGTCGCCCACGGTGCGCACGAACGCGACCTGCTTCTGCGACACCGCCGAGTCCGGCACCGACACGGTGACGATCGGCAGGCCGTGCGAGTCGGTGTCCTCCTTGATCGACACCTCGTCGTAGACATCGACCGCCAGCTTGGCGTACTCGCTCTGCGCCGCCGTCCTGCCGTTCGTCGGCAGCTCCTCGACACGGACGTCGGCCGGCAGCTTGGCGGTCAGCTCGGCGAGCGACTCGTCGTCCATGCGCTTCTGCCCGAACATCTTCGTCTGCTCCACCGAGCCGATCGGCAGCAGGGTGCGCCGGTCGGGCCGCGGCACGTCGTCGCCCGCGTTGCCGTAGTACCCCGGATAGGCCGGACCGGCGAACACGGGCTTGCCGTCGATCCAGATCGCGTCGGCGACCAGGACGATCGGATCGGCCTCGCCGAGGTGGCGCGCCGTGTTGTCCTTGGCCCAGGTCGTCATCGCGCTGCCGTTGAGGTGCAGCACCATGAAGAAGGTGCCGCCGGCCAGGTAGATCGGCAGCAGCGCGCGCAGCCCCGGCTTCTCCTCGTCGTCGGCCTTCTTGGACAGGTTGACGAAGAACAGCAGGATCGGGATCGCGCCGATCAGGAACCCGAAGTCGGTCGGACGCACCAGCTTGGTCGCCGCGTCCGGGAGCCAGTACTCGGCCACCGCCCAGCCCAGCACGCCGAGCCCCAGCGCCGGCCCGAGGATCCGCTGCATGATCTCCGCGAACGGCGTGTCGCCGGGCTTGTTGCCGGGCTCGACGTCGGCCTTGTCGAGCACCTTCCAGCTCGCCAGCAGGATGCCGACCGAGATCAGCATGCCCACGCCGGCGGCGAGGAACACCATCTCCCACCAGAAGGCGTTGCGCATGATCGCCGCCAGGAAGTTGGCCACGAACGCGCCGATGTTGATCCCCATGTAGAAGATGTTGAAGCCGGCGTCGCGCTTCGGGTCCCCCTTCTCGTAGAGGTTGCCGACCATCGCCGAGATGTTCGGCTTGAACATGCCGTTGCCGCAGCACAGCAGCGCGAGGCCCACCGGGAAGCCCCAGCTCTGGCCCGTCGACAGCAGGAAGAACCCGCTGGCGAACAACAGCCCGCCGATCAGCACCGACTTGCGGTAGCCGAGGAAGCGGTCGGCGATCAGGCCGCCGAGGTACGGCGTGAAGTACACGAACGCCAGGTAGAGCCCGTAGACCTCGTTGCCCTCCGCCTTCGACCAGCCGAGCCCGCCCTGCTCGGAGTCGGTCGCGTACAGCAGCAGGATGCCGACCATCGTGTAGAAGGCCAGCCGCTCCCACATCTCGATGAAGAACAGCCGGAACAGGCCCTTGGGGTGGTTCGTGAACATGGTGTCGAGAGACGAAAGGCGACGGCGGCCGCCACGTCGTGACGGCAGTTCGAGGAAACCGGCGGCGACTCAGCGCACGCCGTGCAGCATCCGGTTGATGACCGGGGCCAGGATCAGGACCAGCACGCCGACGCCGAAGCTGGCGAGCATCGCCGGGGAGTAGACGCCGACGTAGTCGTGCAGCTGCGCGACGCCGTCCTCGCCGCCGGCGCTGCCGACGGCCTGCGCCAGCAGGCCGGCCGAGTAGTTGCCGGCCGCGATCGACATGAACCAGGCGCCCATGACCAGGCCGCTCATGCTCGGCGGCGCCAGTTTGGTCATCGCCGACAGGCCGACCGGCGAGATGCACAGCTCACCGGCGGTGTGCAGCATGTAGAGCAGGATCAGCCAGAACATCGAGATCTGGGTGGCACCCTCGGCCGCCATCGACACGCCGAGGATCAGCACGCCGAAGCCGAGGCCGAGCGGCAGGATGCCGATGCCGAACTTGATCGGGATCGACGGGTTGCGGTTGGAGGCGTCCAGCTTCCTCCACAGCTGCACGAACAGCGGCGCGAACGCGATGATGCACACGGCGTTGACCGACTGGAACCAGGTCGCCGGCATCTCCCAGCCCAGGAACGTGCGGTCGGTGCAGTTCTTGGCGAAGAAGTTCAGCGAGCTGCCGGCCTGCTCGAACAGCGCCCAGAAGAACGTGTTCGCCAGCAGCAGGACCGTCAGCCCGATCATCCGATCGCGCTCGATCTTCTCGCGCGTCACGGCGATGCCGAGCAGCAGCAGCACGACCGCCGCCAGCAGGCCGACCATCACGGTCAGCATCCACTCCTGCTTGCTGAGCAGCACGTAGATGCCGAACGCCATCAGCACCCAGATGCCGAGCACCTGCGCGACCGGACCGAAGCCCTCCTTGCCGGCGGGCGGCGCGCCCTCGCCCTGGAGCTTGTGCGCGCCCTTCATGAAGGTGCCGATGCCGAGCAGCATGCCGAGACCGGCGCACAGGAAGCCCCAGCGCCAGCCGTAGGTCTCGCCGACGTAGCCGCAGATCAGCGGCGCGATGAACGCGCCGAGGTTGATCCCCATGTAGAAGATCACGAAGCCCTGGTCGCGGCGGTTGTCGCCGGGCGCGTAGAGCTTGCCGACGATGTTGGAGATGTTCGGCTTGAACAGGCCGCAGCCGACCACCATCAGCGTCAGGCCGCCGAGGAAGCAGAACTCGGTCGGCACCATCAGCACGAACTCGCCGATGGCCATCATCACGCCGCCCAGGATCACCGACCGCTGCGCGCCGAGCATCCGGTCCGCGGCCCAGCCGCCGACGATGCCGGTCGCGTACACCAGCGCCGTGTAGGCGCCGTAGGTCAGCGACGCGCCGCCCTCGCCTGTCGCGAACGTCGACGCGACGTAGAACGCCAGCAGGGCGCGCATGCCGTAGTAGCAGAAGCGCTCCCACATCTCGGCGAAGAACAGCACGTAGAGGCCGGGCGGGTGGCCTCGCGTCGGCGTGGTGGCGAATTGGGCGAGGTCGGTCAAGCCAGGACTCCTGGAGGGCGAGCGAGTGGAGGGCCCGAGGGCGTCGAGAGGTTACCGGGGCCCTCGCACCGAGACACCCCAAACCGCCGGTGTCCCGCGGCGAGGTCATCACGGTGGCCAAGGCGCCCGATCGGCGCGCGTCGGCAAGCGCCGTGCCCGCCCGATCCGCCCACGGCGATCGGTCGGCGGCGATCAGTCGGCGGCGATCAGCGGCTGGCCGTGCCGCAGCGCCGCCGCGACACCCGCGCCCAGCGCGGCATAGCCGCGCTGCGCCGCCGTCAACAACGGCGACCCCGGCGCCGCCGGCAGTTCGCGCCAGCCGGTCATGACCTCCGCGTCCGCCTGGAACGTGCGCTCGTTGAGCCAGCGCAGCTGATCGCGCAGCACCTCCAGGGACCCGACCTCGGCGTGCTCGCCGTCGGGCAGCGGCACCCGCGCCGTGAACGGGAAGTCGCCGGGCAGCCAGCAGCGCGCGGCCAGCAGCTGGCCGTAGCGGCTGCGTTCGAACTTCTGGTCCATGGCCGCGCGGTACTCGCGGTCCAGTTCGAGCACCGGCGGCACGGTGTCCGGCAGCTCGAGCTCGCTGCGGTCGGCGTAGAACGCCAGCAGCCGCAGCGCCATCAGGCCGCTTTCGCCGAGGTCGAACCACACCGCCTCGCCAGCCGGGTCCTCGTCCCACACGAGCGGCCGACGCAGCCGCTCACCGAGCGCCTCGCCGAGATCGCGGCGCCAGCGCTCGACGCCGGCGACGTAGGCGGCCGCGTCCTCGCCGGCGTCGCCGCCGTGCAGCGCGGCGAAGTAGCGGCACAGCGGCCCGGCGAACACGCGCGTCATCGGCCGGGCTTCAGGTTGCGGTCGAAGAACCTCAGCATGCGCCCGAACAGGTGCAGCTGCTGCGGCAGCGTCTCGATGCCGTGACGCACGCGCGGATACACCATGAAGTCGCAGTCCTTGCCCGCCATCTGCAGCGCGTGCAGGAACTGCAGGCTGTTCTGCATGTGCACGTTGTCGTCCATCGCGGCGGCGACCAGCATCAGCTCGCCGCGCAGGTCGGCGGCGGCGGCGACCACCGAGCTGCGCTGGTAGCCCTCGGGGTTGTCCTGCGGCGTGCCGAGGTAGCGCTCGGTGTAGATCGTGTCGTAGTTGCGCCAGTCGGTGACCGGGTTGACGGCGACGCCGCAACGCCAGACGTCGCTGTGCGTCAGGTTGAACAGCGTCTGGTAGCCGCCGTAGCTCCAGCCCCAGATGCCGAGCCGCTCGGGATCGGCGATGCCCTGGTCGCACAGCCACCGCGCGCCGTCCTCGAGGTCCCGCAGTTCGCTGCTGCCGAGGTCGCGCCAGCACGCCTTGTGGAACACGCGGCCCTTGCCGCTGGCGGAGCGGTTGTCGCACACCAGCACCGCGTAGCCGTGCTGCACCAGCAGCTGGTGCCACACGTAGTCGCGACTGCCCCACTGGTCGCGCACGCGCGGCGAGTGCGGGCCGGCATACGTGAACTGCACCGCCGGCAGGCGGGTGCCGTCGGGCACGTCGCGCGGCCGCAGCACCATCGCCTCCATCGGGAAGCCGTCGCGCGCCGGGATCTGCAGCAGTTCGGGCTCGGCCAGCCGGTACGGCTCCAGCACCTGCAGCTTCGGCTCGGCGAGCGCTCGGACCTCGGAGCCGTCGGGCGCCAGCACGACGGTGCGCGGCGGCGTCGTGACGCTGCTCCACTCGCACAGGAACAGGCCGCAGTCCGGCGCCGCCTCGGCGCTCCAGGTGCCGCGGCCCTCGGAGACCTGCTCGACGTCGCCGCCGGCGAGCGGCACGCGATACAGGTGCGTCTGCACCGGCGACTGGCGGTCGCCGAGGAACCAGACCTGGCCGCTCGCCTCGTCGGTCGCCACCACCTCGAGCACCTGCCACTCGCCCGCCGTCAGCGCCACCGGGGTCAGCGCCACCGGGGTCTGGGCCACCGGGGTCTGGGCCACCGGGGTCTGGGCCACCGGCGCCTGGGCCGCCGGCTCGCCGCCCGCGCGGTCGTAGCGGTACAGGTGCCGATAACCGCTGCGCTCGCTCTCCCACAGGAACGCCGCGCCGCCGTCGATCCAGCGCGGCTCCGGCCCTGGCTCCACCCAGCAGTCGCTGGTCTCGCGGAACACGCGGCGCACCTTGCCCGTGGCCACGTCGCCGGCCAGCAGGTCGAGCCACGTCTGCGCGCGGTCCTGCACCTGGAAGAACACCTCCTTGCCGTCGGGCGCCCAGGTCACGCGCACGATCAGGCGATCGGCGTCGGGGTACTCCGACACGTCGAATCGCGTGATCGGTCCGCCGCCCGCCGGGGCGACGCACAGCCACACGTTCGGATTCGGCTCGCCGGCCTTCGGGTAGTTCACCACCTCCACCTCGGGCCGGGCCGGTTCGTCGCTGACGAGCGTGAACTCCAGCACCGGCGCCTCGTCCAGGTCGAGGAACGCGAGGTGCGCGCCGTCCGGCGACCACCACGTCGCACGGAACTCGCCGCGGCCCCAGACCTCCTCCTGGTAGACCCAGTCGAGCTTGCCGAAGAACCGGTCGGCGTGCCCCTCGGTGGTGATCGCGACCTCGTCGCCGCCGTCCGCGGGCACCACGTACACGTTGTGCTGGCGCACGAACGTCACCCACGCCGAGTCCGGCGACCACTGCGGCAGCTCCTCGGCGGCGTCGGGCGTCGCGGTCAGGCGGCGCACCGCGCCGTCGCGACCGCCGACGAACAGGTCCCCGGCGACGTCGAGCACGAAGCGCGTGTGGTCGCCGTTCCAGGTCCAGCGGTCGAGGTCGTCGATCTCCGCCACCCCTTGGGCGTCCACCCCGAGGTCGCCGAGCGCCCCGGCCACCGCGTCCCGCGCGACCAGCCGTTCGCGCGCGCCGCTCCGCACGTCGAGCGCGTACCACGAGCGCGGCCCCTCCAGCGCCGGCTTGCCAGGATCGAACAGCAGCAGGTGGTCCCGGTCGAGCCAGCCGTGCGGTTCGAGCGCCGGCAGCGTCATGAAGTACTCGAGCCGGAACATGTCGATCGGCACGAGCGCGCGCGGCGCCGCGGCGGCGTCCTGGCCGACGAGCGGGTTCAGCGACAGGGCGCCCAACAACGTCACCAGGACGGCGGGCGGAACGGAGCGGATCCACGTGGACATCACGTCCGGCATCGTGCCGCCTCGCCGCGGCCGGCGCCAACGCGGCGCGGACCTCAGGCCAGGCCGTTCGCCCGCAGCCGCCGCGGCGGCCGCGGCGGCCGCGGCGAAGCGCCCGACGTGCCCCCTCGAAGTCAGCCCTCGGCCTTGGGGTCGCGCTCCATCAGCGCGCGCACGGCGTCGAGCGGCGACATGCCGAAGAACAGCACCGCGCACACCGCATCGGCGATCGGCATCTCGACGCCGAGCTCCCGCGCCCGCTGCGCCACGACGCGCGAGGTCCACACGCCCTCGGCGACCTTCGGCGACGCCGCGAGCGCCTGCTGCAGCGTGGCGCCCTTGCCGATGCGCTCGCCGAACGCGCGGTTGCGGCCGTGGCGCGAGAACGCGGTCACCGCCAGGTCGCCGACGCCGGCGAGGCCCTGGAACGTGCGTTCGTCGGCGCCGGCGGCCTGGCCGAAGCGCGCCATCTCGACGATGCCGCGCGCCAGGATCGCGGCCTTGGCGTTGTCGCCGAAACCGAGCCCGTCGGCGATGCCGGCGGCCAGCGCCATGACGTTCTTCAGGGCGCCGCACAGCTCGGTGCCGACCAGGTCCGGGTTGCGGTAGATCCGGAACGTCGGCGTGACCAGCGCGTGCTGCAACCGGCGGAGCGCGTCCTGGTCCCCGCCGGCCAGCACGACGGTCGTCGGCAGACCGTGCGCGACCTCCTCGGCGTGGCTCGGTCCGCTCAGCGCGAACACGCGGTCGGTGCCGCCGGCGACCGCCGCCAGCACCTCGCTGGGCCGCAGGCCCGTCGCCTGCTCGAGCCCCTTGGCCAGCGACACCAGCGGCACCGCCGGGCCGACGTGCGCCCGCAGCGACAGCATGACCGCGCGCACGTGCTGCGTCGGCACCGCCACCAGCACGACCTCGGCCCCGGCCAGCGCCGCCGCGGCGTCGGCGGTCACGCGCACCGTGTCGGGCAGCGTCACGCCGTCGAGGTAGCGCGGGTTCTGCCGCGTCCGCGCGATCTCCTCGGTGTAGGCCAGGTCGTGCCCCCACAGGGTCACGTCGTGGCCGCCGCGCGCCAGCACCAGCGCCATCGCCGTGCCGAACCCGCCGTTGCCGAGCACCGCGACCTTCATCGGGCGCCCCCGGCGGCGAAGTGCCGCTGCAGGTTGCTGCGATGGGTCCAGAACAGGAACGCGGCCAGCGCGGCGCACAGCACGGTGATCGGCAGCCGCGCCGCGAACGCCTCGTCGAGGTGCAGGAGCACCGCCGCCAGGGCCAGCGCCACCCCGAGCGCCAGGCTGCCGAAGAACACCTGTCCGGTCAGCCAGCGCACGGCGAAGAACGCGACGATCGCCACCAGCCACGCGCCCCAGTCGAGCGCGAGCAGCACGCCGGTCGCGGTGGCGACGCCCTTGCCGCCCCGGAACCGCAGGAACGGCGTGAACACGTGGCCGAGGATCGCACTGGCGCCGAGCAGCACCCCGACCAGGCGCGGGTCGCCGTCGACGAAGTTCGGCCCGAGGAGCGCCGGCCAGAATCCCTTCTGCGCGTCGAGCAGGTAGATCGCGACGAACGCGGCGACGCGGGCGCGCCGGCCGGCGAACGCGCGGCTGGCGTTGGTCGCGCCGACGTTGCCGGAGCCGATGGTGCGCAGGTCCACGCCCTTGCAGAGCCGCACGACCCACAGCGCCCACGGCAACCCGCCGATCAGGAACGCGACCATGCAGCCGAGCGCCAGCGCCATCGCCGGCAGAGGCTACACCGCGGCGGCCGCGCGCCAACACCTCAGTTGCGGCCCCTCGACTTCGGGCCGGCGCCGACTACGTTGCGCGGCCGTGGCCACGCGCATCGGCATCGACACCGGCGGCACCTTCACCGACGTGGTGCGGTGGTCGCGCGGCGGCGTCGAGGTGCACAAGCTGCCGTCGACGCCGGACGACCCCGGCCGCGCGGTCCTGGCCGGCGTCGCCGCCGCGCGACGCACCCCGGACGAGCCGGTCGACGTGGTCCACGGCACCACCGTCGGCCTGAACGCGGTCCTGCAGGACCGGCTGCCGCGCACGGTGTTCGTCACCAACCGCGGCTTCGCCGACCTGATCGAGATCGGCCGCCAGGAGCGCGCGGCGCTCTACGCGCTCGAGCCGGACCGACCGGCGCCACCGGTGCCGCGCGCGCTGCGGATCGAGGTGGACGTCCGCCGCTCCGCGGCCGGCCGCGCCTTGCAGCCGTGGACCGACGACGCGCTGGCCAGGGCCGTGCAGAAGGTCCGACGCCTGCGTCCGGACGCCGTCGCCATCGGCCTGCTGCACGCGCCGAAGGCCCCCGCCGACGAGCGCCGGCTGGCGGCCCTGCTGCGCGAGGCGCTGCCGGACGTGCCGGTGACCTGCAGCGCCGACCTGTGGCCGGCCTTCGGCGAGTACGAGCGCTTCTCGGCCGCGATCCTCAACGCCGCGATCACGCCGTTGGTCGGCAGCTACACCGACCGCCTGAACCGCGAGCTCGGCGCCGGCGCGCTGCGCCTGATGCGCTCGAGCAAGGGCATCCTGCCGCCGCGCGAGGCGGCGGCGTTCCCGGCGCGGGCGATGTTCTCGGGCCCGGCCGGCGGTGTGCTCGCCACCGAGCGCCTGTGCGCACGCGCCGGGCTGCCGCGCGCCGCGGCGTTCGACATGGGCGGCACGTCGACCGACGTCTGCCTCGTGCGGCCGGCGCGCGCCGGCGCCGTCGACGCCGGCAGCGACCAGGGCGCGATCGCCGGGCTGCCGCTGCCGCTGCCGACGGTCGACGTGCACACGGTCGGCTGCGGCGGCGGCAGCATCGCGTACTGCGACGCCGGCGGCGCCCTGCGCGTCGGCCCGCAGAGCGCCGGCGCGGTGCCCGGCCCCGCGTGCTACGGCCGCGGCGACGAGGCGACCGTCACCGACGCACACGTGGCGCTCGGCCACCTCGGCCCCGACACGCTGCTCGGCGGCGGCTTCCCGATCGAAACGGACCGCAGCGTGCGCGCGATCGAAAGGCTGGCGCGACGGCTCGGTTTGAGCCCTCTCCGCACGGCCCGCGGCATCCTCGAGGTCGCCGACGCGGCCATGGCGCGGGCGCTGATGCGGGTCACCGGGGAGCGCGCGGTGGACCCGGCGACGGTGCCCCTGGTCGCCTATGGCGGCGCCGGCGGCCTGCACGCCGCGACGCTGGCGCGCCGGCTCGGGATGCCGGTGGCGCTGGTGCCGATCCACCCAGGCGCGTTCTCGGCGCTCGGCCTCGCGCTGGCCGGGGAGTCGGTAGAACGCATCGAGTCGATCCGCGCGCCGTGGAGCCCTTCGACCGAACGCGCGCTGCGTCGACGCGCCGCACGTCTGGCCGCGACCGCCGCGCGCGAACTGGGCGTGTCCGCCACGCGGGCACGGCTGAGTTGCAGGGTGCGCTACGCCGGCCAGGGCGGCGGCCTGGATCTGCCGCTCGGCCGCACGGCGCTGGCGCCGTCGTTCGCGCGCGCGCACGCGGCGCGCTTCGGCTTCGCCGCACACGACGCGCCGATCGAACTCGTACACGTCACCGCGCGGATCGAGCTGCCGGGACCGGCGCTGCCCGCGGCGATGGGCGCCGACTCCGCCCGGGTGCGACGTCGCGGTCGCCGCCGCGCGCCGGTCGGCGGCGCCCATCTGCCGCTATTGCTGCGACAGGAACTGGCCATCGGCGCGGTCGTCGCCGGACCGTGCTCGGTCGAGGAAACCACCGCGACAACGCTGGTTCCGGCCGGAACGCGGCTGCGCGTGACGCCCTGGGGGCTCGAGCTGCGCTGAATCGCCACGTTGACTTCGCTTCCGAGCGAGCTAGTCTTCCCCGACAGAAGAGTCCGACGCGGCGCGACGCGAGTCCGCGCAGCACCTGTGCTCTTCCGCATGGATTTCGGTCGCTGCACCTTCGCACGGTGCATCGGCAAGCGCACCCTGCCGGGGGTTGTCCGCCACGGACGTAAAAACTTGACTCTCCTTCTTCCCCTTTTCCCGAAGTTTCACCCCCGGCTTCTTCCCCCCGCGAGGATGCGCGCAGCGCACCGCGGCGCGCGCTGACGAGCCTCGAACGCGACGCCCGAACGCGCTCAGCGCGGCGGGAACGCGAGTTCGCGGCGGCCCATCTGCAGCAGCGCACGCGCCGCGTCGGTCTGCGGATCGAGCTGGAGCGCGCGCTCCCAGTCGGCGATCGCGTCCCCGACCTGCCCCTGGCCGTAGCGCAGCAGGCCGCGTTGCAGCAGCAGGCGCGCCAGCCGCGCACCGATGCGCGCGTCGTCGGGCGCGCGACCGTGCAGGGCGAACAGCGCGCCCAGCATCTGGTCGAGGTCACCGAGCGCGGCGCGGGCCTCGATCGCGGCGAGTTCGGCGCCGACCGAGTCGACGCCTGACGCCGGCCGCGGCGATCGCGGACCGACCGGCGCCGGCTCGGTGTGCGCGGGCGCCGGCGGCGCTTCGACCGGCATCGCTACGGTGACGGGCACCGCCTCGATCCGCGTCGGTTCCAGCGGCGCACGCAACGGGGTCGGCGTCGGCGTCGGCAGGGTCGCAGCGGCCACGATCGCCGCGCGATCGAGCGCGCCCTGCTGCACGAGTCGCCGGCGCTGCTCGGTCGCGGCGATCAGCTCGCGCGTCTCGGCATGACCCGGCCATGCGTCCAGCGCGCCGCGGAAGGACGACAGCGCCTCGTCGTCGCGCCACTCGCCGCGCAACAGGAGCCCCTGCAGCAGCAGCTCCTTGTGCCGGCGCAGGCGGCCTTCGAGCGCGGCCGCCGCCATCCGCGCCTCGGGATAGCAGAGGTCGGTGACCGCCACGGAGTCGAACGCGCGCAACGCCGCCGCCAGGTCGCCCTGCCGCAGCGCGTGCTCGCCGCGCTGGTAGCTGTCGCGCGGAGCCGTCTGGCACGCTGCGGCGGCCAGGGCCAGCGCGATGCAGCCGAGGCGGCTGGATCGGCGCGGCCCCGCGCTCACGCGTGCTCCTCGGGCGGCATCTCGTCGAGCATGACCTCGAGCTCGGCGGCCAGATCGTAGTCCAGCCCTTCGTCCAGCGGGCTCGGCGCGCGGGCGGCGGGCATGCTGCCGCTCGGCAGGATCATCACCGGCCGGTCCGACACCGGCAGCGGCGGCGCCTGCCGGATCTCGGCGGCGAACAGGTCGAGCAGCCACGGGTCGTAGACCTCACCGCGATCCTCGGCCATGCGCGCGAGCGCCTCGTCGGCCCGCAGCGGCCGGCGGTCGCCGCAGGTGGTCAACAGATCGAACGCCTTGGCGATCGCGAGCACGCGGGCGCCGATCGGGATGCGCTCCCCGCGCAGCGCGTCCGGATGGCCGCAGCCGTCCTGACGCTCGCCCTGGTGCCGCACGATCGTCGCGACGCGGCGCAGGCCCGGCAGACACTCGAGGTGTTCGGCCGCGTGCAGCGGGTGGCTGCGCAGCGCCGTCGCCTCCGCGTCGTCGAGCGGCTCGCGCTTCTGCAGGAGCGCCGGCCGCAGCCACGCCTTGCCGACGTCGGCCACCCGGCAGGCCAGGTCCAGGTCCTGCCGGTCGGCCGGCAGCAGCTCGAGTTTCTCGGCCATGATCGCCGCGTAGCGCGCCGTGCGTTCGCCGTGCCCCGCCGGGACCAGACCGGTGCGCTCCAGCCCGTCGACCACGCGCAGCGTCATCGCCACGAAGTGGTCCACCACGCGATGCAGACCGTCGTGCACGCCCTTCTCGAGCTCGTGCAGGGCGCAGCCCAGCTCGCGCAGTTCGCCGCCGGCGTCCAGCTCGGGCTCCGACGTCAGCTGACCGGTCGCCAGCTGCACCAGCGAGTCGGTGATCCCGCGGACGCGCACCGCCCAGTGGTGCGCCATCAGCGTGGCCACCGCCACCAGCGACGCACAGCCCAGCAGCACCAGCGCGAACAGGCCGAAATCGAAGGCCGTGCGCCGCACCGGCGGCGCTGCCTGCATGCGAACCTCGCCGATGATCTCGCCGCCGAACCGCACCGGCACCAGCGTCTCGTGCACGGCGCCGTCGGCCTGGTCGATCGTCCGCTGGAACGTGCCGCCCAGCGTCAGCAGTCCCAGCTGCCGGTCGCCGAGCACCAGCGCCGTGTCCAGCGCCACCTTGCCGCCGCGGTCCAGCACCACGACGCGCGCCTCGGCCAGATCGCGCGCCGCCGTCGCCAGCATCGACAGCCGCAGCAGGTCGCCGCGCTCCAGCATCGGCGCCACGCGTTCGGCCAACTGCTGCGCGAACTGCCGGCGCTGCCCTTCCGCGTCCTGCGCCCGCTCGCGCGCCTGCCGGTCGACGCCGAGGAACACCACCAGCATCGAGACGAAGACGGACGCGATGCAGAGCGCCAGACTCAGGCGCAGCACGAGGCGCATGCCACGGCCCGTTCGCGTCGTCGCGGAGAACACGGATCGTCTATCGGATCCGACTCCGCGCGCCCTGTTGCAAATCCGGACTCTGTCCCCACCCCGCCATGCCACCGGATCCCGGCGCGGGACGCGCAGACATGCTGCGGTGCAAGCTCGGGCGCTGCGCGCCCTCGCGCACCGCGCGCGCGGACGCGGTCCGCGCGCCGGAGGCGACCGACGACACGGGCGCGGGAGCACAACTCCCGCATCCAACGCATCCGCGAGAGGAGGAGAGCATCCGCTCCGGGGACGCAGCGGCCGGGCCGGCTGGCACACGCCGCGCCGCGACGCAGCATCCGCGAAGCAACACCGTAGGCGCGTCACGGCGCGTGCGGGCCGGCCCTCGGCCGCTGCTGCGGCCACGACACTCGGGCCGGGTCGCGCCTTGCGGCCCGCGAGACGGGGGCCGCAAGGCTGAATACCAGAAGCAGCCGCGACGGGAACGCAGCCGCCCGGCTCGCGGCTTCGGCTCGCTCGCTGGCGCTCGCATCGCGCGCCGCGGCATCCGCAGAGAACCTCGGATCGCTGCGAGGTGGCAAAGGCGCCGTCGCCGTCGATGGTCGGTGAGCCGCGGTCGCGCGTGCGCCGGGGGAATCCGCCGGTCGATGACCTCCGGTCGTTGGCCGCGCGGCCGCCGGGCTCCGCCGAGGTTCCTCGCGGATGCTGCGGCGCGCGGAGGCGCGAAGCGCCGCAGCTTCAGCCGCGCGCCAGGCGGCTGTGCTCCCGTCGCGGCTGCCCTTGGTATTCAGCTTCGCTGCCCCCGCGCATGCGGGCAGCGAAGCGCGACCCCGCTCTAGCGTCAGGGCCGCAGCAGCGGCCAAGGGCCGGCCCGCACGCGCCGTGACGCGCCCGTTGCGTTGCTTGGCGAGTGCTGCATCGCGGCGCGGCGCGTGCCAGCCGGCCCGGCCGCTGCGCCCCCGGAGCGGATGCTCTCCTCGGCCCGCGGATGCGTGCGTCGCGGGTGTTGCGCCCAAGCACCCGTGTCGTCGGTCGCCTCCGGCGCGCGGACCGCGTCCGCGCGCGCGGTGCGCAAAGCGCGCAGCGCTTTGCTTGCACCGCAGAATGACGCCTCTACTTGAGCGCTTCGAGGCTCTCGACGTGCAGCTGGTAGATGTCGACGCAGTAGCCGTCGATGACGGTGGCCTCGACCTTGAAGGTGCCGATGATCTTCAGCGGGTCGAAGAAGTAGTCGGTCGTCTTCTCCGCGGGCATCACGACGCGGACGATGCCGTGGATGTCGGGCGGCTGGCCGTAGCAGCACGACCACAGCGACTGGACCAGCAGGAACTCCTTGATGTTCTGGACCTCGTCGATCGGCAGCATGAAGCCGCTCATCAGGACCTTCTTGCCGTCGAGCTCGCGCACGCGCTTGGGCATGCCCTTGAGGCCGTCCTCGTAGGGCCAGGCGCTGAGCTCGTCGAAGGTCACGACCTTGTCGAGGCCGGTGATCTTGCCGTCCTTGATCATCTGCGCGAGCTTGCGCTCGGCCTCCAGCATGGCCTCGGCGCTGCGGATGGCGGCGAGGTCGGCGGGGTCCGCGCCGGCGGGCGTGGGCGCGTCGGCGGCGGGCTTGTCGATGCGCGGCTCCTGCGCGGGCTCGGCCGGCTTCCCGCCCTGTTCGGCCGGCGCCTTCTTCGGATCCTGGGTGCCGGTGGCGGGCTTGGGTTCGGCCGGCTGGCCCTTCGGCGCGTCGGTCTTGGGCGCGTCCGCCTTCGGCGCGTCGCCGGCCGGCTGCTGCGGCACGGGCTTCGGCTGCTGGGCGGGCACCGGGGTCTGGGCGACGAGCGCCGCGGCAGACGACACCAGGGCTGCCAGGAGTGGAGCGACGAGGGCGTGCTTCATGGGTCGGGTCAGTAGGTCTGGGACAGATTGTCGGCAACCGGGGTCGTGGACCCCTTGACCGCCGGCAGCAGGCCCGCGAGCGCTCCGAGGGCGCCCACGGCCAGCACAAGATACAGCTCGCGCGCCGCGAATGCAGTCCAGTCGAGGTAGACACCGGTCTGGTCCTCGACGGTGGACCGCAGGGCGCGCGCCGCGAGGTGGCACAGGGCCACCCCGAGGACGGCCCCCAGGGTCGACAGCATCGCCGATTCGCCGACGATGATGGCGCTGATCTGCAGCCGGCGCGCGCCGAGCGAACGCATGATCGCGATCTCGCGGCGACGCTCGTTCATCGTGTTGTAGATCGCCACGGCCACCAGGGTCGCCACCACCGCCAGCACCAGCCAGGCGATGACCTCGAGCGCGTCGGCGGCGTTGCCGACCTGCCGCAGGAACCTCGGAATCACGTCCTGCGGCCACGCGACCTGCGCGTCGGGACGGCCGCCGAACTCGCGGCGCAGGATCAGCGCGCCGAAGTGGTCCTTCGGATCGGCGATCACCGCGGTCAACGCCAGGTCGCCGGGCTGCACCGGCAGCCGCGCGGCGTCGTCGGGGTTCTTGCCGGGCGGCACCTCGACCTTGAACAACCCGGCCGCGTGCCCGCCGACCAGCAGGTGCACGCCGAGCGGCAGGTACACCGAGGTGTCGATCGGCGAGTTGGTGGCATCCAGGATGCCGACGATCTCGCAGGCGGCCTCGGGATGCTCGTGGAAGTCGAACTCGCCGTACTTGCCGTGCACCGGCACGATCTGCGAGCCGATGCCGAGGCCCAGCGTCCGGGCCACGCGCTGGCCGACGACGGCGCGCTTCCACTCCGGCCGGATCTGCGGGCGCGCGGGCAGCGGCGTCTCCTCGGCGCGCCGCGCGCTCTCGAACGTCGCCAGGTCGGTCGCCAGCCGCTTCAGCTCGTCGTACGAGAACTGCCACGGCCCGCCGGCCGCGAACTGCAGCGGCTGCCGCTGCCACTCGTACTCCGAGAACATCTCGTCGATCGTCCCGATCACCGGGAACGAGTACTTGCTGATGCTGTCGCCGCGCGCCTGCGGGATCGCGAAGCGCACCTGGCCGCGACGGCCGACGCGGCCCTTGCGCAGGTCGTCGCACACCTGCAGCGGGATCTGCCCCTGCGCCTCGCCGACGTTGAAGATCGTGTTGAGCAGCAGATCGAGCTGCGAGGTGTCCTTGGGCCCGACCACCGCCTGGTAGCCGCCGATGCTGCCCTCGTAGCGCTGCCGCGTCTGCTCGGCCATCAGCATGATCGCCGCGTACAGCCCGGTCGCGATCGCGATCGCCGCCGTGGTCAGCACGGTCGACACCAGGCGCACGCGCAGGTTGCGCAGGCTGATCGACGACAGCCTCACGACGCCCTCCGCAGGTCGGCGAGGTCGACGGTGCGCTGCATGCGCTGGGCCGACTGCGGGTCGTGCGTCACCATCACGACGGTCTTGCCGTGCTCGCTGGCGAGGCCGAGCAGCAGGTCGAGGACCTGGCCGCCGGTCTCCTTGTCCTGGTTGCCGAGCGGCTCGTCCATCAGGATCAGTTCGGGGTCGTTGATCAGCGCGCGGCAGATCGCGACGCGCTGCACCTGCCCCACCGACAGCTCGCTCGGGCGGTGGTGCATGCGGTCGCCGAGGCCCAGCCGTTCGAGCAGCATCCGCGCGCGCTGCGGCGCGTCGCCGCCGGCGCCGCGGCCGAACAGCGCGCCGAGCAGCACGTTCTCGAGCGCGCTGAACGGCTGCAGCAGGTTGAACGTCTGGTAGACCATGCCGATGTGCTGGCCGCGGAAGCGGTCGCGCGCCGCCTCCGACATCGACTGCAGCGCCTGGCCGGCCACCTCGATGGTGCCCGTGTCGGGCCGCAGGATGCCGGCCAGCACGTGCAGCAGCGTGGTCTTGCCGGTGCCCGAGCGGCCGATCAGGGCGATCTGCTCGCCGCGGGCGATGTGCAGGTCGCCGACGTCACAGGCGACCACGGAGCGTTCGCCCTGGCGGTAGGACTTGCGGACGTCGTGCAGACGGATCATGGGCGGGAGCGACGGAAGGGCCGCGGCGAGGCCACGGCGAGGGAGGGAGGATACGACGACGGTGCGCGGACCGTCAGGCTCCGAGAAGTTTTGCCGCGTGGTCGAGTTCGCGCGCGAGCCGCACCGCCAGCGGCTCGGCGCCGCCGAAGTCCCCCAGCACCGACCAGGTGTAGGTCTCGACCTCGAACACCGGCGCCGGCCGCAGCGACCGCAGCGCCCGCAGCGCCCGGTCCAGCGCCGCCCGGGTCGACCCGAACGCGCCGTCCTCGTCCCACCAGATCGGCATGTGGTAGTGCGTGCGCACCGGCCCGCCGCGCAGTGCGTCCGCGAATCGGTCGCGGTCCCGCCGGACGCCGTCGAGGTCGAGCGCTCGCGGCCCGGCAGCCGCGACGGTCTGGTGCAGGTAGCGCGGCTCGTCGAAGCCCAGCAGCCGGTCGAGGCCGTCCGCGGCGCGCACCTCGAGGCACGACGAGACCTGCACCTTGGGCACCGCGATCCCGCGCCGCTGCAGGTCGGAGATCGCCGCGACCGGGTCCTCGCCGATGACGAACAGATGACACAGGTCGACGCAGACGCCGAGGTGCGCGCGCAGCGCCGCCGCCGGCACCGTCGGCCAGGCGCCCTCCTCGAACATCCACTGCTCGAGGAACTCCGCCGCCTGCGCGCAGCTCTCGAGCAGGCAGAACGGCTCCGGCTCCAGCGCCAGCACGCAGTGCACGCCGGTCCGTTCGCGCACGGCCGCGAGCATGCTGGCGGCGCGGGCGAGGTTGCGCGCCATCCGGCGCAGGTCCGCGCCGGCGCCGGGCGCGCGGTAGCCGAGCGGCAGCGTCGACAGCGGCACGACGCTGCCCGCCGGCACCAGCGCCGCGACCGCCTCCGCGCAGTGGCGCGTGTAGAGCAGGCGCTCCTCGGTCTCCCAGTCGGGCGCGTAGACCGCGGTCTTGACGACCGCGTCGTGGAAGCCGGCGAACGGGAACACGTTCAGGGTCCACGGCACGAGGCCGCGCGCGTGCAGGTGCGCGGCCACCCGGTCGCGCACGGCCGGATCGCCGGCGATCGCGGCGGCGACCGGCGCCGGCCACCACGCGCCGAGGCCGAACGCGCGACCTGCCGCCGCGGCGGCGCGCGCCACCGGCGCGGCGTGCAAGTCGAGGCCCGCGAGCCAGCCGTCGACGTCGTCGGCGGCGTGCACGTTGCCGCAGTAGGTCAGGCGCGGCGCGGAGGTCATGCCCGTGTCGGTACCGGTTCGCGGCGCGCGGACAAGGTCCCGCCCGCAGATCCCGGCGACGGGCCGGACTCAGGGCGCCGACCGCAGCGCCAGCGCGTGGCAGGCGCCGGTGTCGGCGTCGTTGGCGGCGGTGGCGGTGCGGGTGCCGGTGGCGCCGGCCGCACTGCGCACCTCGACGTTCATCGACAGGCTGATGCCGACCGCGTTCGGCGCCGACTGGCTCGACAGATCGATCACCTCGGTCATCCCCGCCGGCGGCGTCCACGTCGCCGCCGACGTCATCTCGTGGCACGTGACCAGCATGGTGTTGGCGACCGTGGTGGTGATGCCGGGGGCCGCGTGCGCCAGGGCCGACGCGGTGGCCTGCCCGGCCTCGGCGTCGATCGGCGTCGCCGTGTCGACGCCCGAGAACGCCAGGATGCCGGCCGCGGCGCCGGTCGAGCTCGAGAACGACCAGGCGTGGTTGGCGGGCTCACCGGCCGTCGCCAGCCGGCGGAACACGTGCAGCGCGTTGGCCGCGCCGCCGGAGTTGGCGACCGCGCGCACCAGCGTCCAGCCGGCCGGCGGCGTCACCACCGCGGTGTCCGGGCGCACCGCGACCGCGGCGATCAGCACGTCGCCGGCCTGCGCGCCGGCCGGCGTGGCCACGGTCAACGACAGCCCACCGGCGGCGCCGGCGCTGGTCGCCGCGCGCAGCGCAACGCCGGTGACGGTCAGGGTCGCCGTGCCGCTGACCGCGCCTTGGGTCGCAGTCACCGTCGTCGTGCCGGCGGTGACCGCCGTCGCGAGCCCTTCGCTGCCGGGCGCATTGCTGACGGTTGCCACCCCGCTCGCGGAGCTCGACCAGGTCACGGCAAGGGTCAGGTCCTGCGTCGACGAGTCGCTGTAGGTCCCCGTCGCCGTGAACTGCTGCGCCGCGCCCGGCGCGATCGCCGGCGTCGTCGGCGTCACCGCCAGCGACACCAGCACCGCCGGCGTCACCGTCAGCGACGTGCTGTCCGCGATCGCGCCGAGCTGCGCGGCCACGGTCGTCGCGCCGGTCGCGACGCTCTGCGCCAGCCCTTCGCTGCCCGTTGCGTTGCCGACCGTCGCCACCCCCGGCGCCGAGCTGGACCAGGTCACCGCGTCGGTCAGGTCCTGCGTCGACGAGTCGCTGTAGGTCCCCGTCGCCGTGAACTGTTGCTGGGTCCCGAGCGCGATCGAGCTCGCCGCCGGCGTCACCGCCAACGACACCAGCACCGCCGGCGTCACCGTCAACGTCGCGCCGCCGCTGATCGCCCCCGACGCCGCGGTGATCGTCGCGGCGCCGACTGCCGCGCTCTGCGCCAGCCCTTCGCTGCCCGGCGCGTTGCCGACCGTCGCCACCGCCGACGCCGAACTGGTCCACGTCACCGCGTCGGTCAGGTCCTGCGTCGACAGGTCGCTGAAGGTGCCCGTCGCCGCGAACTGCTGCGTCGTGCCCAGCGCGATCGATGGCGCAGTTGGCGTCACCGCCAGCGACACCAGCACGGCGGGGCTCACCGTCAGCAGGGTGCTGCCGCTGATCGCGCCCGACGTCGCGGCGATCGTGGTGCCGCCGACGGCGATGCTCTGCGCCAGCCCTTCGCTGCCCGGTGCGTTGCCGACCGTCGCCACCCCCGGCACCGAGCTGGACCACGTCACGGTGTCGGTCAGGTCCTGCGTCGACGCGTCGCTGAACGTCCCCATCGCCGTGAACTGGCGCGTCGTCCCCAGCGCGATCGACGGCG
This sequence comes from Planctomycetota bacterium, assembly GCA_050245995.1. GTDB lineage: Bacteria > Planctomycetota > UBA1135 > UBA1135 > UBA2386 > JBFWWV01. Next base: position 56,670 of record JBFWWV010000007.1, on the reverse strand, counting down.
CGGTCGGCGTGACCGCCAGCGACGTGAGCACCGCCGCGGTGACCGTCAGCGCCGTGTCGCCGGAGATCGCGCCGAGCGTCGCCGTCACCGTGACGGCGCCGACGGCCAGTCCGGTCACCAGCCCTTCGCTGCCCACCAGGCCGCTCACCATCGCAGGACCGCTGACGGTCCAGGTCACCTGGTCGGTCAGGTCGGCCTTGGTCGCGTCGGTGTAGGTCCCCATCGCCGCGAACTGCTGCTGCGTGCCGGCGGCGAGCGCGGGATTGGTGGGCGTCACCGCCAGCGCCGCCAGCGCCGCCGCGGTGACCGAGACCTGGACCGTGCCGACGACGCCGTCGACGGTGGCTCGGACCGCCGTCGTACCCATCGCCACGCCGGTGACGCGCGCCTCGCCGCCGACCAGGCCGGCGATCGCGGCGATGCCGGGGTCGTCGATCGACCAGGCCGCCGCCGCCGTGAGGTCCTGCTGCGAGCCGTCCTCGAACGTGCCCAGCGCCGTGAACCGCCCCTGGGCGCCGAGCGGCACCGACGGGTCGGCGGTCAGGACCGCCATCGCCGTCAGCGGCAGCGGCGTGCCGGCGTACTGGCTGCACCCGCTCAGGGCGCAGGCCGCCCCGAGCAGCAGCGGGGCCAGCAGCACGAGCGGGGACCGGGTCGACATCGAACGACGGGGATTGGTCGGGACGGACAGCAATGTCCGGTCGACCGGTCGGCCGCCCCGGGTGGATCGGGGGTCCCCCGTAGCGCGGCGGCGAGTCGGCACCGGCGGCGCCGGCGCCGGCGATTGGCTCGGGTGGCGACCCGCCGGCTGCCGATGACATCGGGGCTTCCCCCTGGCGAAACACCAACCGAAGTCCCCACCCAACTCGGCCAGCTCCATGCAGCACAACGGCTCGACCAATGGATCGATGAACGGCGGCTCCTTCCACGGCAACGGCCACGCCGGCCACGCCGACCGCATCCGCGCCATCAAGCAGTCCGGCTCCTATCGGGTCGCCCACGTCGACCACGACTTCATGGGGCGCGAGGAGCTGCGGCCGGTGCGCCTGCAGCTGGAGCTGCTCAAGCCCGAGCTCGTGATGCAGGACCAGGGCGTGTCGTCGACGATCGTGGTGTTCGGCGGCACCCGCGTGATCGAGCGCCCGGCCGCCGAGGAGCGCCTCGAGCGCGCGCGCCGCGACCTGGCCGAGAAGCCCGCGGACCCGATCCGCCAGCGCGCCGTCCGCATCGCCGAGAACGTCCTGAAGAAGTCGCACTACTACGACGAGGCGCGCGAGCTGGCCCGCATCGTCTCCGGCCAGTGCCAGGTCGACCACCGGTGCGACTACGTGATCTGCACCGGCGGCGGCCCCGGCATCATGGAGGCCGCCAACCGCGGCGCGCACGACGTCGGCGCCAAGTCGATCGGGCTCAACATCACGCTGCCGTTCGAGCAGGAGCCCAACAGCTTCATCACCCCGGAGCTCTGCTTCGAGTTCAAGTACTTCGCGATCCGGAAGATGCACTTCCTGATGCGCGCCAAGGCGATGGTCGCGTTCCCCGGCGGCTTCGGCACGCTCGACGAGCTGTTCGAGGCGCTGACGCTGATCCAGACCCACCGCATGCAGCCGATCCCGGTCGTGCTGTTCGGCAGGGACTACTGGAGCCGACTCGTCGACTGGGACGTCTTCGTCGAGGAGGGCACGATCTCGCCCGAGGACCTCGACCTGATCACCTACGCCGAGACCGCGCAGGAGTGCTGGCAGATCGTGCACGACTTCTACGCGAAGAAGCCGGCCGAGAAGCTGCCGCGCGGCCAGTAGCGCGCAGCGCCCCGCCGCGCGGCCTCGGGTCAGAACGCGCGGCGCAGCACCTCGAGCCAGGCATGCTGCCGCTTCAGCTCGGCCTTGCCGGCGAAGCCCTTCTTGACGAGCGCCTCGAGCCACTGGGCCTCGTCCTCGGCGATCTCGAGCTCGTGCCGCAGGATCTCGGTGACGGCCGTGAGCTGGCTCCGCCGGGTCTCCAGGTGGACGAGCGCCCGCATCCGTTCGAGGTCGGTGGCCTGACCCGCGCCGGCGCGCGCGTCGACGTCGGCGAACTCCAGCTCCGCCAGCCGCACGGCGCCGCGCATCTCGATGCAGCGGGTCACCAGCTGGGTCAGTTCGCCGAGCGAACGCTCGGGGCCGTGACGCCGACCGACGTCGCGGACCGGCTGCACGGCGGCGGAGCCATCTGCCTCGGGATCCTCGGCGAGCTCGGCGAGTTGCGCGGCGATCGGCTGCGGCGGCTCGAGCATCCCCGGGAGGCCGGGTTGGACGCCGCGCGAGGCCTCCTCGGCCGCGACCCTGGGCGCCGGCACCAGCACCTGCTGCCCCACGCGCAGCCGCCGCGGGTCCAGGCGCGGGTTCATCGACGTGAACAGCGACCGCAGCTCGGCGCCGACCTTGCCATTGTGACGCGCGAGGATCCCCTCGATGGAGTCGCCCACGTCGACGGCGTAGGAGACCGGCCGCAGATCCAGGTCGTCGAGCTGCTGCAGGATGCGCGGATCGACCGCGGCGCCGGGCGCCTTGGCAGCGGCCCCGGCCCGGAGCACCGCCAGCTCTTCCTCGAGCTGACGGATGTGCTGCTGCAGCGCGGCGATCGTCGTCTGCAGCGTGTCCTGGACGACCGCGGACTCCTCGGCGCTCGTCGCGGCCAGCCGCCCGGGCGCCGGCTGCTGGGCCGGCAGCGGGGCGATGCCGAACGACAACGCGCCGCCGACGGCGAGCGCGGCGCCGACGACGAGCTGCGCCGCGCGCCGGAGCGCAGACGACGGGAGGGACAACGACGCACCTTCTCTCTGCATCAACATCTCGAGCCTCCGGTAGAAGTCGGACGGACGGTGGAACACGGATGCCGCCAGCTGCGGCGGCGCACACTGCCCCGCGCCCTGCGCGAGCTGCAGCATGCAGCGGACGTAGTCGGGCACGGCACCGCGCGCCGCGGCGTCGTCGGCGAGCAGCTCGCTGGCGAAGCGCCGCTGGCGGCACAGCCACCAGTACAGCGGGTGCCAGAACAGCAGCGGCAGCAGCAGCGCCGCCAGCGCCTGCGCGCGCAGGTCGCCGGCGCGCAGGTGCGCCAGCTCGTGGCGCAACACCGCGCACGCGGTCGGCGAGGCGGTCGCGAGGTGCGGCGGCAGCACGATGCGCGGGCGCCAGAGGCCGCAGCAGAACGGCCGCACCGGGCGGTCGGCGATCCGCACGCGCACGCGCGCCGGCACGGCGGCGGCGCGCCGCAGTTCCGCCGACGCCGGCCGGCTGCGGCGCAGGATGCGGCGGAGTCGCACCGCGCCCAGCACCAGGAACGCGACGGACAGCGCGGCGCCGCCGACGAAGAGCGCGGCCGGCCACGGCACAGCGGAGGCATTCCGTTGCGGCAGCGCGATCGGGGCCGCGTGCTGCGGCACAAGGCGGGGCGCCGGCGCCGCGGCCGCGGCCGGCGGCGCCGAGTCGTGGATCGCGCTCCGCGGCGGCAGCGCGGTGGCGGCGTGCCGCTCCGCGCGAGCCGGCTCGCGCACGACGGGGTGCACCGTGGGCGCCATTGCATCCGGCGAGACGATGTCGGACGCCACGCCGTTCGCCCACGCGACCGACCACCACACCCAGCGTGGCGCAGGCACCACACCGAGCGCGAGGAACGCGGCCGTCGCCGCCAGGGTCAGTCCCGCCCACTGCCGTCGCCGCAGCACCGCGCGCGCGCCCAGGACGACGGCAGCGCCGACCGCCAGCACGACCGTCGCGCCGGCCGCGAGGCGCGGCCCGTGCTCGGTCAGCCACGCGCACGCGGCGGCGAGCGCGCTCACGGCTTCCTCCGCTTCGCCTTCTGCTCCGCGGCGGCCAGCAGCACGCGCAGGCGCTCGAGTTCGTCGGCGCTGGGCTTCTTGACCGCGAGCGCACTCGCGACCAGCTGGTCGAGGGCGCCGTCGAACACGCCGTCGAGCAGGCCCGACAGCAGGTCCTTGCCGGTGCGGTCGCGCTTGGGCACGGCGCGGTAGACGAACGAGCGCCCCGCGGTGCGATGCGTGACGAGCCCCTTCTGCTCCATCAGCCGCAGGAACGCCTGCACGGTGTTCTGCACGATCGGCAGGTCCCGGCGCAGCGTCTCGTAGACCTGCCGGACGGTGGCCTCACCGCGATCCCAGAGCACCTTGAGGATCTGCAGCTCGCGTTCGGTCGGCTCGGGCAACGGCGTCATGCGGTCCTCCTGGTTCGGCGTCCGGGGTTCGTACCTGAAGTCTCCAAGCTTAGTTCTTTAAGCGTTCGGTGCAACCCCCTGCGCGCCGCGCCGCGTCGACGCGGAGGATCGCCCGGCGGCCGCCGCGGGTATCGTCCGCGCCATGGCCCGCCCCGTCGCCCCAGCCCTCGGTCTCGCGCTCGCCTCGCTGCTCGCCGCCGTGCCCCGCGCGCAGCAGCCGCTCGCCGGCAGCCGCCCCAACATCCTGTTCGTGTTCAGCGACGACCACGCCGCGCACGCGATCAGCGCCTACGGCTCGCGCATCAACCGCACCCCCAACCTCGACCGGCTGGCCGACGACGGCGTGCTGTTCCGCAACGCGTTCTGCGGCAACTCCCTGTGCGGGCCGTCGCGCGCCGCGATCCTGACCGGCAAGCACAGCCACGAGAACGGCTTCCTGCGCAACGGCAACGTGTTCGACGGGTCGCAGGTGACATTCCCGAAGCTGCTGCAGCGGCACGGCTACCGCACCGCGATCGTCGGCAAGTGGCACCTGTCGTCGGACCCCGAGGGCTTCGACTACTGGCGCGTGCTGCCGGGGCAGGGCCGCTACTACAACCCCGACTTCCTCGGCCCGGACGGCCGCGAACGCGTGCACGGCCACGCCACCGACGTCACCACCGACCTGGCGATCGGCTGGCTCGACCGCTGGCTCGGCGAGGCCGCGGGGGACGCCGGCGAGCGGCCGTTCCTGCTGATGTGCCAGCACAAGGCGCCGCACCGCGAGTGGATGCCCGCGCCCGAAGACCTCGCGCTGTACCGCGACCAGGAGATCCCCGAGCCGGCGACGCTGTTCGACGACTACGCCGGCCGCACCCGCGCCGCGCGCGCGACCGAGATGGAGATCGCGCGGCACATGTACCTGCACTACGACCTGATGGTGCCGCCGACCGACGCCGAGCGCGCGCACCTCGAAGGGCCCGACCGCTGGTTCGACGGCATCATGGACCGGCTCGACCCCGAGCAGCGCGCGGTGTACGAGGCCGCGTTCGCCGAGGAGAACGAGGCGTTCCGGCGCGCGGCGCCGACCGGCCGCGAGCTCGTGCGCTGGAAGTACCAGCGTTACATCAAGAACTACCTGCGCTGCGTGCACGGCGTCGACCGCAGCGTGGGCCGCCTGCTCGACTGGCTGCGCGCGCACCCGGACGTCGAGGCCAACACGATCGTGATCTACTCGTCGGACCAGGGGTTCTACCTCGGCGACCACGGCTGGTACGACAAGCGCTGGATGTACGACGAGAGCCTGCGCATGCCGCTGCTGGTGCGCTGGCCCGGCCACGTCGGCGCCGGCCGCGAGGTCACCGCGCTGGTGCAGAACATCGACTACGGGCCCACGTTCCTCGACCTCGCCGGCGTGCCGATCCCGCCCGACGTGCACGGCCGCAGCCTGGTGCCGCTGCTCGCGGGCGAGGCGCCCGGCGACTGGCGCGACGCGATCTACTACCACTACTACGAGTCGCAGGCGACGCACATGGTGCCGGCGCACTACGGCGTCCGCACCGACCGCTACAAGCTGATCCGCTACTACGAGCCGCAGTGGGACGAGTGGGAGCTGTTCGACCTGCAGCAGGACCCCGACGAGCTGCGCAGCGTCGCCGACGACCCGGCCTACGCCGAGGTCCGGAGAGGCCTCGAGCAGCGGCTCGCGGCGCTGCGCGCCGAGTACCGCGACGACACCGGCACGCTGGGCGACGGCGCGTTCCCGATCACCGCCGGCATCGCCCGCACGCTGCGCACCGACACCGGGTGGCAGGTGTGGGCCAACGCCACCGGCGGCTACCTGCTGCACACCGGCGACCGCGCGGGCACCACGGTGCTGACCACCGCGCTGCGCGCGCTGCCCGGCCGCCAGCTGCGCAACGGCCACGTCTTGCTGTCGGGCTCCGCCGACCCGCGCGCGGCGCTGCTGCGCGTGCAGGTCGCGTTCGGCAGCAAGCGGCTGCGGATCGCCGGTCCGGGCGACATGCAGGAGCGCGCCGGCGTCGAGCTGCCTGCCGCCGCGCTCGCGGACGGCGCCGCGGTGCCGCTGCGCATCACCTTCGACCCGGCGGCGCACACGGTGGTCGCGGAGGCCGCCGGGCGGCGCGTCGAGGCGCCGCTGCCTCCGGAGTGGCGCGCGCTGCACGCCTGGGGTTACGGTGCGAGCAACGCCGAGACGGCGTTCACCGAGCTCGAACTGGAGACCAAGTGATGAAGTCCCTCATCGCGTCCCTCTTCGCCGCGGCTGCGCTCTGCGCATGCGCCGGCGCACCGGTCCCGCGCCCCGCGCGGCTGCCGGACCTCACCGGCTCCTGGCAGCTGGCGGCGCCGGTGCCCGCCGGCGCGCGGATCCCGACCATGACCGTCGGCCAGGACGGCAGCGTCCACGGCAACGCCGGCGTCAACCGCTACCGCGGCACGCTCGACGCCACCGCGCTCGGCCGCGGCCAGTGGCGCGCCGGACCGTTCGCCGGCACGCGCATGGCGGGCGCGCCGCAGGCGATGCAGCTCGAACAGGACTTCCTCGGCGCGCTCGAACGCGCCGACACCGCCGAGCTGCACGGCGACCGGCTGGTGCTGCTGCAGGGCGGCGCCCCGGTCGTCGAGCTGATGCGGCCGCAGCTGCCGTAGCGGCGGCCGCGCAGGATCCGCGTCGCACGGCCGGCCGACGCCAGGCGAAACGCAGCGCCCGGCGCGTGGTCCGACCCCGCGACCGCCGCGACCGGGGGCTATCCTGGCGCGCATGGCCATCGCCTCCTCCCTGTTCGCCGCGCTCGCCGGCGCGGCTGCCGTCCTCGTCGCCACCGCCGCGCCCACGCCGCGGCCGCTGCCGCTGCCGCTGCCGCTGCCGCATCCGCACTTCCCCAAGCGCCTCGAGTGCCGAGTCGCCGAGGACGTGACGGTCACCGTGCAGTACCAGACGGTGACGTTCCGCAAGGAAGCCGCCGCGGCGATGCAGCCCGGGCAGGCCTGGCACCTCGCCGGCGCCGCGTTCTCGACGACCGCCGACCTCGAGATCGGCGGCCGCGCGGTCGCCGCCGGCGACTACTCGCTGAAGGTCCGCAAGACCGCGGACGACGGCTGGGAGCTGATCCTCGACACCGACGGCCGCTTCAGCCGCGACGTGACCGACGCGGCGCTGGTGCTGGCGACCGAGGTGCGGCCCGGCGAACGCTTCGAGCACCTGTGCATCGACCTGCAGCCGACCGGCGACAAGGACCACACGACGCTGCACCTCGACGTGCGCTTCGACGCGCTGCACGCGACCGCGCTGGTGCGCGTGCCGGGCGCCCCGAAGGAAGACGCCGCGAAGGACGACGACGGCAAGTGACGCGCGTCAGGCGCCGCGGCGCCGCAGCCGCACCACCAGGCACGTGACCAGCAGCGCCGCGGTCGGCAGCGGCGCCGGCACCGGCTCGTCCGGCAGCAGGCCGCTGGCCGCCAGCGCCACCGCGAACACCAGCTGCACGCTGCCCTCGGTCGCCGACAGCGCGCAGCGGTCGCGCACCAGCCACAGCCCGGCGACGTAGAGCCCGACCGGGATCGACACGGCGAGACCGATCGCCGACCCGTGCGCGTCGGCGTGTCCTTCGCCGTGGGCGGCCGCGGCCACATCGACCATCGCGCCGAGCCCGGCGCCCGCCGCGGCGCCGGCCGCGAACACCAGGAAGTGGCCGTAGGCCCATAGGAACGCGTGCCGCAGCTCCACCGTCCGCAGGTGGTCCGGCTCGGCGAAGTACAGCCACCACATCGACAGCGCGATCGCGGCGCCGCCCAGCGGCACCACCAGCATCGACCCGTGCAGCCCGTGCGCGATCGCCGGCTCCATCGCCTGCGTGCAGGCCAGCAGCACCTCGCCGAGCACGATGATGTTCAAGAGCCCGAAGCGCTCGATGACGTGGTGCCGGTGCCAGCTGGTCGGCGTCGCGTGCTCGGCGTACCACGGCACCAGCAGCTCGAGCGCCACGCCGCCCGCGAACCCGGCGAAGAACAGCGTGCTGTCCGGATCGGTGCCGAACACCAGCAACGCCCACAGCGTCTGCACGATCACCTGCCCCACCGCGTAGCGCGCAGCCGTGCGCCGGAACCCCGGGTTGGCGCGGCCGGCGCGCAGCCACAGCACCACCGACGCTGTGCGCATGATCACGTAGCCGCCCCAGACCCAGCCCAGCGTGCGCTCGGCGAAGAACCCCGGCACCGCCGCCGCGACGCACATCGCGCCGAACATCAGCGCCATCACGTTGACGCGGTAGCCGGCGTCGTCGTTGTCGAACGCCGACCCGAACCACGTGAACAGGTTCCACGGCCACCACACCGCGAAGAACGCCATCAGGAACAGCACGATGCCCTGCGCCGCGTGCCCGTGGGCGACCTCGTGCCGCAGCCCGTGCGCGGCCGCCGCGATCGCGACCACGACCACCAGGTCGAAGAACAGCTCGAGCGGCGTGGCGGCGCGGTGGTGCTCGTCGCGGTCGCGCGCGCGCATGGCGCGGAGGTGGCGGGTCATCGGTCGCTGGTCACTCCGGGTTGGCCATGCGCTCGGGCAGGATCCGCTCGCGGACGCGGTCGCTCAGCAGCCCGCGCCCCTGCAGCACAGAGGCGACGCTCTTGCCGCTCTCGAGCGCCTCGGCCGCGACCTGCGTCGACAGCTCGTAGCCGATCTCCGGCACCAGCGCGGTGACCAGGCCGATGCTGTTCTCGACGTAGCCGCGGCACTGCGCCGCGTTGGCGACGATGCCGCCGACGCAGTTGTGCCGCAGCGTCAGCACCGCGTTGGCCAGGATCTTCAGCGACTCGAGGATGCTGGCGGCGATCACCGGCTCCATCACGTTGAGCTGCAGCTGCCCGGCTTCGGCGGCCAGCGTCACCGCCAGGTCGTTGCCGATCACGCGGAACGCGACCTGGTTGACGACCTCGGGGATCACCGGGTTGACCTTGCCGGGCATGATCGACGACCCCGGCTGCCGCGGCGGCAGCTGGATCTCGCCGAGCCCGGCGCGCGGCCCCGACGACAGGAGGCGCAGGTCGTTGCAGATCTTCGACAGCTTGACGGCGAGGCTCTTGAGCGACGACGAGAACATCACGAACGCCTGCGTGTCCTGCGTCGCCTCGATCAGGTCCTGCGCCAGCGTCAGGTCGAGGCCGGTGATCTTGCGCAGGTGCGCGATGGCGCGGTCGCGGTAGCCCTTGGGCGTGTTGAGCCCGGTGCCGATCGCGGTGCCGCCGAGGTTGAGCACGTGCAGCTCGCGCCGCGTGCGCTCGAGCGCGTCGAGCTCCTGGCGCAGGCTGCGCGCGAACGCGCGGAACTCCTGCCCCAGCGTCATCGGCACCGCGTCCTGCAGCTGCGTGCGCCCCATCTTCACGACCTGGGCGAACTCGACGCCCTTGTCCTCCATCGCCGCGATCAGCTCCTGCACCGCGTCGATCAGCCGCTGGCTGCTCAGCACCATCCCGAGCTTCAGCGCGCTCGGATAGACGTCGTTGGTCGACTGCGAGCAGTTGACGTGGTTGTTCGGGTGCAGGTGCTCGTAGTCGCCCTTCTCGCGCCCGAGCAGCTCGAGCGCCCGGTTGGCCAGCACCTCGTTGGCGTTCATGTTGGTCGACGTGCCGGCGCCGCCCTGCAGCACGTCGACGACGAAGTAGTCGTGCAGCTTGCCGGCGATCACCTCGTCGGCGGCCTCGGCGATCGCGCGCGCCTGCTCGTCGGTGATCGCCGCGCACTCGGCGTTGGCCAGCGCGCACGCCTTCTTGACCATCGCCAGCGCGTTGATCAGGTTCGGGTAGGCGTTCAGGCGCACGCCGCCGATGTCGAAGTTGCTGAGCGCCCGCATCGTCTGCAGCCCGAAGTACGCCTCGGCCTGCACCTGCCCGTCGCCGAGCAGGTCGTGCTCGGTGCGCGTGCGCCCGGTCGAGAACGCGTGCGTCACGCCACTGGTGCGGAACAGCAGCTGGTCGACGCGGCCGACGACCTCGGCCAGCAGGCTGCCCAGCATCCGGTTCTCGAGCGCCGGGTCGTCGCCGACGAACGCACGCAGCCGATCGCGGTGCAGGAACACCACCTCGACCGGCCCCTGCGCCACCGCCGTCGTCGAGTGCACCGACCGCTCGATCAGCATGCCCTCCCCCAGCAGGTCGCCGCGCACCAGCGTCACCACCCGCCGCGGCGTGCCGTAGGCGTCGACCCGCGTCAGCTCGACGCGGCCGCGCGTGATCAGCAGGAGCCGCGCGCGCGGGTCACCCTCCGCGAACAGCACCTCGCCGTCACCGTAGCTGCGTCGCTCGGCCTGCTCGAGCAGCCGATCGACCTCGGCCTCGGTCAGGTTGGCGAAGATGTGGACCTGGCGGAACGGCGTCTTCCAGTCGGCGGGATCGGTCATGGGCGGCGGTTGCGCGGGGCGCTGGCAGGGTCATCCCGCGCCGCCGCCCCGGACGCAAGGGATCTCCCGGGCGGCAGGTGTCCGGACCTCGCCGCGCCCGGTCGACCGGCTAGGATCGCCGCCGCCGATGGCCACGACCAACCGCGACGTCGACGCGTTCCTCCGCCGTGCCCCGCAGTGGCAGGACGAGCTCCGGACGCTGCGCGCGATCCTGCTCGACTGCGGCCTCGACGAGAGTCTGAAGTGGGGCAAGCCGTGCTACGCGTCCTCGGGCCGCAACCTGGCGATCCTCCAACCCTTCAAGGCGCACTGCGCACTGATGTTCTTCCAGGGCGCCCTGCTCGACGACACGCACGGCCTGCTGCGCTCCCAGGGCCCGAACTCGCGGTCGGCGCTGCGGCTCGAGTTCACCGCCGCGACGCAGATCCGGAAGACCGTGGTCCGGTCCTACGTGAAGCAGGCGATCGCCGTCGCGCAGTCCGGCCGCGAGGTCGCTCCTCCCGCGGTGGCGGCGACGCAGCTGCCGGAGGAGCTCAGGCAGGCGCTCGCGAAGGACCGCGAGCTGGCGCGCGCGTTCCGCGCGCTGACGCCCGGGCGGCAGCGCGGCTACGTGCTCCACTTCACCGGCGCGAAGCAGTCGAAGACACGAGTGTCGCGCATCGAGAAGTGCGTCCCCGGCATCCTGGCCGGCAAGGGCATCGACGGCCGCTAGCGAGCGCGCGCGCAGCCGGAGGACCTGATGATCCTGAGGAACCACGCGCTGCCGAGCGGTGACGTCACCGAGGGTCAGATCAGACCGGGCACCGACCAGCTGCGCGCCGATGCCGAGCAGTGCATCTATCGATTTCCTGCCCGATGGGACCTGGGATTGCCGCGCCAGTTCTTGTGGGTGTCGGGGGGCGTGTGGTTGCTCGGGCAATTGCAGTGGTGGTTCGTGTGGCTGTGCGGACTCATGTGATGGATCCGGTGAGCTGCAAGTCAACGACTATGACGGCAATCTGATGGACGGTGGATCGACGGGTTCCGGGAGTCAGGAACGGGCGGGGCCCGGCGGGACAGGGTCTGACTTGTGGTGCTGCAATGTCCCTGGCCGCGGACGCATGTGCGGCTATCGATCAGGCAATTCCGTTTGCTTTGATTCTGATCTACGCGAATGTTTGCCGTGTGAGAGGAGCGGTGGAGGTCGGCCTACTGTGGCTGGCGACCCTCCACCACCCTACGGTCCCACTGGAACCCAGGATCCGGAAAGACCGAAGGGCCGACCTACTGTGCCAGGGGATCCTCCGACCGGCGAGCCGCAACCGCCTGAGTGTCCACCAGGGTGCCTCACATTGGCAATGAGTTGCCAAACATGCCTGACGCTAGCCGTTATCGGGGCAGAGGGCAATCACAGAGAGTTCCTGCGCAGATTGAATGCATGCCTGGCCGGGTCTTGTGGGGATTACGCCACCAACTGTGCGAGCAATCCTCTGTGCCCAACCCTCACCATGCCGAGCATTCCAACGGGAACAGCCGGAACAGGCGGTGGAGGGGATCCTGAGCCAAAGAAGGCCGGATGTTGTGTGGCTGTCTTGTGCCGGCCGACACACAGTTGGCTCGGGCTAGAGACACATTGCCTGGTCGCCGTGTTTCACTGCGATGGTGGCATGTCAACATATGAAGATGGCCCAGGTGCCATTGGGGGTCAGTCGATCAACAACACAAGGATCTACCGCGATGCCACGGTGATACCGGAGGAGTTCAGGCCGGCCTTGATGAGTACTGGGGGGGCCGCATGCATACCAGCCCAACCCGGGCAACCCGCCTCATGTTTCACGACGGTGGCGATCAAGTGCGCTGACTGTGAGTCTGGAAAGGCAGATCCATGCGTGGCGAAGGTCAACAATAGCACGGTTAGTCAATGGCCACACATCCACGAGGGATGGTTCCCTACCGGCCCGAACTGCCGGACATTTGCCTGCTGGGCAGGTCAGCTTGGTGGAGTTCCAATCCGTGATCGAGGCCTGCGCGGCGTAGAGGGACCGCAGGGATTGTTTCCACCTCCCTACAGCGCTCCCCCTGCATGGCCGTCACCAACGCCAATGCAGGACACATTCGGCTCACCGTGGGGTCGACGCTAGATGGCTTGAGCGCTTGATCTGCCGTGTGCCGTGGCGCTGGCGACTGCCGTGAGTGTGAGGCGGGTTCGGAAGAACGCTTGGGCGGGCGCTATGCCATTATTACGGTTGACGACGTTGTCTAGCTGCCTCCGCCGATCCACAAATGGAAGTATAGGCCCGCGGTTCCTATCGCAAGGCTGGCCACCAGAAGCGACACGACGGATACTACTATGGCACTACCAACTCTGTGTTGTTTAGAGAGTGCGAAGTGGACCAAGAAGACGACAACAGCGATACCGACGAATACGAACCAAGGCGGGCGCACCTGGTAGCTACCGCCAAGAAAAGTCACGTGGCAGTAGTCCGCGACGCACCATATGACGAACAGCACTAGAGCCGTCCAGGCCAAGTCGCCAGTAATGCCCTGCGGTGTCAGGCTGGATTCGCTCATTACCGCAACGGGAGGATCATTCAGGTTGGAATCGAGGTCCGCCTTGCCGAGTTCACGCACACCGAACTCCAGCCTTGAGGCTCGCAAGGCGCCGGCAGTCTGTCAAGGGCCGGCGAGTAATCAGGCGAGGTCGGCCCATCCGCTCGCGCCTCGCTGCGTCTATTCGTTCCGCCGCGAGGTCGACGCCGTGGAGCCGCTGGGAGGCCTCCTGGAGCGCCGCGCCGGGAATGTGGCGGTGGGGGTGCCGCTTGCCATCGGGCATCAGGCAGCCCGCGGCGGCCTCCAGGGCGTGCGCCAGGGTCCGCCGGCCGGCGTAGAACTTCATCTCGCGCGCGGCGGCGCCGCGCTTGTCGCGGATGTAGGCGTCCACGATGGCGCGCAGGGTCGTGGGGTCGCCACGGCCGGGGTGGCAGCGGGTCGGTCGCGGCGTGCACCTCATCGTCTACTGCGACCGTCGCCAGCGCCGCTTGTCGCGTTCGTAGTCCCACGGCATCCGGGGCATGCCGTGGTCGTCGTCGTTCCAAGGCGCACGGCCCTCGTCGAACCCCTCCATGTCGGAGATCGCCGTGCGCTCTGCGAGCAGCGTGAGCTTGGCCGGGTCCTTGATCACGAGTTCGGGGTGCTTGTTGAGGTAGGTCCACGCCCAAGGCTGGATCGAGAAGTCGAAGCCGTCGACGGCGTCGCCCACGCTGGACCATCGGAACAGGATCTTGGCGGCGGCCAGCCCCTGGGACAGCCCGTCCTTCACGTCGAACGTGAGGCACTTGCGCCGCTCCAACAGGAACCGGGCCAGCACCTCCTGCTCGTCCGGGGCGAGACGGTGGAGCTGCCGCTGCAGGCGCCGCTCATTCACGAACCACATGTGCCGCTTCTTGATCCACCTGCCCAGGCCGGTCGCGGCGAACGCGAACAGCAGCGTGACGGCCACGACGAAGCCGGCGCCGACCCATGGCCGGATCGTCGGCATCACCTCGGTCATGCCCAGCGTGGCCGTCAGCGCGTCGCCGCCGAACAGCAGCACGCCGCACGCGAACGCGACGGCCAGCGCCGGCGTGGCCGACAGCTTCAGCACGTCGAGGATCTTGGTCAGTCCAGCGGAGGCGTCCATCAGATGCTGTCCCACAAGGTCGAGATGGTCGCGCACGTCGCCTCGATGTCCTTGGCCAGCCGGGCGCCGAGACGGGCGCCCCTCGTGACCGATGCGCGCGGCACGTCGAAGTGCAGCACCTGCGAGCTGGTCAGCCCGAGCGCCGGCGCCGCGGCCTCGAACAGGCACTGGGTCTCGATCCTCACGGCGCGCGGGTCCGGGGCCTGCGAGAGGAACCCGAGCCTGATCACCTTCACCTTCCCGTTCTCGACCACGTGCAGGTCAGGGCGCACCGAGATGATCACGTCGCCGTAGGTGAGCCGCCAGGACGGCTGCTTCCGCATTGTGAACTCGCGGTCCGCGAAGTTCCTCGCGTAGTGGCGCAGGGCCTTGGCGTTGCTGGCGAGCTTGCGCGCGCGGCCGGCCTGCGCCTCGGCTGCAGCCTGGGCGTCGAATACCGCGGCGCGCTGGCGCAGCCAGTCCGCCCCGCGGTCGTCTGCGTGGTGCAGGGTGATCGCCTCGGTGGCGGGCACGTAGTAGTGCCGCATCGCCGCCGCCGCGGCTTGGTTGGGATACTTGAACTCGTGCAGGATCTTCCGCTGCACGTGTGGGCTGGCCGTCATGTACTTGGCGAGGCCGCGCAACGACAACTTCTTCGTGACCATCTTCGCCCTCGGTGTGGTTCCAGGAGATCAGCCTATGTTCCACTGCTGGTCACCGCCTTGCCGGCGGTCTTGGCGACAATGTCGACGAACGGCGAGGCGTTCGACGTGCTGTCGTTCATGGCCTCGTAGCCGGTCGGTCGACCCTGGAACGCGGCATGCGACGCCTGGACCAGCACTGCGTCGCTGACGTTCGGATCCTTGGTCCCCGAAACGAACGCCTGGAACGTCATCAGCGCGTGCGCGCGATGCCGGTTCAGCGTCTCGTTGTGCTTCTGCGACCGGTAGTTCTTGCCGCACCACACCGTGGCCAACGTGAGCACCGACAGCAGGATCAGCTTGCTGACGGTGTACTGGATCGCCTGCGGCACGGTCTGCGGAGTCCAGTAGAAGACGACGATGACCGCGAGCGTAGCGGCCAGCGCGGTCAGGACCGTCATTCCAACAGTCCAAGTCAGCCACTGCTGGGCAGCGTCGGCGCGGGCCTTGGCTTCAGCATCGAAAATCTGCGCGTTCGAAGCCACGCCGGCTTCCGCTGCCACTTCGCGGACAGCGTTGAGCGCCTGTTCCGCGTCGACCTTGGCCTTCTCGATGAAAGCCGCCATCTCGTCGTGCTTCGTCTTCAGGTCCGTGTAGAAGCCCTTGGCTTGCCGCTCGATCTGAAGGAAGTCGGTCTGCTGCGTGGCTGTGAACGCCAGCGGCAGGATCAGCGGCTTCATAATAGCGTCGTACGCCCCCGCGATCTCCGCGTTGATGTTGCGGCACGCGTCCACCAACTGTGCCGAGTTGATGTCGAACTGCGTGATCTTATGAACGTGCGCCTGGAACTGGCCGCACGCTTGGTTGACCTGATCAAGATGTTCGGAGGTCAGGCGCGTGATGTCGCGCCCGTGCAGCTCGGTGAACACCCCCTGCATACGCAGGAAGTGAGGCACCGCGTCGGCGAAGTTCGCCCCCTTGGGCAACTCGTCGGCACGCGATAGCGCCGCAACCTTGATGTCGACCACCGCCTTCAACGCCTTCTTCGTGGCGTCGATCTTGTCTTGGCGCTGCTTGGTTCGACCATTGCTCATCCCCGTTCGGCATGACGTGGCGCGTCGGGTCCGCAACGGTCCGCACGGGCCGCATCGTCCCCTTCGAGCTGGTGGTACGCCCGACAGGAGTCGAACCTGTGACCTGCTCTTTAGGAAAGAGCTGCTCTATCCGGCTGAGCTACGGGCGCTTGCTGCTTGCGGAACGTAGCCGGCTCGCCCGGCGGTCTCCAGCAGCTTGCTGCTGATCTTCTCGATGCCGGCGCGCAGGATCTCCATCGTCGGACGGATGTAGCCCGCGGTCACGTCGTCGTTGGGCAGCCGGTGGTTCATCAGCACCTTCAGGGTGATCGGGTCGACCTGCGCGCTGTGCGCGAACGTGGCGAACGTGTCGCGCAGCCGGTGCGGACTCTTCAGCACCGGGTGCGACACCTTCCGCACCTTGCCGTCGATCTCGGCGTAGACGTACTCCTGGACGGTCACGATGTGCGACGTGCCGCGCTTGGTGAACGCCGGGAAGACGTAGCCCTGGTCCGGCGGGTTGGTGGCCTTGCGGTTCCGCAGCAGGTCCAGCGCGAACCGCGACAGCGGGACGGTGAAGGCGTGGTCGACGCCGCCCTTCGGCCGCGGGCGGTGAATCGTGCCGGCCGGCCAGTTGATGTGGTCCCACTCCACCGTCTTCGCGTCGTCGCGGCGCAGGCCGGTGAACAGGATGAACAGCCACAGGTCGCGGCGGATCGGGTTCGACAGCTCGTCCACGGCGGTCCACCACGCGGCCAAGTCCTCGATGGGCTCCTGGCGCCGCCGCTGCTTGTGGTAGGTCACCGCGCTGGTCAGGTCGCGGCGCAGGTGTGCGTGCAGCTTCGCCGCGGTGTTCAGGACGGCCCGCACGGCCCGCAGCCCGTTGTTCGCGGCGTACTTGCCGTGCTCGGTCAGGTCGCGGTGCAGCTCGCGCAGCTCGATAGGCTCCAGCGACTGGATGTCGCGGTCCAGCAGGCGAGCGCCGTATCGCTCGACCCGGTCGCGCAGCGTGGCGATGGCGCGCGGCGTGCACTCCTTGTTCTGCATGTCGCTCACGTGCTCTTCGAGCGCCTGCCGCAGCGTGACGCGCGCGCCGCGGTGGCCCTTGCCCAGCAGGCGCAGCTCCTCGCGCGCCCACTCGCGGGCGCGGTGCAGGGCGTCCAGGCCCTTCTCGGGGAAGGTCAGGCGCTTGGTGCGGCCGTGCTGGTCGCGCTGCGCGATGAATGTAAACGTCGGGCCGGCGGTGATGCGGCAGCCGAAGCCGCGCAGCTCGCCGTCCCACTCGATGGTGCCAACGGCGGCCTTCTTCAATCGGGCCTGGGTCAGCTTGGTCTTCGCGCGCGCCATGGGAAGGTCACAGGAAGGTCGGTGCGGTTATCTCGGGCGAACTCGGTTGTTCGAGCCTGCCCCGAAAGTGTGGCACGAACGCAGGTTCGGCTACGTCGCGCTATCACCGACTAGCTCGGACTTCCCCACGGTCTCGCTTTAGGAAAGCGGTGCTCTATCCAACTGAGCTACGGGCGCGCGGCCCGCGATGGTAGGCGTCGCCTGGGACCTTTCCAGCGCAGGTCCGCCGCGGCGGCCCCGACGGCCGGCCGACCGGCGGCTACCGTGCGACCGAGCCGGTGAGCACGTGCACGCACGCGGGCAGCGCGACCTCGCCCCGGCGCTCGGCGGCGTGCCACCGCTGCGCCAGCTCCCGGTGCGCGCGACGCCCGGCTTCGGCGCCAGCGGCCGCCAGCAGCTCGCCGAAGTTGGCGAAGGCGGCCAGCGCGAACGTCGCCGCGTCGGCCGCCGGCAGGCCGCCGCCGATGCGCAGGTCGCCGCGCCACGGCGACACCTCGACCTCGGCGAAGCCACTGCGCTGCAGCAGCACGACGAGGCCGGCGGGATCCGCGTAGCGGAACAGGCCCGGCGCGTCCGGCGGCGTGCGCGGCACGTCGACGATCCCGGCGACGACCTCTCGCACCGACGCGACCCACGCGTTGTCCGCGGGCGCGGCCCAGACCGCGAACGCGAACCGGCCGCCGGGCAGCAGCCAGCGCGCGAGGTTGGCGAACGCGGCCGGCGGCTCGTCGAAGAACATCAGCCCGAAGCGCGACACCAGCCGTTCGAACGGTCCGCCCGGCGGCGCCGCCGGGGCGAGGTCCGCGCACTCGAACGCGACCGCGGCGCCGGCCGGCGCGCGGCCGCGCGCGTGCGCGATCAGGTCCGGCGAGATGTCGACGCCGTGCACGCGGCTGCCGGCCGGCGCGCGGTCGAGGATCGCCAGCGACGTCGCGCCGCCGCCGCAGCCGAGATCGGCGATGCGGCACGGGCGGTCCAGCGCGAGCGCCGCGACCAGCGGGGCGTCGACCGGCGCCAGCATCGCCTCCATGCCGGCTATGTGCGCGGCCCACTTGGCGCCGCGCGCGGCGGCCCAGGCCGCGGTCGACAACGGATCGTCCGGAGCTGGATCCCGCGCTTCACTCGCCATCGCCACAACGTGCCGCACGCCACCGCGGCCGTCCATCGGGAACCGGCCTGCCGCTCGTCGGCCGCCCGGCTCAGAACATGCCGTTGTCGTTCTTCGCGGTGTCCGGGACGACCCGCAGCACGTCCCAGTGCTCGACGATGCGCCCGTCCGCGTCGAACCGGAAGATGTCGATGCCGGCGTAGTCGCGGTCTCCCGGCCAGTGCTGATGGCAGTGCAGCACGACCGGGTCGCGTTCGCCGATCACCCGCTTCACCGTGACACGCTTGCCCGGGTACTCGCGCGCCATCCGTTCGAAGTACTCGACGAACGCCTCCTTGCCGTCGGCGACCTCCGGGTTGTGCCGGGTGTACGAGTCGCCGACGAAGCGCTCGACCGCCTCCCGCGGCCGGCAGTCGTGGAACATCAGGGTGTGGAACGCGACCGCGTCCTGCTTCCGCTGCCCGAGGTGCGGATCCACGGCGGACGCAGCGTACCCCGCGGCGATGCAGCGCGCCTCTCGACAGGCTAGAGTGCCACGGATGATCGCCCGCGACCTCCTCGCCGAGCACATCGCCCACGGCGACCTGTGCCCCGGCACCACCACCGTCGACGAATGGCTCGGCCTGTCGTGGGCGCGGATCCGCTTCGGCAGCCGCCTGGTGCCGCTGATCCCGCTCTGGGGGCTCAAGCGCGCGCTGGTCGCGCACGACCTGCACCACGCGCTGCTCGGCTACCCGACGACGCTGCGCGGCGAGGTCGAGACCGCGGCGTGGGAGCTCGCCAGCGGCGGCTGCGGCTGGAACCTGCCGTTCTGGATCGACCGGTTCCTCGCGGTGGCGCTCGGCGCGCCGTTCTGGCCGCGCGCGACCTGGCGCGCGCTGCGGCGCGGGATCTGCGCGCAGAACCTGTTCGGCTGGACGATCGAACGGCTGCTCGCCGCCGACGTCGACGCCCTGCGCCGGCGCCTGTGCGCGGACGACGCCCGATGACGCCGCCGGCCGACGGCGACGCGACGCGCTGCCCCTTGTGCGGCGCCGACAACCGCTGCGGCGCGGCGCGCGGCGCCGCCACCTGCTGGTGCTTCGACGCGGCCATCGACCCGGCGGCGATCGCCGCGATCCCTGCGCGCGACCGCGGCAGGGTGTGCATCTGCGCCCGCTGCGCGCGCCCGGCCGCCGTGCCGTCGCCGTGCATCGGCGTCTGCGAGCTCGACGCCGCGGGCGCCACCTGCACCGGCTGCGGCCGAACGGTCGCCGAGATCGCGGCCTGGGGCGCGCTCGACGACGACGCACGCCGCGCGGTGCTGGCGCGGCTGCAGGCCGACCGCCGCCCCCAGTGAGACAACGGGTGAATCGACGCGGTGAGGCGAGTTGCCGCGCGCGAATCCGAACGACGGCGCCGGGTCCGCGAGTATCGTCGGGCGGCGAATGAGCGACGATCGCGATTACATCCTCGGCACCGACGACGCCGAGCTGGAGCGCCTGCGCCAGCAGCACCAGTGCTGGGCCGGGCACGCCCATCGCCTGTTCGAGCGCGCGGGCCTGCGCGCCGGCCAGCGCGTGCTCGACCTCGGCTGCGGTCCGGGCTTCACGTCCCTGCAGCTGGCGGACGCCGTCGGTCCGACGGGCCGCGTCCTCGCGCGCGACACCAGCGAGCGCTACCTCGCCTCCCTGCAGCGCGAACTCGACCACCGTCGCCTGCGCCACGTCGAGCCGAGCCTCGGCGCCGTCGAGACCCTCGACCTGCCGACGCGTTCGCTGGACGCCGCCTACTCGCGCTGGCTGCTGTGCTGGCTGCCCGACCCGGCCGCCGCGCTGCGGCGCGTCGCCGCCGCGATGCGCCCCGGCGGCGTCGTGATGTGCCAGGAGTACCTCGACTGGGCGGCCATGAAGCTCGTGCCGCGGAGCGCGCCGTTCGACCGCGCGGTCGCGGCCTGCATGCGCAGCTGGGAGCTCGGCGGCGGCCACATCGACCTCGCCGAACGGCTGCCCGGACTCGCCGCCGAGTGCGGCCTGCGCGTCGCGTCGTTCGAGCCGGTGGCGCGCGCCGGCGCGCCGGACACGCCGGTGTGGCGCTGGATCGAGACCTTCTTCCGCACCTATCCCCTGCGGCTGCTCGACCAGGGCCTGATCTCGTCGGCGGAGCTCGACGCGGTCGCACGTGACTTCGACGAACGCCGCCGCGCGGGCGTCGGCTACGCCTGCGCGCCGCTGATGGCGGACGTGATCCTGGTGGCCGCGAACGCGCCGGGCTAGGCGCCCAGGCGACGCCCGCACCACCGAGCGAAGGCCACGACCGGGATCGCCAGGGCGACCGCGAGGCAGGTGTGGGCCCGATCGAGCAGCTCGACGTCGCCGGCCAGCGCGAACCAGCCGGCTGCCACCCAGTAGAGGAGGAGCAGCAGAAACTCGGGCCGCCGACGGTCGCCGTCGGCCAGCAGGACGGCGAGCATGCACGTTAGGCCTGCGGCCAGGAACTGGCCGTAGAGCGCGGCCATCGCCACCAGTGCCACCAGCGCGGCGAGCCCGCTGGAGGGGGCCGTGGACTGGAGGGTCCAGGCCCCGTAGGCCAACGACGCGAGACCCGGGCCCACCGCGTAGACGACCCAGAACCACGCCCACGACACCGTGGTGCGCGCGGGGATCCGGCCGGTCCCGTTCACTCCAGCGGCTCCAACCCTTGTAGCACCGTCGGCAGCAGCTCCGACACCGTCGGGTGGATGTGCACCGCCTCGGCCAGCACCCGGTACGACACGTCCGCGTACATCGTCGCGAGCAGCACGTGCACGACCTCGTCGCCCTCGACGCCGTGCACCGACGCGCCGAGGATCCGCTCGCTGTCGGCGTCGACGAGGATCCGGATCGCGCCGTGGGTCTCGCTGCGCTCGAAGGCGCGGCCGACCTTCTGCATCGGCCGCGTGCCGATCAGGACCTTGCGCCCGGACTCGCGCGCCTGGCGCTCGGTCATGCCGATGCGGCCGAGCGGCGGATCGACGTAGAGCGCGTAGCACGGCACCCGGTCGGTGACCTTGCGGCGGCGGTCGCCGAACAGCTGGTCGGCGACGACCTCGTGATCGTGGTAGCTCGTGTGGGTGAACGCGCCGCGACCGTTGCAGTCGCCGAGCGCCCAGATGCCGTCCTGGCTGGTGCGCAGCGTGTCGTCGACGCGGACGAAGCCGCGGTCGTCGAGCTCGACGCCGGCCGCGTCGCAGCCGAGGTCGTCGGTGTTCGGCCGGCGGCCGACGGCGACCAGCAGGTGCGTGCCCGCCACGCGCTGCTCGCCGTCGGCGCAGCGGGCGCGCACCGTCACGCGATTCCCGGCCCGCTCGGCGGCGAGGCAGTCGCTGCCGGTGCGCAGGTCGATGCCCTCGGCCTCGAGCAGCTCGCGCACGCTGCGGCTGACGTCCTCGTCCTCGCGCGCGATCAGCCGGTCGCCCTTCTCGAACACGGTGACCGCGCTGCCGAACCGCCGGAACATCTGCGCGAACTCGAGGCCGATGTAGCTGCCGCCGATCACCAGCAGGTGCTCGGGCAGTTCCTCGAGCTGCAGCATGCCGACGTTGGTCAACGGCCCGGCGCCCTGGAAGGCCGCCGGCACGACCGCGCGGCCGCCGACGTTGACGAAGATCTTCGGTGCCTGCAGCACCCGGTCGCCGACCTGCACCGTGTCCTTCGCCAGGAAGCGCGCGTGGCCGCGCACGACCTCGAGGCCGTCCATGCCGGTGAGCCACTGCTCCAGGCCCTCGTTGGACGCGGCCGAGATCTTCCGCATGCGGCGATGCACCGCGCGCATGTCGACGCGGACGTCACCGTCGAGCACGACGCCGAAGTCGGCGGCGCGCCGCGCCACGTGCGCCGCGCGCGCGCTGGCGACCAGCGCCTTGGTCGGGATGCAGCCGGTGTTGACGCAGGTGCCGCCGAAGCGGGCGCGCTCGACGATCGCGGTGCGCTGACCGTGCTCGACCAGCTTGGCGGCGAGCGGCGGACCGGCCTGGCCGGTGCCGAGGACGATGGCGTCGAACGGTTCGGTCTGGGCTCTGGGCATTGCCCCACCGTAGCGACGCAGCCGCCGACGTGGGACCCGAACAGAAAGAGGCCCGGCACCCGCGACGACTGCTCCGAAGCTGCCGCGAGGCCGGGCCCAGAGGTTCCATGCCGTGGATAGCAGTCGCCGTGGGTGCGGTATCGGATGCAGGAATCACGCGCCGGTGCGCGCGCGCCGCGTCTGAATCCGCGGCGTCGCAGGTCACGAACCTCGGGCCCGTCGGCGGCGAACGCGCGTTCGCGACCACCGTCGGCGCTCACCCGGTATCTCACCCAGGAGCGACACATGACCCGCATGCAGACCATCACCGCACTCTCTCTCCTCCTGCTGGCGCCCGCGACCGCGATCGCGCAGCGCGACGGCGCCAAGGCGTCGTCGCCCGAAGCACCCCGGACCATCGTCGAGACCGCCGTCGCCGCCGGCTCGTTCGGCACGCTGGTGCAGGCCGTGCAGGCCGCCGGCCTCGCCGAGGCGCTGAGCGGCGAGGGACCGTTCACTGTGTTCGCGCCGACCGACGCCGCGTTCGCCAAGCTGCCGAAGGGCACGCTCGAGACCCTGCTGCGTCCGGAGAACAAGGACCGCCTCACCGCGATCCTCACCTATCACGTCGTCGCCGGCCGCGTCGCCGCCAAGGACGCCATCGGGCTGCGCGGCGCGGTGACCCTGAACGGCCAGCAGCTCGAGTTCGACACCAGCCTGCGCGGCCTGCGCGTCGACGGCGCCAAGGTCGTCGACACCGACATCGCCTGCAGCAACGGCTTGATCCACGTCGTCGACGCGGTGCTGCTGCCGAGCGACGACACGATCCCCGCCGTCGCCAAGTCGGCGTCCAAGGGCAAGAACGGCCCGCGCTTCACGACCCTGCTGGCCGCCGTCGAAGCCGCCGGTCTCGCCGACACGCTCGACGGCGACGGACCGTTCACGGTGTTCGCCCCGACCGACCAGGCCTTCGCCGCGCTGCCGGACGGCACGCTCGACATGCTGCTGCTGCCCGAGAACCGGAGCAAGCTCGTCGAGATCCTGAAGCTGCACGTCGTCGCCGGCCGCGTGTTCGCCCGCGATGCCATCGCCGCCGGCATGGCCAAGTCGCTGTCCGGCAAGACGCTGAAGATCACCTTCGACGAGGACGGCGCCCGCGTCGGCGAGGCGCGCCTGCTGCAGACCGACCTCGATGCCAGCAACGGCGTGATCCACGTCATCGACCGCGTCCTGCTGCCCGAGCGGCTGTCGCGCATGGGCGCCGTGCGCGCCCTCGAGGACGCCGTCGCCCGCGGCAGCGAGCTGTTCAACCAGGGGCACACCCGCCAGTGCGCCCGGCTCTACGCCGACACCTGCAAGACCATCGTCGCCGAGGCCGGCCCCGAGGTCGCGCCGGCGGCGCTGCGGATCCTCGCGCTCAACGTCGACGTCGCCGCCGCGGAGCACGACAGCCGGCAGCGCGCGTGGCGGCTGCGCCACGGCATCGACCTGGCGTTCCGGGCGCTGCAGGACGGCGCGGTCATGGTGGCGCGGCGCTGAGCCGCGGGCGCCCGGGCGCCAGAACACCTGGATCGACAACGCGCCGGTGAACAGCAGGCCGGCCGCGTCGGCGCCCGCGAGGAACTGCGCCCCCGGCGCCAAGACGAACAGGTCCCGCAGCGCCGGATCGTTCGGGATCGGCAACGGCGGCCCCCGCCGCCCGTGACGTCGAACTGCAGGATCGCGATCTGCAGCGGATTCACGTAGAGCGTCCCGGCTGACGGATCACCGCGTCGGGTGGATCGGGCGGCCGTCTTGCCCGCTCTCGGGGACTCGCCCGGCTCGGGGTTCGGCTCTCAGGGCTCTGGGTTCTGGCCAACCCGGCCTGTGGCGTCTGGGCGCCTGCCGCGGCGATCGGACGTCGAAGTCGAAACTGGAGCGGGTGATGAGATTCGAACTCACGACCCTCACGTTGGCAACGTGATGCTCTACCACTGAGCTACACCCGCACCATCGACTGATCTGTCCGAGAACGCGGTCGGCGGCGGCGGCGCTTTTCGGCGCGTGCCGTTGACCCGGCGACCGAGGGCGGACATTCGTATGGACCCGAGCCGTGGAAGTCAAGAGCGCACGAGACCCTGATCCGCCGCCCGGGGGCGGTCCCGCCGCCAGGCTCACCCTGGAGGGCGCCGGACCGCAGACCTTCCCGGAGCTGCTGGACCGCTACGTCCGGGCGCACGGCGAACGGGTGTTCCTGCCGCGACGCCGGGCGCGCGTGGTGCAGCCGGTCACCTTCCGCCGGATGCTGGCGGACGCCGAGCTGGTGGCGGCCGGCCTGCTGGCGCTGGGGATCCAGCGCGGCGACCGGATCGGCATCCTGGCCGACAACCGCTACGAGTGGCTGCTGACCGACCTGGCGGTGACCTGGATCGGCGCCTGCGACGTGCCGCGCGGCAGCGACACGCCGCCTGGCGAGATGACCTTCATCCTGCGTCACTCGGGGTGTCGCGCGGTGTTCGTCGACACCGACGCGCTGGCGCAGCAGGTGCTCGAACGGCGCGCCGAGCTGCCGGCGCTCGAGAACGTGATCGTGCTGGCGCCGCGCGCCGGCACCGCGGGCGCGATCGGCCTCGACGACCTGAGCGAGCGCGGCCAGGCGCTGCTGCGGACGTCGCCGAACCGACTGCGAACGGCGGCGGCGGCGGTCCGCGGCGACGACCTGCTGACGATCGTCTACACCAGCGGCACCACCGCGGACCCGAAGGGCGTCATGCTGACGCACCGCAACGTGCTGGCCAACATCCGCGCCGTCACCGAGGTGCTGCACATCACCGGCGACGACACCTTCCTGTCGGTGCTGCCGGCGTGGCACATGTACGAGCGCATCATGGACTACCTGGCGCTCACGGCCGGCGGCCAGCTGGTCTACACCGACCGCCGTCACATCAAGGAGGACCTGCAGCAGGTCGCGCCAACGGTGTTCGCGGCGGTGCCGCGCATCTGGGAGACGATCCACGACAGCCTCATCACCTACGCCCTGAAGATGGAGGGGCTGCGCGGCCGCCTGCTGCGGCGCGTGCTGCTGCTGTGCCGCGAGGTCGGCAGCGGCCGCGCCACGTGGACGCAGCGGCTGCAGCTGAAGCTCCTCGGCGGCATCCGGCAGCGCCTGCTGGCGATCACCGGCGGCCGGCTGCGGCTCGCCGTCAGTGGCGGCGGCTCGCTGCCGCGGCACGTCGACGAGACCCTGCTCGGCATCGGCCTGCCGCTGCTGAACGGCTACGGCCTCACCGAGACCAGCCCGGTCGCGTCGGTGCGCCGTCCGGAGTTCCGGATCGCCGGCACGATCGGCCCGCCGCTGCCCGACACCGAGATCCAGGCCCGCACGCCGGACGGCGTGGTGCAGCCCGCCGGCCAGACCGGCGTGCTGTGGATCCGCGGCCCGCAGGTCATGCGCGGCTACTACGAGAACCCGCAGAAGACCGCCGAGGTGCTCGATGCCGACGGCTGGTTCAACTCCGGCGACCTCGGCCACGTCGACGCCGACGGCCGTGTCTGGATCACCGGCCGCGCCAAGGACACCATCGTGCTCGCCGGCGGCGAGAACGTCGAGCCCGAGCCCCTCGAGACCGCGCTCAAGACCTCACCGCTGATCGAGCAGGTCGTGTGCCTGGGTCAGGATCAGAAGTCGATCTGCGCGCTGATCGTGCCGTCGCTCGAGTGCCTCGAGGCGGCGGTGCCGCGGCGCAACTGGGACGAGCGCCACGGCGTGCTGCAGGGCAAGGCCGTCGCCGACCTGCTGCGCCGGGAGATCGACCGCCTCGTGCACCGCGACCGCGGCTTCCGCCCGTGCGACCGCATCGGCGCGTTCCGCGTCATCACCGAGTCGCTGACCATCGAGAACGGCTGCCTCACGCAGACCATGAAGGTGCGTCGGCACGTCGTGCTCGAGCGCTTCGAGAACGCGATCCGCGCGATGCAGGGCTGACGCGCGGCGCGGCCGCGCACCGCGACGCCGCCGCGCACCGCGACGCCGCCGAGCCTCGTGGTTGCGCCGTCGAGCCGCTGGTGCTCGGGTCGCGATCCGTCGGGTCCTCGGATCGCGCCGCGCCGAGGCCGCCGGGGCTCAGGCCTCGATGGGCAGGAGCCGCGGCAACCCGTCGCCCGGGCCCCTGCGGGCCAGCGCACCGAGGGCGCCCTGCAGCCAGGTGATCGCCCGCTCGCAGGCCGGCGCGAGTTCGATGCGCGCGGCGAGCTGCGCCGCCAGCGCGCTCGCAAGCGCGCAACCGGTGCCGCGCACCGGCCCCACCGCCAGCCGCGGGTGGGTCCAGCGCAGCTCGCCGGTCGCCGTCACGAGCCGGTCCGTCAGCCGCGCGCCCGCGCCGTGCCCGCCCTTCTGCAGCACCGCCGTGTTCTGCGCGGTCACCGCCGCGCGCAGCCCCGCGTCGCCGGCGAACAGCAGTTCGCTCTCCGGCAGGTTGGGCGTCGTCACCGTCGCCAGCGGCACCAGGTCCGCGCGGACCGCCGCCACCAGCGCGCCGTCGGCGCGGTACCCGCCCGCCGTCGCCGACAGCACCGGGTCGACCACGATCGGCAGCCCCGGCTGCGCCGCGCGCACGGACGCGAGCCGTTCGGCGACCTGCCGCACCTGCGTGGCGCCCGCCAGCAGCCCGACCTTGATCGCCTGCACCGGCCCGTCGGCCAGCGCCGCCGCGAGGCTCGCATCGAACAGCTCGGCGGCGACCGGCTCGACCCGCTGCAGGCCGTGCCGGTCCTGAACCGTCAGCGCGCTCACCACCGGCAACGCCGCGGCGCCGTGCCGGGCCAGCACGCGCGCGTCGACCGTCAGCCCCGCGCCGCCGCTCGGGTCGATGCCGCCGATGCACAGGACTCGCGTCACCATCGCTCCACTCCAGTCCGCTTCGCGCGCCGACGGCGAGCCGCCGCGCGCGATCGCCGAGCTAGTCGTCCTTGTCGACCAGGCCCTTCGGCGTCGACTTCGCCACGCCGACGCTGCGCAGGATGTTCCGCTCCAGCCGCCGCTCCAGCCGCCGCAACGTGCGCGTGTCGCCGCACGGCAGAGTGATCGAGCCGCCCGCCACCGAACCGTGGCCGCCGAACGTGCCCTTCTCGCCCGCCATCGCGTGCGCGATCAGCCGCCACGCGTCGCCGCCGATCTCGGTGCGCACCGACACGTAGTAGGTGCAGTCGACCAGCCCGCCGCAGAACACCGCCGTCACGCCTTCCATGCGCAGCAGCAGGTCCGCGACCTCCGCCACCATCTCGGCGCTGCCGATCGTGCCGAGGGAACACAGCGCGACGTGCTCGTAGCGCCGCACCTTGCGCAGCGCCTCCTTGAGCGTCTGGAAGTAGGCCTCGGGCAGCCGCGGCCGCATGATCGCCACCAGCTTCTGCCGGTCGACGTGCGGAAACAGGAAGTCGTAGGCGCGCAGGTCGACCTCGCTGACGTTGCGCGACAGGTCGGCCGTGTCGGTCTTGATGCCGTAGGCCAGCGCAGTCGCGACGTCGCGGCTCGGCGTGAAGCCCGCCTCGCGGAAGTAGGTCGCCACCACCGAACTCGTCGCGCCGATGTCGCTGCGCACGTCGTCGAACTGCCAGGTGGGCGGCACGCGCTCCTCGTCGCCGACGTGATGGTCGATGACGATGTCCACGGTGCAGCCCTCGGGGACGATCGTGTGACCGAAGCCCGGCTGGGTGTCGACCAAGGCGACGCAGTCGAACTGGGACGGGTCGAGTTCGCCGATCGGCACCATGCCGATGCCCAGCTGGGCCACCATCTCCTGGTTCTCCGCGCGCAGGATCTTGCCGCTGAGCCCGAACACGCTCTCCACCTGCCCCGCCACCGCCGCGAAGTGCCGCAGCCCCATCCCGCTGCCCAGCGAGTCAGGGTCCGGATTGTTGTGCGTCAGCACCAGCAGCCGCTTCCGACTGCGCAGCAGCGCCAGCAGGGCCTCGGTGCGACCGAGGTTGCGGGAGACCGCAGCAGTGGACGGAGACGGAGAGGTCATTGCAGGACGCGGTGGGTGCGTTCGCTCGTCAGGGTTCGCCAAACTGGATCGCCAAACTGGGTCCGAACCCGGTCACCGCGGTTCGGGTCGCTGTGGGCATCGACCAACCTACCGGTAGTCCTACAGGCCGAACTTGTCGAGACAGGCCAGCATGCCCGGCAGTTCACTGGCGGTCACGGCTGGATCGAGCTCCAGGCACATCGCAACCGCCTTGGCACCGCGGCGAAGATAGGAGGTCACCAGTGGGTAGTCCACCCCGCCGGAACCCGGCGGCAGGTACAGCCCGTCCGCACGAGAATCGCCCAAAGTACATCCCACACAACGGCTTGAGAACGCTTCGAGCCACTCCCCCTGGGCCTCGCCGACGACCTCTTCGCGGCGGGCGACGAGCGCCGCGTCGTGCCAGTAGCCCAGCCCCTGGGCCGCGAGGTCCTCGTAGATCCAGGCCAGCGTCGCCGGACTCGCAACGGCCCGCAGGCTCCGGCCAGCGGTCAGGCAGAACCTCTTCTCAGGGTGCGACTTGCACAACTCGAACAGGGCCCGGCAGACCCGGTCCAAGGCGCCCTCCAGGGACGCCTTCCGCCGGGCCAGGAGCGGCTGCGCACTCTCCCGACTCCACTGCACTGCGGGATCCCCGAGGTCCTCCGCGGGGACGTCACCCAGGAGCGGAACGATGCCCGGCTCGACCACGATCAGCCGGGTGCCGACGCGGTCGGCCAGCGCCGCCGCCTGGGCCACCGCGCGCAGCGCCGCGTCCCGCTCCGTCACCGCGGTGGACGCGAGGCCGGCCGTGGGCGACCTCTCGCTCAGGACCGACGCGACGCGCACGGCGGGGAAGGACACGGGGAAGTCCGAGGCCAGTTCGCGGATGCGCGCCCAGTCGATCGGCCGTGGCGCCGGCCCAGGTACCAGGCCGCGAAACCGCTGGTCGCAGAGCCAGCGCAGCAGGCGAGCCGGATCGCTGGGGCCGTGGACCGATGCCCAAGCGGCGCCGAGATAGCGGTGGGCTGCCATGGATGGGCGGGATTCTGGCGCAGGGCGGACGGCAAGGCCAGTCTGCTCGGGCGGACTGCGCGACGGGCCGACGCCACAGGGGTGCAGCGGCCAGGAGGGCTGCGCCACGGCAGGCGCGAATGCCGGGTGCGTGAGTCTCGTTCGGCGGCGTCGTTCGAAGACGCAGGCGATCGGTGGATTCACCGAGGCTTTCGGGCGGCGCGGCCGGGCGAAGGGCGCGTGCTCGGCGTCGTGCATTCCCGTGGCGCAGCCTCCTAGACCAGGAGCCGGGCTGAACTACGACTGGGGGCTTGCGTGTTGCTGGCCCCAGGCATGCGCTACGCCGGAAGCCGCGATCCCCTTTCGGCCCGGTTTCCGCGCGCCGACGTGGTCGAGCAACAGCCAAGCCCCCAGCCCGCGTGCGAGCTCCCGCTGCGCCAAGCGAGTTACGATTCTACCCAGCCCCCGCCACCCCTCGCGCCCCCACCACCCGACCGACATGACCCCCCGACCCGCCCTCGCCGCCGCCGCGCTGATGCTCGGCTGCCTGGCGCCTGGCGCGCTCTCGCAGGAGCCCCCACCCGCCCCCACCCCGGCACCCAACGGTCGGGACGGCGTCCGCGAGTCGGCCGAGCGGCTCGAACGCAGCCTGCGCAGGGTCGACGAGTACCTGCAGGCCCTGCGCCGCGGCGAGGTGCGGGCGCCCGCGGACGAGTCCGCGACGACGGCGGCCCTGCGCCGGGACCTGCAGCAGGCGCGCGCCGAACTGCAGCGTTCGCAGACCGAGCTGGGGCAGCGCACGGCGACGGCGGCCGCGCGGGAAGCGCAGCTCGGGCAGGAGCTGGAGCAGCTGCGCCAGCAGCTGCGCGAGACCGCGGAGCAGGACGCACGCACCCGCGCCGAGCTGGAGGAGCGCTTCGCGGAGGTGCAGCGCGCGCACGAGGCCGCCGCCGCCGAGGCACGTCGGATGGCGACCGAGCGCGAGCAGGCGCTGGTGGCGGCGCGCGAGGAGCTGGCGCAGCTGCGCGCTCAGCTGGAGCAGCGGACGCGCGAGCTGGAATCCGCGCAGCTCGACCTGGCGCGCCAGCAGCACGCCGCGACCTCGCGCGCGCAGGAGCTCGAGCGGCAGCTCTTCGCGCGCACGAGCGCGCTGGAGCAGGAGATCGCGGCCCGCGATCAGGCGATCGCGACGGGTACGCAGCAGCTCGAGGCCCTTCGAGCCGAGCACGCCACGGCGGTGTCGGCGCACGAACAGGCACTGGCAACCCTGCAGTCGACCCTGCAGACGGAGCGCGAGCGCGCCAGGGCGACGGCCGACGAACTGCAACAGGTTCGCGCCGCGGCAGGGCGAGCGGCGGCCGCTGCGGCTGCCGAGCTTGCAACCATGACGGCGGCGCGGGACCAGCTCGCGGCGGCGCTGGTGGAGTGCCGGGCCGAGCTGGTGGCGAGCCGCGCCGACGCCGCCAGCACCGGCGAGCAGCTGCGGTCGCGTGACGAAGAACTGGAACGGGCCCGCGCGGACATCGCGGCGCGCCAGCAGGCGATGGCGGAGTTGGACGCGCGCCTCGCCGACGCGGTGACGCAGCGCGACGAGGCCCGGCAGGAACGCGACGACGCGCGCGCGGCCACCGCGGCGCTGCGCGGCGAGCAGGAGCGGGCGCAGCGCGGCCTGCTGGCGGAGCTGGCGGCGCAGCGCGCGGCGGTCGCGACGCTGCAAGCAACGGTCCGCGAGGAGCTGGCGGCGACTCGGGCGGATCACGCGGAACGCCTCCACCTGCAGGAGGAGCTGGCGCGGATGGCGGCGCAGCAGACGGCGCTCGAAGACGAGCTCGCGACGGCCCGCGAGCGGGCCGAGGCGGCGGAAGCCGCTGCGGACCGCGCCGAACGGGCGGCCCTGCCGGGCACCTCGGCCGCCGACGGCGCGATCGACCTGGGCAGCCCGACGGGTCCGATCCACATCACGATCCACGGCGGCGACGTGCAGATCCACTTCCACGGCGTGACGCCGCCGGCACCCCGCGCCCCCGAGCCTCCGGCGCCCGCCGCGGGCGGCGCCGCACCGCGACCGAAGATCAACTGACCGGGCGCTGGACGACCACCCTCGCCGCTCCGCAGCGCCTCGACGCGGGCGGCGCTGCCGGCAGCCGGGCCGCGGACCCGGCGCCGAGCCCCGGCGCCGGTCTCGGCGCCGATCTCGGCGCGGCTCAGTCGCCGAAGCCGACCAGCAGCTCCTGCAGCCGCTGCACCGCGCGCATGTAGAGCGACCGCACGGTGACCTCCTTGGTGTAGCCGAGCTCCGGCATGATCTCGGCGAACGGCTTGCCCTGGAACATGCGCAGCTCGATCACGCGCTTGTGCTTGTCACTGAGCTGGCCGAGCGCACGGAGCACCGAGTCGCTGAGCTCCTGGTACCGGACCAGCATGCTCTGCCGCGGCACCTTCTCGTCGGCGAAGTGATCCCGCCCGCCGGTCTCGTCGAACTCGCCGAGGTGGCGGTGCTTGCCGCCGCCGCGCTTCTGGGCGCGGGCGCGGCGCCAGATGTCGTTGAGCTTGCGGTTGGCGACCATCTTGACCCAGCCGGAGAACGACGCGCCGGGCTCGACCTTGAACTCGCCGATGTCCTTGCAGATCTGCATCAGGACATCCTGCGCGAGGTCGTCGAGGGTCTTGTCGGCCGGCAGGTTCTGGCCGCGCATCGCGTCCTCGATCCACTTCTGCATCTTGGTGTGCAGGTTGGCCCAGTGCACGTCGGTGTCGACGTCGGCCTGGACGCTCTGGACGTGGTGCAGTGTGCTCGACAGCGGCGGCTTGCGGGGGCGCTCGGCCATGCGTCGCATCCTAAGGTCGACGAAGCGGCGGCGCGCAGCCCAAATGCGACCGGCGACCCGGCCCGCCCCGCTGCCGCACGGCCGGCCCCAGGGACTGCGCAGATCCGAGAACTGGCGGTCGCGGCGCCAGGCGATACGGTGCGCGGCCATGGGTTCGCCACCGCGCATCGGCATCGTCGACATGGGCTCCAACGCGGTCCGCATGCAGATCGCCGAGGTCGTCGGCGGCGCCACCGCGATCCTGGAGAGCCATCGCCTGCCGTTGCGGCTGGGTCGCGAGGTGTTCGAGACGGGGCAGGTGCCGGAGCCGCTGATCTCGGCGGTCGTCGACGCCTTCCGGCGGTTCCGCGCGACGTGCGACCGGCTCAACGTGCAGTCGGTGCGCGCGATCGCGACCTCGGCGCTGCGCGAGGCCCGCAACCGCGACATGTTGATCGACCGCGTGCGCGCCGCGACCGCCATCGAGATCGACGCGATCTCCGGCACCCAGGAGGCCTGGCTGCTGGCGCGCGCGGTGCAGACCCGCATCGACCTGCGCAAGGGGCGCTCGGTGCTCGTCGACGTCGGCGGCGGCAGCGTCGAGGTGGTCGTCGTCGACGACGGCCAGGTCGTCGAGGCGGACTCGTACCGGCTCGGCGCGCTGCGCCTCTTGTCGATGCTGCCGACCGCCGACGCCAGCGGCGAGTCGTTCGTCGACCTGCTGCAGCGCCACCTGCGCGGCCTCGAGCGCCGCATCGGCGACCACTTCGCCGCGGGCCGGATCGACCGCTACATCGCGGTCGGCGGCAACATCGAGAGCCTGTGCGAGCTGGTCGGCGACGCGTGCAAGCGCGCCGCCGACGGGATCTCGTCGTGCCCGCTGAGCGCGGCGCGGCGCGAGCTGCACGCGCTGGCCGAGCTGTCCTACGACGACCGGATCCGCACGCGCGGCCTGAAGCCCGACCGCGCCGACACCATCGTGCCGGCCAGCGTGGTCTACGTGCGCATCGGCGAGATCGCCGGCTGCACCGAGGTCCTGGTGCCGCGGGTCGGCATCAAGGACGGCCTGCTGGCCGAGATCGCCGCCGGCCACCACGACGCGTTCGCGCCGGAGGAGCACGTCGACACCGTGCTCACGGCGTGTCGCGCGCTGGGCCGCCGCTACCACTACGAGGTCGAGCACGCCGAGAACGTGCGCAGCCTGGCCGTCCAGCTGTTCGATCAGACCAGGGCGCTGCACGGCCTCGACTCGCGCGCCCGCGTGCTGCTCGAGGCCGCGGCGCTGCTGCACGACATCGGCGTGGCCGTGAACAACGACGGCCACCACAAGCACTCGCAGTACCTGATCGCGGCCAGCGACATCGTCGGCCTGGCCGAGGACGAACGGCAGCTGGTCGGCCTGCTCGCGCGCTACCACCGCCGCGCCGCCCCGAGCCGCGAGCAGGACGAGTTCGCGCGTCTGCGCCGCCGGGAGCGCACCATGGTCGAGCGCCTCGCGGCGATCCTGCGGCTGGCCGACGCGCTCGACCGCCAGCACGCGAGCCTCGTGCAGCAGGTCGCCGTGCGCCTGGCCGACGGCCGGATCGAGCTGCAGCCGACCCTGGCGCCGGGGCAGAGCAGCCGCCTGACGCTGGAGCGTCAGGCAGTGGCGCAGAAGGGCGCGCTGTTCGCCCAGCTGTTCGGCCAGGAAGTCGTATTGTCGCTGCCCTGACCGCCCCCGCTGCCGCAACACACCGCGCAACCATGCCTCCAACCGGCGCCGACGTCCCCGACACGCGCGAGGTCGAGTTCAAGCTGCGCAGCCGCGCGCCGATCGACGGCGGCGCGGTCGAACGCGTCCTGCGCGAGCTCGGCATCGACGCCCGACCTTCGGAGTCCGCGGTGCACGTCGACCTGTACCTCGATGACGCACGGCGGAGCCTGGTCCGCCGCGGGATCGGCCTGCGCCTGCGCCGGCGCGCCGGCGACGCGATCCTCTGCGTGAAGCAGCGCGGCACGGTCCGCGGTGCGCTGCACGTGCGCTCCGAGCTCGAGGCCCCGTGGCCGGCCGAGCCGCCGGACTCCGCGCCGGGCGACCAACCGCCGCAACGCGCCCTGGAGCTGCCCGAGCGCCTGCGCGACGCAGTGGAGCCGTTCGTGCTCGACCGCCGCCTGGAGACCCTCGCGATGCTCGAGGTGCGGCGCGAGCTGCGCGACCTGCGGCGCGACGGCGTGCTGCTCGGCGAACTGGCGATCGACATCGTCACCGCGCGAGCGCGGGACCGCACGACCGTGTTCGCCGAGCTGGAGATCGAGGTCCGCGACGATCTGCCGGCCTGCGAGCGCATCGCGCGGCGCCTGCTCGAGGCGGAGCCGCTGCTCGCCGCGTCCGAGGACAAGCTCGCGTGGTCCTTGCACACCCTCGGTCTGATGCCGCCGCCCCTGGCGCCGAACCGCCCGTCGCACCCGACGTCGCTCGGCGACGCCCTGTCGGCCGCGATGCAGGACCTCACGGCGCGCCTGCTGACGGCCGAGGCCGCGGCGCGCGTGCGCGGCGGCGTCGAGGACATCCACGAGCTGCGGGTGTGCCTGCGCAGGCTGCGGGTGCTGGTGCGCGCCTTCCGCGCCGCGTGGCCGGCCAGCGAGGCCGCACGCGCCGACCTCGCGCTGACCAACCTCGGCCGCGAGCTCAGCGGCCTGCGGGATCGCGACGTGCTGTGCGCGCGCTTGCCGCGCGCGCTCGAACACCTGCCGCCGGCGTTGCGCGCTGGCGGCGACGATCTGCGCGCGCTGCTGCAGTCGAACCGCGACGCGCTCGTGCAGCGTGCGCGCGAGAGCCTCCGCAGCCCCGCCCATCGCGAGGACCTCGCCCGCCTGGAGTCGATGGGACAGCGCGCCTCGATGCTGCACGACGTGGCCGGCCAGCCCGCCGCGGCGCTCGCCCGCGTGCTGCGCCGCGCCGTTCGAGCCTGTCGTGACGACCTGCGCAGCCTCGACCAGGACACGCCGCAGGACCAGGTGCACCGCGCGCGCCTGCGGCTCAAACGGCTGCGGATCCTGCTCGAGGAGCTGACCCCGCGCCGCAAGCGCGGCCGCGCCCGGCGCCGCCTGGTGCGCGCGATCGATCGCCTCGGGATCGCCTGTGACCACGACGCGGCGGGCCGGCACCACCTGGCGTTGCTGCACCAGACCGCGCCGACGGAGCTGCCGCCGCGCCTGGCAGCGCTGCTGGGCGCCCTGGTCACCTGGCATCGCGACGGCCTCGTCGCGGCCCGCGCCGCAGCACTGCGCGCCACGCAGCGGCTCGACCGTCGCCGGATCTGGCGCTCCCTGCGCGATCCGCAGGCATGACGCCGATTTGTCACTAGGCGCCATTTTTGCAGTATTGCGCGGCGCCACTGCGGGCGATGGTCGCGTACGGACTGCTCACCTAAAACGACTTACGACACTACTGCCATCCAGTCCGTAGTTGGCACAGGCATTGCTCCAGCGGGCACAGGACAACCAACCCAAGGAGCATGACCATGCGAAACCAACAGCTCGTCACCTACCGCAGCCCGTTCCGCGGCCTGCTCGATTCGTTCTTCCCCGACTCGCTGCCGGAGGTGTTCCCGGGCCCCCGCGTGCCCGCGACCGACATCGCCGAGACCGAGGACGCCTTCCTGTTCTCGTTCGAGCTGCCGGGCGTCGAGGAACAGGACATCCAGGTCAACGTGCACGAGCGGCGGCTGACCGTCACCGCCGAGCGCAAGGACCAGCGCCAGCAGGAGGGCCGCACGTGGCACCGGGCCGAGCAGCGCTACGGCCAGATGTCGCGCACGATCCTGCTGCCCGACGCCGCCAACCCGGAAGCGATCGAGGCGACGTTCAAGAACGGCGTCCTCGGCGTGCACGTGCCGAAGCACCCGAAGAGCAAGCCGGTCCGGATCCAGGTCAAGGGTTCGTGACCGCCGCGCGGCGCCGGCGACGGCCGGCGTCCGCGCGCGCCCCGCACGTTGCATCGCGCGGCGACCGCGGCATGCTCGCCGCGCGATGATCACCGTCGTCCAACGCGTGCGGCGCGCCACCGTGACCGTCGAGGACCGCATCGTCGGCGCGATCGGGCGCGGCCTGCTGCTGCTGGTCGGCGTCGAGCAACCCGACGGCCCCGACGACGCCGTCGCGACCGCGCGCAAGGTGCAGAAGCTGCGCTGCTTCGCCGGCCGCACGCCGATGGACGCCACGGTCGCCGACATCGGCGGCGCCTGCCTGGTCGTCAGCCAATTCACCCTCGCGGCGGAGCTGGCGCAGGGCAACCGACCGAGCTTCGTCGCCGCCGCCGACCCCGCGATCGCGGCGCCGCTGTACGAGCGTGTGGCCGCCGAGCTCCGGACCGCCGGCCTGGAGGTCGCCACCGGCGAGTTCGGCGCCGGCATGCAGGTCGACCTGC
The DNA here is from genome assembly GCA_050245995.1 of Planctomycetota bacterium. Lineage (GTDB taxonomy): Bacteria > Planctomycetota > UBA1135 > UBA1135 > UBA2386 > JBFWWV01. The sequence continues at coordinate 20,018 of JBFWWV010000007.1, read as the reverse complement.
AGAACGACGGGCCGGTCACCTTCGTGCTGACCGTGCGCGGCGGCCGCGTGCTGCCGCGCCGCGACTGACTCCCCGGTCCGCGGGCCCGCATCGAGAGGGTCCGACCCGCGCGTGGGCGCGGGCGCACGACGTCACGCCAGCCCGAGGTCGTCCATGTCCTCTTCCTCGAAGCCGAGGTAGTGCCCGAGCTCGTGGTACAGCGTGATCGAGATCTGCTCGATCAGGTCGTCGAGGTCGCGCGCGGCCCGCTCGAGGTTGCGCTGGAACAGGTAGATCGTGTTCGGACGCACCTCGAGCGAATCCGCCGTCTCGGGCAGCGGCACGCCGTCGAACAGCCCCAGCAGGTCCGGGTCGAGCTCGCCGTCGCCGCGCAGCAGCTCGATCGCCGGGATGTCCTGCACGATCACCGGCACCCGCTCGAGGTGCTTGCGGAACTGCCGCGGCAGCCGCCGCGCCGCGAGCCGCACCTGGCGATCGAACTCCTGGCGCGACATCCGAACCGGCGGGTGGAACCGCCCGGGATCGACGCGCGCGGCCTGCTCGAACGACTCGTCCGCCGCGACGAAGTCCGCCTCGCGTTCGAGCAGCAGGCCGTCGACCACGTGTGCGTCCGGCGCCGGCTGGTCGGCGGCCAGCGCCCGGTCGCACTCGGCGCGCGCCTCGTCGAAGCGACACTGCCGGTACAGCGCCATCGCCAACCAGCAGCGCGATGTCGGACACTCCGGATCGAGCTCCAGGACGCCGCGGAAGCGCGTCTCGGCGGCGCCCGGCCGCCCCAGCGCGAGCAGCGCGTCGCCGGCCAGGAACAGCAGGTCGAGGCGATTGCCCTCGCCGGCCGCGAGGGCCTGCTCGGCGAGGCTCAACGCCTCCTCGTCCCGGCCCGCGTCGAGCGCCTGCTCGACCCGCTCCACGGCCGGATCGCGACCCAGCACGGGATCGTCGTCGGGAGGGATGATGCCGGGCGGCTCGAGTTCCATGGGCCCTAGTGCGGCGATGCCGCGCGCCCGCGGATCGTGCCCGCCGAGCCGGCGCCTGGCAACTGCGGTCGCGAACGCTGGCGGCGGCGAGCGCCGCGGGCATCATGGTGCGCAACACCCGCCGGTCCCCCGGCCGTCCCACCGGCATCGACCCAACGAGCAGGCACACCATGCCCCCAGTCCGCAGCATCCTCTGCCCCACCGACTTCTCCGAGCCGGCGCACGCGGCCCTCGCCTACGCCGTCGACATCGCCAAGGCATTCGGCGCCCGCATCACCTTGCTGCACGTGGTGCAGCCGACCGCCTACCCGCTGCACAACCTGGCGTCGATCTCGGGCTTCCCCAACCTGCGCGACGAGCTGAAGAAGGGCGTCGACGCCGACATGGCGCAGACCAGGACCCGCGTGCCCGCCGACCTCCAGGTCGACGCCGTCGTGCGCGACGGCGTTCCGCACGAGGAGATCATCGCCGCGGCCGCCGAGCACGGCTGCGACCTGATCGTCATGGCCACGCACGGCCACACCGGCCTGAAGCACGCGCTGCTCGGCAGCAACGCCGAACGCGTCGTCCGGCTGTCGCCGTGCCCGGTGCTGACGCTGCGCAACAAGGGCCATTAGGCGCTCCGCCGCCGACCGCCGAAGACGCGGTCGGTGCGCCGGCGTCGCCGCTCAGGCGTCGAGCAGCCCCTCTCGGATCGCCAGCCGCGCCAGCTCCGCCGGCGAGTGGCAGTCGAGCTTGCGCTGCAGGTTCTCGCGGTGCTTCTTGACCGTGCCGAGCGACAGGTCCAGCGCCGACGCGACCTCCTTGTTGGCCCTGCCCAACGCCAGCAGCTGGAACACCTCGCGCTCGCGCGGGGTCAACACGGCCAGCGCCGACTTCTCGTCGACCGCCGGCACCTCGCCGCGCAGCATCCGCGCCATCACGCCGTTCGCCACCTTGGGGGACAGGTACGAGTCGCCGCGGTGGATCGACTCGATGGCCAGCCCGAGCTCGGCCGGATCGCTGTCCTTGGACAGGTAGCCGTCGGCGCCCGCCTGCAGCGCCTGCTGCACGAACTTCTGGCCTTCGTGCTGCGAAGCCATCAGCACCTTCGAGCGCGGACTCACGCGCTTCAGCGGCCCGACCGCGTCGATGCCGGAGAGCCCCGGCATCGTGATGTCGAGGATCACCACGTCGGGCCGCAGGTTGCCGACGAGCTCGATTCCCTGGCGCGCGTCGCCGGCGTCGCCGACCACGCGGAACCGCTCGACGCGCTCGAGCAGCGAGCGGAACGCGGCCCGCACGATGGCCTGGTCGTCGATCAAGACGATCGAAATGGCTTGGTTTTCCACCATGGGTTGCACCGTCATCCTAGCACCGCCGTCATGGAACACGGGGCAACGCGACGCGGAACGACGCGCCACCCCCTGTGTGGTCGAGGAGGTCCAACGAGCCGCCGTGCGACTCGACGACCTTGCGACTGAACGCGAGACCGATACCGGTCCCGTACTCTTTCGAACTGTGGAAAGGGCGGAAGATTTCGTCGCGTTTGTCCGCAGGGACACCGGGGCCGTCGTCGGTCACGGTCCAGCGCAGCGAGTCCGCGGTCGCGGACATGACCACGCGCACGTGCCCGGCGCCGCCGCAGGCCTCGGCGGCGTTGCGGACCAGGTTGATGACGACCTCTCCGATCAGGTCGACGTCGACCTCGACCTGCGCCCCCGCCGCCTCCGCCGCGACCGCGACCTCGAGTTGCATGCCGGCCACGATCGGCAGGGCCCGGGCGCGTTCGACCGCGTCGCGCAGCACCTGCTCGGCCGACGTCACCTCGAGCTCGAGATCGAGCGGCCGCGCGAAGGACAGCGTCTGCCCCAGCAGGCGCTCGATCCGCTCGATGTTGGCGATCAGGCTCTCCACGACGACCTTGTCGCCGATGCCGAGGCGATCTCCCACGGCGTTGAGCGCGTGCCGCAGGCTGGTGATGGGCGTGCGGATCTCGTGGGTCAGCACCGAGGCCTGCTCGCCCAGCCGGGCCAGGTTGCGCAGCAGGTCCATCTCCTGCTGCATCGCGCGGTCGCGCTGCCGCAGCAGCTCGACGTGCCGCAGCCCGCGCGCAACCACCTCCAGCAGTCGCGCCTTCGTCACCGGCTTGGCGACATAGTCGAACGCCCCGTGTCGCACCGCCTCGGCCGCCGATTCCAGGTTCGGCTGCCCGGTGATCAGCACCACCGGCTCGCGACACTTGCGCTGCTCGACCACCTCGCGCAGGACCTCCAGGCCCCCAACCGCCGGCATCAGGATGTCGGAGATGAGCACGTCGAACCGCCCCGGCCAGACGGTCGACTCCACCGCACCGAAGCTCTCGCCCTCGAGGACCTCGTGCCCTTCGTTCTGCAGGATGCGAGTCAGCGTGCGGCGCAGGTTCGCTTCGTCGTCGATGAGTACGATGCGCGCCATCGGGCTTCGACGCGACCTCGAGCCGCGCCCCTCGTGACGATGCCCCCACCGGCCGCCGGGCGCCAGTGCGGAGCGACGTTCCCCGGGATGGGCGCGGTCGCCGCGCGCGCCGCGGGCCGCAGTTCGTAGCGGACGTTCCGCATGCAGAACCTGCCACGCGCCGGCGCCGCGGGCCTACCATGGCGCGCGCCATGACCGGCCCCGATTCTCCGGATCGCGATCGCACCGCCCCCGGCCACCGACCGGCCAGCTGGCGCGACCCCGGGCCCCCGCGCGTCCCGCCATCCGGATCCGGCCAACCCGACGCGTCGCGAGCGCCCGAACGCCCGAACGCCCGCCACCACGCCCCCGAGGCCGCCGACCCCACCGCCACCGAGGCCGGGATGATGCGGGCCATCGTCGCCACGGCCACCGAAGGCATCGTCGCCATCGACACCTCGGGCCGCATCGAGACCGTCAACCGCGCCGCCGAACGCATGTTCGGCTACTCCCCCGACGAGCTGGTCGGGCGCGACGTCACCGTGCTCATGCCCAACCCCTACCGCGACGAGCACGCGACCTACGTGCGCAGCTACCTCGAGACCGGCCGCGCCCGCATCATCGGCATCGGCCGCGAGGTCGTCGGCCTGCGCAAGGACGGCTCCGAGTTCCCCATCGACCTCTCCGTCGGCGAGGGCAGCGTCGGCGACCGCTGCTTCTTCGTCGCCATCATCCGCGACATCTCGGACCGCAAGGAGATGCAGGCCAAGCTCGCGCTGGCGGAGCGCCTCGCCGCCATCGGCGAGCTCGCCGCCGGCGTCGCGCACGAGATCAACAACCCCATCAACACCGTCCTCAACTGCGCCCAGCTGATCCGCGACGGCGACGACGCCGACGAGAACACCGCCATGATCCTCGACGAGGGGCAGCGCATCGCCGGCATCGTCGACGACCTGCTGCGGTTCGCCCGCGACGAGCCCGACCTCACCCAGCCCACCGACATCAGCATCATCGTCCAGCGCACCGTGCGCCTGCTGCAGCGCGCCCTGCTGCGCAGCGGCGTTCACCTGAACGTCGACGTCGCCGACGGACTGCCGCCGCTCGGCGTCAACCCGCCGCGCCTGCAGCAGGTCCTGCTCAACCTCGTGCTCAACGCCAAGGACGCCCTGCTCGAGGGCCCCGCAGGCACGCCGCCCTGCATCACCGTCCAGGTCACCCCCCAGCACGGCGGCGTCCTCGTCACCGTCCGCGACAACGGCCCCGGCGTGCCGCCCGACCTCGGCACCCGCATCTTCGAGCCGTTCCTCACCACCAAGCGCGGCCGCGGCGGCACAGGGCTCGGCCTGTCCATCAGCAAGAGCATCGTCGACGGCTTCGGCGGCTCGATCGGAGTCCAGGACGCCCCCGGCGGCGGCGCCGACTTCCGCATCTGGCTGCCGGCCGCGCCGGAACCTCCTGCGTCTTGACCGGCCTGCTCCGGGCGCCGCCCCACCTCGCGCCTGGACCGCTCGACGGCCGCGAAGGGACCGACCTCGCCGGAAGCCACGGACCGGCGGGCTCTCCCGCGTCACCGGCCCGGCCGATCCGATGGCCCGCTCCTCGAGGGCCCGACCCCTCGACGGTCCGGCTCCCGGATGGCCCGGTCCCCGGTCGTTCGATGGCCGGGCCACCTCGGGGCCCTCTTCCGGGAGCCCGGTGCCTCGCCTTCTCGGGTCCCCTGAAGTCCACCGCCCCATGGCATGGAGGGTTCCGCGTCCCCGCACCGGATTCGAGACGCCGCCCCGGCTCCCCCTTCGGGTTCGCAACCGCCCATGCCGATGAAGGAACGTCGACGGGCCCCGCGCCCGAGGAGCCAGCCATGCACGCCACGACCACGGTCACTCGTCGGGGAATCCCCGCTCGCCGCCATCCTGCTGCCGCCGCCTCGTCGGCGCATCCTGCGTCGGACGAGCGCGGCGTCGCGTTGATCTTCGCGCTGTTCTTCGCGGTCATCGCCCTCGGCGTCACCATCGCCGGCACCATCTTCGTCCAGGCGCACCGCGATTCGACCGCGACCCGCTTCGCGTCGAACGGCCAGGCCGTCGAGTTCGCGAGGTCGGGGCTCATCGAGGCCATCGGCTGGTTCCGCAAGCAGACTGCGCAACCGGTCACCGCGTTCGAACCCATCCTCGACGAAGTGTCGAGTCCGCCCGTGCTCGACACCATCGAGCCCGAGATCGGCATCGTCCGCGAGTTCGAGATCAGCGGTTCGCTCTGGGGCCGCTACGAAGTGTGGAAGCAGTGGGACGCCGACACGGACACGGATCGCAAGGCGTTCCGCGAGCAGGTCCAGTGTGAGGACATCTCCGCGGAGCGCGGCAACCTGAGCCCCGGCTCGGTCTGGCGCGTGCGCAGCATCGGCTACGTGTTCCGTCGATCGTCCGACGCCGTCGCCTTCGACGTCGCGCCAAACCGCGTCGTCGCCAAGGAGATGGTCGAGACCGAGATCCGCCGCCTCGCGCTGCAGCCGCCGGGCCAGGCCGCCCTGTGCGTCCGTGAGGGCAGCACCTGTCGCGTGCTCACCCGCGGACGTGTGTACGGCGGGACCACCGCGGCGGGCATCTGCTACTCCTCCAGCAGCGCAGCTGCACCGGTCGTCAGCGGCACGGGCGCCACGGTCACGCCCGGCTCGTCGCCGCTCAATCCCTACAACGACAGCATGATCGACGTGTTCGGCGTGTCCCTGTCCGAGCTCAAGGGCATGGCGGACAGCATCCTGGTCGACCCGGCTGAATTCCCCAGCCCGCTGCCGCGCGACTCGGTCGTCGTCGCGGAGACCGACCTGACGTTCACGGCGGCGCGCCCCCTCGCTGGGACCGGCGTGGTCGTCGTGAGCGGCGACGTCACCATCGACCAGGCCAGCTACTCGAGCTTCTCGGGGCTGCTGTACGTGGATGGCAACCTCGTGGTCCGGGAGCCCTCCGAGTTGCAGGGCGCGATCGTGGTCACCGGCTCCGTGACCGTGCAGGGAGCATCCGACTACGCGACGATCACGTTCGACGACGGCATCGTGAACCGCCTGCGTCAGACCCTCGGCACCTACCGCCAGTCGAGCGCCACCACTCGCCCCTTCCACGGCGAGCAGCGCTAGCCCGGAGTATTCGTGAAGGTCGTGCGCCCGGTGCGCCCGAGGCGCGCTCTGGCAAGGAAGACGAGCGAAGGAGCGGAAGCGGGGCCGTAGCCCCGCTGAGCATCCTGCAGCGAGCCGGCGACAGCCGGCGGTCGCCGCAGGCGACCGTCTGACGCCGCCGGGGCGTGCTTTGGGCGTGCTGGGTGTGCGAGCTCACGGACAATCCGGGCTGGGCGCTGGGGGCTCGGTTGTTGCCAGAAAGCCGAGCCGAACCGTAACGCGGCCTGATTCCCGGGCACGAGCACATGGGCGCGGCGCGAGCCGTCGCGCCCGGGAGCCCAGATGCCGCATTGCGCGACCTTCGATCCCCCATTCTGCCCGAACGCGGAGTGTGCTCGACACGCCGAACCCGGCGGGCGATTCTGGCGGCGCCACGGCAGGTTCCGAGTCTCCTGTCGCTCCGCCCTCGAGCAGCGGTACCGGTGCGTATCGTGTCGTCGCACGTTCTCACGCCAGACGTTCCGCCACGACCGCGGCGACCGCCGTCCCGACGTCAACGTCCGCGTGTTCGAGATGGTCGCCAGCGGTGTCGGCCTGCGGCAGACCGCCCGGATCGTCCGGCTCGACGTCCACTCCTTGCGCAAGAAGGTCCGGAAGATCGCGCGGACCTGCGGCGCCCTGCACGCCAACTCGTGCTCGAGCCTCCCCTCCGGGCGCACCTACCTGCTCGCCGAACTGGAAACCTGCGAGAGCACTCCGATCCGAGCCCTGACGGTCGCCACTTGCATCGAACGTGAGACCTGGTTCGTCGTCGACGTCGCGGCCGCTCCCATTCGAAGGCTGGCCAAGCGCGGCTCGCGAAGGAGGCGTCGGCAGGAACGAGAGGAGGCGCGGGTGGGCAAGCGCCGCGACGCTGGCCGGGAGTGCGTTCGCGGAATCCTGGAGCGACTGGCGGCCCTGTCGCCGACAGGTGTCCTCGAACTGCGGACGACGGGTCGGTCCAGCTACCGGACCATCACAAGATCCGTCTTCGGCTGTCGGGCCGTCCACGAACCATCGACCGCGAAGACCACTCACGGGCCCCACGATGCGCTGTTCCCCATCCGCAACACGATACAGACCATGCGGTGTGTCCACAGCAGGCTGCGTCGGAACTCCTGGCTCGCGAGCAAGTCGCTCGCGTGGCTCAGATTGCACCTGCGCATCTTCGTCGTGTACCGCAACTACGTCCGGCGACGATTCCATCACGACGCTCCGACCGACTGCCCAGCTCGACTGCTGGGCCTGATCCCGCGAGCGCTCCGCACCGACGAGGTGCTCTCGTGGCGCCAGGACTGGGGCCGGCGGAGCCCCCACCCGAGCTCATTCAGCGGACGCCCCCTGGTCTCACACTTCGGCGTCTGAGCCCACGCGCAGCTCCAGCCGCTGGGCGCACATCCACCCGTCCCGGCCAGGACCCAACGGCGCCGTCGAGTCCACCGCGGCGCAGCATCCGCTCGCGCCGATGGACGGTCGCACGATGTCCCGCCGTCGGCGGAGACCCGTCATGGTCTCCGCAACAATCAAGCCCCCAGCCTAGGAGCCTGCGCCACGGGAGGCGCGAATGCCGGGTGCGTGAGTTTCATTCGGCGGCGTCGTCCGAGAACGCAGGCGAATCGGTGGATTCACCGAGGCTTTCGGGCGGCGCGGCCGGGCGAAGGGCGCGTGCTCGGCGTCGTGCATTCCCGTGGCGCAGACTCCTAGCGGTCGTGGGCCGTGATGACGGTCTGCATCTGGCTCCAAGCCGGCGGACCGCTCATGCTCGGATCGATCAGGATGAGGTGCAGCAGGATCTGCCGCGACGACGTCGGGCCGATGACCTGGACCTCGAATCCGTGCGGGAAGCCGTTGATGTCGTCGCGCACCGCGAACCGCGACATCCCCGGCGCGACCAGATCGAAATTCGAGGCGATCGCTCCATGACGATACGAGAGCAGACCCTCGACCCCGCTCGCCGACGGCAGGATCGCCCAGGGGTCGGGGCGGCCGGTGCCGCCGAGGACAGTGGTGCTGAGCGAACCATCCGCGGCGTCGATCTGTCGCAGGGTGGTCGCGGCCGCAGGGTCACCGGTGCGCGCCCACACGACCTGCACCTCGTCGTGCGTCGAACCGCTGCTGTCCGGAGTTCCGTTCAGCAGGTGCAGCAGCACCTCGGCGCGATCGGTGGCGTCCGAGATCCCGTCGATGGCGTCGGCGTCGGCGAGTGGCTCGCTGACGAAGTGCACGAGATCCAGGCCACCCCGCTTGCCGGTGCGCGGGCCCCCGTCACGGTCCGACAGGTAGTAGTGCACGATTCGATAGACATCGGTCAGGTACTCCCGGCCGGACGCGCACTCGTAGCGATCGCGCCACGCCAGGTAGGCGAACATCATCGTGTTGCCGGTGATCTCGTCACCGGCGGCGTCCTGGCGGAACGGGCCGTCGATGTCGATGGTCGGCAGGCGGCGGACGGCGATGGGCGCCGGCGCCGTCGACAGGTCCAGCATGGCCATGAGGTCGTTGCCGTCGGCGTCGTTGCCGAACACCCGCATCGACGAGACGAGCTCGAGCCGGATGTCGTCGGTCACCTCGTGGGCGACCTCGGTCATTCGGGCGATACGGCGGCCGAGATCCTGTGCATTGGAACCGGAGATGGCGAGGGTGCTCACGACGAGCACGAGCCCCATGAAGATGGTCGAAGCGACGACGACTTCGACGAAGCTGAAGCCTGCTTGCTTGGAATGGTTCATCGGGACGCTCGGTTCACCGCTGAATGAACAGCTTGGTCATGTGGTAGGAGAAGTGGATCGGGGCGCCGCGGCGGAAGCAGTCGACGCGCAGGTAGTAGCTGCCCTGCGGGAACGCGTCGTCCGGCACGGTCCAGGTGAAGCGCTCGGGGCCGGGCCCGGTGTCGGACACCAGCAGCGCGCTGTTGGCGGGCCGCTCGCCGGGGGTGGCGACGCCGTTGCCGCGCATGTAGCGCCAAGTGACGCCGCCGTCGGCGGAGTAGGTGACGACGTACTCGAGCTCGGTCTCGTTCTCGGTGACCGAGCCCGAGTTGGTGTAGGGCCGGCCGTCCCAGCGGCGCCACGAGACTTCGACGACGATCTCGATGTCGGACGGGTCGATCAGCTCGGTGACGTCGGTGGGCTGGACGATCTCGGCGCGCACGGGCTGCTGGATGCGACCCGCGACGCCGGAGCCGCCGGCCTCGAAGAACGAGTGGACCAGCGTCAGCACCGAGAACTTGGCGATGAAGTTCGAGCCGGATTCGACGGTGCGGTCGATGCCGTTGACGACGACGAACGCGGAGTCGCGGCCGACGGGGTCGGTGAGCTGCACGAGCCCGGAGCCGATGTTGCGGGTCGGGTGGTCGTAGTAGCTGCGCAGCAGGCTGGTGTTGAAGCGTTGCGCGCTGTAGGGCGTGAAGTTCCACTCGGTGCCGACGGTGCCGTCGCCGCTGGCCGCCAGCGAGAACGGGCGGCTGATCGGCGCCGCGTCGGGCATGTTGAAGTTGTAGTTCTGCGCGATCTCGTCGCCGGACGTGGTCAGCGACCCGGTCGTGCCGTCGGCGAACCGGTGGTGGAACGTGGAGCTCGCGGTCCCGGTGTTGAAGAACGAGGTGCAGCCCTCCTCCTTGAGACGCTGCAGCGCGTCGGGCATCAGCACGCCGAGGCCGGCGCGGATGCTGCCGCCGTGCACGCTCTGGGCGCGCACGTGCCGGAAGGCGCTGTTGCCGGTGCCGGCTGTCAGGTTGCCGCGGGGGTTGCCCGAGCTGTCGGTGGCGTACCACTGCGCCGCCATGGCGTCGGGATAGAGGTCGCCGAGCCACGGCATGCTCCACCAGTAGCCGTTGCCGCCGGTACCCTGGCGCACCAACGTGCGCGCGCCCGTGATGTTGTTCACGTAGCCGCTGGAGCCCGGCGCGCCGTACGGCGTCAGATCGACCGGGATCGAGTTGGGGTAGCCGTTGGCGGAGTCGTAGCCGATGTCGCCGCCGACCCCGAGGTAGTAGTACGAGAAGCCGGTGAGCGTGGTGTAGACGCAGCGGCTGGCGACCAGGCCCTTGCGCAGCATCTCCATCATCCGCGGCACGTCGCAGCTGACGGCACCGCGCCACAGGTCCGTCAGGCGACCGGCGGACAGGCCGTTGTAGCCGGCGCGCCCGTTGCCGGGACGCGCGACGCCGCTGGTGTGCGCCAGCGAGTCGAAGAACCAGTTGTAGCCGTTGGCGAAGTCCGGCGCGGGCGCGGGGTGGTCCGGGTCGCCGCTGGCGGACTCGCGCATCAGGTCCGAGTACGGGCAGTGGCGCGGGTCGCCGAAGAACTGGGAGCGCTCGGTGACGGGCACGTCGTCCGCCGAGTCGCACCACCAGGTGTAGGTGGTCGACAGGTTCTCGGGCGCGTTGCGGTCCGTGGGCGGCCACATGACGCCGGCGAACTTGGCGCCGGGACCGGTCCAGATGCGCGTCTGCACGGCCAGCACGACGTCGTCCGCCGGCTCATGACCGCGACCGGTGAGCGGATCGATGAACAGCTCGTCGCGGAACGCCGTCGACGGCACCTCGAGCACCCAGCGCGCGGTGTTCTTCGGGCCGGAGCCCGGCGTCGACAGGTCCTGGCGGAAGTCGCGGTACGGCGAGCACGGGCTGGGCACGTAGTCCATGCCGTAGAGGCGCGCCCCGGTGGCGAGACCCTGGGTGCCGACGAGCGGCGCCACGCACGGCGTGTTGAACAGCATGATCTGCGTCGCGGGCACGCCGTCGCCGGCGTCGGGCAGGAACACCGCGGTGTAGAACATCTCACCCGGCTCGAGCGGGCTGCCGGCGACCTTGGCCGGACGCAGCACGTCGTAGCCGGTGCCGAGGATGCCGACCGGCACGCCGCCGCGCAGGTTGGACAGACGGACGTCGGGCAGCAGGTCCGGCGCGCCGGTGGTGCCGTCGGTCAGGTCGACGCCGAGCACGCGCAGCTCGATCTGCCCCACGGTCTGGGAGCCGCTGGCGACGTTCGAGCTGTACGCATAGACGCGGAACCGCGCGGGCTCGGTCGCGGCGGGGTCGTTGCCGGGATCCCGCACGGTGCGGATCTGCTCGGCGTGGGTGACGACGCGGACCTCGGGCGCGGCGATCGGGTCGCGCGCGGCGTCCGAGTAGTTGCGAACGGCCGGCATCGGCAGCAGCTCGCCGTGCAGGTTGATGACCAGCGCGTTGCGGTACTTCTCGGGGTTGGTGTAGAGGTCGTCGAAGAACAGCCGCAGCGTCGGCTCCTTCGACATGTCGTCTAGCGGCGGCGGCGGCGCGATGCCGGCGATGCGCGCGTCCCGGATCTCGAGCTCACGCTGGGTCACCGCCGCGACGCGGGCCTCCCACAGCGCCTTCTCCTCCGGATGCCGCATCGCGTGGTTGAAGTAGTCGCACAGCGCATAGGGGTGCGGGTTGGTCAGGGGGTCCCAGCCGTTCAGGTCCTCGCCGTCCCGCGACACGTGGCCGTGGATGTTGCCGGGCACGTAGTAGTGCACCGACGCGGACCCGGCGGGCATGCGGCCGGGGTAGAAGTAGACGTCCGGGATCGGCGCGAGGCTGTCGTCGCGGTCGTTGATGTACGGCCGATAGACCGGATTGCGGCCGAACGCGGCCTTGGTGATCCAGTGCGTGCGCACCTCGAGGCCCGGGTTGCGGGTCTCGAGGTCGGTGATGGTCGACTCGACGAACGGGCGGATCGAGTCCATGAACACCCACCACCCGGGGATGTTCTCGACCGCCAGCAGGTACAGGTCGAACACCTGCGTGGTCGGAAACGCCTGGCCGGGCGCGTTGACCACGGCCGACAGGCTCGCGGCCTCGCGTTCGACGCCGTCCAGGTCGCGCTGATAGACCTTCACCGTCACGTAGCGGACGTTGCGGTTGTCGACGCCCGGGAACGGCTGCACCGAGATGCGGCGCGACCACACCCACTCCCCGGCGCGGCGCCAGTTGCCCGACAGCACGTGGTCGGGCAGCACGAGGTTGCCGTCGACGTCGGTGGCGGTGGTCAGCGCGAACTTGTTGACGATGCCGTCGTCGAGGGCGTCGACCGTGTCGTTGGTGCGCAGGTCGCCGTCGTCGACGTGGCTCTGGATCTCGGCCAGGATCGCCTGCGCCTTGCCGTAGGCATAGAGGCGATCGCGTTCGCTGACGGTGCTCTGCAGGTTGATCGTCAGGTGATTGATCATCACCGCGGCGACCGTCGCCATGATCATCAGACCGAGCAGCAGCTCCGGGATCGTCAGGCCGCGGACGGCGGCGGCCGACCGCTCCGCCACATGGGCCGAAGGGTGACGACGACGACGATGACAGCGTCCAGGGTGCATGGTCTTCTCCGGCACCCTCCGCGAGGACGGTGCTGATCGGTTGTCGACGCCGGATCGCTCCCGGGTGAACCCCCCGTCGGGGGACGTCTCGTTCCGGGAACGGCGCGGTGTACGAGAATGCGACAGCGGTTTGCATCGGCGCTGTCCGATCGGGATGCTGCGCCGCTTGGACTGGCTCAGGAATGCGTCCGCGGCGCTGGCTCGCCCCTGGTCGATGCTGCGGCGGCATCGACCCCTGGTGGTGCTCGGGCTGCTCTGCATCCCGGTGCACGCGGCGGTGATGCTGTGGATGCCGGCGCTCATGGGCGGCGCCCTCGACGCCATGGCGCACGCGCCGCACCCGGGCGCCCTCGGCGCCGAGGCCGGGGACGGCGCCGGCCGCGACCCCACCGACGACCTCGCCGCGACCTGCTGGCTGCTGCTCGGCCTGGCCATCGTCGAGTCGACGATGCGGTACGTCTCGCGGCGGCACCTGATCGAAGTCTCGCGCCACGTCGAGCAGGACCTGAAGGACGCGGCTCTGGCCCACCTGCAGCGCCTGCCCATCCACTGGTTCGACCGCGCGCGCACCGGCGACCTCGTCAGCCGGCTGACCCAGGACGTGGAGCTGGTCCGCTTCGTGATGGGGCCGCTGCTGCTGCACGGCGGCAGCGCGCTGTGCCTGCTGCCGGCCGGCATCGTGCTGATGGCGCAGCTCGACGTCTCGGTGACGCTGGCCTGCGCCGCCGCGTTCGGCGTGCTGTTCGGCTGCCTGCGTCTGCTGATGCCGCGGCTGCACCGCTGGAGCAAGATGTCGCAGGAGGCGATCGGCCAGCTGTCGCAGCGGGCACAGGAGGACTTCGCCGGCATCCGCATCCTGCAGCAGTTCGCGGCCCAGGACCGCGAGCTGGCGGCGATGGCGACGCGCAACCGGCGCTACCTCGCGGCCAACCTGCGGCTGGTGCGGCTGCGCTCGCTGATGCACGCGACCACGCACTCGACGACCGGGGTCGTGCTGTTCCTGGTCCTGCTGGTCGGCGGCCACCAGGTGATCGACGGCGCACTGAGCGTCGGCGAGCTGTTCCAGTTCACGGTCTACCTGGGGATGCTGATGTTCCCGCTCGAGATCCTCGGCTGGACGCTGGCGACGATGCCGCGGGCGATCGCGGCGGCGCAGCGCATCGAGGAGCTGTTCCAGGTGCCGCCCGAGACAGCGGAGGGCCTCGCGGTCACGCTGCGCGGCCACCTGCAGGTGCGCGGGCTCACGTTCACCTACGAAGGCGCGGCGGCGCCGGCGCTGCAGGACGTGTCGTTCGAGCTGCGGCCGGGCCAGAAGCTCGGCATCATCGGCCCGGTCGGCAGCGGCAAGTCGACGCTGCTGGCGCTGTGCCTGCGGTTCTACGACCCGCCGCGCGGCACCGTGTTCCTCGACGGCCACGACGTGCTGGACCTGCAGCCGGCGTCGGTGCGCGCCGCCTACGCGCTGGCGCCGCAGGAGCCGTTCCTGTTCAGCGACACCATCGCCGCCAACATCGGCTTCGGTCGCGACCTCGCCGCGGCTGCCGACGTCGACGAGGCGGTCGCCGCGGCCGCGCTCGACCAGGACCTGCCGCAGCTGACCGACGGGCTCGGCACGGTCGTCGGCGAGCGCGGGGTGACGCTGTCGGGCGGCCAGAAGCAGCGCGTGTCGCTGGCGCGGGCGCTGCTCAGCGACCGGCCGGCGCTGGTGCTCGACGACACCCTGTCCGCGGTCGATCCGCACACCGAGCAGCGCATCGTCGGCGGCCTGCACCGCGCGCGCGCCGGGCGCACGGTGCTGGTGGCCACCCACCGCCTGTCGGTGACCACCGACGCCGACCTGATCCTGGTGCTCGACGGCGGCCGCGTGGTCGAGCGCGGCACCCACGCCGAGCTGGTGCGCGCCGGCGGCGACTACGCCACGGCCTGGCGCCGGCAGACCGAGGCCCGCGCGCTCGAGAGCGAAGGCGAGGACGACGCATGAGCGCCGACGACGACCTGCTCGATCGTCCCGTCGACCTCGGCTTCCTGCCGCGGCTGTGGCCGTTCGTCCGGCCGTACCGGCGCGCGTTCGGCGCCGGCCTGCTGATCCTGCTGCTGTCGTTCGGCCTGGAGATGCTGGGGCCGTACCTGCTGCGCGCGGCGATCGACGGCCCGATGCGCGGCACCGACCTGCCCGCCGGCGAACGCACGGCGCAGCTGTGGTGGTACGCCGCCGGCTTCCTGCTGGTCACCGCGCTCGGCGCGGTGTTCGGCTACGCCTACGGCCAGCTGACGGCCTGGAACGGCCAGCGCGTGATCCGCGACGTGCGGCGGCGACTGTTCGACCACCTGCTGCACGCGGGCGCCGCGTTCCACGAGCGCAACGCCGCCGGCAAGCTGACGACGCGGGTCACCTCCGACGTCGAGAACCTCAACGAGCTGATCGCCACCGGCGTGCTGCAGAGCGCGTTCGACCTGCTCAAGATCGCCGGCGTGCTGGTGGCGCTGTTCTTCCTCGATCTGAAGCTGGCGCTGTTCACGGTCGCGACGACCCCGATCGTGATCGTCATCAGCGTGCTGTTCCGGCGCAACGCGCAGCGCGCCTACCGCGCGGTGCGCGGCAAGCTGGCGCTGCAGAACGCCTACACCGCCGAGGTGATCGGCGGCGTGCGCGCCACCCGCGCGTACGGGCGCGAGCCCGCGGTCGCCGCGCGCTACGCCGCGCTGAACGCCGACACCGCGCGGTCGTGGCGCGACACGGTGTTCCACTTCTCGGTGTTCTTCGGGCTGGTCGACCTGTCGCTGCGGGCCACCAGCGTCGGCCTGCTGTGGTTCGGCGGCACCGCCGTGCTGCGCGGCTCTGCCGAGCCCGGCGTGTTCGTGCAGTTCTGGCTGTACTTCGGCATGCTGACCTCGCCGATCCGCGAGCTCGGCGAGAAGTACAACGTCCTGCAGGCCGCGTTCGCGTCGACCGAACGCATCTTCGCCATCCTCGGCGAGCCGCGGTTCCCGCCACCCCAGCAGGCCCCGGTCTACCGCCCCCGGGAGCGCCGCCCGATGGCGGTGGAGCTGCGCGACGTCACGTTCGCCTACGGCGACGGCCCGCCGGTGCTGCGGTCGGTGTCGTTGCGCGCCGACGCCGGCCAGACCATCGCGGTGGTCGGCCCGACCGGCGCCGGCAAGACCACGCTGCTGTCGCTGGTGTCGCGGCTGCGCGACGTCGACGGCGGCAGCGTGCTGGTCGACGGCGAGGACGTGCGGCGTTGGGACCTCACGGAGCTGCGCCGCCGGGTCGCGGTCGTGGCCCAGGACCTGTTCCTGTTCACCGGCACGGTGCTCGACAACGTCCGGCTGTTCGACCGCAGCATCGACGAGGCGCGGGTCTGGCGCGCGCTCGAGCTGGTCGGCGCCGCCGACTTCGTGGCGGCCCTGCCGGACGGACTGCGCGCCCGCGTCGAGGAGCGCGGCGGCACGTTCTCGCAGGGCCAGCGCCAGCTGCTCGCGTTCGCGCGGGCGCTGGTGACCGACCCGTGCGTGCTGGTGCTCGACGAGGCCACCGCCAGCATCGACAGCGCCACCGAGGCGCGGCTGCAGCGCGCGCTCACGGCGGCGCTGCGGGACCGCACCGCGCTGGTGGTCGCGCACCGCCTGTCGACGGTGCAGCACAGCGACCGCATCCTCGTGCTGCAGCACGGCCGCGTCGTCGAGGCCGGCGGCCACGACGAACTGCTGCGCCGCGGCGCGATCTACGCCGGCATGCTGCGCACCTGCAGCGGCGGGCCGCGATGAGCCGCGGTGCACGCGCGATGACCATGCTGGCGGCGCTGGCCCTGGCCGGCTGCGTCACCGGCCCGGCGCTCGGCCCGCGCGTGACGCGGCTGCCCGCCGACGGCGGCGCGGTGCTGCCTGCGCGATACACCCGCGGCGTATTCCTGCTGCACGCCGAGTTCGAGGGCGCCGACCGGCCGCACTGGCTGCTGCTCGACACCGGCACCGACCGCACGCTCTTGGACCTCGACTTCGCGAGCCGCCTGGGCCTCGCCGCCGAGGCCGCCGAGTCGATCGTGACGGCGACCGGCAGCGCGGTGACCGGCGCGCGGCTGCGCCGGCTGCCGCGGCTGCGCCTCGGCGAGGCGAACTTCGAGGACGTCGACGTGGTCGGCGTCGACCTCGGCACGCTGCGCGAGGCCGGCGGCCTGCCGATCGCGGGCATCGCCGGCTGCGATCTGTTCCGCCAGTGCCTGCTCGAGATCGACTACCTGCGCCGCTCGGTGCGCGTGCTGCCGCGCGCCACCGCGCCCGACGGCGGCGGCCACGCGTTCGCCGAGCGCTCGCCCTGGGTCGACGCCGACATCGCCGGCACGCGGACGCGGGTGCTGATCGACACCGGCTTCCAGCACTCGCTGGCGCTGCCGCCGGCGACGGCGCTGCCGTGGCGCCGGCCGCCGCGGCCCGGTGGCGACATCGCCACCATCGACGGCACCACGCCCAAGCTGCTGGCGCGACTGGACGGTGACGTGGCGCTGGGCGCGCTGCGCTGGCCCGATCCGTGGATCGTGCTGGTGCCCGGCTCGCCCAAGCTCGGCGCGCGCCTGCTGCAACAGTGCCTGCTGCGACTCGACGCCGGCGGCGGCCGGATCTGGCTCGACCCGGCGCGCTGATGCGCACGGGACCACGGGGCGCCGCTACTCCGGGTCGGCGCGCCGCCCCGACAACGTCACGCCGAGCCCCAGCGCCGCCGTGCACGCCAGCACCGTGTAGATGGTCGACACGGTGGCGGCGAACGCGACCGGATCCTCGCGCGGCTGGCGCGCTCCCAGATCGAGCGCGATCAGCGACTGGGTCAGCACCATGCCGGTGACCATGCCGATCGAACGCGCCTTGGCCGCCAGCGCCGACGCCATCCCGCTCTGCGCCTTCGGCATGCTGGCCATGATGATCGCCATGTTGGGCGAGCTGAACAGGCCGAAGCCGAGCCCCTGCAGCACCAGCACGAGGCGCACGGCGCCGGTCGTCGACCCGGCGTCGAGCGTGCGCGCCAGCAGCGCGCTGACCAGCACCGCGCCGGCGCCGGCGGCCGTCACCAGCCGCCGCGGCAGCCGGTCGCTGAGCGCCCCCGCCAGCGGCGCCACCACCGCCATGACCACCCCGCTCAGCGCCAGCACGGCGCCCGCGGCCGGCGGCGACCGCCCGAGCGTCACCTGCAGGAACAGGCTCAGCAGGAACATCGAGCAGTACGCGTTCAGGTACAGCACCAGCTGCACGAGCAACGCGGCGCCCAGCGGCCCGTTGGCGCGCAGCGCGCGCAGGTCGAGCAATGGACGCGCCACGCGCAGCTGCACCGCGACGAACACCGCCGCCAGCGCCGTCGCGATGCCGAGGCCGACCCAGCCCGGCCAGCCGTGCTGCAGGCCGGCGCTGCCGAACGTGGCCGCCAGCGACGCGGCCACCACCAGCGCGACGCTGGGCCGGTGCACGACCTGCGGCGGCCGACGCCACCGCATCGGCAGGTGCCGGGCGACGAGGCCGGCCCCGGCCAGGATCACCGCGGCGCCGACCACGAACACCGCGCGCCACCCGAACGCCGCCACCAGGCCGCCGGCCGCCACCGGCCCGAGTGTCAACCCGGCGTAGACCACGCCCATCGACGCGCCGAACACCCGACCGCGCTGCGCCAGCGGCACGAGGTCGGCGAGCAGCGCGGCGCTGGTCGCGGCGAACAGCGCCGAGACCGCGCCCTGCAGGAAACGCAGCAGCACGATCAGCGGCACCGACGAGCTCGCCGCGATCGCCAGCGACAGCGCGCCGAACGCCAGCAGCCCGAAGCGGAACAGAGTGCCCTTGTCGCCGGCGTCGGCCAGCCGCCCCGCCGGCAGCAGGAACGCGAGCCCGCCGGCCAGGAACGTCGTCTCGATCAGGCCGAGCGACAGCGCGCCCGCGTGCAGCTCGGCGTCCAGCTGCGGCAGCGCCACCGCGACGCCGCTGAACATGAACGGCGGCCCGAAGTGGGAGCCGACGATGGTCCAGACCAGCGTCCGGTTGCCGACGGTGCGCGCGCTCACGCCGGCAGTGTGGCCGCGACGGCGGCGCCCCGCCAGCGCGCCGCCGCCCCCACCGATCGGCGCGACGCCGCGGAACCGGCCGCCGACCTTGCGCCCCCGCGGCGTTTTCGCGATCGTGCCCGCCCATGGCGGACCTGGTGCTCGCGAGCACGTCACCCTACCGCAAGGAACTCCTCGAGCGGCTCGGCCTGCCGTTCGAGTGCGTCGCGCCCGACTTCGACGAGGACGCCGTGCGCGGCGAGCACGACAGCCCGGTCGCCCTGGTCCGGGCACTCGCGGCCGGCAAGGCCGCAGCCGTCGCCAAGGGCCGCCCGAAGGCCGTCGTGATCGGCTGCGATCAGGTCGCCGCGCTGGGCGCGACGATCCTCGGCAAACCCGGCAGCGCCCAGGCGGCCGCGGCGCAGCTGCAGCAGCTGCAGGGCCAGGAGCACCTGTTGCTGACCGCCGTGTCGATCCACAGGGGCAAGGACGTCGAGGAGTTCGTCGACGTCGCCACCCTGCGCATGCGCAAGCTCGACAAGAAGACCATCGACCGCTACGTCGAGCGCGATCAGCCGCTGGACTGCGCCGGCGCCTACAAGATCGAGCGCGCCGGCATCGCGCTGTTCGACAAGATCGATTGCGAGGACCACACCGCGATCGTCGGCCTGCCGCTGCTCAAGCTCGCCGCGGCGCTGCGCAAGCTCGGGGTGGAGTAGCGGCAGCATTCTGCGGTGCAAGCTCGGGTGCGAAGCACCCTCGCGCACCGCGCGCGCGGACGCGGTCCGCGCGCCGGAGGCGACCGACGACAAGGGCGCGGGGGCGCAACACCCGCATCGAGAGCATCCGCGAGAGAGGAACGCATCCGCTCCGGGGACGCAGCGGCCGGACCGGCTGGCACGCGCCGCGCCGCGTTGCGCATCCGCGAGAGCAAGCAACGGGCGCGTCACGGCGCGTGCGGGCCGGCCCCTGGCCGCTGCTGCGGCCACGACGCTCGGGCGGGGTCGCGCTTCGCTGGTCGAGTAGCCCCGGGGGCTTGCGCCCCCGAGGCTCTCACAGAACCGGACTTGTGGATCGCACATCCGGCTCTTCGAGCGACTATCGCTTGCGCGGCCGTTGGACGGGGGG
>JBFWWV010000006.1:0-279340 GCA_050245995.1 Planctomycetota bacterium | reverse complement strand
CGCGATCAGGACCGGGACACGACGGCTGCGCATGTCGAGACCTCTCGCCGCCAACGTGAGACGATCGTGAACCGCAGGTCAATCCGCCGGCGAGCGGCGCCGTGCCGGACTCGATATGCTGCCGCCGCCCCACCCCCCGCCCCGACCTCCATGCACCCGACCCCGCTGGCCGCACTCCTCACCGCCGCTCTCTGCGCGCAGTTCGCCGCCGCACAACAAGGCGCGCCCGTGCTGTGGCGCACGACCGATCTCGGCACCGCGGCTCTGCAGTACGCGCCGGTGACGCCGCCGCCGCTGCCGCAGGCGCGCGCCAGCGGCCCGCGCCCCGCCATCCTGCTGACCGGCTACTGGCCGCCGAGCAACGAGGCGGTGCGGCAGTTCAGCCCCGACCCGGTGCAGAACCCCGGCGGCTGGGCCGGCGCGAACTGGGAGAACCGCGGCTACGACGTCTATGCGGTCTTCCCCGAGTTCTCGCCACCGACCTGCACGACGTGCGGCCCCGGCACCGGCGACCTCGAGGTCGACTACCAGGACACCACCGCCGACTTCTGGTCGATCGCCGACTCGATCCAGCCGATCGCGATCATCACCACGTCGCGCAGCTCCACGGCCATCAACTGGGAGCTGGAGATGAACCAGTACAACCGCGTGTCGTGGGCGAACGACTACGTCGACCCGCGGCAGCCGACGCCGTCGCCGCCCGATGCGACCATCGCGCCGGGCGCGCTGCGCCCCAGCAAGCTGCCGGTGCAGAACATCGTCAACGCGCTGCTCACCGCCGGTGCCCCGGTCAACCCCAACATCTGCTTCAGCGGCAACGGCGGCGGCTTCCTGTCCGAGTTCATCGCCTACCTCGGCGTGTGGTACCAGGACATCCACCGCTCGCCGACCGATCCCGCGTGGTGTGTGACCGCGGGGCACGTGCACATCGGCCGCAGCCTGTCGTGGCCGGTGGCGATCAACGCGATGGAGATCACGCTGCGCGAGGTGATCGCCTACACCGACGCGGTGCGCGCCGGCACCGTGTGCCAGACCGACCTCGGGTTCCAGGGCCCCGGCGCCGGCACGCTGCTGGCGTGCGGTGACCCGCTGACCGCGCTGGGCAACAGCGCCGACCTGCGGTTCTCCGGCGGCCTGCCGACGGGGCTCGCGTTCGTGGGCTTCGGCCTGCAGCAGAACCCGACGCCGCTGTTCGGCGGCCTCGCGGTGACGGTGCCGCTGGCCACCGGCTTCCTGGTGGTGCTCGACGACCAGGGCGAATGGCTGCTCGAGGGCGTCCCCGGCGGGCTGGTCGGCGCGAGCTCGATCTTCGCGCAGGCCGCGTGGTTCGATCCGGCGCTGCCGCAGTCGTGGGGCCTCAGCAACGCGCTCGAGCTGCGCTTCCAGTAGCGCGGCTCCAGTTCGACTCACGGCGGCGGCAGCGCCCGCGCCAGCCGAACGCCCAGCATCCGCAGCGCCGTCGTCGGCACGATGCGGAACCGCGTGCTGCACCGCGCCTGGCTCGGCGGGTGCACCATGGTCGCGCCGCGGTTGACGCGGTCCCCGTCGCCGTCGGGTCGCAGGCCGTCGCCCGGTCGTTCGCCGCCGTACGGGCCGTAGCGATCGCGGCACCACTCGGCGACGTTGCCGATCGTGTCGAACAGCCCGAACGCGTTCGGCGCGTACGAGCCGACGGGCGCGCTGTGGGTGTGCCCGTCGTCGCAGGCGAGGAACTCGTCGACCACCCAGCCGGGACGCAGGCGGCGCGCCGCCTCGTCGAGAAGGTTGGCGTGCCCGCACAGCGACTGCGGCGCGTCGCCGGTGTACCACCACGTCATAGCACCGGCGCGGGACGCGTACTCCCACTGCGCCTCGGTCGGCAGCGCCAGCCCGTGCTGGCGCGCCAGCAGGTCGCATTCGTCCCAGCTGACCTGCTCGACCGGGTGCGTGGCGCCGAACAGGATGGTCGGCTCGAGGTCGGCGCGACCGGGCCGGTGATGACTCGGCTCGAGCCGGTCGGCGGCACCGCCCCACAGCCGCGCCCACTGCGCCTGCGTCAGCTCGTGGCGCGCGAGAAAGAACGGCGCCAGCTCGACGGCGGCCGCGGGCGACACCTCGTCGTGGGCGGCGAACGGGTCGGCGGGCGACGCGCCCGGACGGAACGCGCCGCCCGGCAGCAGCACGAACACGACGCCGGTGTCCGCGTCGACGTCGATGCCGCCGTCCGCGCGGTGCACCGGGATCGGGAGCGCGCCCGGATCGCCGTGCCCGTCCCACGCCGAGCGCAGGTGGTAGAACTCCCACAGCCCGGTCACCGGGTTCCTGCCGATCGGCACCAGACCCCAGACCTGCTGGTCCTGCAGCGGCAGTCCGAGCGAGGCCCGCACCTCGTCCCAGTCGTGCCGGGCATGGGGATGACGCAGCGTCCACGCGCGCACGCCGGCGGCCCACCGCGCCCGCGCGGCCACGCGGTCCCGCTCGGCGGTGAAGGCGCCCAGCTGCGCCAGCAGCGGAGCGACGCGATCGCGCAGCACGCGCTGGCCCGGAGTCGGATCGGACAGCCCCGCGAGGCTGCGAGCGACGCCGTCCAGCTCGGCCCGCGCCGCCAGCAGCTCGTCGGCAGCGGCGAGCCAGCGCACGATGTCCGCGCCGCGCTCGGGCCAGGCCGGATACAGCTCCGCCTCCAGCCCTCGCAGTTCCTCGAACCGGCCCACCGTCGCCAGCTGGTCGAACTGCAGATTGGCGCGGGTCGCGGCCCGCTCCGCCGCCAGCGCCACCGCCCCGCCGACCGCGACGGCGGCGACCGTCGCGGCGATGCCGGCCGCCGCGAGCCGGTTCCGCCGCACCCACTTGCGCAGCTCGACGAAGGCGCCGGTGCGGTGCGCGCGGACGACGCGGTCCTCCAGGAACGCGCGCAGATCGTCGGCCAGCGCCTGCATGTCCGGGTAGCGCCGCGCGCGGTCCCGCTCCATCGCGCGCTGACAGATCGCGGCGAGCTCCGGCGGCACCCCGCGCGCGGGCAGCGGCGTGGGCTCGGCGTCGGCAACCAACCGCACCCACTCGGCGACCGAGGCCGGCGCCAGGTCGGCGAACGGCGCGTGCCGAGCGAGCAGCTCGTACAGCATCGCCCCCACCGCGTAGACGTCGGCGCGTTCGTCGACCAGGTCGGCGCGGCCAGCTGCCTGCTCCGGCGACATGAACTGCGGCGTGCCGACCACCGCCCCGGCGACGGTGAGGCCCGGCGCGACGTCGGCACCGTCGGCGACGGCGCCCGGGTCGTCGGCGTCGAGCGGCACGCCGCGCACGCGGGCGATGCCCCAGTCCATGACGTAGACCTCGCCGAACGCGCCGACCATGACGTTGGCCGGCTTCAGGTCGCGGTGCACCACGCCCTGCGCGTGCGCGTAGGCCATCGCCTCGCACACGCGTTGCAGCACGCCGAGCACGCGCGCGCGGGTCCAGCCGTCGCGCGCGGCGCGTTCGAGCTCGTAGACCTGCTGCAGGTCGCGGCCCTGCACGCGCTGCATGGTGAAGTACACGGCGCCGTCGGCGCCCAGGCCGAGGTCGTGCACCGGCACGATGGCGGGATGCTCGAGTCCGCCCGTGACGCGCGCCTCGGCCAGGAACCGCGCGGTGCGGCGGTCGCTCGGGACCGCCGCGGCATGCAGGGTCTTGCGCGCGACCACCCGGCGCAGCGCCGCATCCCAGACCGCCTCGACCCGCCCCATGGCGCCGCGCCCGAGCTCGCCGCGATCCTCGAACCGCCCCGCGGGCAGGCCGAACGCGCGCAGCGCCGCGAGTTCGGCCGCGACCTCCGCGCGGACCGCGCGGGTGTCGCCGAACGCCGCCGCGACGAGTGAGCCCGGCAGCCCGCCGTCGAGGCCGAGCGACTCCGCGGCCGAGTCCGCCGCGCACAGGGCGCGCAGCTCGGCCCCGAGCGCGGGATCGGCGGCGCACACCGCGTCGACGAACTGCGCCCGCGCTGTGCCGGTCCGCCCGGTGGCGTCGCGGAACAGCTCGAACAGCCGCGATCCCCGGTCGGCGACCACGTCACTCCTCGCCCGACAGGGTGGCGTGCAGCCAGGCGCGCGCGAACCGCCAGTCGAGCTTGACGGTGTCGCGGCTGACCTCGAGCACCGCCGCAGTCTCCTCGAGCGTCAGCCCGCCGAAGAACTTGAGCTCCACCACGCGCGCCTGCCGGGGGTTGGTGTGCGCCAGACGCCCCAGCGCTTCGTCGACCGCGAGCAACTGCAGCGGATCGTCCCAGCTCGCGGCCGGCTCGAACTCGAGCGCCTCCTTCGGCCGGCCGCCGCCCTTCTTCTGCGCCGTGCGCGCGCGGGCGTGATCGACCAGCACGCGCCGCATCGCCATCGAGGCCAGCGCCATGAAGTGGCTGCGACCGCGGAAGTCGACGCCGTCCTGCTCGATCATCCGCAGGAAGGCCTCGTGCACCAGCGCCGTCGGCTGCAGCGTGTGCGCCGCGTTCTCGCGCCGCATGTGCTGCACGGCGAGGTCGCGCAGGTCGTCGTACAGGAGATCGAGCAGCCGCGACCGCGCGTCACCGTCGCCGGCGAGCGACGCACCGAGCTCCGCGGTGGCGTTCCGGTCGTCGTGCATCGGCGGCGCGAGGCTGGCCGGTCCGGCGCTCAGAACGGCTGGACCACGATGACCTCGCTGCCGGGCGTGCCGGTCGCAGCCGGCGCGTCCGGGTCCCAGCTCAGGTCACCCGAGCCGACCACCGACGCGTAGCGCCGCGGCGCGGTCGGCTGCGGCGGCGCGCCGATCCGGAACTGGAACGACGGCGACATCCACAGCAGGCCCTGCGGTGCCGCCGCGTACTGCAGGCCGAGCTCCTGGCCGACCAGGAACGGGTCGACCGGGAACTGGCCCCACAGGACGATGGCGCGGCCGTCGAAGTCGGTCGACGTGACCGCGTACACCATCGGCGTGAAGTGGATCGGACACGGGAAGCCGCCGACGACGAGCGCCGGATCCTGCGGCACACCGAGCGCGGCGATCACCGGCGTGAACTCGGGCACCGAGCCGTTCGGCCCCACGCCGACCCAGGTCTCCAGCGTCGAGCCGATGCGGATGCCGCCGGTGCCGCCGCGTTCCATCGCGCCGGCGGGCGCACACGGCGCGCCGACGACGTGCATGCCGCCCTCGACCTTGCCCTGGTCGTCGGCGTCCGCCGTCCACGTCCGGCCGAGGGTCTGCGGGTCCGTGGTGTCGTAGACCGTGATGTCGATCACCAGGCTGGTCGCGGCGACCGGCACCGTGAACGGGGTCGCGAACTGGATCACCTGCTCGAACGGCAGCGCCGGCACCGAACCCCAGTCGAAGTTCGTCAGCGACGGGGTCTGGTACTGGTTGGCGATCCGCGCGCTCCCGTTCCAGCTGCGGCTGGTGCCCGTCGTCGGGCCGCCGTAGACCACCGTGCGATCGCTGCCGTGATTGGACTCGAAGGTCGCAGACGGGGCGGCCGGCGTCGATCCGCCGGTCGACAGGATCACCCGCACCGTCTTCTGGTGCGAGTCCATGCTGCCCTGCAGCGAGCCGTCGCGGCGCAGGCGCAGACCCTGGAGCAGCCATGGGCCGGGCCCGGCCCAGGGGCCGTCCCCGAGCGGAAACTCGCTGCGGTCGAACACCATCAGGTAGCGGACGCGCAGGCTGTTCTCGAACACGATGCCCTGGCGATTGCCGTCGAGAGCGTCGAGGCCGCGCGGCATCGCCGTCTGCGCCGAGGCGAGCTGGGTGACGGCGAGCGCGAACAGGGTCGCCATGGCTGGGTGGCGGACCGACCGGGAGCGTGAGTGCATGGTTCCTCCGGCGCCCGAGTCTAGACGAGACCGGGAGGCCGGGCCACGGGCGACGAGATCCGAGGTCAGGGCGTGGCCCGCCCCCGCGGCGCGAGGTGCAGCACAGCGGCGCCCTGCCCGGTCCGGACGTCGACGGGCTGGTGCACACACCAGCCAGCCGCGGACTGCACGGTCGCCGTCCAGCGGCCGCAAGCCAGGCCGGCGAAGTCCACGGTTCCGTCCACGTCCGTCACGGCGCGACGCTCGCGGCCCGCGCCGGCGGGCGGCTCCAGCCGGACGACGATGCCGACCAGCGGGGCCGCGAGCGCCGGCTGCAGGTGCAGGCGCACCGCGCCGACGTCCGCGGCGACCAGGTTCACGATGCCGGCGCCGCCGGGTGTCCGGCTGGACGCAACGACGCCGGGACCGGCGGCCCGATCCGGCGCGCCGGCGCGCAGCTCCCAGTCGCGGACGCGGATGTCGCCGATCGTGAAGCGGCCGCCCCCGTCCGTGCACACCACGATGGGCGGCGCTCCTTCGGCGTCGAGCGGCCGGGCGGTCACGGGGTGGTCCGCCAGGGGTTCGCCGGCTGCATCGCGGACGACGCCGCGCAGTTCGGTCGCCCGCTGCAGCCCGAGGCGGAGCGCCGCGGGCCGGGCCGGGTCGACCAGGACGACCGCGTGTGCCGAGGCATGCCCGGGCTCGGCGATGGCGCGCACCGTCCAGCGTCCGCTCGGCAGGGCCACCCGGAACGGGCCGGCCGCCGGCGGCAGTGCGATGCGGCGGTGCTGCGCCCCGCACCGTGCGTCCAGGTGCAGCGAACAGGGGCCCGAGGCCGGCGCCGGCCAGCCCGGCGCCACCTGCAGCCAGCCGTGGACTTCGCCGAGCGCTGCCCCCTCGCTCGGCGCCGCGGCCGGAGCGTGTTCCGGAGCCGCCGCCGGCGCCGCGGCTGCTGCGGTCTGCCGGTCGACGGCGATCGGCGTCCCCAGGGCGACGTCCGCGGCGCGGACGGCGGGCGCCGCGGCGACGTGGCGCGGCGCGGCGGCATCGGCGAGGACCGGCGCGTGCGCAGGCCGCAACGCGATCGCCGCCAGCGCGGACAGACCGCCGAGCAGGCCGAAGCAGACCACTCGGCGGACGCGATGGGCTCGTTCCAGGCGGATGGGGTTCACGGTCGGCTCCAGGGCAGTCAGGTCGGTGACGAGGGATGACGAGGGATGTGGTCGCAGGCGCGGCCGGGGACAGGCACCGCGCCGCGGTCACCGGCGGGCGCCGGAGAACGTGCCGGCGCACGGACAGGTCGGGTCGCTGGCGTCGCCCCAGTTCCCGGCGACGGCCGCCGCCGTGAACACCCCGGCCCACTGCGCGCCGGCCGCCGACCCGGCCGCGCCGACGCCGCTGCCGTCGACGGCGCCCGTCAGCGTGTCGGTCAGCGTGCCGTCGGTGACCGTGCCCTGGATGCGACCGTTGGCGTCGATCGTGAACGTCCAGGTGCCGCTGACCGGGAAGTTGCAGTCGCCGCCGCAGGCACCGGAGAACGAACCGGACCAGCTGCCCTGGAATCGGCCGCCGCCGCCACCACCGCCGCCACCGCCGCCGCCGCCGCCGCCCGAGCAATCGGTGACCAGCTGCTGGCACGACGGTTCGCTGCAGTTGCCGCACTGCATCGCGACCTGCTGGATGTTGGCGCGCGAGATCGTGCCGGCGCTGGTGACCGCGAACTCGTAGCACACGATCTGGTGGCAGATGCTCGACAGGCTGGCGCAGACGTCGGCCGGGACGGTGAAGCCCAGCGTGCCGGTGCCGGCGTTGGTGCCGCCGCCGCCGCCGCTGCCACCACCACTGCCGCCGCCGCCGCCGCCCGCGGCCGCGAACGACAGGGTGCCTGCCCAGGCCGGGCTGCTCTCCGACCAGTTGGACACCTGGATCAGGTAGCTGGCGTTGGCGCTGGCGAAGAACGCCGCGCGCGAGTCGAACCCGACCCCGGCGCCGTCGTCGTCGCAGGTGATCTCCACGGTCGGGCAGCCCAGACTGTCGGCCCAGATCGTCAGCACCGTGTCCATCGCCGGATCGACGGTCCCGCTCGTGCTGACGACGACGTTGCCGGTGCTCGGCGCCTGCCAGCGGAACCAGATGTCGCGGTTGCTGTCGTCGAGCGCGCAGCCCGTCGTCCCGACGCCGTTGGTGGCGCCCTGCGTCGACGCGACGTAGGCGCCGAAGCCGCCGATGTGGTCGCTCGGCGCGATGGCGTCGCATCGGTCGCTGCCGGTCCCGCCGACGCGCGGGTAGCGGTCGTCGCCGCCGCCGCGCACGCCGACGTCGAGTCCGAGCGCCGCCGCGGCGCGTTGCTTGCCGTGCTTGACCACCTGGCGGAAGAAGCCCGGCGCCGCCGCGCGCTGCGACAGGTTCGAGGGGCTCAGGGGCAGCACGTTGATCGGCCCGCTGGTGCCGAACCGGATGCCGATGCCGGTAACCTGGGTGCCGGCCGGCGCGGTGAAGCCGACCTGGCTCTGGACCTGCATGCCTGGTCCGAAGGCGCCGCCGCCGCCGGCCGGCGCGTCGAGCTGGATCGAATCGTCGACCGGCGCGTCGCCGGCGAGCTGGTAGCCGCCGAGCGCGGCGAACTGGGACTGGATCGACTGGTTCAGCGCGGCGGTCACCAGCTCGGTGCCGGCGCCCGCCGGGGCGCCGCCGCCGCCGCCGCCGCCGCACGACGCGGCGGCGAACGCCGCGCCCAACAGGCCGGTGCGCAGCAGGAGAGGAGTCTTCGGGGCGGACGGGAGGGAACGGGTAGCGGACGAGATCATCGGAGGTCCTCGGGTGCGGGCCGCCCATCGGGCAGCCTCGGGGAGCGGGCACCGCCGTGATGGCGGTGAGCCGGGACATCCGGCTCATCCCCCTGCGCGCAGGACGGGGCGGCGGCGGGGAACGCAGGCGGCGGAATTCGCCGGCGCCACACCCACCGGGAGGCACGCGCTGCGGCGCCCCCATGCGATCACTCCCTCTCGTCGGCCGGACCGTCCGCTGCTGCGCCCTGGCCCTGGTCTCCCACTTCGGCGGCTGCGCGGCCACCACCGTCCACGTCGGCGTCGACCCGGCTGCTCCGGGGCGGACCGCCACGATCCGCGCGACCGGACAGGCCGCGCTGTTCGACCTGACGACCCCGTCGGTCCACCTCGACGCGGTCGACGACTCCGACGCCGCCGACGTCTACGTGGTCCGCCCGGGACACCACCGGTTCCGCGTGCGGCTGCGTCGGGGCGAGTCGCGCTTCGAGGGCGACGTCGCGCTGACCATCCCCGCCGCCGGCGACCACCGGTTGACCGCGGCGGCGTCCGGACGCAACTTCGCGCTGTCCCTGCGCGACGATGCCGGGGCCGAGGTGGCGACGGTCCGGGTGCGGGGCCGCGGCCCGACGCTGCTCGAGGGCCTCGCCGCCTTCTCGCGCGCGTTCCTGCTGCCGCCGCTTCGCTGAACGACCGATCGGGGCCCGGCTCAGACGATCAGCATCGCGTCGCCGTACGAGTAGAACCGGTAGCCGTGCGCGATCGCCTCGGCGTACGCGGCGAGCACCGGCTCGCGGCCGGCGAACGCGCTGACCAGCATCAGCAGCGTCGACCGCGGCAGGTGGAAGTTGGTGATCAGCGCGTCGACGACCCGGAAGCGCTTGCCGGGGAACAGGAACAGCTCCGAGGTCCCGCTGCCGGAGGCCACGCCGCCTGCGCCGTCGGCGCAGGTCTCCAGCGTGCGGCAGCTGGTCGTGCCCACGGCGATCACGCGGCCGCCGCGCGCGCGCGCCGCCGCGACCGCCGCGGCCGCCGCCGGCGGCACCTCGTAGCGCTCGCCGTGCATCCGATGCGCCTCGACCTGCACGGCGCGCACGGGCGCGAACGTGCCCTCGCCGACGTGCAGCGTCACGGTCGTGATCTCGACGCCGCGCGCCCGCACGGCGTCGAGCAGTGCCGGCGTGAAGTGCAGCCCGGCGGTCGGCGCCGCGACCGCGCCCGGCGCGCGCGCGAACACGGTCTGGTAGCGCTCGCGATCGGGACCCTTGGCGCTGCCCTCGTCGCGCGGGATGTACGGCGGCAGCGGCGCGCGGCCGACCCGCTCGAGCGCCTGTTCGAGGGGCTCGCCGGGATCGCCGGCCGTCAGCGTGAAGCCCCAGCGACCGGCGCCGAGGTCCGCGCGCAGCCGCAGGCGAACGGCGCCCTCTTCCATCGCCAGCTCGTCGCCGACCGCCAGCTTCTTGCTCGGCTTCACGAAGCCCTCGGCGCGGTCGCCGTCCAGCCGCAGGATCAGGCACTCGACCCGGCCGCCCGAGGCGCGACGGCCGAGCAGGCGCCAGGGCCGCACCCGGGTGTCGTTGAGCACCAGCAGGTCTCCGGGCCGCAGGAACTCCGGCAGGTCGCGGAACGACGCGTGACGCAGCGGCTCGCCGCCGCGGTCGAGCACCAGCAGCCGCGAGTGGTCGCGGGGTTCGGCCGGCGCGGCGGCGATCGCCGCGGCCGGCAGCTCGAAGTCGAAGTCGGCGACGTCCACGCGCGCGCAGCTTACGAGTAGGATCGCCGCGATGCCGTCCCGGACCCGATCGCTCCCGCCGCTCACGACCCGGCGCGCCCCCGTCGCCCTGGCGGCCATGCTCGCCGCGTGCGGCGGCGAGAGCACCCGCGCCACGCCGGTCGCCGCCGACGACGCGCCGGTCGAGCTCGTCTGGTGCCGGCGGCAGGTGTCCGGCAACACCGCCGAGGTCGCGCTGCGCTCGGCGCGCAACCTCGGCACGGGCCGCGTGCTGGACCGCAACGGCGTCGAGTTGTTCGCGCGCGTCGACCCCGCCGGCACGCGCGTCGCGTTCACGCGCCGCCGCTCGTTCGGCGACGCGAGCTCGGGCGAGCTCTACGTCGCCGATCTCCGCAACGCCGTCGGCGAGCGCCGCATCACGATCGACGGCACCGCCGACGAGTACCCGTGCTGGTCGCCCGATGGCGCGCAGCTGCTGTTCGCGACCGACCGCGACGGCGACCGCCGGCTCTGGCTGGTGACCCCCGGCGCCGACGACGCGCGGCCGTTCCTGTCGGCCGGGCCCGGCGTCCACGACGACGCCCCGGACTGGCACCGTGGCACCGACCGCGTGGTCTTCGTGCGCCGACAGGCCGGCGGCAGCCAGCTCCACCTGGTCCAGGGCGACGGCACCGGCCTGGTGCCGATCGGCGCGGTGCGCCCCGCCGCGCAGGCCGACCTGGGCGTGCGCGAACCCGCGTTCGCGCCCGGCGGCGGCGCGATCGCGTACGTCGTGCAGTCCTCGGCGACCACCGCCCAGCTTTGGACGCTCGACGTGGCGAGCGGGATCGAGCGGCTGTTGTTCGAACCCCAGGGGCTCGTGCGGCTGCCGCGCCACGCACCCGCCGGCGACCGCATCTTCCTCGGGCTCGAGCAGCCGGACGCGGGTCGGCCGGGCCTGCGCCTCGCCGCGATCGCCGCGGACGGCAGCGACCCCACGCTGATCGAGCCGGGCGAGCAGTGGCAGGTGCTCGGCATCGACGTCCTGCCCGCGATCGCATCGCGGCCGGCCGCAACCGCACCCGAACAGGTCCCTCACACCGCCGTCGAGGTCCAGATCAGCAGCGGCGTCCGCGTGCTCGGCAACACGGACCTGCTGGCGGCAGCCGACGGCCAGGCGCTGGTCCTGGCGACGGAGCCGTTCCAGGGCCGCGAGATCGCCAGCATCAACTGCCGTTGGACGCTGCCGGTCGCGGCCGCCGACGAGGTGCTGGTGCTGCGCGCGCGCATGACCGCCCGCGTGACCCGCAGCGACGTCGACTCGGCGCTGCGGACCTCGCTCTACAGCCCGGTCACCGACCGCTTCGACACGGTCGCCGAGCGGCCGGACCCCGGCACGTCCGCGCGAACGCTCGAATTCGCGACGCAGAGCCTCGCGCACGTCTCTCAGCAGCGGCACGTCCGGTTCCAGGTCATCGCCGATCTGGGGCCGGGCGCGCGCGCCGAGCTGCACGTCGACCACGTCCAGCTGGAGATCGTGCGGCGGGACGTGCCCTGACCGCGGTGCGTCCGCCGATTTGCGCTGGCGGCGAGTGGACCACTGCACCTAATCTCACGCGCTGGAGCAGCCAGCGCGTCGCGTCCGCGGCGCCGAGGCGAACTCGGTGAACCAACCCACCTTGGTGATCATCCCCGCGTACCGCGAGGCCAGCCGCGTCGGCATGGTCGTGCGTCAGGTCCGCGCCCTCGCGCTGGAGATCGGCCGCGACCTCGACGTGCTCGTCGTCGACGACGGCAGCCCCGACGCGACCGGCATGGAGGCGCGCGCCGCCGGCGCCACCGTGCTGCGGCACCAGTTCAACCTCGGCTACGGCGTCGCCCTGCACACCGGCTACCACTACGCCCGCCGCAACGGCTACGCGCGCGTGCTGCAGATGGACGCCGACGGCCAGCACCTGGCGTCGATGCTGCCGCGCCTGCTCGACGCGCTCGACCGCGGCGCCGACGTGGCGCTCGGCTCGCGCTACGCCGACGACGCGCCGCCGCCGACCTCGGCCGTGCGGCGGATCGGCACGCGCGTGCTGGCCTGGGTCGCGACCGCGTGCACCGGCGTCCGCATCAGCGATCCGACCTCCGGGTTCCAGGGCCTGTCGGCCCGCGCGCTCGAGGAGGTCGCCCACGACGGCTACCCCGAGGACTTCCCCGACACCGACGTGCTGATCGAGCTGGCCCGCAACGGGCTGGTGCTGCGCGAGGTGCCGGTGCGCATGCAGGCGCGCCAGGGCGGCGTCAGCATGCACCGCGGCGCCCGGATCGCGTACTACGGCTACAAGATGCTGCTGACCCTGCTGCTGATGCCGATCCGACGCAAGACGCCGCTGCGCACCTGCGACACCGTCGCGCGGAGGTCCGCGTGAGCGCGAACCTCGACGCGCAGGCCTCGATGGCGCCGCTGCTGGAACGGCAGCAGACCGTGGCCATCGTCCTGGCGGTCGCGATCCTGGTCCTGGTCCTCGAACT
The DNA here is from genome assembly GCA_050245995.1 of Planctomycetota bacterium. Classification (GTDB taxonomy): domain Bacteria; phylum Planctomycetota; class UBA1135; order UBA1135; family UBA2386; genus JBFWWV01. The sequence continues at coordinate 266,546 of JBFWWV010000006.1, read as the reverse complement.
CGTGCGCCGGCGCAAGCTGCGCGAGGAGTACTCCTGGGTCTGGGTCGCCGTGTCGATGCTGCTGCTGGCGCTGAGCCTCCAGGACGGCCTGATCGGCACCATCAGCGACGCGATCGGCTCGGCCACCGCGACGTCGACGCTGTTCTTCGGCGCGATCCTGTTCCTGATGCTGCTGACGCTGCAGTTCTCCGTGCGCCTCAGCCGCCTGACGCACCGCCAGCGCACCATGGCGCAGCGGCTGACGCTGCTCGAGAACGAGCTCGAGCGCCTGCGCGCGGCGACACCGCCGCCGGCCGAGATCCTGCCGCTGCGCGCCCCGCCGCCGCCGGTCGCGGGCACGGCGCCGATGCGCAGCCAGGACGGCATGGCATGACCCCGGCGGCCGACGCGTCGGCCGCGGCGCTGGCGGCCCAGGTGGCCCGGGAGTTCCGCCGCCGCCTGCAGGGCGAATACGTGCCGCGCATCGGCCGCTGTCTCGAGCTGCTGCCGCCGGATGCGCTGTGGTCGCGACCGTCGCCGAACTGCAACTCGATCGGCAACCTGATGCTGCACCTGCGCGGCAACACCACCCAGTGGATCCTCGCCGAGTTCGGCGCCGTGACGGACGCGCGCGACCGTCCGGCGGAGTTCGGCGCCCAGGGCGGCCCCGGCGCCGCCGAGCTGGTGGCGGGGCTGCGCGACGTCACCGACCGCGCCTGCGCGATCGTCGACAGCCTGCCGGTGGCGGAGCTGCTGCGCGAGCGCATCGTGCAGGGCAGGTTCCGCGAGACCGGGCTGTCGGCGGTGCTGCACGTGATCGAACACTTCAGCGGCCACGCGGGCCAGATCTACGACCGCACCAAGCAGCTCACCGGCGCGGACCTCGCCTTCTACGACCTCTGATCCCCACCCGGCTTGATCCCCACCCGGCTTGATCCCCACCCGGCTTGATCCCCACCCTGCTGCACGCATCATGAAGCTCGACTTCCTGGCCGAACTCGGCATCCAGAAGACCAACTCCGGCGCGTTCACCGGCACCTGGCGCGCGACCAAGGGCGAGCCGCTGCCGGTGCGCTCGCCGGTCGACGGCAGCACAGTCGCCACCGTCACGATGGCGACCGCCGAGGACTACGCCGCGGCCAGCGCCGCCGCGCACGCCGCGTTCCTGCGCTGGCGCGAGCTGCCGGCGCCGCAGCGCGGCGAGTTCGTGCGCCGCATCGGCAACGCGTTCCGCGAGAAGAAGGAGCTGCTCGGCAAGCTGGTGACGCTGGAGGCCGGCAAGATCGTGCAGGAGGGGCTCGGCGAGGCGCAGGAGTGCGTCGACATCGCCGACTTCGCGGTCGGCCTGTCGCGGCAGCTGTACGGGCTGACGATCGCGAGCGAGCGCAAGCACCACCACATGCGCGAGACCTGGCACCCGCTGGGCACCGTCGGCGTGATCACCGCGTTCAACTTCCCGATCGCGGTGTGGGCGTGGAACTCGATGCTGGCGCTGGTGTGCGGTGACGCGTGCCTGTGGAAGCCGTCGCTGAAGACGCCGCTGTGCGCGATCGCGATGACCAACATCGCCGCCGAGGTGCTGGGCAAGGAGTGGTCGGCGCTGGTGTCGCTGGTGATCGGCCCGGACGCCGTGGTCGGCGGCGCCCTGCTCGACGACCCCAAGGTGCCGCTGGTGTCCGCCACCGGCAGCACCCGCATGGGGCGGATCGTCGGCCCGCGCGTCGCACAGCGGTTCGGCCGCTCGCTGCTCGAGCTCGGCGGCAACAACGCGATCACCGTGCTGGCCGACGCCGACCTCGACCTCGCCGTGCGCGGGACGGTGTTCGGCGCGGTCGGCACCGCCGGCCAGCGCTGCACCACGACGCGCCGGCTGCTGGTCCACAAGGACGTCATCGACACGCTCACCGAGCGGCTGGCCAAGGCCTACTCGCAGTGCCGGATCGGCGACCCGTTCGAGGCGACCACGCTGGTCGGCCCGCTGATCGACGAGGCGTCGGCCAGGAACTTCGAGCACGCGCTGCAGCAGGCCAAGGCGCAGGGCGCCGAGATCGTCTGCGGCGGCAGGCGCGCCAAGGTGCAGGACCACCTGGCCGGCGGCGCCTACGTCGAGCCGACGATCGTGCGCGGCGAGCTCGGCCTCGCGATCGCCAACGAGGAGACCTTCGCGCCGATCCTGTACGTGATGCCGATCGACGACGTCGACCAGGCGATCGCCGCCAACAACGACGTGCCGCAGGGCCTGAGCTCGGCGATCTTCACCGGCAGCGTGCGCGCCGCCGAACGCTTCCTGTCGGCGACCGGCTCGGACTGCGGCATCGCCAACGTCAACATCGGCACCAGCGGCGCGGAGATCGGCGGCGCGTTCGGCGGCGAGAAGGAGACCGGTGGCGGCCGCGAGTCGGGCAGCGACTCGTGGAAGGCGTACATGCGGCGGCAGACGAGCACGGTGAACTACGGGACGGACCTGCCGCTGGCGCAGGGGATCACGTTCGGCTAGCGGCCGGCGCGCGCGGCGCGCGGGCCGCTCCCGTGCGCAGGCCGCAGTTGGCATTCGAGCCCGCGGGCCCACAATGCCGATACCACCGAGGACCCTTGGCCAAACCCGCGCCGATCACCTTCCACGTCCCCGCCAGCGCCGCCAACATCGGCCCTGGCTACGGCATGCTGGCCATCGCGCTCGACCTGCCGCTGCACGTCACGATCGAGCCCCGCACCGACGGCGAGGTCGTCGTCGAGCGCCGCGACGGACCCGCCCTCACGGTCGACGACCGGCGTCACGACCCGCTGCTGCGCGGCCTGCGCGCCGGCGCCGAGCTGCTGGACGTATCGCTGCAGAAGGGCGTCACGCTGCTCGTCGACGGCACCATCCCGCGCGGCACCGGGCTCGGCACGATCTCGGCCGGCTACGCGGCCGGCCTGGGCGCTGCGGCGCGGCTCGCGCGCAAGAAGTGGACCCCGGGGCAGCTGCTCGACAGCCTGGTGCCGCTCGGCGGCGATCCGGCGCACGGCGCCGCCAGCATGCTCGGCGGGCTCTGCACGACGGTGCCGGTCGGCGCCCCGGGCGATCAGATCCGCCGCTACCAGCCCCTGCAGTTCCCGATCCACGGCAGCTGGCAGTTCGTCGTGGTGCTGCCCGACGTGGCGCTGGGTACCGCCGACAGCAAGCGCGTGCTGCCGCCGACGCTGCCGCACGCGGTCGCCGGCCGCACCGCCGGTCGCGTGGTCGGCGTCCTCACGGCGCTGGCGCAGGGCGACGAGGACCTGCTGCGCACCTGCCTGTTCGACGAGACCCACGTGCCGTATCGCCGCACGCTGTACACCGGCCTCGAACAGGCGCTGACCGCCGGCCGCGACGCCGGCGCCGCCGGCGCGACGATCTGCGGCCACGGCCCGAGCCTGCTGGCGATGACCACCGACGCCGGCCGCACCGCCGACATCGGCAAGGCGATGATCGACGCGCTCGGCCGCGCCCATCACAAGGCGACGGCCCTGACGCTCCACGTCGCGCACTACGGCGCCCTTCCCCTGCAGGCCGCGTCGACGCCGCAGGACGCGCCGACGGCCTGACCGCCGGCGCCGGCCGACGCGCCCGACCGGCCAGCGCCGACCGGTCAGCGCCGACCGGTCAGCGCCGACCGAACTCCGCGCGCAGCCCCCCGTCCGCGCGAAGGAGGCGCACGGGCAGCACCACCCCCTCGCGCACCAGCACCAGTTCGGGCCCGACCGGCAGGCCGGCGACGGCGAACTCCCCGGCCGCGTCGGCAGCAGCACGCCACAGCGGGCGCTGCGGCCAGGCCGCCAGCGCGAACTCGACCCGATCGGCGCCATCGGGGCTGCGGCCGTGGACCGGTGCCGTCGGCTCGAGCAGCAGTTCCACCTCGAGCGGACCGTCGACGCTCACGTGGCGCAACGCGAACGCGCGCGTCACACCCCTTCGATCGAGCAGCGAGGCGACCAGCAGCAGCGGGCCCGGCGGCACCTCGAACTCGACGGCGGCGGCGCCCACCGCTTCGAGGCGCCGCCACTCGGCGCGATCGGGCGACGAGACCGCGTGCACTTCGACCCAGCCGTGGCCGCCCGGCCAGCGCAGCGACAGCCCGAGCCGGCCGACCGGCGCGAACTGCAGCGGGATCTCCGTGGGAAGGCCGAGGCGCAGCGAACCCTCGCTCGCCCGCGCCTGCGGAGTCAGCTCGGCGCCGTCCAGGCGGATCCGGTGGCCGTACGACGCGCGCAGCGGCAACGGCTCCGCCGACAGGCCGTCCACCGGCACCGGCCGCCCCAGCGGCAGCTGGATCGGGGGCAGCTCGGCGATCCAGCTCTGGCCGACGGCGGTCGCGAGACCCGCGGCCGCGAGCTGTGCCGGCGTGAACCAGGCGCCTCCCGCGTGCGCGGGCTGCAGCCGCAGTTGCGCCGGCCTGGCGGCGCGCGGCGCGAGGTCGCCCAGCTCGACGCGTTCGCCGGCAGCCACCGTCACCGGCAGATCGATCACCTGCAGCCGCGGCTCGTCGGTCAGCCAGACCGCCACCAGCCGGTGCGTGCCGGCGTCGACGTCGCGCCACAGCAGGCGCGCCTGCAACGCGGCCGCATCGCCATCGCCCTCGCGATCCGCCCGCAGCGGCAGCGCCGACGGTCGCCCGCCCAGCGCCGCGCGCAGCGTGTGACCCTGGACGTTCTCGGGCAGGCGCAACACCGCGGTCACGGTGCCGCGCGACCACTGCACCCGCGCCGCGGTGGCGGCGGCGGCGCTCGCGTCGGCATCGTCGACCCAATCCGGCGCCCGTGACGACGCCCCGCCGACGGCGTCGACGTGGCCTTCACACGGGTCCGGCGGCGACTCCCCGCCGCCGCCGAAGGCGAAGACCGCGCCGACCAGCGCGGCGAAGCCCGCGAGCAGGACCCAGGACGATCTCACCGCGCCGACCATACCCGACCGTTCCGGCGGCGGCAGCGCCGACCCCGACGGCCGATGCGAAGGGCCGGACCCGACCACCGCTGCCGCCGCGCCGCATCGCCACCAGCCCGGCGCCGATCCGGCCGATGCACGGTTCGGGACGCGGCGGCACGGCAGCTTGACGCCACCGCGCCGGCGGCCCACCATCGCCCGTGCCCGCGCGCGACCCGAGGTGCGCCCGATTCCCCGGCGCCTCCGCACATGACGAACAACCAAGACCACGAGCAGATCGCGACCTGGGTGCGCGCCGACAGCAGCCGGCCGTACTGCACACGCCCATGGCGGCAGGTCACGGTGCTCTCCGACGGCACCGCGGTGTGCGCCTGCGTCGACGCCACCAAGTCGAACCCGCTCGGCGACTTCCGCTTCCAGACCTTCGACGAGATCTGGAACGGCAAGGCCTACCAGGCGCTGCGCAAGTCGATCGCCACCGACATCGACGCGGTGCCGATCTGCGTCGGCTGCCCCAACCGCATCGACGAGCCGGCGCCGCCCGCCGACTACATGACCGGCGTCGCCAAGCCGGAGGTCCTGTTCATCGAGTCGTACGCCGGCTGCAACCTGGCGTGCCCGGGCTGCAACCGCGAGGCGATCGAAGGCAGCCGCGAGTCGCTGACGATGGGCATGGACACCTACAAGCGCGTCATCGACAGCCTGTCGCCGACGCTCAAGTACATGGAGTTCCACCTCGGCGGCGAGAACTACATGCACAAGGAAGCGCACGAGATGGTGCGCTACTGCCGCGACAAGAACCCCGACTGCTTCATCCTGTCGAGCACCAACGGGCACTTCTTCCACACCGACGAGCGCTGCCAGAAGGTGCTCGACTCGGACATCGACGCGCTGATCTTCTCGGTCGACGGCGCGACGCAGGCGAGCTACGAGAAGTACCGCGTCAACGGCCGCTTCGACCGCGTCGTCGACGCGATGAAGCGCATCGTGCAGCTGCGCGACGAGCAGGGGCGCAAGAAGCCGATGATGATCTGGCGCTACATCCTGTTCGAGTGGAACGACAGCCCCGAGGAGATGGACCTGGCCCGCCGGCTGGCCAAGGAGATCGGCGTCGACCACCTGGCGTGGCACCTCAACGGCGTCGAGACCATGAACTCGAGCAAGCGCTACCACGTCGGCTCGCCGCACCTGATCGAGATCAAGGACGAGATCTGGGACACGCTGCCGCAGCGGATCAGCGAGGGCCCCGATCTCGACTTCCGCCGCTACCGCTGACGCGCGGACGACGCGGCGCCGGTCGTCGTCACCACGCGCCGATGTGCAGCGTCCCCACGCGCACGCCCAGCGGGCCCGCCGGTGCGGCCGTCGGCAGCGCGGCGCCGTCGGCCGGCCGCACCGTCACCCACACCGCGTGCTGCCCGGGCGGCAGGTCGGCCGGGATCGGCAGCAGGAAGGTGTGCGCCAGCAGCTGCTCGGGCTGCCAGCGTTCGAGCGGCAGCGTCCCGTGCGCCGGCAGGTCGCGGCGCTCGAGCACGCGGCCGCCGGCGTCGCCGACGCGCAGGCACAGCTCGAGCGGACCGCCCTGCTGCAGCCCCGGCAGCGGCCGCCAGTAGCTCGTCACCGCGAGCAGCTTGCCCGGGTCGACCGACGTCTGCGGCAGCTCGACCGCGCACAGCCGCAGGCGGTCGCCGAACTCGGCCGCCGTCGCCGGCAGCCGCACCAGGCCCTTCGGGTCGATCAGGGTCGCCGCCGCCGCGCGATCGGCGACGACGTGCGTGGGCACCGCGGCGGGCGGATCGAGGAACGTGGCGACGATCTGCAGGTCGTCGCCGATCGACGCCTTGTCGCGGTCGCGCACCTGCGCGAACTCCTCGGCCACGAACGTGCGCCACAGCAGGTCCGCCTGCGGGTGCGGCGGCGCCAGCGGCACGCCGGCGCGGTTGCCCGACGGGATCGCCATCACGCACATCATCGAGTTGGTGAACGCCCGCTCACAGTAGAGCGGCGTCATGTCCGCGGGCATCCGCCGCCACGTCCCCGCCCGGATCTGCCGCCAGAACGCCAGCGGGAAGTTGTCGGCCAGGTACTGGATCCCCTCGTCCTGGATGTACTCGGCGATGCGGTCGGGCTGCAGGTACTCGCGCAGGTAGCGCCCGTCGTTGATCAGCCCGTCGAGGTTGGTGACGGTGTGGCTCCTGGCCTCGAGGCCGATGAAGCCGCTGTTGAACGCGCCGATGCGGCTGCCGGCCGGCAGCCAGTCCTCGCACCAGCGGCCGAGATCGACCAGCTCGCCGGTCGCCGACGTCACGTAGCGCGGCGGCGGCAGGTGCGCGCGGGCGCGGTTCACGGCCGTCACCGCCAGCAGCGCCAGCGCGGGCGCCGCCAGCAGCCACTGCCACCCGGCGCGCCGCCGCCCGAGCAGCACGCCCGTGCCCATCCACAGCAGCAGGATCTCGCCGGTGAAGTACCAGGTGCAGTACGGCGTGAACGACGCCAGCAGGTGCGACACCAGCACCAGGTGCACGAGCACGAACACGACGAGCGCGCCCAGCGGCCACCACAGCGGCGAGCACGGCCGCGCCGCCAGCCGCGGCGCGTCGCGCAGCGCCCCCAGCAGCGGCAGCAGCAGGGCGCCGCCGAGCACCCACGGCAGCGCCTGGTACCACCACGGCGAGATCCGGACGGCGAGTTCGATGCCGGTGAACGCGACCGGCACGAACGCCAGCTCCAGCGTCTGCTGCACGTGGTGCGCGAAGCTCGCGCCCAGGCCGCCGTGCGGGTTCGACAACGTGGTCGAGATGAACGCCTTGACGCTGCCGCTGACCGGCGACCACAGCCCGAAGTACAGCCGGCTGAAGATCGCCCACGCGCCGCCGATCGCCAGCAGCGGCCACGCGTACGGCAGCACCGCGCGCAGCGCCGGCCCAGCCGCGCGCCGCCGCCGCCACTGCACGACCAGCAGCCAGCAGCCCCACAGGATCGCCAGCAGCCCGAACTCGACGCGGTTGAGGCACAGCGCCGCGGTCGCGAAGCCGAGCGCCCGGGCGCAGCGCGGCCACTCGGCGGCGTCCGCTGTGGTCGCGCACAGGCGCTGCGTCAGCAGCAGCGCCAGCGGCAGCAGGAAGCCCTGCAGCCCGTTCTCCATGCCCGACAGGCCGAGCCGCAGCTCGACGCCGGCGAGCATCCAGCCGACCGCCGCCACGCACCCCGCCAGCGGCCCCGCCGGTCGCAGGAAGCGGAACAGCAGCAGGCCGCCGCTCATCCACAGCAGCCCCGACAGCGCCGACATCACGCGCAGCAACATCACGTCGTCGCGGACCACGAACGCGATCGCGGTCACGACCATCGCCCACAGCGGCTGGACGCCGTTGCTGCGGTGGATGCCGTCGAACGAGTAGCCCTCGCCGTCGACGAAGTGCCGCGCCGGCAGGCAGTAGTAGACCGCGTCGTCGAGGACCAGGTGCTTGAGCACGAAGTCGTCGGACTGGGTGGCGTTGCTGACGACCTGCAGCGCCATCGACGCCGCCGCCAGCAGCACCACCGCCAGCGCGAGGCGCGCGGCCCAGCGCGCGGTCCATCGCGCGGTCTGGCCGGCTTCCGGAACGGCGGCGGCGGCGGTGGTCATCGGCGGCGGGGCGAGGGGTCGGATCGGCGCCGCGGATCGGCGACTGCGGTCGGCATCCTGCGCAACCGCGCAGCCGCGGGCAAGCGCCGACCGGGACATGCCGGCCCGGTCACCGGGTCGGCACCCCGGAGCCCGGCGCGCGGCGCCGGTGCGCGCGACGCAGCGCGTCGTGCAGCTCGCGGCGATCCGGCGGTTTGGCCAGGAGCTCGACGCCGAGCGCCTCGCAGTCCGACTGGAACTGCCACGACGCGGCGTAACCGGACAGGAACACGATCGGCACCTGCGGGCACTCGGCGCGCAGCAGCCGCACCAGCTGCAGCCCCGACGGGCCGGGCATCTGCACGTCGCTGAGCACCACGTCGACGCGCGTCCGATGCGCCGCCAGTTCGCGCGCAGCGGCCAGCCCGTCGCCGGCCTCCGCGACCACGCGGCACCCCAGCAGCTCGAGGGTGTGGCGCAGCGCCGCGCGCACCGGCGGCTGGTCCTCGACCAGCAGTACCGACAGCGGCGCGTCGGCCGGCACCGGCGTCGGCACCGGCACCACGCGCTCGGGCGCCGGATCCGTCAGCGGGAAGACGAACCGGAACGAGGTCCCGCGCCCCGGCTTCGACTCCACCTCGACGTCGCCGAGCAGCTGCTTGGTGATGCCGTAGACGGTGGCGAGCCCGAGCCCGGTGCCGCGATCGCGGCCCTTGGTGGTGAAGAACGGCTCGAATGCGCGCTGCAGGACGTCGCCGTCCATGCCGACCCCGTCGTCGGCCACGACCAGCTCCGCCACCGCGCCGCGGCGGCGCGCCAGGATCCGGACCACGCCGCCGTCGGGCTGAGCGTCGCGCGCGTTGATGCACAGGTTGAACAGGATCTGGTCGAGCTGGCTCGGCGCCGCGCGCACCGGCAGCGCCTCCTGGCCGAGGTCCAGGTCCAGGCGCACGTCGTCGCCGAGCAGGTCCTCCAGCACGCGGCGCTGCCCGACCAGGTGGGACGCCAGGTCGACGACGGTCGGCACCACCGCCTGCTTGCTGGCGACGGCCAGCAGGTGCTGCGTGAGCCGGCGGCCGCGCTCGCCGGCCTCGCGGATGTGCGAGGCCATCGCCAGCTCGTCGGGGCGGTCCGCGAGCATGCGCTCGAGCAGCGCCTCGTAGCTCAGGACGATGGTCAGCAGGTTGTTGAAGTCGTGCGCCACGGCGCCCGCGAGCTGGCCGAGCGAGTCCATGCGCTGCAGCTTCTGCAGCTCGCGTTCGAGCTGCGTGCGCCGCTCGTGGTCGGTCTTCAGCAGCTGCAGCGCCTGGCGCAGTTCGATGGTGCGCTCGGCGACGCGCTGCTCCAGGCCCTCCTGCGCGTTGCGCAGCTCGATGGTGCGTTCGTCGACCAGCCGCTCCAGCAGGCGCGCGCGCTTCGACGAACGCCGCATGCCGGTGCGGAACGCCATCCAGCCGACCAGCAGGGTCAGCAGGACGGCGACCGTGGCGAACCACGGCTGCTCCCACAGCCGCGGCTCGATGCGGATCCGCGCCGTCGCCGGCCGGTCGCTGTGCCGGTCGTCGACGGTCACCGCCTGCGCCTCCAGGATGTAGTCGCCCGGCTCGGACAACCGCACGGCGACGGTCGCCTCGCGCGACGGCGCGCTCCAGTCCGCAGCGCCCGGCTGCACGCGCCAGCGATAGCGCAGCAACTGCGGCCGCTCGAAGTCGACGGCGTGCAGATGCACCACGAACGCGCGGTCCCCCGTCGCCACCAGGCGCGGTCCGCCGACCGTGTGCTCGACGCGCTGATCGCCCACGCGCTCGATGCGGATGCTGCACGTGGGCGCCGGACCGGGGGGCCGCAGGTCGTTCCGGTCCACGACCATCAGGCCGCCGACGCAGCTGATGGCGGCGACATCGCCCTGGCTCGACGAACTCGGCTGCACGCCGCCGTTGGCCTCGACGGCGACGCCGTACGGACCGACCAGCGGCCGGCAGGCGAGCCCGCGCGCGTCGCCGTCGGCGATCCGATCGAGCGCCGCGGGATCGACCAGATAGGCGCCGCGGTTGCTGCCGACCATCCAGTGCGGGCCGAGCGGCGTGACCGTGCACACGAACGCGTCGAGCAGCCCGCTGTCCGGACCGACGCGCGTGAGGCGGTCGCCGTCGACGCCGACGAAACCGCCGCCGTACATGCCGATCCAGGTGCGGCCGTGCGCGTGCGGCAGCACCGCCCGGACCTCGCCGAGCGGCAGTTCGCGGCCGTAGACCCAGCGACCGGTGACCGTGTCCGTCGCCGTCGAGATCCGCAGCATCTCGAGCGCGCCGGCGACCCACAGGTCGCCGCCGTGCCCCGGACGGATGCACTTGACCGAGGTCCCGCGCAGGGTCGCCGCGGACGAAGCCGGCGCGAACCCGCCGTCGAGGACCCAGGCTCCGTCGTCGGTGCCGGCCCACAGCCGGCCGCGCGGGTCCGGACAAAGGGCGCGCACCACCCCGACGCCGCGGCTGCCCGCGACCGGTTCGAACCGCCCGTCGCGCAGGCAGCCGAGGCCATCCTCGAGCCCGAGCCACAGCCAGCCGCGCTCGTCGCGGTGCAGCGCGCGCACCGACTGGTCCACGGCCCCGACCTGCTCGAAGCGCCCGTCGCGCCCGCGGAACAGCCCGCGCGAGCTGCCGACGATCCACCCGCCGGCGCCGTCGCCGAGCACCGAGTCGGGCGGCGGCCCGGACAGGCCGTGGTCCCCGCCCAGCAGCGTCATCTCGCTGGGACTGAGGCGCGCCAGTCCGGCGCCGATCATGCCGGCCCAGATGCCGCCGCCGGTGTCCTCGGCCAGCGAGAACACCGGCGCCGGCAACTCGAAGGCGAACTCCGGTGCACCGCTGCGGTAGTCGATCCGGCCTAGCCGCGACGAGGTCGCGAACCACAGCCCGTCGCGCCCCGCCATCAGCGTGCGCAGCCGTTCGTCCGGCGCCGACCGGACCGAGGCGACCCGCTCCAGCCGGCCGTCGCGCAGCGCGTGCACCGCGTCGAGACCGCCTACGAACACCGAACCGTCCGCGTGCACGGCGCCCGACCGGCTGTCCATGTCGAACTGCCGCGCGGGGCCCTCGGCATCGAGCCGGATCACGCCGCCGGTGCCGCAGCTCCAGAGCTCGCCGTTCGGCAGTTCGAGCAGCACGTGGCAGCCGACCACCGGCGCGGGGTACAGGGGCCGCGGCGCGCCGCCGGCCCCCACCACGTACAGGTCGCGGGGGCTCGCGGCGACCATCCGGCCGTCCGGCAGCCGACCGAAGGCGACCACCGTCTCGGGCACCCGGCACTGCAGCACCGGTCGGCCGTCGACCAGGCGCGAGACCACCCCCAGGTCCGAGCCGATCCAGATGCCGCCGTCGGCGTCGCGGTGCAGCACTGTCAGCCGGCTGTCGGGGCAGCCCGGCGCCGACCTGGCGTCGAGCGCCGTCCAGGTCACGCCGTCGAACCGGCACAGCCCGCCGAAGGTCGCCGCCCACATCGAACCGTCCGGGTCCTGCAGCACGCCCGATACCGAGTTCTGCGGCAGCCCCGACCCCGTGTTCCAGACGCGCAGGCTGAACGGGGCCCCCGGCGGCAGCTGCAGCGGCACCGTCTGCGCGCCGAGCGGCGCCAACGCGCCCAGCACGAGCGCGCAGACCGCGGAACGCCCGCGCGCGCGGGTTCGACGAGTGGCGTGGACCATGGGGAGCGGGGGAGTCTCCGCGACCCTCGTCGACACGGATGCGCCCGGATCTTAATTCGCGGTCGCCGTCACCAGCCGTAGGTTCGCGCGGATGGGTTCATCCTACGTCGGCGCGGCGATGATCGCGCTCCTGACATGTGCGTGCGCCACGCCCCGGTCCATGCCCGCCCCCGCGGCCTCGCCCGCGGCCTCGCCGCCGGGCCTCGGCGTCGTCGACGCCGTCGACTCCGCGGCGCTCGGCGAACGCCGCGTCCTGAATGTCTGGCTGCCGCCGGGCTACGACGGGTCCGAGGCGCGCTATCCGGTGATCTGCCTGCTCGACGGTAGCGCGCACGAGGACTACCACCACGTGTCCGGCCTGGTGCAGTTCTGCACGATGTACGAACGCATGCCGCCGTCGATCGTGGTCGGCATCGCCAACGTCGACCGCTACCGCGACTTCACCCACCCGAGCGCGCTCGCCGAGGATCGCGAGCGCCTGCCCACCGGCGGCGGCTCGGCCGCGTTCCTCGCGTTCGTCGAACATGAGCTGCTGCCGCACGTGGAGGCGCGCTACCGCACCGACGGCCGTCGCACGCTGATCGGCCAGTCGATGGGCGGCCTGCTGGCGACCGAGGTGCTGGTCGACCACCCGGAGCTGTTCCAGGACTACGTGATCGTCAGCCCGAGCCTGTGGTGGGCCGATCGCGCGCTGCTCGAACGCGCCCCGGCCGCGTTCGCCGCGCACGACCTGCAGGGCCGCCGCGTGTTCGTGTGCCTCGGCAAGGAGCACCCCGAGATGCACGACTGCGCCGACGAGCTGGTGCAAACGCTGCGGCAGCACGCGCCGGCCGTCGCGGTGGGCTACGAGACGCTGGCGGACGAGACCCACGCGACGGTTCTGCACATGGCGGTGTACCGGGCGTTGCGGTTCCTGTACGGCGCCAGCCATCCGGGCCTGTAGCGCCCGGGCTCCCGCGCGTCTCCGCTGAGCGTCCGCCGCCGGACGACGCCCCCGGCGCAGTTCCCGTGCGCCGCGATCCACGCCGTCGGCTGCTCGGGCGAGTCAGGTCAGGAACTGGTGGGCCGTGCTGGATTCGAACCAGCGACTTCGACCTTGTGACGATCGCACTCTACCAACTGAGTTAACGGCCCGACTCAGGGCGCGGGAGACTAGCCACCGGCCGGGACCGGTGCAAGCGCGCTCTCGCCGACCGCGCGCCCACCCGCGAACGGGCTACGGCCCGACCCGAGGGTCGCCGTCGGCGGCCGCGGAGGGCACCGGGGCGGGAGGCAGCGTGACGACGAACGCGGCGCCGCCGAGCTCGGACTGGTCGACGCGGATGGCGCCGCCGAGGCGCTGGACGATCGCCCGGCTGGTGGCGAGGCCGATGCCGGCGCCGGCGGGCTTGTCGGTGAGGTGGTCGCTGAGCTGCCGGAACATCTCGAACACGGCGTCGCGCTCGCTGCGGGCGATGCCGGGGCCGCTGTCGTCGACGCGCAGGCAGATGCCGCCGTTCTCCTGCCGCACCGACACGCGGACGGCGCCGTCGCGCGGGGTGAACTTGATGGCGTTGTCGAGCAGGTGGTCGCAGACGTGCGCGAAGCGGCCGACGTCGACGACGACGAGCGGCAGGTGCGAGTCGATCTGCACCTGCAGCTGGACGCCCTTGGTGGCGGCGCGGTCGAGCGCGCGCTGGCACGAGTCCTGGACGATGATGCCGGCGTCGGCCGGCTGCACCTGGAACGCCACCTGGCCGCTCTCGAGCTGCGAGTAGTCGAACACGGCGTCGACCAGCCGGTTCAGCTGCAGCGCCTCGTCGTGGACGATTCGCACGAACTCGGGCCACTCGGCGGTCTCGCCCGGCAGCAGGTGGCGCAGGATCTCGCTGTAGGCGCAGATGTTCGTCAGCGGCGTGCGCAGCTCGTGCGAGATGCTCGACAGGAACCGGTCCTTGAGGTGCGCGAGCTCGTGGTTGCGGGTGGCGTCGACGAACAGGAACACGGTGCCGAAGTCCTGACCGGACTCCTGCGACCGCACGCGCACGGCGGTGAGGTCCAGCACGCGCGAACCGAACGGGATGCCCTCCTGGCGCTCGGGCACGTCGCGGCCGTGGCCGTCGGCGCCGAGCGCGGCGAACGCGTTGCGCGCGGCCGTGGCCAGTTCGGGCGCCAGCACGTCCCACAGGCAGCGGCCGACCGGCGCCGTCCCCGGCTCGCGCAGCGCGTGGCGCGCCACGGGGTTGGCGAGCACCACCTCGCCGGCACCGTCGACCACGATCACACCTTCGCGCAGCGACTCGAGCACCGAGCGCAGCCGATCGATCGCCAGCTCGAGCCCGAGCTGGCGCACGGCGTCGCCGCGGCGCTGCTCGGCGGCTGCGCTCGCGGATGCGGCGATCGGGGGCGCCGCGGACGCGGGCCGCGCCGCCGCGAGCGGCCACGCGAGGGCGGCGACCAGGCCCACCAGCACCGTGAGGGCGATTGGCGCCGGCAACGCCAGCGCGGCCGCAGCCGCCAGCGCGACGGCGCCGATCGCGGCGAGGCTGCGCCCGACCCGCACGGGGGCGCGCGCGACCGCGGATCGCGCTCGTTGTCCGGTGGTGGTGCTCGTCATCGTGCGGCTGACACTTCTGTCGCTTCGGGTCCGGGCGCGGACCTGCCCGTGTATCGAACGGAGACGCCCCGCGACTTATCGGCGTGCCGCACGCGGGCTTGACCGCCGCCAGCGGGGGTGCGGCGTTCGCCGACACCGGGCAGCGGGTCCTGCTCCGGATCGAGGCATCGGGCCGGGGTCACACGCCGCCGCGCAGCCGCGGATCGGGCCAGCCGAGGCGGGCTGCAGGTGGCCGCCGCGATCGGCCGATGAGGTCGATTGCCGAACCCACCGAAGGAACGAAACCGATGCTCGAGACCCTGCTCGCCTCGCTCCCGCTGCTGCTGCCGCAGCAGCCACCCGCACAGCCCACGGCGCCGACGCCGCAGGGCGAGGCAACGACGCGGACGACGACCGACCGCGCGGCGCATCCGGATCGTTGGCTGCCGGACACGACGCTCGCGGCGTTCGTGGTGCGTCCGCTGCAGCCGGGCACCGACACCGACCGCCTGCTCGGCAGCGACGACGGTCGCGGCCTGCTCGGCACCGCCGCCGGCCTGGTGCGGCCGTTGCTGGCCGAGGCGCAGCTGTCGCAGGACGACGCCGCGGCGATGCTGCGCGGCGGCCTGGCGCTCGGGCTGCTCGGGTTCGATCGCGACCAGCTGCCCGAGATGCTCCTGGTCGCCGGCGTCGGCGACGCCGAGCTGACGCTGCGCGCGCGGCTGGCGGCGCTGCCGCAGCGCAGCGACGGCCTGTACACGCTCGACGGCGGCCAGCTCCGGCTGCTGCTCGGTCTGCGGGAGGGCCACCTCGCGATCGGCACCCACGCGACCACCGTCACCGGCGCGCTCGAGCAGGCGCTGCAGGGCGGCGCGCCGTCGCTGGCGGAGCGCCAGGACTTCGCCGCGTCGCTGCCGACCGACGGCGCCGCGGTGCTCGGTCACCTGTTCGTGCGCGTCGACGACCTCGCCGAGGCGCTGTTCGCGCAGATGCCGGCGCAGGACGCGTCGACGGCGCGGCGGATCGGCGGCATCTTCGGCCTCGGCGACATGGCCTGGGCGAGCGGCAGCTGGCAGCTGCAGGGCGAAGAGCTCCTGAGCCGCTGGCAACTCGACGCCACCCACGGCCAGGGCATGCTGCTCGACGCGCTGCTCGGCACCGCCGGCCGCCTGGACGCCGGCCTGGCCCGCTTCGTGCCCGCCGACGCCGTCGGCTGCGGCTTCTGGGCGGTGCGCTTCGGCACCGTGTTCGACGAGGTGCTGGCGCTGGCGACGATGGCCAGCCCGGGCGCCACCGAGATGGTCGACGGTCAGCTCGAACGCGTGCGCAAGCAGACCGGCGTCGACGTGCGCGCCGACCTGATCGGCGGCCTCGGCGACCGCGTCGTGACGTTCACCCTGCCCGGCGACGGCCAGCTCGGCGCGCTGTTCGAGCTGCGCCAGGGCAGCGGGTTCGCCCGCGCGATCCAGAAGCTGCTGCCGCTGCTGCCGCTGCCGCTCGAGGAAGGCACCGCCGCCGGCGCCCGCTGCTGGCGCATGCCCGGCGGCCAGGACGGTCCGGCGCTGGCCGTGACCGACGACTGGCTGATGGTCGCGAGTTCGGACGAGGCGATCGCCGCCGCGGCGCGCCAGGTGCGCGAACCCAAGGCCGCCGCCCCCGTGCTGTCGTTCCTGCGCTCGCTGTCGCCCGACACGACCATCGCGATCCTGGGCCCGGTCACGGCCCCGCCCGGACCGTGGTTCGACGCCGCCCGCGCGCAGCTCGCCGACACCGACCTCGGTGAACGCCGGTCGACCGTGCGGCGCACGCCGGACGGTTTCGTCGCCGAGGAGCGCGCGCCGGCGCGCTCGATGCTGCGCCTCGCGCAGGCCGCGATCCGCGGCGTCGCCGACCCGATGGGCGCGCTCGCCGCCGACACCGGCGGCCCGCAGAACCCCAACGCCGGCGACCCGGACGCCGCCGCCACGCTGCGCGCGCTGGCGACGGCCGAGCCGTCGCGGCTCGACATCACGACGGTCGCGGCGATGCTGTCGCACCGGGACCCGGCGATCGTCGCGCGCGCCTGCTGGCAGCTCGGCGAATGGCGCGCCAAGGACGCGGTGCCGATGCTGACCGACCTGCTGCGCGGCCACGCCGACGCGGACGTGCGCCTGCAGGCCACCGCCGCGATCGCGCGCATCGGCGGCGCCGCCGGCGTCGACGCCCTCGACCTCGCGATCGAGGACGACGACCAGCGCGTGCGCGTCTGCGCCGTGCAGGCGTTCGGCAAGCTCGGCAAGGCACACGCGACGGCGCCGCTGCTGGCGCTGCTCGACCGCTTCGGCAGCGAGCGCGCCGGCGGCGCCCCGCCGCAGGACGTCGTCGCCGCCCTGGTCGTGCTGCACGACATCGGCGACCCGGCCGTGCTGGTGCGCGCCGCCACCGCGGTGGGCTACAGCGCGCCGCAGACCGGACAGGCGCTCGCGTTCCTGTTCCAGGGGCTGTCGCCGCGGCTCGGCGACCAGGAGGAGGGCACAGCGCTGCTGGCCGTGCTCGACCACCCCGAGCCGATGCTGCGCCGCTACGCGGTGCAGCGTCTGGGCGAGCTGCGCCTGCCGCAGGCGGCCAAGGCGCTCGAAGGCCGCCTCGCCGTCGAGGGCAGCGACCTGCAGCCCCTGGTGCGCGTGTCGCTGGCGCAGGTGCGCGGCGAGACCGACGAGGGCGCCGATGACCTCGTCACCCGCGCCAAGAGCAACGTGACCGCCATCAGCCAGATGGTCGAGCGCCGCTGGAACCGCCTCGGCACCACCACGAAGATCGCATCGGCGTCGGCCGCGGCCGTCGTGGTCCTCGGCCTGATCGCGTTCCTGATGGCCCGCCGCCGGTCGCGCCGCCGCGCCGAGGCCGCGGCCGCGATGGCGATGGTCAACCCGTCGGCCGGCTACGCCGCGTCCGGCCGCAACGACCTCGAGTACGACGAGGAGTACGAGGAGGAGGACGACGCGTTCGCGGAGGTCGGCCCCAACGACACCGAGGAACGCTACTAGACGGCCACCGGGCCGTCCCGCCCATGACCCGCGTCCTCCACGCGCTCGCCGCCCTCGCGGCCGCGGTGGCGGCGGCAGCCCAGGCGCCCCCGGCGGCGCCCGCTCCCGCCGCCGCGCTGCTGCGCGCGGCGTTCGCCGCGGCGACGCCCGGCGCGCCGGCGCTCGACTGGCTGCGGCACGACGTGCTGGCGCGGCGCGCCGAGTGGCCGCGCGGGCTCGACCCCGACGCGGCGTTCACCCTCCACCATCGGGACGGCCGCACCTGGTTCGGCGGCGCGCTGCCGCTGCCGGCCGGCGTCGCCGTGGCCGGCGAGTTCGACCTCGGCACCGGAACGGTGCAGTTCAGCTGCAACGCCGACGGCAGCGACCGGTGGACGACCGCGGCCACCGCGACGCCGCCGCGCTGCGCGGGCATCCTGGCCGCGCTGCACCTGGATCTCGGCGGCGCACCGCGCACCGTGGACCCGGCGGCGCTGCTCGGCCACCTCGCCGGCGCCGGCCTCGAAGGCGACGTCGCCGGCCAGCAGCTGCTGCTGGGCGCGCTGCAGTGCGGCGAGGTCACCCTCGCCGCGCACCGCGCCGGCGGCGGCCTGCGCGTGCAGGGTCGCTCCGGCGGCGGCCTGATCGTGCCCGCGCTGCTGACCTGGTTCGCCGCCGGCCGCGCCGCCGCCGCGCCGCCGCAGGCGCAGGGCGACGTGTTCGCGCTGCGCGCCTACACCGGCCGCGACGGCGACCGCGCCGAGGCGGCGCGACAGCTGCAGCGCCTCGGTCCGGACGGCCTGCCGGGGCTGCGCGCGATGCTGCACGCCGACGAGGCGGGCCGGCTGTCGGCGATCGACGGGCTGGTGCGCCTCGGTGCCGCCGCCGAGCTGCCGCGGATCGTCGCCGCCGCGGCAGCGGACATGCCGCTCGTGACGCGCATGGTGCGCAGCGCGGCGCGCGCGCTGTGGCCGAGCGCGTCGGCGCCGACGCGGGACGCGGCGCTGGCGGCGCTGCGCCGCAACCCGGCGCTTCCGCAGACCCTGGCCGAGCTGCTGCTCGACCCGGTTGCCGCCGCGGCGGCGACGCCGACCTCCCACCGGCGCTGGCACGTGGTCGCCATGCTCGCCGCCGTGACCGCGTCGCTGTTCGGCCTCTGGCTGCGCGAGCGGCACCGGCTGCAGCTGCTGGCGCCGGTGCGGGCCTGAGCGGACGGCCCGGGCGATCAGGCGACCGGGCCGATCAGGCGACCGGGCCGATCAGGCGACCGGGCGATCGGCGACCGGGCGGCTCAGAGGCCGATCACGCCGGCGGCCGCGTCGCTGACCACCATGCCGAGCGCGTTGGCGCCGGCGTCGAACACCAGACCCTGCGTGAAGAACGGCAGGCACGCGAACACCGGGTCCGCGGGGATCGGCACCGCCAGGCTGGCGATGCCACCGCTGCCGATCGCGAACCAGGCGATCGCGGGATCGACCCGGCCGAAGCACCCGGGCGCGCCGAGCGCGGCGAGGTCGATCGGCAACGGGCCGAGCGGCGAGGTGTCGGCGTCGAACCCCATCATCACGATCGCCGCCGACTGCGGCAGCCGGTCGAACTCGAGCTGCAGCACGCTGCCCGAGCGCGGCAGCGCGAGAGCCCGCTGCTGCGACGGCGACAGGGTGCCGCCGCACCCCGGACCGCTCCAGCCGAAGCCGGCCAGCGCGCCCGTGCGGCAGGTGTCGTAGTGGATGGCGCCGCTCCACACCCGCGGCGAGAACACCAGGCCCGGCTGGCCGAACGGCGTCGACCGCGCGACGCCGAGGTCGAGCTGCAGGTCGGCGTTGGCGACGGTCATCGGCGCCCCCGATGCGAGGTAGCGCGGCGAGCAGCCGTTGTGATAGAGGGCGAGGCCATAGCTGCCGGGCGCGAACCGGAGCGGCTGCGGCAGCGCCGCCGCCGATGGCACGTCGAGGCCCGCGGCGGTGCCCGTCGCGGTGCCGACCAGGCGCCAGCGCGACGCATCGTTCTGGTCCGCCGCCGCGCTGCCGTCGGTGACGAACACGTCGATCGAGAACGGCGTCCCCACCGGCGTCGTGCCGGTGTTGGCGTCGAGGCCGCAGATCGAGATGCCGGTCGACTCGAGCACCGTCAGGTCGAACAGCAGGCCCCAGCCGCTGAGCCCGTTGTTGTTGGCCGCGAACGGGGTGTCGAGGTGGTCACCGGCGACGAAGAACGAGCGCGCGACCGCCTCGCTCCGGCACAGCCGCGTGGCGTCGAGCCGCACGGTCGCCAGCTGGCACAGGGGCAGCTGCACCACCGGGTCCTGCACGCGCGAGTCGACCTGCCCGTCGCCGTCGAAGTCCCAGGCCCAGGCGGTCGCCGGCGGCGTCGTCGCGTCGACGAGCCGGACCGTGCCCGGCGCGGCGGCCGGCAGCCGCGTCATCGTGAAGTCGGGGCGGATCTCGTCGGTGACGACGTAGACGGTGCGCGTGAACGAGTCGCTGCCGGCGGCGGCGCGCACCGTGAGCGTCACGTCGTAGCTGCCGCACGTTGCAAAGGTGTGCGACGGGTGCTGCGCGTTCGAGTCGACCGTGCCGTCGCCGTCGAAGTCCCAGCTCCACTGCGCGACCGCGCCGTTCGCCGACCGCGACAGGTCGTGGAAGTCGACCTGCAGCGGCGACGGCCCCGACCGCGGACCGGCCCAGAACGACGCCACGATGCCGCCCGCCGCCGGATGGTAGTCGACCTCGAGCACCGGGCAGAACGACGTCTGCACGGTGCCGGTCGCCGCCTGCCAGTCGGTGCCGTGGAACACCCGACCGGCCAGGGCCGCATCGCCGACCACGGCGTCGCACAGCGGCCCCGAGGTCCCGAGGGGACCCGAGCCGTCGTGCGCCAGCTCGATCGCCAGGTCGCCCTGCGTCGGATCGTACGCGAACGGCGCGATCGGCAGGTCCACGTAGGGGTCGTTCGGCGCGGCGCCGCTCGGCGTCGCGACGACCACCGGGCCGACGAACGCGGTCTGCACGTCGGCGCCGTGGTTGGCGTCGAACACCGGCAGGGGCGCGGTGTGCCGCACCGCCGCCGTCGACAGTCGGACGACGACATGGTTCAGCACATAGCCGGGGCGGACGTCGCCGCCGTCCGCGCGCCAGCGCAGCCGGTCGATGACGACCGGAACGTCGACGCCCTGGCCGAGGAAGTGTGCCGCCGCGTGCACGTAGAGCACGCGGGTCTGCTGCGCGCCGCGGCCCCAGGGGAACGCGGTGTTGTTGTCGGCCTCGAGGAGCTGGAACCCGTCCGGGACCTGCACCTGGGCGCGCAGGTCCGACGACGGCAACCAGCCCAGCACTGCCGAGGCGACGAAGGCAGGGACCGGGCGCATGTCCGGGTCATGGTAGCAGCGGGGGTGCCGCCGTGCATGATTCCGGTCGGCGCCCCGGGCGCCGGGGGTCACCGCGCCTCGCGGCGCAGCTCGCGCACCAGATGCGCGGCGTCGTAGACCTTGGTCAGCGCCTCGACGATCGCCTGCGGGTGCACGCAGACGCTGCGCGCGCTGTCATCGCGGAAGTGGAACTCGTTGGCGAGCGACTCGATGTTGCCGTCGAACAGCAGGCCGACGATGCGCCGCTCCGTGTCGATGACCGGGCTGCCGGAATTGCCGCCGGTCGAATCGCAGGTGCAGACGAAGTCCACCGCCGCCCGCAGGTCGAGCCGGTCCTGCGCCAGCAGCCACGGCGTCGGCAGGTCGAACGGGTGCTCGCCGTCGAACTCGGCGTGGCGCGCGAACATGCCGTGGAACACGGTCCGCCACGGCGCACGCGTGCCGTTGTAGTCGTAGCCGCGCACGCGGCCGTCGGAGAACCGCAGGGTGAACGTCGCGTCGGGCGTGATGCCGTGGCCGTAGACCGCGAACAGCGCGCGACCGAGCCGCGCCTGCGCCTGCGCCTCGCGCGCCTCGACGGCGGCGACCGCAGAGCGGCTCGCGGCCACGGTCGGCCACAGCCGCCGCGCCAGCACCAGCGCCGGATCGTCGCTAGCGGCGAGCGCCGCGGCGCCGCCGGCGGCCAGCCGCTCGAACGCGGCGGGGTCGGCGAGCGCGCTCTCGCCGAGCCGCGCCGCGGTCGCGGCGGCGTCGCCGCCGGCGAGGACGGCTCTGAGCCAGGGGTCGTCCGGCGGCAGCCAGCGGCGCGCCCGCTCGACGTGGTCGACGAAGAACGCGCGCTGCAGCTCGGCGTCGAGTTCGCGCAGCCGCCGCGCGCGCTGGAGCCCGTCCTCGCCGCCGCCGGCGGCGACCTCGACCAGCGCCAGCGCGCGCTGCAGCTCCGGCAGGCCGCCGTCGTTGTGGAACGCCATCGGCCCCTCGAGCCGCCGCCGCTCGACGGCGATCTCGGCCAGCTCGTCGAACACGCCGCCGTACTGCCGCGCGAGGTCCGGGTCGGCCGCGAGCCGCTCGCGCAGCGCCGCGGTCGCCGCCGCCTTCTGCGCGAACAGGCCGTCGTCGAGCAGGGCCCGGTGCTCGCCGCGGTAGAGCTTCTGACCGTTCTCGTAGCCGAGGATCGTCGTGCGCACGCGCTTCTCGTCGTCGACGCCGCGGCGCGCCGCCGCGCGCAGCAGTTCGAGGCGCCGGTCGATGTGCTCCCGCACGCGGGGGTAGCGCACGTCGCGCAGCACCTCCAGCTGCGGCTTCAGCAGCAGCCGCTGCGTCCGCCCCGGGTTGCCGGTCAGGATCACCAGCTGCTCCGGCGCCGGCCCATCGCTCCAGCCGAACGAGCACCCGGCGGTGTCGACCGGGCGACCGTCCGCCCAGGCGCGACAGAACGCGAAGTCGATGCCGTGGCGCGGGTAGGTGAAGTTGTCCGGATCGCCGCCGAAGTGCGCGACCTGCAGGTGCGGCGCCATGACCAGCCGCACGTCGTCGAACACGCGGTACCGGTACAGCTGGAACTGCGCGCCGTGGAACAGCGCGACGACCTGCGCTCGCAGCGACGGCGCCGCGGCCCTGGCCTCCTCCAGAACCGCCGCCTCGTTGGCCTTGCGCAGGCGCGCGGCGTCGGCCGGCGCCGCATCGGCCGGGATGCCCGCGGTGATCCGCCCGGTGACGTCGGTCATCGACACCAGCTGCTCGACCTCGAGCCCCGGCAGCGGCACCTCGTCGGCCCAGGTCGCGGCCACGAACCCGTCGCGCACCCAGTCGTTGGCGCCCTGCACCTTGGCGATCGCGTTCCGCGCGCAGTGGTGGTTGGTCAGGATCAGGCCGTGCGGCGACACGAACGACGCCGAACACCCGTTGCCGAAGCGCAGCGACGCCAGCCGCACCGCCTCGAACCAGCGCGGGTCGGGGGCGAAGTCGTACTCCCGGCGCAGGTAGTCGAGCGGCGCGTCGTGGAAGGTCCACATGCGGCCGAGCCCGAGCTCCTGCTGCGCCGGCGCGCGCGGCGCCAGCAGCGCCGCGAGCGACAGCAGCAGCGCGGCGACGCCGCGCCGGATCGGCGATGCCATCACCGTCACCGACCGCTCGCGGCCCGGGCGTGCCACTTCTCCAGCAGCTCGGCCTCGCGCTCGGGCCGCACGCCGGTGCGCTCGAACGGCCGGTCGCCGCGCTCGGTCCGGGCCCACTGCAGCGTGTCGCGGATGGTGTCCGCGAGCGGGCGGAACGCGAGCCCCTGCGCCATCGCCCGCTGGTTGGCGATCGGGCCGCGACCGCCGCGCGGGATCCACAGTGGCATCTCCATCCAGGCGCCGACCTCGTTCTCCTGCAGGAACTCCTCGCTGGCCCAGGTGAAGCTGACCGGCGACGGCGTCGCGCACTTGCAGCCGTGCAGCAGCTCCTGCATCGACACCGGACCGGCGAAGCCGACCGCGTTGTAGGTGCCGGTCGCGCGCTCCTCCAGCAGGTGCACCATCCAGTCGGCCAGGTCGCGCACGTCGATCGCCTGCACGCGGCCGTCGGGATCGCCCGGCGCCAGCACCTCGCCGCCGCGGTCGACGCGCACCGGCCACCAGGTGAACCGGTCGGAGCGATCGCCGGGACCGACGATCAGCCCCGGGCGCACGACGCAGGTGCGCTCCGGCATCGCCGCCGCTGCCGCCGCCTCGCAGCGCGCCTTCAGCGCGCCGTAGTGCGCCATCGACCCGCGGATCGTGGTGACGCCCGCGGCGGTGTCGTCGTCGACGGTGAGGACCTCGCCGTCCTCGTCGACCGGCTCGGTGCCGTTGCCGAACGCAGCATAGACCGACACCGAGCTGATGAACTGGTAGTGCTTGGCGCGATCGGCGAACAGCCGCGCGGTCGCGTCGACGTGCCCGGGCACGTAGCCCGACGTGTCGATCACCGCGTCGAACGTCCGATCGCGCAGGGCGTCGAGTTCGCCCTTCTCGCGGTCGCCCGCCAGGTGCTCGAGCTCCGGGAACAGGTCGGGGTTGGTCTGGCCGCGGTGGAACAGGGTGACCTTGTGGCCGCGCGCGAGCGCGCTGCGCACGAAGTGCGGGCCGAGGAAGCCGGTGCCGCCGAGCACCAGCACGTCCTGCGGCTCGGCCGGCGCGCGCCGCGCGTCGGGCAGCGACGCCGGCAGGGCCCCCGCCGCGACGGCGGCGCCGGCGGCCCCGAAGAGGAACGAGCGCCTGGTCGGTTCGATCATGGCGCAGTTCTACGGGGCCCCGGCGCCGCCCGTTGGCGCAAACCGACCGTCGTCGCCCCGACGCGCGCGGCGAGCGCGTAGGATCGGGACGCTCCGCCGCACTGGCCCCGGTGCCGGCCCCCTGTCCTGGCCCCGCCGCAGACCCCGCCGCCGATGTCCGAGTCCAATCCCCTCGCCGTGCCGGCGCCGCCCCGGCGCACGCCGCTGCTCCCGTCCGCCGTGCTCCTGCTGCTGCCGCTCGCGGTCGCGGCGCCCGCGCAGTCGCGAGCGCCGGCCCCCGGGCCCGGCGACCTCGAGTGCAAGGTGACCGCGCATCGGGTGCCGTTCGCGGGCAGCCTGCTGTTCGAGGTCGAGGTCCGGAACGCCGCGGCGCAGACCGCCGAGCCCGTGCTGTTCCTCGCCCGCTTCGGCAAGGACGGCCCGGCCCACCGGATCGAGCGCTGCCCGATGCCGTACGCCGGCCGCCACGGCCGCGGCATCGCGCCGGGCGGCATCGGCCGCTACCACCTGCAGCTGGCCGGCGAGGGCAGCCCGAAGACCCTCCGCGTCGAGGTCGCCGCGGCCACGTTCCGCGATGGCGCGGCGGACGCGCCTGCGCCGGTCACGGTCGGCGAGCTGCGCCAGGGCTCGGTGATGCTCGGCAACCGCGAGGTCGCGGCGACCTACGTCGGGCTGCGCAACGCCTCCGAGCTGCCGGTCGACGTGGTGCTGCTCGGCACCTTCGCGCGGCCGCACGAAGGGCAGGCGCTGCTGACCGCGCGGCTGCCGGCGCACCACGACGGCGAGGTCGACTTCGAGCGCCAGCCGGCGGCGCTCGACTGGAACGGCACGGCGACCGCGCACGAGGGTGTCGAGTTGGTGGCCGCCGAGGTCGTCGACTGGACCGCGTTCGACCGCGACGCGCTCGACACCGGCGCGCCCGCCGAGACGGTCGCCGCCGCCTACCGCAGCTGGTGCCGTTGGCCCGAGCCGTGGCCCAGCGGCAGCGGCGTGTTCGGCGGCGTGTACTCGCGCAGCACCGTCGGCGGCGGTGAGGTCCGGCCGCTGCACGGCACGTTCGAGCTCAAGGACGTGGCGCCGCCGATGATCCAGGCCGACGGGAAGCTCGGGCTGCAGGCGCTCGAAGCGCTCGATCGCGGCCTCGACGCCGCGTTCGGCGACCTGCGCCGCTGGGCGCCGGCCGTGTTCGAGAAGGAGCACACCGTGACGGTGATGGACCGCGGCCGCTACCTGCTCGACGGCCCCGGGCTCGGCGACCGGTTCGGCAAGCTGGTCGACGTCGAGGACGGCCGGTTCACGCGCGTCGCCGATGCGTCGTCGCCGGTCGGCAACTGGCAGCGCTGGCTGCTGCGCCGCGTCGGCGACGGCTACCTGGTCGCCGCGCGGGACACCGTGCAGTGGGACGTCTCCGAGCGGCCGGTGCGGCTCGAGCGCCGCGTGCACGGGCGGCTGGGCGACTGGATCGTGCCGCTGTCGTACCGGCTGGAGCGCTGGAACGGCGAGTTCCACGAGCGCCTCGAGCTGCAGGTGCGCACGACCGACCTGCTGGCGCGCGGCCAGCGCCCGCCGACGGCGCCCGGCGGCCCGGCCGGCGACGCGCTGCAGGCGGCGTGGGAGCACGGCTACCGCTACCCGGACACGCCGGCGCCGCTGCAGGCGAAGCTGCTCGTGACCCCGGACGGCGACGCCGCCTGGCTCGGCCGCAAGCGGCTCAAGGGCGACCTGCTGGTGCCCGGATTCACCGGCTTCCGCCACGACGGCCAGGGGCTGTGGCCGCGGACCGTCGAGGTCGAGGATCGCGGCGACGACGACCGGCCCGCGCTGGCGGCGGCGATCGGCGAACACCTGCTGCGCTGGGCGGTGTGCGACTTCGCCGGGCGTCCGCCGTTCGCGACCGCGTTCGCCGGCGGCGTGGTGCTCGCCGACC
Organism: Planctomycetota bacterium; assembly: GCA_050245995.1. Classification (GTDB taxonomy): domain Bacteria; phylum Planctomycetota; class UBA1135; order UBA1135; family UBA2386; genus JBFWWV01. Next base: position 240,227 of record JBFWWV010000006.1, on the reverse strand, counting down.
AGGACCGCGCCGGCGTGTTCACGATCGGCAACTGCGCGATCGCCGAGGTCGAGGTGCGCGACGGGCTGGTCGTGCGCGTGCGCTGGCGCGACGGCGACGAGCGTCACATCACCTGGGGCAAGGAGCGCGACGCCATGGTGCCGACCGAGATCCGCACCGGCGACCAGGTGGCGCACGCGCAGTGGAAGAAGATCGACGCGACGTGGTACCTGCCGGTGTCGATCCGCGTCGCGCGCTGGTGCGATCCCGACCCAGGCGAGTGCACGCTGCAGCTGCAGCGACCGAAGCTGAAGTGACCGCGCCGCTCAGCGCGGCAGCTCGATCGAGCCGCGCCGCGCGCGTTCCAGCAGCGCGCGGATCTGCGCGATGAGCCGGTCGCGGACGATCGGCTTGCCGTGGAAGTCGTCGCAGCCGGCGTGCAGGCAGCGCTCGCGGTCGGTGGCCATGACGTTCGCGGTCAGCGCCAGGATCGGCACCGGGCAGCCGCGGTCGCGCAACGTGCGGGTCGCCTCGAGGCCGTCCATGACCGGCATCTGCATGTCCATCAGCACGACGTCGAACGGCTCGCCGGCATCCTCGGCCTGCTGCACGAGCTCGACCGCGACCATGCCGTTGTCGGCGACCAGGACCTCGGCGCCGTGGCGCCGCAGGATCGCGCCGATCAGCCGCTGGCTGTCGGGACCGTCCTCGGCCAGCAGGATCCGGCACGGGAGCTCGTCGGGCGCCGACTCGCGCGCCGCCAGCTCGCGCTCGCGTTCGCCGTCGAAGTCGGCCAGCGAGGTCACCGTCGCGGCGACGCCGTCCTGGCCGACGACCGTGCGGGCGGCGATCCGCACCGAGAACTCCGAGCCGTGCCCGAAGCGGCTCTGGACGGCGATGTCGCCGCCCAGCATCCGCGCCAGCCGGCGGCAGATCGCGAGCCCGAGGCCGGAGCCGCCGAACCGGCGCGTGGTCGACGAGTCGGCCTGCTCGAACGCCTGGAACAGGCGGCCGATCTGGTCCTGGGTCAGGCCGATGCCCGAGTCGCGCACGCGGATCTCCAGGTGCACGTCGCGCGAGCCGGTCGCGCGCGACGTCGCCGCCAGCGTGACCACCACGGCGCCGGTGTTGGTGAACTTGACGGCGTTGCCGATCAGGTTGAACAGGATCTGCCGGATGCGCGTCGGGTCGGACAGCACGACCGCGGGTACGGAGCCGTCGATCTCGGCGCGCAGCTCGAGCCCCTTGTCGAGGGCCCGCACCCGCAGCAGGTCGACCGCGTCGCGCACCAGGCGCGCGGGCTCGCACGGCACCTGCTCGATGCGCAGCTTGCCGGATTCGATCTTCGACAGGTCGAGGATGTCGTTGAGGATCTCGAGCAGGTGGTGCCCGTTGCGGCGGATGGTCTCGATCGCCTCGCGGCTCTCCTCCGGGCCGAGGTCCTCGACCAGCAGCCGGTCCGCGAAGCCGAGGATCGCGGTCATCGGCGTGCGGATCTCGTGGCTCATGTTCGCCAGGAAGGTCGACTTCGCGCGCGAGGTGCGCTCGACCTCCTCGTTGGCGATCTGCAGCGCCTCGTGCGCCTCGCGCCAGTGGCGTGCGACCAGCTCGATCTCGTGCCGGCTCTGCAGCTCGGCGCGCAGGTCGCGCAGCGTCACGGTGACGGCGCGCGCGCCGTCGAGCTCGCAGCCGCCCAGCGTGACCGACAACGGCACCTCGGCGCCGTCGCGATCGCGCCCGACCACCTGCCGGGCCGCGCCGAACTCCGACTGGTCGCCGATCGCGAACCAGCCGGCCAGGCAGCTCTGTGCCGGCGCGCCGGCGTCGGGCCACACCACCGCGACGTCCCTGCCCAGCAGGTCCGCCGCCGCGTGGCCGAAGATCCGCTCGACCGCGCGGTTGGCGGCGGTGATCCTGCGCTCCGCGTCGAGGATCAGCAGGCCGTCGTGGACGCTGTCGAGCAGCGCCTGGCGCTGCCGCCCGGCGTCCTCGCGATCGGTCAGCGACTGCTGCAGGCCGTGCACCAGCTGCTGCAGTTCGCAGGCGGCGGCATCGAACCGCTCCGGATCGGGCGCCAGACCGCCGCGGCGCAGCGCCGCGTCGACGCGGGCCAGCGGCCGCAGCACGCGGCGCCGCAGCGCCACGGCGAGCCACAGGCTCGACGCGGCCATCGCGGCGGCGCCGGCGACCGCGACGTCGCGCGCGCTCCACTCGACGCCCTCCAGGCCCGCGGTCCCCAGGATCGCGACGGTCACGGCGACCACCGCCGCGATCGCCGCCGCGCGACGCCCGATGGCGCGCGCCGATGCGCGCGCCCCGGCCGCAGGTGCGGCCGAACCTCCGGCAGTGGACTCGCGTGAACGCGCCGACATCGATCCGGGCTGGCCGCGTGGGCGCGGCCTTCTTCCCGGGCCTGCATCGACTACGGGAAAGCCCGACCTTGAGCTCTCGTGGCGGGCCCGAGGCCCGCGGCCCCTGCCCGGCCGCGACACCCTTGGCACCGGGCGCACCGGCCGGGTCGCCCTCGCCGAGGACCCATCGCCGGATTCCCAGGTCCTGGTAGAAACCAGCAGACGGCCTTCGTCTTGCCCGTGAACCCAGCCGGCCCCGCCGGCGCAACCCCCTGAGAACACGATGCCCAAGTTCATGTTGATCCTGCGCGCCGACGTCACGGCCGACTACAGCAAGTTCACCCCCGCCGACTTCGAGCAGATCCTCGGCGAGTACAGCGCCTGGGGCGAGAAGATGGAGAAGCTCGGCGCGATGGTCCTCGGCCACAAGCTGACCGACCAGGGCGGCAAGGTGATCACGCCGAAGGACGGCAAGACCAGCGTCAAGGACGGCCCCTACGTCGAGAGCAAGGAGGTCGTCGGCGGCTATTACGTGCTGAAGGCCGACAGCTACGACCACGCGGTGAAGCTGTGCGAAGGCCATCCCAACTTCCGGTTCGGCACGATCGAGGTGCGTGAGCTGGACTTCATGGGTCAGCCGGAGGACTAGCAGCTGCTTCGCCCGCGTCCGTGCCCACACGCGCGCAGCGCGCCGGTGCCCGCCCGCGCGAAGCGCGGGCCGGGTCGACGTGCGCGATCGATGGAGAATCCCAGCGCGCGCTTCGCGCGCGCGGGCACCGGCGAGCGCGCTGCGCGCGCCCGCCTGGGCACCGCGGCGCTGCGCGCCGCCGGGCACCGGCCGCGCTGCGCGCGGCCCGGGCACGGGCACGGGCGCGGGAACGGACGCACCCGATGACCGACCCCGCGCTCCCGCAGCTCGTCGAGCACCTGTTCCGGCACCGCTACGGCCAGATGGTCGCCGGGCTGGTCCGAGTGCTCGGCCCCGACCGCATCGACCTCGCCGAGGACGTCGTGCAGGAGGCGCTGGCGCGGGCGCTGCGGACCTGGCCGGCGTCGGGCGTGCCCGACAAGCCGGACGCCTGGGTGTTCCGCGTCGCGCGCAACCTGGCGCTCGACGCGCTGCGCCGCCGCCGCATCGCCGAACGCGCCGAGCGCGAGCTGCAGCGCTGGGCCGACGACGCCGACCCCGCGCACGAGCCGCGCGAGGGCATCACCGACGACACGCTGCGGATGATGTTCACCTGCTGCCACCCCGCCGTGCCGGTCGAGACCCGCGTGCCGCTGGTGCTGAAGACGCTCGGCGGCTTCGGCACCAGCGAGATCGCCGCGGCGCTGCTGCAGAAGGAGGGGACGATCGCCCAGCGGCTGACGCGCGGCAAGGCGCGGCTGCAGGGCCTCGAGGTGCGCTTCGAGGTGCCGCCGCCGCACGAGCTGCCCGAGCGCCTGCCGCCGGTGCTCGAGGTGCTGTACCTGATGTTCAACGAGGGCTACCGCGCACACCGCGGCAGCGCCCTGGTGCGCAAGGACCTGGTCGAGGAGTCGGTGCGCCTGTGCGCGCTGCTGCTCGACGAGCCGCGCACCGCGCAGCCCGAGGTGCACGCGCTGCTGGCGCTGATGCTGTTCCTGGGCGCGCGGCTGCCGGCGCGCACCGACGCGCTCGGCGAGCTGCTGACGCTGGCCGAACAGGACCGCGCGCGGTGGGACCGCGATTGGCTCGGCTGCGGCTTCCTGCACTTCCGCCGCGCGATCGGCGGCGATCGCCTCACGACCTACCACTGCGAGGCGGCGATCGCGTCGGTGCACGCCGCCAGCGCCGACTACGCGTCGACCGACTGGGCGCGCGTGCTGCGCGAGTACGACCGCCTGCTGCTGCTCGGCGACTCGCCGGTCGTGCGCCTGAACCGCGCGGTCGCGCTCGCCAAGGTCGCGGGCCCGGCCGCCGGCCTCGACGCGCTGGCGCCGCTCGGCCGCGAGCAGGCGCTCGCCGACTACTTCCTGCTGCCTGCGACCGCGGCCTACCTGCACTGGCAGCTCGGCCAGCACGACCGCGCCGCCGCGCTGTTCGCGCAGGCCGCGGCGATGCCGTGCTCGGAGCCCGAGCAGCGCCTGCTGCAGCGGCGGCTCGAGGCCTGCCGCGCCGGCGCCGCGGCGCCCGAGTGGTGAGACCCGGCACCGCGGCGTGGCGCTCGCCGGTGTCGTTCCGCGACGCGCCCGAACACCGACCGAACGGCCGCGGCGGCGCGCGGTGTTCGCCATGGGCGCGACCCGGACACCGCCGTACACTGCGCCGCTCGATGCAGCGACACCCGCGTCGTCTCGTCCCCACCTGGCCGGCGCTCGGGCTGGTCGCCGTCCTGATCGCCGCGTGCGCCGAGCACACGGGCGGCCTCGGCGCCATCGGCGGCGGCGGCGGCGGCGGTGGCGGTGGCGGAGGTGGCGGCGACGACCCCCAGCCAGCGGCGCCCGACGCCCCGCGCGGCCTGCGCCTCGAACAGGGCCCCGGCGGACCGCCGGACTTCGTGCTGCGCTGGCAGCAGGACCTCGACGTCGAGGTGGCGACGTTCACGGTCTACGCCGACGCGGCGCCGATCGCCGCCGCGGACCCGGGGCTGCTGCTGCAGCAGGTCGACGGGCAGCAACGCGGCCTCGCGCTGCAGCTGCCGCCCGACTCGGGCAAGCGGTGGTTCCGAGTCGAAGCGACCGGGGTCTCGGGGCTGCGCAGCCTGCTGTCGGGCGAGCTCGCGGTCGACACCGCTGGCCGCGTGGCGTTCGTGACGACCGCCGGCGTCGGCGCGGCCGTGGACCTGTTCGCGCAGGTGCCGGGCGACGCCGCCAGCCGGCGCAACCTGACGGCGCTCCCGGCCGGCGCGACGATGACCGAGTTCCTGCTCGCGGCCGACGGGCGGCAGGCGGCGTTCACCGCCGACCGCGACACGTCCGGCGTGCGCGAGCTGTACGCCGCGCCCCTGGACCTCACCTCGGGCCCCGTGAAGGTCAGCGGCGCGATGCCGCCGGGCAGCGCCGGCGTGCTGCGCGGCGCACGCCTCTCCGCCGACGGCCGCCGCGTCGCGTTCGCCGCCGACGCGGTGACGCCCGGCGTGTTCGAGCTGTTCACTGCCCCCACCGACGGCAGCGCGCCGCCCACGCGCCTGAGCGCACCGCCCGTGACCGGCGGCGGCCTGGTGATCCACGGCAACGCCGTGCTCGATTGGTCGCCGACCGGCGATCACGTGGCCTTCGTCGCCGACGCGCGCCAGACCGGGACCGACGAGCTGTTCGTGGTGCCGGCCGACGGCAGCGGCCCGCCGGTGGCGCTCGGCGGCAGCCTGGTCGCGCACGCGGGGGTCGCCGAGTTCCACTGGTCGCCCGACGGCACCCGGGTGGCGTTCGCGATGGACCGCGCCGAGGACGGCGTGTTCGAGCTGCTGCTGGCGCCGGCCGACGGCAGCAGCGCGGCGGTGGTGCGCAGCGGCGCGCGCATCGACACCGCCGACGCGCTCAACGTGGCGTGGGCGCCCGACGGCAGCGCGATCGCGTTCGTCGGCGCCCGCCGGGCGCAGAACCAGCCGGAGCTGTTCGTCACCGATCCCGACGGCAGCGGCGAGCCGGTGCCGCTCGACGCCCTGCGGCCGGCGTTCGCCAACGCGGTGCGGTACGCGTGGTCGCCCGACAGCACCCGGATCGCGTTCGCCTGCGACCGCGAGGTCGACGGCCAGTTCGAGCTGTACGTCGCGCAGGCCTCCGGCGTCGGCGCGCCACAGAAGGTCAGCGGCGCGATGGTGACGGACGGCCGCGTGCAGGACTTCGCCTGGTCGCCCGACTCGACGCGCCTGGCGTTCCGCGCCGACCGCGTCGTCGACGAGCGCCTCGAGCTGTTCGTCACCGCGCCCGGCTTCGTCGGCGCGCCGGTCCTCCTGAGCGGCGCGATGCCGGCGGCCGGCGACGTCGCTGACTTCGCCTGGTCGACCGAAGGGCTGCGGCTGGCATTCCGCGCCGACCTGCTGACCGATCAGGTGTTCGACCTGTTCGTCGCCGCGCGCGACGGCGCCAGCGCGCCGGTGCAGGTCCCCGGCGCCGGCGCCGGCAGCGCGACGCCGGCGGCGACCTGGTCGCTGCTCGGCCGGCGCTGAGCAGCCGGCGCCGACCGGCGCCCGCACAGCTCACACCGGCAGCGCCGCCGTGCTGTCCGCGAAGCGCGGCTGCCGCACCCCCATCGCCTGCAGCACGCCGAGGTACAGGTTCGCCATCGGCGTCTGCCGCGGCAGCGCCTCGTGCCAGCCGCCGCGGTGCCCCGCGGCCGGGCCGCCGAGCCGCAGCACCGGCAGGTCGTCGTGGTTGTGGTGGTCGCCGTCGCCGATGCCGCTGCCGAACACGATGTGCGTGTGCTGCAGCAGATCGCCGTCGCCGCTGGGCGTCGCCGCGAGCCGCGCCGCGAACGCCGCCAGCCGCTCCACGTGGAACCGGTTGATGATGCGGATCGACCGCAGCTTGTCCGGGTCGCCGCCGTGGTGGCTCAGGTCGTGGTGCCCGCGCGGCACGTCGAGGAACGGGTAGCTCAGGTTGCTGCCGCCGTTGCCGAGCATGAACGTCGCCACCCGCGTCTCGTCGGCGACGAACGCCAGCGCCAGCAGCTCGTACATCGCGTCGAGCCGCTCGGCGAACGAGTCGCCCTTGTCGAGCAGCTCGGTCGGGACGTTCTGCGGCTCGGTCCGCCGGGACTGCTTCTCGAGCCGCTGCTCGAGCTCGCGCACCGCCGTCAGATAGTCGTCGAGCTTCTGGCGGTCGCCGGCGCCGAGCTCGCGGCCGAGCCGGCGCGCGTCCTCGAGCACGGCGTCGAGCACGCTGCGCGCCCGCCGCTGCTGCTGCTCGCGCTCGCGGGCGTCGAGCACCTGGCTCGGGTCGCCGAACAGCCGCGCGAACACCGCCCGCGGCTCGGTCTCCTTCGCCACCGGCGTCTGCTCGTTGCGCCAGCTGATGTTGTTGCTGTAGGCGCACGAGTAGCCCGAGTCGCAGATGCCGGCGGCGCGGCCGCGCTCCATGCCGACCTCGAGCGACGGGAACCGCGTCACCCCGCCCTGGTGCTGCGCGAGCACCTGGTCGACCGACACGCCGACGCGCAGGTCGGCGCCGCCGGTCTTGCGCGGGTGGGCGCACGTCAGGAACGCGGCGGTGCCGCGCGCGTGGTCGCCGGCGCCGTCGCCGTGCGCGCGCGCGCCGTCGATGGCCAGGCCCGAGTACACCGTCAGCATCTTCCGCACCGGCTGCAACGGCTGCAGCAGGTACGGCAGCGTGCCGAGCGCGCCGTCGCCGGTCGGCACCCAGTCGTCCATCTTCATCCCGTTGGGCGAGAACACGAACAACGCGCGCGGCGGCGGCGCATAGCGCCGCCCCGGCCGCGGCCGGGCCGGCACCATCGCGTCGAGCCACGGCAGCGCCATCGCGGCGCCGAGGCCGCGCAGCAGGGTGCGCCGGTCGAGGGCGCGGTTCTGGAACGGTCCGCTCATTTCTCCACCTCCAGCATGCGGAAGCCGGGGCTCACCGCAACCGCCTCCACCAGGTCCGCGATCGTGACCTTGCCGGCGGCCAGCAGGCCGTCGACGGCGAGGTCGAGCTGCAACACGTCGAGCGCGGCCGGCTCGCGACCGACCCCGTAGACGAACAGTTTGCGCGCCAGCGCGCGCGGGAACGACGGGTCGTGCAGCAGCAGCTCCTTGAGCCCGGGCAGGCCCTCGACGCGGCGGCCGTCGGGCAGCTCGCCCGACGCGTCGACCGGCTCGCCGTCGACCTCGCGCCGCGGCCGGCCGATCGGGTCGTAGTGCTCGAGCATCAGCCCGAGCGCGTCCATGCGCAGGTGGCAGCCGACGCACTCGGCGCGGTCGCGGTGCGCCGCCAGCTGCGCGCGCAGCCCGCGCGGCGTGCGCGCATCGCGCTCGTCGGCGAACGAGTCGTTGCCGGGCGGCGGCGGCGGCGGCGGCTGGCCGAGCAGGTTCTGCAGCACCCACTTGCCGCGCTTGACCGGCGAGGTCCGCGTCGGGTTCGAGGTGACCACGTGCACGCTGGCGTGTCCGAGCACGCCGCCGCGGTCGGCCATCGCCGGCGGCAGCTTCGTGCGTGTGAACTCGTCGCCGAACGCGCCGTCGAGGCCGTAGAACCGCGCCAGCCGCCGGTCGACGTGCGTGAAGTCGGCGTCGAGCAGCCGGCGCACGTCGAGGTCCTCGCGCAGCACCGCCGCGAACAAGAGCTCGGTCTCCCGCCGCAGCGAGGCGCGCAGCGCGTCGTCGAAGTCCGGGAACAGCTGCGGGTCGGGCTGCCGTTCCTGCAGCGCCCGCAACTCGAGCCACTGCGAGCCGAAGTTGGTGGCGAGGCGCTCGGCGCGCGGATCCGCCAGCATGCGGCGCACCTGCTGCCGCAGCACCTTCTCGTTGCCGAGCCGGCCCTTCTGCGCCAGCGACAGCAGCGTGTCGTCGGGCGCGCTGCTCCACACGAAGTAGCCGAGCCGCACCGCCAGCGCCGGATCGGCCACGTCGGTCACGTCGCCCTCCTTGGACCGCGCCGGCGGCGCCTCGCTGCGGAACAGGAACCGCGGCGACGACAGCAGCGCCGTGAGCATCGCCGCGGCGGCCTCGTGGTCGGGCGCGCCGTCCTCGATCGCGCCGAGCCCCACGGCGACGACGTGCTTCAGGTCCGGGCCGCGCACCGGCTCGCGCCAGATGCGCCTGGCGAGCGTCACCGCCATGCGGCCGAGGCGCGACTCGTGCACGGTGCCGATCCACTCCTGCTGCTGCGGCGGCGGCTGCACGTCGACCGGCCCGACCACCTCGAGCCAGTCGACCCGCAGGTTGCGGTCGCGGCGCTTCGGGTCCGGGTTCTCCGGGTCGAAGAAGTCGTTGACGAATGCGATCTCGACCACGCGCTCGCCGCGCGCCATCGGCGTCGCGACCTCGAGCGTGGCGAGCTCGGGCTTCGCGACGTCGAGCACCGCCACCTGCGTGCCGTCGACGGAGACCCGCAGCCGCGCCGGCTCGTCGCCGGCCTGATCGGCGCCGGCGGACAGCCGCAGCCGGTAGTCGCCGTCGCGCGGCAGCCGCACCGTGGTGCTCAGCGCCGCGTTGACGATGAAGCCCGCGACCTCGCCCTCCTGGTGCACGCCCGGCCCGCCGGACAGCTCCATGCGCTCGGCCTCGCGCCGGCGCACCGTCGGCCGCTTCGGGTCGACGCCGGAGAACACCTGCGCGGCGACATCGGCGGCTGCGGCCATGTACTTCTCGAGGTGCAGCGTCGAGAACGACAGCGCGTCGCCGATGTTGTCGAAGCCGTAGCCGAGGTCGTCGGCCGGGAACAGGTCGGTGAGCTCCGAGCGCACGCCGAACAGGTCGAACACCGTGTACTCCCACTCGGCGCGCGACAGCCGTCGGATCGTGACGCGCCCCGGCGCGGCCGGCAGCTTCGGCACCTCGGCGGCGAGCGTGTCGGCGCAGTGGCGCAGCAGCAGCGCGCGCGGCGCGTCGTCGAGCCGCTCGACGTCGGGCGGCGGCATCTCGCCGGCGGCGACGCGGTCGCGCACGCGGCGCAGCAGCAGCAGCCGGTCGAGCGGCGACGTCGGCGCGGCGGTGAGGTCGAGGTCGCCCTTCTGCTTCTCCTTGCCGTGGCAGTCGACGCACGACTGCTGAACGACGTCGGCGGCGGCGCCGAAGGTGGCCTGCTGCGAAGGGCTGACGCCGACGAGCGCGGCGAGCGCCGCGGCGGCGAACGCCGTCCGCTGCGGCGCTCGGCCCCGGCGGACGATCTCTGTGACTTTCGGATGACGCACGGCGCGACATTCTAGCGCGGCGGTGACGAGGCGATGACACAGCAACGCGGACGGTCCGTAGCGTCGCCGGCTGTCCCCTTTCCCGCCGAGGAATCGCGCATGCAACGCTTCGCCTTCGCCGCGTCCTTCACCACCCTCCTGGCCGCCACCGCCGGCGCCCAGACCTACCTGCACCTGCCGGCCTCGTTCGTCCCGGACGCCGTCGAGCTGGCCGACTACGAGATCCGGCCGCTGATGCAGACCAACTGCCGGCTGCAGATGTTCTTCGACGCCGCGGAGACCGGCAGCAGCGCCTTCACGGCGCTCGAGCTCGCGCTGCGCTACGACGGCCCGATCCCGCAGGTCGGCGCGCCCGGACCGTTCCAGATCCAGCGCCTGCAGGTCCTGATCGGCAGCAGCGCCGCCGGCATCCCCGGCGCCGACTTCGCGCAGAACCTGACGCAACCGCTGCAGACCGTGTTCGACGGCCCGTGGACGTACCTGCCCGACCCGGGCTCGGGCTTCCCGCAGCCGTGGGGCGGTCCCGGCAACTCGCTGCGGTTCCCGTTCACGACGCCGGCCGCGGTGACGATCCCGACCGGCGGCTGGTTCGTGGTCGAGCTGCGGATGCAGGGCAACAACATCGCCGGCTTCGGGTTCTCGCACGCGATCCTCGACGGCGTCGAGACGTTCGGCGGCGTCACCGACGGCACGCGGACCAGCTACGGCACCGGCTGCAGCGCCGCCACGGGCGCGCCCGCGGCCACCATCTCGGCGACCGGCAACTTCGCGCCGGGCACCGCACACTTCGTCGCCGGCCAGAACCTCGGCGCCAACACCCTGGCGATCGGCGTCCTCGGCGGCAGCAACGCGATGAGCACGTTCGGCCCGCTGCCGGTGACGCTGCCGGGCACGACCTGCTCGCTGCTGGCCAGCACCGACATCACCTGGCTGGCGTTCACCAACGCCGCCGGCGCGGTGGCGCCCGACCTGCAGTCGTCGGCGATCGTCGTGCCGCCGGTCCCGGCGTTCGCCGGCGCCCGCCTGTACGAGCAGTGGATCTCGCTGGTGCCGGCGGCCAACCCGTTCGGCCTGATCGTCAGCGACGCCCTCGACGTCCAGCTCGGTTCGATCCAGCCGCCGACGACCGGCATCTACCTGGTGTCGCACGGCACGCAGTCCGACGCCGCCATCGCCGACGAGGTGCGGCCGTTCGGCTACGCTGTGGAGCTCCAGGTCCAGTGACCTGCCCGCCCGCGTGAGCCGATCGACCGCCCTGCTGACCGCCCTGCTGCTGGCCGCCAACCTGGCGTTGGTCGGCTGGTGGACCTGGTTCCAGGTGCAGCAGGCGAACGACCTCGGCGCCGCCGGCGAGCTGCTGGCCCGCGGCGACGCCGACGGCGCGGCGCGCGCGTTCGGCGCCGGCTCGGCGGCGGAGCTGCCGGCGGTCGCCGCCGCGCGCCGGCGGATGTTCTTGAGCGAGGGCGCCGCGTTCACCGCGGTGCTGCTGCTGGCCGGCCTCGGCGTCGTGCTGACCGTCCGGCGCGAGGCGCGGATGCGCGCCGACCACCACCGGTTCCTTGCCGGCGCCACCCACGAGCTGAAGACGCCGATCGCCACCATCCAGCTGCTGCTCGAGTCGCTGCAGCAGGACCGCCTGCCGCCCGACAAGCGCGCGCGCTACCTGCAGTCGGGCCTGCTCGAAGCGCAGCGGCTCGAGGCCGGCGTCACCAACCTGCTGACCGCCGCCGGGCTGCGCGGCAAGGTGTCGCGCGCGGCCGCTCGCAGCGACGGCGATCTCGCCCAGGACGTGCAGAAGGCGCTGGCACTGCTGCAGCCGCGCGCCGAAGCTGCCGGTGTCGAACTGCGGGCAACGGCGCTACCTTCGGTGCCCATCCTGCGCGACCCCGAGGCGATCCAACTGGTGCTGCACAACCTGCTCGACAACGCCGTGAAGTACTCGCAGCGCGGCGGCGTCGTGCGCATCGAGCTCGAGGCCTCTGCCGAACAGGCGCTGCTGCGCGTGCACGACGACGGCCAGGGCATGGACGGCGAGACCCTCGAGCACGCGTTCGTGCCGTTCTGGCGCGGCCGCGACTCCGGCACCGGCGGCAGCGGCCTCGGCCTGTTCCTGGTGCGCGAGCTGGTCGAGGCGCACGGCGGCACGGTCCGGGCCGAGAGCCCGGGCGCCGGCCGCGGCAGCAGCTTCAGCGTGCGGCTGCCGCGCCGGCTCGCCGCCACAGGGGCGCGCGCATGAGCCGCTGGATCCTGGTCGCCGAGGACGAAGGGCCGCTCGGCGAGATGCTGTGCGACAACCTGCAGCTCGAGAGCTACCACGCCGAGCTGGTGCGCACCGGCCCCGACGCGCTGGTGCGGATGGCGAAGGGCGGCATCGACCTGCTGATCCTCGACGTGATGCTGCCCGGCTGCGACGGCTTCGAGGTGCTGCGGCAGCTGCGCGGGCGCGGCGACGACACGCCGGTGCTGATCCTCAGCGCCCGCAGCGCCGACCGCGACCGCATCCAGGGCCTCGAACTCGCCGCCGACGACTACCTGACGAAACCGTTCAACCTGCGCGAGCTGCTGCTGCGCGTCGACGCGCTGCTGCGGCGCCGGCCGGCGCCCGCCGCAGGCAGCGACGTGCTGCGGTTCGACGGCAACCAGGTCGACTTCCGGGCGATGCGCGCGGTCACGTTCGCCGGCGAGGAGGTCGAGCTGACGCCGACCGAGACCAAACTGCTGAAGCTGCTGACCGCGCACGCCGGCACCGTCGTCAGCCGCAAGATCGTCGTCGAGCACCTGTTCGGCAGCACCGCGCCGCTGACCGTGCGCACGCTCGACAACGTCGTGCTGCGGCTGCGCAAGCTGTTCGAGCGCGAGAGCGCCAATCCGCGACACCTGCACACGGTGCGCGGGCTGGGGTTCCGGTTCGACCCGTGAGCGGCGCCGGGCCGGACCCGCTCGACCGCGTCGACTGCGTGCGCGGCGACCTCACGGCGATGGCCGTCGACGCGATCGTCAACGCCGCCAACGAGGCGCTGCGCGGCGGCGGCGGCGTCGACGGCGCGATCCACCGCGCCGCCGGTCCGGCGCTGCTGCAGGAGTGCATCGCCCGCCACCCCGACGGCTGCCCCACCGGCGCGGCGCGCCTTACCGGCGGCCATCTGCTGCCGGCGCGGCACGTGATCCACGTCGTCGGCCCGGTGTGGCGCGGCGGCGACCGCGGCGAGCCCGAGCTGCTGGCGTCGTGCTACCGGAACGCGCTGGCGCTCGCCGCGGCACACGACCTGCGCACGCTGGCGTTCCCCGCGGTGTCGTGCGGCGTCTACGGCTACCCGCACGACCGCGCCGCGGCGGTGGCGATCGGCGCGTTGGCCGAAGGGCTGCGCGAACGCGCGGGGATCGAGCGGGTGACGATGGTGCTGTTCTCGGCCGAGCTGCACGCGGTGTTCGACGACGAGCTGCGGCGGCAGCGCGGCGACCGGCCCGACGCCTAGGAGTCTGCGCCACGGGAGGCGAGCCGCCCGGGTGCGTGGGTTTCGTTCCGGGTCGCGCCGCGGAAACGCAGGCGAATCGGTGGATTCATCGAGGCTTTCGCGGCGCCAGCCGGGGCGAAGGACGCGTGACCGGCGGTCTTGCATTCTCGTGGCGCAGACTCCTAGAACACCCGCACCATCAACACGTTCGACGACGCCAGCGGCAGCGTGAACTGCAGCGGGTCGTAGACCACGCTCTGCAGCCAGATCTGCTGGCCCGGAGCCAGTCCGCGTGGCCCCTGCAGGTTGACCGTCCACTGGCCGCTCGCGTTGCCGACGCCGGCGGTGATCTCGAACAACGTGGTGAACTGGCTGCCGAGGCCGAGCGACACCACGCCGGGCAGGCTGCTCGGCACGTTGTCGAGCGCGCCGACCAGCAGGTTCAGGCGCGTGGCGTCGGAGTAGATCCGGAACGGGAACGGCAGCGACGTGTTGAGCACCGGCGGCCCCTCGAGCACCGGCGGGTCGGTGCCGGTGATCTGCAGGATCGCGGGCGCGCTCGGGCCGGCGCCGCTGACGACGGCTATGGTCGCGGGGCCGAGCGCCGGCAGCAGCAGCGACGGCAGCCGCAGCTGCGTCGGCGACACGTGCTGGAACGACACCGGTGCGCCGCGCAGCAGGACCTGCGTGACCTCGTCCATCAGGGTGCCGTCGATCAGCACCGGCGGCATGCGGAAGCCCGGCACCGAGCTCGGCGTCAGCGCGGTGATGGTCGGCGGCAGCAGCGAGCCGTAGGTGCGCCGCAGCGCCTCGACGTCGCCGGGGCTCAGCTGCGTGCGCTGGCCGATCGTCGCCTGCTGCGCCTGGTTGGGCGGCAGCACGGTGATCGCCTGTGCGCCGCCGAGCGCGCCCTCGGTGCCGCCGAAGTGCAGCACCGAGTCGAGGTCGTAGGCGAGCCCGTAGGTCTGACCGATCGGCACCACCTGGAACTCGACCGCGCGCAGCGGATCGACGACCTGGAAGTCGACCGCCACGAACGTGTCGCGGTCGGGCCGCTGATGCTCGTGCCAGAAGCCGAGCACGTGCAGCAGCGCGTGCACCATCTCGAAGCGCTGGTTCCAGTTGGCGATCAGCAGCTGCTGCGCGCCGCCCTGGCGGCCGATCGGCGAGCTGTTGATGGTCGCGTCGCGGATCACCACGTGGTCGACCTCGGCCGCGCGCGGCGCGAAGGTCACCCGGACGCGCGAGCTGATCTCCTGCATCGCCAGCGCCATGCTGGCCTGCATCGCCGGCGTCACCGTCGCGTCGTAGACGAACGGCACCGTGCCGCCGGGCCAGGTGCGGTCGGCGAGCAGGCGGGCCTGGGCGGTGCCCGGGTCGTGCACGCCGCGCTGCAGGCGGCAGCCGGCGCTCGGCCGCGCCGCGACTTCGGGCGCGAGCGTCTGCGCCATCGCGGGCGCGGGGACGGCCACGGTGACCGCGGCGACCAGGACGAGCGAGGCGAGGGTGCGTTGCATGGCGGGCAGTGCGGGGGACGCGCGGCGGCCATTCTGGCCCGACGGCCCCACCACCGGAAGGGCCGCCGCGCGAAGCCGCGCCGCCGCACGCGTGGCGCCGCACCGCGGCGGCGCGGCGAAGGCCGAGGGGCAGGTTCCTCAGGCGCGCGGCCGGAACAGGCGATCGACGAACGCGCTGGCCGCGTGCTTGTCGGCGACCTTCTGCGCGCAACGCATCACCTCGGCGACCGGGATCAGCACCGCGCCGTCGGGCACCGGCAGCCACACCGCCTGTTCCTTGTGCGCCTCGATCAACCGATCGAACTCCTCGGTGGTCGCCGCCGCGTCGAGTCGGTCGAGCAGCACCCGGTCGAGCAGCGCCGAGCCCGGCGCGGCGTACTGCGCGGTCTGACCCAGCAGATGGTCGACGCTGACCCGGAACAGCGCCGACAGCCCCACCAGGTCCTCGCCGGTCGGGAAGCGGGTGCCGCTCTCCCACCGCGACACGGCCGACTCGTGGACGTTCAGTTCCTTGGCGACCCGGTCCTGCGTGAAACCATGCCGGGCCCGCAGTTCCCGCAGCCGGGTGGCCAGGATCTTTGCCAACGGACGGTCAGGAGACGGTTGGGAATCGGTCACGGCACGCTCCTCCCGGTTCGGCGGGAGGCGCCCAGTTTCCTTCCGAGCAGCAGGTTGCGGAAGGACCACCCACGAGTCGTGCTCGTGGTTCGCCTCCGGATCTCAGGCCACGCCGGACAATCTCGGCGCCGGACTTGACGATTCGTCAAGATCACTGCTCAATGGGGAAGTCTACCCAGGAGAGATTCACCATGCGCGCTTCCGAAACTTCGCCCGACACCGATCGCCTGCTCCACCTCGCCTACCGCGCCGCCGCCCGCATCGTGCACAACCGCCTGCTCGCCGAGGAGGCCGGCGAACGTGCGGTGCACCGCTTCACACTCGCGGTGCTGTCCGGAGCGCCGCCCGACAAGCCCGAGGCGTGGATCTGCACCGTGGCACGTCGCTCGGCGTGCGCCATCCTGCGCACCGGCTGGTCGCGCACGTTGCCGCTGGTCGACGAGCAGGCGCTGGCCGCGACGACGGGTGACGGCGAGGCCGGCCGCGCGACCGAGCGGATCCGCGGCCTGGTCGGCGGCGCGCTGACGCCACGACAGCGCGACGCGCTCGAGGCGGCGCTCACCTGCCGGACGACGCGCGAGGCGGCGCGCACGTGCCGGATGGAGCCGCGCGACTTCCGCCGCTACCTGCAGGCGATCTCGCGACGCGCGCGCCAGCGCCTGGACCCGGGTCCGGCCACGGACGAACGGCGTGCGCGACTCTGCGGGGCGATGCGGTAGCGTGACGGAATGGATCGGACCACGCCTCCGTTCGCTCGGCTGCGGCCGCTGCTCCTCGTCGTCCTCGGCGCCCCCGCCGCGCTGCTCGCGCAGGCGACCGAGCGCCCTGGTTACACGGACACCGAGCGGCTCCCCGACGGCTATCGCGTGCACGACCGCGATCGGCCGTATCCGCCGGTCGTGACCCCTTCGCCGGCCGGCGCGCCGCAGGCGCCGCCCGCCGACGCCGTGGTGCTGTTCGACGGCCGCGACGTCTCCGCGTTCGTCGGCGGCGACGGCGAGCCGGCGCAGTGGACCGTGCAGGACGGCTGCGTCACCGTGAACGGCACCGGCGACGTGCGCACCAAGGCCTTGTTCGGCGACTGCCAGCTGCACGTCGAATGGCGCACGCCCGCCGAGCCGCACGGCGACTCCCAGCACCGCAACAACAGCGGCGTGTTCCTGATGGACCGCTACGAGGTGCAGATCCTCGACTCGTACGACAACCCGACCTACGCCGACGGGCAGGCCGCGGCGCTGTACGGCCAGTATCCGCCGCTGGTCAACTGCTGCCGCAAGCCGGGCGAGTGGCAGACCTACGACATCGCGTTCGTGGCGCCGCGCTTCGCCGCCGACGGCAGCCTGGTGTCTCCCGCGCGCGTGACCGTGTGGCACAACGGCATCGTGGTGCAACTCGACCGGCCGCTGCTCGGCGTCACCGCGCACCGCGCGCTGCCGCGCTACCGGGCGCACGCGGAGCGCGCGCCGATCCGCCTGCAGGACCACGGCAACCCGGTGAGCTTCCGCAACCTGTGGGTGCGCGAGGCCGACTTCTCGGCCACGGCGGCGCCGCCGGCCGCGCCGACGGCGGCGGACGCCGCCGCCAGCGGCGGCGACGACCGCAAGTGACGCGGGCTCAGCGCGCGGCGTCGTAGATGGCGGCGACCGAGTGGTCGTGACGGCCGGCGCTGTCCTCGGTGGTCAGCTGCGTCTCGCCGTCGACCGGGTGCCAGACCCACAGGTCGGCGTTGGTGTCCGGCGCCGTGACGCGCGTGAACAGCAGCGTGCCGTCGTTGGTGCGGCTGCGGAACACGTCGTTGCCGGTGGTGTTGCTGACCACGACCGACGCCGTGCCCGAGTCGTCCCACATCGACAGGTCGGTCTGCGCCGCAGCGGTCAGCGAGTAGACGAAGTCGCCGGCGTCGATGCCGGCGCCGCCGTAGGTCAGGCCGGTGCCGTTGATCGTCGTGAACGCGCCGCCGGACACGTCGAAGCGGCCCAGGCTGGCGCCGCCGGCCGTGGTCACGATCGCGTCGCCGTTGCCGAGCACTTCGGCCAGCGACGTCGCGGTGGCCCCGTCGAAGTTCACCGTGGTCGGCGCGCCGACCAGCGACACGGCCGACACCCGCGTGGTGAGCGCGCTGCCCTGCACCAGGGCCCAGGCCGTGGTGCCGTCGGTGGTCACGCCGAGGACCGAGCCGATGTCGGTCGAGTTGCGCACCGTCGCCGTGGTCGCGTCGTCCAGGTCGTACAGCAGCAGATCGTGCTCCGTCGCGCTGATCTCGGTGCGGTACACCACCTCGTCGCCGGCGCCGATCGCCTCGAAGCCGAACGTCGCACCCTGCGCGATGGCGGTCGCGATGCCGGTGCTGGGCGACCAGAAGTAGAGGTCGGTCGACACGCCGTTCGCGGCCGTGAACACCACCTGGCTCTGGCTGCCGGCGCCGCCGTAGACCTTGTCGGCCGTCGCCAGCGCCGAGACGTTGGTGCCGATCTCGACGACGCCGGTGCCGACCTTGAAGTAGAACAGGTCGTGCTCGCCGCCGGCGCCGACGCGCGAGAACACCACGCCGTTGTCGGGCAACGTGGCCAGCAGCTGCTCGTCGTTGGCGTCGGTGCCGACCGCGACCGAGGTGTCGGTCTCCGGATCGTAGTAGTAGATGTCGTTCTGGCCGGCGTTGCCGCGCTCGTAGAACACCAGGTCGGCGCCGTTGACCATCGCGTCGCCGTCGGTCTGGCCGCTCACCGCCGACACCTCGGTCAGCAGGTTGGTGCGCGGGTTGAACACGTAGAGGTCGGTGTCCGGCGCGGTGCCGGTCGTCAGCACGATGCGGCCGTCGCTGGTGCGCGTGCGATAGGTCATCGACGGCAGCGCCGAGGTGCCGATCTGCCGCGTAGTGCGGGTGAACGGGTCGAAGATCCACAGCTGACGGCCGGTGCCGGTGCCGACCTGGTAGACCAGCCGGCCGTCGGCGAGACCGGTCGCGAACGTCGGCGCGGCGCCCGAGGTCACCCGCACGAACTGATCGGTCATCGTGTCGAGCAGCAGCAGGCCGTTGGTGTCCTCGTTGACCACCGCGAAGTGCGCCGAGGTCACGTCGACCTCGAACGAGCCGCGCGAAGCCAGCCCCAGCGCGTCGGCGGCGTCGAACGTCACCGTGTAGGAGCCCATCGTCGCGAACGTGTTGGTGTAGGTGCTGCCGGCGAAGCTGCCGCCGCCCGAGACCACGGTGAAGGTCACCGCGTCGGACTCGCGGTCGATGACGTAGGTCGACAGGTCCAGGGCCAGCGCGGTGCCGCCCGTGGTGACCTGTTGCGGGATCGCGCTGATGCGCGGCGAGGCGTTGCCGGTGGCGCCGCCGCTGCCACACGCGGTGGCCAGCAGGCCCAACGCGGGCAGGGCCAGGGCGGCGGCGAGGACGGGGCGATAGTCGGACGTTCGATGGGCCATGGCTGCGTTCTCCGGTGGATGCTCCGTCGCGAGATCGATCGCGGCGCCGGCCCCGCCGTAGCCCGAGCCGGTGCCGCCGCTGCCACGGCGGGTTGAGTGCGGCGGTTCTCGCGACGCGCGGCGGCGACCCGCGTCAGTCGGCGGCGGGCAGCACCAGCCGACCGCGTCCGAGCCAGCGACGGACGGCCAGCAGCTCGCGGTGATCCGGCACGTGCACGTGCCGCGGGATCCGGCGCAGACGCGGATCGTCCGCGCCGAACGGCGGCGGCGGCTCGCCGGCGAACAGCGCCGCCTGCGCGCGCGGGGGGATCGCCACGAACACCTGCCGGGCCGGCCCCGGGTCGTCCCACCACGCGCGCAACCGCTCGCTGCACTCGCCGAGCAGGCGGCGCCAGTTCTGCAGCCGCAGGCGCGAGCCGTAGCGCGACTTGCCGCGCGTGCGCAGGTGCAGCGGCTGCGCCTTGCCGCGGCCGCGCACGACGTAGCGCTTCTGCGCCTTGTGCAGCAGCAGCTCGTCGTCGTCCCAGTAGCCCAGCGCCATCGCGCCGGCCTGCAGCAGCACCACCACGTGCGGACCCGGCCGCGCCAGCGCCGGCGTCCCTGCGCGCGCGGCGAACGCGGTGACCGCCTCGCCCGGCGTCGGCGGCGGCAGCACGAACGGCAACACCAGCCGCGCACCGCTGTCCGCGTCGACGAACGACCGGCCGCGCGCGCACGCCCCGGCCTGCGGGAACCGCAGCGCGAAGTCGTCGAGCTGCTCGGCGGTGTCCTGCCACGGGAAGCGCGCGCTGGACGGACTCGGGCCGGGGGGCTGCATGCGGCCGGGACGATTCCACAGCGCCTCACGCAGCGCAACGGCCCTTGCCGCGGCCGCGCAGCGCCGCCACATTGGCGACCATGCCGACCCGTCCGGCGCACTCCTCGGTCCTGCTGCACGCACTGACGCTCGCGGCCTGCGCCGCGGCGCCCCAGAAGGCGCCGCCCGACCCGGCGCTGCTGCCCGATCTCCCGGCCGACGCGTTCCCGGCCGCGGCCGCCATCGTCGAGGGGTTCGATCCCGTCCCGGGCGATGCCAGCTGGGAGTCCAGCGACCGCGTCCTGTTCGGCCTGCGCCTGCGCCGCGGCGCGGAGGAGCAGCGCTGGCTCCTGCGGCTGGACGTCGTGATCGGGGAGACCATGCGCAACTTCGCGGCGACCTACACCGACCCGAGCGGCGTGGAGCGCACGAAGCACACCGACGCCATGGCCGTGCTGTTCCCGCAGCGGTCGTGGCCGTACACCGCGACGCTCGACGGCCAGACCAGCGAGCACGAGGTGCGGGCGTCGATGATGATGGTCGGCGTCGGCGTGTTCGACGCCGAGACCGGCGTCGAGCTCGGCAAGTCCGTCGTGCGCCTGCCGCTCGAGCTGCTGCGGAGCGGCCTGCTGCCGGCCGCCGTCAGCGCCAGCGCCCGGCGCGCGCGGGGCGAGGCCTCCGACGAGCCGACCGAAGTGCGCCTGCAGCAGGTGCGCCAGGAGGTCGAGGCGTGGATCGCGACGGTCGCGCTGCTACACGTCGTGCAGGAGGACAGCGTGCTCGCCGACTACTTCTGGCAGGTCGTCGAGAAGCCCGGGATCTGGTCGGTGCTCACCCACCTCGGCGTCTCGGTGACGATCGACGTGCAGTTCGAGAACGCGGTGCCGGCGACGGCGGTCCCTTCCCACCAGCCGCGCGGCGGCGACGAGATGGTGGTGCCGGTGGCGATCCTGGTGAACGGCGCCCCGGCGCTGTTCGCCGACGCGCTGGTCGGCAGCAGCGACCGGCCGTACGCGCTGTGCGGCGGCCTGCGCGCCGCCGTGGCGCGGTGCCCTTCGCGCGATGACCTGGCGTTCGACCTGGTGCTGCTGGCGGCGCGCAACCGCACGGCGAGCACGGTGCCGGGCGCCGCGCCCGAGGGCCGCGGCCCCGCGACCACCCCGGCGGGCGCCACCGCGCGCTGAGCCGACCCCGGCCGCGGGCGCGGCGTTCTGCGCCGCCGCCGCACCGCGGGGTGGAGCACCGGCCGCCGAAACCTATGATCCCGGGCGATGAGCCAGCGACCCGGCAGCGGTGACGTCCCCTTGCGCGTGTGCACGGTCGGTTCCGGACCGTCGGCGTTCTACGCCACCGAGGCGCTGCAGAAGGCCGGCCTGAACGTGCGCGTCGACATGTTCGACCGCCTGCCGACGCCGTTCGGCCTGGTGCGCGGCGGCGTCGCGCCGGACCACCAGAAGATCAAGTCGGTGGTCAAGGTCTACGAGAAGATCAGCGCCGACCCGTCGTTCCGCTTCTTCGGCAACGTCAAGCTCGGCCGCGACCTCGAGGTCAAAGACCTCGAGCGCCACTACCACGCGATCGTCTGGGCGATCGGCTGCGAGAGCGACAACCGCCTCGGCATCCCCGGCGAGGACCTCGCCGGCGTGCACTCGGCCACCGAGTTCGTCGGCTGGTACAACGGGCACCCGGACTTCCGCGATCGCGCGTTCGATCTCGCCAAGGCGCGCCGCATCGCCGTCGTCGGCAACGGCAACGTGGCGATGGACGTGTCGCGCGTGCTGCTGCAGGACCCCGAGATCCTGGCGGCCACCGACATCGCCGACCACGCCGTCGCGGCGCTGCGTCGGAGCAACGTGCAGGAGGTGCTGCTGCTGGGCCGCCGCGGGCCGGCGCAGGCCGCGTTCTCGCCCAAGGAGATCGAGGAGATCGACGAGCTGCCGCACGTGGACGTCGTCGTCACCGAGGACGAGGCGCGGCTCGACGACTACAGCCGCCAATGGCTCGGGAGCCAGCCGCGCAGCGCGCAGCGCAACGTCGCGTTCCTGGAGGCGCAGGCGCAGAAGGGCGAGGGGAGCGCGCCGAAGAAGCTGCGCTGCCGGTTCCTGGTCGCGCCAGTGGAGATCGACGGCGGGGTCGAGGGCAACGACGGCCGCGTCGCCGCCGTGCGCGTGCAGCGCGCCGAGCTGCACCCCGACGCCAACGGCACGCCGCGCCCGCGCCCGATCGACCGCTACGAGACCCTGCCGGTCGACCTCGTGTTCAAGTCGATCGGCTACCGCGGCTTGCCGCTGCCCGGCCTGCCGTTCGACGACAAGAAGGGCATCGTCCCCAACCGCGACGGCCGCGTGCTGCGCGCCGCCGGCGGCGACGTGCTGCCCGGCCACTACGTCGTCGGCTGGGCCAAGCGCGGCCCGACGGGGCTGGTCGGCACCAACAGTCCGGACAGCAAGGCGACCGTGCAGGAGCTGCTCGCCGATGTGCAGGCGGACAAGGTGCTCGGCTGCGGCGGCGCGGACATCGCGGCGACGCTGCAGCAGCGCGGCGTCGACTTCGTGACCTGGCAGGACTGGCAGCGCCTCGACGCCTGGGAGCAGGAGCAGGGCAAGGCCCGCGGCAAGGTGCGGCACAAGGAGCCGTCGGTCGAGGCGCTGATGGCGGCAGTGCGCAGGCTACGATCGAGGTAGAAGGTAGAAGACAGGAGCGGTCCGGGCAGCCGCGCTCGATGCTCGGCCACTTGACCGATCTGCCCGAACTTCGAAGTTCGGTGAAGTTCGGGTGCCGGCAGCGGGCGAAAGGAGGCTCCGACGTCAGCGCTTCCGGCGCACGCGTAGCAGCCTCCTCATCAAGGAGCAACAGATGGGTTGCGGCTGAACACCGAACGTGTGGGTCCTCGTGCTCAAGAGCCTCGTCAAGCGCGAACGACCTTGATCGGGGGATTCACGGAGCCTGGCAAGAGCACGCATCTTCCTGTCGTAGGCAGCATTGGACTTCTTGTGGTCACCACGGTCCATTGCGGCTCCGTGGACTGCCGCTGCCTGTGCGTACGCGTCGTCGGCCTCGCCCCGAGTCATTGCCCCACCCCGAAGTCGCGCAGGACCTGCTGGCCGAATGCACGCTGCTGCGCGAACGACTGAACGGCTGACCACTCAGCCACTGCCGGACCGTCTGACCTCCAGCGAAGTCCGGCTTCGATGAGAAGAGGCCGCTGATCTTCCGATGGATGTCCGTGGGGATCGAGACGACGTTGTCAGCGTTATGGATCGCCTGCGACCCGAACTCGGGTACAGCGCATCGACCTCGGAGCGGGTCACGAACCCGCGCCCGTCCAGCGAGGTGCGGTCGCGCTTGGTCGCGCGCGGCGACGCCGAGCGCCAGCGCGACCCACGGCTGCTCCAGCGCGCGGCCGGTGCGCGGCAGCCGGCGCACCAGCCAGCTGCGGCAGGCCTCGCCGCAGATCCGCCCTAGCGACGACACCGCGAACCTCAACCAGTGGCAGGCCCTGTGCCGCTACGTCGAGGACGGCCGGCTGCACATCGACAACGCCCTCGCCGGCGCCGCCCTCGCCGGACGCCGTGATCGCGCTGGACACGCGCTGGCTGGAGGCCCTGCCGAGGCCGCGCGCCCAGGCGATGTCGTTGCCCCGCGCCCGGCCGCGCAGCTCGGCGCGGCCTGTCTCGAGGTCCGCGACCCTGACCCGGCGCGCCTGGCTCGCCGTCAGCTCCGTCCCCTGCGTGCCGCCACTCGACAACGCGGACGATGACGACCCGGTCTGGTACACGCCGTAGACCTCCGACAAGCGGTTCCGGAAGTCGTACTTGAAGTACTTCGCCCCGTCGAACACCAGTTTGCCCTCGGCGTCGTACAGCGGCTCCACCCCCTCGGCCTTGGTGTAGCGCGAGCTGTCGGTCTCGGTCTCGTAGACCGTCGACGACAGCATCGCGGACGGCGTGTTCACCACCACCGAGGAGCGGTTCTGCCCGGGGTCCAGCCCGTAGACGAACTCCTTCGCGAAGCTCCCCGTCCCGGTGGCCGCCGCGTAGGCACCGTCCGCGTGGGCGGCGTCCACGCCCTGCTTGGCGCCGGTCAGGCGGTGGAAGCCGTCGTATTGGAACAGCTCCCCCGCGGTCTGCAGGGAGCTGCTCGCCGTGCTGCCCGGCGCGTAGTCCCGGCGCTTGCGCACGAGGTCGTCGGCGTCGTTCCAGGTGTACCGGTAGCGATCGAACGTGTCGCTGCCCTGCTGGTGGTGCAGCTCGGCCAGGCGGCCATGGTCGTCGAACGCCTTCTGCGTCGTCACCGACGTCGTCGACCCCAGCCACAGCTCGCGCTGGAACACGCTGGCGCCCGCGTACCGGTACTGCGCCAGCGTGAACTGCGTGGACCCGTTCGGAGTCAGCTTCACCTCCTCGAGCCGGCCAAGGGGATCCGGGACCGTCTCCACCTGGAAGCCACCGGGATAGCCCAGCCCGCGCCGCACCGCCGGGTCGCCGATCGGCTGGCTGCCGCCGTAGCTGTAGTCGCTCGTCACGTCGAACGTCGACGTCCCGGTGCCGTAGTACTGGAAGCTCTCTTCCAGCAGGCGGTTCAGGCTGTCGTGTTCGAAGTCGACCTGCACGATCCGCACCGCCGTCCCGTACGCGTCGGTCGCGATGGAGTCGAGCCGCCCGAGGTCGTCGAAGCCGTACTCCTCCCGGGTCGCGTTCGGCGACACGTAGAACCCCGGCGTCACGTTGCGCTGCAGCACCCGTCCCGCGATGTCGCGCGAGTACAGGATCTCGCTGCCGTTGCCGTCGACCACGCGGTCCTGCTCACAAGAGATCTCGATCGGGCATGATGTCATCGAGCCGAATGTCCGACAAGGGAACACCAAAGCTGTCAGCGAGATTGCGCATCATGGATACGATCTCGTAAAACGCGATCAGCCTACCGCTCTTGAAGGAATAGGCCTCACTGCCCTTGGGCGCGGCATCTCTTTCGCGGCGCGCCTCCAATGCAGATTGTTTCAACTCATAGCCTAGGTCAAGAAGCAAATTCCTATGCACGTCAGACATTCCTACATCCTCTCCAACAATCCTCGCAGCACGTCCGCTTGCTGCTGGTAGTTCGCAGCTTCCTTTCGCCAGTATTTCATCAGACCCTCTCTTTCTACAGCAGACCTCTCCAGCCAATCATCGGCAAACTTCGAGGGGTTCAACGCCTTCACTCTATGCAATGCGGCGTTCTTTTCGAGGTTCCAGATCCCCTTATTGATCTCGGCGGCTGATTTTCCAAAGGAGTTTGCCAGAAGGCCAGCGTGCCGACCGCCTGCTGCCGCGACATTGTAGGCGCCACTCGCTCCCCCTGCAGCAGCGGCGGCAGCACCTGCCCCCCCCCAGCGGAGGTCCCAGTCCTGCACTTTGTGCCCCACCTGCAGGCCGCCTTCAGAAGGCTAGCCCCCCTCGCAGCCAGACCCAGCAAGGGGCCTGCCATCATTAGGGCGCCTTGCATCTTGAGCTCGGAAGCTTGCGCATTCAACTCGCGAGCAGTTGAATTCAAATCAGCTATTTGCTCAAGTTGCCCAATGATGGCATTAATGGTAGCCATCTGATCCGCATTAGCGGTCGCAATACCGCCCGCCACCAAGTCCGCCACTTGGCCAATGACCTGATCCACGGCTTCTATTCCTGCAAGCTGCTCCGCCCCGCTCGCGTTAAGAACATGATCAGTGAACAGGTCCAAGACAGGCATAGTCACCGTGGCGGCTCTGCACTCAGCGTCTCCGCCCTGCCCCTGTCCCTGACCAAACACAGCATCGTCACCAGGCCCACCGGTGGGCATACTCGTTTGTATGCCGTCCATTGCGTCGCCGGATCTCCGCCCTCCGCCTCCCGACGAAAGCAGACTCAGGAGCCCGGAGGGATCTGACAAGAATGGCGCTGCGTTCCCGGCGTAGCAGTAGCTGTTCCCCAGGTTGCTCCCATCCGCGTAACCACCCAGCGGGTCGACCGTGCAGAACCTCCCGTACTCGACCTTCTGGTACCGATTCCTCAGGTACAGCAGCCCCGTCTCCGCATCGAGCCGCCCCGTCGCATAGGTCCATGGACAGCTGGCCGCCCGTCACAGCAGGTCCGAGTCGCCCGCGGTGTGGTACCACTGCTCGCGGTAGTACAGCGTCCCGTGGCTGTCGAACGGGATCACCACCAGGAAGTAGCTGGTCCCGTACACCTGGAACCCGAGCGCCTGGAACTTCAGGAACCGCGGATCCATCTGCGGGAACAGCGTCGCCAGAACGGTCGCCCCCACCTCGTTGCAGCGCTGCTCGCAGGCGGCGACCAGCGCGGTCATCGCAGCGTCGTCGTCGACGGGGCACAGCCAGTCGACGATGGTCGCGGTGCCGGGAAACAAGAAGTCGCTCTTGCTGTAGACGGCGACGCCGCGCAACACGCCGCCCTGGTCGCGGCACTCGAACAGGGTGTAGTCGACGTCGGGCGCGTCGGCGTAGCGCCAGTTCAGGTAGCGGGCATCGCGCACGATCGCCAGCGCGGTGGCGTTCTTGAGCTGGTCCCACAGGCCGTCGACGTCCTGGGCGAAGCGCTCGACGGCGCGCACCTGCAGCCCCTTGGCCACCGGCCGCGGTGCGAAGCCGGCCTCGGGGCGCGGACGGAACAGGAAGTCCCAGTCGCGGATGTTCTCGTAGCGGAGGTACTTCTGCCCGATGCGCCAGTTGGGGATCGGCCAGCCGTAGTGGAACCGCGCCTGGCCCTTCCCGGTGCCGCCGAAGATCTCGTACATCTTCCAGCCGATGTGCACGAACAGGCCGGGCCGCGAGCCGTGGCGGCGGAAGTCGGGCAGCACCCACATGTCGAGGCCCTGCGCGGCGACCAGCTGCTCGCCGTCCATCTGCACGCGAACGGGCATGCAGGTGTAGGTGCCGACGATGCCCTGGGTCTCGTGCTCGGCGACGGCGATGTGCATCTCGCCGACCGGGTTGTCGAGGAACTTCCAGCGCCAGTGCGCCATCGACCGGGCCTTCGGGAACACGGCGTTGTAGCCCGCGAGCAGGCCCTCCTCGTCGCCGGGCCGATAGGCGCGGATCGTGACCGGGTCAGCCATCGCGGTTCGTCTCGAAATCGGTCATGGGTCGGAGTTCATCGGCCCGCCGGCGCGCGCGGCTCCAGGGCGACGCCCGAGCGTCGCAACCGTCGGATCTTCGACACCTCGGAGAGCGCGGGCAAGTGCGACCTCATCGGCGACCCCGGGGTTGCACCCGGCCGGCCGAAACCCTCTGATACACTGCGAAGAAGCACCAGACCGACGGCGCGCGCGCGCCCACGGCCGGTTCGTCCCCCCAACTCACCATGCCGCGCCTACGTCACCTCACCGTCGGCTGCGCGCTCGCGCTCGCGCTCGGCTTCGGCCACGGGAACGCTGCCGCGCAGGGCTTCGTCGACTCGCCGTTCATGAACGGCTTCGTGCAGCCGGTCGGCTTCACGTTCCACGGCACGAGCGTGATGTACGTCTACGAGCGCCGCGGCCAGATCCAGGTGGTCTACCAGGGCACGCGCCTGCCGACGCCACTGCTCGACATCAGCGACGAGGTCGGCGGCTGGCGCGACTACGGCATGCTGGGCATGGCGCTGGATCCGAACTTCGCGACCAACGGCTACTACTACGTCTCGTACGTCGTCGACCGCCACCACCTGATGCACGCCGGCACGCCCGGCTACAGCCCGACCACCGACGAGTACTACGACGCGACGATCACGCGCGTGACGCGGTACACCGCCAACCCGGCGACCAACTTCACGACGACGATCCCCGGCTCGCGGCACGTGCTGCTCGGCACCGGCCCCGGCGACGGCGCCGCCATCACCTACGAGTCGCACGGCTCGTGCCAGCTGCTGTTCGGCCGCGACGGCACGCTGCTGGTCGGCATGGGCGACGGCGGCCACTACGTGATCAACGGCGACTTCGGCAGCGACCCGCAGACCTACTACCAGCAGGCGCTGACCGACGGCATCCTGCGGCCCGAGGAGGACGTCGGCGCGTTCCGCTCGCAGATGGTCGACTGCCTGAACGGCAAGATCCTGCGCATCG
Source organism: Planctomycetota bacterium (assembly GCA_050245995.1). Taxonomy (GTDB): domain Bacteria; phylum Planctomycetota; class UBA1135; order UBA1135; family UBA2386; genus JBFWWV01. The sequence continues at coordinate 212,199 of JBFWWV010000006.1, read as the reverse complement.
ACCCGGTCACCGGCGACGGCGTGTCGAGCAACCCGTTCTTCGACCCGCAGGCGCCGCGCGCGGCGCGCTCGCGCGTCTACGCGCTCGGCTTCCGCAACCCGTGCCGCATGACGCTGCGCCCGGGCACCGGCTCGACCGACCCGGCGCTGGGCCGCCCCGGCGTGCTGTACGTCGGCGACGTCGGCTGGTACATCCGCGAGGAGCTCAACGTCGTCACGCAGCCGGGCCAGAACTTCGGCTGGCCGTTGTTCGAGGGCATCGAGGCGAGCCCGGTCTACTGGCCACAGCTGGTCGAGAACGGCGACACGCCCAACCCGCTGGCCGGGCAAGGCGGCTGCGGCATCGGTCACTTCCGGTTCCAGGACCTGATCCAGCAGGCGCACGAGGGCCACACGACGTTCTTCCCCAACCCGTGCGATCCGCTGGTCGGCATCGCCGCCGGCACGCCGACCTTCGTGCACGCGATGCCGGTGCTCGACTGGCGCCGCAACGTCGACGACGTGCGCGTGCCGGTGTTCGAGAACGGCGTGCCGGTGCCCCGGCTGCTGGGCTCGCCCGAGGCCGGCATCCCCGGCCCGCAGTTCCACGGCAGCTGCTCGATGGGCGGCGTCTGGCACAGCGGCCTGTCGTTCCCGATCGAGTACGGCCCGTGCTACTTCCACGCCGACTTCAACGACGGCTGGATCCGGCGCATGGAGTTCGACGCCCAGGACCAGCTGCTGGCGGTGCACGACCTGACGACGGTCACCTTCCCGCTGTTCCTCGGCGAACACCCCGGCGACCACAGCCTGATGTACATCGGGTTCAACTTCGACCAGATGCGCGCCGTCCGGTTCGGCATCGAGCCGCCGCCCAAGGCGGTCGCCGCGGCCGACGTGACCTGGAGCGCCGGCGCCGCCGAGGTGCAGCTCGACGCGCGCGGCTCGAGCGACCCCGAAGGGCAGGCGCTGACCTACCTGTGGGACCTCGGCGGCGGCCGCACCTCGACGGCGCCGCAGCTCGGCCATCGCATCCGCGGCAACGGCACGCCGACGCTGCACCCGGTGCAGCTGACCGTGACCGACAGTCGCGGCGCGCAGGACACGGCCGTGGTGCCGATCGCCACGCACAACACGCCGCCCGAGGTGCGCATCACCAGCTTCGAGAACGGCGCGCTCTACTCGCAGGCGGCGCCGTCCACGCTGCCGCTCCAGGCCGTGGTCACCGACGCCGAACACGGCCCGCAGGACCTCACCTACGAGTGGCGGACCTGGCTGCACCACAACACGCACGTGCACCCCGAGGAGGTCGACACGCTGCCGGTGACGCAGACCCACCTGACGCCGACCCCGGCGGGCGGCGAGTTCTTCGCCTACAGCGTGTCGCTGACCGTGACCGACGCCGGCGGCCTGTCGACCGGCGTGCGCCACTGGCTGTTCCCCGACACCAGCGGCTCCTCCACGGAGGTGCTGCTGACCTCGCCGGCGGTGGGCGACCGCATCGCGCCGGGGCAGCCGGTCGAGTTCAGCGCGCTGACCGCGGGCAACGTGCAGCGCGTCGAGTACTACGTCGGCGGCGAGCTGGTCGGTGTCGGCACCACGCCGCCGTACTCGTTCTCGTGGCAGCCGACGGCCACCGGCCCGCTGACCGCGATGGCGCTGGCGGTCGCCGCCGACGGCACCAGCAGCAACACGCGCGGCACGGGATTCGTGGTCGACGAGGTGCAGGTGACGAAGGCGCGCGTGCGGCAGCCGATGGCCGACGCAGTCGAGGACGCCGGCCAGACGGCGTCGCCGGTGATCGGCGATCCGATGCTGCGGCTCGGCGACGACGGCACGCCGTGGCGCACCGGGATCGAGTTCGAGGTGCCGGGGATTCCGCCCGGAGCGGCGGTGCAGTCCGCGTACGTCGAGTTCACCGCGGCGCAGGCCGACGCCTCGAAGTCGCACCTCGACATCGTCTGCGACCTCGACCCGCGCACGCAGCCGATCGCGCGGCAGTGGAAGGACCTGCTCGGCCGGTCGACCGGCGCGCCGGTGCAGTGGTCGCCGCCGGCCTGGGCGGCCGGCGCGTCCGGCCCGGCCCAGCGCACACCGGAGCTGGCGCCGTTGATCGCGCAGCAGGTCGCGCACGAGAAGTTCGGCGGCCGGCTGCTGTTCCTGTTCACCGGCACCGGCGTGCGCCGCGCGCTGGCGCTCGACGGCGACCCGATGCGCGCGCCGCTGCTGACGGTCGGGTGGCTGCCGCCGGCGCCGCCGACGATCCTGAGCAGCGCCTACGCGGACGCCACCGAGGACGCCACGACCGGCGCGGTCGACACCGCGGCCAGCACGCTGGCGCTCGGCGAGGACCAGGGTGCGCCGCACCTGACCGCGGTGCAGTTCGAGCTCGAGCTGCCGGCCGGCGCGATCCTCGAGACCGCCCGCATCCAGTTCTCGGCCGGCGCCGTCAGCACCGGCATCGCGCAGTTCGAGGTGCGAGCGGAGAGCGCCGACGACGCGCAGCCGCTGGCCGCCGGCGCCTACGACCTGTCGCAGCGCGTGCTCGGCGCCGCCTCCGTGCCGTGGTACCCGCCGGAGTGGAGCACCATGGGCGAACGCGGGACCGCGCAGCGCTCGCCCGAGCTGGCGCCGCTGCTGCAGGAGGTCGTCGACCGCGCCGGCTGGCAGGAAGGCCAGAAGGTCGTGCTGCTGATCACCGGCACCGGCTCGCGCACGGCGCGGTCGTCGAACGCCGGCGCCGTCGACGCGCCGGAGCTGACGTTCACCTACAAGATGCCCTGAGGCGTGACCCGTCGGGTTGCCCGAAGGGCGCCGGGCCGCGGTCAACGCACCCGGAACGTCTCGCCCGGCCGCAGCTGCAGGGGCACCTCGCGCACCGGCTGGCCCAGCTTGCGCAGCACCAGCCGCGCCGCGCGTTCGCCGAGCACGAACACGCCGCTGCGGCCGTCGTGCAGCGGCAGGTCGGTCAGCGCCTGGTGCGAGCCGCTGCGCAGCACAGCGATGTCGATCTGCTCGCCGTCGCCGTCGAGCGCCAGCACCTCGTCGGCCTCGGTCGGGTCGGCGAGCGCGACCTCGACGTGGCAGCGCGCCTCGACCTCGACCGTGACCGACAGCGGATCGACCACGTCGGCGACCGCCAGCATGCGCGGCAGGATCGCGTCGCTCGCGAAGTGCAGCTCGGCGCGTTCGCGGTGCAACTGCTCGAACTCGAACCGCCCGTCCTCGTCGGTGCGGACGCTGCCGACCGCCGGGATCATGCGGCCGGCGAACCAGCCGCCGGGAACGCGGTCGCGGCCCTCGTAGATCGCCAGCCGGCAGGCGACCTCGACGCCGGCGAGCGGCGCGCCGCGCAGGGACACGACCCGCCCGCTCAGCCGCGGCAGCAGCCCGTCGCGCGCCAGCCGGACGTCGGCGCGCCCGCCCGCGGGGACCGGCCCGGTGACCGCGGTCGTGCCGGTGGCCGCGTCGAACGCGCGCAGCCGGTAGTCGCGCGGCAGCAGGCCGGTCAGCTCGAACCGCCCGTCCTTGGCCGTGCGCACGAAGTACCAGCACGCGGTCGGCACCATGCGCCCGGTGGTCTGGTCCATGAACAGGTCCTCGCGCCCGGGGTCGTCCGCGAGCGGCACCGGCATCGTCGCGGCCTGCCGCGGCAGCTCGCCGCCGCCCAGCAGGTACTCGACGCGCACCGGCAGCATGCCGGCGATGCCCAGCAACGTGGGGTCGTCGACCCAGACCGCGGCCCCTTCGACCGGCTGCTCGTCCTGGTCCAGGACCACGCCGTGGATCGACAACGGCGGCCCGCCGAGGCGCAGCACGATCTCGTCGGGCCAGTCGGCGCGGTCGGCGCCGCCGCCGCGCGGCAGCTCGAACCGGCCCGGCAGGTAGCCCTGCTTGGCGGCGACGATCGCGGTTGGCCAGCCGGCGCGCCGCAGCAGCAGCGCGAAGCGGCCGTCGCCGTCGGAGACCACCGAGGTCACGCCCATCGCGACCCGCGCGCCGGGCACCGGCACGCCGCCGGCGTCGACGACGATCCCGTCGAGCTGGCCCTCCTCCCACGCGAACGGCGTCAGCACGATCTGCACCGCGGTGTCGTCGACCGTCGGCAACGGCACGCTGGCCGGCGCCAGCGCGTCGGCGACGGCGAGCAGCTGCGCGCCGCCGATCGCCGGCACGCGCCCCAAGTCGAAGGTCCCGTCCGCCCCCGCGCGCGCGCTCCAGCGCCCGCGTTCGCCGCGGTCGAGCGGCCGGGCGAAGCGCGTGTCGAAGTCCTCCGGCAGCTCGTACAGCACCTGCGCCCGCGGCACCGGCAGCGCGCGGGCGTCGACGACCGTGCCGGCGACGCGCAGCGCCGGGGCGACGACCAGCACCGGCTCGACGGTGGTGTCGGGCGACCACTCGGCGCCGAGCACCGTGACGAAGCGCTCGCCGGCGGCCGTCAGCGACGCGGTGCGCCGCGGCAGCGACAGCACGAACGCACCGGCCGCGTCGCTCGAGCTCGCCGCAGACGCCTCGCCGCGCACGGCGATCGGCACGCCGGCGAGCGCGCGACCGTCGCAGTCGAGCACGCGACCGCGCACCTCGAACCGCTCCGGCGCCGCCGGCGACGCGCCGGGCGCCTTCGGTTCGAGCACGGTGCGCCGACCGCCGGCCGGCGTCCCGCGGCCGCCATCGTCGCCGCCGCCCGCGCCGCTGCGGGCGGCCATCGATGGGCCCGCGTCGGCGGCCAGGGCCGCCGCCCCCGGATCGCCGCCGCCGCCGGCCCACCACCACGTCATCGACCCGACCGCGACCAGCGCGGCCACCGCCACCTTCCACTTCGTCTGCATCAGTACTCCCACGACCAGGGGCCAAGGCGATCCGGTCGGCAGCGCCAGCGCCGCCAGCGCGAGCGCCGCGCGCCCGTCCCCGCCGGCGTCGAGGGCGCGGCGCAGCTGCTGCAGCCCGCGCTGCAGCCGGCTGTGCACCGTCGCCACCGGGACGTCGAGCCGGCGCGCGATCGCGCGCGGCGGCATCGAGTCGAAGAACCGCATCAGCACCGCGTCGCGCTGCGGCGCCGGCAGCGCCAGCACCGCGGCGACCAGGCGCTGCTGCAGCTCGGCGCGCTCGACCAGCGTCGCCGCCGGCTCGATCCGCGCCTCGGGCCCGAGCGCCGCCGCCGCCTCGCGCCGCTCGGCGCGCGCGCTCGCGCGGCGCCGCAGCGCCAGGCAGTTGCGCAGCACCGTCGCCAGCCAGGCGCGCCGGTGCGCGATCGCGCCGTCGTGCCGCAGCGCGGCGACGCAGGCGTCCTGCACCGCGTCGTCCGCCAGCTCGGGGTCGCGCACCAGTTCGCGCGCCAGGGCGCGCAGCCAGCGCAGGTCCGCGAGCAGCGACTCGGTCCGATCCGGTTCCATCGAGGGGCAAGATGCCGCCGGCGCAGGATCCGATGCAGCATCGCGCCCGCTGCGGACGCGGTCGGCAAACATTCGCCAGTCGGCGGCGCGCTGGCCGCCTGCCGGCGGCCCTTCGGCCGGCTCAGTTCCCGGCGACGAACCCGACCGCCGGCGGCGCTGCGTTCGCAGGCGCTGGCGCAGGCGCGGCGGCGGACACGGCCGCCGCGAACAGCACTGCCCCCACCACCAGGACCAGCAGCGCCCGGCCGATCCGCGGCGGATTCGAGGTCGGGGCCGGCGCCAGGTCGCGGTGGGTCATGCGCTGCAGCGTCGCCACAGGGAGCAACCCGCCGTCAGCGCCGCGTGAAGATCGCGCGCCGGTCGCCGCCGTCGCGGCCGCCGTTCAGGGCGCCTGGTTGCGCGTGTACCAGGCGCGGCCGTGCCACGGCGCGCGACCGTCGCGGTCGCGGACGGCGGCGGCGTCGATCGCGTACACGCGCACGGGCTGCAGGTCGTCGACGTCGAGCAGCAGCCGGTCGGCCCGCGTCGGATCGACGCGCACCTGCGCACCGTGCCCGCGCACATCGCGCGGGTCGCAGCCGTAGGCCTCGTGCAGGTCGTAGGTCCAGCTGCGCACCGCGACCGCCGCCGCGGCGGCGACCGGCGCGCTGAAGCGCAGCGCGAAGCCCGCGGGCGCGGCCGTGACCTCCACCAGGTCGAACGGCACCTCGCCGCGCCACACGATGCGCTGCAGCCCGTGCTCCTGCTGCCCGAGCGACCCCCAGCCGCGGTTGGTGAGCCCGCACCACAGCGCGCCGTCGCGCGCCTGCACGACGCGCACGGCGCCGCACGCGAGCCCGCGCCGGAACGGATAGCACGCGCCCTGCCAGTCGTCGCCGACGCGCTCCAGCGTCACGCGGAACACCTCCGCCGAGTACTGGTCGCCGCAGAACAGCTGGCCCGCGTACGGCCCGAACGCGCCGGCGGAGTCCCAAGCGAACCCGGCCGGCGAGCGGCCGAGCTCGTCGTACGGGATCCACACCGCCGGCAGCCGGAACCCCGGGATGGCGCGCGCGGCGACGTCGATGCGCTGGCCGCTCTCGACCGCGCCGACCGGCGCCACGCGGCTCTCGGGCAGCGCGCAGGACTCGACGCCCCACGGGTGCCCGTGGAAGTCGCCGCGCCGCAGCAGCGCGAGCTTGCCGGTCGGGCACCATTCGCCCTGGTTGTCGGTGTAGAACACGTCGCCCCACGGCGCGGTCGCGACGCCGCACGGCGAGCGCAGGCCGGCGCACTCGCCGACCCAGGCGCCGCCGTCGGGCGGGATCGAGATCGCCCAGCCGCGGAACGCGGCGCGGCCGAACGGCTCCTCGCCGAACGGCTTGTTCAGCGTGAGCCAGATCGTGCCGTCGGGCTGCACCGCGGGCCCGAAGCAGTACTCGTGGTAGTTGCCCGACAGCGGCCAGCCCTGCGCCAGTGTGTCGAGCGCGTCCATGCGGCCGTCGCCGTCGCGGTCGCGCAGCAGCGACAGCTCGCCGCGCTGCGCGCACAGGAGCCCGCCGTCCCGCGCCACCAGCCCGAGCGGCTCCTGCAGCCCTTCGGCCCACAGCGACCAGCGCGGCGACGCCCCGTACGGATCCTCGGCGCGCCACACCTCGCCGCGCCGCGTGCACACGAACAGGGCGTCGTCCAACTCGCACAGCCCGCCGACCTCGAGCACCACGTCGTCCGGCACCGGCACGGTGACGATCTCGACGTAGCGGTCCTCGTCGGCCGCGGGCGCGGCGGAGACCGGCGCCGGCGACGCGGGCTCCTGCGGCGCTCCGAGCGCCCAGGCGACGAGCAGCCCCGCCACCAGGTCGCTCACCATCGGTACACCACCTCGACCGCCTCGCCCTGTCGCAGCGTCACCGGCGCGGCCGGCGCGCCGCCGACCGTGACCGCGGCGCCGCCGCTGCGCGGCCGCAGCTCGACGCGCACGGCGCCGCGCACCGCGCGCAACGTGCGCGCGAACTCGATGCCGGCCGCGGTCAGGCGCGGCGCCACGCGGTCGTCGACCTCGCTGGCGCCGACCGCCACCCGGAACGACGGCATGCCGTCCTGGTCGCGACCCTGGCCTGTGCAACGCCTGCCCGCGACGGCTTCGCCCGTGGCCGCGCCCGAGACGTCGATCAGCTCCAGCTCGTCGAGCTCGACGCGGTCGTCGTCGAGCGGTTGCAGCAGCTTGCCGGCGCGGCCGTGCCAGGTGCCGGCCGCGTCGAGGAACGCGCCGCGCCACAGCCACGCCAGCCGCGCGTGCTCGACGTCGTAGACGTAGTGGCCGCGCTGCGGCGAGCCGACCGCGAGGCAGCGCGACGACAGGCCGCGGAAGAACGCGCCGTGCAGGATCGGCCGCTCGACAGGATCGAGCGCGTAGTCGCCGTTGGCGGCGTACCCGCGCGGCACCGGCGCCGCGGCGCCGAGGCGGCACCACGCGCGCACGGCATCGGCGTCGGCGCGATCCTCCGCGCCGCCCGACCACAGCATCGGCATGCGCGTGCCCGGCCGCAGCTGGTGCGGGCGCAGCAACCAGTCGGCGAACCACCCGGGCCGCAGCCGTTCGAACTGCTGCGCGAGGTCCATCCCCTGCGGACCGAGCGCGCGGCGGCCGGCGAACGGGTGGCACGTGACGCAATTCTTGCCGCCGGTGCCGACCAGCTCGCGGCCGCGTTCGATCCGTTCGGGCGCGAACGGCGGCTCGGCCGGTTCCTCGTCGTCGCCGCCGTCGACCTGCGCGAACCGCCGCGCCAGCGCCGTCGCGAGCGCCTGCGGCGCGCGCGGCATGCGCGCGGTGACGTACGGCCGCGCGCGCACCGCGCCGGTCAGCACGCCCTCGATCCAACGCTCGCGCAGCCGGCGCCCGACGCCGCTCAGATCCGGCGGCACGCGCCCCTCGTCGCCGAGGTCCTCGGTCTCCGGCAGCAGCGCGCGCAGCGCCGGCCCGAGCCCGCCGGCACCGTCGCGCGCGTGACACCGGCGGCAGCCGTTCTGCTCGAGCTCCGCGCAGAGCAGCACCGCGGCGGCGTCGCGCGCGGCCAGCGCCTGGGGCAGCTGCCGCGCGAGCGCAGCGGCGTCGCGGACCGTCGGGCACTCCCCCGCGCCGAGCTGGCGCCACGCGCGCGCCGGCTGCGGCGGCGGCGCCTCGGCCAACTCGTGGCATGCGCCGCAGCGCCGCGCCGCGTACGCCGCGCGACCACGCCCCACCAGGTCCGCGTCCCCGCCGTCGGCGCCCGGGACGGCCGGCACCTCGGCGATCGGCGGCACCAGCCGCGCCAGCGCCGGGGTCAACGCCGACGGCGGCACCGGCGCGCGCTCGACGCCCGGCCCGGCCCACAGCAACTCGAGGCTCTGCTCGCCCTCGGCCTCGGTGTAGACCACGCGCAGCGCATGCGCGCCGGCATCGAGCGGCACCGTCGCGCGGCGCCGGCGGTGCGGCGCGAGGTCGGCGTTGGCGAGGACCAGCGCGTCGTCGATCCACAGCCACGACGCGTCGTCGCTGCCGAGCGTGAAGGTCCAGTCGCCGCTCGCCGGCACCAGCAGGTGCCCGTCGAAGCGCAGCGCGAAGTGGTCGTCGCGCGTCCGCAACGCGACGTCCACGGACTCGACGACGCCACTGGCGCTCGGAGTCAGGCCGTCGAGCGCCGGCAGCTCCTCGCTGTCGACGCGCAGCTCGTAGCACGAAGCACGCAGCCCCTGCGTCGCGGCCGCGTCCGGGTCGTCGCGTCGCTGCGCGCGCAGCAGCCACGCGGCGAGATCGCCGGCTGCCCGCTCGTCGAGCGCGAAGTCGTGCAGCAGGTCGGGCCGCCTCGGCACGGGGTCCTGCAGGAACGCGACCAGCGCCGCGTGCCCGGTCCGCTGCGCGAGGCCGTCGATGCCCGCGGCCGGATGGCAGGCGATGCAAGCGAACGCCCACCACGCCCGTTCGCCGCGCGCGAACGCATCGCCGTCGATCGCCACCGCGGCGGGCGCTCGCTGCGGCCCGGCGGCGGCGCGCAGGAACGCCGTCAGCGCCGCTGCGTCGTCGCCGCCGTGGTGCTCGCGCAGGTGCGCCGCCAGCGCAGTCCCGGCGCGGAACGGCAGCGCCGCGGCCAGCGGCAGCCGCGGCGGCGGCGCGCACGCGGACGTCGCGGCGACGTCGCCGTCGTGACATTCGACGCACCGGCCGCCGCGCAGGTCCGCGAGCACCCGGCCGTGCACTGCCGGAGCGACGACCGCCGGTGCCGCCGACGCGGGCGGCCCCGACGAGGCGTCACCGCACGCGGCGGCCAGCAGCGCCGTGGCGAGCAGCCACCGCGCGCGGTCGATCGCCGACTGCCGTCCCGGTCCCTGCGAGGCGCGGTGCACGCCGGGAGCTTGCCGCACCCTGTCGGCGACGACAAGCAAGCGCTACCGTCCCGCGCCGATGGCCCTCGACCTGTTCGCTGCCTGCCTGCCCGGTCTCGAGCCGTTGCTCGCCGACGAGTTGCGGGCGCTGGGCGCCGCCCCCGAGGAGCAGCCGGGCGGCGCGGCGTTCGCCGGCGACGCCGCGCTGCTGCGGCGCGCCCACCTGTGGCTCGGCACGGCCAGCCACCTGCTGCTGCGCTGCGGGACGTTCCGCTGCCGCAACCTCGGCGAGCTCACGACCAAGACCGCGAGCCTGCCGTGGCGCGAGTGGCTGCGCCCCGACGCTCCGGTCGCGGTTCGGGCGACGGCGCAGCGCAGCCGGCTGTACCACACCGGCGCCATCGCCGAGCGCGTGCAGAAGGGCATCGACGCGGCGCTCGGCCGCGCCACGGAACCCGAGACGACCGAGGCGCCGGTGCAGCTGGCCGCGCGCGTGCGCGACGACGTGGTGACGCTGTCGATCGACACCGCCGCCGAACCGCTGCACCGCCGCGGCTACCGGCTCGACGGCGGCAAGGCGCCGCTGCGCGAGGACCTCGCGCACGCGCTGCTGCGCGCGGCGGGGTTCGCGCCGGGCACGCCGCTGCTCGATCCGTTCTGCGGTTCGGGCACGATCGCGATCGAAGCGGCGACGCTGGCGGCCGGCCTGCCGCCGGGGCGGCTGCGGCCGGCGCCGCTTCGCGGCACCGCGCTGCAGGACGACGACGCCTGGCGCCAGCTGGTGGCCGCGGCGTCGCAACCGCCCGTGTCGCTGCCGCCCGCCGCACCGATCGCCGCCAGCGACCGCGACGCGGGCGCCGTCGCCGCCGCCGAGGCCAACGCCGAACGCGCTGGCGTCCGCGCGCTGCTCGACGTGCGCTGCTGCGCGCTCACGGCCGCGCCGTGGCTCGCCGCGCCCGCTGACGCGCCGCCGGGCCTGCTGCTGGCCACCAACCCGCCGTTCGGCCGCCGCATCGGCCCGGGCAGCGATCTCGCGCCGCTGTACCAGTCGCTCGGCCACCGGTTCGCGTCGCTGCCGGGCGCGCGCATGGCGCTGCTCGCCCACGATCCGCGCCTGGCCCGGCGCACCGGCTGCGCGCTGCGCGTGTGCTGGTCGACGCGGCACGGCGGGCTGTCGGTGGCGGCGCTGGTGTCGGGCCCGCCGGCCTGAGTGCGCTTCCGCTCAGTTGCGGACCGGCGTCTGCGCCGGCCCTGGAATCGCGCGGGCGGCCCTTGGTCCCGCGGCGGTCTCACGGGATCGTCTGGGTCCCCGGAGGTATTCCATGTCCCGTTGCCACGCCGTCGTGTCCATGGCCGCGCTGCTCGCGAGCGTCTGCGGCCAGGACTTCCTGCACTACAAGTTCGACTCGACCTGCTTCACCGAGGTCGTCAACTACGCGACCGGTCCGCAGGCCTTCCCGGCCAACGGCACCCTCGAGACCACCAGCGCCGTGAGCCCGTGGAGCAACGGGCGCTTCGGCACCGGCGCACTGGCCGGCGGATCGGCGGCGACGCCGACGTTCTACAACCGCGTCCGCAGCGGCTGGGACCCGTCGGTGCAGCCGCTGGTCGGCGACCTGACGATGGCGTGGTTCATGCGCGAGCGCAACCCGCTCACGACGTCGGTGACCTACCTCATGGGCGCGCCGTCGGGCGGCTTCCGCCTGTTCACCAACGGCGTCGCCAACCGCGCGCTGGTCTGGCGCGAGATCCTCGCCAGCGGCGGCAACAACGGCGTGCGCGACTTCCAGCTGCCGCAGGCCTCGGCCGACGTGCAGACGCTGGCGCAGGCCGGCTGGGTGCACGTGGCGCTGGTGATCGACGCGACCGCGCAGACGGCCGACTGGTACATCGACGGCTTCCCGGTGTTCCAGCTGACCGGCACCGGACCGGCGACGATCAACCGCGCCGGGCCGTTCACGATCGGCTACTACTCCAGCGCGTCGCCGTACGACATCGACGACTTCCTGCTGAGCAACCGGGCCTATTCGCCGGTCGAGGTCCTGCAGCTGGCGCTGGCGCCCAAGGCCGGCGACGGCGACTACCTGTCGGGCACCACGACGCAGTGCGGCACGGTCGGGCTGGCGAGCTACGGCGGCGCCCCGTTCCTCGGCAACAACGGCTACGGCTTCGACGTCCTCACGTCGACCACCAGCTTCGTGCTGGTCTACCTGGGCACCGACCGCTGCACGCTGGCCGGTGCGCTGCCGCTGCCGGTCGACGGCGGCCTGCTGCTGCCGATCGCCGCGGGCTGCCAGGTCCTGGCGAACTTCGACGTGCAGCTCAACGGCTTCGCCCCGGGCGTGCCCGCGCAGGTGCCGCTGCCGATCCCGCCCGCGTCGATCTTCAGCGGCCTGACCCTGTACGGGCAGACCGCGCTGCTCGACCTGGGCACCGGCGGCGTCGAGGTCAGCAACGGCCTGTCGCTGTCGCTCGGCTTCTGAGGAGCGGCAGCACTCGCATCCGGCCGGCCGCCGGGCGACGATGGCCGCCATGCCGGCCGAGCCGTTCGACCCGGGCCCCCACTGCCCGCTGCGCTCCGATGAGGCGGACATCGTCCGCCTCGTCCTCGACGCGCTCGCGTACGACCCGCGGCACGCCGACATCGCCACGGCGATCCGGGTCCAGGCCGAGAACCTCGACCGGTTCGGCGACCTGCTGGCGCGCTACCCGTCGCCGCTGCAGGAGCAGCGTCTCGGCGAACGCCGCCGCGGCCTCGACACGCTGGTCACGGCGCTGTGCCAGACCGACCGCGTCGGCTTCGGCCTCCGCGCGCCGACGCAGTCGATCGTCGGCCGCGCGCTCTGCACCGCACAGATCAACTTCTTCCGGCTGCTGTGGCACGCCTGCGGCCTGCTCGGTGCGCACCCCGAGGCGGGGCTGCTGCGCGAACGGACCGCGCGCCTGCTGCGCACCAGCGTCTACACCCAGCTCGTCGAGGAGGTCCTGTCGGAGCTGGCCACCGACGTCGCGCTGTCGCAGCGGCTGCGCGCGCGCGCCGTGCACCAGCTCGCGCACCTGTGGGCCCACCGCCTGACCTGGCGCGTCAACGAGTTCTTCCCGGTGCTCGAGGCGACCTGGGAGGCGCGCAGCAAGGTGCGCGTGATCGGCGGCTCGATGCTGGGCACCAGCGAGCTGTTCCAGCTGCTGACCCAGGGCGGCGACGCCGAGTTCGTCGACCTGCTGACCAGCCGCGAGCACGCCGAGGAGGAGGTCCGCGCGTTCCGCGAGTTCCTGTTCGACCGCTCCTACGAGGACCTCGAGCGGCTGGTCGACCGGATGGCGCGCGAGAACCGCAGCAGCATCGAGCTCGACAGCCTCGTGCACGGGCCCGACGACGGCCACCGCGACGCCGGCTCGATCTTCTACGAGTTCTTCCAGGCGCGCCTGCTGCAGTCGACGGCGCGCCGGCTGGCCCGGCTGCCGGGGCCGAAGCACACCGCCGAGGGCTACGTGCTGCTGGCCTGGCTCGAGGGGCTCGAGGAGTAGCGGGGCGACCCGGCCCGATCCGCCCGGGCCTCAGTCCGGCGCGCGGTACCGCGCGTTCCAGATCGGCGCGCCCTGCTCGTGCTGCTGCAGCCCGGCGAGGAAGGACTCCTCGAGCACCCGCCGCAGCGTCGCCGACGCGAGTTCGGGGAGTTCGAAGCGCGGGGCCAGCGGCTCGAACCCGTCGATGCCGTCGCCGCGGCGCCGGAACGGCACCGTGATCGTCATCGCGGCGGGTGCGGGGTCGTACCAACGCGCCTCGATCCGGAGGCCGCCGAGACGACCCCCCGGGTCGGGATCACGGACCTCGGAGAGCAGCACGGCGCGCGCCGCCCGCTCGGGGTTGTCCCGCAGCCAGTCGCGACCACGCCGCACGGCCTCGTCGACCGGGTCGTCCTGCAGGTGCACCACCTGCCGTTTGCCGCCGATGCCCTCCCAGGCGATCAACGGCGTCAGTGCGCGACCGTCGGCCACACACCAGATGCCGTGGCCGGCGAAGAACCCCGCCAGACCTGCTAGGTGCTCCACATGTCCTCCGGATCGGGGCCGAGCCCGGAGCCAATGGGCGCGCAATGTCGTCGCTTCATTCCACTTCCCTCGCGATCGAGCGACCGGGTGCGCACGGACCGGGTCGAATGCGAGCGGGAGGATAGCAGCGACGGGGTCGACGCGGAAGCACGCCGACGGGCGCAGTCGCGCGTGCGGCCCGACGCGCGGCCGGGCCCGACGGGCGCCGGCACTCAGCGCAGGATGTCGATCGCCTGCGTGCCGCTCAGGTGCAGCGCGCCACCGGCAGCGAACACCGCCTGGGCAAACACCCGGGCGCCGCGGAACACCGGCTCCAGGGGCACCGACAGCGACAGCGTCACGTCGCCGCCGCCCGCGGGCAGCGCCATCGGGAACGCGATCGCGCCCGTCGGGTCGACGCCGAGCACGCCGAGGTCGCCGAGGTCCAGGTGCACGGCGGCGCCGCCGATCCAGACCGCGGCCAGGGGCGCGGTCGCCCCGTGCGCCGAGACGACCAGGTCCAGCGTGCCGCCGGGCGCGGTGAGGTGCGGTGCCCGCAGCTGCCGGGCGTGGTTCCAGTAGAGCACCGGGTACTGGTGCTGCACGTAGAACGTCTCGGCGATGGCCAGCAGGTCCCGGTCCCCGTCGCCGTCGAGGTCGATGAACACCGCGTCGACGATCCGATCGTTCGGCTGCCGGGCATCGAGGAGTCCCGGAGCCGGCGCGAAGCCGTTGGCACCGTCGTTGCGCAGGACCGCGGGACCAGCCGGCTGCACCCAGAAGTCGAGGTCCCACAGGTCGAGGTCGCCGTCCAGGTCGACGTCGTCGACCAGGAGCCGCGCGCCGGCGAGGTTCGAGAGTTCGCGCGCCGAGAACACCCCGGCCCCGTCGTTCTCGTACAGCACCGGGTGGTTCGGTCCGTCGGTGAGCACGTCCAGATCGCCGTCACCTTCGAAGTCGGCGAGGTGCAGCGACTGCACCGCCCATAGCGACAGGGGCATCGGCCGCAACGAGAACACGCCGGCGCCGTCGTTCGCCACCCAGACCGCGCGGGAGACGCCGCTGAACAACTGCGGCGCCCGGCCGAACACCAGGTCCTGGTCGCCGTCGCCGTCCACGTCGCCGTTCGCCACCGAGGTGACCTCGCTGCCGACGAGGGCTCCGAGCCCGGACGGGACGAGGGTCAGCGTGCCGGCCGTGTTCTGATGCACCTGGACAGACGCGCCCGGTACGCCGTACTGCCGAAGGATCACCACGAGGTCGCGATCCCCGTCACCGTCGAGGTCCGGCGCGGCGGCGGCCGCGATCGACGTCGGCGAGGCGAACTGCGGCGCCGTCGACGCGAACGACCCACCGTCGTTGCGCATCACGCCCGCGGCCGTGACCAGGTCCGGCGCGCCGTCGCCGTCGAAGTCGGCCGCGACGAGCGGCGTTCCCGCGCCGGTCTGCCCGCGCGTGAAGTTGCCGGAGCCGTCGTTCCGGAGGAGAGCACCGCCGACCACCAGGTCCTGGTCACCGTCGCCGTCGATGTCGAGCGCCGCACGGCCGTAGGTCCGGGCCGTGGTGAGGCCGCCGCGAACGGTGGCGCGGTGGAAGCCGCCGCCGGCGCCGACCGCGTCGTTCCACAGCAGCTCCGCCGGCACCGGGTCCTGGTCGTGGGCGCGCACGACCATGTCGAGGTCGCTGTCCTGATCGAGGTCCGCGAGCACCGCCATGGCCAGCACCGGCTCCTCGACCGGCAGCGGCCGCGCCGACGCCAGCGCGAACTCGCCGTTGCCGTCGTTGGCGATCCAACCGGCGCGGCTGGTCGGCACGGTCGGCTGGCCGTTGACCACCAGATCGGCGCGACCGTCGCCGTCGACGTCGCCGACTCCCAGCACCAGGAGTTCGCCCACGATGGGCGCCACCGGCGTCAGCTCCTTGAAGCCACCGGCGCCGTCGTTGCGCAGGCGCCGCCCGATCGCCGTGACCAGATCGAGCAGCCCGTCGCCGTCGACATCCGCGACAAACGGCTCGTCGCCGTATCCGAGCTGCACGCCGGCGCTCGGATCGATCGTGAACGTGCCGCGGCCGTCGTTGCGGTGCAGCCCGGTCATCGTCACGAAATCGGCGTCGCCGTCGCCGTCGAAGTCGGCGACCGCCATCGCGGTGGCGATCGAGAAGCCGGCGGTCACGATCTGCGTCGCGGTCACGTCGGTGAAGGTGCCCGCGCCGTCGTTGGTCAACAGCTTGCTGAACGGCAGCAGCAGGTCGGCGTCGCCGTCGCCGTCGACGTCGCTGGCGTAGGCCCGGCCGAAGGTCGCGACGCCGGTCGGCATCTGCAGCGCCGTCACGTCGGTGAAGGTGCCCGCGCCGTCGTTCCGCAGGAGCCGCATGCCGGCCCCCGCGTCGACGATGTCGAGGTCGCCGTCGCCGTCGACGTCGACCAGCGTCGGCGCCGACGTCGTCGTCGTGGTCGCGCCCGTCGCCAGCTCCTCGAACCGGTTGCCCAGGTTGCGCCACACGCGCGGCCCGGCGAACAGCAGGTCGACCCGCCCGTCGCCGTCGACGTCGCCGGCGCCGGCCGGGGACAGGGTCCAAAGCCCGGGCTGACCGAGCACGTCGCGCGGCATCGCGATGCGGAACTGCGGGAGGGCCGGCTGGCCCTGGCCCTGCGGCGCCGGCAGCGCGGCGGTCAACAGGGTCGGGAGGGCAAGGGAAGGAAGGAGCATCATCGTCGGTTCGGGTTGGCTGGGGCGGTGGGGACGCGATGGGTATTCCCGAGCCGGCGGCGCGGTTGCAGGATTCCGCGCCGTTCGCAGGCGTCGACATCCCAAGTCCGTTGGCCGGCCGGACTCACGACCGTGGATAGGATGCGGCAATGCCCGCTCCCGCGCGATCGATCCTGCTGCTCCCGGCCCTGCTGGCCGCCGGCGCCGCCGTCCCGTTGCCCGCGCAACACCCGGAGGCGGCCCGGTTCCCCGCGCAGACAGGCGACCCGAAGCAGCCCATGTTCACAGCCCCCGCCGGCGCCGACCGCGCCGACGGCCTGCGCGCGATGCAACTCGCCCCGGGACTCACGGCGTCGATGGTCGCGGCCGAACCGGACCTGTGCAACGTCGTCGCGTTCGCGATCGACGGCCGCGGCCGGATCTTCGTCAGCGAGACGTTCCGCATCCACGACGGCGTGTTCGACACGCGCGAGCACATGCAGTGGCGCGACGAGGACCTCGCGTGCCGGACCGTCGCCGACCGCCTGGAGAAATACGAGAAGCACCTGGCGAAGGACATCCCGGGCTACGCCGCCTACAGCGAACGCGTGAAGCTGCTGCTCGACGACGACGGCGACCACGTCGTCGACCGGAGCGCGGTGTTCGCCGACGGCTTCGCCGATCTCGCCGACGGCATCGCGTCCGGCGTGCTGCCGGTCGGCGGCGACGTGTGGTTCACCAACATCCCGAAGCTGTGGCGCCTGCGCGACGCCGACGGCGACGGCGCGGCCGAGGCGCGCGAGGCGGTGTTCGACGGCTTCGGCGTGCACACGTCGCTGATCGGCCACGACCTGCACGGGCTCGTGCTCGGGCCGGACCGGCGGCTGTACTTCTCGATCGGCGATCGCGGCTTCGACGTGACGACCCGCGAAGGCACCCATCTCGCGTACCCGCACGAGGGCGCGGTGCTGCGCTGCGAGCTCGACGGCAGCCGGCTCGAGGTCGTGCACCGCGGCCTGCGCAACCCGCAGGAGCTGGCGTTCGACGACCGCGGCAACCTGTTCACCGGCGACAACAACAGCGACGGCGGCGACCAGGCGCGCCTCGTGCAGATCGTCGACGGCGCCGACTCCGGCTGGCGGATCGGCTTCCAGTGGCTCGCGGACCGCGGCGCCTGGAACCGCGAGCACATGTGGCTGCCGCGCCACGACGACCGGCCGCTGCGCACGCTGCCGCCGATCCAGAACGTCGGCGACGGACCGTCGGGGCTGGTGTTCGACCCGGGCCAGGGCCTGCCCGCGCGCTACCGCGGCTGCTTCTTCCTGTGCGACTTCCGCGGCGGCGCCGGCTACAGCGGCGTGCACGCGCTGCGGCTCGGCGAGCACGGCGCCGGCTTCGAGATCGAGTTCCGCGACCGGCCGGCGTGGAGCGTGCTCGCCACCGACGTCGACTTCGGCCCCGACGGTGCGCTGTACGTCAGCGACTGGGTGTCCGGCTGGAACAAGACCGGCAAGGGCAGGCTCTACCGCATCGAACGCAGTGGCCACCGCGACGACCCGGCGCTGCGCGCGACCGCGGAGCTGCTGGCACGCGGCGTCGGCGACGTCACCGACATCCGGCTCGCGGCGTTGCTGCGCCACGCGGACCGCCGCGTGCGGCAGCTGGCGCAGTTCGAGCTCGTGGACCGCGACGCGCGCGTGCTGCTGGCGCAGGCCGCCGTCGACCCGGACTCGCGCGACGCGCGGCTGGCCGGCGTCTGGGGCCTCGGCATTCTGGGCCGCAGCCGACCCGACGCCCTCGACCCGCTGCGGTCGCTGCTGCAGCACGGCTGCGCCGACACGCGCGCGCAGGCCGCGCGCATGTTCGGCGACGCGCGGCGCTCCGATGTCGCGCCGGAGCTCGCGGCGCTGCTGCGCGACCCGAGCCCGCGGGTGAGGCGCGAGGCGGCCCTGGCGCTCGGCCGCATGGACGAGCTGCCGGCGGCCGCGGCGACGACGGCCACGGCGGCGCTGCTGGAGGCGCTGCGCGACAACGGCGACCGCGACCCGGTGCTGCGGCACGCCGCCGTCTTCGGCCTCGCCGCCTGCGCGCCCGCGTCGGCGCTGCTCGCGGCGCGCGACGACGCCGACCCCGCCGTGCGGGTGGGCGCGCTGCTGGCGCTGGCGCGCCGCGGCGACATCCAGGCCGCCGTGTTCCTCGGCGACGCCGACCCGATCGTGCGCCGCGAGGCCGCGCGCTGCTGCTACGACGGCGACCTCGACGGAGCATTGCCGATGCTGGCTGCGGTGCTGCCGCACCGGACCGCCGACGATCCGGCGATCGGCTGGCGCGCGCTCAATGCCGCGCGGCTGCTCGGCACCCCGGCGCACGCCGCCGCCGTCGCCGCGTTCGCGGCGCAGCAGGATCGCCCGGCGTCGCTGCGGCGCGAGGCGCTGGAGATCCTGGCCGAGTGGCGCGCGCCGTCGGGCCAGGACCGCGTGCTCGGCAACTGGCGACCGAGCCACCGCACGGCGGGCGACGCCACGATGCAGACCGACCTCGTGCCGCTCCTCGACGACGACGCCGTCGCCGACGCTGCCGCCGACGCGTGCGCCGCGCTGCAGCTGCGGGACGCAGCGCCGGCGCTCGCGGCCCTGGTGCGCGACCGTGCCCGGCCCGAGCCCGCGCGCACCGCGGCGCTGCGGGCCCTCGACGCGCTCGGCGCCGACGAGCTCGACGCGGCCGTCGCCGCGATCACCGCCGACGACCCGACGCCGCTGCGCACCGCGGCGGTCCAGCTGTTCGCCGAGCGCGCGCCGCAGAAGGCCGCGCCGGTCCTGGCCACGCTGTGCGAACGCGCCGAGCTGCAGGAGCGGCAGGCCGCGTTCGCGTCCCTGGGAACGCTCCCCGACCCGGCGGCCGCGCCGATCCTGCTGCGCTGGCTCGACGCGTTCGCGCGGGGCGAGGTCGACGCCGCGATCCAGCTCGACCTGCTCGACGCCGCGGCGCAGCGCCGTGAGCCCGCCGTGCGAGAGCGCCTGCAGGCGGTCACGGGCGGCGCCGACGACGGCGACCCGCTGGCGCCGTTCCGGGTCTGCCTCGAGGGCGGCGACGCTCGGCGGGGCCGCGAGGTCGTGCTCGGCCACGCCGGCGCCGCCTGCACCCGCTGCCACAGCATCGCCGGCAAGGGCGGCAACGCCGGCCCCCTGCTGGACGGCGTCGCCGGCCGCGGCACCCGCGAGTACCTGCTCGAGTCGCTGGTGCAGCCGAGCGCGCGCATCGCCGCCGGCTTCGCAATGACCGTGCTGACGCTGCAGGACGGCGGCGTCGTCGCCGGCACCGTCACGCGCGAACAGGACGGCGTCGTCGAGGTCACCGGCCTCGACGGCACGCCGCGGCAGGTGCCGCTGACGCAGATCGCGAGCCGCGCGACCACCACCGAGAGCGCGATGCCGCCGATGGCCGGGCTGCTCGACCGGCGGCAGCTGCGCGACGTCGTCGAGTTCCTGGCGAGCCTGACCGCGCCGAAGTGACACCGCGTCGTCGCGGCCGGTGCGCCCGAAAGTGCCTCGGCAACGAAAGGCCGCGGCCGCGGTCGGCTACCCTGCGCGCATGCTGAAGCCCCCCCTGTGCGGCGCCGCCGCCCTGGTCCTGCTGCTGCCCAACGCTCCGGCGCAGGACCCGCCGGCGCCCACCGCCGCGCCGGCCGCCGGCGCCGCGACGCCGCTGTTCGAGCTGGAGCTCGCCGGTCCGGCGGTCTGGCGCGCGCAGTTCGCGCCGACCAACCTCGGCAGCCTGCTCAGCAGCGACAGCGGCCGCGAGCTCTGGCAACCTCTGACCGGGCGCCTCGAGCTCGTGCTGCGGGCCGCGTTCGCGGGCGACGACGACGCATGGCGCGCCGCGCGCGCCCGCGCGCTCGACTACGCCGGCGCGCTCGAGCTGCGGATCTTCTACGACGGCAGCACCGCGTCGCCGCAGATCGAGCTCCGGCTCCGCCCCGACGGCCACACCGACCTGGCCGCACTCGCGCGCGACGTCGCCGCCGTCGCGCGCCGCCCGGACGGCGCCGACTGGATCGCCGCCGACGACGACCTGCCGCGGCGCCTGCCACTCCAGGGCGGCGCGCTGCTCAGCGAGCCCTGCGCGCTGGGCGCCGGGATGCTGGCGGTCGTCGCCGACGAGGCCGACCTGCCCGCGGCGCTCGCCCGCGCCCGGTCGGCGGAGCCGCCGACCGGGAACCCGGACCCCGACCCGCGCAAGCAGCCCGCGATGGCCGCGCGCTTCGACGCCGCGGCGGCGACGGCGCTGTTCCTCGCGCGGTCGGACAGCGCGCCGGCGTGGCGCGCCGCCGGCCTCGACGCGCTCGGCACGTCGACCTTCGAACTCGGCACCGCCGGTCCGCACGTGCGCATCGACCTCGAGCAGCAGTTCACGCGCGACGAGCGCGGCCTGTTCGCGGTGCTGTTCCCGGCCAGCCAGGGCGTGCCGGCGATCGCTTCGCTGCTGCCGAACCCCGACTTCGGCTGGAAGGCGGGCCGCCTCGACCTCGCGGCGCTGGTGCGCCCGATCCTCGCGATCGCGGCCGCGCGCGGACAGGACCGCGAGGAGACCGAGCGCGAGCTGCGGGAGTCGCTCGGCGGCGACGAGCACACCGGCCTGCTGTCGCACTTCACCGACGAGTACCTGCTGTTCGGCCGCCTCGACGCCGCGTTCGACACGGACGGCAACCAGATCACCTGGGGCATCGCCTTCCGCGTGCGCGACTCCGAGGCACTGCTCGCGAAGATGACCGCCGGCCGCAAGGGTATCGGCATGACCGAGCTGTCCGACGACGACCTCGGCGGCGGCTACCGCGTGCGCCGCTACGGCGGCTGGTTCCAGACCACCGCCGTGTCGGGGCCGGACCTGTTCGCGGTGATCTACGGCTACGAGGCCGAGACCCGCGCCGAGGAGCTGGTCGCGGCGGCGCGCCGCGGCAACTGGACCGCGCGCACCGAGCCGCCGCAGCGCGCGCGCGGCGTGCTGCCGTACGCGCCGCCCGGGCTCAACGGCATCGCCGAGGGCAACGTCGCGGCGATCGTCCTGCAGCTCGGCGTCGCGATCGGCCTGCTCGGCGAGCTCGCCGGAGATTTCGAGCTGCCGTCGCTCCAGGGCGACGACGCGCTGCCGACCGACCTGCTGCGCGAGCACGGCCTCGCCACCACGTGGACGATGACCGGCTACGCCGATCAGCGCTGGCACTTCCGCGCGCTGTGGTGACGCCGGCCCCGGCTCAGACGAAGCCGAGGTTGCCGGCGCCGAACACCGACAGGCGCGGGAACACCGTCGGCAGGTCGCCGGGCGCGACGCCGAACCAGCTGGCCAAGGTCGCCGCGTACTGCTCGACCGCGAGGGTCGGAATGACGCGGCCGTTGCCGGCGTCGTCGGGCCCGCCGAGCGCGTAGTCGGGCATGGCGCCGTAGATGTCGCCGCCGGCGACGGCGCCGCCCAGCGCGAACTGCACGCCGCCCCAGCCGTGGTCCGTGCCGCGGCCGTTGAACGTCAGCGTGCGGCCGAACTCGGAGGTCGTGAACAGCGTGACGTCGCCGTCGACGCCGAGCTCCACCATCGCGTCGTCGAACGCCGACACCGCCTCGCCGAGCGCCGTCAGCAGCGTCGGCAGGAACGTCAGCTGGTTGTCGTGCGTGTCGAAGCCGCCGAGCCGCACGAAGAACACCTGCCGCAGAACGCCCAGGGCCCCGCGGATGCCGATCATCCGCGCGACCATCTCGAGCTGGCGGCCGAGGCTCGTCGTCGGGAACACGGTCGCCATCGGCACGGCCGCGTCGAGCGCCGTGCGGATCTGGCTGTCGAGCGCGATCGCCTGCTCGCGCAGGTCGGCGAACCCGCGCTCCATCGCGTGGCCGTGCGGCAGCGCGTCGATCGCCTGCAGCGACGCCAGGCGGCGCGCGCCGCTGGTGCCGCTCGTGCCCGACAGCGACACCGTGCCCGACGTGCGCATCGCGTACGGCGCCACGGTCTGACCGCGCAGCATGCGGGTGCTGCCGGCGATCGTGATCGCCGGCGACAGCGGGCTGCCGCCGTTCAGCGGCAGCACGAAATCGCCGACGCGGCCGGCCCAGCCGAGGTCGTTGGCGGCCTGCGCGCTCTGCGACTCCCACAGCTCGGTCTGGTCGCTGTGCGAGAACAGGTGCCGCGGCTTCTGCACGGTGCCGGCCTGGTACTGGGCGCGAGTGATCGGCTGCACGAGCGTGCCGACGTTGGCGACGAACGCCAGCCGGCCGGCGGCGAAGCGCGCCTGCAGCGCCGCGGCGGCGGGGTGCAGGCCGAAGTCGCGGCCCGTCGGCGTCGCCGGCGTGACCGGCAGGATGTCGGCCTGCGGCACCGCCAGGTCGCTGCGCGTGGCGGCATAGGTCGCGTAGTCGGCACCGGTGCGCGGCACCAGCAGGTTGAAGCTGTCGTGGCCGCCCGCCAGATAGACGCAGACCAGCGCCTTGTAGGGCCCGCCCGGCGGCGTCGCCGCGAGCGCGGCGTCGTGGACGCTGGACAGCTGGCCGAGCAGCGGACGGGTGCCGAGCAGCGGGACGGCGCCGAGGCAGCAGGCCCCGCGCAGGAAACGACGGCGATCGATCGAGCTCATGGTCCGGGCTCCGGGAACGGTTCACTTCTGCACGGCGAACTGCGGCGACGTCGCCACCAGCCACGCGCCCTCGCGCGCGCGCTGCATCGGGTCGGTCAGCTGCACGAGGTGCTGGCGCACGACCTGCCGCAGTGCCGGCGTCATCGCACCTGCGAGCAGCCAGCGGTCGAGCCAGTCGAGCAGCGCGTCCGGGTCGTCGGCCAGCGCGGTCGCCGCGCCGAGGTCGACGAGCACGTCGCCGGCCGCCGGCGTCGCGCGGCCGAGATGGTTGGTCACCAGGCTGCGATAGAGCTGGTTGTTGGCGGCGATGGCCGTGTTCTGGTCGAGGACCTGGAACTCCGGCGCGTCGAGCCCGAGCGTGGTCAGCTCGCCCTGCGGACGATGGTCGGGGCGGAAGAAGTTGAACACCGTGTCGGCGCGCAGCGCCGCCTGCCCGAACGCGTCCTGCGGGTTGGAATAGGCGTATTGGCCGTTCTGCGCCCGTGCGCCGAACACGCGCCAGATCGCGGTCTGCTGCAGCAGGCCCTCGCGCAGCTTGCCGAACGTGCCGGGCGCCAGCACGTGGCCGCGCATCGCCTCGTCGTCGAGCAGGATCGCGCGCACCACGGCGCCGAGGTTGCCGCGCGCGCCCTGGCCGTCGTCGGCCCACACCGCGGCGACGCGCGCCACGTACGCCGGGCTCGGGTTGCTGGTGACGAGCCGCTGGATCAGCTGCCGGCCGAGGAACGGCCCGACGTTCGGATGCGCCGCGAGCACGTCGAGCGCCCGCGTCAGCTCCGTGCGGGCGTCCACGCCGGCAGGGAACACCTCGCCGAGCCAGTCCTTCTGCGTGCGGTCGTGGTAGTCCTCGAACGGCACCATCGGCAGGTTGTTCGGCGTGCCGCTGGTGAACCGCGTCGACCCCGCGTAGGTCCAGCCGGTGAACACGTGCGCCAGCGCCTCGATGTCGGACTGCGTGTAGGTCGGGATCGGGTCGCCGCCGAGGTCGAGCCGCGGCGTGCCGTCCGGCAGCAGCTCCGAGAGACCGATCGAGAACAGCTGCATGACCTCGCGGGCGTTGTTCTCGTCCGGCCGGATGTTGCGCGACGGGTCCGGCTTGCGGTTGCGCAGCATGCTGAGGTACTGCCCCATGACCGGGTGCAGGGTCACCTGCTCCAGCAGGGTGCGGTAGTCGCCGAACGCGTTCCGCGCCAGCATGTCGTACCAGTGCGCCAGCCCGATCGGGTTGCCCGACAGCGCGCTGGCCTGGTCGCTCACCACGAAGATCTCGCTCAGCGCGAACGCGACGCGCTGGCGCAGCTGGTCGCGGCCGCGCACCGCATGGCGCCACCACACCTCCTGGCGGTTCGACTGGTTGACGCTGGCGCCGCCGGCGACGAGCTGCTGCAGGGCCGGCTCCTGCAGCGACGCCGGCAGCTCCTGCTGCTCGCGGAGCCAGGTGTCGTAGCCGAGGTACTGCAGCCGCTGCAGCGAGGCCTCGTCCGGGCCGAACGTGGCGCGCTGCAGGAACCGCAGCGCGTCGGTCTCGCTCGCCGGCAGGTCGGCGCCGGGCGCGTAGGGATCACCGATGCCGCTGCTGCAGGCGGGGACGACGACGGCGGCCGCGACGGCCGCGGCGAGCAGTGGACGCGGACGTGCTGCCGCGCGACGGCGATGACCAACCAGCATGGACGAACCCCCGTCTCCCCTCGAGTCGACGCCGTGAGGCGCCGGGCGGCAGTCTACGTCACCCGGGGCGAGCGGGTCGTCGCGCGCCCGCACGCCGTCCCGCAGCGGGAACGGCTCCACGCGGGACCGTCGTTGCCAACGGACCGTCCGACGCCCGGAGGGAGGCCCGCCCGCGCCACCACACCACCTGGCCGGTGGCGCGCCGCGGCGCAAGGCGACCGGGACCGGTCGAATTGCCGCGGGGCGACGCGCGGGTGCCGACGGGACGACAGGGCTATGATCGCCGGACCACCCGGAGGTCCCCCTCGATGCGACACACCCGCCCGCACGCGCCGCGCCCGGCGCTCGTTCCGTTCCTGCTGGCGCTGGCCGCCACGGCGCCCGCCCTGCCGGCCCAGCTCGGGCTGCAGCTCACCAACGGCGTCGACGGCGGCATCGAGGTGCCGGCCGACCCGCGGCTGGTGCCGCCGACCGGCATCACCGTCGAGGCCTGGGTCACCTACGACGACGCCTCGATCCCCACCGGCACGTTCCGGTGGCCGACGATCGTGCGCCAGAACATCCAGAACGCGTCCGAGGTCTACTTCTTCCGGGTCGGCGCCGGCACGACGGCGTCGCGCACGTTGCAGTGGAAGGTGCGGGCCGGCACCCAGCAGTCGACCGCGTCGTATTCGTTCGCGCCCGGCGAGTTCGCGCAGTTCACCCACCTGGCCGCGACGTTCGACGGTCAGGTCCTGCGGATCTACAAGAACGGCGTGCAGGTGGCGACCAGCTCGCTGGCGACGCCGGCGGAGCTGGTCTACGCCGGGGACGTGCTGCGGATCGGCAACGGCGACGCCGTCAACCCGGGCAACGAGACGTGGAACGGCGTCCTCGACGAGGTCCGCATCTGGCCCGTCGCGCGCACCGCCGGCGAGATCCAGTCGACGATGAACCAGTCGATCAGCGGCTACTTCGGCAAGGCGCTGATGTTCCCGCTCGACGGCCACACGCTCGACGTGTCGTCCGCCCTGTTCGGCAACCAGTTCGGCACCTCGACCTTCGTCCCCGGCGCGACGCTGCCGCCGCTGCAGTTCCTGCCGACCGCGCCGGTCGGCCAGAGCACGACCACCTGCGGCCGCAGCATCGACGCGCTGATCGCCAGCATGCCGCAGATCGGCAACGCGTCGTTCGCGGTGTGGGCCGCGCGCGGCCCGCGCCCGGCGACGTCGCAGCTGGCGGTCGTCGTCGGCTCGCTCAACCAGGCGCCGCTGGGCCTGCCGCCGTTCCTCGGCGTCGACGTGGCGATCGACCCGCTCAGCGTGGTCTACCAGGCGACGCTGATCCCGCCCACCAACGCGCTCGGCAACGCGCGGCTGCCGCTGCCGTTGCCGATGGACCCGTCGCTGCCGGGCGTGTCCGTCGTGTTCCAGTTCGCGTTCGCCGACGCCACCTGCGGCCCGCAGGGCCTCACCGGCAGCGACGGCATCCAGTTCTCGATCCTGTAGCCGTCGCGTGGGCGGCGGCGCGTTCCTGCGGCGCGTCGAGCTGCGGCGCTCCGCGGTGCCGGCGTTCGATCGCTACCCGTTCTGCCTGCCGGTCGTGCGCGGCCTCGAGGTGCTCGAGTTGCACCCGCAGGTCACCTTCCTGATCGGCGAGAACGGCTCGGGCAAGTCCACCCTGCTCGAGGCGCTCGCCGTGTCGCTCGGCTTCAACGCCGAGGGCGGCAGCCGCAACTTCGCCTTCGCGACCCGCGCGTCGCACTCGGAGCTGCACGAGTTCCTGCTGGTCGCGCGCGGCCCGACGCGGCCGCGGACCGGCTTCTTCCTGCGCGCCGAGAGCTTCTTCAACGTCGCCACGGAGGTCGAGCGCATCGGCGTCGCCGACGCCTACGGCGCGCGGGCGCTGCACGAGCAGTCGCACGGCGAGGCGTTCCTGAGCCTGTTCCTGCACCGGTTCCAGGAACGCGGCCTGTACCTGCTCGACGAACCCGAGGCGGCGCTGTCGCCGCAGCGCCAGCTGGCGGTGTTGGCGCGGCTGCACCAGCTGGTCCAGGGCGGCGCGCAGTTCGTGATCGCCACGCACTCGCCGATCCTGATGGCGTATCCCTTTGCCGCGATCTGGCACTGCGGCGACCGCGGTCTCGAACGCGTGGACTACCGCGACACCGAACACTACCGCGTGACGCGCGGCTTCCTGTCGGACCCCGAGGGGGTGCTGCGCCTGCTGCTGGCCCCGGACGACGACCCACACGATCGCGCCTGACCGCGGCAGCGACCGCGCTCAGTTGCCCAGCAGCTCGCGGCCGAAGGCGA
This sequence comes from Planctomycetota bacterium, assembly GCA_050245995.1. Classification (GTDB taxonomy): domain Bacteria; phylum Planctomycetota; class UBA1135; order UBA1135; family UBA2386; genus JBFWWV01. The sequence goes on along the minus strand of JBFWWV010000006.1, from coordinate 185,184 downwards.
TCGGCACGCCGAAGTTGGCACCGGCGAACTCGCGCAGGATCGCGTAGTTGACGCCGATCACGGTGCCGTCGCCGCCGAACACCGGGCCGCCCGAGCCGCCGTGCGTGGTCGCGGCGTCGTAGACCAGCTGGCGCTCCTGCACGTTGCCGAGCGTGCCCTGGGTGATCACCGGCGAGATGCGGTCGGCGGCCGCCAGCTCGCGGATCACGGTGGTCATGTCGGCGCCGCGCGCGCGCAGGTCCTGCACCTGCGCGGCGTCGGCCTTGGCCAGCAGCGCCGCCAGCCCTGTCGGGTAGCCGACCACGATCGCGCGCTGGTCCGGCAGCGTCTCGAGCGGCCCGTCGTGCAGCGGCAACACCGGCACGCCGGCCACCGCGTCGGCGGGCAGGCGGAACAGCGCCACGTCGAGGTCGTCGCCGCGGCGGCGGATCGAGTCGATCGGCACCGGCACCGGCGCCTTGCCGGGGAACGTCGCGGTCAGCACGGCGAAGCCGGGCACCGCGCCGCGCATCAGGATCGGGTCGAGCGACGCCATCGTCTCCCACGGCGTCACCACGTGCCGGTTGGTCAGCACGCGGCCGTCGTCGGCGACCAGGAAGCCCGAACCGGTGTACTCCGCCAGCAGCGGCTCGCCGTCGACGCCGGTGACCGGGCGGTCGTCGGCCCAGCGCAGCTGCACGATGCCGTGCACCAGGCACACGCCCCGGCTCCAGCGCCGCTGCACCTCGCCCATCACCGCGCTCGCCGCCCGCAGCGCCGCGAGCTCCTCGGCCTGCGCCTGTTGTTGCGCCCGCATCGCCTCGAGCTCGGCCTGCGTGACGTCGTCGGCGCGGCGCGTGGCCGCCGACGGCCGGCCGCCGATCCAGCCGGCCAGCCACGCCATCGGCAGCGCCAGCAGCAGCACGCCGAGCGGGAAGCCGACCTTCAGCCGCATCGTCGCCTGCGTGAACAGGTCGCGTGTGAGACCGCGCGCGGCGCCCTTGGCGTCGCTGTGCCGCTGGACGTCGCGCGCGTCCGCCAGCATGCGCCGCACCGGCTTGCACACCGAGCCGTGCGGGATGTAGATCCGGAACCGCGAACGCGGGCCGTTCACGCCCCACTCGATCAGGTCGCCGTCCTGCAGCATCACCTCGACGATCTCGCTGCGGTTGACGAACAACGCGCCGCCCTTCCGCCGCAGCAGGAACGCGCAGTCGTCCTCGAGGTACTCCAGCACCGCGTGCCGCGGAGCGACCGCCGGATGGTCGATCCGGACCTCCATGTCCGCCGCCGACCCGATGGTGATCGACGGGTCGTCGTAGGTCACGGTGCGACCGCGCAGGGGCCCCGAAAGGTGCAGCAATTGCGGCCGCATCGTCGCACCATAGACGCGCGTGACCCCATCCGCCAACGAGCGCCCGCCGGTGACCGTGGAGGTCGTCGTCGATTCGGTCGACGGTGCGCGCGCCGCGGCCACCGCCGGCGCCGACCGGCTGGAGCTGTGCTCGGCCCCGGCGCTGGGCGGGCTGACCCCCAGCCTCGGCCTGCTGCGGCACGTCCTCGCCGCGGTGCAGCTCCCGGTCGTGGCGATGCTGCGGCCGCGCGCCGGCGACTTCCTGTACGCGCCGGACGAATTCGCGGTGCTGCGGGCCGACCTGGAGGAGTTGGCGGCGGCGGGCGCGCACGGCTTCGCCGCCGGAGTGCTGACGGCCGACGGCGACGTCGACCGGGCACACATGCGCGAGCTGGTGCAGGCCGCGGGCCCGCTGCCGGTGACGTGCCATCGCGCGTTCGACGTCGCGCGCGACCCCGCGAGCGCGCTGGCGCAGCTCGCCGACCTCGGCGTCGCGCGCGTGCTGACGTCCGGGCAGCGCCGTACCGCCGCGCTCGGCGCCGACTGCATCCGCGACCTGGTCGGCCGCGCGCAGGGTCGCATCGCCGTGATGGCCGGCGCCGGCGTCCGCGCCGCCAACGTCGCCGCCCTGGTCGCCGCGACCGGCGTGCGCGAGGTGCACCTGTCGGCCAGCCGGTTCGAGCCGGCGGGCATGCGCCACCACAACCCCGACGTGGCGATGGCGACCGTGGCGGCCGACGACGAACGGCAGGTTCGCCGGACCGACGGCGACGAGATCGCGGCGGTGCGGGCGGCGCTGCGGGGCGGCTGAGCGCGCGGCAGCGCGGCCGCTATGCTGCGCGGCATGCGGAGCGCGTTCGCGGTCGTCGGGGTCCTGCTGCTGCTCGTCCTCGGCGCGACGCTGTGGTCCAACGACGCGCTGGCGGCACCCGCCGACGCGCCGGCGGCTTCGCCCGAGGCCGCGGTCGTCCCGCCTGCCGGCGCGCCCGCCGCCGCGGAGGAGGCATCGACCGCGCGCATCGGAGCGAACGCGGCTGGCGCCGATCGCGCCGCCGCCGCCGCCGGGGAGCCGTTCGCGCTGCGCGGCACCGCGGTGGCGCTCGACGAGCACGACGAACTGCACCAGCTCGAGAACGGCGTGCTCGAGCTGACCGTGTGGACCGGCAACGCCGGCGAACGGGTGCCGGTGGTCGTCACCGACGGCGCGTTCGACACCGGCCCGATGCCGCGACCCGAACGCGTGACCGTGTCGTCGTTGCAGCTCGGTGGGCGCCCGGTGAGGCTGGATCCCGTGCAACCCGATCCCGGCGACGAGTTGCCGCTCGACGCCGGCCCGATCGCGCTGCGCGGTCGATGGCTGCCGATGCTGACCCTGCGCGTGCTCGACGACACGACCGGGATCGACCTCGGCGGCGTCGTCGTCGCGCGCCCGAAGACAGAGACATGGCAGTCGCTGTCGCACCCCGGCGACGAGGCGCTCGACGTGCTGGTCGAGCACGGCCGCTCGCCGCTGCGCTACCACGCGCCCACCATCTCCAGCCGGCAGACCCTCTGGGTGCACGCCCAGGGCCACGCCTGGCAGAAGGTCGAGATCGACGCGACCGACCCGGCCGAACGACTGGTGCGCCTGCTGCCCGGCGGCGACGTGGACCTGCTGCTCAGCGGCGCCGAACGGCCGCGCGGCTCCGCCGTGCGCGTCTACACCCCCGGCGACACGAAGCCGATCGTCGAGTTCTCGCGGCTGCGCACGCAGCCGTTCCGCATGTCCGGACTGCCGGCCGGCCCCGTCGAACTGCGCCTCGAACTGGGCCCGTGGTTCCGGCAGCCGACGGTCCTGTGCCGCACGACGGTCGACGTCCCGGTCGGCGGCATCGCGACCGCGACGTTGCTCATGGAGGACCGCGTCGAACGACCGGCGGCGGTGCCGGTGTCCGGAGTCCTCGTCGTTCCGGCCGCGTGGCGCCACGAGCGATGTCATCTCGAGATCGAGCCGACCGGTCCGCTGAAGGGCTGGGCCGACGATCCGACGCGGATCGGACTGACCGAGATGGAACGCCAGGGCGACGCGGAGCTCGCGTTCGCGGTGCGGGGCGGCTTGATGCCCGGACCGCACCTCGTGGTGGTCGAAGGCACGGGCTTTCGCGCCCGCTTCACGGTGCCGCCGGGCGGCACCGACGAGCTGCGGTTCGAGCTGCCGCCGCCGTGCGAGGTGCGGGTTCGCCTGCTCGACGCCGAGACGGGTCGCCCGGTCGTCGTCGAGGGCTTCGGCTTCGCGCTCGCGGTCTGGGCGCCCGACCCTGCGGCCGAGGACGGTGATTCCACCGATGCGCAACTCCGGCAGCACGACGACGGCACCTGGCGCTGCCAGTCCGTGCCCGGCCCGATCGCGATCATGGCGCACCCCGCAGGCTACGAGTGGGCGAACACGTCGCACGCGGTCGGGCCCGGCGTCAACGAGTTCGTACTGCAGCTGCGGCGGGTCTGCGGCGTGCGCGTGACCCTGGTCGACGGCGAAGCCGAGCTGCCCTGGGTCATGGAGTTCCACGGCGAGCTGAAGACGCGCGACGGCGAGTCGTTCACGGCCTACTGGAGCAGCGACGGATCGATCGCAGCCAAGGGTCCCGGCGACCTGATCCTGCACCTGGATCCGATCCCCGGCTTCCTGCCGGTCGATCCGATCCCGGTCACGGTGCCGCCGGGCGAGTGGGTCCCGGTGCGCGTGGCGCTGCGTCGGAAGTAGCGCCGGCGGTAGCATCCCGGGGCCATGCGCCGCCCCCTGCTCCTGTGCCTGCTGACCGCGTTGCTCGCGGCCCTCGCGCTCGGCCTCGCGCGCTGCGGCGGCGACGCTGTGGCGGCGCCGCGGGCGGACGCGCCGCGCGCGCAACCCGCCGATCCGCGCGGCGCGCCGGCGAGCGCGGCGCCCGGCGAACGGGCAGCGCCGCCGGCCGTCGGCGACGCGCGCGAGACCTCGACCGCGCCGACGCAGGGCCTGCGCGGGCTGCTCCTGGACGCGGCGCAGCAGCCGATCGCCGGCGCGCCGGTGTTCGCGTTCGCGGCGGCCGCGCCCGATCCGTGGACGCGCCTGCTGCGGCAACGCCGCGGCGAACGGCTGCCGCCCGTGGCGACCGCGACCACCGCACGCGACGGCGCCTTCGCGCTCGCGTTGGCCGACGACGACGTCGGACAGGCGCTGTGGATCGTCGCCGCGGCGACGAACGGCGACGGCGTGTGGCCCGCCGCCGCGGTGCGGACGGCGCAGTGGTCCGACCTCGGCGCGCTGCCGCTGCCACCCGGCGTGTCGCTGCGCGGCACCGTGCGCGCCGCCGGAGACGACACGCCGATCCAGGGCGCCCGCGTCGCGGTGCAGCAGCCGCCGCTCGACGAGCTGGCGCTGCCCGAGCGCGACGCCGGGCGCGGCGCGATCACCGGCGTCGACGGCAGCTACCGGATCTCCGGGCTGCGCCCGGGCCGCTGCACGGTGACGGCATCGGCCGAAGGTCACGCGACCGCGACGCTGCCGCAGCAGCAGCTGTTCGCCGACGAGGACAACGCGCTCGACTTCGGGCTGGCGCGCGGGCACGAGCGGCGCGGCGTCGTCGTCGATCCGCAGGGCCGCGGCGTCGGCGATGCGTTCGTGCGCGCGACGCCGACACAGGGCGACGTCGGCGCGGTGACCGCCCGTTCGGCCGCGAACGGCGACTTCGCGCTGCGCGGGCTGGCCGATGTGCCGGTCCACGTCACGGCGGCCGCGCCCGGGTACCAGCCGACGGCGCCGGTCACCACCGCGGTCGACGACGCGGCGCCGCTGCGCCTCGTGCTGCAGCCGCTCGGCGGGCTGCGGCTCGCCGTGCACGCCGCCGATGGCGCCGTCGTGACGCGCTGGCGCGCAGTGCTGCGCGGCGCCGGTGCCGGGCCCCGGGATCGACTGCGGCGGCTCGGCCCGATCGCGGTCGCCCCGGACCAGCTGTCGGGCGACGCCTACTCGTGGACCGGGGTCGACCCCGGCGACTGGCAGGTCGAGGTCGTGGCCCCGGGACACGCGCCGACCGTGGCGGGACCGTTCGCGATCGCGGCCGGCACCATCACCGACGTGCAGATCGCGTTGCGGGCGGGTGCCGTCGTGCGCGGCCGCGTCACCGATCGCGCGGGCCGACCGCTGGCCGGCGCGCAGGTGCGCGCGCTGCCCGACGACCGGCTCGGCGGCGACCTCGGCGCCGTCCAGGCGGCGTTGCGCGCGGCGCTGGTCGAGCCGCACGCGCGCAGCGCGGCGGACGGTGGCTTCGCGCTGCCGAACCTGGCTGCCGGCGCGGTGCGCCTGCAGGTCGAGCATCCGGACGCCGCGCCGGCGCGTCCCGCGGCGTTGCAGCTCCAGGACGGTCAGGACCTCGACGTCGGGACCGTCGCGCTGGCGCCGCCGGCCCGCGTGACCGGCCGCGTGCTGCGCGGCGACGCGCTCGATCCGGGGGCACCCGTTCCGCCTGTCGTCGTGCAGCTCGTGGCGCTCGACGCGGCGAACCTGCCGCTGGGCTTCGCCGTCGAGACGACGGCCGCGGCCGACGGCACCTTCGCGTTCGCCGAACGGCTGCCGCCCGGCCGGTTCGCCGCGATGGCCGGTCGCCGGACCGCGGACAACCCGGTGCTCGAGAACGCCGATCGCGGCCGCAGCCGCGTCGAGTTCGAGCTCGCGGCCGGCGAACGGCGCGCGCTGCAGCTGCGGCTGACCGACCAGTAGCGGCCGTCGGCCGACGCCTTCGTCAGCGCGTGATCGCCGTGGCGGCGTCGACCAGGCCGTTGCCGTAGGTCGTGTCGTAGCCCGAGCGGCCCAGGTCGCGGCAGCTCGACTCGATCGCGCTGCGCACCTGCGCCGCCGAGTAGCCCGGCCGCACCGAGCGCACCAGCGCCGCGACCGCGGCCACGTGCGGCGTCGCCATCGAGGTGCCCTGGAAGAAGTAGTAGGCGAAGGTACCCGGCGCCGCCGGGTCGAACGTCTGCTGCAGCACGCCGTCGCCGAACCCGTCGCCGTTCTGATCGACGGTCACGTCGCCACCGGGCGCGACGACGTCGATGCCGCTGCCGTAGGTCGAGTAGCGCGGCCGCCGGCCGTCGAACCGCGTGGCGCCGACGGCGATGCACGCGGTGTAGCGCGCCGGGTACTGCACGCCGCTGCGGCCGGTGTTGCCGGTCGCGGCGCAGATCGTCAGGCCGGCGTTGGCGGCGTAGGTCACGGCGTTCGACAGCGTGGTCGACCCCGAGCCGCCGCCGAGACTCATGTTGATCACCTGGGCGCCGTGGTCGGCCGACCACGTGATGCCGTTGGCGATCCACGAGTGCGCGCCGCTGCCCGACGCGTCGAGCACGCGCACCGGCATGATCGTGCAGTCGCGCGCGACGCCGGCGCAGCCCGTGCCGTTGTTGGTCACCTGGCCGATCGTGCCGGCCACGTGCGTGCCGTGGCCGTTCTCGTCGTTCGGGTGACCGTCGCCGGTCACGGCGTCGTACGGCGACACGAACGCGCGACCGACCAGGTCGGGCGCGGCCGCCCAGCCGCCGAAGTTCTCGTAGGCGACGCCCGAGTCGACCACCGCGACCACGACGCCGGCGCCGCGCGCGCCCGCGTCCCATGCCGCCTCGGCCTGGATGCCGAAGTTGCTGGCGACGCCGTTGCTGAGGGCGCCCTGGTTGTACATGTTCCACTGGTAGGTGGCCCAGAACGAGTCGTTGGGCGCCGTCGCCGTGTGCGCGACCGCGTCGCGCTCCGCGTAGTCGACGCCGGGCTGCGCGGCGAACCACCGGATCCAGCCGTCGGCGAGATCGGCGTCGGTGCGGAACACGACGAACTCGTCGTGTCGACCGCGGTCGACGACGTCGAGCCCGAGGTCCTGGGCGAGCCGATCGATCGCGGCCGCCTCGGTCGCCTTGTGGAAACGCACGACGATGCGGTCGCGCGACAGGGTCACCGCCGTCTTGTCGCCGTTGGCGAAGCCACGGACGTGGACCTGCGGGACCGGGGTCTGCGGGACCTGGACCTGCGCGGCGTCCTGGGCGGACGCGGCGCAGACGATGCTCGCGAACGCGAGCGGGAAGTGCCGATGCATGGATGCCTCGACTTGCATGGAGACGAGGCCGCGACGCTGTCCCGGGCCGGGGCACGACCGCCGCAGCACGTCGCAGACACATACAGCGCGAACCGCGACGGCGGAGCGACCCGGCTCTTAATCCGATCGAGCCGTTCGCGCACGGCGACGGCGCGCGGCCGGTGCGCCGCACCGAGCACCCCGCGCGCCGACGTGGCCCGCCGACGGGGGGCCCGACCCGCGCACGGCGCGATCCCACCGCCAAGTGGCCACCGCGCCCCGACCCCCGCGCGGCCACCGCCCGCCTCGCCCGGCTCGCCCGCCCGGCCGCCGCGCCGGGTGCTAGGATGCGGCGATGAGCCCCGACCCTTCGCTCGTCCACGCGATCGAACGCCTGTGTGAGGACGCCGCCGTGCCGCCGTGGGACGGGATCCTCGAGCGGCTGTTGACGCACTTCCAATGCGCCGTCGGCACCGTGCACCTGCTCGACGAGGAGACAGGGCACCTGCGGCTCATGGCGCAACGCGGCCTGCCGCCGCCCGTGCTCGACAAGGTCACCAGCATCCCGATCGGCAAGGGCATGGCCGGCATCGCCGCCGCGCGGCGCGAACCGGTGCAGGTGTGCAACCTGCAGCAGGACGACTCCGGCGTCGTGCGTCCCGGCGCCAAGCTGACGCGCATGGAGGGTTCGCTGGCCGCGCCGATGCTGTGCGGCGACCGCCTGACCGGCGTGCTCGGCATCGCCAAGCCGGTCGAGTACGAGTTCACGCGGCAGGAGACCGCGACGCTGATGGCGATCGGCGCCGTGCTGGCGCGCCAGCTGGTCGAAGCCGACTGACGCGGCCCGCCGGATCGGCCGGGGTTTCGGCTGGCCCCGCCGCTGTGGGCGCCGCAAGATCGCCGGCGGATGATGCGTCGGGTCCTGCAGTTCGCCGCGGTGGTCGCGTGGGCCGTGTGCGCGTGGCTCCTGGTCGACACCGCGGTCGCGGTGGCCCGCTACGAGCAGCCGCTGCCGCTGCTCGACCACTGGGCCACGGTGCGCGCCATGCTGCGCATCGAGGAAGGGAGCTACGGGCTGGCCGGCTGGTTCGAGCCGCACAACGAGCACCGCATCCCGGTCGCGCGCCTGCTGCACTACGTCGACTTCCGGTGGCTCGGGATGACCGGTCACCTGCAGCTGCTCGTGTCGTTCGCGCTGCAAGCAGCGACCGCGGCGGCGCTGGCGCTGCTGGCGCGCGAGCTGCTGCGCGGCGCGACGAGTTCCGCGGCGGCGGCGTGGGCGCTCGCCGGGGTCGTCACCGCCTGGATGTTCGCCGGCGTGCAGATCGCCAACCTGATCGAGCCGTTCCAGGTGACGTTCGTGCTGGTCTACGCCGCCATGACCGTGTCGTTCGCGGCGCTGGCGCGCGCCCGCCACGCGTCGCGCGGCCGCCGCTGGTTCTGGCTGGCGGTCGTCGCCGCCCAGCTGTCGACCTGGGGCATGGCCAACGGCGTGCTGGTGTGGCCGCTGCTCGCGGCGCAGTCGGCGGCGCTGCGGCTGCCGCGCCGCGCGACGGCGACGATCGCCGTACTCGGGGCGCTGTCGATCGCGTCCTACCTGCTCGGCTACGAGACGCCCAAGCACCACGCGTCGCCCTGGGAGTCGCTGCGCCACCCGCTCGCGGTGCTGCACTACACGACCTGCACGCTCGGCAACCCGCTGCGCGGCCCGGACTCGACGCCGGACTTCGCGTTCACCGCCGCGGCAGGCGGCCTCGGCCTGGCCGGGCTGCTGGCGCTGCTGTGGCGCTGGCGGCGCCGCGACGCCTCGCCGGCGCACGCGGCACGGCTGGCGCTGCTGGCGATCGCCCTGTTCGCGGTCGGCTCGGCCGCGCTCGCGGCGCTGGGGCGTGCGAACTTCGGCCTCGGCTCGTCGATGGCGTCGCGCTACGCCACGCCGGCGCTGCTGTTCTGGTCGGCGCTGCTGCTGCTGCTGGCGCACGGCAGGCACCTGGCGATGCGGCTCACCGCCGCGGCGGTCGGCGCCACCGTGCTGCTGCTGGTCGCCTGGCAGCAGGACGCGGCCACCGACCGCGGCACGGCGCTGCGCGTGCAGATGCGCCACGCGACGACGGCCAGCCTGTGCAGCGTGCACGACGTCGACGTCATGAAGGAGCCGGTGTCGCCGAGCCCCGACTACGTCCTGACCGACCTGGTCCCGCTGCTGCGCGACCGCGGCTGCTCGGTGTTCGCCAACGGCGTGCACCGCGCGCTCGGCCGGCCGCTGGCCGAGGTGGTCGGCACGCGCGAGGTCGCCACGGTGCGCGGCGGCGTGCAGACGGCGACGTTCGTCGCGGACACCGGCTGGGGCTTCCGGGTCGACGGCGTGCTGGCGCTCGACGAGGACGTGGACCTGCCGCGCCACGGCTTCCTGGTCGACGACGACGACACGGTCCTGGGCATCCTGATGCCCGACCCGCGGCCGGCGCCGCAGCGCCAGCAGCGCTTCGTCGGCCACGCCGTCGCGCGCGGCCCGTCGAGCAGCGTGCAGGCCGTCGTGCCGCTCGAAGGCGGCCGCCTGCTGCGGGCCGCGGCGCGCCGCGAGCTGCGCGGGGCCGCGTTCGCGACCGGCGACGGCGCGGCGATCCCCGGCCTCGGGCTGCAGGTCCTCGGCGAGTTCGGACCGCCGACCGCGGAGCGCCGGCCGGACGAGCGGCTGCCGCCGGCGAACGACGCCGCCCCGGTGCTGGCGACCACCGGCGCCGGACGCGGCGCCGCCACCTTCGAGCCGATCGCGGCGGGCACGGCGCTGGCCATCGCGGTGTGCACGGGCGAGCTGTCGCTCGGCACCGGCGTGCTGATCACCGACGCCCGCACCCGCGCGCCGCTGCAGACGCTGCACCCGGCCCCGACGCTCGGGCGTTGGCACAAGGCACGACTCGCGCCACTGCCGGCGGGCACCGAGGGGGCCGCGGTGCTGGTCGTCGACCTCGGCGCCCGCGCCGGACAGTGGCTGGCGGTCACGCCGCCGATCGCGCTGCGCGAGTGAACGCGGCCCTCAGGCGCGGCGGGCGATGCACGCGCGCACCGTCGCCAGCGACCGATGATCGGCGCGCCGCAGGCAGGCCAGGAAGTCGGCGTGCATGGCGTGGTAGCCGTCGCCGCAGTGCCGCTGCAGCAGGGTCATCCGCTCCAGCCGCCGCGCCCACGCCGCGACCACCTCCGGCGCCGCGGCGCCGTCGAACGCCAGCTCGCGGTCGGGCAGCTCCACCTCGCGGTCGACCGTGAAGCCGGCCTGCCGCAGCCCTGCCGCGAGCTTGCGCCCCATCCGGAAGTCGTAGCGCCCCGCCGCCAGCGCATCGGCGACGTAGCGCTCCAGCAGCTGGCTCGTGCGCGCCGACACCGGCGCGTGCGCGAACAGGTCGTCGACCTCCGCGGCGACGATCCAGCCGCCCGGGCGCAGCACCGCCGACCAGCGCCGCAGCGCCGCCGGCCAGTCGCAGAAGTACGCCGCCGTGAACGTGCACCACAGTCCGTCGAACGGCGCGCCGCCGGGCGGGACCAGCGCGCGGACCGCGGCCGCGTCCCGCAGGTCCACCGCCGCGAACTCGGCGTCCGGCACCGAACGGCGCGCCGCGGCCAGCAGCTCGTCGTTGGCGTCGACGCCGACGACGTGCGCCCCGCGCCCGACCAGCTCGCGCGCGAGATCCCCGGGCCCGCAGCCCAGGTCGAGCACGCGTTGCCCCGCCAACGACGGCGCCGCCGCGAACAGGCCTGGCCAGTCGCGCCACGCGAACTGCTGCCGGTACTCGTCGACCAGGCCCATCGGGGGGGGGTGCGCCGCGCGGTCGCCGCCTTCGGTCGACCGCGCGGCGGCGGCGCTCACTTCGCCGCGGCCTCGGCCTTGGCGATCAGGTCGCGGAGCGTCTGCTCCATCTCGTCCCCGCCGTGGCTGATGTGGCGGATGACACCCTCGTGATCGATCAGGAAGATGGTCGGGAACGCCTCGATGTTCCACGCCTCACAGATCGGTCCGCCGGTGTCGCCGTCGTCGAACGACCGCCACGTCACGGGCTCCTGCGCGAGCCCCTTGGCGTAGGCTTCCTGGCCGTCGGTGTTGACACCGATCAGGGCGAAGGGCTTGTCCTTGAACTCTTCCACGAGCGACCGCTCGTGCGGGATCATGGCCCGGCAGGGGCCTCACCAATAGCCCCAGTAGTCGAGCATCACGACCTTGCCGCGATAGTCGCTGAGCTTGAAGGCCGCGCCGTCCATGTCCTTGCCGACGATGTCCGGCGGGACCTTGCCGACCTTGATGTTGCGCAGCGCAGTCAGCAGCGTCTCGGCGGTCGCGCCGACCGTGTGCTCGCCGAGCATCACGTCGGCGAAGTCGGCGACGCAGCGCTCGAGCAGCTCGGCCTTCGGCTCCTCCTCCTCCTGCCGCTGCGCCAGCGTCAGGCAGGCGCCACCCTTGGCGGCGCGGTCGGGGTTCTCGTCGATCACCCGCTGCAGCAGCGCGTCCACGGTCTTGCCGGCGACGTAGCGCAGCCGCGGCAGCAGCGGCGCGATCGTCGGCCCGGTGGCGTGGTGGTCGGCGAGGGCCTCGACGACGATCGCGCGGCCGGCCTTGTTCAACGGCATGCCGAGCGCGGCGCCGATCGCCTTCGCGCCCAGCTCGCCGGCCGGATGCTCGGTCACGATCTCGACCAGCCGCTCCGACAGCGCCGCGACCTTGGCCTGGTAGTCGCCGTAGATGCGGTCGCCGGCGGCCTCGCGCTCGTCGGCGGGAAGCTGCTCCAGGCCGGACCACTGCTTGCGCAGGTCCTGCTGGAGCGCGGTGAACTGCTCGCCCAGCCGCTCGACCTCGGCGAGGCCGTCGGCGACGGGTTGCTGGGCCACCGCCAGGCTCGCGGTCACGGCGGCGAGCCACGCCGTTCGAATCGGGTTCAAGTGGGGGTACCTCCGGTCCCGCGCAGCGCGGGGCCCACCAGTGTTACGCGATCTGGCATCGCGGCGGAAGGCCAGGGATACTCGCCGGGCAATGAGCCAGAGCCTGCAGGACCGCTACGCCCCCCACAACGCCTGCTTCGGCTGCGGGCCGAGCAACCGGGACGGCCTGCAGCTCAAGAGCGTCGTCGAGGGCGACGAGGTCGTCTGCACCTGGCAGCCGGCGCCGAAGTACGAGGCGTTCCCCGGCGTGCTCAACGGCGGCATCGTCGGCACCCTGCTCGACTGCCACCTGAACTGGACCGCGGCCTGGCACCTGATGCGGCAGGGCGGCGCCGAGTCGCCGCCGTGCACCGTCACGGCCGAGTACTCGGTCAAGCTGCGCCGGCCCACGCCCACCGATCAGCCGGTCACGCTGCGCGCGCGGGTGGTCGAGTCGGGTCCCGATCGCGCCCGGGTCACCGGGACGCTCGAAGCCGGCGGCAAGGTGTGCGCCACCTGCGACGGCCTGTTCGTCGCAGTGAAGGAAGGTCACCCGGCCTTCCACCGCTGGTAGCAGGGGCGCCGCCGCGCGGCCCACCGCGCGGCGGCGTTCCGTCGAACGCACACTTCGCCCGCGGATCCGCGCGCCCGGACGCGAGCCTCGCATCGACGAGGTGTCCGGCGATGTTTCGGCGCTGCAGGCGCCGACCCCGCGGATCGGGGCTCGCCCGCACGCGCCACCCGTCGCGGTGTGGACCGGTTCGTCGGCACGGCCCCGGCTCCTCACGAAATCGCGTTCGATTGCGGCGCCCGGGTTCCCCTTGCAGTGGAGCCGGCGCAACAACCAATGCGTCAGCGCCGTCGCAGCGCCGGCACGCCGCGTTACGGATTCCCCACAGGTGACGGCCGCGATCGGACGTCGGCGATCGCTCCGTGCCGACTCCCCCGCCGGGCCGGCGCAGGGCACCTGGAGGCACGGCCGACTTCCGCACCCGCTGGCCCGACGGTTGCCTGCGTCGGGCGGACGCTTGCATGCCCCGGCCCGGGCCGCAAAGTCCTCCTGACCCCGGAACCCTCGCCGGCCCTCGATCCCCTCATGACCCGCATCCGCCTCACGTCCGCGACCGCCACCCTGACCGCGGTGCTCGCCGTCACCTTCGCCACCGTGTGGACCTCGTGCCAGGCCGCGAGGCACGGCGACCGCGCACCCGGCAGCGCCGGGACCGGCGCCACCGCCGCCGCCGCGCTCGGCACCGACGCCCACCGCGACCAGGTGATGACGAGCCGGTTCTGCGCCGACTGCCATCCGGCGATCTACGCCGAGCACCAGATGAACACGCACGGGCGCGCCTTCTCCGACGCCGAGGTGCGGCTCGCGACCGGCAACTTCGACCACGGCGACTGCATCCGCTGCCACACGCCGCGGCCGATCTTCGAGACCGGCATCGGCCTCAACCCGCAGCGACGCTGGTACGCGCTCGAGGACGGCAACTCGTGCATGACCTGCCACTGGCGCGAGGGCGTCGACTACAGCCGGTTCGAGGGCGGCGCCGACTGCATCACCGCGTTCGACCCGCGCGTCGGCACCGTCGAGGCCTGCGCCAGCTGCCACCGCAACCACGGCACCCCGTACCAGTGGGAGCTGGCCCCGAACGGCAAGGAGAGCGACCGCACCTGCATGACCTGCCACATGAAGGAGGTCGAGCGGCCGGTGGCGGTCGGCGGGCCGGTGCGGCGCGTGCGCAGCCACGTGTTCCCCGGCGCCCGCGACGTCGAACACGTGGCGCGGGCCTACGACTACGAGGCCGAGATCGACGGCAACGAGGTCGTCGTGAAGGTCACGAACGTCGGCGCGGGTCACAACTTCCCGACCGAGCTGAAGCAGCGCTCGGTCGAGTCGCTGGTGGTCGTGCGCGACGTCGAGGGCAACGAGGTCGCGCGCTCGCGCATGGTGTTCCGCGACCCGTACAAGCGCCCGTACGGCCTGCACCTGCAGGTCAACACGCAGATCCCGTCGGGCGAGTCGCGCACGCACCGCGTGCCGATCGGCACCGCGGCGGGCACCGTCGAGTGCGAGCTGCACTTCAAGTACTACTTCCCCATCGAGGACAACCACCCCGACCTGGCCCGCCGCTTGGAGCTGCGGCGGCTGGCGTTCGACGGCATCACGCCGAGCGACAAGCCGGTCGAGACGGAGCCCGAGGTGCGCGGCATCACCCCGGAGGGCATCTCGCCGGAGGTAGCGAGCGTCGCCAACTTCGTCGACTTCACGCGGCCACCGATCGGCAAGACGACGTTCGACCTGCCGACCGGCAGCTCGCGCGAGGACATCGACGCGCTGATCGGGCTGTTCCAGTTCCCGGCCGCCGAGGCCAACCGCGCCGCGCAGGCCCGCCTGGTCGAGCTCGGCGTCGCGGCGGTGCCGCAGCTGATCGCGGCCCTGGGGTCGTGGGACAACAAGACCTTCAACCAGGGCATGAACGTCCTGCGCCGCATCGGCGCGCCGGCGGTGCCGGCGGTGCGCGCGGCGCTGGACCACGACGAGCTCTACGTGCGGATGCACGCGCGCCAACTGCTGCCGTTCCTGCCGCTGCCGGCCGACAAGCCGGCGCTGGTCGCGGAGGTGCTGCGCGGCCTGGACCGCCCGAACGCGCTCGACCGCGCCAGCACCTGCGAGCTGCTCGGCTGGCTCGGCGCGCCGGACACGGCAGAGGCGCTGCGCGGCCAGCTCGACGACTCCGACCCGGACGTGGTGCGGGCGGCGGCGCTGGCGCTGGCCGCGCTCCGCGACCGGGAGTCGGCCCCGGCGATGGAGCTCGCGCTGCGCCGCGCCAACTTCGACGAGCTGCGCATCGAGCTGGCCTACGCGCTGACGCAGGTCGGCTCGCCGACGGCGGTCGGCGTGCTGCTGCAGCACCTCGACCACCCGGACGACCTGATCCGCGAGGACTGCTTCGAGCGCTTCGTCGCCGCCACCGGGCAGCACCTGGGCTACGAGCCCGAGGCGCCACGGCCGCAGCGGCTCGCCGCCATCGCGCGGCTGCAGGGCTGGTGGGCCACCGCGGGTGGCGCCGCCGCGCTGCGGCGCGACCCGCCGATCGACCCGGAGGCCGACCGCCACGCGTGGCACCTCGTCGAGACGCTCGGCGGCGGCGCCGGCATCGTGCCCGCGGCCGAGGACGACCAGCAGGTCATCGACGAGCTGGTCGGCATGGGCCCCGAGGCCCTGCCCGCTCTCGAGCGCGGCCTGAAGTTCCCGCCCGGCTTCGCCGCGAAGCGCGCGTCGATCCTGGCCGCGTTGGGCCGCATCGGCGACCGGAGCGCGGCGCCGTTCGTGGCGCCGGCGCTGCGCGACCCGGTGCTGGCCGTCGCGGCCTACGCGGCGATGGCGCTCGAGACCTGCGGCGACGAGGAGTGCCAGCCGGCCCTGCGCCACTACACGTCGCGGCTGCTGTCGGCAGCGGCGGCAGGTACGCTGCCGGCGAGCATCCCGACCATCGACCCGCTGCTGGCGCAGGCCGCGCGCACGCGCTGGCTGCTCGGCGACGAGGCAGCGCGCCAGGACCTGGTGAACCTGCTGCTCAGCCGCGATGCCTCGGCGCGCCGGAGCGCCATCGCCACCTTGTCCCTGCGCGAAGGCGACCGGAAGGGCTACGACCCCGACGGACCGGCCGACGAGCGGCGCCGAGCCGCTGCGCGCTGGCAGCGCTAACTCCCGGGCGGTTCCCCGCCTGGGAGGAACCTGTCGCGAAGATTCCTGGCCTCCCCCCGACGAGGCCGCGTAGGGATGCGCAGGACGGGACCACCGTCAGCCTGCGTCACTTCTCAAGAGGCAGTTGCGCTGGCGTTGGTTCTCCTTACTCCCCAATATATTGCCCGCGCCGGGATGGTGAGGTCCCAGGCGCGGGGCGGTGGTCCCGACCTTTTTCTCTCCGCGCGTCGCGCGGAGGCTGCGCAGAGCGACCCTGGGGGAAACCCCGAGTAGGAACACCCCGCAGCGCCACGCGCGCGGGCGACGCGCATGCTGGCACGCTCGACCGTCGCCGACGACGATCGCCGAACGATGCCCGCCGCCGATCCGTCCCGCCGCCCTGACGAGCCCCATCCGGTCGCGGCGCCCGATCCGGCCGCGATCCAGGCCGCGCACCGCGCGCTGCAGCCGTTCGTGCGCGAGACCCCGGCATGGCGCTGGACGGGCCATCGGCTCGCGCGCCGCGTCGATCCGGCCACCGCGGTCACCCTGAAGCTCGAACTGCTGCAGCACACGGGCTCGTTCAAGCCGCGCGGCGCCCTGTGCGTCATGCAGGCGCTGAGCGCCGAGGAGCTGGCGCGCGGGGTCACGGCGGTCAGCGCCGGCAACCACGCGATGGCGGTCGCCTACGCCGCCGGGGTGCTGGGCTCGCACGCGGTCGTGGCGATGCCGCAGAGCGCGGATCCGTCGCGCGTGCAGGCGTGCCGCGACCTCGGCGCCGAGGTCGTGACCTGCCCGGACATCGCCGCGGCGTTCGCGACCGCGGAGCAACTGCAGCGCGACCAGGGCCGGGCCATGGTGCACCCGTTCGAAGGGCCGCGCACGGCGCTGGGCACGGCCACCCTGGGCTACGAGTTCCTGCGCCAGACCGGCCAGCTCGACGCCATCGTCGTGCCGATCGGCGGCGGCGGGCTGTGCGCCGGCGTCGCGGCGGCGGTCAAGCAGCTGCAACCGCGCTGCCGGGTCTACGGCGTCGAGCCGGCCGGCGCCGACTCGATGCACCGCAGCTTCGCCGCGGGCAGCCCGCAGCGAATCCCCGCGGTGACGACGATCGCCGACAGCCTGGGTGCGCCCTACGCGTTGCCCTACTCGTTCGCGCTCTGCCGACGGTTCGTCGACGAACTGGTCCGCGTCGACGACGACGAGCTGCGGCGGGCCATGGCGCTGCTGTTCGCCGACGCCAAGCTGGCGGTCGAGCCGGCCGGGGCGGCGGCGACCGCGGCGCTGCTGCAGCGCGCAGACGAGCTGCAGGGCCGCCGCGTCGGCGTCGTCGTCTGCGGCGCGAACGTCGCGCCGGAGGTGTTCGCCGACTGCCTCCTGCGGGGCCGCGCCGGGGTGCTCTGAACGGCCCGGAGCCGCCCGTCCCACCGGCCGGACCCGCGCGCGCTCGACGGTGCGGGCGCTCCCTACCGATAGCCTCCGCGTGAAGACCGCAGGAGCGATCGAGCAGGGCAGGCACTGCCCCGGCCAGCGCCGCCAGCGCGGCTTCACGCTGCTGGAGCTGATGATCGTCAGCACGATCCTCGCCATCCTCGCCGCCATCGGCGTCCCGCAGTACCGCATGGCGCTGCGCAACGCCCGCTTCGCCAAGGCCAAGCAGGAGCTGCAGATGATGAGCGCGGCGATCGACTCGTTCACGATCAACGAAGGGCGTCTGCCGCTGACGCTGTACGAGGTCGGCGAGGGCGGTCGCCGCGATCCGTGGGGGGTCCCCTACTGCTACCTGAACTACGAGTCCGGCACCGGCGACGGTCTCGAGTGGGCGGTCAGCGTCGGGCTGGTGGATCCGAGTGCGGTGTCGAGCGGCGGCGGCGGTGGAACGACGGGTGGATCGACGGGTGGATCGACCGGCGGGCCCACGGGGGGAGCCGGAGCCTCGGGCGGCGCATCGACCGGCGGTGGAAGCAAGACGGGCGGCGCGGGTGGCGCGGGCGGTGCGGGCGGCGCGGGCGGTGCGGGCGGCGCGGGCGGTGCGGGCGGCGCGGGCGGCGCGGGCGGCTCCCTGAGTACGGCTTCGCTCGACCCCGGCGCGACCGACAACGGCATCGGCGGCGTGATCTCCGTCGCGACCGAGACGCTCTCGGGCCGCGACATCGCCGCGCTCGCGCAGCTGCTCGCGAAGGGCGTGAACACGCCGATCTACTCCGCGGTCCCCGTCGAGACCACGCGCCGCCGCGACCAGTTCCTGTTCCCGCTGAACACCGACTACGACCTGTTCAGCCTCGGTCCGAACGGCCGGTCGGCGGCGGCGCTGAACGACCCGATGTCGACCGACGACGTGATCCGCGCCAACAACGGAGGGTTCTTCGGTGTCGCATCCGACTACTGAGCACGACGTCGCGCCGGCGCGGCGCCCGCAGGGCCGGCCGCCGATCCGGCGGCGGCGCTACATCGTCGACCCGACGTTCCAGTGGAACGTGATCTGGCGCGTGACGGCGCAGAGCCTGTTCACGCTGCTGCTGGTGTCCCTGTGCCTGCTCGGCCCGCTGCTGGCCGAGCTGCTGTCGGACAACCCGTCGGCGGCGTTCGAGGAGATGGCGGTGGTCATGCTCTACATGCATCAGCGCTGGTGGTGGATCGCGGGGCTGAGTCTCCTGTGCGCCGGCCTCGCCGCGCTCCGCATGTCGCACCGCATCGCCGGACCGCTGGTGCGCTTCAACCGCAACCTGCGCTGGCTCGGCCAGGGCCGCTTCGCCGAGCCGCTGCGCACGCGCCCCGGGGACTACCTCAAGCCCGAAGTCGACATCCTGAACGCCTCCATCGCCGGCCTGCAGCAGCGCATCGAGCGGCTGCAGAACGAGCACGGGACCGCCGTGGCCGAACTGCGCCACGCCTTGCAGGAACTCGACATCAGCGGCGAGCGCCAGGCGCAGGCGGCGGTCCACGCCGCCCACGCCGCGGTCCTTCGGCTCGGCGACCAGCTCGCGCAGTTCGGCCCGATCACGCACACCGACGCGCTGCGCGATGTGCCGCACCCGGCCGCGCACCCGAGCCCGGCGCCGGCGCGGTGACCACCCGGGCGGCAATGGACACGTCGGTGGCGACGGACGCGGCGGACCGGACCCCGGCCCCCGGTCCGGGCGCGCAGCGCAACCTGCTGAGCAGCCGCGTCGGCCGCCGACTGCTGGCGCTGTTCGTCGGCTGCGCGCTCGCGCCGCTGCTCGCATTCGGCTGGATGTCGCTGAGCCAGGTGTCGAGCCAGCTCAACGAGGAGATGGAGCGGACCCTGCATCGCAGCGCGAAGGCAGCCGGCATGGAGCTGGCCGATCGGCTGCTGTCGCTGACCGACGAGCTCGAGGTCGCGCGCGAGCTCTGCGCCCGCGGCGACCACGGCATCGACGAGGCCTCGGAGCCGCTGCGCGAGCGTCTGCAGTCGCAGTTCCGGTCGCTCGCGGTGCAGCGCGACGGGACCGTGAAGGTGCTGCTCGGCGGCCCGATGGTGCCGGTCCGGCTCAGCACCGCGCAGCGCGAGCACCTGGCCGACGACAAGTGGCTGAACACCGTGATCGCCGACGCCGACTACGACGAGCCGCTGGTCGTGCTCGCGCGCCGCCTGCGCGACGGCGACCCCGGGGCACCGCTGTTCGTCGCAGCGCTGCAGCCGGGCCGCCTGCACGACGTCGAGTCGCTGCGCGGCAGCGGCACCGAGGTGCTGGTGCTGACCGCCGACTACCTGGTGGTCACGCGCACCACCGCGCTGCCCGACCTGTCGCCGCTGCTGACGTCGATCAAGCGCGAACCGGCGGCCGCGACGTTCGAATGGCAGGTGTGCTCCGAGCCGCACCTGGCGCGCTACTGGCGCGTGTTCCTGCGGCCGCAGCTCGGCCTCGACTGGTTCGTGGTGCAGAGCACACCGCGCAGCAAGGCGGCCGAGGCGCTGCGGCAATTCCAGACCACCTTCGTGCTGACCGCGGTGCTGGCGCTGCTCGTCGTCGCCGCCACCAGCCTGATGCAGATCCGCGCGCTGCTCGAGCCGATCGGCCGACTGGTCGCGATCACCCGACGGGTCGAGGGCGGCGACTTCGACGCCCGGGCGAAGCTCGAGGGCAAGGACGAGTTCGGCGAGCTCGGCCGCTCGTTCGACCAGATGACCGAGGCGCTGGTCGAGAACATCCGCCGGCGCGAGCTCACCGAGGTCGACCTGATCGCCGCGCGCGACAAGGCGCTCGAGGCGGTGCGCGCCAAGGCCGAGTTCCTGACCAACGTGTCGCACGAGCTGCGCACGCCGCTGACGTCGATCCTGAGCTCGGCGGAGATCCTGCGCCAGTTCGGCGACGAGGACCCGGCCACGCGCGACGAGTTCCTCGGCATCGTCTGTGACCAGTCCCAGCGCCTGCGCGACCTGATCGAGGGCGTGCTGCAGCTCAGCAGCGACGGCGACGGCGACCAGCGGTTCGAGCCGATCGAGGTCGCGGGCTCGCTGCGCGCGGCGGTGGCGGCGCTGCCGCCCGACCTGGCGCCCAGGGTCCGCCTCGACGTCGACGCCGACCTGCCGACGGTCAGCGGCGCGCCGGACCGGCTGCGCCAGCTGTGGCTCCACCTGCTGGACAACGCCGGGAAGTTCAGCCCGCCGGGCTCGCCGATCACGGTCCGCGCCAGGCGACGCCAGGAGGTGTGCGTCGTCGAGGTCAGCGATCGCGGCCCGGGCATCGCGGCGGCCGACCACGCGGCGATCTTCGAGCCGTTCCACCAGGTCAGCCGCGACATCCTCACCGACAAGACCGCGGGCATCGGGCTCGGCCTGACGCTCGCGCGCAGCATCGCCGAGCGCCACGGCGGGCGCATCCACGTCCACAGCGAGCCGGGCCACGGGGCGACGTTCCGCGTGGTGCTGCCCGGCCTCACGGCCAGCGTGCTTCGACTGCCCGAGGCAGCAGGTGCATCAGCGCCAGCAGATCCGGTCCGTACTTGAAGTCCTGCCAGCGCGCGCGCGCACGGTCCGGGTCGAACAGCTCGGTCCAGAACCCGCCCTCGCGCAGCGCGGCGTCGATCAGCGGCCGCCCCACCACCTGCCAGTAGCGCCGGTGGTCGAAGCTGTGGTGCCGCGACGACCGCATCCAGTCCGCCGCGGCCGGCCGGTCGACCGCCGTCTCGTCGGCAGCCCCGCCCGACGCCGCCCACCGACCGCCGGCCAGGTCCGCCTCGGTGAGGTCGTCGGCGAACGGCACGTCGACCCAATCGGGCGCGTGGCGCTCGATCAGCCGCAGGTGCAGCGGACGGTCCGGCAGCGTGTCCTCGGGCAGCGCGTAGCACGCGCGCACGAAGTCCGGGGCGAGGAACGGCGTCGCGACGACCCCCGTCCCCGCGTTCACGGTGGCCGAGCCCCAACGCCGCACGTACTCGTGGAGGAAGAAGAAGTGCAGCGGCCCGCGGCCTTCCATGCCGTAGTCGCGCGCGCGCCGGTAGGCGGCACGAACGCGCTCGCGCACCGCGCCGAGCAGCTCCGGCCGCAGGAAGACCGGGGCGCCGCCGAGCAGTCGCTCGAGCAACAGCTCCTCGTAGCGCTCCGGCGGGTGCGCCGCCGCGTCGACCTTGACGGCGAAGTCGCCCTTGCCGATGCCACCGTGCTGCCCCATCACGTTGACCACGCCGCCGTCCAGGCCGCCTCGGTCCGCCTTCGCCAGGAAGGTCTTGTGCTTGAGCGTGGTGAACATCCCGCCCTGCCACAGCAGCGCCTTCCCGATGCTGGCCGCCAGGCCGTCGGTCGTCGCCGGCGGCAGGCCGCTGTGCTCCTTGGTGTGCAGCTCGAGGCCGGCGATGCGCGCCAGCTCGGCGGCGACGATCACGTCGAAGTTGTCGCGCGCGCCGCGGACCCGCGCCTTGAAGCGCGCGCCCTGCGCGCGCAGGCAGGCGACCACGGCGCGGCTGTCGCGACCGCCGGACAGCCCGACGCTCGGCCGCTCGGCCAGCTCGACGACGTCGGCCACGGCGTCGAACACGGCGCGCCGGCCGAGTTCGAGCCCGTCCTCGACGCGCATCGGCGCGGGCGCCACCCACCGGCCGAGCACGTCGCGCCGGCGGCGCTCGACGCCGCCGCGGTGCAGGCGGATCGAGGTGCCGCCCGGCACGAACCGCACGCCCCGGTAGCCGGACGCGTCGCCGGGGAACCAGCCGATCGCCAGCCGTGCGGCCCAGTCCTCCACCGAGGGCCGCAACGCGATGCCGAGCGCCGGCAGCAACATCACGCGGTTGGTCCACGCGACGATCCGTTCGTCCTCGTACTCGAACCACTGCGCCGACCCGAGCGCGTCGTTCTGCACGCGGACGTACTCGCCGTCGACGCCGTCGGCGACCACGAACGGCGCGGCCGCCTCCGCCAGCGCGTCGGGCGCGGCCTCGAGGAGCGCGGCGAACTCCGCCAGCGACGGCGTGCAGCCGGCTCGATGACGGCGCAGCAGCCGCCGCAGATTGGGCGGGTACTCGGTCGCGAACGCGAACCGCGCCGAGCCCGGGTCGCCCTCGGCGAACGGCGCCGCGAAGCCGCGCGTCGGCAGCTCGCAGAACACCAGACGGCCGACGCCGCACTCGCGCCCGTGGATGCGCGGCGGCGCGGACCACAGCCGCCCGAAACGCTCGCGAACCCGGTCCTGGACTGCCGTCACTGCGGTGGACGCGAGATCGGGGCCCTTGGCCTGCCAGAGGAGGAGACAGCGCATGGAGTTCGACGACGCCGTATGCGGCGTCCACATACCTTACACCATCGCTCACAAAACACTGTCCCCAGCGACCTTCTCGCGGCGCGGCTCTGCGGCGATCAGTCGACCAGCGATGCGCCGGTGCGCAAACACTCGGCAAGTCGGCCGCACAGCCCGACGAGTGCCGCGCGATCCGGACGCTCCCCCACCGCCGCCAGCATGCGCCGCGCCAGCGGACCGTCGCGCAGGATCACCTCCAGCGGCCGGGCCAATTCGGCGTCGACCACTGCCGCGTCGGGCAGCACGGCGTCCGCGAGCGCGCGCCAGATCGCGCCGGCCGGCGCCTCCTCGCGCGGCACGCCCAACGCCGCCAGCAGCGCCGGCCAGCGCACCATCGCGCGCTCGCCGTCGCGCGCCACCGCGAACAACAGCTGCGACAGCTGCTCGGTCGGCAGCGCCGCGAGCGCGTCCACGCCGGCCCACCGCTCCGCGTACAGCGCGCGCAGCACCTCGACCACCAGCGCGCTGATCGCGAAGTCGGCGAACGGGGACTCCTGGCAGTCGAGGACCCGGATCTCGAGCGAGTCGCGCGAGAACTTGGCGACCACGCCCCGGGAGTTGAGCCACTCGTGCTGCAGGATCCCGTCGGGATCGAGCGGGGCGATGTCGGCCCAGATCGGCCGCAGGATGACGTCGTGGTACTCCTGCCTGCTGCGCACCGGCTCCGGCACGACGGCGCCGGCGATGCGCGGCACCCGCGCCTGGTTGTGCCGGTAGGTGTCGAGGCGGAAGTCGAGCCAGCCGGTGTACCGGCCCTCGCAGAACGGCGACGCCGCGCTGAGCGCCGGCAGCAGCGGCAGCAGCGCACGCGCGGCGAGGTGCAGGCGCGCGAACTCGTCGTCGTTCGCGAACGGCAGGTTCAGGTGGCAGCTCTGCAGGTTGGACCAGCCGTGGCCGCGGCAGTCGAAGATCCGATCGTAGGCCGCGTAGATCTCGGCGTTGTCGTGCGGCCAGCGCCGGAACTCGGCCGGCTGCATCAACGGGTGCATGCCGCCCGGCAGCAGCCGGCAGCCGAGGCCGGCCAGCGTGGCGTCGACCACGCCGACCGACCGCGCGAACTCGCGCGCGCCGCCGCAGAGCGGCGACGGCGCCGTGTGCTTCAGCTCGACCACGTGCAGCGCCAGCTCGTTCGACCAGGTCACGAACCCGTCCTCGAAGTCGCCGGTGACGGCGCCGGCGTGCCGCCGCAGCAGCTCGTCGACCACCGGCCGCACCGCCATCGTGCGCCGGTCCACCACCATGTACTCGAGCTCGATGCCGAACGCGGCGAACGCGCCGAGCGTCATCGCTGCCACCCGGTGCCGCGGTTCACGACGCGCGCCAGGAACGTGCGCATGACGCGGAGGTAGAGCTCGTCGCCGAGCACCGCGTCCTCGAAGCCGGCGTCGATGTTGGGGTTGTCGTTGACCTCGATCATGTAGACCTTGCCGCCGACCTCCTTGAGGTCGACGCCGTACAGGCCCTTGCCGATGTGGTTGGCCGCCTTCAGCGCGGTCTTGACCACCTTGGTCGGCGCCTGCTCCACCGGCAGCGTCTCGGCGCGACCGACGTCGGCCAGCTTGCCGCCGGCGTCGCGCTGCATGATCTGCCAGTGCCCCTCGGCCATGTAGTAGCGGCACGCGTACAGCGGGATGCCGTCGAGGATCCCGATGCGCCAGTCGAACTCGGTCGGCACGAAGCCCTGCGCGATGACCAGGTCGCTGCGCTTCAGCATCTCCTCGACCTTCTCGTCGAGCTCCTCGACCGTGCCGACCTTGTTGACGCCGGCCGAGAACGCGCTGTCGGGCTGCTTCAGCACGCACGGCAGGCCGAGCCGCTGCGCCAGCTCGTGCACGTTGTCGCGGTGCACGATCATGGTGTTCGGCACCAGGATGTCGTGCTGGTCGGCGAGCTCGGCGAGGTAGACCTTGTTGGCGCAGCGCAGGATCGAGGTCGGGTCGTCGATCACCGCGAGCCCCAGCGCCTCGGCGCGGCACGCGAACCGGAAGGTGTGGTGGTTGACCGAGGTGGTCTCGCGGATGAACAGCGCGTCGAACTCGGCCAGCCGCGAGTAGTCCTCCTTGTGGATCAGCTCGACGTTGAAGCCGACCTGCTCGCCCGCCCTGGCGAAGTTCTTCAGCGCCTTCTTGTTGGACGGTGGCTCCGCAGCCTCCGGGTCGACCAGGATCGCCAGGTCGTACGGCCGCGACTCGCGGCGCGGCGACCGCACGTGCGCCTTGCCGAGGTAGTCGCTGGTCGACTCGCGCGCGAACTCGACGTGCGTCGGCGGGATGTCGTCGAGCGCCAGCGGCTTCAGCGACTCCAGCCGCCAACGCCCGCTCTTGTCGCTGCGCGCGAACGAGCCCTGCAGGTACGGGCACGGGAACATCCGGAACAGCGCCGCGGCCAGCCGCTCGTGCCGCTGCGCCATGTTGTGCCCGAAGTAGACGCTGAGCACGAACTCGCTGGCATGCACCTTCTGCAGCGACTGGTCGATCAGGTCCTGGACCTCGCTGCCCAGGATCGGCGCCACCGCCTGCGACTTCATGTTCTGGATCGTCTCGATGCTCGGCATCGGCCGATGGCCGCGCGCGTCGGCGATCAGCGACACGTAGTAGCCGATCTTCTGGTAGGCGAGCGACCGGCACAGGTTGACGACCCGGACGCGGTCCAGCGTCGAGTACGACGGGTGCGTCAAGTAGGTCCGGGCGGCGACGACTTCGACGCCGTCCTGGTGGAACGGCCATTCCTTGGGGTCGTTGACGACGACGAGGTTGCGCATGGATGGAGACGTCAGGTGCGCGGTCGGGCCGGCGAGTCCTTGCCCGGCTCGATCATCAGCAGGTTCGCGTCGTGGGTCAGCACGCCGAGCATGATCGCCGCGAGCAGCCGCTCGATGCCGACCTCGTAGTGCAGGTCGGGGGACAGCGGATTCTCCTCGAACGGGTCGGCCACCATGACGCTGCGCTCGCGCGCGTGATAGCCGCACAGCACCACGAAGTGACCCTGCGGCTCGCCGCGGATGTCGTCGTCGTGGTCGTCGTCGCCGTACTCGCGCGCGTGCCGGTACAGGAACGTCGAGCTCAGCCCGGTGAGGATCGGCACGCCGCGGCGCAGGTAGCGCCGCAGCAGGTCGGCCGACGGATCGACGAACTGGACCTCGCCGCCCAGCTCGAGGAACTCGAGGAACCCGTCGGTCAGCTGCTGGAACACCGGCCGCTTCGGCGCCTTGAACGCGGCCTGCTGTCGGAGCCGATCGGCGATGTCGACGCCCGGCCGCGTGAACCACGTCGGGTCGAACAGCCGGATGTTGTAGGTGTACAGCGTCGCCTCGTAGCCGCGCCGCAGCGCGTGGTTGGCGAGCAGCACCGCGACCGTGCCGCCCGACGGCGTGCGCGGCACGCCGCCGATCACGTCCGGCAGGGAGATCGCGTCGCCGAAGTACGAGTACACGCTGTGCAGGCAGGTCGGGCCGCAGGTGAAGTCGTCGGGCTGCGGCAGGATCTGGAGCTGCAGGCGCTCCAGGTCGGCCGCGCGGTCGGGTCTCGGCATCGGGCGATCGAAGCTACCGCAGCGGCGGTCCGGAACCCAGCGCGCCGCGGCGGCCGCGGTTCACCGGTCCACCGCGCGCCGCAGGAACGCGTCCAGGCGGGCCTCGTACCGGTCCGGATGCCGCAGCCAGGCATCGCCGTGGTGGGCGTCGTCGACGATCCACACGTCCTTGGTGCCGGCCGGCATCGGCAGCGAGTCGTACAGCGCGCGCACCGCCTCGACCGGGACCTTGTCGTCGTGTGCGCCGCCGATCAGCAGCACCGGCAGGGTCTGCGGCAGACCCTGCAGGGCCGCCGTCGGCCGCACGTCCCGCATGCGGAAACCCGACCACAGCTCGAGGGCCGCGAGCACCAGCGACCGCCACGGCTGGTAGACCGCGAAGAACCGGCGGCGATCGCCGCTGCGCTCGAGCGACAGCATGCGGTCGGCGGTCGCGACCAGATCGTCGACCGGCGCGTCGAGCACCGCGCCGGCGACGCCGTCGAGCCGCGGCAGCGCCAGCGCCGCCGCGACGGTGCCGAGGCTGACGCCGAACACCACCATCGGCGGCGGCGCGCCGCCGCCGCCCGATCGCGCGCGCACGAACCGCGCGGCCGCGACCAGGTCGTCGCTCTCGTGCAGCCCGAAGGTCGCCGGCGCGCGGTCGCTGCCGCCGTGGTTGCGCTGCTCGAGCAGCCACACGTCGCAGCCCAACCGCCGGAACATCGCCGCCGGCCGCTCGAGCTCGAGCGCGCTGCGGAACAGCCCGTGCACGAGCACGACGACGGCCCGCGGCGGCTGGCGTTCCGCCGGCACGAACCAGGAGTTCAGGCTCACCCCGTCGCTGCCGGGGATGCGCACCGGCTGCACCCGCGCGAACGGCCGCGACTCCGACGCCGGCGCTGCGCCGGCCGCGGCGGCGTCGCGCTCCGCGCGCAGGGAGTCGCGATCCTGCAGCAGCCACTCGCCGTCGGCCGCGATCCGCGGGCCCGTGTAGGACCGCTCGTCGTGCCGGGTGCCGAGCCCGCGCGAGCCGAACCAGCCGAGCAGCAGCGGGAAGGTGACGAACAGGTGCACCAGCAGCAGCGCGAGGTGCGCCCACCCGACGAACCGCCAGTAGCGCCGCTGTGGCCGCCCGAGCAGCCACAGCACCACGGCGACCAGCGCCGCCGGCACCAGCGTGGCCAGCAGGAACACCCCGGCCGCGGCCAGCGGGAAGATCACGCCGCCTCCCACCAGGGCGAGGGCCCTTCGGCCAGCAGCCCCGCCGCCCGGCCCCGCTGCAGCAGCACGTCGATCGCCGCGCGACCGGCCGGACCGAGGTCCTCGGTGAAGTCGTTCACGTACAGCGCGATGTGCCGGCGCTGCACCTCGTCGTCCAGCTCCCGGGCGTGCCGGCGCACGAACTCGCGGGGCCACTCGGGGTGCCGGCGCGCCAGGCGCACCGACTCGCGCAGCAGCGCTCCCAGGCGCTCGTGCACGTCGCGCCCGAGCTCGCGCCGCGCGGCGATGACGCCGAGCGGCAGCGGCCCGCCGGTGGCGCGTTCCCACAGCTCGCCGAGGTCGCAGATCGGCAGCAGCCCGTGGTCGCGGTAGGTGAACCGGGACTCGTGGATGATGGCGCCGGCGTCACAGTCGCCGCGCGCCACCGCCGGCATCACCTGCTCGAACGGCATCGTCACGAATTCGCAGTCGCGCTGCGCGAGCAGGTTGCAGAGCAGGAAGGCGGTGGTGTTCCGCCCCGGCACGGCGACGCGCCGGCCGCGCAGGTCCGCCGGCGTGCCGAGCGCGTCGTCCGCGGCGCGGCGGACCAACAGCGGTCCGCACCCGAAGCCCAGCGCCGCGCCGGCGGACAGCACGGCGTAGCGGTCGGCCCGGGCAGCCAGCGCGGGCAGGCTCAGCTTGGTGACGGCGAGGCCGCCGGCGCCGCCCGCGAGCGCCCGGCGGTTCAGGGCCTCGATGTCCTCCATGGCGCCGGCGACGAGGCGCACGCCGGGCTCCTGCACCCGATCGTGCAGCGCCGCCCAGAACGCGAACGTGTCGTTCGGGCAAGGAGACATGCCGAACGGCAACTCGAGCGAGCTCGGTGCGGCGGCCGCCGACTCCGATCGATTCGTCACCGGCGAGAGCCTACGGCCCGGGCCGGGACCCATCGCGTGTCGAGCGGCGAATCCGGCCGGTTCGCACCGGCGCATCGGCACCGACGATGCCGACCGGCCGTCGGCAGCGGGAGCAGGTCGTGCGTTGTCGGCAATGCGCAAGCGTGCGTGCGCAATCGTGACATTGCCGCGCAGCAGATTGTCGGCCCTGGACCGGGTCTCGGGGCGTAGTCCGGAGTCCCGTCTCTTGATCCGCGCCTCCTCCATTCCTCATCCGGCCGGCGCGCCCCTCCCCCACACGTCTCGATGATCGACCTCCTCCGGCGCCTCGGCGCCCTCGTCTCTTCCGCCCCGACCACCGCGATCGCGGCCCTGCTGCTCGGCACGGCAATGGCCGACGCCCGCGCCCAGTCCCTCACCGGCGCCATCGTCGACCCGGGCGGCGTGGGCATCCCCGGGGTGACCGTGACCCTCGACGGCACCGGCGGCACGCAGCTCACCGGCGCCGGCGGCGTGTTCGCGTTCCCGACCCTGCAGAACCGCACCTACCTGATGACCGTGCTGCCGCCCACGTCGCAATGGGCCCCGCGCCAGCTGTCGGTCCCGGTCAACCTCGCGACCAACGTCGGCAACGTCGTCGTCGCCAACGGTGCCCAGCTGACCTGCACGGTCGTCGACTCGAGCGGCCTGCCGATCCCCGGCGCCAACCTCGACGCGATCGCCGCCGATGGAACGGTGCTGTTCACGCCGACCGACGGCGCCGACGTCGCCGGCGCGATCGCGGTGACGCTGCCGCTGGGCCCGGTGCGCATCGAGGTGAACCCGCCGGCCGGTCCCAACCGGCTGCCGTTCGTGACCGAGCTCGATCTCACCGGCCCGGTGGCGCTCGGCGCCGTCACGCTGCCGTCGACCTTCACGGTCAGCGGCTCGGTCGTCAGCACCACGCTGCTGCCGGTGTCCGGCGTCGAGGTCACCCCGTTCGACAACCGCACCGAGCTCGAGGTCCCGCAGCTGACGACGGCGGTGACCAACGGGCTGGGACAGTTCTCGCTGTCGCTGCCGATCGGCGTCTATCGGCTCGAGTTCGATCCGCCGACGACGAGCACCTACGCCGCGCGGCAGCGCTACGGCGTGTTCGTGCTGGGTCCGACGGCGCTGGGGCTCACCCGGCTCGAGACCGCGATCGTGCTGACCGGCACGGTCCAGGGACCGACCGGGCCCGTCGTCAACGCCGACATCGACATCGAGACCGCGGACGGCCACAAGGTGTTCACGCTGCACGACAACACCGACGCGACCGGCACCTACCGCGTGCAGGTGGTGCCCGGCAGCTATCGCGTGCGCGTCGACCCGTTGCCGCTGGCCGGCCTGGTCGGGACGCGCACCGCAGCGCAGACCTTCGCGACGTCGACGACGCTGCCCCCGATCGCGGTCCAGGCCGGCGTCGCGCTGCAGCTGGCGCTCAGCGGACCGCTCGGCCCCGAAGCCGAGGCGGACCTCGACTTCACCGATCCCAACACGGGCGAGGCGGTCGTCCTGGTCGGCGACAAGGCGGATGCAGCCGGCGTCATCAACGCGACGGTGCCGATCGGCCTGTTCGACGTGGCGATCGATCCGCCGCAGGGGAGCGTCACCGCGCCGTTGCGCGTGCAGGTGCCGATCCCCGGGCCGATCACCGCGCCGCTGGCGCTCGGCCTCAAGACGGTCGCGCTCGACCTGACCAACAACTACGGCATCCTGACCGTCCCGCAGGGCGGCACGTTGTTCGTCGACGCGCGGTTCCGCAACCTGACCGCCGCCGTCGCGCCGATCCAGCTGGAGCTGGTGCTGCGCTATCCGTCGTCGACCGAACTGCCGATCGCCGCCGTGCCGCTCGACCTGCCGGCCGGCTTCGACGTGACGCTGGGCGGACTGCAGCTGTCGATGCCGCCGGTGCCGGTCACCGAGTTCGGCCGCGAGCTCCGGTTCGCCGTGCGCGCCCGCCACCGCGGCACCAACGCGCTGCTGGACGAGGCCTACGTCGAGTTCGTCGTGCAGTAATCGCGCGGGCGCAGCGCTGCGCCCGTTCGCACGCGCCCGGAAAAATCGCGACGCCAGTAGCGCGTGACCGGCACCCGCGCGTCATCTATGCCAGTTCCACCCCCTCTGGCCCCACGCAGGACCCAACCCGATGCGATTCCTCCCGACCCTGCTCTCTGCCCCGTTGCTTGCCGCGCTGCTCCCGGCCCAGCAGACCCTGCTGATGATCGCGGACTCCGACGAGCGCACGATCGGCCTCGACGCCCCGGAGATCGACCTGATCCGCAGCGACGAGATCTACGAGGTGACGCCGCTGCCCGGCGGCGCGTACACGGCGCGCCCGTTCCTGCCGATCAGCCTGCAGTACTCCTACCTCGGTGACACCGACAACGACGCCCAGTACGTCGAGGACTCGGTCGACGGCCCCGGCGGCACCCTCGACGTCGTGTTCGTCAAGGCCGGCACGACGGGCCCGGTCACGCCGCGCGACGTCTACTTCAGCATCGACTCGGTGACGAGCATCAACATCCCCGGCCTCGGGCTGTCGGACGTGATCCGCTACGCCGCGCCGGGCGTCCTCGACACGTTCGTCACCGAGACCGAGCTCGCGGTCGCGACCGGCGGCACGTCGCTGAACCTCGACGCGCTGTGCCAGTCGCCCACCGGCGACCTGTTCCTGTCGTTCGCGCTGACCGAGACGCTGTGGTTCGGCAGCGCCGACGACGGCGACCTCATCATGATCCCGGCGAGCGCCATCACCTACGACCCGGTGACGGGCAACGTCACGGCGATGGCCGCCAACTCGGCGGTGCTGGTCGCCAACCAGACCGACCTGGTCGCGATGGTCAACGCCAGCGGGTTCCGCAGCTCGGTCGGTGGCACCGTGACGACGACGTCGTTCGAGCTCAGCGGCCTCGAGATGGATCCGAACGGCGGCTTCTTCATCGCGCCGCAGGACCCGCTGCTGGTCGTCCCCAACGTGCTGTTCTGCTGGAGCGACTTCAGCAGCGACGGCGGCATCCTCAGCACCGCGAACGGCGGCTCGTTCGCGCTGATCAACGGCGTGCCGATGGCGTCGGCGATCGCGACTCAGGGCGACCAGATCGGCTGGCTGCCGGACAGCACCGGCACCAACGGCCCGGGCGGCATCGCCCTGATCCCGATCCAGGCGCCGAGCTACGCGATGCTCAACTACCCGCGCAACCTGCACACGCAGGGCACCGGCCAGACGATGCTGCAGCTGCAGGTCAGCGGCGGCACGCCGAACGGCCTGAGCATCCTCGCCGTGTCGGTCGAGACGTCGATCGCCGGCGGCGGCTTCGGCGGCCTGCCGTCGATCCCGGGCGTCGGCGGCGAGCTGTTCCTCAGCAACCCGTTCGTGCTCGGCCTCTACCCCCACGACGCTCTGGGCAACACGCAGTCGCAGCTGCTGATCCTGGCGACGCCGCCGCTGTCGGGGCTCAACATGGCGACGCAGTCGCTCGACCTCGCGACGTTCCAGCTGAGCACCCCCGGCGCGCTCAGCTTCCTGTAGGCCGCAGCGCCTCGCCGCGGCGCGGCGGCGGCCCGCCCGTGCGACGCGCCCCTGGCGGGCGCGTCCGGCCCCGGCGGGTCCGATTCCGCGCCATGTCGCGCGACGCACGCGTCCCGCCGCACATTCCGTCCAGGGTATCGCCGCGCGCTTCCGTGCCCGGCCCGGTTGCCGCACTCGGCGTCCCGTGTCACTCTGTTGCGGACGCGGAGTCGTTTCCCGCGTTCTCGCCAGTTCGTTTCCACGGAGACACCATGCTGAAGACCGCAACCGCAGCGGCGCTGCTCGCCAGCGCCGCGCTGGGCCAGACCCTCACCGTCCCGCAGGCCGCCATCGGCGCCGACCTGCCGTCGTCGAGCGGGTGGCCGTTCGACATCGCCACGATCCAGATCCAGTACATCTACGACAGCTCGCACTTCACGGGTCAGGGCATCAACTTCCCGATCCTGATCAACGGCCTGAAGGTGCGCGCCAACGCCACGACGACCACGTGGAACGGCGGCACGTCGCAACTGCAGGTCGACATGTCGACCGCGCCGCTCGACTACGCGTCGATCACCAACACGTTCGCGAGCAACCACGGCGCCGACCAGGCGACCGTGTTCAACGGCAACCTGACCGTGCTGCCCGGCTCGTCGACGGCCGGCACGCCGGGGCCGTACCACGTCGACATCGTGTTCGCCTCGCCGTTCCTCTACGACCCGTCCACGGGCAACGACCTGACGATCGACTACATCTCGTCGGGCATCACGGCCGCCGACATGCCGCTGCTCGACACCTCGTCGACGACCGGTCAGGCGCTGGCCAGGCGCACCTACAACTTCACGCTGGGCCAGCCGACCGGCACGATCTGGGCCGGCGAGTCGGCGCACGCGCTGGAGTTCAGCTACACGCCGGCGGCGGGCATCTACGCCAGCTTCCAGGCCGACACCACCAGCGGCCCCTCGCCGCTGGCGGTCAACTTCACCGACACCTCGTTCACCGACGACCCGTCCGGCGTGCTGCAGTGGGCCTGGGACCTGGACGGCAACGGCTCCATCGACAGCACCCTGCAGAACCCGTCGTTCACCTACCCGAGCTGCGGTGACTACGACGTGACGCTGACCGTCACCGACACGTTGAACGGCTCCAACACCACGACGGTCGCCGGCTACATCAAGGTCGACGACGTCACGCTGGCGCCGACGTTCTCGACGACGCCGCTGTCGCCGACCGTCATCCAGTTCAGCGACACGACTGTCCCGACGCCGACGTCGGTCGACTGGGACTTCACCGGCGACGGCATCCCGGACGCGTCCGGACCGACCGTCGTCTGGGCGTTCCCCGCCGCCTGCACGGCGGCCTCCGTCACGCAGTTCGCCTCGCTGAACTGCCGCGGACCGTTCACCAACACGCAGAGCATCGTGGTCGGCGCGACGACCGTGGACACGTCGCCGCTGGGCGGCGCCGGCACGCAGAGCTCGACCTGGGTCGGCGTGCTGCTGGACATCGACGTGCAGAGCCCCGTGGGTCTCAGCGTCTGCGCGCTGACGATCAACACCTACACGTTCTCGGGCCCGTACGACGTCCAGGTCTACCTGACGCCCGACACCTACGTCGGCAAGGAGTCGACCATCGACGACTGGCGCCTGATCGGCGAGGGCACCGGCACCGCCGGCGCGGTGGGCACGACGGCCAACCCGGACACCTCGATCGCGATCATGAACACGCCGTTCTACCTGCCGTTCGGGCAGTACGGCTTCGCGGTCTACATCAGCCAGCCCAGCGGCAACGCCGGCATCTCCTACATCAGCACGTCGCAGGGCCCGCAGGGCAACGCCGACATCACGTTCTACCCGAACGGCGGCGGCGTCTCGCGCACCGGCCTGTTCAGCGGCAGCCTGTTCGGCCCGTCGCGTCACTGGAACGGCGAGCTCCACTACACGACCTGCACCACGGCGTTCACGCCGGGCTACGGCTTCTTCGGTCCGGGCTGCCCCGGCTCGACGGCGACGGCCACCAACGTCGGCACCACGCCGCCGGCGCTGAACCAGAACATGGTGGCGCAGTTCGACAACATCCCGTTCAACGCGGGTCTGCTGCTGATCGGCCTCAGCAACACGTTCTCGCCGACGATCGGTCCGCTGCCGCTCGACGTGTCGCCGTTCGGCCTCACGGGCTGCACGGCGCGCGTCGACCCGGCGCTGAGCTACTTCTTCCTCGGCGCCGCCAACTCGATCACGGCCTCGCTGTTCATCCCGAACGACCCGAACCTGCTCTGCGCGCAGATCTACACGCAGATGTTCGTGTTCGACACCGGCGCCAACCCGTTCGGCGGCGTGCTGTCCGACGCCGCCGCGGCGGTCATCGGCCAGTAGTCCGTGCGTCGCCGCCGAGCAGGTCGCGGACCGCGGCCTGCACGGCGGCCGCGGCGCCCGGCAGGTCCCAGGCGCCGCGCGCGCGGTCGCCGGTGTAGTTGGCGACCGCGCGCAGCTGCACCAGCGGCACCCCGGCGGCGGCGCAACACAGCGCCACCGCCGCGCCCTCCATGGTCTCGACCGCCGCTCCGGTGCGCGCGTGCACGGCCAGCGCGGCGGCCTCGCTGCCGCTGCAGGTGCTGACCGTGCACCCGTCCACCACCGGCGCGCCGAGGGCGGCGGCGACGCGCGCCGTCGCGTCGCGGTCGGCGGCGAACGGCCCCACGGCGCCCAGCCCGAGGTCGTCGATCCCGACGAACCCCTGCTCCGTGGCCACGCCCTCGTCGCCGAAGCGATCGCCGCCGACCACCACGACGTCGCCGACGCGCAGCTGTGTCCCCGGGCGATGTCGCACGGCGAACGCGCCGCACACGCCGAACAGCAGCACGCCCGGCGGCCGGCGCGCTGCCAGCTCGCGCGCCAGCGCCGCCGCGGCCGCCGCCTTGCCGACGCCGAGGCGCACGGCGCCGAGCGCGGCCAGGGCGTCGCCTTCGACGCCCGCGGCGTAGACCGGCAGCCAACCGTCGAGCACCGGTCGGGACATGCGCCGGGTTGTACCGCGCCGGCGCCGCCGTTTGCCAGCGCAGGCGCGCCGGCGGCGCCGCCGCCCGTAGAATGCCGCGCCGCATGACCTGGTTGCCCGCCCTCGTCCTCCTCCTGCCGCAGGCCCCGCCGTCGTCGACACCGGCCGCGACGCCGCCCCCGGCCGTGCGTCCCGTCGACGAAGCGGGCATCGACTGGCAGCGCTCGCTCGACGACGCGCTGGCGCTGCAGCGCGCCACCGGCAAGCCGCTGCTGATCTGCGTCAACGCCGACGGCGAGACGTTCTGCGAGCGCTTCGCGAACACGACCTACCGCGACCCGGAGTTCGTCGCGCGGACGCGCGGCTACGTCTGCGTGGTCGCGTCGCCCGATCGCCACACCGAGACCGACTACGACGGCCTGGGCCGCCGCGTCGAGTGCCCGCGGTTCCCCGGCGTGACCTGCAGCGAGCACGCCAACATCGAGCCCGAGCTGTACGCGCGCTGGTTCGGCGGGCAGCGCTACGCGCCGCGCCACGTCGCCGTCGACGCGAACGGCAAGGTGCTGTTCGACCGGTTCCTCGACGGCAGCATGCAGACCGCGATCGACGCGATCGCACAGCACGCCGGCGACCGCGCGCGCCCCGACCTGCCCGACGACCTCGGCGCGCTGCTGGCGCGGCGCGACGCCCGCGGCCGCCGCGCGGCCGAGGCGCGCTACCGCGACGCCGACCGCGACGGCCGGCTCGCCCTGCTGCGGCGGTGCGGCGAGCTCGACGGCGCGCCGTTCGACGTGCTGCGGATGGGCCTGCGCGACGACGACGACGCGGTGTTCGCGGCCGCGGCGCGGTCGCTGGCCGCGATCGCCGCGCCGGCTGCGGTGATCGACCTGCAGGACGCGGTGGCCCGCTGCGACGACGCCGACCTCGAGCAGGCGCTGCTGGCCGCGGCCGAGCGCGTCGCCGCGAACGACGCGGCCGCCGCCGCCTACCTGACGGGCCGCCGCGCCGTCGACACCGGGCTGGCCGAGACCGCGCACTCGCCCCACGTCCACCGCGAGCGGTGCTTCGGCACCGGGGCCGGACGGGACCGCGCCGCCGTCGAAGCCGACCTCGACGAGGTCGACGGGCTGGTGAAGAAGGCGCCGCGCGACGCGGCGCTGCGGCTCCGCCAGGCGACCGCGACGCTGGAGCTGGCGATGCTGCAGGCGGCCGAGGGCGGCGCCACCGTGTCGCTGCTGTTCGAGGACGCGCGCCGCGCGGCGAAGCGGATCCAGGCCAAGGACTTCGCCTGGGGCAAGCAGGCGATCGAGGCCGTGGCGCAGTGGCAGCTCGGCCGCGGACCGCAGGCGGTGCTGGCGGCGCGCGAGGCGCTCGACCGCGCCGTGCAGGACGCGCTGGCCGACCACCCGTGGCTCGGCGCCGAGCTGCTGCGCAGCTTCGCGCGCGCCCAGGCCGCGGCGGCCTACGCCGCGGTCGAGGCCGACCCGAACGCGGTCGCCGCCGAGCCGGTGCGCGACGCCGCATTCGCGTTCGCGGCGCTGGTCTCGCAGCCGCTGGCGACCGCGCGCGACGCGATCGATGGCGCCCGGCTGCTCGCGTTCTTCGGCGGCCGCCGCGCGGCGCAGGACCTGCTGCGGCAGGCGCTGCGGCGCTGGCCCTGGGATCGCGACCTGCACGACGCGTTCCGCCGCCGCATCACCGCCGACCGCGGCGCCGAGCGGCTGCGCCGCGAGTACGCCGACTTCGTCGCCGACGTCACCGACGCCGACGGCGACGTCGCCACCGCCGAGTGGTTCGCCGGCTACGCGGCGATCGTCGCCGCCGAGCTGCACGTGCGCGACCAGCGGCCGCAGCAGGCGCGCGCGGCCTACACCGATTGCGTCGATCGCTTCGCGGAGAGCGTCGCGGCCAACGCGGACTACGCGGACACCGCCGACCACTTCGCGACGCTGGCGCTGGCCGGCCGCGCGCTGCAACGCCACCTCGACGGCGACGCCGCCGGCGCGGTCGCCGACCTGCTGGCGGCGCGGGCGCTGCGGCCGGCGAGCATGACCGCGCAGGACGGCCTCGAGCGCACGCCCGAGGGCATCCAGCGCCGGGTGGCGCGCGAGCTGCAGGCCCGCGGCGAGGCCGAGCTCGCGGCACGGCTGCAGTAGCGCCGGGCGGCGTGGAACCACGGCGCCGCACCACCTACCATCGCCGGCCATGCGCCGGCTGCTGCTGATCTCCAACTCGACCATGCACGGCGGCGGCTACCTGGCGCACGTGCAGCAGGATCTGCAGGCGCACCTCGACGGCGTGCGCTCGATCCTGTTCGTGCCCTGGGCCCTGGCCGACCACGACACCTACGCCCGGAAGGCTGCGCCCGCGTTCGCCGCGCTCGGCGTGGAGCTGCGCTCGATCCACCGCGAACCCGACCCGCTGGCAGCGATCGGCGCGGCCGAGGCGGTGTTCGTCGGCGGCGGCAACACCTTCCGGCTGCTGGACCGACTGCACCGCACCGGCGCGGCCGCCGCGATCGCCGCGCGCGCGCGCGCCGGCATGCCGTACGTCGGCAGCAGCGCGGGCACCAACGTCGCGACGCCGTCGATCCGCACCACCAACGACATGCCGATCACGGAGCCGCCGACGTTCGCGGCGCTGGCGCTGGTGCCGTTCCAGATCAACCCGCACTACCTCGACCCGATCCCGGGCAGCACCCACATGGGCGAGACCCGCGAGGAGCGCCTGCTGCAGTTCCACGAGGAGAACCGCGCGCCGGTCCTCGGGCTGCGCGAGGGCGGCTGGGTCCGCGTGCGCGGCGACGCCGCCACGCTGCTGGGCTCCACGCGCGCGCGCCTGTTCGAACGCGGCCGCGTGCCGCGCGAACTCGAGCCGGGCGCCGACCTGACCTTCCTGATGCAGACCGCCACCGAACGATGACCAGACTCCGCCTCGCCCCGCTCGTTCCACTCACCGCGCTGCTCGTCTGCGGCTGCTCCGCCCCCGGCGGCCGCAGCCAGGCCGCGGCGCGTGCCTCTGCCGACACCGCCGCCGCGCGCGAGATCACCGGGCCGGCGCTCGAGGGCGCCATCCGCCTGCTGTCGAGCGACCTGTTCGAGGGCCGCGGCACGGGCTCGCGCGGCGACCAGCTCGCGCGCGCCTACATCGCCAGCGAGTTCGAGCGCTGCGGCCTGCGGCCGGCCGGCGACGACGGCTCGTTCGAGCAGGCGGTGCCGATCCTCGGCATCACCACCGAGGTCACCGCGCCGCTGCGCGCACGCGGCGCGGAGGGCGAGGCCGCGTTCGAGGCGCCGACCGACTACACCGCGGTCGCGGGCAACCCGGCGGCCACCGCACAGTGGGACGACGCCGAGCTGGTGTTCGTCGGCTACGGCATCGACGCGCCCGAGCAACGCTGGGACGACTTCGGCGATGCCTTGCTGCGCGGCAAGGTGCTGCTGGTCATGAACAACGACCCGAGCACCGACCCCGACCTGTTCGCCGGCCGCACGCGGCTCTACTACGGCCGCTGGAGCTACAAGTACGAGGAGGCCGCACGGCGCGGCGCGGTCGGCGCGATCGTGATCCACACCACGCCGTCGGCCGGATACCCGTTCCAGGTCATCCAGGGCACGCATGGCCGCGAGAACTTCTGGCTGCCGTTCCCCGACGGCGAGCCGCAGCTGCCGATCCGCTCGTGGTGCAGCGAGGACGCGGCGCGCCGGCTGTGCGCGCTCGGCGGCCACGACCTCGACGCGCTGCGCCAGCGCGCGGAGTCGCGCGAGTTCGCGCCGGTTCCGCTCGGCGTCACGGTGTCGCTCGGCGCGCGCAACACGGTGCGCGAGCTGCGCTCGGCGAACGTGCTCGGCGTGCTGCCGGGCAGCGACCCGGCGCTGGCCTCCGAGTACGTGGTGGTCACCGCGCACTTCGATCACCTCGGCATCGGCCGCGAACGCCGCGGCGACGAGATCTACAACGGCGCGCTCGACAACGCCTCGGGCACCGCGGCGATGCTGGCGATCGCGCGCGCCTGCCGCGCGCTCGACCCGGCGCCGCCGCGCTCGCTGCTGTTCGCGGCGGTCACCGCCGAGGAGTCCGGACTGCTCGGCTCCGAGTGGCTGGCCGCGCGCCTGCCGTTCGACAAGAAGCAGGCGATCGCCAACTACAACATCGACGGCGTCGGCATCTGGGGACCGACGCACGACGTCGAGTTCATCGGTCACGGCAAGAACAGCCTGACCGCGCTCGCCGAGGAGGTCGCGCGCGAGCACGGCCGCCGCCTCGAGCCGGACGGCAACACCGACCTCGGCCTGTTCTACCGCAGCGACCACTTCAACTTCGCCCGCATCGGCGTGCCGGCCGCGTACTTCAAGTCGGGCAACGACTTCGTGGACCGCCCCGAGGACCGCCGCCGCATGAAGGCGAGCTACACCGCGACGCACTACCACCAGCCCAGCGACGAGCTGGCCGGGTGGTGGAACTTCGACGGCGCGGTCGACGACGTGCGGCTGATCTTCGACTGCCTGCTGCGCACGGCGGCCGGCCCGGCGCCGACGTGGACGCCGGGCGACGAGTTCGAGAAGCTGCGGTAATCCCCACCCCGCGCCGCGCGAAGCGCGGCCCGTGCCCAGCGGCGCTGCGCGCCGCGGTGCCCAGCCGCGCGAAGCGCGGCGGTGCCCAGGCGGGCGCGCGCAGCGCGCCCGCCGGTGCCCGCGCGCGCGGAGCGCGCGCTGGGTTGGATTGCGCGATGGAGCGGGCCCCGGTGGAGTGCGCCTCTGCCTTCGCCTTTGCCCGTTGCCTTCGCCTTTGCCTTCGCCTTCGCCTTTGCCTTCCTGCGCGCGCGAAGCGCGCGCAGGCTCGCTTCGCGCAATCCCCACCTTCGCTCCAGCCCGCGCTGCGCGCGGGCGGGCACCGGCCGCGCTGCGCGCGGCCTGGGCACCGCGGCGCTGCGCGCCGCTGGGCACCGGCGCGCTGCGCGCGCCTGGGCACGGGGGACGGGGGACGGGGAGCGGGCCCTTGACGCCGCCCCACGAACCGATACTTTCCGTTGCAAAGCCCAATGCCCCGGCAAGGGACCCCATGGAACTCCGCGACGCCTTCGACCAGATCTCGACGATCCGCACCCAGCTCGCGGCCACCGACCGGCTGCGCGGGCTGCGCGCCCTGCCGGTGGCGCTGTCGGGCGGGCTGGCCCTGCTGGCCGCGATGGCGCAGGCGCTCTGGATCCCGGACCCGCTGCGCGCGCCGCTGCCCTGGCTCGTCCTGTGGATCGGCGCCGCCACGATCTCGGCGCTCGCCGCGGCGCTGGAGATCGCGCGGCGCGTCCGCGAATCGGGCTCGCGCCTGAGCGTCGCCAACGCGGTGCTGGCGGTGCAGCAGTTCACGCCGTGCCTGGTCGTCGGCGCGATCGTCACGACCTTCGTGGCGCTGCGGCTGCCCGAGCTGCTGTGGCTGCTGCCGGGGCTGTGGCAGCTGGTGTTCGGCCTCGGCAACCTCGCGGCGGTGCGGCTGCTGCCGCCGCCGGCGTTCGCGGTCGGCGCCTGGTACCTCGCCACCGGCGCGCTGAGCCTGTGGCTCGGCGAGGCGGCGCTGCAGCCGTGGGTGATGGGACTGCCGTTCGCGCTCGGCCAGGGCGGCCTCGCCGCGATCCTGTGGTGGAGCCACGAGCGCCCGGCGGCGCCGCCGCGGCGGCTGTCCGGGGAGGTGCGCCGATGACCGACAAGAAGCCCGAGCGCCCCGCCGGCCGCTATGCCTACGACGGCCTCGACCGCGTCATGCACGAGAAGGCGCGGCTCGGCATCCTGACGTCGCTGGCGGCGCGGCCCGACGGCCTGCTGTTCACCGATCTCAAGGACCTGTGCCAGCTCACCGACGGCAACCTCAGCCGGCACCTGACGGTGCTGCAGGACGCCGCGCTGGTCGAGATCTGGAAGGGCTTCAAGGGCCGCCGGCCGCAGACGCTGTGCCGGCTGACCGACGACGGCCGCCGCCGATTCGTCGAGTACGTCAGCGTGCTCGAGTCGGTCGTGGCCGACGCGATGCAGGCCGCCAGGAGCGGCCGCGGCGGCCGCAAGCAGAAGGCCCCGACCGGCTTCTCGCCGGCCTGATCCGCCGGGAACGCTCACGGGCCGTTTCACGGCTTTTCACTTTGCACTGCCAAGTATCGACACCCCGATGATCGTCCTCCGCGCCACCGAGCTCGGCATGTGCTTCGGCGTCCGCGACGCGCTGGCGGCGATGACCCGCCTGCCGGCGCCGCGGGACGTCACGGTCCACGGCGAGTTGGTGCACAACCCCGAAGTGCTGCGCGACCTCGAGCGGCGCGGGTTCCGCGCCAGCGACGAGGTGACGCGCGGCGTGCCGGCGACGCCGGCGGTGCTGATCACGGCGCACGGCATCAGCGCCCGCGAACGCGCGCGCCTCGGCGCCGCCGGCAAGCAGCTGATCGACACCACCTGCCCGCTGGTCGAGAAGGCGCACGCCGCCGCGCACACCCTGGCGGCGGCCGGCCGCCGCCTCGTGGTGCTCGGCAAACACGGCCACGTCGAGGTGCGCGGTCTGGTCGAGGACCACCGGGATGCGGTCGTGATCGAGACCGAGGCGGACGTGCGCGCGCTCGGCAGCGCGCCCCTCGGCGTCGTGTGCCAGACCACGTTGCCGACCGCGACCGCCGCGCGACTGCTCGCCGCGCTCCGCGCCGCCAACCCCGACGCCGACGTCGCCTTCGTCGACACCGTGTGCGCGCCGACACGGGCGCGGCAACAGGCACTGCAGGACCTGCTGCCGAACGTCGAGGCGCTGGTCGTCGTCGGCGGCCGCGGCTCGAACAACACGCAAAGGCTCGCCGCGACCGCCCGCGCGGCCGGCGTGCCGGTGACGCAGGTGGAGGCCGCGGCCGAACTCGATCCGGACTGGGTGCGGCGCTACCGCTGCATCGGGCTGACGGCGGGCACCTCGACCCTCGACGCCACGGTCGACGCGGTCGAGGCGCGGCTGCGCGCGATCGGCGCCGGGCCGTCGTCGCGCACCGGCAGGTCCGGCCACAACCGCTCCTCGAGCCAGGCGGCCAGCCAGCCGCAGGCGCCGGCATCGAGCCCGCGGCCGACGACCAGCACCTGAGCGTCGGTGACGACGGCGACGCCGCGCTCCAGCACCGGCGCCTGCGAGGCGCCGGTCTGCACGCGCACCTGCTCGACGCGGTCGCTCTCGACCTGCAGCGTGCGCAAGGCCGCGCCGAACAGGCCGTGCGTGCAGCGGAGCCGGCCCTCCTCCACGGTGATGCGGGTGCGGCAGTTGGCGACGAACACCAGCAGCCCCAGCGCGAACAGCTCGATGCCCAGCACCGCCGGCAGCAGCAGCGCCAGCGCCCGCGCCGGCACCACCAGCACGGTGACGGCGACGCTGGCAGCGCACAGCGGCACCAGCAGCAACGGGAGCAGGCGCAGGAGGCGCCGACGATCGGGCGGCACCAGCCCGCGCATGTCGACCGCGCCGTCGTCGTCGACCGTCACGCCGGGCGGCGGCGCATCGGGACCGTACGCCACGGGGAAGGGCCGCCGCGTCTCCGGTCGCCGGTCGAGCCGGTCGGCGGCGCGCAGCACGACCTCGTCGCCCACCGCGTCGGCGAACGGCGCGTTCGCCGCGCGCGCGCTGCGCTCGGCGAACGCGCGCGCCCGCACCTCGCTCGATCCGCGCCACAGCGGCACCGCGGCGGGCAGCTCACGGCACCCGTCGAGCTGCAGCTCGACGTGGTAGCGCATCGACTGCTGCGTGCCGTGTTCGCCGTGGGACACGACGATCTCGCCGCGCACCCGCACCGCCTGCAGCGCCGCGCGCGGCGCCGCGCGCTCGTCGAAGCTGGCGAACCGCTGGCGCAGCACGCGCAAACCCGGCGGCGACAGCTCGATGGTCGTGCGGCATGTCAGCGCGATGGCCGCGCCGAGCGCCAGCGCGAGCGACAGCCCGAACGCGATCCACCCGGCCGGCGGGCCGACGCCGCCGGTCGACGACCAGGCCAGCGCCGCGCCGAGGACGCCGACGGCCAGGACCGCCGCGGCGCCGCGGCGACGACTGCGCCACACGACGTGGCCCGGCTCCAGGGTCTCGAGGTGCATGGGCCAGCTATCGGCGCGCGGGCCGGTCGCGGCGCAGCGGCTCCGTTCTGCCCGGGATCGCGGGCGGCGGAACGGCGCCCGGGCCGCCCGGAATCGACTTCGCGGGCCCGTCAGTTGCTCTCGCGGACCGCGTCGTCGCCGCCAAGCCGAGCACCCCCACAGCCAAGGGACCGGTCGGCTCGGCCACGATCGGCACAAGTCCATACCCCCGAACCGCCTGCACCGATCGAAGCCCCGTCCCTCCGGCCTGCGCTGCCCGGTCGCCCGGCGCCCCGCGGCAACGGCATTCCGCCGACCTGCGTCGAGAACACGTCGGGCGGCTCTCGCCCCCGACGCCTCGCGCGTAGGCTGGCCGGGGTCGGGACCTCCCGATCGCGACCCTGGTCGTCCGGACCACCCCCCAGCCCGATGAACCCACGCCTCCCTGCGTCGCTCCGCGTCCTCGTCGCCCTCGGCCTCACCGCCGCCGCCGCGGCGCAGAACCCGTTCCACGGCAGCGGCGCCGTCGGCGCCTACATCGTCAACACCCCGGGCGTGCTCGGCCAGCAGCTCGTCGTCGGCTACGGCTCGCCGACCACGCCGCTGCCGATCTGCATCCTCGGCGTCTCTGACGGCATCGGCCCGACCTTCGTCCCGGGCTTCGGCAACCTCGGCATCGACCTGCTGTCGCCCGCCTACCAGACGTTCACCTTCGGCCTCGACGCCAACGGCGACGGCGCCGGACTGCTGACCCTGCCGCCCGGGTTCCCGCTCCCCACCGACCCGCCGCTGTTCTTCCACGCCGCCACCTTCGAGCTGGCCGGCATCAGCGTCAGCAAGACCGTGCGCGTCGAGTGGGCCCTGCCCGATGCCTGGGAACCGACTGCGCCGATGGCGACCGCGCGCCAGCTGCACACCGCGACCGCGCTCGCCACCGATCCGCGCGACCCGCTCACCGAGGTGCTGGTCTGCGGCGGCGCCACCGGCAGCATCATCGTGCCCGTGCCGCTGGCCAGCGCCGAGCTCTACTCGCCGCTCACCCGCAGCACGACGCCGCTGCCGAGCCTGTTGCTGCCGCGCGCGAGCCACCGCGCCGTGCGCCTGCAGGACGGCCGCATCCTGATCACCGGCGGCGTCACCAACGGCGGCCTCGTCACCGCCACCTGCGAGACGTTCGACCCGGCCACCAACACCTTCTCGCTCGCCGGCCTGATGACGACTCCGCGCGCCGGCCACGCGGTGACGCTGCTGAACGACGGCCGCGTGCTGATCACGGGCGGCGTCAGCGACTGGCAGAACGCCGCGTCGCAGCTCACGGCGCGGCTGAACACCGCGCAGGACTCGGCTGAGCTGTTCGACCCGGTGACCGGC
Source organism: Planctomycetota bacterium (assembly GCA_050245995.1). Classification (GTDB taxonomy): domain Bacteria; phylum Planctomycetota; class UBA1135; order UBA1135; family UBA2386; genus JBFWWV01. Next base: position 140,839 of record JBFWWV010000006.1, on the reverse strand, counting down.
CTGTTCACGCCGCTTCCCGTCATGGCGGCGAAGCGCTTCGGTCACTCGCAGACCCTGCTGAACAACGGCCGCGTGCTGGTGGTCAGCGGCATCAACGGCGGCTCCACGTCGTTCGATCTCAGCGGCAACGTGTTCCAGGTGCCGATCTGGACGGCGACGTGCGAGGTGTTCGACCCGGCGTCGCTGACGTTCGCGGCGACGACGGCGCTGGGGCCGTTCCTGCCGACGCAGAGCCGCGCCTTTCACGGCGCCTCGCTCCTGCCCGGCGGCAGCGTGCTGGTTTGTGGCGGCCTGGTGCAGGCGCAGACCCAGGGCTCCCCGGCCGTGGCCGGCCTCAGCTGTGCCGTCTGGGACGGAATCAACTGGAGCAGCACGACATCCCTTCCGACCGCTGCGGCGTTCGCGACCCAGGTCGACTTCGGCGGCGGCGCCCTGGTGATGGGCGGCGTCACCGGCGACCTCACCCAGCTGACCCCGACCGGCCAGGTGGTGCTGCACGACGGCGTGGCCGTGACGTCGCTGGCGCCGCTGGGAACCGGCGGCGGCGCGGCGCAGCGCGGCATGCACACCTGCACGCCCCTGTACGACGGCACCTTCCTGGTGCTGGGTGGCGCGGCCTGGCCGTCCACACTGGCCGACGGCCAGGTCTACACCCCGAACTGATCCTCTCCGTCCCACCGGCGTGTCACGCCGGCCGATGCGCTGCGGCGAACCCGCTGCGGCCCGGCGCGGCGCTACACTCCTTCCTGCTGCCTCTACCCCCGAACCGAACGATGCTCCATCGCCCATCCCCGGCCTGCTCTCTCCTGGTCGCCGCGCTCGTCCTCGCCGCCACCGGCGCGGCGCAGAACCCGTTCCACGGCAGCGGCGCCGTCGGCGCCTACATCGTCAACACCCCGGGCGTGCTCGGCCAGCAGCTCGTCGTCGGCTACGGCTCGCCGACCACGCCGCTGCCGATCTGCATCCTCGGCGTCTCTGACGGCATCGGCCCGACCTTCGTCCCGGGCTTCGGCAACCTCGGCATCGACCTGCTGTCGCCCGCCTACCAGACGTTCACCTTCGGCCTCGACGCCAACGGCGACGGCGCCGGACTGCTGACCCTGCCGCCCGGGTTCCCGCTCCCCACCGACCCGCCGCTGTTCTTCCACGCCGCCACCTTCGAGCTGGCCGGCATCAGCGTCAGCAAGACCGTGCGCGTCGAGTGGGCCCTGCCCGATGCCTGGGAACCGACTGCGCCGATGGCGACCGCGCGCCAGCTGCACACCGCGACCGCGCTCGCCACCGATCCGCGCGACCCGCTCACCGAGGTGCTGGTCTGCGGCGGCGCCACCGGCAGCATCATCGTGCCCGTGCCGCTGGCCAGCGCCGAGCTCTACTCGCCGCTCACCCGCAGCACGACGCCGCTGCCGAGCCTGTTGCTGCCGCGCGCGAGCCACCGCGCCGTGCGCCTGCAGGACGGCCGCATCCTGATCACCGGCGGCGTCACCAACGGCGGCCTCGTCACCGCCACCTGCGAGACGTTCGACCCGGCCACCAACACCTTCTCGCTCGCCGGTCTGATGAACGCACCGCGCGCCGGTCACGCGGTGACGCTGCTGAACGACGGCCGCGTGCTGATCTCGGGCGGCGTCAGCGACTGGCAGAACGCCGGGACGCAGCTCGCCGCGCGCCTCAACACCGCGCAGAACACCGCCGAGATCTTCGACCCGGTGACCGGCCTGTTCACGCCGGTCCCCAACATGGCGGCGCGCCGCTTCGGCCACTCGCAGACGCTGCTGCCGAACGGCAGCGTGCTGCTCGTCAGCGGCATCAGCGGTGGCACCTCGAGCGTCGACCCCACGACCGGACAGACCGGCCAGACGCCGCTGTGGACCACATCGTGCGAGGTCTTCGACCCGACGACCCTGACCTACACCCCGACCGCAGCGTTGGGCGGCCTCCTGCCAGTGGTGCCGGAGCGCGCGTTCCACGGCGCCTCGGTCCTGCCGAACGGCGACGTGCTGATCACCGGCGGCCTCGTTCCCGGCACGCCGCAGGGCCTCGGCGCCAACCGTCCGGCGGTCGCCGGCGCCGCCTGCGCCGTCTGGAACGGCACCACCTGGGCGGCCACCGCGCCGCTGCCCGTGGCCGCCGGCTTCCACACCCACGTGCCGTTCGCCGGCGGCGCGCTGATCATCGGCGGCTTCACCGGCGGGCTCGACACGCTGCAGACGACGGCGCAGGTCGTGCTGCACGACGGCACCGCCGCGACCCAGCTGACGTCGGTGGGACTCGGCAGCGGCGGCGGCGCGCGGAGCCTGGCGGCCCACACCTGCACGCCGATGTACGACGGCACCTTCCTGATCCTCGGCGGCGGCGTCTGGCCGAGCACGCTCGACACCGGCCTCGTCTACACGCCGAACTGATCGATCCGATCCGCGCGCGGACCCGGCGCCAGGATTCGGGTCCGCTCGCTCCCAATCGCGCAGCCGGTGCGGTAACTCGTCCCGGTCGCGATGCCCGACCTCGACCTCGATCACGCCCTCGACTCGCCGCTGGTGGTGGCGACGCTCTGGGGGCTCGGGATCCTGATGGTCCTGGTCCTCGTGCGCGAGATGCGCCGGATCCCGGCCCGCCTGCTGGTGCTGATGTTCAGCGCCTTCGTCGACATGGTCGGGCTGCTGATGCTGGTGCCGCTGCTGCCGTTCTACGTCCAGCGGCTCGGCGGCGACGGCGTCCGGGTGCTCGGACTGTCGCTCGACACCGGGCTGCTGACCGGCGTGGTGATCGTCGCGTTCACGTTGGCGCAGTCGCTGAGCGCGCCGCGCTGGGGCCGGTTCTCCGACCGCTTCGGCCGGCGCCCGACGCTGCTGGTGGCGCTCGGCGCGTCGGCGGCGGGCTACCTGATCTTCGGCTTCGCCGACTCGATCGCCCTGCTGCTGCTGTCGCGCGTCGTCCAGGGCGCCGGCGGCGGCACCGTCGGCGTCATCCAGGCCTACGTCGCCGACTCGACCGCGCCGGAGCAGCGCGCCCGCGCGCTCGGCTGGCTGTCGGCGGCCACCAACCTCGGCGTGGCGCTCGGACCGGTGCTCGGCTCGCAGGCCGTCAAGCTCGGCGACGTCGACCTCGCGCCGGGCAGCGCCACGCTGCAGCTCGGCCGCGCCGCGCCCGGCGTGGTCGCGGCGCTGCTGTGCGTGCTGAACATGGTGTTCGCCGCGGTCTACCTGAAGGAGTCGAACACCGAACGCGCGCACGACCCGCAGCGGCCGCGCGTGCGCACACGCGCGGCGATGCTGGAGGTGCTGACCCGGATCCGCCTGCCGTCGTCGCGGCTGATCCTGATCTACGCGGTGGCGATCGGCGCCTTCCAGGGCATCGGCGGCACCATGGTGCTGTTCCTCGAGCGCCACCTCGGCTTCACGGAGGAGACGATCGGCTACCTGTACATGTACATCGGCGCGATCTCGGTGTTCACGCGGGTGCTGCTGCTCGGCCGCATGGTCGACCGGTTCGGCGAGGCGCGGCTGTCGCGGCTCGGCGTGCTGCTGCTGGCCGCCGGCATGCTGGCGCTGCCGTTCACCACCGGCCTGCTGTCGCTGGCGCTGGCGGTCGGCATGCTGCCGCTCGGCACCGCGTTCACGTTCCCGTGCGTGACGTCGCTGCTGTCGCGCGTGATCGGCCAGCAGGACCGCGGGCTCTACATGGGACTGCAGCAGACCTACGGCGGCCTGCTGAAGATCGTGCTGCCGCTGATGTACGGGTGGGCGTTCGACCGCCTCGGGATCAGCGTGCCGTTCTTCGTCGCCGCGGCGCTGGTGCTGGCGACGCTGCCGCTGGGCGTCGGCATGGGGCGCTACGCGCGCGATGCGCAGGAGGCGGCGCGGTAGCCGGCCCGCGCTTCGCGCGGGCAAGGCAAGGGCAAAGGCGAGGGCGAGGGCGAGGGCGAGGGCTGGGTGGTCAGGGCGCGGGCAACGACACCACTGCGTCGTCGAGCACCACCGCGTCGAGGTGCCCCATCACCGCGCCGGCGACCGCGTGCAGGTGACTGCGACGACCGTGGTGCGTGAAGCGCCCGGCGCCGCCGTCGACGAACACGCCGACCAGCTCCACCGCCGCCGCCGGCGCGCGGTGTCGCCACGGCGGCGGCCCGTCGGGCGTGGCCACCGGACAGGCGCCGGCGATCACGTGCAGCGCCAGCTCGCGCGCGCGGCCGCGGACGCGCACGGGCACCGGCCGCGTGAGGTCGTGGCCGCGCGCCGTCAGCAGCGCGGCGATCGCGCGCTCGAGGTCGTCGTAGCTGGCGCACGGACCGACCGCGTGCCCGGTCCAGCGCGGCACGTCGGCGACCAGCAGCAGCGCCGCGCGCTCGGTCGGCGCCGCCGGCCGCACCGCGCAGCGTGCGTCGCCGGCGGCGGCCGTCGCCACCAGCGCCCGGCCGTCGAGGATCGTGACCTCGCCGGCGAGGCTCTCGAGCGCGCCGACGCCGATCGTGCTGGCGCCCGTCACCGCCGCCGGCGCGACCCGCCCTTCGCTCCGGCCTTCGCGCAGGACCTCGCGCATGGTGCCCCAGCTGCGCACCTCGACCGCGGCCGGCGGCGGCGCCGCGCCGCAGCCGAGCAGCACGACGGACACCGCTGCCCAGGAGACCCGACGACCGAACAGGATCATCGAGCCAGCGTAGCGGGGCGCCGCGGGCGCGCCCTGGCCCGATCGCCACGGTCCCGGGATACTCGCGGCGTGCAGTCCCCTCACCGCCATCGCCGCGCCGCCGTGCTCACGCTCGGCCTGTTCGCGGCATGTTCCACGCCGTCGCGATCGCTGCCCCTGCCCCGGCCGGGCCCGTTGCCCGGCGTCGACGGCCGCGTCCTGACCACGCTCGACCTGCTGGCAGCCGGCGAGGAGGCGACCCGCCGGTTCGTCGAACAACTCGATCCGACCACGCGCGACCGCCTCGCCGCGTCGCGCGCCCGCGCCGAGGGCGCGACGGTCCGCGTCGCGGTGCGCCACGGGTTCCACGGGCTCGGGTCGTACGGCCAGAACGCCGGCTCCGGCGTGCTGGTCACCGCGCGCGACGGCAGCCCGTTGGTGTTGAGCGCGGCACACACGTTCGCGACCACCGCCGACGACCGGGTCACCCACCTCGCCACACCGGCCGGCGACCGTGTCGCGGCCACGATGACCGAGTGCGTCTACGAGGACGGCCTGGACTACGCCGTGCTGCGGCCGACCGAACCGGTCGACGCGTGCGTCCCGGTGCGCGCCTCTGCCCTCGCCGCCGGCGAACTCGTCCTCGCGCTCGGCTATCCCGACGTCTGCGGGATGTTGCCCGACGGGCGCATTGCGCGCTCGGATCACCAGATGGCGGAGCCGCTGGCCCCGCTGTCGCTGCTGCTTCGCGTCGTCGACGGCGATCCGCTGCAGCTGCTGCCGGTCGCCGGCGCGCTGCCGCTGGATGGCTTCAGCGGCGGCGGCCTGTTCGACCTCGACGGCCGCGCGATCGGCGTGCTGACCGGCGTCGAGTGGTCACCCGGCGCCGACGCGCTCGAGGTCGCCATCAAGGCGTGCGGCGTGCTGGCGATGCAGCTGCCCTGATCGTCGACGGCCCCGTTCGTCAACGGCCCCGCTCGTCAACGGCCCCGTTCGTCGACGACTCAGTTGGCCGCGCTGCGCAGCGCGTCGGTGGCGGCGACCCCGAACGGCGCCGCCGGGTCGAGGATCGCCACCTGCCACCACAGCGGCGTGCCGACGGCGACGCCGGCGAACCACGGGAACGCGACCTCGCTGCCGCCTGCCGGGTCGAGCGGCACGAACTCCACCAGATCGGGGCTCGGCACCAGGGTGCCGCCGAACGCCGGCACGTTCACGGCCGACAGCCCGACGATCAGCCAGCTGAAGCCGCCGGCCGGCCCGCCGCTCGTCGTCAGCGTCACCGTGTTGCCGACCGTCAGCGAGCCGCGGCCGCGCAGCGCGGGCACGCCGCCGGCGCCGGCGATGCCGCCGCCGAGCTGCGTCCACGGGCTCGGCGTGCGCAGCGCCGTGACGTTGCCGCCGACGCCGGCGACGACCAGCGTGCCGTCGCGCGCGAGGCACGGGCCGCCGATGTTGATGTTGGGCACCGGCAGCGACCAGCGCGGCGTCAGGTCGGCCTCGAACGAGAACAGCGTCCCGGTCGCGAAGCCGCCGTTCGACACGAACACCCGCCCGTCGGCGTCGATCGCGAACCGCGTGGTCGACGCGCCGAGCGCCGTGGGCCAGGTGTCGAGCACCGCGCCGGTCGCGGCGTCGCGGCGCGTCAGGATCTCGCCCGGCGCGACCATGTAGACCGAGCCGTCGGGACCGACCCCGTACTCCGCGCCGGCGCCCGGCATCGACGGCGCCGACCAGCGCTGCGTGATCGCGCTGCCGTCGTCGTCGAACGCGTAGAAGAAGTCGACCGTCGCGTTGTTCTGCGCGCGGTTGTAGTAGATCGTGCCGTCGGCGCCGACCATCGGCGTGTGCTGGCTCAGGAAGCCCGGCATCAGCGGCCCCTGGTAGCGGAAGGCGCCGGTCGCGAGGTCGTAGCGCTTGATCACGTTGCCGCCCGGCGCCGCGTCGGCGACGTAGACCGCGTCGCCGAACACCGCGGCGCCGCAGTTGCCGCTGACCGAGCCCAGCCGGCTCGCGGTCCAGGCGGTCGTGCCGTCGCTGGCGCGGATGCGCCAGATGGTCCGGAACGACGCGACGATCAGGTCCCCGTCCGGCGCGAACACCACGCCGTCGTAGGCGCCGGCATCGATCGCGTCGACCGAGGTCCACGCCACCGCGCCGGTGGCCGCGTCGTAGGCGTGGACCTGCGCCTGCACCGACGCGCCGTTGCCGGCGCGCGACGCGTACACCTTGCCGTCGCTGTAGCCGAGCAGCCACGTCGTCCAGTCGCCGAACGCGTACGGCACGTTCACCGTCCAGGCGATCCCGCCGGTGTCGAGGTCGAGCGCGAACACCGGGGAGCCGCCGGGTTCGCCGCCCGGCGGGAAGCCCGTCTGCCGCACCGCGAACACCAGGCCCTCGGCGACGATCGGCTGCCAGGCGATGATCGAGCCCGGCGCGCTGTTCCACAGCACCTGCGGCTGCAGCGGGCCGAACTCCGGCGACAACCCGTTGCGCCGGGCGTTGCCGCCGCTGTTGGTCCATTCCTGGGCGGGCGCGAGCAGCGCGAACAGCACGAGGGGCACCGGGGCGCGGGCGATCATTGCCGCATGATATGCGAAGGGGCACGCACCGCGCCGCCCGCGGCTTCGGAGTATGGTGGCCCGTCGGAGGCCCCATGCGACGTCCCGCCCAGCTGCCGCTCCCGCTCCTGTTCGCCCTGGTCCTCGCGCCGGCCTGCGCCGCGCCCTCCTCGAGGGTCGGGCGGGACGATCCGGATCGCGCGGCCGACGCGCACCACCCCGCCGGCATCGCGCAGCGGTCCCAGCAGCGGCGGCTCGCGGACGGCACGATCCCGCACGACGCGCTGGTGCGCGCGTTCGAGCGCCGCATGCAGCTGGCGTCCGTGCGCCGCGTGAGCGCGGCCGCCCCGCAGTGGACCTGGCTCGGCCCCGAGAACGTCGGCGGCCGCGTCCGCGCGATCCTGATCCACCCGACCAACCCCCTGCGCATGTGGATCGGCAGCGCCGGCGGCGGCGTCTGGCGCAGCGACGACGGCGGCGGCACCTGGCAGCCGCTGAACGGGCTGCTGACGATGCTCGGCTGCGGCTGCATGGCGCTCGACCCGGCCGACCCGGACCACGTGCTGTTCGGCTCGGGCGAGGGCTTCTTCGACGCCAACGCCGGCTCGTCCAACACCGCCATCCTGCGCGGCGCCGGCGTGTTCGAGAGCTTCGACGCGGGCCTGACCTGGTCGCGGATCCCGACCACCGCGACGGCGCAGTGGGAGTTCACCAACCGCCTGTGCTACGACCCGCAGAACGCGGCGGTGCTGCTGGCCGCGACCGGCAGCGGCATCTGGCGCAGCACCGACGGCGGTGTCTCCTGGTCGCGCCGCACCACCCAACGCGCGCTCGACGTCGACTTCCATCCGACCGACGGCACCCGGGCGATCGCCGGCCGCAGCGACGGCGTGGTGCTGCGTTCGACCGACGGCGGGCTCAGCTGGGCCCCGGCCACCGGCACGTTCGGCACCCGCATGGAGGTCGCGTGGGCGCGCAGCAACCCGGCGGTGGTCTACGCCACCGGCAGCGACGCGTTCAACGAGATCCACGTGTTCCGATCGATCGACGGCGGCGCTTCGTTCGCGCGCACGAGCCTGCTCGGCATCGCCACCTACTCGCTCTACAACAACCTGCTCTGGGTCGACCCGCTCAACGACACCAACATCCTCTACGGTGGCGTGCAGCTCTTCGCCAGCACCGACGGCGGCCAGACCCGCACGCAGACCACCGCCGGCGCGCACGCCGACTATCACGTGGTCGTCGAACACCCGGCGTACTCGCCGGGCAACCGCCGCGTCTACGTCGCCAACGACGGCGGCATCTACACCCGGCCCGACTGGAGCACCGGCACCTGGACGTCGCTCAACCAGGGCCTCGGCATCACCCAGTTCTACGGCGCCGCGGCACAGCCGAGCATCGGCGTGATCGTCGCCGGCGCGCAGGACAACGGCACCAACCGCTTCACCGGCAGCGCCGCCACCTGGCAGCGCGTGATCGGCGGCGATGGCGGGTTCTGCGCCGCCGACCCGACCCACCCGACGGTGTTCTACGGCGGCTTCCAGCGGCTCGGCCTCTATCGCAGCGTCAACGGCGGCACCAACTGGACCAGCATCCGCGGCGCCACCACCGCCGACACCGGGTTCAACTTCATCCCGTACTTCGCGCTCGACCCGAACGATCACGATCGGATGTACGCGTGCGGCCGTTCGCTGTGGCGCGCCGACGACGTACGCACGGGCACGCCGCCGAGCTGGTTCCGGGTGCGGCCCGAGCGCAGCTGCACGGTGCCGCGGCTGGCTGACGACGCGCACTTCCAGGACAACGCGCCGTGCAACCACTCGACGGTCGCCGTCGCGCTGGGCGACGCCGACGTGGTGTGGACCGGGCACAACGACGGTGAACTGTACCGGTCGACCGACGCGCTCGCGGCGACGCCGACCTGGACGCTGGTCGACGGCGCCGGCGGCTCGCTGCCCGACCGCTGGATCAGCAGCATCGCCATCGACGCCGCCGACCACGACCACGTGCTGGTCGCGTTCATGGGCTACGCCGGCGACAACCTGTGGGAGACCTTCGACGCCGGCGTCACGTGGCGCCAGCGCACGGGCACCGGCCCCGGCGCGCTGCCGGCGCTGCCGATCAGCTGGATCACCATGCACCCGTCGGTCGACACGCTGTGGTTCGCCGCCACGGACCTCGGGGTCTGGACCAGCGAGGACGCGGGCGCGAGCTGGGTTCCGGTCCTGGGCGGCCCCGAGAACGTCTGCGTCGAGCAGCTGATCTGGGCCGACACCGACGACCTGCTGGTCGTCACCCACGGCCAGGGCGCGTGGATGCTGAACCTCGAGCGCGCCACGCGGGCGGACACGGCCCCCGGCTGCCGCCCCATCGTGGCGACGCTGTCGTCGACGCCGCCGCGGCTCGGGCTCGCGGCCGAGCTGACGATGACCACGACGCGCCCCGCCGCACCGGTGCTCCTGTCCTACAGCGGCGGCCCGCCCCACAGTGTGCAGATCGGCGTCTGCCAGGTGCAGGTCGACCTCGCGACCGCCGTCTCGCTGTTCGGGGGCAGCACCGACGCGACGGGACAGTGGACCTTCGCCATGCCGATCCCGGCGCAGCTCGACCTGATCGGCGCACGCCTGACGCTGCAGACGCTGGTGTTCGCCGCCGGCGGGCCGCTGCTCGGGCTCGGCGACCTGGCCAACGGCCTGGACTGGCAGCTCGGCCTGTGAGGACCGGTCGCGCGCTCGCCGCCGCGCTCGCCGCCGCGCTCGCAGCGCTGCTGGCGGCGTGCGCCGCGGCGCCGGCACCGTCGCCGGCCCGCGAGGTCGACGTCGCGATCTACGGCGGCACCTCGGGCGGCGTCATGGCCGCGGTGCAGGCGCGGCGCATGGGCCGCACCGTCGTGCTGATCGAACCGACCGGCCACCTCGGCGGCATGTCGAGCAACGGCCTCGGCGCCACCGACATCGGCAACAAGGCCGCGATCGGCGGCCTCGCCCGCGAGTTCTATCGGGCGATCCGGACGCACTACCAGGACGACGCCGCGTGGCGATGGCAGCGGCGCGAGGACTTCCGCGGCCGCGGCCACCGCGCCGACGACGACGCGGCGTGGACGTTCGAGCCGGGCGTCGCCGAGGCGGTGTTCGAGCGCTTCTGCCGCGAGCACGACGTCGAGGTCTGGCGCAACGCGTCGCTCGACCGCGGGCCGGGCGGGGTCACGGTCGCGGACGCGCGCATCGTCGAGCTGCGCACCCGGGATCGGCGCCGCGTGCGCGCCGCGATGTTCGTCGATGCGTCCTACGAAGGCGACCTGCTGGCCGCCGCCGGCGTCGACTTCCGGGTCGGGCGCGAGGCGGCCGCCGAGTTCGACGAGGCGTTGAACGGCGTGCGCACGGCGCTCGCCGACAAGCACCAGTTCACCCACGACGTCGATCCGTTCGTGGTGCCGGGCGACCCGTCGAGCGGACTGCTGTACGGCGTCCGCGGCGACGGCCCGGGCACGGACGGCGACGGCGACCACCGCGTGCAGGCCTACTGCCTGCGCATCTGCGCCACCGACGTGCCCGAGAACCGCGTGCCGTGGCCGCGGCCGCCCGACTACGACGAAGAGCACTACGAGCTGCTGCTGCGGAACTTCGAGGCCGGCGACCTGCGCCGCCCCTGGCACCCGGTGCCGATGCCGAACGGCAAGACCGACAGCAACAACAACTTCGCCGTGTCGACCGACCTGATCGGCGGAAGCTGGGACTACGCCACCGCCGACGACGCGACGCGCGCGCGGATCGCGGCCGAGCACCTGCGCTGGACCCAGGGCCTGATGTGGACGCTGGCCAACCACCCGCGGGTGCCGGCCGCGGTGCGCGCGCACTTCGCCGCGTTCGGCCTGCCGCGCGACGAGTTCGCGGACCACGGGCACTGGCCGTACCAGCCGTACGTGCGCGAGGCGCGGCGCATGCGCGGCGCGCTGGTGATGCACGAGGGCCACTGCCGCGGCACGGTCGTCGCCACCCAGCCCGTGGGCCTCGGCGCCTACGGCATGGACTCGCACAACGTGCAGCGCTACGTCGACGCGCGGGGGTTCTGCCGCAACGAGGGCGACGTCCAGGTGCACGGCTTCGCGCCGTACCCGATCGGCTACCGCGCGCTGCTGCCGCGCGCCGAGCAGTGTCGCAACCTGATGGTGCCGGTGTGCCTGTCGGCGACCCACATCGCCTACGGCTCGATCCGCATGGAGCCGGTGTTCATGGTGCTCGGGCAGTCGGCGGCCATCGCCGCGTGCCTCGCGCTCGAGCGCGGCGAGGACCTGCACGACCTCGACGCGATGGCGCTGCGGGAGCACCTCCTGGCCGCCGGCCAGGTGCTCGAGTGGCGCGCGCCGCGCTGAGGCGCGCGCCTTCCGTCAGTTCCCGATCACGCCGGTGCCGGCGTCGGACACGACGAAGCCGATCGGGTTGGCGCCCGGCGCCTCCGAGAACCCCTGCACGTGCAGCGCGAGGCCCGCGAACAGCGGCTGGTTCGGGATCGGGATCGTCCAGATGCCGGTCGGCAGGAACACCGTGTCGATGTCGGCCGACACCAGCAGGCTGCAGCCGGGCAGGCCGAAGCCCGACAGGTCGAACGGCAGCGGCGGCGTGCCGGCGACGCCGAAGCCGACCGTGGTGCTGAGCCCCAGCAGGGCGATGACCGCGGGCGACGGCGTGTCGGCGAACGCGATCGCGAACGTTCCCCCGAGCACCGGCGCCGTGGCGCCGACCGACATGACCGGGCTGGCCGGGTCGTGGGCGCAGCCGGCGCCGAAGGTCACGAACGACGCCGACGGCGTGCTGGCGTCGATCGAGCCCGCCACGCCGGCGAAGTTGGTCGGCGAGTTGACCTGCAGCGCGCCGTTGCGCGACCGCGAGGTCGTGCCGTCGGTCGGCAACGCGCCGAACGACACGAAGTCGCCGCCGCTGTAGTCGATCGAGTCGCCGCCGGGGTTCAGGAACCCGTCCGGCATGATGTAGTCGGGCGCCGGCGCGCCGGGCAGCGCCGCGAACGCCGCGGTCGCCATCAGGAACCGCCGGTTCCGGGTGTCGGGGCTCGGCAGGTCGTTGGGCCACGCGAAGAAGCTGCCGCTGCCGGTGGTCATGCTCTCGTGGCTGAGCAGGTTCTCGTCCGGATCGGTGTTGAACCACTCGATGAACTGCACGGTGCCGTCGGCATTGGAGAACACCTCCGCCACCTCCCACTTGTGGGCGTCGGGCAGGCGATCGCGCGGCGGCGCCGCGGCGAGCAACAATGGGGCGGTCAGGGTGAGGACGAACTTCGAGCGCTGGATCAATGAGCTGTGCATGGCAATAGGTCCGCCGCGTGAGGGACTCGATCACGCCGGGCAAGGAGCCCAGGAGACGATCCGCCGCGCCACCTGTCAACTGCCCGGGCACCGCCGCGCGGCGCAACGCAACCGCGCTGCGCCGCGACGCACCGCGGCTACTCGAGCCCGAGCCGCGCGCGCACCGCCGGCTCGAGCCGCGTCATGCCGCACTGCTTGCCGAGCGCGAGCGCCTGCTCCGGCGTCGAACCGTCGCGCCAGGCCTTCAGCGCCAGCAGCGCGCCGACGCGATTGCTCGACCCGCAGGCCACCAGCGTCGGACGCTGCGGCGCCAGCGCCGCGCCGAGCCGCTCGACGTTGGCATCGGTGAGGTCGTCGGCGCCGCCGACCTCGATGCGCACGAACTCGATGCCGAGCTGCCGCGCGCGCTGCTCCTCCCATCCGGTGCCGCTCTCGCCTTTGCCGCGCAGCGAGATCACCCGCGCGATGCCCAGCTTCCCGAGGGCGTCGAACTGCTCGGGCGTCATTTGCCCGCTGCAGAACGTGTGCGGCAGCGGCGCCACGAACGAGTGGGCGATGCCCAGCGCGAGGAACGCGTCGCCGTCGACCGCTGGCGCCGCGGGCGCGGACGAGCAGGCGGCGACGAGCAGGGGGAGCAGCACGAGGCGCAGACGCATCATGGCGGTCACGCTAGTGCGCGGCGGTTCCCGCGGCAACGCCGCGCGCGGCCGCGGCGCCGCGCTACGCTGTTCGGCCCCGTGATGTCCCGGTGCCCCCTCGTGTCGTCCCCGTCCGCGAAGGCGCGGCTCGCGCTGCCGCTGGCGCTCGCCGCCTGCTGCACCGACGCGCCGCCGCCGGCGCGCGCGGGCAACCCGGTGCTGCCCGGCTGGTACGCCGACCCCGAGGCCGTGGTGTTCGGCGACCGCTACTGGATCTACCCGACGTATTCGGCGCCGTACGACGAGCAGCTGTTCCTCGACGCGTTCTCGTCGCAGGACCTCGTGCGCTGGCAGCGCCACGAGCAGGTGCTGCGCGCGGCGGACGTGCCGTGGGCGCGCCGCGCGATCTGGGCGCCGTGCATCGTGCACAAGGACGGCCGCTACTTCCTGTTCTTCGCCGCCAACGACATCCAGTCCGACGCCGAGACGGGCGGCATCGGCGTGGCCGTCGCCGACCGACCGGAGGGCCCGTTCCGCGACTGGCTCGGCGCGCCGCTGGTCGATCGCTTCCACCACGGCGCGCAGCCGATCGACCAGTTCGTGTTCCGCGACAAGGACGGCGCCGAGTACCTGATCTACGGCGGCTGGCGCCACTGCAACATCGCGCGGCTGCGGCCCGACTACCGCGGCTTCGAGCCATTCGCCGACGGCACCGTGTTCCGCGAGATCACGCCGCAGGGCTACGTCGAGGGCGCGTTCCTGTTCGAGCGCGATGGCCGCTACTACTTCATGTGGTCCGAGGGCGGCTGGACCGGCCCCGACTACGCGGTCGCCTACGCCGTCGCCGACTCGCCGCTCGGCCCGTGGCAGCGCGCCGGCGTGATCCTGCAGCAGGACCCCGCGGTCGCCACCGGCGCCGGCCACCACTCGGTGCTGCAGGTGCCCGGTCGCGACGAGTGGTACATCGTCTACCACCGCCGCCCGCTCGGCGAGACCGACCGCAACCACCGCGTCGTCTGCATCGATCGGATGGAGTTCGACGCCGACGGCGCGATCCTGCCGGTGCGGATCACGTTCGAGGGCGTGGCCGCGCGGCCGCTCGACAGCGCCCGTTGAGCGCCACCCTGGCGGCCCGCCACCGCCTCGGCGATCATGCCCGCATGCGAACGCCGTTGCCGTGGATCGCGCTGCTGCTCGCCACGGCACCGGCGCAGGACGAGCCGGGCGGCGCGCGCGACCTCGCCGACTGGCCGCACCAGAAGCCCACCGTCCCGGTGCCGAAGATCGACGGCGAGTGGTGGCGCATCGCGTCGAACCCGGACCTCGGCGAGTTCACCACCGCGCACCAGCAGCCGGTCGACTTCGCGATCTGGCAGGCGGCGGACGGCAGCTGGCAGCTGTGGTCGTGCATCCGCGGCACCAGGTGCGGCGGGCAGACCCGGCTGTTCCACCGCTGGGAAGGCCGGTCGCCCGAGCAGCGCGACTGGCGCCCGCGCGGCATCGCGATGCAGGCCGATCCCACGCTCGGCGAGACCGCCGGCGGCCTGCAGGCGCCGCACGTCTTCGTGCACGACGGCGCGTGGTACATGGTCTACGGCGACTGGGAGCGCATCTGCCTGATGCGCAGCGACGACGGCAAGACTTTCACGCGGGTGCTCAACGAGCGCGGCCAGCCCGACCTGTTCGCCGGCCCGTTCGCCAACACGCGCGACGCGATGGTGCTGCCGATCGGCGGCCTGTTCCACTGCTACTACACCGGCCTGCGCAGGGAGACCGCGCCGCACGCGGCGGTGTTCTGCCGGACCTCGCACGACCTCGCGCGCTGGAGCGAGCCGATCGTCGTGTCCGCGGGCGGCGACTCGGCCAAGGTGAGCCCGGGCGCCTGCTGCGAGTGCCCGTTCGTGGTGCACGCGCACGACACGTACTACCTGTTCCGGACCGTCGGCTACCCGGACGGCGGCGTCGGCGTGCAGTATGCGTCGCCCAATCCGCTCGCGTTCGGCGTCGACGACGACCGCTGCGCGGTCGGCTGGCTGCGCATGGCCGCGCCCGAGATCTTCCAGTACCGGCGCCGCTGGTACGTCGCGGCGCTGACGCCCGAGCTCGACGGCATCCGCGTGGCGCGGCTGCGCTGGGACGCTCCCTGAGGCCCCGGAGCAGATACGTCGCGAACGGCCCGCGGCTTGCTGGCACGCGGCGCGCCGCCGCCCGGCGACGCGTCCGCCATGCAACTCCCACCTGGACCCCACGACCGGGCGCCACACCCCGACGGCAGACCGATGGTCGGCGTCGGCGCGACGGCGCGCGGCCCACGGCGCCCGGGCCGACTGGCGCTACGATCCGATGTCCGCCGTGCGCGCCGCATCGACACCGAGACCACCCCACTCTTCGCCATGAGATCGATCCAGACCGCCCTGTTCGCCTGCGCCCTCGTGGGCTGGCTCCCTGCCCAGAACGTCTTCCACGGCAACGGCGTCCCCGGCGCCTACTTCACCAACACCCCGGGCGTCGTCGGTCAGCAGCTGACCATCGGGTTCGGCTCGCCGACGACGCCGCTGGCCCTGGCGCTGGTCGCGTTCTCCGACGGCAAGGGGCCGGTCACGGTCCCCGGCTTCGGCCCGATCGGCATCGACCTGCTGAGCCCGGCCTACCAGATCTACTCGCTCGGCCTCGATCCGAACGGCGACGGCACCGGCACGCTGCTGCTGCCGCCGGGCTTCCCGCTGCCGACCGATCCGCCGCTGTTCGCGCACTGCGGCACGTTCGAGCTGGCCGGGCTCAGCATCAGCAAGACCGCGCGCATCGAATGGGCCGCGGCCAACCGCTGGGAGGCGGTGGCGCCGATGACGGCACAACGGCAGCAGCACACCGCGACCGCGCTCGGCACGGGCCCGCGCGACAACGTCACCGAGGTGCTGATCTGCGGTGGGGCCACCGGCAGCATCATCGTCCCGACGCCGATCGCGAGCGCTGAGCTCTACGCGCCGCTGGATCGCGCGACGACGCCGCTGCCGAGCATGAGCCTGCCGCGCGCCGGCCACCGCGCCGTGCGCCTGCCCGACGGCCGCGTCCTGATCAGCGGCGGCGTCACGACCGGCGGCGCCGTCACCGCGACCTGCGAGCTGTTCGACCCGACCACGCTGACGTTCTCGATCGGACCGCTGATGTCGACGCCGCGCGCCGGCCACGGCATGACGCTGCTGCAAGACGGCCGCGTGCTGATCACGGGCGGCATCAGCGACTGGACCAACGCGGCCGTGCAGTTCACCACGCGACTGAACACCGCGCAGGACACGGCAGAGCTGTACGACCCGGTCGCCGGCACGATGACGCCGATGCCGAACATGGCAGCGAAGCGCTTCGGCCACTCGTCGACGCTGCTGCCGGACGGGCGGGTGCTGCTGATCAACGGCCTCAACGGCGGCGCCCTCGGCACCGACCTCAGCGGCCAGACGTACCAGGTGCCGACCTGGACCGGCTCCTGCGAGGCGTTCGACCCGGTCACGCTGACCTTCGCCGCGACGGCCCCGACCGGCCTGCTGACGCCGATCGTCGAGCGCGCGTTCCACGGCGCCAGCGTCCTGCCGAACGGCGACGTGCTGATCACCGGCGGCCTGGCGCCCGCGGCCGGCAGCCCCGGCCTGCCGCCCGCCGTCGCGTTCGTCGGCTGCGGGGTCTGGGACGGCACCAGCTGGTCTGCCGCTCCGTCGCTCCCGACCGCGACCGCGTTCCACACGCAGGAACCGTTCGGCCCCGGCGCCCTCGTCGTCGGCGGCATCACCGGCGATCTCTCGGCCCTGCTGCCGATCGCGCAGGTCGTGCGGCACGACGGCACCGGGCTGTTGTCGCTGGCGCCCATCGGCACCGACGGCGGCGGCACCCCCACGACCACCGGGCTGCACACCTGCACGCGGCTCTACGACGGCACGTTCCTGATCTACGGCGGCGGCCAGTGGCCGAACACGCTCGACCAGGGCTTCGTCTACACGCCGAACTGAGCGGCGCCGCGACCCGGCGCCTCGCACACGGGGCGCCGCGGTGCCAGAATGCGGCGATGCACCCCGCCGCCGCGCTCCTGCCGCTCCTGCTCGCCGGCGCGATCGCCCGGCTGCCGGCCCAGTCGTTCGTCGTGGTCGGCGCACCCGAGCTGCTGGACGCCGCCGACGCACTGTGCGCGCATCGCGGCAAGCAGGGGCTGAGCGTCGAGCGGCTCCCGTACGGGGAGGGCACCGCGTGCACCGACCCGGAGGCGCTGCGGCGCGCGCTGCACGAGCGCATCCGGGCCGAGGACCAGCCCGGCTACCTGCTGCTGCTCGGCGATCCGCTGGGCGAGCTGCCGCTGCCGCCGCTGGAGCGCCCCGGCCTGCGCACGTTCGGCATCCCGCACGGCAAGGAGCGCGTCGTCTCGGACCTCGGCTACGTCGACGTCGACGACGACGGCCGGCCCGAGTGGGCCTGCGGCCGGCTGCCGTGCCGGACGCCTCAGGAGGTGCGCGCCGCCGCCCGGAAGATCCTCGCCTACGAACGCACCCCGCCCGACGACGACGGCTGGCAGCGCGACGTGGCGCTGATCGCCAACTCCGGCGACTTCGGCGCCGTGATCGACGCGCTGCTCGAGAACGCGATCCAGGAGCTGCTGCGCGACAACCTCGCGCCCGGCGACCGCGTGTGCGGCGTCGTCGGCCTGAAGGACAATCCGCTGTACGCGCCTCCGGAGGACTTCCTGCCGCGCGTGCTGGCGGCGCTCGACGCCGGCCCGTTCGCCGCGGTCTACGCCGGCCACGGCAGCACCACGCGGTTCGCGCCGGTCGCCGGCCACCCGGTGCTGCGCAGCGCCGACGCGGCCAAGCTGCGCTCGGCCGAGCGCACGGCGCTGTTCGCGTTCGCGTGCCACATCGGCGCGTTCCACCGCGAGTGCCTCGGCGAGGCGCTGCTGCGCGCCGAACACGGCCCGTGCGCCGTCGTCGCCGCCAGCGAGGTGTCGTTCCCGTACGGCGACGTGCTGTTCGCGCGCGAGATGCTGCGGGTGCTGAGCGTCGCCGATGGCCCGCTGCGCATCGGCGACCTGGTGGCGCGCGGCAAGGCGGCGCTGCTCGCGGACGAGCCGGACCCGTATCGCGCGCGCGCCGAGCGCCTCGCCCGGACCCTCGGCTACGACGCCGAGCAGTGCGCCCACCTGCGGCGCTACACCGCCGACCTGTACCACCTGCTCGGCGACCCGGCGATGCCGCTGCGACTGCCGCGCCCGCTCGAGGTCGCGGCCGAGCAGGCCGAGGCCGGCGGGCCGCTGCGGGTCCGGATCGTCTGCCCCGGCGACGCGCGCCCGCGCGCCCTGCGCGTCGAGCTGTGCGTCGACCGCGGCGCCCGCCGCGACGACGGAGCGGCCACCGACGTGCTGGCCACCGCGACCGCGCGGCCGAGCAAGGACGGCGCCGAGGTCGAGTTCGCGTTCGCGGCGCTGCCCGCGCGCGGCCGGTACGTGTGGGTCCGGGTCTACGGCCGCGACGGCGAGGACTGCTGGACCGGCGGGGCGCGCATCGCCGTGCGGCGCTGACGCGCCGGACCGCTACGATCCCGCCACGATGACCGACCCGACCTGGATCGACGTCGGCGCCGCCGACGAACTCGCCCGCACGCCGCTGCAGGAGATCACGATCGGCAGCCGCCGCCTGGCGCTGTCGCACAAGGACGGCACCTTCGCCGCGATCAGCGGCACCTGCAACCACGTCGGCGGCCCGCTGGGCCAGGGCACCCTCGACGGCGACTACGTCGTGTGCCCGTGGCACTACTGGAAGTTCCACCGCGCCACCGGCGAGGGCGAGCCGGGCTACGAGGCGGACCGCGTGCCGCGTCACGAGGTCAAGGTCGAGAACGGCCGCGTGCTGGTGCAGAAGGACGCGAGCAGCAAGCGCGGCCACCTGCCGCACCCGCCGCACCCGCTGGCGCGCGAGCCCGAGCACCACGACGGGCCGGCGCGCGTCCTCGGCATCTCGACGACGGCGATGGACGAGGCGCACAAGCGGCCGTCGACGTCGGAGATGCTGCTCGACGACGCGCTCCAGCACGCGCGCACGGCGCTCGGTCTCGAGACCCGGCTGCTGCGGCTGTCGGAGCTGTCGTTCCGCGCCTGCGAGGGCTTCTACAGCAAGAGCGCGCACGCCTGCACCTGGCCGTGCTCGATCACGCAGATGGACGCGAGCGACCAGATGGAGCAGGTCTACGAGGGCCTGGTGCACTGGTGCGACGTCGTGCTGGTGGCCACGCCGATCCGCTGGGGCACCGCCAGCTCGCTCTACCACAAGATGGTCGAGCGCATGAACTGCGTGCAGAACCAGATCACCATCAAGGACACGGTGCTGGTGCGCGACAAGGTCGCCGGCTTCGTGATCACCGGCGGCCAGGACAACATCCAGGCCGTCGCCGGGTCGATGCTCGGCTTCTTCGCCGAGATCGGCTGCGTGTTCCCGCCGTTCCCGTACGTGGCGCACAGCCGCGGCTGGTCGGCCGAGGACATGGAGAACAACGTGCGCGCCGTCGAGCACAGCGAGGAGCTGCGCCAGGGAACGCGCGCGCTGCTCGAGCGCGCGCTCGAGCTGTCGGGGCGGCTGCGCGAGACGCGGCTGTGCCGGACCAAGGTCGCGCGCGGCGGGCGCAAGGCGCACCGGCCGCGCCGCGGCGGCGACGCCGCGCCGTGAGCGCGGCCGTCGCCGCCCGGGCGCGCGTCACATGACGATCAGGCGGTTGCCGAACTCGGTGACCGTGAACCCCGGGATCGTCAGCACGCCGTCGGCGTCCGCGGTCGCGGTGTTGGCCGGCGACAGGTTGGTGCCCTGCAGGTTCCACCACGTGTAGGTGGTGTTCGGCTGCGGCTGGAACCCCTGCAGACGGCGCAGGGTCACGTCGACGGCGAAGACCTTGCCGCTGCCCGGCGGCGTGCGCAGCGACATCTCCCACCGCGTCGGCGTGTCGACCGGCGCCGCGGCCCACGGGTTCGCCGCGACCACCCAGGTGGCGGCCCACTCGAGGTCGCGCAGGTAGCGCGCGGCGTTGACGGTCGTGCAGTCGACGCAGCTCGACGGCGGCAGGCACGGCGCCGGCCCGGCCAGCGCGACGACGTTGGCGAAGCCCGGCACCGTCTCGCTGCGCACGACCTGGAAGTTGTGGAACGGCACGTCGATGCTGCCGTTCGACACCGGCTCGAGCGCGCGCGGCATGCCCTGGAACATCACGCTGTTGTGGCCCGAGCAGTTCACCAGCAGGCTGCAGGCGCGACCGGCCGCGACGAGGTCGTCGGCGAACGGATCGGCCTGCGTGTCGCCCGGCAGGATCGTGTCGTTCAGTCCCTGCACGATGCCGATCGGCACCATCTCCTCGCGCCACAGGTTGCCCATCTGCAGCTGGTGGTTCTGCCACTTCCAGATCCGGTTCTGCACGCCGGCGTACGGCTGCAGGTGCGCCGCCCAGCCGTTCGGCGCGTCGAACTGCGTCGCAAGGCTGACCAGCATGGGCGAACCCCACATGTCGCTGAGCGAGTCGCGGTAGTCGCCGACCGGGCCGTTGACGTAGGCCGCGTAGTCGGTCATCGGCTTGCTCGCGAACGCCGCGGCGAACACGTCGGGATACCGCATCGACAGCGCCAGCGCGCCCGACCCGCCCATCGAGTGGCCGTAGACGTAGACCCGCTCGGGATCGGTCTGGTAGCGCGTGTCGCGCAGCAGGTCGTGGACCATGCGCAGCACGCGCGCCTCGGTGACGTTGGCGATCTTGCCGGTCTGTGGATCGAGCCCCTGCCGGTAGTCATGGCTCCTGGCGAAGCCGAACCACCAGGTGTCGTTGACGTCGATCGGCTCGATCAGCACCGCGTCCCACGGCGACGCGCTGGTGCGGGCGGGCATGCGGTTGCCCGCGTGCACGTGCAGCTCGACGACGACCGGCAGCGGACCGGGCACCGGCGACGCCGGCTCGGCGACGCGATAGGTGCAGGCGTAGGTGTGCGCGTTCCGGATGTGGGGCGCCGCTTGCGGCTCGCCCCACCAGCCGTTCAGCGCGTTCGGCCCGAGGAACGTCGTGTTGACCTTGCGGCAGTCGAGGTACTGGATGAACACCCGGCTCGGGGCCGTCGACGGCGGACCGACCCGCACCGGGCTGGGATCGGCGACGGCCTCGGCGACCGCCGACGCCGCGCCGGTGCCGTTGCCGGCGGGCCCGGTCGTCACCGCGGTGTTCTCGTTGCCGGCGGCGTCGACGGTGGTCACCGCGTAGTGCGCGGCGCCCGAGGTGCCGGCCGGGAAGTCGTTGGCGCGCAGGGTGAGCACGAGCAGGCCGGTGCCCGCGGCCAGCTCCGGCTGGTCGTCGACGATCACGGCGCGCGCGACGTAGCGCGGGGTGCCGGGGGCGCCGTTCACCTGGATGCGATCGGCGTACATCACCGCCGAGTCCTCCCACACCTCGAACACCGGCGTCATGCCGACGGTCGAGGTGATCGGGCCGACGGCGGCGTCCCTGCGGTAGATGCGGTAGCTCTCGCCGGCGAGGCTGCCGACCTCGGTCCAGGTAAGGAAGGTCTGACCGCTGTTGTGGAACACCTGCAGGTTCGTCGGCGGCGGCACGAACGGCTGCGGCGGGATCTGCGCCGCCAGCGGCGCGACGAGCGTCGCGATCGCCAGGGGAGCGGAACGGAGGATGGACACGGTACGGACTCCTGTTGCGAACGGTTGGGGGTGGAGACTGCGAGGACGACGGGCCCGGCGGGCCCGTGCGCGTCAGGGCGCGAACACCTGCACGCCGCCCGAGCGGCACGCGACCAGCAGACGCTTCTGCGCGCCGATCCGCCGCAGTGCGACGCCCTCGGTGATGCCGGGCGTGTCCAGCGTCGCGACGCGCGTGACCTGCGGCAGGTTGGTCAGCTCGAGGACCTCGACGCCGCGGCGGTAGCAGGCGACGTAGGCCAACGTGCGCTGGATGCCGCCGTCCTGGAACTGATCGATCACCACCTCGGTGGCGTTGTCGTGCAGCCCGTCGTAGGGATTCGTCGGCAGGGTCCAGGTCGCCGCAGGCAGCAGGATCGCGCCGGGCGTCGCATACGCGGTCGTCACGTCGAACACGTGCACGTGGCCGCCGTAGTCGGTGACCACCGCGTAGGAGCTGCCGTTCACGGTCGTGGTCGCGACGTCGGTGGCGTTGCCGGGCGAGGTCGTCGAGTACAGCCGCGCCAGCACCGTCGGCGTCGCCGGCGAGTTGCCGAGGTCGTGCAGCACCGCCATCGCGTGCAGGTGGAACGCCGGGTCGACGACGCCGCCGGCGGCCAGCACCGGGTCGTTTGGATCGCGGCTGTGGTAGCCGGCCGCGGTGGCCACCGCCCAGCGCGGCGCGCCGGTCACGGGGTCGAACAGCTGCACCGTGGCGCAGTCGAGGTTGAACACCTTGCCGGCGAAGTGGTCGCTGATCGTGCCGCACGGCAGCTGCGTGCAGCCGTGCTGCCAGCCCGCGAACTCGGGGTGGGTGTCGGCGGTGAACACCGGACACACGGCGCCGCCGACCCCGCAGGCGAGGTCGGGACCCTGGGTCTGACCGGGCGCCGGCATGTTCGCCAGCGCCGCCGCGACCAGACCGCTGCGGCTGTAGGCGCACAGGCCGTCGCGCGTGCCGGTGCGGGTCGCCAGCAGCAGGTCGTTGTCCCAGGCGTCGTCGATGTGGCCCAGGAACGCGAGCCGGCCCTCGAGCCCGTACTGGTCGGGCGCCGACATCAGGCGCCACTGCAGCCACGACGGCGGCGTGCCACCGCACGGCGCGCCCGGCGAGATCATCATCAGCCACCATCCCTTGTCCTTGCGGCCGCGCAGCAGCCACGAGTAGCCCGGCGTCGACGCGTCGAACCACTGTGCGTCGAAGTCGGCGATGACGCTGAGGTTGCTGGACTCGCCCGGCACCGGGTCGATGGTCTCGATGCAGCCGGCGGCGCAGGTGCTCAGGAACGGCCCGCTCAGCGGATAGCCGTCGACGCTGGTGAGCAGCAGCCGCGGCGCCGACAGCAGCGCGCCGATGCGCGGCGGGGACTTGCCGTACAGGGCGCCCTGCGGCCGCCGGCCGACGACGGTGTTGAAGCCGTCGACGTCACGCACCAGGACGGTGCCCTTGTGCAGCTCGTAGGACAACGTCGTGCCGGTGCCGCGGTGCAGGCGCAGCCCCTGCCACTCGCCGGTCGCGACCTCGCGCACGTTGGTCGGCGACACGCCGGCCGCCTGCGTGCCCGGGAACTCGAGCAGCACGGTGGCGGCGCCGTCGAGCGGCGTCGACGGCAGGTTGCCGGGACCGACGTCGAACGACATCGCCCCCCACGGCGAGAACGGGATCGCCTCGTGCGCCATCGCCGGCGCGGCGTTGCAGGCCACCGCCAGCGTGAAGTCGCTGCCCGTGGTCACGACGGCGTCGAGCCGGTACGGGTAGCGCGGGTCACCGGCGGTGTCCGCCAGCGGCATGAGGTTCACGGGCGTGGTGGCGTTCCACGCGACGCCGAGGTCGATCTCGGCGAGGCCCATGCCGTCGACCGCGGCGTACAGTCGCCCGCTGACGGCGACGACGTCGCGCACGTCGCCGGGCTGACCCGGGAACGGGTTGCCGGCCGGGCCGAACACCGGTCCCTGCACCACCACCGGCGCCAGCGGGTTGGCGAAGTCGACGCGGGCCAGCCCCTGGCCGCCCAGCGCGACGTACACCTTGCTGGCGCGCACCGCCAGCGCGTGCGCAGGCCCGGCGTACAGCGGGTTGCCGTGCCCGCCGATCGTCGCGGTCGCCAGCGGCGTCACCGGACCGGTCGCCGCGCGCACCGTCGCGAGGTCGTAGAGCCGGACCTCGTTCTTGTCCCGGGCGCCGAACGTCGCCACCAGGTACTGGCCGCCCACGAACGCGACGTCGAGGCACGCCTTCTCGTTGTCCCCGGGGGCCGGGGTGCCGTGGTCGTCGTCGTCGAGCACGGTCACCGGGTGGCAGCCGCCCGGCGTGCCGATGGTGCACGGGTCGCAGCTGCCGGACTCGGTGGTCGACATCTTCAGCAGGCCGAAGGTGCCGCCGGCGATGTAGAGCGTGTCGTTCGGCGCGACATCGGCCAGCAGGTTGGCGATCGACGCGTTGACCGGCACCTGCGCGATCGCCGCCAGCGGGATCGAGGGCAGGGTGCTGGTGTCGAGGATCGTCACGGTCGCGCCGTCGGCGACGTAGACGCGCTGCTCGTCGGCGGCGGCACACAGGGCGGTCGGCTGCGAGCTGCCGTAGAACGCCTCGAGGCGGGTCAGCTCCTGGCCGCGCAACGGTGCCGCGGCGGCGGCGAGGAGCAGGACGGGGACGGAAAGGGACGTGGATCGGGTCATGGTCACTCCGGTGGTCTGCACCGTTGGTGACCGCGGATCGCCGCCAGTTGCATCGGCGCGCGCTTCCGCTCCGATGTGGTGCCGCGCCGATTTCCTGCAACCGGCGCCTGGGCTCCGACACCCATCGAGGTACCGATCCCTGCGTCCACCGCGCCCCCGGATCTCCGCAACCTCCGACCCGCACGCAATGCACATCCGATCCCTTCTCGTCCTCACGGCACTCACGGCGCTGGCGCACGGCCAGGCCGCGGTCGACGCGCTGCGCTACACGACCCAGGAGTCCTCTCTGTCCTCCGACTTCCACGGCATCGCCGGCGGCAACCTCATGGGCCACGGCGTGCCCGACGCGGTGTTCGTCGCCGGCACCGAGCCGATCCTGTGTTCGGGCCTGACGCTGCACGCGGCGGTCCAGCGCCTGCCGAACACCGGCGGCCTCGTCGTGCACGACGTCGCCACGCTGCCCGGCGGCGGCCGCAACGGCCGCGACGCGGTCGCGATGGTCACCGACGCCGGCCTGCGGCTGTGGTTCTACGACGACAACCAGCAGCCGCACTACGCGGTGCAGAGCCTCGGCGGCCCGCAGTGGCAGGGCGCCACGCAGGTGCGCTGCGGCGACGTCGACGGCGATGGCGTCCCCGACGTCGTCGGCCTGATCGCCACCGGCAAGAAGCTGCGGGTGTTCGCCCGCGGCTCGACCGCGACGCACTACGCCGTCGATCTTGGCGTGAACGTGCTCGCGTTCGAGGTGCTGCAATGGGACGGCAGCGGCGCCGCCGAGCTCGCCGTGCTGACCGAGACCGGGCTGCGGATCCTGTCGGGCGACGGCACGACGCAGCAGGTGCTCGCGGCGGCGCCGATGACCGGCGGCTGCCTCGCGCGCGTCCCCGGCGGCGGCAACGACCTGCTGGCGTGGTCGACGACCGATCTCGGCCAGCCCGAGCTGCGCCTGCTGGGCGACACCGTCCTGCTCGAGACCCTGCCGCTCGCGAAGGCGCCGACCGCGCTCGCCGGCGGTGACGTCGACGGGGACGGCGACTCCGACATCGTCGCCACCGTCGCCGACGACGCGAACCCCTGCCTCTACGCGGTGGTGAACGGCGAGCTTGCCCAGCTCGGCGGGTACGTGTTCGACGACCAGCCGGTGACCGGCAACCGCGCTACGGCCTTCGTCGCCGACTGCGACGGCGACGGCGTCGAGGACATCGCGCTGCCCCTGCCGGGCAGCCAGCGCGTGGGCCTGGTGCTGGGACCGAACCCGGCGGTGCCGACCCTCGAGCTGGCGGATGGGCTGCTCCTCTACGACGACGGCACGCATCCGGGCGAGACCTGGTTCCGGTTCTGGTACGACACCCAGTCCTTCCCGGTGGGTGCCACGCATGTCGAGGTGCGCACCTGGTCCCTGTTGCCCACCCCGAACGGACTGGTCCTCGGCCCGCAGCAGCCGCGCCGCTGGGAACCCGCGAATCCCGAGGCCCCGCAGCACACGTTCGAAGTCCACATCGACTCCAGTGCCTGGAACGCCGTCGGCGCCATGGCGACGGCCGTCGCGTTCGTCGAACGCGATGCCCAGGGTGCCGTCGTCCATCGCCATCCGTTCCGCGTCACCCTGCACTACTGGGGCAGCCCGCCGACGATCGCCCCCGGCGTGATCGAGGCGACGACCCAGCCGGTCCACGACCTCTACATCGAGTTCGCACCGGGAACCTCGGGCGGCGGCCTCCCGGTCGGAGGCTCCGGCGGCAAGGGCAGCCTGCCGCCGCCCCCGCCGCCGCCGGTCGATCCGCCGGAGCCGCCCAGCGGCGGCTGATCCAGGCGGATCGCGGTGCGCCGCTCAGCCCCGCGAACGGCGCCGCCGCGCGGCGAAGCCCAGCGCCACCCCCACCCCGAGCAGCGCCGTGGCGCCGAACGCCGGCAGCGCCCAGCCGCCGCTCGGCGCGCGCGGCAGCGCGATCGGCGCGAAGCCCATGCCGTCGAGGTGCAGCTGCGGCATCAGGGCATCGCGGATCGAGCCGCTGGCCGCGAAGGCGCGGGCGCGCGCGGCGCGCAGCGCCTCGGCGATCTCTAGACCGTCGACCAGACCGGCGACCAGCGCCTCGACCAGCCGCAGCGACGCGCCGAGCATCAGGTCGTCGTCGGCCGCGAGGACCGCGCCCGCGCCGCGCGCGAGCAGGGCACTGGCGAGGTCGGCGCCGGCGGCATCGCCGCGCCGCACCGACGTGCGGCCGGTGGCGCACGCGCACAGCACCAGCAGGCGCGCGCGCACCGTCAGATCGTCGAGGTCGGCGGCGAACACCGCATCGCCGGTCCGGCCGTCGCCCCCATCGGCCAGCAGCAGACCGGTGTCGTACGGGAAGGTCGCGCTCTGCACCCCGTGTGCCAACACGATGCCCACCGGCGCCGCCACCAGCTCGCCGAGGGCGCCGCGGCCGGCGGCGCGGCCGCTGTGCACCGAGCACGCCGCCGACGCCACCGCCGCCACCGCCCGCCGCAGCTCCCGTTCGCCGAGTTGCAGCGCCGGTCGCGGCCAGGCCGAGTCCGTCGCCGTCCCGGCATCGGCCGGCCCCAGGACCGCGACCGCCGGCGCGGACTCCGACCCCGTCGCCGGCGCGGCGACGCTCGCACCGCGCAGCAGCAGCGGCAGCGACGGCGCGTAGGCCAGCGCGCAGTGCAGACCGAGCCACGGCACCGCCGCGTCGGGCCACATCAGGGCCTCGAACGGCAGCCGCGCGAGCAGCTCGCGCCCGGCGATCAGCGCCCGCGGACGGCGCTGCAGCGCCGCGGCCAGCTCCGGCGGCAGCACCCACGGCGCCGCCGCCGCAGCCGCAGTCGCCAACGCAGCCGCATCGCCGTCGCGGCAGGCCGCGTGCATCGCGTGGACCCGGCGGCGCAGTCCCACGTCGCCGGGGAGCGGTCGCGCGCCGATCGCGTCGGCGTCGACGGTCAGCACCATCGACCCCTTCGGCGCGGGCAGGTAGACCAGCAGCGCGCCGCCGGACGGCACCAGCCGGCGCTGCACCTCGGCGGCGCTGCCCGCCGGCGCCCCCGACCGGCGCGCAGCCGACCCGAGCGACTCGGCGATCAGCCAGGTGTCGAGGCAGCGCGCCGCGCCGTCGACCGGGTCCGCGAGCAGCAGCGCCCGCCACAGCTGACACAGCACGTCGCGGCGACTGCCCAGCTGCAGGAACGCCATGCCGCCGGTCTGCACCGGCACCGCGCGCCACTGCCGACACATCTCCTCGAACTCGTGCGCCAGCTCGGCGGCCAACGCGGCGGCGCGTTCGCGCCGGTCGCCGCGCGGGTCCTCAGAGGCGGCGAGTTCGTCGAGCCGGTGTCGCCACACCGCCAGCCGCACCTCGAACTCGTCCGCCGACACGGCGCCGCCGCCGAGCCACGGCGCCAGCAGCCGCGCCGCGTCGGCGCGATCCCCCGCGTCCTCGGCCATCGTCGCCAGCAGACCCGTGGCCAGCTCGCGGAACGCCGCGGGCGCCGCCGCGTCGGTCAGCACCTCACCCGCCGCAGCCCGCGCCTCCTCTGACCGCTCGAGCCGCTGCAGCGCGATCGCGCGCACCAGGCGCAGGCGATCGCGCGCGGCCGGCGCCGCGAACGACGCGCCGTGCTCCTGCAGCAGCACGTCGGCGGTCTGCAGCGCCGACTCGAACGCCTCGGCCATCAGCTGCCGATCGAGGTCGATCAGGTGCCAGGCCGGGTCGTCGGCGACGGCGGCCGGCCGCACCAGGAACAGGTCGGTCGCGGCGAGATCGAGCATGCCGAGGCGCACGAACGCCTCCGCGCGGTCGCGCCGCAGGCGGCGTTGCAGCGCCGGCGGGGCCGCGGACAGCAGCCGCCGCCGCGCCTCGAGGTTGGCCCAGACGGCGTCGGCTGCGCCGGCGCGCAGCCAGCGCTCGAACAGCTCCTCCTGCACCGCGACGCCCCAGTCGCGCCACTCGCCGTCGAGGGTCGCGCACGCCGCCAGCAGGCGGGCGCCGAGTTCGGCCGCCGCCCCGTCCTCGGCCAGTGACGCCGTCAGCAACCCGGCCAGCCGCGACAACGCCCGGCGCGCGGCCACGTCGCCGGACGCGCACGACGGAACCAGCCGCTCGATCGCCTCGACCACCGGCGCCAGCGCGTCGCGCCCGGGCCGGAACGCAGCGGCCAGCCGTTCGGCCGCGGCCACGTGGTCGACCGCCTGCACCTGCGCCGGGAGGTCCGCCGCGGCAACGAGCAGCGCCGCCGCGGCGACCAGCAGCGTCAGCGCCCGTCGCGGCGCGCGCGCCAGGTGCCGGTGCGCCGCGTGTCGCCAGACTGGTCGAGCTGCCGCACCTCGACGACCACCGCGTCGGGCCACGCCGACGGGTCGTCCGGTCGCCACTGCGCGTCGGTCACCGTCGCCGCCGCGATCGGCGACGCCGACCTCGCCGCCGCCGGGTCGCGGACCTCGACGCGGAAGGTCCAACCGGGTGGCAGCGGACAGTCCCATCGCACGGCAGCGTAGCCGCGTTCGACCTCGACGCGGAAGTCGCCGGCGAGCGGGATGTCGTCGGCTGCGTCGCGCCGGACCAGCGGTGGCACGAGGACGAGCAGCGCCAGGAGCGCCGCCGCCACCACCAGCCAGCTGCGCGGTCCCCAGCGGCGGCGCCGCGAGGCGGCGAACCGCGCCATCGCCGCGTCGCGCACGCGGCGGTCGGACGGCGCCGACGGTTCGGCCAGCGCGTCGCGCTCCTGCGCCCCGGCCCGTTCCAGCGCGCCGCGCACGCCCAGCAGCTCGCCGAGCTCGCGCGCGAACGCCGGGCTGGCGGCGGCCGCCGCCCGCACGGCCGGCGCGTCCGCGCCGAGTTCGCCCAGCAGCACGGCCTCGAGCAGCCGCAACTCGTCGCTCGACCAGGGGCCCGGACTCACTGCGCATCCTCCGCGGTTCGAGCGAGGCACTGACGCACGCGCAGCAGTGCGCGGAAGTAGCGGCTCTTGAGCGTGTTCAGGTTGCACCCGAGCCAGGCGGCGAGATCCTGCAGCGTCGCGCCGTCGAAGTGCTTGCGCCGCAGCAGGGCGCGGTCCTCGGGCGGCAGGCGGTCGACGCAGTCGAGCACGGGGCCCGGATCGAACTCCTCGGCGGCCTCCGGCGCCGGTGTGGCGGCCACCCGCGCCTGCCCGTCGTCGACCCAGCGCATGCGCCCGCGACGCTCCTGGCGGCCGGCGTTCCGCAGCACGTTGCGGCAGAACGGGAACACCCACGACTCCAGCCGCGCGAGCCCGGCGTAGTCGCCGAGCCGCTCCCAGACGGAGGCCAACACGTCCTGCTCGACGTCCTCGAGCTCGTCGTCGCGCAGGCGGATGGTCCGGCGGTTCAGGTAGCGGACGAAGCGGCCGATGCACTCGAGCCGCCCCGCCAGCTCTGCCGCCGCGCGCGCGTCGCCGCGCAGCGCCCCCCGCACCAGCTGCAGGTCGTCGCCGTAGCTGGCGCTCATCGGTCGGCGACGCGGGCCGGAACCCGCCCCGTGCAACCGTCGGCGACGGCGGCCGGTCGGACGTGCGCGAGAGGGAAGCATGAGGTGGCCGGCGGCGAGTGCCCTTGGCCTGGTGAGTGTCGGTTCCGCATCGGCGGTTGCACGCGTCCCGAGAAAACCCGGCCGCGAGGGCGCGACAGCGTAGCCCTTCGCCCCTGGGAAGGACGGCCCCGTCGCAGGCCGTTGCCAGGACCCTCGGGGCCGGCCGCGTCGATCGCCCGAGCAGCCGTCGCCGCCTCGTTCAGCGCGCGCCGAGCACCGCACGGCCGCCGGCAGTGGTGACGACGCCGAGCGGGTTCGCACCCGGCGCCCAAGCGTAGCCCTGGAAGAACAGCGGCAGACCGAGGTAGATGGTCGAGTTCGGGATCGCGAGGCTCATGCCGCCCAGGCCCTGCACGACCAGGAAGCTCACGGCCAGATCCGGGCTCGCCAGCACAGAGCACCCGGGCGCCGCCGGTGCGAGGCTCAGCGGCAGCGGCACGGCGTCCCAGACCGCGTCCGAGAGGCCGAGGGTGATCGCGCCGAACGGCGCACCGCTGGCGGCGAGCTGCACGGTGAACGCATCGCCGAGCCACGCTCGACCGCCGTCGAGGGGCGCCAGGGTCGGCGCGACGCCGGCGCCGGAGCACCCGGTCCCGTACTCGACCCACGTCGCCGGCGTGACGCTGTCCCAGAACATCGTCTCGACCCGCATCGCGGCCGGCAGCAGGACGCAGCGCTCGTTGTGCGGGTCGAACGCGAACTGCGGATCGACCTCGTTGCGCGCGAGCGGCGCCTGGAGCGTCGAGGTCCAGTCGGCGCCGTCCCACTCCCACACGCCGGCGCTGCCGGCCGTCTGGGCGGCCAGCACGATGCGCGCGCGGGTCGGGTTCCAGGTCATCGAGCATCGGTGGCGCACGTCGGCCGGTGGCCGGTGCACGGGGTTGGTCGAGAACCAGGCGCTGCCGTCCCACTCGTAGGTGTTGTCGCCGGCAAAGCCACCGTAGAGCACGGTGCGCTCCCGGCGCGGGTCGTAGGCGAGGCCGCCGTGCGAGCTCGCCGGCGGGTATCCCGTCACGCGCAGTTGCCAGTTGCCGGCCGCGTACTCCCAGGTCTCGGCCACCGCGCCGACGGCGGTCTCGCCGCCGACCAGCACGACGACGTTGCGCCGGCTGTCGAAGGCCATGCTGGCGCCGGCGCGCGGCGACGGCGCGGTGGCCGGCGTCACGAGCTGCCAACCGGTGCCGTCGATCCGCCACGTGTCGCCGAGCGGGCCGGTGCCGCCGAGACCGCCGAACAGCAGGGTGTGGCCGCCGGCGTCGTAGTGCGCCATCGCAGCGTTCGCGCGCGCCGACGGCTTCACCGGCAAGTCGAGCAGCCGCCAACGCGCGCCGTCGAACTCCCACGTGTCGCCGGCCGGGGTGTTGGGCGATTCCCAGAAGGCGCCACCGAACGCGAGGATCCGGTTCCGCGTCGTGTCGGTCGCCGACCCCATGCTGGTGAGTTCGCCCGGCGACGGGTCGTCGGCGAGCGTCGTCCACGCGGTGTCGAACGCGCGCAGGTCCCCGAACACGCGACTGCTGCGGTAGTCGCCGCCGACGACGAGCATCCGGTTGTGCAGGGTGTCGTAGGCCGCCGCGTGGTTGCGACGCGGCTCGCCGTCGGGCAGCAGCAGCCATTGGCTGCCGTTCCAGAGCCGCACGACGCCGAGCGTGTCCGGGTCGATCTGTCCGCGGCCGCCGTACGACACGACGCCGCCGCGCACCGGGTCGTACACGATCGACATGTCCCCCCAGGCGAACGGCGTCATCGACGTGCTCGTCCACGCGTTCCCGTGGAGCTCGTAGACCGCGGTGTGGGCCGGCATGACCATGCAAGCGCGCCCCCCGTCGAAGACCCACTCGCCGACGAACGGCGGCGGCGTGCCCGTGGTCGCCACGGGCGCCCAGAAGGAGCCGTTCCAGGTGGTCGTCTGCACGCCGCCGCTGGTCTGCGACAGCTTCAGCAGCCGCTGGCCCGCGCCATCGAAGCCGAGGATCTCGCCGGTGCCGGCCAGTCCGCCCACGCCGCCGAAGCTCCACGTGCTGCCATCCCATGCCCAAACCTGTCGGCTGAAGATGGTCGAGTTCACGGGGACTCCGGTCAGCATGCATCGACCGGTCGTCGGCACGAAGAACATGCGCAGGAGCCGCATCGGCGGCGGGGATGTCGCTGGCGTCTGCAGCAGCCACTGCGCGCCGTCCCACTCCCAGGTGTCGTTCGTCTCGCTCCCGTACAAGAAACCCCTGCCGCCGAACACGACGAGCCGACCGCGGATCGGGTCGAAGGCGGCGGCCGCATCCGTTCGCGGCCCCGGCAGCGGCATGCGATCCCAGCGGGTCTGCGCGGTCGCCGCGGTGACGAGCAGCAGGCCGACCCAGGCGAACGAGCACGACGCGAGACGCTTTCTCATTGGATGTCCTCGGGCTTCCCCATGCAGACCGTGCAACCTCAGGTGGACGTTGGAACCAACGACGCGCGTCGCGTCCGGACTAGAAGCCTGGATCCTAGCACTCGTCGGCGTGCATGCGGACTCCCCCACCCTCCGGGACTGCGAGCCGCGCGGCCCATGACCGGTTGCAAGATCGCTCGCAGACACCGAGCGAGGAGGCGTCGGGCCACCGCACGTCTGCGCGGAAGCGGCCACACCTCTCGCGCAAGTCGAGCGCTCAGGCCACGAGCGCGAGCAGCAGGGACAGCGCGGACAAGAGTCGCCAGCGCCGACGCTGGGCCGGCGTCTGCTTGCTCCAGTCGGCCGACTTCATCGCCCGAAATGCCAGGACAAGCATCACCAGCGCGACGTCCGCCAGGATGACCGCCCCCCAGGTCGAGCAGTCCCCGCAAATCCGCCAGACCAGGACGCTCAGGATTGCGGCCGTCAGCGAGGCCCAACCACGCTGCCTGTACTGGTCGCCCTGGCCACTCCGGAGCTTGGTCAGAGCGTCCCAAGTTGCGTAGGAGACGAACACCACCATCGTCCACCACGCCTCCTCGCCGGCGCTCGGGACGAATGCGGCTTCTCCCGAGATTCCGTCGACGGTGCGCGCGATCTGGAAGTAGCAGATCACGATCCAGACATCGATGAGCAGTTCGATGAAGTCGCGGCTCCAGATCGACGCGATCTGGCTGCGCGCCGACTTCGATTGCCCCCACGAGACCCAGCTGGCGGCGATCATCAAGACGACCAGCAGGACGTGCGTGAACGCGGGCCAGCAGTCGATGAGCGGCCAGTGCTGTCCGGACCGTGCGTCGATCACATCGGACAGGCTCACTGCAGCCTGCCCGATCGCCAGCGCGAACATCATCCCGACGAAGTCGAAGTGCAGGCGCTCGGCGAACTCTCGCGTCTCGGCCCCGGAGGCGTGCTCCGACATCTCTTCCCCTTTCGACCGGCTGGTCAGTAGTAGTCGGTGACGAACACGTGCTCCGGCAGCCGTTCGCGCGCCCTGACGCTGCCGCAGACGCTCGCGAACGGGCACCGTAGTGTCGTGTCGAGAGTTCTTCGCATCTCCTCGTAGCGCTGTGGCAGATGCTCGCCGGGGCAGCTGCTACAGTGTGGAGACGCCCGGGTGCAGCAGCCGCGAAACACGTTCCAGAACAGGTAGTGCAGCTTGCTCGGGCTGCGGATTCCGGTCTCGTTCGACAGCAGCAGGATCGCCTCGTGGACTGCCGCGCGAATGGCGATGTCTTCGCCGGCGTCGACGGACTCTCCCCGACGGACCTTCCGGAGCAGTGCGTCGTCCACGATCTCCACCGTGCCGATCCGCAGGTGGCCACGCACCTCGTGGTAGTCGACCGGAGCGCCGAGCTTCTCCGGGTCGCGATACGACCACGTCCCCGTGTTCCGCATCAGCGCCAGGAAGTAGTACGACTTCTTGTGCACCGGGTCGTCGTAGGCCCGGAACCCATGCAGCAGACCGAGCAATCCGCTCGAGCCGCCGGAGTTGCCTTCGATCCACCCGCCGCTTGCGCACATCAGGTCGCCGACTCCGGACCAACTCTCGCGCCGCATGACTTCGCCGAGGTCGCGGATCAGCGCAGCGCGCTCGTCCGGTTGGGAAAGGGACTCACCGAACAGTTTGCGCAGGTCGTTTCCCGCGAGCGCCGACCAGCACCCCGGCTCCGACCACCGGCGATCGGCGGGGGCTTGCTCAGCCAGCTTCCCGATCAGGAAGTCCCATCCGCGCAGCGGCCTGCCCGCCACGGTGCCCGCCAGGGCCGGACCGTCGCGGGGAGATGTCTGGTGGCAGATCGCCACCGCCAGCAGCAACAGGTTGCCCAACTGGCGGTCATCCAGGCCCGGGAAGTCGATCTCCTCGCGATCCTCCGGCACGACCCACGACCGGATGAGGGCGGCCAGGCGACGACACACCTCAGGACGCACCCGAACCGCAGGAGAGGTCACTCCTGTGGTTTCTATCGGGTCGCGAGTTCGGATCACGTGGTTAGTGTAATGTTAGGATCGGCCACCGCAATCGCCGAGGCACCCTGACAGTGCTCCAGTGGGGGAAGACATTGCACGACAACGCCGGACCTCCCTTCGGACCCGTGGTGGATGCACCTGGCAGATGCGCCGAACCCCACCCGACGCTCACCTCGTCGGAGCCTGGAGCTCCCCCGTCGCGGCAGTCCGTTGAGGAACGGACTCGCCGACTTCGGGCCGCTCCTTCGAGTCCCGCCGTGACCAGTTGACCCGGCACACTCGAGCCAGTCGTTGCGCCCGCGGCCTCGCCGAACTGGTCTTCTCGAGCGACGCTATCGAAGATCCCTTGTCCCACTCTCTCGTTGCTGCATCGCCCGACCGGGCCGCCCTCGCCCGGATCCCCGCATGAACATCCAGCAAGACGGTCTCGCCCCCAACGCCGGTCGCCTGCTCTGGGCCGGCTTCACCGCGATCCTCGCCACCGGCGTCGGCTTCGGCATCCGCGGCGGCATCCTGGCCGCCTGGGGCTCGGAGTTCGGGTTCACGAGCGGCGAGCTCGGCGTCATCAGCGGCGCCGGCCTGACCGGGTTCTGCTTCGGCATCATCGCCGGCGGCCTGGTCTGCGACCGCATCGGCTACGGCAAGCTGGTGATCGCGGCGTTCGTGCTGCACCTGCTGTCGGCGGGCATCACGCTCGCGGCGTCGCCGGGTCAGGAGCAGGCGCTCGCGTACCAGCTGCTGTACTGGGGCACGTTCGTGTTCGCGCTCGCCAACGGCACGCTCGAGGCGGTCGCCAACCCGCTGGTCGCGACGCTGTTCCCGCACAAGCGCACCCACTACCTGAACATCCTGCACGCCAGCTGGCCGCTCGGCCTGGTGCTCGGCGGCGTCGTCGGGTGGTGGCTCGGCGAGACGCTGGGCTGGTCGTGGAAGGCGCAGCTGAGCCTGTTCCTGGTCCCGACGGTCATCTACGGCGCGATGTTCTTCGGCCAGCACATGCCCAGGTCCGAGGCGTCGCGGCAAGGCATCCGGCTCGGCGCCATGCTGCAGGACGTCGGCGTGCTCGGCGGTCTGGTGGTGTGCTACCTGATCGCGCTGTTCTTCTCGGGCTCGCTGGGCCTGCCGGAATGGGCCGGCTACGGCATCGCCGGCGCGCTGCTGGTCGCGGTCGCCGTCGCCACCAACTTCAGCCTCGGCTCCTGGGTGCTGTTCGTGCTGTTCGTCGGCCACGCGCTGGTGGGCGCCGTCGAGCTCGGCACCGACGGCTGGATCCAGAACATCACCGGCAACATCCTGACGCCGACCGAGGGCAAGATCCTGTTCGTGTTCACCTCGGCGGTGATGTTCCTGCTGCGGTTCTCCGCGGACTTCATCGAGCGTCGGCTCGGCCTGTCGCCGGTGGCGATCCTGCTCTGCTGCGCCGCGCTCGCCTGTCTCGGCCTGAACCTGGTCAGCGGCATCACCACGTTCCTCGGCGCGATGGCCGCGCTCACGGTATACGCCGTCGGCAAGACGTTCTTCTGGCCGACGATGCTGGCCGTGGCCAGCGACCGGTTCCCGCGCACCGGCGCGGTCGCGATCAGCATCATGGGTGGCATCGGCATGATGTCGGGCGGGCTGCTCGGCACACCGGGGCTCGGCTACGCCAAGGACCGGTTCGCCGGCGAGGCGCTGCAGCGGCAGGACCCCGCCGCCTACGCCGCCTACCGCGCCGAGACGCCCAGCACGTTCCTGACGTTCGACGCGGTGCACGGCCTCGACGGCAAGAAGCTCGGCGAGGCGCAGGAGCTGCTGGCGGCCAGCCGCGACGAGCTCGCCGAAGCGGGCGAACGCGACCCGCAGCAGGCGCTGGCGCAGCTGCCGACCGAGGCGCGCGCGGTGATCCAGGCCAGCATCGACGGCGACCGCGCGACGCTGCGCGTCGACTCGGTGATCCCGGCGGCGATGGCGGGGCTCTACCTGCTGCTGCTGATCTACTTCAAGAGCCAGGGCGGCTACCGCGCGCTGAAGCTCGAGGAACCGGGGCCCGGCGCGTAGCGGCTCAATCGCGGCCGCGCCCGAGCAGCGCCGCCCCCGCCGCCATCACCGCGTCGGGCCCGTCGTCGAGCGCGCGCCACACGTGCAGTGCGGTGCCGAACGCGGGGTCGTGGCGCGAGAACGCCTCGACCACCAGCCAGCCGTCGTAGCCGATGCCGTCGAGGGCGCGCAGCACGCGGGCGAAGTCGACCTGGCCGGTGCCCGGCGTGCCGCGGTGGTTCTCGGAAAGCTGCACGTGGCCCAGCGTGCCGCGGTGCTGGGCGATCGCGGCCGCGATGTCGTTCTCCTCGAGGTGCGCATGGTGCGTGTCGAGGCAGCCGGTGACGTTCGGGTGGTCCGCCGCGCGAACGATCGCCGCGCAGTCGGCAGCCGTGTTCAGCAGGTAGCACTCGAAGCGGTTGAGCGGCTCGACGCACAGCACGACGCCGCAGCGCGCGGCGCGTTCGCCTGCCGCGTGCAGCACCTCGGCGCAGCGGGCGCGCTCGTCGGCGGTCGGCGGCGCGCCGGTCCAGACGCCGTACGCCGAGTGGATCGGGCCGGCCAGTACCGCGGCGCCGACCGCCGTCGCGCGCTCGGCCAGCAACCCCAGGTGCTCGACGGCGGCGCGCCGCACGGCCGGATCGACGTCGATCGGATTGGCGGCGGCGGTGCAGAACCCCACCGCGGTGGTCCGCAGGCCGTGCCGCTCGGCGGCGCCGCGCAGGAACGCCAGCTCGCCGTCGGCGGCGGCGGCCACCGGCAACTCGACGCCGTCGTAGCCGTGCGCCGCCGCCCGCTCGAACCACGGCGCGTGCGCCTCGCCGATGCGCGGCCCGAAGTACAGGAAGCTGAACCCGAGCGGGCGCGCCAGGCCGCCGCTCACGTCGTGAACGTCCAGTCGGGCAGCATCTTCTTCTCGCCGCCGGCCATCGCCGACTCGTGCGCCAGGATGCCGACGCAGGTCCAGTTGGCGCTCTGGCGCGCGTTCGGCCAGGGCTCGCGGTCCTCGATCAGCGCGCGCACGAACTCGTGCGCGAGGTGCGGGTGGCTGCCGCCGTGCCCGCCGCCCTGCGTGAACGACAGGTGCTCGTTCTCGGCCATGTCGTAGACGCCCTTCGTCGTGAACTGGCGGATGCCCTCGGGGAGCAGGTGCGCGTAGTCCTTTACCTCGACGCGCCGCGGGATCTCGGCCTCGGGCTTCTTGGCGGTGTGCAGCACCGGGTGCTCGCCCTCGATCAGCGGCCACTCGAACGCCTGCCGGCTGCCGTAGACGTCGATGCTCTCGCGGTACTGGCGCGCGGTGTCGAACAGCGAGCGGATGATGCGCGCCGACAGGTCGCTGTCGCGGAGCTTGAGGTGCGCGGTCTCGATCGCGAACGGCGAGCCGTAGATCGGGATCATGTCCTGGCGGATCGTGCCCGAGCCGAAGCACGACACGTACTCGGCGTCCTTCTTCGGCAGCCCGCACATCGGCCCGACGCAGTGCGTCGCGTAGTGCATCGGCGGCAGCCCCGGCCAGTAGCCCGGCCAGCCGTCCATGTCCTGCTGGTGGCTGGCCTGCAGGAACTGCAGCTTGCCGAGGTCACCGCGCCGCAGCAGCTCCTGCACGAACAGGAACTCGCGGCTGTACACGACGGTCTCCATCATCATGTACTTGAGTCCGGTCTTCGCGCACAGCTCGACGATGCGGCGGCAGTCGTCGACGCTGGTCGCCATCGGCACCGTGCACGCGACGTGCTTGCCGGCCTCGAGGGCGGCGATGCTCATCGCCGCGTGATCGGGGATCGGCGTGTTGATGTGGACGAAGTCGACGTCCTTGTCCTTCAGCACGTCCGCGTAGTCGGTGTAGCGCCGCTCGACGCCGAACGCCTTGCCGATCTGCTCGAGCTTCTTCGGGTCGCGCTGGCAGATCGCGTGCATCTCGGCGTCCGGATGCCGCTGGTAGATGGGGATGAACTCGGCGCCGAAGCCGAGCCCGACGATGGCTGCGCGGGGCTTCTTCATCTCAGAGGATCATGGAGGGGCGTTGGTGGGTCGGTGTTTGGTTGTGCGGTGGGTACTCCCAGAAGAAAAACCACAGAGAGCACAGAGGACACAGAGCAGAAGGCAGAAAGCAACCGACCCAGGCAGCCGACACGCGATACCACGACATGCAAGCCACGTCTGGGTGTCTGCCTGTCTTCGCGTTGCCTGGCGGCTGCCTGGGTCGAGTGCTTTCTGCTCTGTGCTCTCTGTGCTCTCTGTGGTTTTTCTTCTGGGGTACTCCCCCCACGCAACACCACCGAACGCACAAGAACAGCACATCAGCGCCCCAGCTCCGCGGCCGTCCACGGCACGACGCGGTCCGCGGTCGCGGCGCGGACCGCCTCGACCTCGCCGGCGGTTACCGGCGCCGCGTCGTTGGACCACTGCTGGCGCACGTAGGTCAGCACGTCGGCGATCTCCGCGTCGCTCAGCACCGCGCCGAGCGGCGCCATGACGTTGTGGAACTCGGTGCCGCCGACCCGCAGCGGCCCCTGCAGGCCGTGCAGGACGATGCGGATCGGCAGCGCCGGGTCGTCCCGGGTCCAATCCGAGCCGTCCAATGGCGGGAACGCCGGCGGCGCGCCGCGGCCGCGTTGGCCGTGGCAGGCGATGCAGGTCCGCTGGTAGACCTCGGCGCCGCGCGCGTGCACCGCCGGGTCCACGGCGAACGCGCGCTGCGCGGGCACGGCGGCGGCCGCGTCGGTGATGGCGTCCGTCGCGGCGAGGTCGGCGAGCACCTCGCCGAGCGTGGCCCCGCCGGCGAGCTTCACCAGCGCCACGTCGTCCCACCACGCCGTGCCCGACGCGCCGCCGTAGCCGCCGAACAGGCAGTGCACGAGCGCGGGACCGCCCGGCCCGGCGTCGAACTCCGCCTGCACCTCGGTCCAGTCGGTGGTGCCGCGCACGCCGTCGGTCAGCGCCCGGTCCCCGTGGATGTTGAGCATCGCGCCGGGCCCGCCGCGCGCCGGCGCGAGGTCCGCGGTGCGCACCCAGCCGCTCAGGCGGTAGCGCGCGCCGCGTTCGAGCTCGACGCTCACGGCGGCGCCGCAGTCCGAGCGCCCGGCGGAACGGATGCGCAGGCAGCGCGTGCCGTCGCGGCCTTCGTCGGTCTGCGCGACCTCGACGTCGTCGCCGCGCGCGCCGGAGTACCAGCGCATGTCGGTCCAGAAGGCGGGCCCACTGTCTCCACCGGCGCCCTCGGTCTCCTCGAACGACGGGTTCGGCAGCAGGTTGACCGGCTGAGGTGGCGGCGCGATCGCGACGCCGCGCGCGGCTGCCGCGGCGAGCACCCCTGCGCGCTGGCGCCGCGCCGCCATCGTCCACGCATCGGCCAACGCCGGCTCGTCGAACAACGCAGCCCCGAGGCGCAGCGCCGCGCCGAGCACCGCGTCGCCGATCACCGGGTCGGCGGCCGCGCGCGAGAGCCCGACGAGGACCTCCGCCAGTTCGCGGCCCGCGGCGGCGACGTCGCCGTCGCGCACGAACGCGGCCTTCAGCGCGTCGGGGTCGGCCAGCGCGATCGCCGCACGCCGGAGCGCAGGCGTCGGCGCGCGCAGCGCCGCGTCGAGCACCGCGGGTTCGAGCGCAGAGAGCTGCGCGAGGACACGGAGCGCATGCGGTGCGCCTGGGCCGCCCGCGGCCACCCGTTCGGCGAGCGCCGGTGCCGTGCGGCGGTCCCCTGACTCGACCAGCAGGCGCTGCGCCTGCATCCGCCACAGCAGGTTCGGATGCTCGAGCCCGGCGAGCAGCGACGCAGGCTGCGCGGAGTCCAGCGCCGGCGGCGCATCGTCCGCAGTGCCGGTCGGGAACACCCGCCAGATGCGGCCGTGCTCGCGGTCGCGCAGCGGCGTCACGTAGGCGTTGCCCTTGCCGGTCTCGAACGCGACGCCGGCGGACGCCACGCTCGGCGTCGGGTTGTGCTGCACGATCAGGTTGTACCAGTCGCAGATCCACACCGCGCCGTCGGGGCCGACGTCGGCGAACACCGGCGCGGTCCACGCGTCGGCCGACGCGAACAGGTTGTTCGGCGACTGCGTCGCGCGGAAGCCGCCGCCGCGGCGCTCGAGCTCGAACGCGCCGACCAGCTTGCCGGTCGGCTCGCAGACGAACGCCACGCGCTCCCGGTACTCCGCCGGGAACCGCGTCGCCGTGTACACCGCGTGCCCCGCGGCCGACGTGTAGCGATCGAACGAGTCGACCTGCCGGATGTCGGTCGACAGCGGGAAGAACCGCGGATTGTCGTCGGCGCGCGCCACTTCGCCCTGCGCGAGGCCCGCGGCGCGATAGTCGGCGCGCGGGAACGTCAGGTAGAAGCTCGGGTTCGCGTTCGCGGTCGAACCCGTGACGTCGCCCGCCGACGTGAAGCCGAGGCCCCAAGTGTTGTTGCTGGTCTCCTGCAGCACCTCCAGCGCCGAGCCGTCGGGCCGGAAGCGGAACACCGCCTGCGCGAAGTCGTGCGCGACCCCACCGACCTCGCCGCGGAACCCCGAGTAGCCGACCGTCGCCCAGATCCAGCCGTCGAAGCCGTAGCGCAGGTTCGAGACGCCGGCGTGGGTGTCGCCGGTGCGGAAGCCGGTCAACACCACCTCGCGCACGTCGGCGCGGTCGTCGCCGTCGGTGTCGGCCAGGAACAGCAGCTCGCCGCCGTTGGTGCACAGCACGCCGCCGCGGCAGAACGCGATCGAGGTCGGGATCGACAGCCCTTCGGCGAAGCGCGTGAAGCGGTCGGCGCGGCCGTCGCCGTCGGTGTCCTCGCAGATCGTGATGCGGTCGTGGCCGAGGTCACCCTGCTGCAGGTTGTTGGGGTAGTCGACGGTCTCCGTGACGAACGCGCGGCCGCGGTGGTCCCAGGCGATGTGGATCGGATCGACGATGTCCGGTTCGCTGGCGAACAGCTGCAGCGTCATGCCGGGCGGCACCTGCGCCAGCTTCTGCGACTCACCTGGTGACAGCGGCTTCTGCGCCGAGGTGATCTCACGGCGCTCGCGATAGCCCGGCAGCGACACCGCCTCGGACTCGAGCGTCGGCAGCTGCAGCCGTTCGAGCAGCGCGCACTTGTCGGGCCCGACCGCCCACAGGATCGCGTTGCGCAGCAGCAGCTGGAACGCGTGCAGGTCCCAGACGCGGTGATCGTGGCCGCTCGCGGTGTAGAACACGCGGCCCTCGCCCGGGGTACGCGTCCACGTCCACGGCTCGCCGTCGCGCCGCTGCAGGATCTCGCGGTCCGCGCCGTGGTCCGCGTGCTCGTAGGTCTCGTCCCAGGCGCGGAAGCCGTCGAGACCCTGCAGGATCGGGTGCTGCGGCGCCACGTCCTCGACGCGGAACTCGTCGCCGCCGTGGCGCAGGAACCGCGCCCCGACCAGCCGAACGAACGCCGGCGAGCCGCCGAAGCACGCCGACGCGCAGTGCACCGGCACGAAGCCGCCGCCCTGCTCGACCCAGGCGAGCAGCGCGCGCAGCTGCGCCGGGTCCATCGGCTCGTGCTGGTTCCAGTTGCCGTACATCAGCACCGCGTCGAACTGCCGCAGCACCTCGGGCGCGAACGCGCGGGCCGGGTCGTCGCACCAGGTGAAGTCGATGCCGTGGACACCCAGCGCCTGCTTGAGCACGCGGTAGCGCGTGATGGGGTCGTGGTGCGGACCGTTCCCGGTCGGCGCGCCGAAGAACTGCACCGAGAGCCGCCGCGGCGCCGCGTCCTGCTGCGCGCTCGCCGACACGGCGACCGTCAGCGCGGCGAGCGCGGCGAAGAACGGGAGCAGCGGCGACGCAGGACGGATGGTCATGGCGCGACGAGGTGGCTGCAGGAGACCGCGCGCCGCCCCGGCCGGCTTGTAGGTTCGCGACGCCGCTGTGTATGTTTCAGCCATGACCGTCTCGCCGCAGGCCGCGCGCTGGGCCGCGAGCCTGGTGCCCGCGCAGTTCCGCCACCTGTTCGACGGCCTGCCCGGCACCATGCTGTTCGCCAAGGACGCGCGCTTCCGCCTGATGCTCGGCAACGACGCGTTCGTGCGCCGCTGCGGCTTCGAGCGCGAGGAGCAGCTGGTCGGCCTCACCGACGATCGCATCTTCCCGGCGCACATGGCGGCCAAGTACCGCCGCGACGACGAGGCCGTGCGCGACTCCGGCAAGCCGCGCTTCGGCCTCATCGAGCTGTTCCCGAACGCCGACGGCCGGCCCGAGTGGTACGTCACCGACAAGGTGCCGCTGTTCGGCCGCAGCGGCGCGTTCCAGGGCCTGTGCGGCACCGTGCGCAGCTACGAGGGTCAGCGCGCCGCGCTGCAGCCATACCTCGAGCTCGCCGAGGTCGCCGAGCACCTGAAGCGCAACCTGCAGCAGCCGCTCGACACCACAGCACTCGCGCGCATGGCCGGCGTCTCGGTGCGCCAGTTCACCCGCAAGTTCCAGGTGACGTTCCGCACCACGCCCAGGGCGTACCTCATGCAGATGCGCGTCATGCGCGCCTGCGAGCTGCTCGCGCGCTCGACGCTGCCGATCACGCGGATCGCGCTCGAGGCCG
Organism: Planctomycetota bacterium; assembly: GCA_050245995.1. Classification (GTDB taxonomy): domain Bacteria; phylum Planctomycetota; class UBA1135; order UBA1135; family UBA2386; genus JBFWWV01. The sequence continues at coordinate 97,829 of JBFWWV010000006.1, read as the reverse complement.
GCTTCTACGACCACGCCGACCTCGCGCGGCACTTCCATCGGCAGATGGGGCAGACCGCGAGCGCGTACCGGGCCGCGGCGCGTGCTGCGCAGGAAGCGTGAGCGGCCATCCGCGCCGATCCGGGCTCTGCCCGCCCGCTTGCGCGCTGCCAGGCGCTACGCTCGTCGCGCCCGACGACCCGACCCGATGATCGACCCGACTGCAGTGACCGCCGGCGTCCTGGCCGTCGTCGGCGTGGTGGCGGCGGTGACGATCACGCCCTGGATCTCCATGCTGGCGCACGAGCTCGCGCACGCCGTCGCTGTCGTGCTGCTGCGCGGGCGCGTGCTGTCCGGGCACGTGGGCGCCGGCGCCCACGTCTGGCCGGTGCGCTGGTTCGGCGCCCGGTGGGAGCTGCGGTGGCGGCCGACGCACGGCATCGTTCATTTCGTGCTGCCGCCCGGTCGCTTCCGCCGCGTGCGGATGCTCGCCGTTCTGCTCGCCGGCCCCGCGGCTTCGACTACCGTGGCAGCGCTGGGCTGGATCGCCCTGTTCGCGCTCGGCGGGGTCTTCCCGGCGGACAGTTCGCCCGCGCTGGGCGTCGCGTGCCTCGTGGTCGGCGTCGCCGCCATGGTCTGCAGCCTGCTCGCGCTGCAGGCGTGGCTGCCGACGTGGATCCGGATGCCGAACGGCGACCGCGTGCTCAGCGACGTGAAGCAGGCGCTCCAGCTGCCGCGGACGCCGCCCATCGACCCGGCGAAGCTGGCGGCAGCCCAGGCGCTGCTGCTGGCGGCCCACGAGCAGTGGGAGGCGTTCCTCGCCGGGGACTACCGCAAGGCGCTGAAGATGCACGGGGAGACGCCGCGCTACGACGGCGACGAGGTGCCGCACCTGACGCAGCAGGCCCTGTACGTGTGGCCGATCGAAGGCGCGGCAGCGGCCTTGCGATTGGTCGAGACGGCGTTGGATCGATTCCCGACCTGGGCGCAGGCCCGACTGGCGGCGACTGCCGACCGGGGAGCCGCCACAGCCATTCGCGACTACCTGGACGAGCTTCAGGTCCAACTCCGGACCAACCGCGCGTTCTTCGGCGCCGTCGCCGGCGATCCCGAGCTGCTTCGACGCGCCGACCGACACAGCCGCGAACTCGTGGTGCACTGCGGCCACGAACCCGCGGCGCTGCGAACGCGCGGCCTCATCGACCTGCAGCTCGGCAACGTCCGCGAAGGCATGAACCTGCTGAGGCGCGCGTGGCGCATGACGGAGCCGGCCTATCTGCGCAGCCTGTGCGCGCTCTACCTGGCCTACGGCCACGCGCTGCGCGGCGACGTCTCCGGGGCACGGCGAATGCAAAGGCGCGCGCGGCGGCTGCACCCGCAGAATCTCATGCTCCAGGACATCGGCGCTCGGATCGACGCACTGCACGCTGCGGCCCGCAGCGCCGTCGAGACGGCCCGTTCCGAACAGGCGCTCCCGCCGGACGCAACGCGCTCCCGCTATCCTCACGCCGCGATGACCACGCCTCCACGCCGTACCGTCTCCCCCGAACGCAAGGGCGCCTACGGCCTCGGCCTCGCGCTCGCGGGCGTCGGGCTCCTGGTGATCCTGATCTGCTTCGTCGGCTTCGCGACCGCCGGCCAGAACGCCGTGCGCACGTTCGGCCAGCAGGGCAGTCCGTTCGGCTGGTGGCTCGGCATCTTCGCCGGCATGGTGCTGGTCGCCGTCGGCGCCGGCGTCCGCCGCGTCGCCGCCCGCGGCGTCGCCGGCTCGGGCCTCACGCTCGACCCCGAGCGCGCACAGAAGGACCTCGAGCCGTGGGCGCGCATGGGCGGCGGCATGCTGAAGGACGCGCTCGACGAGGCCGGCGTCGGCAAGGGTGGGGTCGGCGAGGGCGATGGCGCGGCGGACGGCGGCCAGCAGGTGATGGTGCGCTGCCGGGAGTGCCGCACGCTGAACGACGAGGCGGCGAAGTTCTGCGATCAGTGCGGCAAGGCGCTCTGAGCGAGACGCTCACCGCACGCTGCGCAGCACCGGCTCCGGATCCAGCTCGATCGCGAACCCGCGGAACCGCACCTCGGTCGGCCCGCCCGAGTGCACCTGCAACGCGACGATGCCCTGCTTCGCGCCAGCCGTGTCGGTCAGGTCCACCGTGCGCACACCGTTGATCGCCAGCTGCACGCGGTCGCCCGTGGCCAGGATCTCGTAGTGGTTCCACTCGCCGGGGCGAACCGGATCGGCGGCGGCCTTCTGCAGGACGCCGCGACCGAGCTCCTCGTACAACAGCCCCCACCAGCCCTTGCCGATATCGGCCTGGTAGCCGCGCACCTCGCCGCCGGGGGCCGGTTCGCTGCGGAACTGGATGCCGGAGTTGGCGGCGTCGGGCGTGAGCTTGACTTCGACTTCGAGGCGGAAGTCGCCGAACACGAGCTGGCTCTGGGCGAAGTCGTTGTGCTCGAGGCCCTCGGCGGTGCGGCCGACGAGCTCGCCGTCCTCGACGCTCCAGATGTCGGGATCGGCGGTCCACCCGGCCAGCGACTCGCCGTCGAAGAACGCGCCGAGGTTCTCGGGCGACGCGGCGATCGCGACCTGCTCGTCGCTCCTGAGGTAGGCGATCAGGTCGCGCGCGTCCTCAGGGAGCAGCATCTGCAGCTGGCCGGCGGGCATCAGCGAGAACTGCGAACGCTCGATCGCGGGCCGCCCCTCGGCGTCGTCGGCGAGGTCGCGGCGCGCGATCACCTGCTTGCCGGCCAGCGTCTTCAGCGTGACGGCGGTGTCGGTCTCCTTCTGGATGTTGCCGGTCAGCTGGCGGCCGTCGCGCAGGCGCACGGTGACCATCTGGTACTCGCGGCCCATCTCGGCGCTGGGATCGATGACGTTTGCCAGCAGGTAGTCGAGGTTGCGGCGGTCGCTGCCGGTGAGGTCCGGCGCGAGGGTGCCGCCGGCGCCGTACAACCGATGGCACGCCTGGCAGGTGCGCGCGAACACGGCGCGGCCGTTGGCGGGATCGGCGGTCTCGAGGTACTCCGGCGTGAGCAGCGCCTTGTAGCGCTCGATGTCGGCGGCGGCCGACGCGCTCGGCGGCACGCTGCGGCCCCAGGCGCGCTGCAGCAGCTCCTCGACCTCGGCGTCGCCGAGCAGCTGCAGCTGCCGCCGCAGCGACGCGGCGTCGAGCAGCCGGTCGCTGGTGGCGCCGGCCAGGATCGACTGCAGCAGTGCCTGCGCCGACGACGGCCGCGCCGCGAGCGTCGCCAGCGCCAGCTCGCGGTCGATGGGCTCGAGCCGCGGCAGCACGGCGAGGATCCGCGCCGGCGCCTCGGCGAGGTCGTAGGCGCCGAGCCCTTCGAGCGCGGCGCGGCGCAGGTCGGCGTCGTCGAGCAGCTCCAGCAGCATCGGGCCGGTGTCGGGGTCGCGCAGGCGCACCAGCCCGGCGAGCGCGGCGCGGCGGCGCGACGGCTTCTGCTCCGGATCGGCGAGACGCGCGCGGAACACCGGCGCCAGCGTCGCGTCGCCGAACGCCAGCGCGACGTCGGCCGCGGCCTCGCGCACGGCGGTGTCCTCGGCGCGCATCAGCGTCGAGCTGAGTTCGGTCCAGCCGTGCGGCGCGTCCATGCCGGGCCGCTCGTCGAGCGCCTCGACCAGTTGCGGCAGGATCTCAGCCAGCCGCCCGCCGTCCGCGCGCATGTGCGCGACCAGCGCCGCGCGCAGCGCGTCGTCGCCGATCGCCGCGCGGCGCCACATCAGGCGGCGCACCCTGGCCAGCTCGGCGCCCGCCGCCAGCTGCACGAACCGCGCCGGGTCGTCGTCGGCCAGCCGCTCGACGCCGTACCACAGCACCGTCGGAATGTTGTGGTCGTCGTCGTCCTCGCCGTGCGCCAGCAGCGCCGCGGCGAGGTCCCAGCCGTCGTGCGGCGCGAGCCGTTGCAGCGCCGACGCCAGCTGCAGGCGCACGGCCGGTGAGGCCTCCTCGCGCGCCAGCGGCGCCAGCTCGGCGATGACCAGCGGGAAGCGCTCGGGCTGCTCGCACGCCAGTCGAACGGCCCAGCCGCGCAGTGCCTCGTGCGGGCTGTCGGCGGTGGCGAGCAGCAGCTCGGTGTCGAGGTCGGACACGGCGTGCAGCGCCCACAGAGCGCGGAGCCGCACCAGCGGATCGGGGTCCTCGAGCAGCGCGCGCAGCCGCGCCTTGGCGCCAGCCGCGACGTCACCGCGCTCCTGCAAGAGGCGCCGCGCGTGCGCCGTGGCGAAGCCGTCGGTCGACACCTGCAGCACCGCCAGCTCGTCGTCGGACATGCTCGCCAGCGGCGACGCGGCCGGCGCCGGCGCGCCGTGCGACAGCCGGTACATCCGCCCGTTGGTGCGGTCCCAGATCAGCGGGTCGCTGCGGTGGCACGCGTTCTTGTCGTACCAGTCGATGAAGAACACCTCGCCGTTCGGCCCCTGCCGCGCCGATACGCCGCGGAACCACGGGTCGTTGGCGAGCACCAGGTCGTCGGCGTGGTGGCCGACGTAGCCCGAGCCGCGCCGTTCGAGCCGGTCCTGGTTGAGCCGGTTGCCGTGGATGTTGAAGAACAGGACCGCGTTGCGGTACTCGGCCGGGAACGAGTCGCCTTGGTACACCAAGGTGCCGCAGTGCGCGTGGCCGCCGCCGAGCGCGTCGGTCGCCGGGTCGGCGACCGGCCGGTTGCGGCCGCCCCACCATGCGTGGTCGCGCGTCGCGCCGGCGAAGTGCGCGTGGTCGGCGATGGTCTGGATCTCGATCCACGGGTGCGCGTCGAAGTGGCTGCCGCCCTGTCGCTGGTAGCGCCCGCCCGGGACCATGTGCCAGAGGTGCGGGATCACGCAGCAGGCCAGGAACGCCTCGCCGCGCTCGTCGAAGTCGACGCCCCACGGGTTGCTGGTGCCCCACGCGAACACCTCGAACGCGCGGCGTTGCGGATGGAAGCGCCAGACGCCGCAGTTCAGTCCCACACGCTGTTCGTCCGGCGTGCCGGGCGCCCCGACCCTGCTGTGCGTGAACACGCCGTGCGTGCCGTACAGCCAGCCGTCGGGCCCCCACGTGAACGAGTTCAGCGTCTCGTGCGTGTCCTCGAAGCCGAAGCCGTCGAGCACGACCTCGGGCGGGCCGTCGGGCACCAGGTCGCCGTCGGCGTCGGGCACGAACAGCAGGTTCGGCGCCGCGCCGATCCAGACGCCGCCGAAGCCGGTGCACAGCCCGCTGACGAGATCGAGCCCGGTCGTGAACTCGGTGCGCGTCTCGAAGCTGCCGTCGCGGTCGCGGTCCTCGAACACCAGGATCGTGTCCTTGGCGGCGTCGCCGGCGTGCTCGGGGTAGCTGTAGGCCTCGGCCACCCACAAGCGCGCGCGCTCGTCGATCCACAGCGCGATCGGCTGGTGCAGGTCCGGCTCGGCGGCGATCAGGTCGACCGCGAAGCCGTCGGGGGCGCGCATCGCCGCCGCCGCGGCCGCCGGCGACAGGCCCTGGATCGAGTCCGGCAGCGTGCCGCGCACGCGTTCTCCGTGGAACGCGAAGTCGTCGAAGTTGAGGTGGCCCCAGCCGCCGGTCGACTCGTCGACGAGCCGCACGCGGACCCGCTGGCCCTGGCGCGCGCGCAGGTCGACCAGCACCGGGTACATGTCCTCGCGGTCGTTGCCCGACGCCGAGCAGATCACGTTGCCGCTCTCGTCGAGCACCTCGACGCGCGTCTTCGGGTCCTTGCCGCCGCCGATGCGGAACGTCGCCCACGGCTGCGTCACCGTGAACGGCGCCGACGTGAGCGTGCCGACCGCACCGTCCTCGAGCAGCTCGTAGCCGCCGATCATCCACGCGCCGCTCTGGCCGCTCTGCACGCCGGGGACGCGCGCCTCCATCGCGGCGCCGCGGATCGGCTGGCCCTGGAACGCGTTGCCGGTCGCCGTCCAGCCGCGCAGCGTGCCCGACTCGAAGTCGAGGTCGGGATCCTGTCCCTCCGACCCGTCGCCCTGCGGGTCCTGCGCGCCGCGCGGCTGCTGCCGCAGCACGAACGTTCCCTTCTTGTTGGCGACGACGACGTCCGGCAACGCATCGCCGTCGACCAGCCCGGCGGCGACCTGCGTGCCGACGCCCGAGTCGTCGTCGAGCAGCACCACCTCGAAGCGCGCGCCCTCGGCGTCGCGGCGCAGCAGGAGCCCGAGCAGCCACGCCGGGTCGTTGGCGCCGTCCTGGTTGCCGTCGTGGGTCGGGCCGTGCGACCACCAGCGCTTGCCGGTCACGACGTCCATGAGCCCGTCGCCGTCGAGGTCGCACAGGCACAGGGCGTGCAGTTCGGACACGTTGCCCTCTGCGCGCTGCGGCGGCAGCACCTCGTGCGCGGTGAACACGCCGTCCGGCTGCTGCTCGAACCAGCCGAGCCCCCAGTGGTGCGCCGCGTACGACGTCACCACGTCGGCGTCGCCATCGCCGTCGACGTCGTGGACCAGCATCTGCGCGCCGCCGTAGGCTGGCGAGAACGCGACCGCATGGAACGGCCAGACCGGGTCGCGTTCGAGGCTCGCGGGCTGCTCGTACCAGCCCTCCTTGCGCAGCAGGTCCGGGCGCCCGTCGCCGTTCAGGTCGCCGACGCCGAGCCCGTGCGTGAACTTCGGCCCCGCGCCCTGAGGCAGCGCCGCGTGGAACGTCCACGGCCTGGTCGGGTCGCTCCAGTCGGCCTCGGCCCAGCCGAGCCGGTCCTGGTTCTGGCACACCAGGTCGGGCCGGCCGTCGCCGGTCACGTCGACGAACCACGGCGATTCGTTGTCGACGCCTTCGAACGCCAGGTGCGGCCGCCATTCGTCGGGCGTGCCGGTGTTCTGCAGCCAGAACGCCGCCTGCCCCGGGAAGCCGACCACGAAGATGTCGTTGCGCCCGTCGCCGTCGAGGTCGTGGATCCAGGCGAAGAAGTTGTCCGAGTACTGCAGCCGCGGGAACTGCTTCGCCGGATACAGCGCGTGCCGCACGGTGAACTCGGGGCCTTCGTACCACCACGGCCCGGCGACGACGTCCGGATCGCCGTCGCCGTCGAGGTCGCCGAAGGCAGCGCCCTCGCACAGGAACTCGGTCGACAGGGTCTGGCGCGCGAACGGCAGCGGCCGCGGCAGCGTCGCCGCCGCGGGGTCCTGCGGGAACGGGAGAGCGAGCAGCGTCGTGGCGAGGATCATGGCGAGGGTCCGGCGGGGGCGACCGGATGCGGAACGGCCGCCGGCGGCGGGCGCGCGATCATAGCCGCGGCCCGACGCCTTCCGCGCGCGTCCGGTCCGGAGACCGACGCGGTGCGCGACTCGGGCCCCGGCCGCGTGCGCCGGGGCCGCGCAGCGTCAGCGCATCTGCAGGACCATGCGCAGCGCGTCAGTCACCTCGGCGAGGTTCGACGTGCTGACGTCGACGAGACCGACCTGCGCGTACACGGGCAGTCCGATGCCCGACGCCATGTCCGGGACGCCCCAGGTGAACTGCGTCGCGTTGACTCCGAGGGTCACCGATGTGTCCAGCGTGATCCACGCCCAACAGCTGGGCAGACCCGCGAACCCCAGGTTGAGGGTCTGGGTCTGGAACCCGAAGAACACGACCGGCAGGTAGGTGATCGACGGGTTCGGCAGCGACCAGTTGAGGTCGAACTGCGTTCCGAGGTACGGCCGCTGCCCCGGCGTCGCCGTGAGCGGGTTGGCCGCCGTCGGGCAGCTGAACCCGAGGCTCGACACCGTCGACAGGATGTCCGGGCCGAAGTCGTCCAGCGCCTCGAAGCGCGACGCGAACAGCTGCGGCGGGATGCCCCCGTGCGTCAGCCCGCCGAACACCGCGACCTTCTCGGTCCCCGGATCCCAGGCGGCGGCGGAGCTGAAGCGCTCCATTCGCCGCGTGTCCGGGAGGCGCTGCTCCCAGCGCACGCCGTTCCACTCCCACACGTCGCTGAGCGCCTGCGGGTAGCTGGTCAGGGCCGGCCTGGTGCGGAACGGCCAGGCTGCGCTGTTGGTGTCCAGGAACGGCCGCGCTATGCCGCCGCTCAGCACCACGCGCTGCTTGACCGGGTCATAGACCATCGAGTGCAGCATGCGGCTGCCGGGTCGCTGCGCCGGCGTGCCGGTCAGGTCGATCTCGGTCCAGTTGAAGGCGCTGGCGATCGGGTCCCAGGCGAGCTCCCAGGTATCTCCGCGCATGGCGCCGTTGGCGCTCGTCAGGTCCCAGCCGCCGAACATCACGGCGACGTTCCGGCGCTCGTCGTACGCCATCGCGTGCCCGAACCGCGCGGTCGGCCACGGCGTCGTCCCCACCGGCTGCGAGAACGTGGCCCACGACGTCGTCGTCGGGTTGAAGACCAGGACGTCGGCTGTGGCATTCGACGCGACCGCCGGGCTGCCCCCGAACACGACCAGCCGGCCCTGGACCTGGTCGGCGTACTGCGCGTGGAAGCCGATGCTGCCCGCCGGGTAGGTGCTGACCAGGTTCCACGCGCTCTGTCCCGTCTGCGGCCCGAGGTACTCGTAGAGGCCGGAGTCCAGCCCGAACGAGAACCCCGGGTTGTACAGATAGCGCTGCAGGTGGCGGGTCACGCCCGGCTGCCCCATGCAGGTGGTCCCCGTCTGCAGGATGCACGGGTTGGACAAGGGCTGCCAGCTGCCGAAGGGGGCGCCGGGCGACACCTGCCCCAGCGTGTAGCCGCCGAGCCTGTAGACCCGGTTGTTGGCGCGGACGAAGCTCAGCCCGAGGCCGGCGCCCGCGTTGACGCTGCCGCCGCTCGGCACCTGCGCGGCGTCGGACTCGATCCAGCCGCGATCGACGCCGGTGGCACCCGCGTCGCGCTCGAACGTGCGCCCGACCGCCCAGTCGCCCTTGAAGTCGTCGAACACCACCGGCTGCACGGTGAAGCTGCTGCACTGGCCCGAAGCCTGGAACGACCAGCCCTGGCTGCCGCGCGTGCCGACCGGCGGGTTCTGCTGGTTGCACGGGTGCGCGAAGTTGCCGATCGCCGGGTCGCGGTACTGGGCCCCGGTCACGAGCACCAGTCGGTTGCGCGACTCGTCGAAGGTCATGGCACCGCCGTGCGACAGCGGCGGTCCGTTCCAACGCTGCAGCACGCTGTTGGTCCAGCCGGCCGCGGAGTTGAACTGCTCCATCGTCGAGCGCTGCAGCGCGCCCATCGGGTTCGAGGCCGGGCCCTTGAACAGGTGGAAGCGATCGCCCGCCCCGTCCGGGTTGCCGAACGCCATGGCGTAGCGCGACGCGCGCGGGAACCCCATCGCGTGGCCGGTGAACAGGGTCGGCGAGAACGTCGTCGGGTCGATCAGGTAGCCGTTCTGGTTGGCGCCGCTGGCCCATTGCCCGCCGCCGACGACGATCCGGTCGGTGCCCGGGTCGTAGCCGCCGTAGTGGTAGCCGATCGCGCGCGGCGTGTTGGCGCGCAGGATCCACTGCGTCCCGGGGACGTACTCGTGCAACTGATTCGAGTATCCGCCGCCCCAGCCACCGTGCATGTAGATCCGTCCGGTGGTCGGACAGAACAGCATGACGTGCCCTTCGCGCGCCGACGGCGAGGAGGTGAGCGGGATCAGGCTCCAGTTGGAGCCGTCCCACTCCCAGGTCTCGTTCAGCTGGTTCTGCGCCGAGTCCGTGCCGCCGAACATCACGACGACGTTGCGGCCGGGGTCATAGGCCATCGCGTGCAGGTCACGCGGCGGCGGCGACGTGATCGGAGTCTCGAGCGACCACTGCAGCCCATTCCACCGCCAGGTGTCGTTGAGCACCTGCCCGGCGTTCAGCCCGCCGAACATGAGCAGCGTCTCGTTGGCGGCCGGGCACATCGCCGACGCGCTGCGCCGCTGCGGCCCGTCGGCCTGCTCGTGCCGCGTCCACTCGCCGTTGCTCCAGAGCCAGGTGTCGCCGAGCGGGGCGCCGACGTTTGTGAACAGGCATGGATCGCTCATCCCGCCGAACATCAGCAGATGGGGATCCGCGCCGACCTCCTGCGGGTCGAGGTACTCCATCACGTACTCGACGCGGGGCATCGGGTAGGTCTCCGACCAGTCGGACTGCGCCGAGAGAAGGCACGTGGGGACGAAGATCGCGAGCGGCAGCAGCCGCTTCGCGCGAGTCGAAGGAACGATGCTCATCGCGACCACACTCCCCGGGCTGCCTGCCCGACGACGAGACCCGCGGCGTTCGCGCCCGGATCGGCCACCAACCACTGACAGAAGAACAGACCGCCGACCAGGTACTGATCGAAGGGCACCAGCAGGCCGGCGCGGCAGACGCCCTGAGCGTCGGTGGCACCCGGCACGAGGAGATCGGCGCCCACGTGCAGGCGGCAGCCGGGCGCGCCCAACGGCGCCAGATCGAGGGGCAGGCGCGCGCCCTGGAAGCTCGCGTCGCTGAAGCCGAGCAGCAGCGACGCGCGAGCGAAGGGCGGCGCGTTGCTGCCGTCGACCACCAGCATCCGACCGATCCGCGGCTTGTCGGCCACGCGGATCTCGACGTCCTGCGTCTGCGAGCAGCCGACCGCGTAGACCAGGAAGGTCGGCACCTCGTTGTTGTCGACCGGGATCGCGATGTTGTGCGCGTTCGCGGCCATGTCGATCCACATCGAGTGCGGCGACCGGTTCAGCAGGTCGCCGTCGTCGTCGTCGAGCAGGTAGACCTGCAGGGCGGCGCCGTTCTGATCGACCGCGTTCGACACGATCGAGCCGAGCACGATCGCGTTGGCCGCCGCCACCGCCTGGTCCGCGCTGCCGAACTCGTTGGGGAAGCCGCTTCCGACGCTGGCCAGGAAGTTGCTGCGAACCTTCCAGGCGAAGCCCATCCAGGATTCACCCTGACAGTGCACCTCGATGCTCGACGCGCCCGGGTAGTCACAGCCGGAGGCGCCGCCGGCGCCCCAGCTGCCCCGCTGCTGCGTGTTGAGCCCGCTTCGCGCCCACTCGTGCGTCATCGTCGACGTGAGGCGGTAGAACCGCTCGTTCACGAGGTCGGTGCCCGTGTGGTACATCGCCACGACGTCGCCCCATCCCTCGGACATGCCCTCGAAGAAGCTCTCGCCGCCGAACAGGTCGTCGAGGAAGTGGCCGTACTCGTGCTGGATGATGTTCGAGTACGCCGTGTTGATGGCGTTGTTGCAGATCTGGTTGCCGAGTCCCTGACTGCTCGGGCTGGAGAAGAACGTGATCGCGTCGGACTGCGCGCTGTAGAACGCATTGCAGATCTGCGGTGAGTTCACCGCGCCGACGAGGTTCAGGGTCCGCGGCGGCAACGCGCCGAGGACGCCCTCGAGGAAGCGGTGGACCGAGTCGAAGTAGAACGCGGCGGTCGTCTGCGCGAGGTCACCCTCCGTGATCGTGGCGATCGCGCCGAAGTCGAGGACGATCGGCGTGCCGGGCGTCGCCGTGCCGCTCGCCACGATGCTGATCCCCGCCGCCGGCGGGATCTGCGGCGGGATCTGCGGGTCCGACTGCGGCAGGATCGCCCGGTAGCGCTCGCCGTTGGCGAACCGCGCCTGCACGGCGACCGGCGCCGTTCCCGCGTGCGTGATCGAGAACGCGCCGGCTCCGTCGGTGTAGTCGAATTCGCCCGTGGCCACGATGGTCACGCGGACGCCGGGGATCGGCACCAACTGCAGCGTCGCTGCTCGGGTGGTCGGGCTGCTGAGGTCCCCCGGCTGCGTGCCGACCGGGATCACGGCGCGGACCGTGCCGGTGACCGGCGTCAGCGGCAACGCCGCGTCGACTGCCGTCGGCCCAGGCACGGCCTCCGCGACCGCGGCCTCGGCTTCAGCGAGCGCGAGCCGCCGCGCCACCGCCGCAGCCCCGCGGTCGAGACCCGGGTGGAACCCACGCACGTGTGTGTGCCCCCCGGAGCAGTAGCTGAGGTCGCTCTCGAACGCCACCAGCTGGCCGCTGCGCGCGTCCACGTACGCGCGCCCGACGAGGTCGTCGCCGACCGCGTCGAGGGTGACCTCCCAGCACAGCCGCGCCGGCGCCGCGCGATCTGCGTGCGGGTCGCCTCGATAGACCAGGCGCGAAGGCGGCGGCTGCAGCTCCAGGATCGTCGGGCTGAGGGAGCGGACGTCCAGCGCGGCGCAGGCCATCACCAGGGCGTCGGCGGCACGAATGCCAGGCTTCGGCCCGCCGGGAGCGACCTCGAAGCTCGCGGCGCCGAACATCGAGACGCGCCCGGCGACGTGGATCCGCACGTCCGCGCGGCCACCCAGGACCGGCAAGCCGTCCCGCTGCTGCTCGAACACGAACACGAACAGCGGCCCCATGCGTCGCTCGATCTGCGGCACCCAGGTGTCCTCAGGGTGGCCGATCAGCGCTGCCTGCGCGCCGAGCAGTTCGAGCGCGGCGCGCCGCACCGACTCGACATCACCCGTCACCCACGGCGGGACCTGGATGCCCTTGCCGAACACCTCGGTCGGCGTGCCGGTCGCCGCATTCCAGCGGGCTCGCTGCTGGCCGTGCTGCGCGACCAGCTCGCGCCAGGCCTCGGCGCGGTCCGGTTGGACCCACGGCGGCGGAGAATCGACCCAGACGTCGGCCGTCTGCTGCGCCAGCGCGAACGCCGCGGTCATCAGGACGCCTGCAAGCCCGGTCGCGCAAGAGGAAACGGAGAGGTGCATTGCGATCCTCGCTCTCGAAGTGCCGCCTCGCCGTGACCGGATGGACCTCCCTCCCGGCGCGAGACGCGAAGACGCTACGCGCCCCATCGAGGCCGCGGATCGAGGCGACCCTTACTTGCCGCTTAAGGCGACGGTCGCGCGTCGACGGCGCCGGACCGGTTGCGACTCAGCAACCACCCCGTCTGCGCCAGCCCCGCCACCGTGAACGACGCCAGCGCCACGTGGATGCCCGGCAGGTCGCCGAAGCACGTCACGCCGAGGACCAGGCAACCGGTGCACACCAGCAGGTAGATCGCGACCGCCTCGGTGATCGCGCGCGTGCGGCCGCCGTGCACGAGCAGACCCTGCAGGTAGTTCTGCGCCACGGCGTAGCCCGGCATCAGCAGCGCGAACCACAGCGCGTCGGCCGCCAGCGCGGTCAGTTCGGACGACAGGCCGCTGACCGCGCCGAACCACACGGCGCCCAGCGGGGTCACGGCCAGCACGACCAGCACCGCGGTCGCGCCGACGCCGATCCAGCCGCCGAAGCGCCGCAGCATCGCCCGGCCGCCGGGCCGGCCCGCCAGCGACACCACGACCTCGTTGAACGAGAACCCGACGCTGCGGGTCAGGAACACCAGGCCGTAGACGGCGGGCCACGCCGCCAGCGACGCGAGCGGCGCGGCCATCCGGCTCATCGCCCACGAGCCGATCGGCTGGATCACGATGGTGATCAGCGGCGTGAACGCCAGCGGCACGTAGAACGCGGCGAACCGGCGCCAGCCGAGCTGCGAGCGATCGGCCGACTCCGCCAGCCGCGGACGCCCGACGCGGTGGTAGCACCAGCCGGCCCACAGAGCCTCGGCGACGACGCCGCAGCCGATGCCGACGGCGCCGACGGCGATGCCCGGCAGGGTGCCGAGGGCGATGCCGGTGCCGAGCACCACGACGTTCGCGAGCAGCCGGATCACGGTGCCGTAGACCACCAGATCCGAGCGTTCGCAGCGGATCAGCACGCCCTGCTGGAACCGGCGGTAGGCGATCGCCCAGGTCCACGGCAGCATCAGCTGCATGCCGAGGCGGCCGGGCTCGACGATCTCCGGCGGCACCTCGATCAGGTCGAGTGCGATGACGTCGAACAGCGGCGTGAACGCCACCAGCGCGTGCACCAGCGTCAGCAGCATGCCGGCCGCGTGCGTGAAACGCCGCAGCCGCGCGTGCGCCGCGAGGTTGACGGCCAGCGCCGTCGACGCCGCCAGCAGCATCATGATCGGCGCCTCGATCAGCACCGACAGCGGGTAGACCAGCGCGCCGAGCGCCGCGAGGTGCGGCTCGCCGCCCGGCATGCGCGTCATCGCCACCGTGAGCATCGGCATCTCGACGCCCATCAGGAGCCAGCTGCCGGCCAGCGGCCACCACAGCGCGAGGATGCGCCGCATGGTGAGGTCGGCTGGCGGTGCGGCGGCGGCGGACAAGCGGAGCGTTGTCGAGGTCGTGGCGCGGCGGCGCAAGCGCGACGGGCCCCGGATCAGCGACGGATGCCCAGCATCGCCTCGAGGACCGCGCGCTGGCCGCGCGCCCGCTGGTCGGAGTCCCGGATCCGCTCGGCCATCTCCGGCAGGAACCAGCCCTGCTCGCCGAGCTTCAGCCGCTGCTGCTGCGGCGGGCTCGGCGCCTGCAGGATCGCATCGAAGAGCGCACTCGACTCGCCGGCGGGCTCCGCGCCGACGAACAACTGCCCGTGCGAACGCGCCGCGAACGTGCACAGCACGGCGCCGTCGTCCTCGACGGCGCCGACCCGCAGGCCGCGGACGGAGCCGGCCGGGTACTCGAGCCGCAGCGTCGCGGGCAGCCCGGGCAGCAGCACGTTCTCGAACGTCACGGCGATCGTGCGCGGGCCGATCCACCTGGCGAACGGGTTGCTGCGCAGCAGCGCGAACGCCACCTCGTCCTCGTCGGGAGTGACGACCCCGTCGCGGCCGTGCTCGCGGACGTAGGCGGCGGCGTCGAACCGACCGTCGTCGTCGACGTGCGCCGCCTCCCGCGCCGCGAACCGCATCAGGATGCGCTCCCGCACCAGCTGCTTCCGGCGCTCGGCCGCGACGACTCGGAACTGCTGCGCCGCGGGGCGCGCGTCGTCGCCGGCCATGCACAGGACGCCGTCGACGAACCCGTCGACGTCCTCGGGCGCCTTGCACTCGCCCAGCGCGGCGCCCAGCATCGGCAACGCCTGGTCGAGGTCGGCCGACCGTTGCGCGACCATGTCGTCCCACACGGCCTGGTCCGCCGGCGCCGCGCACCGCCCGTTCGCGTCGACGCGGCCATTCTGCACGAAGGTCATGGCCCGGCTGACGGCGAAGAAGCCCCGCGAAGCGACCTCCGCCACGTGCTGCCGCTGCACCTCGCGGCCGATGCTCCTGCGCACCGCCTTCAGTCGTTCCTCGAGCTGGTTGCGCTCGTCGCGCGTGAGGTAGCCGTGCGATTTGCCCGCGCGCAGCTGCCACAGACCGATCTCCGTGAAGCGCTCGCGGGTCGGCGGCCGCGCCTCGATCGCGTCGAGCTCGGCCAGCAGCTCCGCCGCGGTCGCCGAAGGCGTCGATTCGCCGGGCGTGGCCGCGGGCTCGGACCTGCCGCGCCCGCTCCGGCCGCCGCGCGGCGCGACGGGAGCGGGCTGCGTCGGCCCGTCGACGACCGCCGGCGGCACCGGCACCGGCACCGGCTCGGCGGTCTCGGGCGACGACGAACAGGCGCCGAGCAGCAGCGCCGGGATCAGGCAGGCGAACGCAACGCGCATCGGGACGACTCTCCGGGTGAGGCGACGGGAGCTGGCGCCGAGACTCGACCGACGCCGCGCACAGGGTGAACGCAGCGCCGCGCCGGATCAAGACGCGTCAGGCCAGCTCGACCTCGAGGAACTCGAGGTCCGGCGTCGCTCCCGTCCACCGCGGCGCCGCCGGCGCCGTGGTCGCCCACGCGTCGCCCGCGGTCAGCGGCGTCGGCGCTCCGTCGCAGCCGGTGATCGTCCCGGCGCCGCGCAGCACGCCGAGGAAGCGCACGCTCGGCGCCGCGGCCTCGGGGAGCGCGACCGCGACGCCGCCGCGCACCACGCGCGCGCGGACCGCGCCGGCGGTCGCCGCCGCGATGCCGAGCTCGCGCACGCTGCCGCCGTCGACGACCGCCCACTGCGCCGCGTCGACGCGCGCGTGCACGAAGCGCTGGCCGCCGAACGTGCGCCCGGGGTCGATGCGTTCGTTCGGCAGCGCGAGTTCGTGGTCGACCAGCGTCTCGTGCTCGGCGGGGCTCGCCAGCTCGATCACCTCGGCGCCGGCAGTGCACGCCAGCACGCGGTGCCGGATGGTCGGCGGCTGCAGCAGGGCGTCGCCCGGCCGCAGCTGCAGCGGCGGTCCCTGGTCCTCGTAGACGACGTCGATCGCGCCGCGCACGCAGAACAACAGCTGCGCGGCGATGCGGTGGTAGTGCACGTAGTCGGGCACGGGCCCGCCTTCGTCGATGCGGATGCGCGACGCGATGCAGCGACCGCCGAAGCGTCCCGGGAGCAGATCGAGGTAGCGCATGCCGGCGCGGCCCTGCTGCCAGCGCCCTTCGGCGGCGCGCGCGACCACCACCTGCGGCGCCGTCGGCAGCGGCGGCAGCAGCGGCGCCGCGCGCTCGGGCGCGAACTCGACCCGCAGGCCGCCCGGTCCGAGCAGTGCGCCGTCCGCGGCGCCGGCCGCGCGCGCGAACGCCTCGTCGACGCAGAGGTGCAGCGCGCCGCCGGTCGCGCCGGCGTCAAGCCGCAGTTGCAGCCTGGCGCCGAACCCTTCCACCACGGCCACACGCGGCGCGTCGGCCGGCCAGATCGACCGCAGGCGGAACCCGAGCCGTTCGACCAGGAAGCGCTGCGTCGCGTCGAGGTCGACGCAGGGCAGCACGGCGTCGGCGCTGTGGATGACCATGGCGCGGCGAGGATACCCGGATGAAAATCGCCGCGCCCCGCGGCCTTGCTCCCCACGCCATGCAGGACCTGCCCGCACCCACCGCCGACACGCCGAGCCTCGCCGCGCTGGCCGAGCGCCTGCGCGTCCTGCCCGCCGACCGCGCGCCGCGCTGGGGCCGCATGAACGCCGCGCAGATGCTGAGGCACTGCCGCGTGTTCTGCGAGCTGTGCCTCGGCCGCGTGCCGGTCGCGCCGCCCGTGCGCTGGCTCGCGCGCCTGCTCGGCCCGTGGTTCCTGCGGCGCCTGCTGCGGAAGCCGCCGACGCAGGCGCCGAAGAACCTCGGCACCCTGCCGGCGCTGCGCGCCCGCCCCGACCGGCCGCTCGACGCCGAGGCCGAGCGGCGCGCGCTGCTGGCGGCGCTCGACGAGATCGCGGCACTGCAGGGCCGGCACCGCCACCCGCTCTACGGAGCGATGCGCGCCGAGGACGTGCAGACGCTGGTGCGGCACCACACCGCGCACCACGCCAACCAGTTCGGGCTGCTGGGTTCGAACTGAGCGCGGCGCGGCGCGGCTCCCGGCACCTCAGCGCGACAGCTCGACGAGGGCGACGAGGATCGCCACCGCGACGAGCACCCCGATCAGCACCCAGGTGGTCCGCCGCAGCCGGCCGTGCTCGACCATCAGGTGGAGCCACGCGGCCAGCAGCGCCGCGGCGCCGCAGCCCTTCGCCCAGTCGAGCAGGGCGTGGCGCGGCCACGTCGACCCGGGCCACCAGGTCGCCAGCCCGCATGCGACGGCCGTCACGAGCAGCGCGCCGGTCGCCGCCGCGAAGGCGCGCTCGCGGCGCCGCAGCACGTGCCGTCCGAGCGGATGCAGCATCAGCGCGACGTGGGCGAGTTCCTGCGGCACCAGCAGCACGGCGATCAAGGCCGCCCGGACCGCGTGCATCGCGTCGCGCCCCGTGATCGCCAGCGCCGCCAGCAGGCACACCGCGAAGCACACCGCCAGCACGACCCAACGTTCCTGGCGGATCAGCTCCACCACACCCTGCCGCGCCCACGCGACGCCGCGATAGAGGCGGTGCCGCGCGCGCAACGCCTCGAGCAGACCGAGCCGCGCCGGCTCGTCTTCCGGCTGCTGCTGCAACACGGCGAGGAACGACGCCGCGGCCGCGCCGGGGTCTCGTGCCAGCAGCAGCTGCCCGTGCAGCCCGTGCAGTTCCGCGTCGTCCGGGGCGAGGCGCAGCCCGTCGCGCACCGCCGCCGCGGCCTCGTGGTCGCGGTCCGCAGCCCGCAGCGCGCGCGCGCGAACGGCCAGCGTCTCCGCGTCGTCCGGCGCCAGCTCCGACGCCCGCGACGCCGCTGCCAGCGCCCGTTCGCGATCGCCGCGCGCGAGCAGCAGCCGCGCGTGCAGCCGGTGTGCGCTCGCGGCCTCGGGGTCGGCCCGCAGCGCCGCCGCAATGCTGGCGAGCGCCGGCTCGTACTGACCGGCCGCCGCGTGCACGGCCGCGCACACCTCGTGCGAGCCGGCCGCGGTCGGCTCCAGCTGCACGGCGCGCCGCGCGGTGTCGACGGCGGCCGCGTGCTCCCCCAGCGCCGACTGCGCGAGCGCGAGCAGGCGATGGGCCACGGCATCGTCGGGCGCCGCGGCGAGGTGCCGCAGCGCGGCGGCCGCGGCCTCGCGCGGACGGCGCACGCGCAGCAGTTCGCTGGCTCGGACCAGTTCGTGGGTCATGCGTGCGGCGGTGAGTGCGCCGCGCCCATCCTAGCGCGCCGCGCCGGAGGGCGCCGGCGCGCTACCAGTAGGCGTCCACCGCGACGCGCCACTCGCCGTCGGCGTCGCGGCGCCAGACCAGCTGGAACTCCACGACCGACTGCTGGCGCCGGCGGCCTGCGCCGAGGGTCAGCACCGAGCGGCCGCGTTGCACGGCGATCCGGCCGCGCCCTTCGATCGATCGGGTCTCGAGCCGCCAGGCCGTGGCGCCGCCGAACCGCGCCCAGTACGCGTCGAGGTCGGCGCGACCGCGCACGGTGCTCCCCGACGGGTCGATTAGCAGCGCGTCGTCGGCGTAGAAGCGCGCGACCCCGGCCGCGTCCTCGACCAGCTGCGCCTCCATCGCGCGGCACTGCGCCTCGATCGCCGCGACCAGCTGCGGGGACGGCGCGGCAGTCGGCGGCGCGGCCGGCTCGCCGACTCCCCCCGCCGCGGCTTCGACGTCGGGCTCGGCGGCGGGCTCGACGGCGGCCTCTGCGGCGACCCCGGCGCCGCCGTCCCCCTCCTGCCCGACACGCGGCCAGCGCGCCGCCTCACCGTCGCCGCGCCGCTCGACGGCGACCACCGCGCCGTTCTCGTCGCGCGCGAACGCGAGCTCGCAGTGCCACGGCTGGTGCCAGAACCGGTCGTCGCCGATCGGCAACAGCATCGAGTCGGCGAACCACAGCGCGCCGCCGCGCTCCGCCGCGACCGTCGTCGCCCCGGGGCGGGACCGGTACTCGCCGGCGCAGGCGCGCAGCGCCGCGATCGGCGGCGTCGCCGCCAACGCCGGCCGCGGCGCGGGCACGACGTCCTCGCCGCCGCACAGCCGCGGCAGCACCGCGCGCAGCTGGCCCGGGCAGCCGCCCCACGTGTTGCCGACCCAGATGCAGGTCAGGTCGTGCTCGGGGTGCACGTCGACGAACGCGAACCAGCCGTTGGTCGCGCCGGTCCAGCCGAGGCGCCCGTCGCGCGCGAACTGCGCGAACGGCACGCCCAGGCGGCCAGAGCGCAGCGCCTGCACGAGGCGCAGCAGGTCGCCCGCTGTCGAGAACGTCGACCCCGCGCCGCGCAGGAACGCGAGGTCCTTGGGCGGCGCCGGCCACAGCTCGCCGCGCCCCGGCACGTAGGACGTCGCCGCCCCTTCGACGCCGCGGCCCGGCTGCGGCTCGACGCTGCGCTGCATCCCCGCCGGCTCGAACACGCGGCTGCGCAGCAGCTCGGCGTAGTCGGCGTCGGCCGCGCGTTCGATGCACCGCGCCAGCACCGTGAAGCCGGCGCTGCTGTAGGACGACTCGCTGCCGGGCGCGAACAGCAGCGGCACCGCCGCGGCCCGTTCGGCCACCTGCTGCGCGGTCCACGGCATCGCTTCCTCGACCGACGTGGTGACGCGGTGCGGCAGCCCCGCGCGGTGCCGCGCCAGGTGTTCGATCGTGAAGTCGTGCGGCGCCAGCTCCGGCACCAGGGAGCGCGCCGGCGCGTCGGCCCGAAGCAGCCCTTCGCCGAGCAGCTTCGCGAGCACGATCGCGGTCAGCGGCTTCTCGATCGACGCGATGCAGAACCGCGTGTCCACGGTGTTGGTGACGCCGAGCTCGCGGTGCGCCAGGCCGTAGGCGCGGTGCAGCACGACCTGGTCGCCGCGCGCGATCAGCAGCACTCCGGACAAGCGGTTGGCGTCGTCGAAGCCGGCGTCGAACGCCGCGATGCGCGCCTCGAGCGCGCCGGCGCGGTCGGGGTCGGCGGCGTCCTGGGCCGGCAGGGACGCCGTCAGCACGGCGCCGAGGAGGAACGGCAACGGCTCGCTGCGCATGCCGGCATGATGCGGCCCGCGCCGCGCGAGACCAGCCGCCGCGGGCCGAACCGGGCACCTTGCCGCGCCAGCAGCCTCCCCGTCGCGCGGTCCGGCGGCGACCCGTTCGCTACGCTGCACGGGAATGCGGCGCCGACCCCCGCCGGTGGCGGCCGTTCGGCGGCTGGTGCCGGCGCCCGGCCGCGCTAGCCTGTCCGCGATGCACATGCTCTCCCCCGGACTCGCGCTGGCCGCAATCGCCGCGCTCGCGCTCCCGGCCCTCGCGCAGGGCACGACGGTGATCCTGCCCGCCGACGCCGACTCGACGCTGTACGAGGACGCGACCGGCGGCCTCGCCAACGGCGGCGGCGGCCACATCTTCGCCGGGCTGACCGGCGGCGCCGGCAGGCGCCGCGCCCTGGTGCGCTTCGACGTCGCCGCCGCCGTGCCCGCCGGCGCGCACATCGTCGCGGTCGAGCTGCGCCTCAACGTCAACCGCACGATCTTCGCCAGCCCGCTGCCGATGGACGTGCACCGCGTCATCACCCAGTGGAACGAAGGCACGACCGCGGCCTTCGGCCAGGAGGGCGCCGGCGGGCCGGCGGCCGCCGGCGACGTGACGTGGATCCACACCAACTTCCCGTCGGCGCTGTGGAACCGGGCCGGCGGCGACATCAACCCGCAGAAGAGCGCCACCGGCGTCACCCCGATCAACGGCCCGGCGATCTGGTCGTCGACCACGGCGCTGGTCGCCGACGTGCAGGGCTGGCTCGACAACCCGGCCACGAACTTCGGCTGGATGGTGAAGAGCGACGAGCAGGTGTCGCTCGCCGCGCGCCGCTTCGACAGCCGCACGTCGCTGGTCGCCGCCAATCGCCCGGCGTTGGAGATCCTCTACACGCTGCCCGGGCAGTGGGCGAGCGTGGGCGCCGGCTGCGGCACCAGCTCGGCGAGCCTGGTCGTCGCCGGCGTTCCGGCCACCGCCAGCAGCTTCTCGCTGATCCTGCTCGGCACCACGCCCGGCGCGCTGGCCGCCAACTTCTACAGCCTCGCCCTCGCGCAGCCGGGCCTCGACCTGGCATCGGGCTGCGTCCTGCAGCTCGACCCGTTCGTCACCACGACGCCCGGGTTCGGCGTCCTCGACGGCGGCGGCCAGCGCGTCGACATCCTGTCGGTGCCGGCGAGCCCCGTGTTCGTCGGCGTCGAGGTCGCGGCGCAGGGCGCGATCGCCGAGCCGTCGCCGCTCGGCTTCGGGCTCAGCAACGCGATCCTGGCGGTGATCCAGTAGCGAGACGCGGCGCGCGTCAGCGCACGCCGACCCACACGTACGCCCCCAGCCGGAACCGCCCCGGCTGCAGGCGCAGCACCAGCTCGAACGGCGCGCCGGCGTCGAACGCGCCCGGCGCGAACACGGCGGCCGTCGGCGATCGCGCCAGCTCCTTGCCGCCCTGCCGCAGGTGCGTCGTGCAGGTGCCGGGTTCGGCGCAGGCGGCGACGCGCAGCACGACGGTCGGCGCGCCGCCGTTGGTCAGCAGCCGGGCGAGCGGCTCGCGGCGCCCGTCGGACCACACCTCGTGCGCCTGCCGGTCCGACAGGCGCAGCACGACCTCGGTCGCGCGCTCGACGACCACCAGGCCGTCGGGCTGCACCGTCGCGTTCCGGATGCGCGCCGGTGCGGGCAGTTCGAGCCACATGCCTCGCGTCGCCAGCAGGACGCCGGTGTCGACGTCCTCGCCCGGCAGCGCGTCGTTGAGGAATCGCGCGACCGTGCACAGCCACGCCATGGTCGTCGACAGCCGGTCCTCGGCGGCGCTGCTCCAGAACGCCGCGGTGTCGGCGACCAGCACGCGTTCGCCGTGCGCCTGCAGCTGCGCGTGCTCGGCGACCGAGAGGTCGCGCTCGGGTGCCTCGGGCATCGCGAGCGCCGGCTCGGGCACGTCGGCGGCGGTGGCCAGCCGCTGGCGCAGCTCGACGCCGAGGTGCGCGTCGGCGTCGTATGCGTCGAGCACCGCGGCCACCCCGTGCGGAGCCGGCACGTCGGCGGCCACGCGCAGCCCGTAGATCGCGCACAGCTCGCGCGCCAGCGCGCGGGCCTGGTCGAGGTCGAAGCCCGGCGTCCAGCCGAAGCCGCATGCGGCCACCGCCGGCGCGGTCACCGCACAGCCGAACGCGTTGGTGGCGGTGGGGAACCGCGCGTGCGGCAGTCCGGTGCTGGCGACCGGGATCCGCGTCAGCAGTTCGAGGAAGCGCGCCGTGCGGGTCGGCGCCGCGCCCTGGGCCGGCAGCGCCCCGCCCGCGACGGCGCTGCACGCCAGCGCGAACCGGACGAGCGCCGGGGTCCGGGCGCTCCTTCGCCGGTCGATCGCCCACGGAGCCCTGGTTCGAGCCATTGGTGGACACCGTAGCCAGGACCGCGGAGCAGGTCGCACGGCCGGGCCAAATCGGTGGACCATCGCGGTCGACGGGCCATGATCGGAGCGTGACCGCCGACGCTCCGCGCCCCGCCCGCAGCTCCGTACTCCCCGCCGCGCTGGCGCTGCTCGTCGCCCCGATCGCGGCGCAGCAGGAGCCGGCCCCGACGCGCCGGGACTGGTCCGCCGCCATCACCCACCTGCGGCTCGACCGCGCCGATCCCGACCACCCACGGCTCCTGGGTCCGGGCGTCGAGCGCTTCCACGCGATCGTGGACGGCAGCACGGTGCTGATGTTCGGCGAGCAGCACGGCATCGACGGCATCGCCGAGCTCACGCAGGTGGCGCTGGCCCGGGTGCAGCGCGCGGCGCCGGTGCACCTCGTGCTGGAGACCGGCGCCTGGATCGCCGGCCGCTGCGCGGCGCTCGGCGAGGACGCCGAACAGGCCGTGCGGCGGTTCCCGCACTCGTTCACCTTCGACACCGACGGCGACCTCGGGCTGCTGCGGCAGGCCGCGCGAGGCTCTGCGGGCCGCGAGTTCGTCGGGGGGATCGACCAGATGTCGACGGCGATCCACCCGCTGCAACGGCTGGTCGAGCTGGCGCCCGACCTGCACGCCGGCTGCCTCGCGCGCGGCGCGTTCCTGAAGGCCGCGCTGCGCGGCGGACGCTACAGCCGGCAGGACCACGCGCGCGATCTCGACGCGCTGCGCGCGGCGTTCGGCCCGGAGCCACCGGACGAGGTGCGGCTGATCCTCGACGAGCTGGCGATGACCCAGCGCATCTTCGGGACGCACCTGGCCGCGCGCCGCGGCGAGCTGTCGCCGCAGGTCTCGGTGACCCTGCGCGAGCGCCACATGGACGCGCTGTTCGATGCGTACCTGGCGCGCAACCGCGTCGACGGCGCATGGCCGCGCATGGTGTTCAAGATGGGCGGCGCGCACGTGATGTGGGGTATCGGACCCAACGGCATCGACACGCTCGGCGAACACGTGCGCACGCGCGCCGCCGCCGAGGGCGTGCCCATCTGCCACGTCGGAGTGTCCGCGCACCAGGACCAGCCGTTCCCGCCGAAGGAGACCCTGCGCCCCGGCGAGATCACCATGGTCGACTGCGCCGCCGCGCGCGCCGTGCTCGGCGACGATGGGCTGCGCGCGCTGCCCGACGAGGTCCGGCTGCGCCTGCAGCGCTTCGACCACCTGCTGGTCCTGAACGGCGCCGGCCGCGCGCCCGACGGCGCGGCGCGCGGCTACGAGGCGGCGTTCCGGCGCGACACGCTGTGGTCGCTGCTGCCGTTGGCGATCCCGTTGGTGGTCCTGCTGACCGGCCTGTGGCCGCTCGGCCGCGCGCTGTGGCGACGCCTGCGCGGCAGGCCTTTCGAGGCGCCGGGCGCCGCGGCGACCCTGACCGCGGCGCTGTGCGTGCCGTGCCTCGTGCTCGCGCGCCAGCTGCAGCTCATCCTCGCGAACTCGGACCGGGTGCCCGCGGCCATCGACCACGCGGGGTTCCTGGTCGCCTTCGGCTCCATGACGGTGGCCTGCGCGGTCGCCGCGGTCGTCGTCTGGCGCGCCGTGCGCCGCGGCCGCTGGGGCCGCGGTCGCCGCGCGCACGCCCTGGTGCTGACCGCGGCGGCGGCGGCCCTGGTGGCGGCGATGGTCCGCTGCAACCTCGGCGGGATGCTGGGGACCTGAGCGGCCGGGGGCGACTCAGCGCGCCTCGCCCCCCACCGTGCTCGCCAGCAGCCGCGGCACGCGCACCGGCCGCGACGCGGCGCGCGCGAACGCGCGCGTCTCGGCGGCGGCGCCGGGGTCGGCGGCGACGCGCTGCAGCGCGTCGGTGGCGCCGAGCTGTGCCAGGGCCTGGATCGCCAGCAGGCGCACCTGGCGGTCGTCCACGCGCACCAACGGCTCGAGCAGCCGCGCGGCACCCGGGTCGCCGCCGGCGCCGAGCGCGGCGATGGCCTCGGCGCGCACGCGCGGGCGCGGGTCGTGCAGCAGCGCCGCGAACGTCGCCTCGCTGCCGTCGGGCTGCAGGCGGCCGAGCGCGCGGACGGCGTTGCCGGCGACGACGGGGTCCGGGCTGGCGACCAGCTCGCGCAGCCGCGGCAGCGCGTTCGCGTCGGCTGCCTCGCAGCCGGCCACGAAGCGCCGCAGCTCCGCCGCGTCGGTCGGCGCGGCGAGCACCACCGGCGGCGCGGGGTCGGCCGGCGGCCGCTCTTCGGCGGCGCCGGGGACGAACCACGTGGCCGCCGCGACCAGCGCGACCAGGCCGCCCGCGACCAGCGGGTCAGCGCCGCGAGCCACCGCGGCCTCCCCGGCAGATCCACAGGTGCTCGCGGCCGATCACCAGCTCGCCGGCGCACAGCTGCACGCGCACCCGGCGCGCGTCCGGCGCGATCGCGCCGGTGGCCTGCGCCGCCTGCAGCGCCGCCACCAGCTCGGCGCGGTCGAACACGAGCGCCACGCGCGGCTCGCCGCAGCGACCGTGCCCGCGGCCGCCGCCGAGCACCTCGAACGACCGCATCGGCACCGCCGCGCCGCCCGGCACCCGCAGCAGCAGCGGCTGCTCGACCAGCCGCGCCAGCGCCGCCGCCGGGCCGCTCACGATCGCGCGGACGTCGCCGCAGCCGTGGTTGCCGAGCGACAGCACGTGCGGCGACAGCGCCTGCAGCCGCAGGTTCTCGACGCGCAGCGTGTGCACCGTCTCGGCGGTGCCCGCCGCCGTGCGCAGCAGGGCGCGCACCACCATCGGCCCGTCCATCCGCGTGGTCGTGTCGAACGACACGCGCAGGCGGCGGCCGTGGCCGACCGCGACGCGCTGCCCGTCGACCTGCAGCTCGAGCTCGAGCACGTCGCGCGCGTCGGTCCGGACCTGCAGGCGCACGGTGCCGCTCACGCGGGCGCCGTCGCGCGGGCTCAGGCCGGGGCCTTCGCCCTGCGCGTTCTGGACGTCGACCTCGACCAGGGCCACGGTCACGTTGCCGGCCGCGTCGGTGGCCTCGACCTCGAACCGCACCGGCCCGTTCGGCCACTGCTGCGTGTCCTCGCTGCCCGTGGCCTGCGCGCTGCCGAGCGCCGGCTCGAACGCGGCCGAACCGTCGCCGGTGGGCGCCCGGCCGCCGACGCGCTGGACGATGCCGACCACGCCGGCGCCCGCGTCGGTCGCCACGGCGACGAACGCGACCGTGCCCGACACGGTGCCGGCCAGCGGCTCGAGGATCCGCACCGCCGGCGGCGTGTTGTCGATCCTCAGCAGCATCGCGGCGCTGCCGGCGTTGCCGGCGCCGTCGACGGCGACGGCGCGCAGCAGCAGGTCGCCGTCCGCGAGGGTCGCGGTGTCGAGGTCGAACCGGCACACCGCGCCGGCGACCGAGGCCAGCAGCGCGTCGCCGGCGAACAGGTCGATGCGCTCGACGCCGCTGCCGGGCGCGATGTCGGCGGCCGTCACCTCGACGCCCACGACACCGCGCAGCGCGCCGCCCGTGTCCGGCGACGCGAACGTCACGTCGGGCGCGGTGCGGTCGAGGTTGACGGTGACGATCGCCTCGCCCTCGTTGCCGAGCTCGTCGGCGGCGCGCACGGCGATGCGGTTGAGGCCCTCGGTCAGCGGCACGAGGCCGCTGAGCAGGCCGCCGCCGGCCGGCAACGCCCCGGCGACGCCGCCCGGCGTCGACGTCACGGTGGTCGCCGTCAGGTCGTCGACGCGGACGGTGACCGCCACGTCGGCCGCGCCGGCGCCGAACAGCGCGCCGTCCGGCGGCGAGGCGATCGCGACGATCGGCACCGACAGGTCGAGGGTCACGCGGCGCACGAGCACCGTGCGGTGGCCCGCGGCGTCGGTGACGGTGACGGTGACGGCGTTCGGGCCTTCGTTCAGCGCGACGTCGAACAGCGTCGCGTTCTGGCCCGGCGGCAGCATCAGCTGCCGGCCGTCGACGTCGAGCGTGGTGCCCGTGAGGTCGTCGACCGTGATCGCGAACGTCGCCGTGGCGGTGCCCAGCACCGCGCCCTCGGCCGGGGTCACCACCGCCACCGCCGGCGGCGTGGTGTCGAGCGTGACGGTGACCGACGCCGCCGACGAGCTGCCGCCCGCGTCGGTCGCCGCCACCGCGATCACCTGCGCGCCGTCGGGCCCGGGCAGCGACACCGCGCCGCTGACGGGGCCGCCGCCGGCGGGCAGGCTGGCCGCCACGCCGGCGGGGACCGAGGTCACCACCGTCGCACTGTCGTCGACGACGCTGGCCTGGACCACCAGGTCGCGCGCGCCGACCACCGCCCCGGCCAGCGGCGCGGAGATCGTCACCACCGGCGGCGTGCGGTCGCGGTTCGGCTTGACCTTGCCCTGCGGGCCGGCGACGACGATCGCCTGGATCTCGGTCGCCGACAGCGCGCGCGTGTAGCAGCTCACCTCGTCCAGCACGCCGTTCACGGCGCTGCCGCCGACGACGCCGCCGAGCCGCAGCGACTGCAGGCCGGCGAACGGCAGGCGCGTGCCGCTCGACAGGCCGCGGCGGGCGCCGTTCACGTACAGCGCCAGCTGCGAATCGGTCACCGTGAACGCGAGGTGGGCCCAGGCGCCCATCGTCAGCACCTGGTTGGCGACCGCGACGCGGCTCTGCACGCCATCCGACACGCTGACGAACGGCCGGCCCGGGCTGCGGATGCCGACGATCGTATCGGCGCTGAGAGCGCCGTCGCTGCCGATCACGCCGAGCGCGAACGGGGTGCCGCGCAGGTCCGCGGTGCCCTTGTTCACCAGCCAGGTCGGGCCGGTCGCGAGCGCGTCCACGCGCACCCACATCTCGAACGTGAAGTCGCTGCGCAGGTGCAGCTCCGGCGCGTCGGGCACCTCCAGGTGGCCGTCCGGCAGCGCCGGCCGGAACCCGGCCAGCACCATCCCCGGCGGGAACGAGCCGCCGGTCTGCGCCAGCGCGCCGTGCAGCGCGAGGTCGCCGAGGTCGTCGGCGCTGCCGTCCATCGCCCACCACGCCAGCAGGTTCGGCGGCGCGGGCACGGGGCCCTGCGCCGGAGCGGACGCCATCGCCGTCACCACGCCGAAGAGAGCAGTGGTGAAGACCCGCGCTGGTGAGTTGGCCATCTGGCAGTGATCCGGTCGTCGCTCCTCGTTCCCCCGAGCGGGGCGACTCTATCACGGCGATCGCGGCGGCTTCCGCTGCAGTGTGAGACGCACGGCGCGCGGCGCCGCAGCGGTCGATGGCGCCGCGCGGAGCCGCGATCCAGCTTCGGGACGGCCGGGATCCGGTCGGCGCGGCCGGCGGTTGGCACGCCGCGCGCCCCCGGCGGCGCGCCTGGCCCGGCCGTACGCAGACGCGCCGCTGCCGTGGGGACGATCGGCGTAGCAAGCCGCGGCGACGCCCCGTCGTTGCACCGCGATGCACGGTCCACGGACCACCACCGTCGACGGCAACGAGGCCGCGGCGTCGGTCGCGTACCGCCTCGGTGAGGTGGCCGCGATCTACCCGATCACGCCGGCGTCGCCGATGGGCGAGCTCGCCGACGAGTGGTCGGCGCACGGACGGCCCAACGTGTTCGGCACCGTCCCGACGGTCGTCGAGATGCAGTCGGAGGGCGGCGCCGCCGGCGTCGTGCACGGGGCGCTGCAGGCCGGCGCGCTCGGCGTCACCTTCACGGCGTCGCAGGGCCTGCTGCTGATGCTGCCGACGATGTACAAGCTCGCCGGCGAGCTGGTGCCGTTCGTCATGCACGTCGCCGCGCGCACGCTGGCGACGCACGCGCTGTCGATCTTCGGCGACCACGGCGACGTGATGGCGTGCCGCCAGACGGGGTTCGCGATGCTGTGCGCCGCGACGGTGCAGGAGGCGCAGGACCTCGCCTGCATCGCGCACATGGCGACGCTGTCGAGCCGGGTGCCGTTCCTGCACTTCTTCGACGGCTTCCGCACGTCGCACGAGATCGCCAAGATCACCGCCCTCGGCGACGACGACCTGCGTGCGCTGATCGACGACGACCTGGTGCAGGCGCACCGCCGGCGGGCGCTGACGCCGGACCGGCCGGTCGTGCGCGGCACGTCGCAGAACCCGGACGTGTTCTTCCAGGCCCGCGAAGCGCAGAACCCGTTCCACGACGCGTGCCCGGGCCACACCGCGTCGGCGATGGCGGCGTTCGCGGACCGCACCGGGCGGCGCTACCGGCCGTTCGAGTACCACGGGCACCCGGCCGCCGAGCGCGTCGTCGTGGTCATGGGCTCGGCCGTCGAGACGGTCCGCGCCGTGGTCGACCATCTGGTCGCGCGCGGCGAACGCGTGGGCGTGCTGCAGGTGCGGCTGTACCGGCCGTTCGTGACCGCGTGGTGCGCCGCGGCCCTGCCGGCCGCCGTCCGCGCGATCGCCGTGCTCGACCGGCAGAAGGAGCCGGGCGCGCCGGCCGAGCCGCTGTGCCTCGACGTGCTCGCCGCGGTGCGCGCTGCCGAGCAGACCGGCGCGGCGGCGTGGTCGTCGACACCGCTCGTGCTCGGCGGGCGCTACGGACTCGGCGGCAAGGAGTTCACGCCGGCGATGGCCCTGGCGGTGTTCGCGCGGCTGGCCGCGCCGCCGGCCGGCATGGACCAGACGTTCACGGTCGGCA
Organism: Planctomycetota bacterium; assembly: GCA_050245995.1. Taxonomy (GTDB): domain Bacteria; phylum Planctomycetota; class UBA1135; order UBA1135; family UBA2386; genus JBFWWV01. The sequence goes on along the minus strand of JBFWWV010000006.1, from coordinate 68,760 downwards.
TCCAGGACGACGTCACGCACCGCTCGCTGCCGTTCGACCCGGCGTTCGAGCCCGACCATCCGGCGTGGACCGAGGCGGTGTTCTACGGGCTCGGCGCCGACGGCACGGTCGGCGCCAACAAGAACTCGATCAAGATCCTCGGCGAGGCGACGGACCTGCACGCGCAGGGCTACTTCGTCTACGACAGCAAGAAGAGCGGCGCGGTGACGATCTCGCACCTGCGGTTCGGCAGCGCGCGCTTCGAGGCGCCGTACCTGATCCGCCGGGCCGACTTCGTCGCCTGCCACCAGTTCGGCCTCCTCGACCGCTACGACGTGCTCGACCACGCGCGGCCGGGCGCGACGCTGCTGCTCAACGCACCCGGCCCGGCGGATCGGGTCTGGGACGCGCTGCCGGCCGAGGTGCAGGCGCGCATCCGCGAGCTCGGGGTGCGCGTGCACGCGATCGACGCGGCCCGCGTCGCGCGTGAGGCCGGGGTCGGCCAACGCATCAACACGATCATGCAGGTGTGCTTCTTCGCGCTGACGAAGGTGCTCCCGCTCGACGACGCCATCGCCCGGATCAAGGCGGCGATCACCCGCAGCTACGACAAGAAGGGCGCGGAGATCGTGCGCCGCAACTGCGCCGCCGTCGACGCCGCGCTGCAGCACCTGCACCCGGTGGCCCCGACCGACCGGCCGGCGACGCGCCGCCGGCCGCCGACGGTGCCGGCCGCGGCGCCCGAGTTCGTGCAGCGCGTCACGGCGGCGATGCTTGCCGGCAAGGGCGAACTGCTGCCGTGCAGCGCCTTCCCGCCCGACGGCACCTGGCCCAGCGGCACCGCGCGCTGGGAGAAGCGCGGCATCGCCGCCGCGATCCCGGTGTGGGATCCGGCGGTCTGCATCCAGTGCAACAAGTGCGCGTTGATGTGCCCGCACGCGGCGATCCGCGCCAAGGTCTGGCAGCCCGCGGCCCTGGCGTCGGCGCCGGCGGACCTACCGTCGGCGGCGTGGAGCGGCAAGGACCTGCCCGACCACCGCTACACGATCCAGACCGCCCCCGACGACTGCACCGGCTGCGGACTGTGCGTGCAGGTCTGCCCCGCCCGCGACCGGGCCAACCCGCGGCACAAGGCGATCGACATGACCCCGGCGCCGGCGGTGCGCGACCGCGAACGCGCGCGCTTCGACGCCTTCCTCGCGCTGCCCGAGCTCGACCGACGCGCGGTCGGCAAGCTCGACGTCAAGGGTTCGCAGCTGCTGCAGCCGCTGTTCGAGTTCTCGGGCGCCTGCGCCGGCTGCGGCGAGACCCCGTACCTGAAGCTGCTGACGCAGCTGTTCGGCGACCGCCTGCTGATCGCCAACGCGACCGGCTGCTCGTCGATCTACGGCGGCAACCTGCCGACCACGCCGTACGCCGCCGACCACGCCGGGCGCGGCCCGGCCTGGGCCAACTCCCTGTTCGAGGACAACGCCGAGTTCGGCCTCGGCATGCGCGTCGCCGTCGACGTGCTCACGGCGCGGGCGCGCAAGCTGCTGCACGGCCTCGCCACGCTGCTCGATGCCGAGGTCCTGGTCGCGGCGTTGCTCGAGCCGCAGGCGCGCACCGAGGCCTTCCTGCACGACCAGCGCGAGCGCGTCGCCGAGCTGCGGCGCCGCCTGCAGCCGCTGCCGTCCGGCGAGGCCCGCGAGCTCGACCGGCTCGCCGACTACCTGGTGCCAAAGAGCGTCTGGCTGGTCGGCGGCGACGGCTGGGCGTTCGACATCGGCTTCGGCGGCCTCGATCACGTGCTGTCGCTGCGCCACGACGTCAACGTGCTGGTGCTCGACACCGAGGTGTACTCCAACACCGGCGGTCAGGCGTCGAAGGCGACGCCGCTCGGCGCCGCCGCCAAGTTCGCCAGCCGGGGCAAGCCCGTCGACAAGAAGGACCTCGGCCTGATGGCCGTGAACTACGGCCACGTGTTCACCGCCAGCGTCGCGATCGGCGCGCAGGACGCGCACACGGTGCGGGTGCTGCGCGCCGCCGAGGCCTACCCCGGACCGTCGCTGGTGATCGCCTACAGCCCGTGCATCGCGCACGGCTACGACCTGGTGTTCGGCGCCGACCAGCAGAAGCGCGCGGTGCAGAGCGGCGTCTGGCCGCTGTTCCACTACGACCCGACCCAGGCGGAACGCGGCGAGCCGCCGCTGGTCGTCGACGCGCCCGGCACCGCGCTCGCGGTCGCCGACTACATGCGCAACGAGGCCCGCTTCCGCATGGTCGAGAAGATCGACCCCGACGCCTTCCGCCGCTACGCGCACGGCGCCCAGCAGGCGGCGGCGCGGCGGATGGCGACCTACCGGCACATCGCCCAGCTGCGGTTCCCGAACGCCGCGGCGACCCCGCCGCCGCCCGCGCCCGCGCCCGGCACCGGCCCGGAGTGACCCATGGACCTGTCCACCGACTACCTCGGCCTGCGCCTGCCGCACCCGTTCGTCGCCGGCGCCTCGCCGCTGGGCGACGACCTCGACCGCGCACGGCGGCTCGAGGACGCGGGCATCGCCGCGATCGTGCTGCGCTCGTTGTTCGAGGAGCAGCTCGACCAGGAGGCGCTGGCCCACCACCAGGCCGAGGTGCACGGCGCCGAGTCCTACGGCGAGGCGCTGTCGTACCTGCCGTCGGACGACGGCTGCGTGTTCGGTCCGGACGCCTACCTCGAGCACCTGCAGGCGCTCAAGGCCGCCGTCGCCGTGCCGATCGTCGCCTCGCTCAACGGCTACACGCACGGCGGCTGGACCGACTACGCCCGGCTGCTGGCGCAGGCCGGCGCCGACGCCATCGAGCTCAACCTCTACAGCGTGGCCACCGACCCCGGCGAGGGCGCCGCCGAACTGGAGGAGCGCACGCTGGCCATCGTGCGCGCGGTGCGCGCCGCCGTGCGCGTGCCGATCGCCGTCAAGCTGTCGCCGTTCTACACCGCGCTGGCGAACCTGGCGCTGCGCCTGCAGGACGCCGGCGCCGACGGGCTGGTCCTGTTCAACCGGTTCTTCGAACCCGACCTCGACGTCGAGGCGCTCGAGGTGCGCACGCACATGGAGCTTTCGGGCCGGCACGAGCTGCTGCTGCGGCTGCGCTGGCTCGCGATCCTGTCGGGCCACCTGCGCTGCAGCCTCGCCGTCACCGGCGGCGTGCACACGGCGCTCGACGCGATCAAGGCGATCCTGTGCGGCGCGCACTGCGTGCAGCTGGTGTCGGCGCTGCTGCGCGAAGGACCCGGGCGGGTCCGGACGCTGCAGGACGAGGTCCGCGCCTGGCTCGTCGACCACGGCTACCGGTCGCTGCAGCAGCTGCGCGGCAGCATGGACTCGAGCCGCACGCCGGACCCGAAGGCGTTCGAGCGGGTCCACTACATGCGCCTGCTGCAGACCTGGCGCCCGTCCTGAGCGCCACAGCCGCCGGCGTCCGACGAGGCCTCGTGCCCGGCGGCGCCAGCGCCTGCATGACGCGGGCTGCTTCGCCGCCGCCGGTCAGCGACCTGTCCCCGGCGCGTCGGCCGCGGCCCGCGACAGCGTCCAGCCCCGGCGCACGGCCAACAGCCGCAGCGCGACGACCGTGGCCACCGCGCTGGGCATCGTGACCGACTCCCCGACGCCCGCCGTGCGCAGCAGCAGGTAGACCCAGCAGCCGACGAACGCGCACACCGAATAGAGCGGCGTCGACGGCAGGAACAGCCGCGGCAGCTCGTTGCACACGACGTCCGCGATCACGCCGCCGAACGCGCCGGTGATCACGCCGAACAGCGACGCCACGAACGGCGACACGCCGGTCTCGGCCGCGATGCCGGCGCCCACCACGCTGAACAGCGCCAGGCCGAGCGCGTCCGGGACCAGCAGCCAGCCCTCCAGGCGCCGCGGCAGCCGCGGCAGCACGGCGCCGAGCACCGCGATGGCGAACAGCGTCCACGTGTAGTGCTCGTGCTCGATCCAGAACAGCGGCTGCCGGTCGAGCAGCACGTCGCGCAGCGTGCCGCCGCCGAACGCGACCAGGAACGCGACCCAGCAGACGCCGACCGCGTCCATGCCCTTGCTGCGCGCCTGCAGCACCCCGTACAACCCGGCGGAGATCACGGCGAGGTACTGCAGCGCTTCGATCACGGCCCGGCAGTTCGATCGGATGCCGCGAGCGAATGCAAGGTCGCTGCGGGCGCCGCCCGCACGCGCGGTGCCTCGCCGCCGGTCGCGCGCGGAGTTCCCGGTCCGGCCGGGAGTCGACGCACCCTCGCCCCCGGTCCCACGTCCCACGCCATGCGCTCCAGCCCCACGCTCGCCCTCCTGCTGCCGTTGCTGCCCTGCGCCGGCCTCGCCGCCGCCCCGCAGGAGGCGCCGACCGCGGCGCTCGGACCGCCGTCCGCGGTCGCGGCGCCCGCGGATCCGGCGGCGCTGGCCGGCCGCATCGGCGCCTTCCTGCAGGGCTGGCACGACCTGCGCCAGTTCGACGGCGCGGTGCTCGTCGCCGACGCCGGCGAGGTCGTCTACCGCGGCGCGTTGGGGCTGGCCGACCGCGACTGGGACGTGCCGAACGCGCTCGACACGCGGTTCCGCATCGGCGGCCTGACGAAGTCGTTCACGGCGATGCTCGTGTGCCTGCTCGCGCAGGACGGCGCGCTCGACCTCGACGCACCGATCGGGCGCTACCTGCCGCGGCTGCCCGCCGATGGCGCCGGCAGGGTGACGTTGCACCAGCTGCTGCACCACACCGCCGGCGTCCCGCGGCTGCGCGCGCGGGCCGGTTGGGAGCACGAGCTGCGGCGACACATCCCGCTCGCGGAGTTCGCGGCCGAGTACTGCAGCGGCGCGCTCGAGCACGAGCCGGGCGCGCAGTTCCGCCACAACGTGGCGAGCTACCTCCTGGCCGGCGCGGTCGTCGAAGCCGTGACCGGGCGCCCCTTCGCCGACGTGTTGCACGAGCGCATCCTCGCGCCGCTGCAGCTGCAGGACACCGGCTGCGACGATCCGGGCGCGGTGATCGCGCGCCGCGCCACCGGCTACGACGAGGTGCTCGGCGCGCGCCGGGTCGCGCCGTGGATCGACACCAGGAGCCTCGTCGCCAGCGACGGCATGTACTCGACCGTCGACGACCTCTGGACCTGGGCGCGGGCGCTCGACGCGCAGCGCCTGCTGCGCGACGAACCGGCGCGGCGCATGTTCACCCCCGGCTACAACGACTACGGCTACGGCTGGCACATCGACGAGCGCGGCATCTGGCACGGCTCGTTCACCATCACCCCGGTCGACGGCGTGGTCCCCGGCTTCCGCGCGATCCTCGGCCGGCAGCCCGAGCGCGGCCGCTGCATCGTGCTGCTGAGCAACCACGGCTACGCCTCGGTCGTCGAGGCGGCGCTCGGCATCGTCGAGCTGCTCGACGGCCGGACGCCGGCGCCGCCCGCGCTGCCACCGGCCTGGGACCTCGCCCGCACGATCCTCGACGACGGCGCGGAAGAAGGCCTCACCGCGCTGCAGCGGCTGCCCGCCGCGCTGCGACCCGCCTACCGGCTGCCGCCCGGCGAGGTCGAAGGCGACCTCGACCTGCTCGGCCATCGCCTGCTGCGCATGCGCCGCGCCGACGAGGCCATCCGCCTGTTCGCGTTCAACACGCGCGCGTTCGGCGAGTCGCCGCTGCCGTGGCAGAGCCTCGCCGCGGCGCAGGTCGAAGCGGGCCGCGACCAGGACGCGATCGCCAGCCTGCGGCAGCTGCTGGCGCGGCGGCCGTGGGACGAGGACGCGAAGGCGGAGCTCGCGGCGCTGCAGGGCCGCTGAGTCGGCAGCCGCGACCTTTGGCGGCGCCGGGCCCCGACCGCACCGGCTACGCTGCGCGCGCCCGACGATCGGTCGGGATCGCGACAGCCGGACCTTGGCCCCTTCCGAAGAGGACCGCATGACCCGCGTCCAGCCCACGCCCCGGACTCCCGGCCGCTCGATCCTCGGCCTCTACGTGGCGCAGTTCTTCGGCGCGTTCAACGACAACGCGTTCAAGATGATCGCGGTGCTGCTGGCGCTGCGCGGCGTCGCCGACGGCGACGAGGCGGCGGCGCAGTGGGTGGCGACGCTCGCGTTCGTGGTGTTCACGCTGCCGCTGATGATCGGGTCGCTGCCGGCGATGGCGCTCGGCGACCGCGTCGGCAAGCGCGACCTGATCGTCTGGACCAAAGCGCTCGAGGTCGTGCTGATGGCGCTCGGGGCGCTGGCCCTGTGGCGGTGGCCCGACGGCGGCTGGGGCACCCTTTGCGTGCTCGCCGGCATGGGCCTGCAGAGCGCCCTGTTCGCGCCCGGCAAGTACGGGCTCTTGCCCGAGCTGCTGCCGCACGATCGACTGACGGCCGCGAACGGGCGGCTCGAGGCCGCCAGCTTCCTGGCGATCATCCTCGGCACGGTCGCCGGCGGCCTGCTCCTCACTGCGGCCGGAGCGCAACCGTGGCTCGCCGGGGCGGTGCTGACAGCGCTCGCGGTGCTGGGCCTGATCGCGGCGCTGCGGCTGCCCGCGGTCGCCCCGAGCGGCGCCGGCGAGCGCTTCGCCGGCGCGTTCGGCGGCGCCTGGCGCACGCTGCGCACCGACCGCATGCTGTGGCTCGCGACGCTGGGCTCGGTCGCGTTCTGGGGACTCGCCAGCCTGCTCGGCCAGGACGTGCTGGTCTACGGCAAGCAGGTGCTGCAGTTCTCCGACGAGCTGGCCGGCCTGCCGTACGCGCTGTTCGCGATCGGCGTCGGCACGGGCTCGCTGCTCGCCGGCCGCATCAGCAAGGGCAAGGTCGAGACCGGCCTGATCCCGCTCGGCGCCATCCTGCTCGCGGCCGCGACCCTGGCCATGGGCCTGCTGGTGCCGGGGCGCGCGGGCACCTTCCTGCTGATGACCGCGCTCGGCGTCGCCAGCGGCTTCGTCGTCGTGCCGTTGAACGCGCTGGTGCAGTGGCGCGCGCCGGCGGCGCGCCGCGGCGCGATCATCGCGCTGGTCAACATGCTCGCGTTCGGCGGCATCCTGGCCGGCAACCTCGGCTGCCTGGGGCTGTCCCGCCTGGGCATGGACAGCGCGGCGATCCTCGTCGTCGCCGCGGCGCTGACGTTCGCCGCCACGCTGTGGGCGATCTGGCTGCTGCCGGTGGCGCTGCTGCGGCTGTGCGTGGTGCTGCTGACGCACTCGCTCTACCGGGTGCGCGTGCTCGGCGCGACCAACGTGCCGCTGACGGGCGGCGCGCTGCTGGTGCCGAACCACGTGTCGTTCCTCGACGCGCTGTTCGTGGTCGCCGCGACCGATCGACCGATCCGGTTCGTCATCGACCAGTACTGGTACGACCGCCCGTGGCTCGAGCCGATCCTGCGCGCGGCCGGCGCGATCCCGATCACCGCCACCGGCGGGCCGCGCGTCGTGCTCAAGGCGCTGCGCGACGCCGGCAAGGCGCTCGACGACGGCCACGTCGTCTGCCTGTTCGCCGAGGGCGAGATCACGCGCATGGGCAGCACGCTGCCGTTCCGCCGCGGCCTGCAGCGCATCGTCAAGGGCCGCGCGGTGCCGGTCGTGCCGGCGCACCTCGACCGCGTCTACGGCTCGCTCGGCAGCGCGCGGCAGGGCAAGGTCCGGCTGTGGCCGACCCGCGTGCCGTGCCCGGTGACCGTGTCGTTCGGCGAAGGTCTGCCGAGCACCGCGACGCCGGTCGAGGTGCGCCGCGGCGTCGACGCGCTGGCCGAGGCGGCGTGGCGGCTGCGGGCGCAGGAGCTGCCGCCGCTGCACGTGGCGCTGCTGCGCCAGGTGCGCCGGGCGCCGTGGCGGCCGTGCCTGCTCGACAGCCAGGGCAAGCGGCTGTCGCGCCTCTCGGCCGCCGCGACCGCGATCGTGCTGGCGCGGCGGCTGCGGACGCCGTGGTCCGGACAGGAGCGCGTCGGCATCCTGCTGCCGCCGTCGATCGGTGGCGCGCTCGCGGCGTTCGCGGCCAGCATGGCCGGCCGCGCCGCGGTGTCGCTGAACTTCACCATCGGCACAGCCGCGCTGGCGTCGACGGTGCGCCAGGCCGGGCTTCGCACCGCGATCACGTCGCGGGCGTTCGTGGACCGGCTGAAGCTCGAGCTGCCGCCGGAGCTCGACCTGCTGTTCCTCGAGGACCTGCTGGCCGACGTACCCGCCGGCGAACGGCTGGCGGCCGCCGCGCGCGCGCTGCTGTGGCCGACCGGCGCGCTCGAACGCGCGTGCGGTGCCGTGCGCCGCGTGCGCCGCGACGACGTCGCCGCCGTGCTGTTCAGCAGCGGTTCGACCGGCGAGCCGAAGGGCGTCGTGCTGACGCACGAGAACGTGCACAGCAACTGCGACGCCGTGGCGCAGCTGATCCCGCTCGATCACCACGACCGGCTGGTGGGCGTGCTGCCGCTGTTCCACTCGTTCGGCAACATGGCGCTGTGGTACGCCGCGCAGCAGGGCGCGTCGATCGTGTTCCACCACAGTCCGCTCGACGCGTTCGCGGTCGGCGAGCTCGTGGCGCGCGACCGCGCGACGGTGCTGCTGGCGACGCCGACGTTCCTGCAGCTCTACCTGCGCCGCTGCGAGCCGGGCCAGTTCGGCTCGCTGCGCATCGTCCTGACCGGCGCCGAGAAGCTGACCGACGAGCTGGCCGAGGCGTTCGCCGACCGCTTCGGCATCCGGCCGATCCAGGGCTACGGCGCGACGGAGTGCTCGCCGGTGATCGCCGTCAGCGCGCCGGGCTACCGCGCGCCGGGCTTCTACCAGGCGGGCTCGCGGCGCGGCTCGGTCGGTCGACCGCTGCCGGGCGTCACGGTGCAGATCGTCGATCCGGAGACCCGCGCGCCGCTGCCCACAGGCACACCGGGCCTCGTGCTCGCGCGCGGCGCCAACGTCATGCGCGGCTACCTGGGTCGCGACGACCTCACCGCGGCGGCGATGCACGACGGCGCCTACGTGACCGGCGACATCGGCCGGCTCGACGAGGACGGCTTCCTGTTCCTGACCGACCGTCTGTCGCGGTTCTCCAAGATCGGCGGCGAGATGGTGCCGCACGGCGTCGTCGAGGAGCACCTGCAGGCCGTCAGCGGCCGCGCCGAGCGCGCATTCGCGGTCTGCGGCGTGCCCGACCCCAAGAAGGGCGAGCGGCTGATGGTTCTGACGACCGTGCCCGCGGAGGAGCTCGCCGGCCTCGCGGCACGGCTCGCCTCGCGCGGCCTGCCGCCGCTGTTCGTCCCGCGCCCCGAGCAGTTCGTGCCGGTCGACGCGCTGCCGCTGCTCGGCACCGGCAAGCTCGACCTGCGCGCCGTGAAGGAGCAGTGCCTGCGCGCGGCGGCGGGCGCGTCTGCCCGCTCCTGATCCGAGCGCCGCTCAGTACACCTGGCTCATCAGCACCCCGCACAGCCACGCCCCGTACGTCCCCAGCGCGTAGCCCAGCACTGCCAGCAGCACCCCCACCGGCGCCAGCGACGGGTGGAACGCGGCGGCGACGACCGGCGCCGACGCGGCGCCGCCGATGTTGGCCTTGGAGCCGACGGCCAGGAAGAAGTACGGCGCGCGGATCAGCCAGCCGACCAGGAACAGCAGGCCGACGTGGAACGCCATCCAGATCAGGCCGACCAGGAACAACCCGGGGTGGTCGAAGATCTCGAGCACGTTCATCTTCATGCCGATCGTCGCGACCAGGACGAAGATGAAGACGCTGCCGACCTTGCTGGCGCCCGCGCCCTCGAGCTCGCGGACGCGCGTGAACGACAGCACCACGCCGACGGTCGTGGCGATGACGATCAGCCAGAAGAACCCCGACGTCAGGCTGAACTTCGCGAGCCCGGGTGCTTCGCGCTCGATCCACGGACCGAGCACGTCGGCGCCCGCGTGCGCGAGTGCGGTGGCGACGAACGCCACGCCGAGGATCACCATCAGGTCCGTGAAGCTCGGGATCCGGGCGGTGCGCTGCGCGAACTCCTCCATGCGCGCCTTCAGCGTCGCGATCGCCGACGCGTCGGCGCGGAACCGGCGGTCGATCGCCTCGGCGCGGCCGACGCCGAGCAGCAGGAACACCATCCACAGCTCGGCGACGAGCACGTCGATGGTGATCATGATCCCGTACATCTTGCTGCTGATCGGGTGCTCCGGCGTGTTCCACATCTCGAACATCGCCGCCTGATTGGCGCCGCCGCCGATCCAGCTGCCGGCCACCGTGGTCATGCCGCGCCACACCTGCTCGCCGCTCTCGGGGTGGATCACCTCGGGCGCCAGCTGGTTCATGATCATCAGCGCGATCGGACCACCGAGCACCACGCCGATCGTCGCGACGCCGAACATGACCAGCGCCTTGGGCCCCAGCTTCAGGATCTCGCGCAGGTCGATGCTGAGCGTCAGCAGCACCAGGCTCGCCGGCAGCAGGTAGCGCGACGCCACGAAGTACAGCTGCGACTTGCCCGTGAACGGCAGCACCTCGGCCACCAGCCCGTCGTGGTCGTTCACGTAGTCCTTCAGCGCCGCGACGGTGCCGAGTCCGCCGGTGTCGTGGCCCAGCTCCCGCAGCCGCAAGAGCGCCGCCTCGAGGTCGACCCAGCCCGGCGAGATCACGTGCAGCGTGTTCAGCAACGACGGCAGGAAGTAGCACAGCAGCAGCGACGGCACGACCTTGTAGAAGCCGCGGAACGCCGGCATCTGGGAGGTGCGGAACACCAGCATCAGCAGCCCCATCAGCAGGCCGAAGACCACCGCGTCGTTCGTGAACAGCGGCGTGGTGGAGACGACGTGTTGCATCCGGCAGAGCCTAGGGACCGGGCAGTCGGGCGCACGCGAGACCGCTCCGCAATCGGCCGAATCGCCGCGGCGCCGATCCTCGGCCCGGAACGACACCGCCGCAGCCGCGTCGCCCCGGAGGCGGCGACCGTCATGCACACGAAGACGACCGCTCCGCCGGGCGGAGCAGCTCGCCGGCGTCGTCGGCGCAGCGCGGCGAGCATGGTGCGCCCGGCCAGGGCGCCGCGAATTCCCTCTCCTGCATCCGGCCGCCGGCGCCCCGCGAACCGCGACGCATTCGTCGAAGCGGCGCGCCAAGCGGCAGCTGCTCGGCCTCGAAGCACGCTCCGGCTTCCAACGCACGCTGGTCGCCTGAAGAAAGGTCCATCGGATGTACGCCTACGTTGTTTCGCTCGTTCTCTCGGTGACGGTTCAGGGTGTCTCCCCTGAAGCCGTGCCTCAGGAGGGCTCGTCTTCGGTCCAGGCTGCCGCCGCACCAACGGCTGTGGTCGCCGACGGTCCCATGGCAGTTCGAGCCGAGGAGAGGACACCGCGATCCCTCCTGGCATCGACCCTGGCCTTTCGCCGAGGCGAGGGCGCTGGGCATGGCCTCGGCTGGCGAGACGAGTTCGAGAACGCCTGGGTTGGTCCGAATGGAGGTGAGTCGGACGCTGGAGGTGAGGCGCCGCTCTTTCCTCTGCCATTCACTCCGGACTTCACTCGAGGCGGTGGCTGGGGATTCGCTCTCGGCTTCGGCGTCGAGTACGAGAACGCCTACACCGGCTCGGACGAGTATGAGTTCGAACTGGATCCGGTCCTCGCCGTCCAATGGCGAACCGGAGACCACCTCTTCTCCTGGGAGGGGCTGGAACTCTCATGGACGACTCGCCCGGCGGAGCAATGGTATGTGCAGGTCGACCTGGGGCTGGATGGAGAGCGTGAAGCCGGTGATTCGGACGACGGCCGGCTGAACGGCCTCGAGGAGAGGGACGATGTGTTCGCGGGCACCGGTGAGGTCCGGTATGCCTTCGATGACGAGTGGCGAAACTACGTCGGCACCCGGGTCTCCGTCGGGGACGGCGATTTCGGCACGCTGGGGTTCCTCTTCGTCGGGCACCGCTTCGGGGCCCGTCAGGACGGTGGCGGAACCGAGGCGTTCCTCTATTCGACTTTCGCGGACAGCAGCAACCTGGATCGGGACTTCGGGATCCGCCCATCCGAGGCTGCCGCGTCCGGACTCGCGGCGACACATCTGGATGGCGGATACCGCTCCTCCGGCCTGCGCCTCGTCGATCGTCGCTTTGTCGGCGCGCATACCCAGATCGTGACCGGCCTCGAGTTCCAGTACTTCGGCAGCGATGTGCGAGAGAGCCCCATCGCTCGTGAGGACTTCGCGGTGGAGGTCGAGCTGGCCGTGGTGTTCTACTTCTGAGCTGGCCCAGGCCGAGCCCTGTCGTTTCTGGCGGGCCTCATCGGCCCGCCTCGTCCTCCTGCCGACGCAGGGGGCTCCGGCGGCACCACCGTCGCCAGCGGTGTCGGGCCCCCGATCGTCGGGCCGCTCGATCCGCCCGCGGACGCGATCGCGGATGACGAACGTGACCCTGCGGGTCTGCTCGAACTGAACCGAGACGGTCGTGCAGGTTGCAGCGCGTGCGGTGGAGCGCGCCTCCCCCACTCGGAAGATCGCCCCAGAACGAGACCGGCCGCGGCCGCCCGGCGCCCGGGCGGCGTCTCGCGGCGGCACCGCGCCGTCCAGTTCGCCGGTCGTGCGGTCGAAAGTCCTGGCGAGGACCACTCCGTCATGCACACGAAGACCACCGCTCCTCCCGAGCATCCTCCTGCTGCCCGCGCGCCTGCGCCCCAGGCGCCAGCCGCGCCGCGCGCACCGGCCGCCGCGCCGGCGTCGGCCGGCGCCGACCGCGCCACCACCGCGCGCGAACGCCTCGCCGACGCGTGGGAGTGGGCGACCGACGGCAGCACGCCGATGCTGCTGATCGGCGCCACCGTCGCGTTCCCCGTGACGATGGTGTTCGGCGCGATGGTGACCTGGGTCGCCGACCTGTTCCCGCTGCGCCTGCTCGCGTTCGCGCCGGCGTTCCTGCTGTTCGCGGCGCTCGGCGCCGTCGGCCGACGCACCCTGCTCGCCGCGCTGCACGACACCGACGACACCAGCGAGCTGCCGCGACCGCTCGACCTCGCGGGGCAGGCGCTGCGGACGACGCCGCAGGCGCTGGCGCTCGGCGCCGCGTTCGCCGGCCCCGGCGCGGCGGCGCTGCTGCTCGGCCAGGCTCAGCTCGGCCTGCTGCTGCTGCTGGCCGCCGTGTTCCTGCTGCCGATGGCGGCTGGCGTGCTGCTGACCACCGGCAACTGGCGCGCGCTGTCGCCGGCGCCCCTGGTCGCGGCCGTGCGCCGCGGCGGCGGCCCCTACCTGCAGGTCGCCGGCATCGGCATGGCGCTGACCGCGCCCGCCGTGCTCGCGTTCGCGCTCACCGTCGACCTGCCGGCCTACACGTTCAGCGCCATCGTCGGCGCGCTCGGCGCCGGGCCCGTGCTGCTGACCGCGCGCATGCTCGGCGTGGCGCTGCAGGAGCGAAGGGAGCAGATCGCGGCGGTGTTCGCGCTGCCGGCAGCGCGGCCGATCGCCCTGCGAGGCGCGCGCAAGGTGGCGCCCGCGCCGCAGCGCCGGCCCTCGGACGCGTAGCCGCCGACGGACCCGCGCCGCCGGACGCCATCCCGACGGGTCACGTCGCGGGCGGCACCGGCAGCGCGCCGGTCTCGAGCGTCTCGCCGTTCGGCGCCTCGAACCGCAGCCGCACCGCGCGCGGCCGATCGCCGAAGCAGCCGGGCGGGAACCGGAACGAGAACCCCGAGGCCAGCGACTCGGGCGGTCCCTGGTGCGCCTGCTGCACGTCGGGCCGCGGGTGGCCGTGCTCGGCGACGCCCAGCTCCGTCGCGTCGGCGCCGGCACCGAGCAGCACCCGGATGCGCAGGCTGCTGCCGGCGAGATAGGCCCAGCCGGCGAGGCCCTCGGCCGTGACGAGGTCCGTGTGGTGGCGGATCCGCGGCCGGTCGGCGAGCGCGTCGATGCGCGCGACCTGGTCCGGCGACAGGTGGAACGCGCGCACCGCGAAGTTCTCGGCGAGGTGCCCTTCGTCGGTCGACAGCGGGATCACCGCGAAGCCGCGCTCGACCGCCCAGCGCAGCATCACCTGCGCCCGCGTGCGCCCGCATTCGGCCGCGATCTCGTCGATCGCCGAGCCCGGGCCCAGGCGCCACGGACAGCGCGGGAACGCCATCACGCGGATGCCGTGCCGCTCGCACGCGCGGAGCGTCGCGCGGTGGTGCTCGTGCGCGAACGGGTGCAGGTGGATCTGGTTGGCGACCGGCCGATGGCGCGCCATCGCCAGCAGCTCGTCGAGCTGCGGCGCGGTGAAGTTCGACACGCCGATGGCGCGCACCAGCCCCTGGTCCTTGGCCTGCTCCAGCGCGCGCCACAGGTCGTGCCAGCCCGCGACCGGGTGATGCACCAAGAACAGGTCGACGTAGCCGCCGAGGCGCTCGGCCGACTCGGCGATCGCCGCACGGCTCGACTCGGCGCCGGCGGGATGGTCGATGCCCACCCACCCCTTGCTGACCACGAACGCGTCGCGCCGCGGCACCGAGGCGGCGGCGAGCCCCGCGGTCACGTGCTGCTCGGTGCCGTAGCTGCGCGCGGTGTCGAGCAGCCGGAAGCCCGCGCGCAGCGCCCGGGCGACGTGCTCGGCGCCGCGCCGGATGTCGCCGCGCGAGTTGCCGTCCTCCTGGAAGCCGTACTGCGTGCCGGCCCCGACCAGCGGCATGCGCACGCCCGAGCCGAGGTCGACGCTCGGATCGAAGCCGGCAGCGGAGTCGTTCATGCGGCCATGATGCCCCAGCGGCCGCGCCGGTGCATCCGCCCGCGCGCGCCTCGCGAACCCCGCCGCGTGCCCGAGCCGAAGCCGTCCCGGGGGTCCGCAATGGCGACCCTGTTCCCGCTGGTGCTGCTGCTGCCGCTGGGGCTCGCAGCCTGCGCGGCGCCGCCCGTCGCGCGGCCCTGGGCCGTCGAGCTCGAGGGCGCCGCCGTCTGGCAGACGCGCAACGACGCCGCGGTGCCCGGCGACACCGGCACCCGCGTCGCCGTCGATGACGTCACCGGATCGGGCCCGTTCGGTGCGGGCCGCGCCTACCTGTCGTGGCAGCCCGCCGAACGCCACGAGCTGCGCGCGCTGGCCGCGCCGTTGTCGATCGCGGGCCGCGGCGAGCTGGACCGGCCGGTCGCCTTCGGCGGCCGGTCGTTCGCGCCCGGGCCGGTGCAGGCGCGCTACCGGTTCGACAGCTACCGGCTGACCTGGCGCTACCTGGTGCACCGCGACGACGCGTGGAGCTGGCGCCTCGGCGTCACCGGCAAGATTCGCGACGCCGAGATCGCGCTGACGCAGGGCCCGACCACCGCCCGCAAGACCGACCTCGGCTTCGTGCCGCTGCTGCACGTGGCGGGCGACTGGCGGTTCGCCCCGGACTGGCGGCTGTCGCTCGACGTCGACGGCGCGTGGGCGCCGCAGGGTCGCGCCGTCGACGCCGCGCTGAAGGCGTGGTGGCAGGTCGGCGACGGCACGGAGCTCGGGCTCGGCTATCGGACCATCGAGGGCGGCGCCGACAACGACGAGGTGTTCACGTTCGCGTGGCTGCATCAGGCGATCGTGTCGATGCGGTTCACCTTCTGAGGGCGAGCCCGTCCGGTGCACCGGGTTCCCGTGCCGGGCGCCGGTCGTCACCGGGCGCGGACCGACGCCGAGTTCGCGCCTCGGACGCCGCTGAGGAGCCGAGTTCGATCCGGCGACGCAACCGGCCGCCGCGCCGCCCTCACAGCGTGCCGATCACCAGCGCCAGCGCGTTCGAGCTGCGCACCGCGGCGAGCGCGCCGGCCGCGTCGAACTCGAGCGGCACGGTCTGCTGGAAGAACGGCGCGCCGATCAGCGACCGTGAGTTCGGCACCACGAGCGCGCAGGTCGCCGTTCCCGGGCCGGCGCTCAGCCACTGCGTGAGGTCGACCGCGGCCAGCAGCGAGCAGCCGGGCTGGCCCGCGGGCAGCAGCGCGGCCAGCGGCAGCGCCGACTGCGAGAACCCGATCACGCCGATGCACAGCGATCCGGGCCCGACGCCGCTGGTGGTCGTGCGGAACGTGGCGCCGAGCCACGGCAGCGTATCGGCCGTGAGCACCAGCTGCCCCGCCGTGCTGCTGCAGCCGACGCCGTAGGACGTGGCCGTGGGCATGCACCTCGACCGCATCGCCGCCAGCGCATGGGACGGCGTGCTGCCGGCGAGGTTGAACCGGCCGCCGACGATCAGGTCGCCGTCGGCCCGCTGCACGATCGTGTGGACGTCGATCGGGTTGACCGTGTCGGGCCCGTGCAGGTTGGAGACGGCGCCCCATGTCGTGCCGTTCCACCGCGAGATGCCGCCGTCCGCCCCACCCTGCAGATGGAAGCCGCGACCGGCGATCACGTCGCCGTTCGGCATCGCCCACACCGCGCGCACGGGGCCGGGGCTGCCGCCCGCGACACCCATCGGAGTCCACGTGCTGCCGTTCCAGAGCGCGCGGCGGTCGGCCGCCTGCAGGCTCGCCTGCGAGAACTCGCCCACCGCCACGATGTCGCCGTTCGGCAGGGCGGCCAGCCCGTGCACGGCGGCGTCCATCGCGGCGCCGACCTGGCCCCAGACCGACCCGTCCCACCGCGCCACGCGGTAGCGCGAGAACAGGCTCGCGATGGTGAACCTGCCGCCGGCGAACAGCGTGCCGTCGCTGCGCACGCACAGCGCGAGGACATCGTCGTTCATGCCGAAGTGCATCGCCGACCAGGCGCTGCCGTCCCAGCGGGCGATGCGGCTGCACGACAGGCCGCCCGCGGTCGTGAACTCGCCGCCCGCGACCAGGTCGCCGTTCGGCAGCCTGGCGAGCGCGCGCACCGGCAGGTCCATGCCGCTCCCGAGCGGCGACCACGAGGAACCGTCCCAGCGCGCGATGTGGTTGGCCGCCGTGCCGCCGGCCGAGACGAACGAGCCGCCGGCGACGATGTCGCCGTTGTCGAGCGTGACGAGGGCCTCGACGCTGACGCCGACCATGCCGGAGCCGAGCGGCGTGAAGCTGCTGCCATCCCAACGCGCGACGCCGTTCATCACGACGCCCGAGATCGTCGGGAAGTTGCCGCCGAGGACCAGGTCCGGGCCGCTCGGTGTCGCCGCGCGCACCTCGCCGACGATGCCCGGCCCCAGCACCGGCACCCACGCGGAGCCGCCGTAGCGCAGGCAGGCCGGTTCGTCGATCCCGAACCCGACCGCGTGGTAGCTGCCGGCGTAGTAGGTGATGGAGAGGGGGGACGCGACACCCATCGGCGCCCAGATGCCGTTGCTGCTGGTGTATCGCATGATCGGCGTCGCGGCGTCGGACTGGCGCACCACGATCACGTAGTCGTCGAGGCCGGTGTTGCGGACATGCACCTCCGAGACCGAGCTGGAGAGCCCGCTGCCGGCCGCGCTCCAGGCGAACGACGGCGCGCCGTTGGTCCGGGCCAGCCGCGGCGCTGCCGTGCCGCCGATGGTGTCGAACGCCCCGCCGACGAACAGGGTGTCGGAGCCGCCGAACATCAGCGACGTGCGCACGGCCAGCGAGGTGACGAAGTTCTGCGCGAGGATCGATGGTGCCCACGACGTGCCGTTCCAGCGCTCGAGCACTCCCGTCGACCCCTGCTGGCGGGAGCCGCCGACGATCAGGTCGCCCTCGAAGGAGACCATGTCCGCCGCGACCTCGAGCGCCGGCGGCGTCGGCAGCGGGGTCCACGTACTGCCGTTCCACAGGTGCAGGACCGGGCTCGACACGGTGCCGTTGAAGAGGGTGCCCGCGGCGACCAGGTTGCCGTTCCATGTGGTCAACGCCACGACCTTGGCGGGGAAGCCCTGGGCCAACGGTTGCCACGCCGAACCGTCCCAGCGGGCGATGTAGTCCGGCCCACCGGAGGTGACGAAGTCGCCGCCGGCGATCAGCTCGCCGTTGTAGATCGCCAGCGCCGCGGCCCCCGTGGTCGTGAGACCACCACCGCCCGGTCCGCCCAGCGCCTGCCACGTGCTGCCGTCCCAGGTCATGACACGCTGCTTGCTGGGAACGAAGCCGCCCAGCAGCTGGGCGCCCCCGAGCAGCCGGTCGCCACCGACGACCAGCCGCTGGGGCAGCGGCCCGGCGCCGTCGGGGTCCCAGAGGGTCGTGCAGCGGGCGTTTCCGGACAGGTGTGGTTGCGGGTTACCCGGCAACCAGTCGAGGACGCACTGCCCGACCAGGACCTGACCGAGCGAGAGGAAGGCGGCGACGAAGGGAATGGCGAGTCTCTGTGACATGGGGACCTCGCCGCGCAGGAACGACGTGGCCGATCCGCCGTGACGGGCGATCTCCCGGCGGGGTCCGTGGGCCTGCGCGGCCCCCGGACTCACGGTGCTCGGCGAGGTCCGCGAGCGAGCCCTCGGCGGCCGGCCACCGGAGCAGGGTCGCCGGATTCGCAGTCACACCGGGTCGCACGCGCCGTTCCTGCGCCCGAGGTATCGCATGACTCACCCTGCGTTCGCGCCCGTCTTCTCCGTTCTCCTGTCCACGCTGCTCGGCGCCGCCGCGCGAGCCCAGTGTGAGCCCCAATGGTCGTCGGCAGCGCCGTCGCCCGACTTCACGGGCCAGGCCACCTGCACGGCGCTCTGGGACCCGGACGGCGGCGGCCCTGCGCCGTCGCGGCTCGTGGTCGGCGGCAGCCAGCTGATCGGCGGCCCGGTGCAGACGCCGCAGCAGGTGATGACCTTCGACGGGACGCAATGGCAGGCGCTCGGCGACGGACCGGGCACCGCCGGCGCCGTGACCGAACTGACCGTCTGGAACGGCGCGCTCGTCGCCAGCGTGAGCGCCCCCGGCGCCGCGAGCCTCGTCGCGCTCTGGACCGGATCGACGTGGCAGCAGCTGGGCCCGAGCGGGTTCGCCCCGCCGATCCTGGCCGTCTGGAACGGCAACCTCGTCGCCGCGGACAACCTGACCAGCGGCCCCGCCATCTGGATCTGGAACGGCAGCTCGTGGGTCGTCCAGGCGCCGCCGCCGCAGGTGTCCCACGTGGACGCGATGATCTCCTACCAGGGCCTGCTGTGCGTGAGCGGCATCGGCCCCTCCGGTGGAGGCGGCGCGCTCGATCGCTGGAACGGCAGCTCGTGGCTGCCGTCGATCCCGGCGAACGGCCGCATCTTCACCCTCGCGGTGCGCACGTTCTCGCTGCTCAGCACGCTCTACGCCGGCGGCCTCTTCTCGACCATCGGCAGCCCCGCCACGCCGGCAACGCGCATCGCCTCGACCGGTGGCGGCACGGCGTTCGCCTGGAGCGCGGTCGGCAACGGAGTGAACGCCCCCTGCGTCGGCCTGCACGTGCGCGCCACCGGGACGATCGGCGTCGCGATCGTCGCGCGCACCTCGACCGGGGCGATGCTGCAGCTGGTGGGCAGCTCGTTCGTGGCGATGGGCAACCACACCTTCCGCGACGTGGCCTATCACGGCGGCGCCTACCACGGCGTGGACGTCGTGAACCACTGCATGCGCTTCGACGGCTCGAACTGGCTGCCGGTGCTCGGGCACGGCATCGAGGGCGAGGTGCGGGCGCTCACCGCCAGCGGCGACGACATGATCGTCGGCGGCGCAATCCAGGCCACGGCGGGGCCGGCGCTGAGTCGCATCGCCCGCTGGAACGGCACGTCGTTCGAGGCGATGGGGTCCGGCATCGCGGGCGGGAGCGTCGATGCGCTCGTCACCCTCGGCAACGGCGACGTGGTGGCCGGTGGCCAGTTCATCGGCGCCGGCGGCGTCGGCGCCGCGAACATCGCGTCCTGGGACGGCACCGCGTGGTCGCCGCTCGGCGCCGGATGCGACCAGCAGGTGCTGGCGCTCGCGCGCATGCCGAACGGCGACGTCGTCGCCGGCGGCAGGTTCGCGACCGCGGGCGGCGTGCCGTGCGCCCGCATCGCGCGCTGGGACGGCGCGACGTGGTCGCCGCTCGGCACCGGCACGAACGGCGACGTGCTCGCGTTGGCGGTGCGCGGCGACGGCCGCCTGTTCGCCGCCGGCGCGTTCACCGCCGCGGGCGGCGTCCCGTGCAACCGCATCGCGCAGTGGGACGGCAGCGTCTGGGCGCCGCTCGACACCGGCTGCAACGGCGACATCCACGCGCTGACCGTGCGCCCCAACGGCGATGTCGTGGCGGTCGGCGCGTTCCTCTCGGCCGGCCCGTGGTACGCCGAGCGTTGCGCGTTGTGGACCGGCACGACCTGGGCGCCGATGGCCGCCGGCAGCGGCGACCCCACCGTGCCGGGCGCCGTGCTCGCGCTGCCGAACGGCGACGTCATCGCCGGCCGCGGCTTCCACGAGCCGTTGGTGTCGACCGACAGCGGGGTGTCGCGCTGGAACGGCAGCACCTGGAGCGGAATCGGCAGCGGCCTCGCCCCGCTGTCTCCCGCTCCGTTGACGGTGCGCGCGATCGCCCAACGCGCCGACGGCACGGTCCTCGTCGGCGGCCAGTTCGGCGTCGCCGGCGACTTCGTCGCCCGCGGCCTCGCCGCGCTGTCCCCGACGTGCCACGCATCGGTCGCCGCCTACGGCAACGGCTGCGCCGCCGCCGGCCCGCTGGTGATGACGCCCGAGTCCCTGCCCTGGCTCGGGTCGACGTTCCGCACCGCCACCACCGGCGTCGCGCCCGGATCGCTGTGCCTGCACGTCACCGGCTTCGCGCCGCTGGCGATCCCGCTGTCGTCGCTCCTGCCAGAGGGCCAGCCCGGCTGCTCGCTGCTCACGTCGAACGACATCGTCCTGTGGGTGCTGCCCGACGCGGGCGGCACCGCGCGCTCGGCGCTCGAGCTGCCGCTGGACACCGCGCTGATCGGGTTCCCGTTCCTCCAGCAGATGGTCCCGCTCGAGTTCGACGGCGCCGGCACGCTCGTCGCAGTGCGCGGCTCCAACGGGCTCGCGGCGACGATCGGCGCTTTGTGAGCGAGGCCGGGTCGGTGACGGAAGCCTCGACGTCTCGTGCGAGGCCGTGGGCCGAGGGCCGAGGGTAGGGTTCGGCACCGCGTCGTGACCGAACCCGGCCAACCGGCAGTCCCGAGTCGCCGCCAAGGAGGCGCTCCTCGTCCGCGGGGATCTCCGCCAGCTGCGCGCCCAGCTCGCGGCGCTGCCGTGGCCCCATGCCTCCGCGCAGCACGATGAGGTTGCGCGCCGCTCCCTGGATCTCTTCGACCAGGAACGCCAGGTGGTCACGCCGCTCGGTCCAGCACCGACCCGAACCAGCCAGACTCTTCCGACATGAATGGTCGGAGCGAGAGGACTTGAACCTCCGACCCCCTGCCCACATCGATTCCAAGTCGCTTGGAAGCTGCGGGTCGCATCGGCCGTGCGGGGGTGCGGCTTGCCGACCGCTCGCCGTCACACGAGGACTTGCACTCGCTCGCACTGGCTCACAGTGCCGTTCTGAACCCAACCCGGGACCCCGCCTCCTCGAGCACGGCGAGGTGCTGCGAGATGGTCTGCGGGGAGGAGCGAATCCCGCGCGCCTTCGCACTTCCACCGCAGAGGTCGACCAGCGTCTGGCCTTCGCAACGGCGGAGTTCGTCCAAGATCGCGTCGGGTCGGCGAGCACCCGGTAGAGGTCGCCGCCCAAGCGGAGAGGACATGCGAGTGCCGGCCTGCATGTCGAGACCTCGGGATTCCTGCAATGCCGAGGGGCCGCGCCGACATCTGCGTTTCGCATTGCGGACGTCCGATCACGACCGTGACCGAGGAGCTGGTACTCCCGGTGCGAGCGTCCGACGACCGGCATCTCGCCCGGCCATGGAACACCGAGCGGTGACCATTCTGCAAACCCCGCGGCCTGTTCATCGCGTCCGATCTCACACCGCACGCCGAACCACGCGGCCTTGCAGTGCTCGTCGACGCGCGGCCAGGCACCCGACCGACGCATGAACTCGAAGCAGTGGACGATCCCTGCAGTGGTCGCGCTGGCGATCGCAGTGTGCCTCGCGGCATGGTGGAGCGAGTCGCCGGCGATCACGCGCGGGTCGCCGGCGACCACGACGAGAGCTGCGGTTCCCGACGCGGTGGCGACGTCAGACGCGACAGCCGGACCGGCGGAACGCGTCGCCGTCGAGGTGCAGCCACGCGCCGGACTGCCCGCAGGCGATGGTGGGCACGTGCTTCGCGTGATCCTCGAGGGGATCTCGGGAGAGGGCGCGGCGCTGGCGAAGGTCACGGTGTCGGCCATCGATGGCACCGAACCGAAGTCCCAAGACACGTGGCCCTGCGCGGGGTCGACGAGCGAGTTCGACCTGGAGCCGCTGCTGGCCGCCGCAGGCCCCCAACCCGATGGCCCCGGGATCGATGCGCTGCAGGTCGAAGTCGACCATCCGCACCGCCTCCGCGAGTCGGTCCGGATCCAGCTCGACGACGGCTCGATGACGAACGGCGGCCCGACCTTCCACGAGGTTCGGATCCGGCTCGCTGAAGTCGCCTTCTGGCCCGAGTTCACCTTGGCCGTTCGGGATGCGCGGACCCGGGCACACCTCGAGGACGTCGAGCTCCGATGCGCACCGTCTGCGTTCATGGGCTTGCTGCAGCACCCGGGCGACGGGGAACCGTTCACCGCGCTCGGCGACGGCTTGACCTCGCCCGTCGCCCTGCGTGGCGGACGCAAGGCGAGCGAGCGTGAGGACCAGGTCGGCGGCATCGCATTGCGACCGGCATCGGGCAAGGCGCCGCGGCCCGCAGATCTCGCGAAGCCCGTGGAGACCGAGCGCGGCGTCCTCATCTACGCGCGCGCGCCGGGCTACGCATGGGGCCGGGTCGTCGTCGACGTCAGCAAGGGGGCGGAGCGCGAGCTGTTGCTGCAGCCCGGTGCCGCGCTCGGTCTCCGCCTCGCCAACGTGCAGCTCGAGACCTACGCGGCCTTCGGCAAGCCGGCCGCCGTGTATGTCACGCGCATCGCGCCGAACGGGGAGGAGACTGCCGTGGCGCAGCATCGGCTGGACGAGACGGTCGCGGAGGAGGGACTTCGCGTCAGCGGGCTCGAGCCGGGCGACCACGTCGTTTCGGTCGAGCTCGGCAGCTCACTCGGCTTGCGCCTGCGGCATGTGCTCGCGCGCGAACCGCTCAGCCTCCCCGCCGGCCAGTCGCGCGACCTCGTGTTGGTGCTCGACGACGCGCCGACACCGCCGCAGCGCGTACCTCTCGCCGGCACGCTGTCGTTCCCGCACTTCGGGGCCGAGGAGAGCGTCCGCCTCGAGCTCTATCAGTCCGACTACCGGTACGGCAGGCCCGACTTCGAGCTCTCGCTGGCCGACATGGACCCCGACACCGGCGCGCTTCCGACCTGGAGGTTCCGCCTCGAGGAACTTCCCACTGGCCGCTACCAGGTCCGCCTGATGCCGTTCGAGAAGGGCTGGATGCTCGAGCTCCCGCCCGGCGGCCGCGAAGACGCCGCGTTCGTCGTCCCGGAGCTCGCCGAGGTGCTCGTCGAGACCGTCGACACCCGGACCGGCGCGCGCCTCCCGCTCGAGGTCATCCGCTACGGCTACCGCGAGGAGCTGCCCGGTCGCGTCCGCCACGACCACAGCGGCGCCCGTACCACCGTCCGCTTCGACGGCGAACCCGGTCGCTTCCGCTTCTGGACCCCACCCGGCCAAGCCTACGTGCGCACCTTCGCCATCCCCCGCGCCCTCGGCCTCGGCAGTCGCAGCCAGGACCTCGAGCTCGTCCCCGGCCTTCAGTCCGTCCGCTTCGAACTCGCGCCTGCATGCACTCTCCGCTTCGAGTTCCACATCGGCGGCGCCGCCCTCCCCCACGACGACGACATCTTCGCCAGCCTGGGCCGCGGCATCCGTGCGATCGGCCACGACGGCCGCGTCCAGGCCATGACGCATTGGCTGTTCGAGGCGAGTGAGCCCGGTGTCTATGAGATCACGTTCGAAGGAGTCGGAGCCGACCGCTTCGCCCCGATCCCGCACCGGCGGGTCGACGTGCGCGCCGGCGAGACGACGGATGTGATCGTCGAGTTGCGGCGGAAGTAGGTTCGGGCAGATCGCCACCGCCGACTCGGCGTCGCAGCTCCCGATCTCGTCCGTGGCACGCGGTGGCGATGCACCCAGACGCTCTCAGCCCCTGCCGTGGTGCGCGCAAGAACCGCAGTCCCGCGCGTCGCGTCGCACCGCGCGAAGAGCCTCGATGCCGGCCGACGCGGACGGCCCGCCGATGGCCGCGCCGGTCAAGACGTTGGCGCGCGCGGTCAAGAGCGAGACGGGGCCCACAGCTAGGTTCGTCGCATCGCAACCATTCGCGAGAACCGAGGAACCCCGACCATGCACAACCGAGAAAGCGACCGCCTCCACGATCTCACCCTGATCCTCGGCGCGACCGGAAAGACCGGGCGCCGCGTCTCCGAACGCCTGCGCGCGCGTGGCGTGCCGGTGCGCGGCGTGTCGCGCTCGTCCGAGATCCCGTTCGACTGGAACGACGACTCGACCTGGACGGCCGCGCTCGACGGCGTTCGGCACGCCTACGTCAGCTACTCCCCGGACCTGGCGGCGCCGGGCGTGCCGCCGATCCTCACCGCCTTCGCCGAGATGGCCAAGAAACTCGGCGTCCAGCGCCTGGTGCTGCTGTCCGGCCGCGGTGAGGAAGGGGCGCAGCGGTGTGAGGACATCGTGCTCGCCATCGACCCTCGCTGGACCGTCGTACGTGCCAGCTGGTTCAACCAGAACTTCAGCGAGGGGCCCTTCCAGCCGGGCATCCAGCACGGTGCGCTGGCGCTGCCTGCCGGCGGCGTGCGCGAGCCCTTCGTCGACGTGGACGACATCGCCGACGTCGCGGTGGCCGCGCTGACCAGCGACGGCCACGAAGGCCAGATCTACGAGGTGACCGGCCCCCGGCTGCTGACGTTCGCCGAGGCGGTCGCCGAGATCGCGGCGGCGACCGGCAGGCGCATCGACTACCGGCAGATCGCCACGCAGGACTATGTCGGCGCCGCGACCGCACAGGGCGCGCCGAAGGAGATCGCGGACCTGCTCACGTTCCTGTTCGACACCGTGCTGGACGGTCGCAACGAGCACGTGGCCGACGGCGTGCAGCGCGCGCTCGGCCGGCCGCCGCGCGACTTCCGGGACTACGCGCAGGATGTGGCTGCGACCGGTGTCTGGGACCAGCCGAGATCGCCGGAGGGCGTGGTGCGCCGCTTGATCGACGAGGCGTTCAATCGAGGGCGCACCGAGGTGCTCCCCGAGCTCGTGCACGCGGACTATGTCTACCGCAGCCCCGGTGAGCGGGTCGACGGCGCGGCGGGCCTGCAGGCGTTGATCACGGGCTACCGCACGGCCTTCCCGGATCTGCACGTGCACATCGACGAGCTGGTCGCGACCGACGATACGACGGTGACCTCGATCACGCTGACCGGCACGCACCGAGGCGCTCTGCTCGGCATCGCGCCGACGGGCAAGACCGTCGCGGTCCACGGGATGGTGCGCTCGCGCTTCCGCGACGGCCGCATCGCCGACGAGTGGGAAGTGCTCGACATGCATTCTCTCTTCGAACAACTCGGCGTTGTGGAGGTGGCGTCATGAGCGTGGTGGTCGCGGCTGCCGCCATCGGGGCGGTGCTGGTCGCCGGCATCTTCTTCGCGTTCTCGACGTTCGTGATGGGCGCGCTCGGCCGGTTGGCACCCGGCGAAGGCATCCGCGCGATGCAGGCGATCAACGTCGTAGTGATCAACCCGTGGGCCATGGGCGCGTTGTTCGGAACCGGGTTGCTCTGCGTGGCCGCTGTGACCTGGGCGTGGATCGGTGGCGGCCCACTGCGGGCGACCACCCTGGGCGCGGCGCTGCTCTACGTCGTCGGCTGCATCGGCGTGACCGCCGCGTGCAACGTGCCGCTCAACGACAAGCTCGCCGCGGTCGCAGCAGACGACGCCGCCGCCCACGAGATGTGGCGCGACTACCTCGTGCGCTGGACCAGCTGGAACCACGTGCGCACGGCCGCTTCGCTGGCCGCCGGCGTCGTGCTCCTGCTGGCGCCGCATCGCGCGTAGACCGCCCGCCGAGGTCTCGAGACGGCGTCGGGGCAAGGGGTGCGCGACGGCCGCCCGGACGGCTACCATGCGCGACCATGGGCGTCGTCACCGCCATCTTCGCACGTCGCGTCGTGCAGGCTGCCGGGTCCGAGATCGATGGCCATGCCATGCTGCGCTCGATCGGCCTCGACCCGGACTCCGGCATGGACGTGGGCGAGATGATCGCGGCCGATGCGTACTACGACTTCCTCGAGCGCATCGCCGCGCAGATGCGCAGCGGTCACGAGCTGCCGCTGAAGGTCGGACCGCTGATGCGGCTCAACGACTACGGCGCGCTGGGCCTCGCGTGGAAGTCGGCGCCGACGACGCGCGACTCGCTCGAACGCGTGGCCCGCTACTGCCGCGTCTGGACCGACACCATGACCTATGAGCTGAAGGACGAGGCCGGCGGCAGCCTGTTCGTCCTGAACCGCGCGGGCGAGCGGCGCCTCGGCATGCGCCTGTCCAACGAAGCGACCGTGGCGAGCGCTACGTCCCTGATCCGACAAACATCGACGCCGCGCTTCCGCGCCCGCGCTGTCTACTTCCAGCACGAGGCACCGCCGAGCCAGTCCGCGCACGAGGTCTACTTCGGCGGTCCCGTGCACTACGGCGCCGAGCTCGACGCCTTGTCGATCGCCGAAGAAGCGCTCGATCGCCCCAACCGCCTCGCCGACGACGGCATCTCGGACTACTTGGTCGGCCACCTCGAACGCGAAGTCGAGCGCCTGCAGACCGATCACGATCCGATCGTGGAGCTGGTGCACAGGACGGTCTCCGACGCACTGTCCGACGGCCTTCCACGCATGGCAACCGTCGCGACGCGCCTCGCGATGAGCGAACGCACCCTCGGACGCCGCCTCGCCGACAAGGGGCTGACGTTCAAGACAGTCGTCGAGTCGACGCAGCGCACGCTGGCCCACAACCTGCTGCGCCAGAGCCGCTACTCGCTCGCGGAGGTCGCGTTCCTGACCGGCTTCTCGGAACAGAGCGCGTTCACCCGCGCCTTCAAGCGGTGGTCCGGTGAGACGCCGAAGCGGTATCGCGACCGCGCGGGAACGTAGCGAGCTGGCGGTGGTGCGTCTGGGATGCCCACTGCGCTGGCGCGCTCCAAGGTGCTGTGCCGCAGTGAGGAATGGTCGGAGCGAGAGGATTTGAACCTCCGACCCCCTGCACTCCATGGCCTCCGGGAGGCTCGCCTGGGTGGCCGCCGCAGGTCGTTGCAGCAGAGATGGCGTGTCTACATGACGTTAGCAGTGTCTCGCGGAGTCGCAAGTGGTCGAGCGGGTCTCGCGGGATCGCGCTGGGTTTCATGGTAGTGATGCGACGGGGTGAGACGCAGCGCGAGCCGGTGCGACCTCAGCGACCGAGTGTAGACATCGACCGCTCATCACGACGTCGATCCCTGACCGCGCACCCACCGCTGGCGCACTCCAACCATCAGCGCGATGCTCCGTCCTCGTGCATCCACGAAATCGGCAAGCGTTGAGGAACCGTGTCACGCAAGCAGCCGACACGGCCCTGCGCAACAACGGCTACGTCAGCGCGATCGACGTCATGCTCGGCATCGGCTGGCTGCAACCGAGCCATCTGCTCGCCTGGCGAACGCGGCGCCTTCCTTGCCTGGAGAAGGGCATCCAGGCCAACCTGAGCAAGATCAGCGAGGCGATGCGGCTGTTCGCAGCATGGGCCCGCGACACCGGACTCAAGCCATCGACAACCGACTACGTCGCGCGCACGGCGGGCCGCGAGCGACTGCGCTTCTCCAACTCGGGCACGCCCGCGATCGAAGGTGCCTGGCGGACCCACTGGGTGTCGCCGAGGCTGACGGAGGCGAAGCGCGCGCGGGTGCAGACGCAGATGCAGAAGCCCCCGGAACTGGTCGCCGTCGTCGCGCGCCATCCGGACTGGCGTTGCCATCGCTGCGCCGGGACGGGTGCCTTGCTCGTCATGGAGCCACAAGGCCCGGCGTGCCTGCAGTGTGCCGGCCTCGGCCACCTCGAGGAGCTTCCGGCCGGCGACGCCCTGCTGTCCCGCCGCGCCCGCGCCGCGAGCAAGCTCAGCGCAGTCATCGTGAAGTGGAGCCAGACGCGCAAACGCAACGAACGCATCGGCGTCCTCGTCGAGCCCGAGGCGCTCGCCGCTGCCCGCGCGAGCATCGAGGCTGACGCCGACCGGTGACTGCTCGCGTGGCACTCAGCCTCGACCCGAAGCACTTCCGAGGCAATCCGCTTCCACAAACCACCGCAAATCGTTAGTTTTCGCACCCAGAATGACGCACGGCAAACCAGGTGTGGATGGCGGCATCGCCGCATGGGTGGACCGCCTCCAGGCCGCCGGACGCTACACGTTCGCCCGTGAGGACCTGGTCGGCCTCGCCGGGCGCAGCCCCGTCGCCATCGATGCCGCACTGCGCCGCCTCAAGAAGTCCGGGCGCATCCAGAGTCCACGCCGCGGGTTCCTCGTCGTCGTGCCCGTCGAGTACCGAACCGCTGGCTGTCCACCACCGAGCTGGTTCGTCGGCGACCTGATGCGCTTCCTCGATCAGCCCTACTACGTCGGCATCCTCAGCGCCGCGGCGCTTCATGGCGCCAGCCACCAGCAGCCCATGAACTTCCAGGTCGTGACCGACCGCCCGACTCGCACCGCACGCGCCGGCAGGACTCGAATCGAGTTCCATCAGAGCGGGTCGCTCGAAGTCACACCAACGGTGGACCTGCAGACAGAGACGGGAACCATGCGGGTCGCGACCCCCGAAGCGACCGCGTTCGACCTGGTCCGCTACCCGTCAGCTGCGGGCTATCTGGACAACGTGGTGACCGTGCTCGCCGAACTCGTGGAGCGCATGCAGCCAGAGGCCCTAGCGACGTGCGGCAGGTCGCAGCCGGTGCCCGACGCGCAGCGGGTCGGCTATCTGCTCGAGCAGCTCGGCCAGCACGCGCTCGGCGAGAGCCTGTTCCGCGCCCTCGAGGGTCAACGCCTTCGCACCATCCCGCTGGCACCGAAGCGCGCCCGGGGGCGACGAAGAGCCGATCCACGCTGGCGCGTGATACCCAACTGGAAGTTCGAGGCGGACCTGTGATCCCGCGCGCCAACATCACCGCGTGGCGAGCCGTCGCGCCGTGGGCGATCGACGCCCAGGTCGAGCAGGACCTCGTGATCTCTCGCGCCTTGGTCGCGCTCTACTCGCATCCGTCGTTCCGGGATGCCCTCGCGTTCCGGGGCGGAACCGCACTGCACAAGTTGTTGCTGCCGACACCGGGGCGCTACTCGGAAGACATCGACCTCGTGCAGACCACGCCAGGACCGATCGGCCCGGCCCTTGACGCGATCCGCGAAGCGCTCGACCCGTGGCTCGGCGCGCCTGGTCGCAAGCAGACCGAGGACGGTGCGACGTTGCTCTATCGCTTCGAGAGTTCCGGGCTTCCGGCACAACCAATGCGACTGAAGGTCGAGATCAACACCCGCGAACACGACAGCGTCGATGCACTGACCCGTCGCGATTTCCGCGTCGCGAACCCGTGGTTCACAGGCAGCGCGCAGGTCCTGACCTACTCGCCGACCGAGCTGCTCGGCACCAAGCTGCGCGCCCTCTACCAACGCAAGAAGGGGCGCGACCTGTTCGACCTGTGCCAAGCCCTCACGCAATTGCCCGTCGACGATGCCGGCATCGTCCGGGTCTTCGGCACGTATCTCGAGCGCGCCGGACTCCGCGTCACACGCGCGCAGTTCGAGCGCAACCTGGCACAGAAGGAACGCATGCCCGAGTTCTTCGGCGATGTGCTGCCGTTGCTGCCGGGAGACGGCACCTACGAACCGGCGACGGCGTTGTCCCTCGTCCGGCAGCGCCTGATCGAGCTCCTGCCCGGAAAGCCGTGGCGCACGAAGGAAGGACCGGAATCGTGACCAGCGACCGCGTCGACGTCGCCAGGCTGCGCCAGCAGGTTCGCGGCCTGCCCCACAAGACGATCTTCTCCATGCTCGACGACGCCTTCGAACTGCTGTCGCCGGCACAACTGGAGGAGTTGCTGGGTCCCTATCTGCGCCTCGAGGAACTGCGGCAGGAGCCCCCCGCCCCGAAGCAGGACAACCCCGCTCGTCTTCGGGCCGCCGTCGAACAGTTCGCGGCAGCCAGTCGCCGCGGCGACTACTACGAGGCGTTCGCCGTCAACTCGAAGAACTGCAGCGAGCAGTCGAACGGCACGATCGCCTGGATCGCCGAGTGCCACCGCCTGCTCGATCGCGCCGTGACGCTGTCGCCACGAAGGCGCGGTGTCGGCGACGTCGTGGCCGCCTTCGAGTTGCTGTTCGAGCTGATCGACGACGTGGACGGTTGCAAGGACGACGTGGTGTTCTGGGCCGACGAGGGCGGCGCCTACGAGATCGGCGTGAAGTGGGGAACCGTGATGGAAGCGTGGTTCGCCTGCTTCGCACGAAACGCGGCCAGTGACGGCTCGTACGAACAGCGCGTCGCATCCATCATCGAACGCGGCCACAAGGGGGCCGGCGAGGCAAGTCAGCGCATGGCACGGACCGTGTGGAAGCGCAAACTGCCAACTACCGGGTTCGGGGACGGAACGGAGACTCCCGATCCGAAGCGTCAGCCTCCGCAGCCAGCGTGACCAACCGTGCCACGTCGCCCCATTCGCTCAAAGCCAGCTGAGCCGCCTGCGTCGGCGCTCCGCCCCGTGCTCAGCCCGCATGGCCGCGTGCACCTGGAGTCCGACCCCGACGGGCAAGCGAGCCTGCCTCCGCGCATCGCGGCCGAACTCGAGCGCGCCTTTCGCAGCGGGACCGGGCCTGGGTTGCTGCACCTCGGCGCCGCACGGCCGCCGACGGATCTGCCCCCCTCGCTCACCTTCTGGCATCAGTTCGCGCACCTGTTCGTTGTACGGTTCTGCGCGGCCAACGGAGCCGACGGCAAGCAGCAGCACCCAGAGCCTCCGCGCGATGAGCTGGCAGAGCTCGTGCGGTCGGCACCCGAACTGATCGGCGGCGAGTACCTGACCGTCGACGTGCTCGAGGACCTGTGGAACGACCTCGGTGCAGCACTGAAGCTTCTCGGTCAGCAACGCGGAGGCGCGCAACAGTTACTCGCCGAGCTGAATCCCGCCTGGCACCTCGTCGGGCGAGTCTGTTTCCATCTGGCCGAGAACAAGCGCAATGCCGCGAGGCCCTTCGCCTTCCTGGCGACCTACGCGACAGGGGTCGGCCGCGGCGACAAGGTGCAGCACAAGCCGCTCGGCGAAGCGCTGCGCGAGTTTGCCGACGACCGCGAGCAACTGCTGGCGCTGCTGGCCCCGGTGCAGCGCGCCAGCAAACGCAGCCCGCTGATCGCCGAACTCGTCGCCAAGAAGGCGGTGTTCCACGCGCAGGCCTGGGATCCCGACCAGGCCTTCCGCTTCCTGCAGGACGTGGCGCTGCTCGAGGAGAGCGGCGTCGTCACGCGCATTCCCGACTGGTGGCATCCCGATCGCCGGCGGCGATCGCGCGTCGCGGCGACGGTCACGATCGGGGCCCCCACGGACGGGCAACTGGGCCTCGACTCGCTGCTCTCGTTCGAAGTGCGGCTCGCGCTCGACGGCGAGACACTGACCGCCGAAGAACGCCGTCGGCTCGAGCAGGCGACCAGCGGACTCGTGCTGATCAAGGGGCGCTGGGTCGAGGTGGATCGCACGAAGCTGCAGCAGGCGCTGCAGCACTGGCGGCAGTTCGGCACGCAGATGCGGGACGGTCTCGGGTTTGCCGAGGGCATGCGCCTGCTCGCCGGTGTGTCGCTCGGCGACGCGGCAACGAGCGCGCCCGAAGATGTCGAACGAAGCTGGACGACGATCGTCGCCGACCGTCGGCTGCAGGACCTGCTGGCGAAGATCCGCGACCCGGCAACCGCCGAGTCCGCGCACCCCGGGCAAGCACTTCGCGCCACGCTGCGCCCCTACCAGGAACTCGGCCTGCGATGGCTCTGGCTGCTCTACCGACTCGGACTCGGTGCCTGCCTCGCCGACGACATGGGCCTCGGCAAGACCGTGCAGGTCGTGGCGCTGCTGCTCCGGATCCGACAGGAGACCGAGGGGCGCGGTCAGAGCCTCGTCATCGTTCCGGCGTCGCTGATCGCCAACTGGTCGGCAGAGCTCGCCCGCTTCGCGCCCAGCCTGAAGGTCCTGGTTGCACACCCGAGCGCGATGCCGTCCGCGCAGATCGAGAAACTCACCGCGCGCAAGATCGCGGGCATCGACGTCGTCGTCACGAGCTATGGGACGCTGCTTCGACAAAAGTGGCCCGCGGCGGTGAAGTGGCAGGTAGTCGTTCTCGATGAAGCGCAAGCCATCAAGAACCCGAACGCGCAGCAAACCCGCGCGGTCAAGGCGCTGCAGAGCCACGGCCGCATCGTGCTCACCGGCACGCCGATCGAGAACCGCTTGTCCGATCTGTGGTCGCTGTTGGACTTCGCCTGCCCAGGGCTGCTCGGCACGTCGAGCCGCTTCGCCCGGTATGTCAAGGGACTCGGCGGCACCGGCTACGGTCCCCTGCGTGAGCTGGTCCGCCCCTACATCCTGCGCCGACTCAAGAGCGATCGCCGGGTGATCGCCGACCTGCCCGACAAGGTCGAGCAGCCGTCGCACTGCACGCTCAGCAAGAAACAGGCGGTGCTCTACCAGCAGTCGGTCGAAGCGCTGCAGAAGCAGCTCGGCGAGGGCGCCGAAGGGGTCGAGCGGCGAGGGCTGGTGCTCGCCTTCCTGATGCGCCTGAAGCAGATCTGCAACCACCCTTCCCAGTGGCTCGACGACGGCGGCTACGCCGCAGCGGACAGCGGCAAGTTCCAGCGTCTCGCGGAACTCTGCGACGAGATCGCAGCGCGCCAGGAGAAGGTGCTCGTGTTCACCCAGTTCCGGCAGGTGATCGATCCGCTGGCGCACTTCCTCCGCGGAGTGTTCGGGCACGAGGGGCTCGTGCTGCACGGCGGAACCGCGGTCAAGCAGCGCCAGAAGCTGGTAGAGGCCTTCGGCCGGGACAGCGGCCCACCGTTCTTCGTGCTGTCGCTGAAGGCGGGCGGAACCGGCCTGAACCTCACTTCGGCATCGCACGTGATCCACTTCGACCGCTGGTGGAATCCAGCGGTGGAGAACCAGGCCACCGACCGCGCCTACCGCATCGGCCAGCACAGGAACGTGCTGGTGCACAAGTTCGTCTGTCGCGGCACGGTCGAAGAGCGCATCGACGGGCTGATCGCAGCGAAGGTCGCGCTGTCCGACGAGATCCTCGGCGGCGGTAACGAGATCCCGTTGACCGAACTGTCGAACGACGAGCTGATGAAGCTGGTTTCGCTCGACATCGACGCTGCGGTCGGGGAATGATCCAGCCTCTTCCTTCGCCCCACTGACCTTCCACTTGGCTCGCCGCCGCAGACACCGATTCGACCAATGGGCCGAGTATGTGCCCAGAGCCGAACGCAACCGCAACGCCACGCGCTGGGCGATCCACCAGCAGACGGAGGGGCGCACCCTCGCCCCGGTCCGGATCACCGCGCGCGGCAACAAGCTCGCGCTGACGTTCTGGGGAAGTTCCTGGTGCCAGAACCTCGAGCGCTACAGCGACTACGCGAACCGCCTGCCGCGTGGCCGCACCTACGCGCGCAACGGCTCGGTGATCGACCTGCAGATCACACCCGGGAAGGTCACAGCACTCGTCAGCGGCTCCGAGATCTACGAGGTCGAGGTCGTTGTGACGCCGCTGCCGCAGACGCGATGGCAGAAGCTGTGCGCCGACTGCGCCGACGACATCGACTCGCTGGTCGAGTTGCTGCAGGGCCGTTTCTCGGACGGAGTGATGGAGGTTCTGTGCCGCCCGAATACGGGCATCTTCCCGGAGCCGAAGCAGATCGCTATGAGCTGCTCGTGTCCCGACTGGGCGACCATGTGCAAGCACGTCGCCGCGGTGCTCTACGGGGTCGGCGCGCGACTCGACAGCGAGCCCGAGCTGTTGTTCACGTTGCGACAGGTCGACCACACGGAGCTGGTCTCAGCGAGGGATGGCGGGGTCGCCGCGGCGACGCCGGGTGCCGCGGATGAAGAACTGGCTGCCGAGGACCTCGGCGCGATCTTCGGCATCGAGCTGGCAATGACCGAGGCGCCGCCAAACAAGCGGCCGCGAGCCACGAAAGCCCCTGCGGCGAAGAACCAGAAGAAGGAAAGGCGTGCTGCCAAGGGCTCACGGCGAAAGGCAGTAGCGCGCAGTCCGTGGATTACCGCTGCCGAACTGCGGAAGCGCGGCGTGCCCAACCACGTCGCGCAGGCCTGGCTCAACAAGGGCGCGATGACGCATTCGGGCCAACGCGGCATCTACGTCCGGACGAACGACGTGGACGCCCTGATCGAGCAGCATCTGGCGAGCGCGCGGACGCGAGGCAAGAACTAGGGCCGGCGCGCCGGCGCCCTGTCTCGCGTAGACACCGGGCCATCAACGCTGGCGCCGTCGGGTGCGAAGCCGACCCGGGTGCGCACGCTACCCCCTGCGAAGCCGGGAAGCGCACGGAAGCGCAGCGCTTCGTCTGCGCTTCGTCCTGCGTCACCATCTTCGTCCTCCTCGACTTTGACAGTCGACTGTCAAACTCAAGCCAACTGGCCCGCAGAGGAGGTCCCCGGTGGTCTGGCGCAAACGGCGCTGCTGACGACACTTGAAGAATGGTCGGAGCGAGAGGATTTGAACCTCCGACCGCCTGCACCCCATCGGCTCCAAGTCGCTAGGGGTCTGCGGGTTACATCAGCCTTGTGCGGCGTAGCTTACCGGGCGTTGGCTGTGGGCGCAAGCACTCGCGCTCGATCGCACGGCCTCACAGCTCAGCGCAGTCCTGCCACCCCCTGAAGCCTCCATCTCGATGAGGCTCTTTCGTCACCAATCGCGATTCAGTCCTTCGACTTCGCCCGGCTAGTGCGTCACCCGTCCCCCTCCCTAGCGAAGCTTACGAGGCGCTCTAATCGCAGCAGTGACTGCAATCACTGTTGCCGCGATATCCGCACCGCCCGCCCACTTACCCAGCCGACAACCGCACACCACACCGACTCGAACTACTCCGCGCATCCAACCGCCAGCGTGGCTCTTGCCATCGCGCACTTCGTTCGCCAGCCTCGCCGCCGCGCCCTCTAACTTGGCTTGCAAGACACCCTGAGCCTCACTCACGTTCCTCAAGCAGCCTCTTAGCAAGCACGCTAACCAATACGTCATCATCGTCAGCCCCCGCCCGCAAGTCCGGCAGGTATTCCTCCTTATTGTGGCCCAAACGCAACTCCTCCTCTATTAGGTGCAACTTCGCCAACATGGCTAGTCGGTACCACTTTGCTCGCTCAGCTCGCTCGATTGCCTGCGCGTAGCTCCTTCTCCCAGAATCCGGGCTTCCGGCCCGGAACTCGACTAGGCCTCTTGTAGCTCCGAGCACGACATCAATCTCAGAAGGGTGATCATGCGCCGCCCCGCGCAGCAACGCCTCGCGAGCCTCCTGCACCCTACCCATGTAGGCCATGCCCACAGCGACATTGTTCCACAACAAGCTGTTGGTTGGGTTTGCACGCAGCCCTTGCTCAGCGTGCGCGACGCACAGCGCAGCATCCCGCACCCCAATCGCGGCAATTGCAGAGGCGAGCTCTGCTGGACGGCTTGAGAATGGCTCGCGACGCCACCAACGCTCACAGGCACTAATGCTGTCCGACCACTCTTTCCTATAGAAGTGCTGCCACGCTAGAGCCTCAGGGCTCTCGGGCAAGACCGCCGGAGGCTCGTCTAGGCTGAACATTCCTCGCCTAGCAAACCAGGCAATTTGCGCGAGTGCGTTTTCGGACGCTTGCTCCAGCCCAAGTCGCAGCAGCTTCTTGCCCTTCCTGCGGTTGCCAAACCACATCTCTTGAGAAGCCAGAGAGACACGAAGCTCAGACAGCGCCTTCGGGTGATACCGACCCGATTCGGCAACCCTCTGCCCAAGCCTAAACAGATCAGACGCTTCCTGTTGCAAGTTACTCACGGCAATCTCGGCCGCGATCAACCATGGATCCCCACTCACAGTCGCCGGCTTCGTAATGGCGTGTCGCGCTCTATCAATGTCCCCAAGGTGCACGAAGCACCTCGTAGCCGCCCGGGCGACGATACGGCTGCCTCGCCCGAGACTCTCGGCCACTATCATTGCCCGATTACACTCTTTCAGCTTGCCAATTGTGGCGTATGCTCTTGCAAGGTCTGCCCAACGGATTGGGTCATTCGGCCCATTCCGCAGGAATGCACGCAATCCGCGAATCCGATGCTCAATCCCGCCTCCGATCTCACCTTCAGTATCACCTTTTCCCAAGACAGAGTCGGCGATCACGCCTATCTCGTCCCCGCCACTAGAACGCGACCTGAGGAAGCTCGCGGCCTCAAAAGCAACCTGTGGCATTCCAGCGAGCAACGCTGCCCCACACAACTCAGCCGCACTCACATCGTCACCGTGATATTTCCATCTCGCGAGCGAACGACTTAGCAAGTCAGGCTCGACCGATAGTGCAGCCCCTCCGACCCGCCCCGATTCGAATTCGCGTTCACCTCCAACTACCGACAGAGCAAACCACCTTGGGATGATCCGCCGGTCATCGTCTCTTGCAATGCCGCTCACGTGCTTTGCCTCACTGACAACTCAGCCCTCTTTGCCAGTATATCCAGCCTCGCAATGTACTTGCCAAGGGGCCCGCCTACTTCACCCATGTTGGCTCTGCGTGACACTGGATCTGGATCACATAGTTCCCTGACCACTGCAATCAAGTCCTCGAATTTCGGCCCCACGAGCCCCCGCAATTCTCGAATACAATCCTCGAACGCTGACTTCCAGAACGGCAGCACCTCACTGAATCTCCACTGACCAGATCGGACGGCCTGCGGCAGCCTAGCGACCATCGCTTTTGTGATCCCGACTCGGGTAAACAGCGAGTAGGCTAGACTCCCAACTAGGTAGGCGTCGCAACCCATCCTTCTCACTTCCCAGTCTGGTTCTACGACACCATATAGCAAGTCCGGCGGCGCATACCATGGATCGCCTGCAACAGCGTTGCCGTCTCTGGCGCGTGGCCGATTCTGATCACTTGCGCACCCCAGGTCACCGACCTTTACCCCAGAACTGTCAAAAATAAGGACGTTTGATGGCTTTATGTCTTGGTGTGCGACTCCAATTCCATGCAATTGCGTCACACCAACAGCCGCCTGATGCAAAGCCCGCAACTTGGCTGCAAACTCGATCCCTGCCGATATCGCTCGGCGAAGGTCTTTGTCGGCCTTCTCCAGGATCAAATACTGAACAACAGTCTCACCAAGTTCTGTATTGACCTTGACAACACCTTGATCCACTGCGCGGACTACTCTCCGAAGGCGCCGATCGCCGCACTGCTCCAATATGGACTGCTCGAATAGGAACTCTTGTGTCAGAACGTTCAATGTCTGAGCGGGATTATCCGACTTCAGGGCCCTCACATAGTCGATCGCCTTCATGAATGCGGTCTCCTCTCCTCTTCTCACGACAAAGCACAACGAGAAGTTCCCTCCGGTCGCATCTGCGGCCTGGCTGACTTGGCTCTCCACCACCCAACCGCTATCCAGAGTCGCGCCAACGATGTTCACTTATAGACCCTCTGAACCCCCCTTCTAGTTCAGGGGGGTTCCGGAAGCCTAGCCGTGGCGAAGGCCTCCGCCACCCTTCTCTCCGCAAGTACCCGACCGGCTGGCTCGCTCCCCCTTAAGCCGCTCGTGCCATCGCCGGTGCCGCGGGTTGTCTCGCCGGTTCGCTTCCAGCAGCTCGACCGCAGCGGCTCTCACGTCTCCGCCATGGAGGTGAACCAACACGCGGAAGCCCGACGACTGCTGCCGCAGGTAGTTCGCGCGCCATTCTTCCAAGTCGACGCGCTCAACGGCGACGAGTTGGGCCTTCCTGGCACCACCGACCAGCTCTTCCCACCAGTCGCAGCGTTCACGCCTTCTATGCGCGGCGTCCCCGACCTCCCCGGAAGTCGAGGAAGCCCACCAGGAACCCGAGCGCTGCCCCGCTGAACTGCCCAGCGGAACCAGCCATGACCACGCATGCGCGATGCGCCACCTCCTCGCTGCACACCAGCTCCATGCGGATGGCGTCGACCTTCCCGCGAGACTGCGCCGCCTTGTCGTAGACGCGGAGCATTCGCTTGCTGACCCGCTCCCCGATCGTGTAGCTGCAGCCCCCCTCCGCCGCGTCGTCTTCGCGAAAGTGGCCCCGCTTGGCCCGGCACATCACCTCTGGCCGCTTCGCCTTCCGCAGCGCGTCCCAGAAGCGCTCCCGGAGCAGCGGCGGCGGCAGTCGTTTCTCGAAGTCATCCCACGCCAGATCGACCCGCTTCACAAGGCACGCCTCCCCCAAGGTCGTGACCAGGTAGTCGAACAGTCGCAGCACCTGCGGAGTGCCGACCGCACGGCAGCCCTGTCCCTTGACTTGAACGTGCACCCAACGCTCGACCCAGTCCACCTCGATCAACGTGCCGAACGGACCGATCTCGCGCTGGCGCCGCTCGCCGCGACGGATCAACTCCCACGACCGCCATTCGTCTCCGAACACCGTGACCAGGCGCCGCTTCACGGCCTGCATCGGCTGGTCCTTGACGGTGAACGCAAACCAGTCGATGCCAAACTGCATCCCCTTTCGCGCACCCTGATCCCCGCGCAGCGGTAGCAGGCCGCGGGCACTCACAGCGGCTCCTCGCCGAACTCACCGATGCCGGAGTTACGCAGCACGGCGTCGACGTCTCCTTCCGGAAGCCTCCCACACTGCGGCCGCTTGCCGACACTAGCCTCCCGATCGCAGAGCCCACTTCTGGCCGAGGACACCCGATGTAAGAACCGCTCCAGCGCCTCCATGGACGTGCAACGGCTTCCCCCGATCAGCAACGTCTCCAGCGCCACGCCGCGACAGCCCCTTGTCGCCCAGCGGTGCAGCGTCTGGAACGCGACGCGACTCTTCCCCTTCCACTTGCCGACGACCTTCGCGGCCTCGGCGAACGTCAGGATCTGCTCTCGGCGGACGTCGATCGCACCCCTGGACACTTCATGGCATTTGCTCATGCCCAGCCCCAGACGCCCACGGGGCAGAACCCAGCCCGTCCCAGCTGTTCTTGCCGTTCTCAAGAACAACAAGAACAGGCGGGCGTCGACCTCGACGTTCCTCGCGTTGTCGGGCCGGACCTGAACGCCTGCTCACGCATCCGACGTTCCCGCTCCGCCGGCCCGGCCCTACCGCTCGTCCCTTCGGGACCGGCCACTCGCTGGCGCTCGCGGCCTCTCGCTCCACGGGCCGCGCCGGCTGCGCTCGGATCGTCGCACTTTCCCCAGTGGTCCCCGGCGCCTTCGGCGCCGCGGAGTGCGGGACCACAGGGGAAAGAGAACGGGTTGGGGTCTCAGCTTGGCGGCCCCTCGGCGCCGGTCGCCCTTCGCGCCCAATCCGCTCCGAGTGGCGTCAGCCGGTGTGCGCCTGGCTCGACCAGGCCCCAGGCTCGCAGGTCCTTGAGCCGCTTGCGGACGTGCCCGTAGCTGACTCCGGCGCCACCCAGGGAACGCACTGAGGCGGCGGCAATGGCCTTGCCGGCGCTGGCACCGTCGAGCATCGCGCGCAGGATGGCGCGATCGTCGTTCTCGAGTTCGCCCGCGGCCTCCGGCTTGGGGCGACCCTGCTGGGGCCGGGGACGGCGAGCGGGACCGACGGTGTGGCCCATCCAGGCGAAGGGTTCCGCATCGGGGCCCACGATGCCGCCATAGAGGCTGACCCCGAGACGCGCCGCGGCCTCCGTGGCGCTGGCGCACGCGGCGTCCCCCAGCCGGACGGCGGCGCCGCCGGCTCCTGCGACCATGGCGAACGCCATGGGGTGCAACTTGGGCTCGCCGGCCCGCAGCGCATCGAGCCACTCGCCGACGCGGCCGAGGACGATCTTCTCGTAGGCGGTGGGGTGCTCGGGGACATTCTCGAACTGCCTGGCGCCATCGACGACCGACCGGATCACCCAGGCGAGCTTCTCGAAGGCGGCGCTCGCGTGCAGCACGATCTCGGCCACGTAGTCCTCGACCTCACCGCGCGCAGCCTTGCCGGCTTCCACCTGCAGGTGTGGTTCCACGGCCGCCAACAGGCCCCAGCTGTGGACGCGCCGCATCCAGGTGTAGGCGCGTTCGCGCATCTCGCGGCTGGCTTGCAACTGCGACAGCCCCAGCGTGAACGCGGTGTGGGGGTCACGGGTCACCCGATCCGCCCGCAGGTTGATCTCCAGCGTGCGCTGGTCGAAGTCGATCCGCAGCCACGGCGCGCCGTCGAGACCCTTCGACAGCCGATCCCAATCGACGGTGTCGCCTTCGATCGCCGATGGATCGGGCAACAACTCGAAGGGCCACCGCTCCTGCCTCCCTCCGGTCACCCCGATCCAGGCGTGGCCAACGATGCGCGGCGGGACCTCGGCCAGGAACTTCCAGATGGGCACGAAGCCGTCACACCACATGCCGCTCTTGCGCGGATCCTCGGCCTCATCGATCCCGTGGCCCATCTCCCATTCCAGTTGGCTGAAGAAGTCGGTCTCGTTCATTCGGGGCGACGCACCTCCGCGGCGCAGCATACTCAGCCTATGCGCTCCATGGCCTCTATCGCCCGCCACTGGCTGACTTCGGCGTAGACCTGGGTGGTCTCGACCAGGCGATGGCCGAGCACGGCCTGGGCGACCTTGATCCCCATCTCGCGGCTGTCCTCGCTGCTCAGACCGTCGTGGCTAGAAGACAACAGCACCGCGAATCAAGTCGCCGACCACGACGTGCTCGAGCGCGAGGTCGACTTCGACCAACTCGACGCAGCAAGGCGCCGACACGCCGGTCGGGGCCCTGCTGTCCACGTGCAGAGTCATCGCCGAGGGTGCCCCGGAGACGGGCGCGCCTATCTCACTATCTCACGCGGATGATCCAGTGCACGGCGTAGTTCTTGGGTCGGGTCTCTTCCGATGAGACCCGGACCTTTCCCCCATCCTGGTGAACATGGCCAGAAAGGAAGTAGTCCGATCCGCCACCGGAGTCTCGCGCTCTCCCCTTGCCGCCACCGTCCGCAGAAGACACCCCATGCTGGTGGTCCTGCAGTGCGTCATCTTGTGGACTCCCAAGGGCGGATGCACTTCCTCCAACTCCGCGCAAGAACCTGCCCCGGAAGTCGGGCAGCTTCACTTTCTCCGGCCCTTCGGCGCCATACGTCTTGTCGAGCACTATGGCGATCTCAGGGTAGGCCTTCGCGTCGAGGACGGCGCCGTCACAGACCATCCAGCCCGCAGGCACCGCCGCGGCGGTTGGCCAAGCAACGACGCAACCGATGGGGGATGTCGACGCCTGCCTACGGAGCTCAGCCACGATATCTGATCGGACCTGCTCGCTGCTCTGGATCTTCCCAACTTCAACGCCAACAGACGTCTTGTAGGCCTCGAGCAGTTGCTCAAACTTGTCGGCGTCTTGGTTGAGTTCCTGAACGCGCCTACTGGCTGCTTGTGCGGCCTCAAGAATGTGGGGCAGTTGCTGCTGCGCTTGCGCAGACAACTGCTGAGCCTCTTGAGCATCCCTCGCAGCCAGTTCGATCTTGGCAGTTGCTTCCTCTGCCTTTGCACGTGCCGCATCGACTTTCTTCGACTCATCGAAGACCGTCTGGGTCATTGTTCCTAGGCCGGTGGCAACGGCTTCCTTTGCAGCCGCCTGCGCCCCTTGTTGGACGGCAAACGACACAATCGCGCCGAGCATCGCACCAACGATGCCGGTCGGGATAAGCCTCTTGTTGAGGTAGTGATCTATGGCACGCTGACCTTCCAGGGTCAGAATGGTGTTTTGCGATTCGGTCATCATCTCCTTCCTTTGGTGCGCAGTCTGCGCGACCCTCGGCGTCCAAGTTCTACTGTCCTCCGTCCGGCCGTGGAAGCTCCAGGCAAGTGCGTCCTGCACACCTCCGCGGCGCAGCATACTCAGCCCATGCGCTCCATGGCCTCGATCGCGCGCCGCTGGCTGACCTCGGCGTAGACCTGGGTGGTCTCGACCAGGCGATGGCCGAGCACGGCTTGGGCGACCTCGATCCCCATCTCGCGGCGGATCCGGGTCGCGGCGGCGTGGCGCAGTTGGTTCGGGCTCCACGGCCGGATCCCGGCCTTCTGGCAGCCGCGCAGCACGGCCCGGCGGTAGCTCGCGGTGTCGTAGCAGTCGCGCAGCTGCGACAACGGCATGCCCCGGCGGCGACGCCGCGCGGCCGAGGTGTGCGACGGCCACACCTTCGTCTTGCGCTTCTTGCGCTGCGCCGCCCGCCGCTCGGCTTCGGCGTCGCGCGGCGAGAACAGCGCTGCCAGCGGGTCGAGCTTCAAGAACGGCGCCAGCACCTCCTGCGCCAGCGGACCGATCGGGATCACGCGGTCCATGTCGTGGTGCTCGACCTTGTGCTCGCGTGGGCGATACAGCCAGACGCGGCCGGCGCGGTCGAGATCGCCCATGCGCATCTGCACGACCTCCTGCGGGCGCATGCCGGTGAGCCACTGCAACCGCACCATCGCCGCGACCTGGCGTGACACATGCGGCAGCACCGCGTCGACATCGCCGCCGTCGACCGGGCGCACGGGCTCGGGCTCGCGCGCCAGCGACCGCCCGCGCTTCAGCCCCTGCACGGCGAGCAGCGCCTGGTGCACGTGCCCCGGCACCAGCTCGTTCTCGACCGCCCAGCGGAACACCTGCTTGATGCGCGCGACGTAGCCGTTGATCGTCGTGCGCGTCAGGTCCTTCTCGATCATCGCCTCGCGGCACGCCTTCAGCGCCAGCGGCCCGAACTCGGCCGCCGGCAGCTCGCCGTAGAGACCGTGCAGGAAGCGCATCGCCAGGCGCAGCACCGACAGCTCGCTCGTGGGCTTGCCGTTCTTGCGGTAGTAGACCTCCGCGTGGCGCCAGTAGCCGGCGATCACGTGGTCGACCCGCACGACCTGCTCGCGCGACCAGTCGCCGCGCACCTTCCACTCCGCGACCACACGCCGGTAGCGCTGCTGCGCCACGTCGCTGCCCCATGGGCCGAGGTAGACGAACCGGCCGCCGAGCTTGACCACCGCCTGGCCGGTGGCCTTGTGCTCGAAGCACGCAGGCACCGTCGCCTGCTTCCGAGAACCATCCATCGCTCATCGCTCCCCCGGGTGTAGAACTACACCCGGATCGGGCTCTGCAACCCGCACCCGGCGACCGCGCCGGGGAGCGCCCAACTGGGCTCTCGGCAACTACTTCAGGAATGGTCGGAGCGAGAGGATTTGAACCTCCGACCCCCTGCACCCCATCGCGTCCAGGTCGTCATCTGTGTCGCTGCCGTAGGTCGTTGCAGCAGACGGAGATGGCGTGTCTACAGAGGTTAACGTCTCGGCGACGAGTCGCAACTGGTCGCGCCCAGTCTCGCGTGATCTCCCCTGTTTCGTGGTAGTCGTGACACTGCGTGAGAGTCCACGCGACTCAGCGCGACTTGCTGGTGCCCAGGTAAACGCTACTCAACCAACGCTTGCTGTGTCTTCAAAGCCCAGAAGGCGAAGTGCGTTGAGCACAACCACCAACGTGGACCCTTCGTGAACGACAACAGCCGGGCCGATCCCAAGACCTAGAATCGTGGCCGGGACCAGGAGAGCCACCACGCCCAGACTCATCCAGAGATTCTGCCTGATCGCGCGACTCGCCGCTCGGCTCAATCCAACCGCAAATGGAAGCCGTTCGAAATCGTCCGCCATCAGAGCCACGTCCGCCGTCTCGAGAGCTACGTCCGACCCTGCAGCTCCCATGGCGATTCCAACCGTGGCATTAGCCATCGCCGGAGCGTCGTTGACGCCGTCTCCGACCATGGCCACAAGCCCCTCTGACCGAAGCATCTTGATCGCATCCACCTTATCGTCTGGCATGAGATCCCCCCGGGCTTCATCCAGGCCAACCGTTTCAGCAATCGCTGCAGCAACTTGCTGGTTGTCGCCGGAGATCATGACCATTCGCTCGACGCCGATCTCCCGCAGTCGCTCGATCGTCCGCTTGGCCGCCTCACGAGGCGTATCCATCAGTCCGAGCACACCGAGGTACCTGTCCCCGTGTCGAACGATCATCGTGGTACGACCGTTCTCTTCGAGCTCGGCAACGCGTTGCTGCAGCTCTGCAGGAAGCGCTGCGCCGGGGACATCCTCGAACAGGTCATCCTTGCCGACGAGAACCTCTTGGCCCTCAACCTCTGCGCGAACCCCGCGCCCAGTCACGCTCTGAAGTCCGGAGGCGGTTG
This sequence comes from Planctomycetota bacterium, assembly GCA_050245995.1. Lineage (GTDB taxonomy): Bacteria > Planctomycetota > UBA1135 > UBA1135 > UBA2386 > JBFWWV01. The sequence goes on along the minus strand of JBFWWV010000006.1, from coordinate 24,561 downwards.
CCGGTGCAGTTGCACCGAGCCTTTCCGCCCCGTCTCGCTCGACTGCAGCAGCAAGCGGGTGGTCGCTCAGAGCCTCCACCCCGACTGCAACGCGCAGCAGCTCTTGCGGGGTCACCCCCGCCGCTGGATGCACGTCGACCAGCCGCGGCTTCCCCTCGGTCAGCGTCCCAGTCTTGTCGAAGGCGATTGCGTTCACGTGCCCAAGGTTCTCGAGAGGACCACCGCCCTTCACAAGCACCCCCCCCCTGGCGGCCCGGGCTACGGCACTCAACACCGCACTTGGTGTCGCGATAGCAAGTGCGCACGGACTTGCCGCCACCAGCACGGCCATCGCTCGATAGAAACTCTGGGTAAAAGCCTCCTCAACGAGCACCCAGCCGAACAGCATCAGCACGACTATTCCAAGAACAGCCGGGACGAAGACCCGCTCGAAACGGTCGGTTAATTTCTGCGTCGGGGATCGGCTTGTCTCTGCTTCACTGACCATCTGCACAACTCGAGCCAGCGTCGACTCAGTCGCCGCCTGGGAGACGCACACGTCGAGCAACCCACTGCCGTTGATCGTCCCCGCGAAGATCCTGCTCTCAGGGCCGATCGCGCCTGGATTCTCTCGTGCTCGCCGCGAGTCTTCGACCGACTGTTTCTCGACTGGCACGCTCTCCCCGGTAATCGGCGCCTGGTTGACGCTGCTTTCACCCTTCGTGACAAAGCCGTCTGCAGGAAAGCGCTCATTGGGCTTCACGAGGACTGTGTCTCCAACACGCAGCTCCTCCACTGGTACCTTCTCCACAGAGCCGTCCCGTCTCACCCAAGCAGTCTCCGGCGCAAGCTCAGCAAGCGATTCGATGGCGCTCTTCGCCCGACGCATCGCATAGCCTTCGAGTGCATGGCCGAGGCTGAACAGGAACAAGAGCAGCGCACCCTCTGCCCACTCGCCAAGCACTGCCGCACCCGCGGCCGCCAGAATCATCAAGAAGTCAATCTCGAAGCGGCCGTGGCGAAGGTTCGAGGCCGCCACTTTGAGTGGGAAGGTCCCACCGAACACGTAGGCCGTGATGAACACCCCGAGCACCAGGCCCGGTGGCATTGCTACGGCCTTGGGCAGCAGCCATCCCACAAAGAGAAGAACGCCCGACAGCGCAGCGAAGAAGATCTCGACCTTCCCGCCTCCTGCGTGCGCATGATCATGATCTTCTTGGGATGCGTTGCCCGGATGTTCTCCGAGGAGTGTGGCGAGCCGCGCACGAACAGCCTTTTCGTTCGTGACTTCTCGCTCGAACTCGACCCGAGCCGATCCATCGGCAGACACATACGCTTCAACGACGCCCGGTTCTCGTAGAAGCCTCTCGCCTAGCTGCCGAGCCTTGCGAGCATGCATCGACGGCGCTCTCGAGATGACGTGCCCGTATTGCTCGTGAATCTCCAGCCCCGCCCTCCGCGCGTAGTCGCAGACATCTGCCACGGAGAGGCGACGCCGATCAAAGTGCACGCACAGGCGTCCCGGAGTGGCATCATCGCATTCGATGATGAGATGCACTTTGCTGACGCCGCTCTTGGCTTCCAGGAGCTCTTCGAGGCGACGAACACAAGCATCGCGGCCTTCCTCAACCTCTGGCAGCACGACGGCGAGAGAAACAGGCAGTTTCGCGCTCATGTCATCTCCTCATCCGCCGACGCCAATCAGTGGTCTTTGTGGTCGTGCTCGAGTGCGGGGTTGTAGGTCTTGCCCCCAATCTCGATGGAGATCCGACCCTCTGGCCCATGCGCCTTGAGGGCCGGGTCTGTGACGGCGAAGGCTCCTGCCGCACCGCTGACCGCAGTTGTCGAGAGCACCTTGGGTCCCGAGTCCGTCGATAGCTTGACCTGCGGGGCCTTCGCATCAGTGAGGGCGGACTTCGCGTCTGAACCGAGAACGTAGATGGTCATCTTCCCTGCAGCTTCGTCGTGCATGACTTCCAAATGCGCGACATGGTCACCCACCTCGAGAAGGTGGCCGCCGTGCGGACCTTCGTGCCCGTGTGCAGCTGCACCGGGCTTGGATGGCTTGTCTTCGGGCTTCTCGTCGGAGCAAGATGCGACAACAAGCAGCATCGGGAGTGCGATCGAAACGAACTTCATCATCAGTCTTCACCTTCTGGGGTTAGGCGTGGCCCACTGGCCAGCGCAGGTTGCAATCGGTCATCCTCCCGCTCTTCGGGCAGGAGTTGTTTACGAATGTGCTCGATGTCCTCGTGCCGAACGGTCTCGCTGGCCAGCCTCTCCGCTTCTGCACGACCAAACCGCCAGAACAGGCCAGGCATCACCAAGAAGTCGAGCAGCGTGTTCGTGACGAGGCCACCGATGATTACGGTGGCCACCGGATACAGGAGTTCTCGGCCAGGTTGATCCGCAGCAAGCGCTAGCGGTACGAGGCCGATGCCGCTCGTGAGAGCCGTCATGAGAACGGGGACAATTCGTTCTTGCCCAGCGCGTACGAGCATCTCTATCGAGAATGACTCGCCCTCTTCACGCATCAAATGAATGTAGTGATCGACGAGCAGGATGGCGTTTCGAGCCGCGACGCCAAGCAAGGCGATGAAGCCAACGAGTGTCGCGACGGACATGACTTGCCCGCTCAGCACCACGTATGCACCAGCACCGATGAACGCCACCGGCCGGGTCAGCAGCACGAGCATCGCTAGCCGAATGGACCGGAAGTGCATATAGAGAATGAGCACCATCAACACGATCGACAGTGCACTCAACGACATGATCAGCTGTGTCGCCTCTTGCTGTGCCTCGAACTGACCGCTGATGCGAATCGTGTAGCCAGACATGCTCGCGAGCTTCTCGCGAACTGGCTCCAGAGCCGCGGCGACTTCAGTGACAACCTCGCCCAGAGAGCGGCCGCCCACGTTGTGTTGGACAACGATCCGGCGCTGCACGTTCTCTCGATTGATGTTGTTCGGCGTCTTGGAGACGCGAACATCGGCTACATCATCGATACGGACCAGCGACGCGTCCCCGCGGCGCAGGTAGAGCCCCGCTAGTTGGGAGAGGTTCTGTCGATCCTCTGCTCGCAGACGAACCTTGATCGGGTAGGCAATCTGTCCGACCTGTAGTCGGGAGACCTCCTGCCCCCCCATGGCAAGCTCTACTGTCTCCGCTAGCGTGTCGACACCGATGCCTTGGCGTGCGAGTTCGGTGCGCCGTGGCTTGACCTCCACCTGATCGATCAGCACTTGCGGCTCAGTGTAGAGGTCCCGAACCCCATCGATCGCCTTGATCTTGGCTTCGACCTCGGCAGCCGTGTCCCGAAGAACGTCAAGGTCCGGGCCGGCGATCTTGATCGCGACCTGTGCCGTGACGCCCGAAAGTAGGTGGCTTAGCAGGTGCGCGAGCGGTTGCTCTGCCGAATACGCCACGCCCGGGAACTCGTAGGACATCTTGTCGCGAATCTCTTCGATGACCTCCTCTCGCGACCGAGTGGAGTTCGGATCGAAGTTCACGATCGCTTCGCTCACGCTGACCGGCATCGCGTGCTCATCTTGCGGAGCGCGGCCGGTTCGTCGAGCCACGCTGCTGACGCCTTCGATGTTCTTGATCAAGTCCTCCATGCGGCGACCAAACCGGCCAGATGTCTCCAAGCTCGCATCGGGAGGAAGCACGATGTTGACCTGGGCCGTCCCTTCGTTGAACGGCGGCAAGAATGTCGACCCCGTGTTCATCAACAGGGTTCCGACGATCAGGAACGCCACGATGCAGACCGCAACGATGCGCTCTACGTGCCGCGTGCTGAAGTGCACACCTGTGGACGCAGCAGCACGCAAACGCGTGACCAGCCAGCCCCCGTACTTCTCCTCGGAGGCTCGCTGTGCGCGTCGCCCCAAGAGGTAGTAGCAAAGCACTGGCGTGACCGTCAGGGCTACGAGCAGCGACGCGAACACGCTGATGATGTAAGCGAGCCCGATCGGAGCGAAGAGCCTTCCTTCGATGCCGCTCAAGAAGAAGAGCGGCAGGTAGACGACCGTCACGAGAAGGGTGCCGTACATGACCGGCTTTCGGATCTCGCTCGAGGCTTTGAACAGCACCCACAGAACTGGCTCAGGATCCTCGGCTCGAGAGTTCTGATGCAGACGTCGAAAGACGTTCTCGACGTCGACGATTGCGTCGTCGACAAGGGTTCCAATCGCCACGGCGAGACCACCGAGCGTCATCGTGTTGATGGTTAAACCGAACGCGGCGAAGACCAGCGACGCAATCGCAACAGACAGAGGAATCGCTGAGAGCGTTATGAACGTCGTGCGGAAGTTCAGCAGGAACAAGAAGAGGATGACGACAACGAGAATCGCGCCGTCCCGAACCGCTTCGAGCACGTTGTCGATCGCTCGCTCGATGAAGGCGGCTTGCTGGAACACTCCGTCGTCGATCACTACGTCGTCCGGCAGCTCACGCTGGATCTGTCGCAGTTCCGCGTTGACACGCTCGGTCAGCGCCAAGGTGTCGATGCCAGGCTGCTTCATGATCACCATGACGATGCCCGGCTCTCCGTTGATTCCAGCGGTGCCCGTCGGAATCGCAGCAGGCCCAAACACGACATCTGCAACGTCTTCGATTCGGATCGGCCTGACGGGATCTTCTCGCACTACGGCGCCGGTCAGCTCCTGTGGTTTCTCCAGAAGTCCAGAGACGGCTACAAGTGGTCCCTTTGCACCGATGTTCAGGAACCCTCCCGCCACATTGATGTTCGCGCCCTCGGTGGCTTTCGCGACTTCCTGCAGGGTCACGTCGAACACACGCAACTTATCGGCATCGACAACTACCTGCAGCTCCGAGGGCTGACCACCGATTGTGATGACCTGCGCGATGCCTGAGAGGGACAGAATCCTAGGTCGAACGTCTCGGTCGATCGTGCGGCGCAGCTCAAGGATGTCGGTCTCCCCGGTCTTGCTCTGGAAGCCGATCATCTGCACCTGCCCCATGATGCTGCTGATCGGGGCGAGGATAGGCTGCACGTCCGGCGGCAACGCCGGCACCGCACTCTGGAGCTTCTCGGCAACGATCTGCCGATCCAGGTAGATGTCGGTTCCCCAGTCGAACTCGACGTAGACAACCGATAGGCCAAGTCCGCTTGCAGAGCGTACTCGGAATACACCAGTTGCACCGTTCATCACCTGCTCGATGGGCCAAGTGACGAGTCGCTCCACGTCTTCGGGCACCATGCCGTGGGCTTCCGTCATGACCGTGACGATTGGTCGATTCAGGTCGGGAAGCACGTCGATCGGCGTGTTCGCGGCCTTGAACAGCCCATACCCGCCGATCAGTAGAGCGAAGAGGAGGACGATGGCGCGATTCGCCAGAGCCGCAGCGATGATTCGATTCAGCATCTGCCATCCCTCCTAGTGGTTGTGGCCTGCATGTGCGTCGACCGCATCGCCGCTCTTCATGGCGAGCCCGAGCTCGAACGCTCCGGACATCACCACAGGATCGCCCGGGAACAGCGCGACCTCCTTGGAGGCAGGAACGACCACGACCTCGTGATCCTGGTACGCCACTACGATGGGCACCGGCTTGAAGCTGTCGCCGTCTTGCAGGAAGACAACCTTGTTCGGACCGTCCTCGGTCACTGCCGCAGCAGGAAGCACGTAGACGTTCTCCATCTTCTTGGTGGGAACGTTCAGCAGATAGCGCAGGCCCTCGCGCAGCTTCCATGTGCGCGACTTTCGCCCACCTCCGCGATCGATTTCAGACTGCGGTGTGTTGGCGACCTCGACGAACGCGAGTGTGCCCTGGTTCTTCGTGGAGCTCTCGACGTAGCTGATGCGAAGCCCCTCGAGGACGGGGCCGGACCCATGCACGAGTGGCGTAGCCGTGATGCTGTGGCCATCTCCTGCCGCAGCAAGTACCGACGCCACCTCTCCTCCAACGGGTTCGGTGCGCAACAGCAGGCGCCGCGGATCCCGCAGGACAATCAGTGCTTGACCTTCGCTGACCCTTGCCCCGCGCTTCACCTGCACATCGAGGACGTCCCACGTACCGTCGTTGGTCGGGGCCTCGACACCCACGACAGGCTCCAAAGCGTTGAGTCTGTGGAGACGCTTGAGGTCAGCAAGTGTGTGTCCGCGCTGCAACAGAACGCCGATGTCGAGAAAGTGACGAGCAACCTCCTCTGACTTGACCCAGGCCGTCAGCTCATCGGTAGCGAGTCCGCTCGCTGCGAGTTCACCAACCGTCGCGGTTGCCCAGGGAAGGGCACGAATGGCCTTGGGGAGAGCCTCGTTGAGTTTCTGCGCCGCAGCGGGCCAGAGCCCGTTCCTTGCGAGTGCGCGCTGCCAAGTCTCCTCAGTGAACTCGGGGAGAGCCGCCCCTCCCTCAACACTGCGAATCTGCTCGTCCGAGAGCCCGTGCTTCTGGAGCTCCAGCCGAGCCTCTTCATGCTCTTTGGTCGATCTCGAGAGCTGGTAGCGGAGATCGATGGCTCGCTGCCGCGGGAGAATCGGAAGCTCGCGACCACCCACCTTGCCCGTGAACTCTTCAACGCGCTCGAGCTCCGTGCTTGCGATTCGCACGTCCTCAGCAGACTTACGCAGAAGCAAGACGTTCTCGTGCAGCCGCTCTTGGGCTGGACGCAGAATGTCGGCGGTCAGCGTCAGCGTCGGGCGTGGAAGCGGATCACGCACTAGCGTCACGACGGTCTTGCCCGGTGCCACGACAGTACCGGGCTCCACTTCGATGCTCTCGACTCGCCCGCCAATCGGTGCAAACACCGGCTGCTCGGTTGTGGGCGTGTCGACGATCACTGCCGCAACTGAGGCCTTCCGGAAGTAGGCCGATGGCTCCAGCTTCCCGATACGGATCCCCAAGTTCTTGATGGTTGCGGCCGGCAGGTGCGGCCCGTGACTTGCGGAACCGGCATCTTCTGCCGGCTTTGCGCCGTCACCGCCAGCTACCATTCCGCCAGTAAGGAGCCCTGCGACGGTGCACAAGGCGGCGACAAGGGTGATCTCCCACCTGTGCTTTCTCATTTCTCTACTCCTGATTCTTCGCTTCCGTTGTCCTTGATGAGCTCTCTCGGCGGAGTGCGCTCGCTCGCTTCCGGGTCCGAATTGAATCTGACCAGGGGTATTCCGACTGCCTTCTCGAGATCCGACCACGCCAAGTGCTGCGCAAGTTGGGCCTCGAGCACTTCGACTTGCACTTGTCGAAGACTGCGTTCCGCGTCCATCAACTGAAGTGCCCCTGCAGCGCCTGCCGCCATTGACTGCTCTGCGATCCTGACATTGGTCTGCGCGGCTGGGAGGACCTCATCGCGGAGAACGCGATGCTGCGCAGACGCGAGCTCCACCGTTGCGCGCGCACGCTCGACCGCGTTCAAGACACGTTGGGCCTCACTTTCGTAGCGCGCACGGATCTCCTCGCGCCGCCTTCGCGCCTGCGCGATCGCTTGCTGGTTGCGATCGAAGATGGGTAGCGCGATGCCGAGACTGAGACCGAGGATCGTTCCTCGCTCGCCAGCCTCCCCACCGAACGAAGGACCGAACACCAAGTCGGGGTACTGCTTCACTACCTCGAGGTGCAGTTGCCGCTCTGCGACCTCGTACTCCGCGCGAATACGGAACAGTCGGGGATGTTCGGCGACAAGAAGATCATGGAGCGCCTCGGGCGTTGGAACCTCCGTCGGCAGATCCGGCAACGCGCGCTCGGGGAGCACACCCAATCGAGAAGGGCGAATCGCTACGAGCTGGGACATGTCTGAAGCGGCGTTCGCTCGGTCCAGACGAGCCCCCAGTACACGGCTGCGCTCCCGAGCATGCTCCAGCTGAAACAGAGACACGTCGAGCGCTGTCGCGCCACCCGCAACGACCAAATCGTTGACCACGGCCAGTGAGTCCCGCGCCGCCTCCAGCACTCTCTCACGCACTGACTCGCGATGCTCGGCAACAGCGAGTCGAACGTAGATCGCGCGAAGATCCAGGTAGAGCTCACGAAACGTCGCCAAGGCGTCAGCCCGGGCTGACCCAGCCAAGGCGGCGTTCACCTCATCCTGCTTCCCCAGCCTGCCACTAATTGGAATCGTGAGACTCACGTTCACGAATGGCACGACCCTGTTGATGGGGTCCTCTTGTCCAAAGCCGATCTCCGGTCCCGCAGAGAACCCGGGGTTCGGCCATGGTGTCGCCACCCCAGCCTTCGCGAGGGCGGTGCGGTACCGAGCCACCGCTTCTCGCACACGAGGACCGCGGGCTCGAAGCCACTCGGCGGCTTTGGCGAGGGACAACTCGCCGGGCTTCTCATCTGTTGACGACCCTTCTCGCCCCTGAGACAGAGTCCCGAACTCCTCCTGGAGAATCGGGTCGGGCTCGTACGATTGCGTCGCACAGCCCGCTAGGACGAGAGCCAACGCAGTTGAGGGCGCAACGCGCCTCTGAGATATAGTCGTCTGGACCGTCCTTGGGACGGATTTGCTTCGCGATTCCAAATTGTCCTCCTGATGTTCTCACGGCGCCACCGACATGGCGGCGCACTCATGGAACTCGGGAGAACTCAGATCAGGAGGACGACAGACCGCCGCAGCTCAAGCAGTTGCCGAGGTATGCGGCTGGCATCAGCGGCCCACGAAGCTCCCCGCGAAGAGACGGGTTCCGACCAAAGGTCTTCGAGCGCCCAACTCGACAGGGGCAGCTGCGGCAGATCATCTCCACAGAGATCAGCGGAGACCTTTGCTAGGGAAGGGGCACTGCCGAAGTCGTTGAAGACCTCGGGGGTCTCAAGGACTACGTCATCGCACGGCGGGTGCCCGAAGTCAGCCGTGTCCAGCGACTCAGTCAGAGTCACTGCGGCCACTTCATTGCCATGCTCGCAAGGACAGTGAGCGGCACCATCATCGGTCGCGACGACTCCGAGCCCGAACCCCAGGTGACCATCGTGACCCAGGCACACCATCATCCCACCTGCTGGCAGCAGGGAAATGAGCACAGCAACCACCAAGCATAGCCAGGTCGTCGCGCGCTGTGTGTGTGTCTGCGAACTCACCATCTCGACTCTAGCATCGGCCGGCATCGCCGCAAGACTTGAGGGCGATGAGCGCCACAACGAAGCACCGCATTCGCGGCTCCCGGGCGGGCCAGACAGGTGCCCAACAGTCGCTCGTCGCGGGCGACGCGAGTTCGAGGAGTGAAGGGAATCGACAGTCGGTTCGGATCTCCGACCGCCTGCAAACCGGGTAGGGGGTCGGTGGTTCAACGGTCGTAAGTCGTTGTCGCTGCACGCGACGCTCGGACCGAAACCGCTCCCTCGAAGAGTAAAGTGGTAGTCGGGCGTTTCGCCTCGATTCCCACCGCGCCACTCCACCGACGTAACTACTTGTCCGGCAAGGAGAAGTGGTCGGAGCGAGAGGATTTGAACCTCCGACCCCCTGCACCCCATGCAGGTGCGCTACCAGGCTGCGCTACGCTCCGACCCAGGCTGTCGTTCGCGGAGCAAGCCCCGCGGGGGAACGCGGGATCGTAGCCGCCGCCCGGCCACTGGCAAGCACGCGGGCGCCGCGGACCTAGTTCTTGCGCCGCGCGCCGCCGACCCGCCCGGACGCCGCCGCATCGGCCTCCGCCGCCTTTGCGACCTTGCCGGTCTGCACCAGCAAACCCTGGAACGCGTCGTCGTCGCGACAATACCCCTCGACGATCTCGCGCCAGGCATTCGCGGCGGCGGCGAAGCGCTTCTGGGTGGCCTGGTCGGGGTCGCAGAGGGGCGCGTCGACCGCCAGGCCGCGGACCTCGGTGGCCTGCTGCAGGAAGGCGAGGACGCGGGCGGCGCCGGCGCAGGTGTCCTGGTCGCGGTAGTCCTGCTCCTGCAGCCACTCGACGGCGGCGACGACGATGGGGAACCCGAGCCGCTCGAGGCGGAACTGCGCCAGCGGCGACACGACGCGGACGTCGACGAGATGCTCGAGCTCGTCGCGATACAGCGGCAGCGCGGCGGGCATCGACACGCGTTCGGCGTCGATGGGACGCAGGTGCGGGCTGGTGCGACGGCGCGACGCGCGCTCGATGGCGGCGGCGAGGCGGCGGATCTCGCTGCGGACATCGTTCGCGGACTCGGCCACGGCAGCCTCCGTGGTCACGCGGCGCGGACCGACGGTGACGCGTTGGATGTTGCGCTCGGCGTAGGCGCGCGCGACCTGGGCGCGACTCTCGGCGCGCAGCGACTTCTGGTGCGCGAACGCGGCGAGCGCCACGGCGAACACGCCGGCCATGACGAGCGGGCGGACGATGGTGCCGCGGCGCGGCGCCGGGACCACGGCGGCGGTGGCGGACGCGGCGTCCGCGTCCCCGGCAGCTGCGGCGAGCGGCGCCGCACCGGCGCCGGCCACCGCGGCCCCACCCCCGGCGAGCGCGCCGAGCGCGGCGATCAGGTCGTGCACGCTCTGGAAGCGGTGGTCGGGGTCCTTCTGCATGCAGCGCTCGACGATGGCGCGTTCGCGCGCGCCGACGTCGTCCGGGAAACGCAAGGCTCCGGTCTCGTGCAGGCGCAGCACCTCCCACTCGCTGTCGCCCTTGAACGGGACATCGCCGCACAGCACCTCGTAGAGCACGACGCCGAGCGAGTACACGTCGCTGCGATGATCGCCGCGGCGCTGCAGCATCTCGGGCGCCATGTAGTACGGCGTGCCGCGCCCCATCGACAGGCTGCCGCGGCTGTGCGTCACCAGCTTGCTGAGGCCGTAGTCGCCGACGCGCGCGACGCCGCCCTTCAAGAACACGTTCGCGGGCTTGAGGTCGAAGTGCACGAGGCTGCGCTCGTGCAGCGCAGCGACGCCGCGGCACGCCTGCGCGAAGTAGTGCAGCAGCAGCGGCCGCGCGGCGGACGCGGGGTCGGCGTCGCGGCGCAGCAGGTCCTGCAGGGTGTCGGCGCCGGCGTAGGCCATCACCAGATACGGGATGCCGTCGACCTCGCCGCGGTCCTCGATCGACACCAGGTTGGGGTGGTCGATCTGCGCGAAGTACTTCACCTGCTCGAGCTCGAGCAGCACGGCGCGCCGGACCTCGCCGTCCTCGACCTTGAGGAACTTGATGGCGTAGTCCTTGCCGATCGACTGCTTCCGGGCCTTGAACACCAGCCCGAACATGCCGCCGCCGAGCTTGCTGGTGATCTCGTAGCCGGGGACGTAGCCGGGGTGGCGAAAGCTGCAGTAGAACGACTCCCAGTCGGGGAGTCGTCCGGGGCTCCTGGGACCGTCCGACACGGCGGCGATTCTAGCGGCGACCCGGCGCGTGTTGAGCCCCTCGCGAAGATCCGACCGCGGCGCCGTTCCCGACCCGGTCGCAGGGGCTGCGGCCGCGCGCGCGTGCCGCCGCTGGCACCGGCGACGCGGCGCCCCACGCGACGGCAAGGGCGCGGCGCGACACGGCCCGACGTCACGGCCAACGTCAAGGTCCAACGTGACGGCCAACGGTCCCAGCACGACGGCTCAGCGCGGCGCGAACGCGTGCGCGACGTCGGCGCCGGCGACGGTCACGCGGTGCCGCAGCTCCTCGCCGTCGACCCGCGCGAGCACCTCGTAGTCGCCATCCTCGAGCCAGCCGGACCACCGACCGGCGTCGGCGCCGTCGTCGAGGGCGGGCAACACGTTGGTCCTGGCGACGCCGAGCCGGCGGACCGCGATGCCGGCGACCCGGTCCGCCGGCGCGGCGCCGCCGACGAACGTGCCGCGCGCCCGCCGCCGCACGCCGCGCACGGCGACCTCGACGCTGTCGTCCTGCGGCACGGTGAACGGCACCGGCGCGGCCGTGAGTTCGCCGTAGCGCACCCAGCCGCTGCCGCGCTCGTCGACCAGCGCGAACTCGCACGGCCCGGCGCCGCAGTGATGGAACGAGCGCACCTGCACCTCGGCGCCGCGCGGCAGCGACTGCCCGTCGTCGACGGCGCCGGTGGCGAGGTGCGTGACCTGCGCGCGATGCGACTGGCGCCACGGGATCACCGCGCCGCGTTCGTCGACCAGCCGCACGTCGGCGATGCCCGGCGACGCCAGCGTGAGGCGAACGCGCTGCGTGCCGCCGGCCGCCAACTCGACGGGGACGGGCGCGGTGCCGGGTCGCCCGAACTGCTCCGCCGTGCAGGTGCCGCGTCCGGGCGCGAGCCAGTCGAACACCGCGACGCCGTCCCCGTCGGTCGGCAGGGCCAGCTCGAACGGCTCCCCGTCCCACTGCACGCACGCGCGCGCGCCTTCGATCGGTCGACCGTCGCGGTCGCGCACCTCGACCTCGAGCCGCGTGTCGACCAGCACCAGGTCCTGGCGCACGGCCGGGGACCCGGCGGCCAGCTGCACGGTGGCCTCGGCGCGGACGGACGCGCCGGCGAGCGACCACCACTCGAGCCCCTGCGCGCGCAGCCGCTGCTCGTAGCTGCGACCGCGAACCTCCAGCAAGTACTCGCCGGGCGCCAGCGCCACGCGGTAGACATCCAGCGGGCCCGCCCGGACGACGCAGACCTCCCGCCAGCGATCCGGTTCGCGCCGGCGCACGGTGACGCGCGGCGACAACCGGTCGGTCGCGGTTGCCACGATGCGCCCCCACACGGCGACCGTATCGCCCCACACCCAGATCCCCACCACGGCGGTGCGGCCCCGCTGCAGCACCACATCGGCCTTGACGCGCGCTGCGCCGATCAACTCGACCTCGGCGGGCCCCGCGGCGTCGACGTCGACCGCGAACCGCCCGCTGCCGTCGGTCGAGGTGACGCGATCGAACGCGCCCCCGACCGTGAGCCGGACGCCGACCTCCGCGAACGGCGTCCCGTCGCCCAGCGTCACGGTGCCCTCGACGCGCGCCCACTCCACCTCCGGCGCGAGCGCCGCTTCGACGCGGTGGGTCTCTGCCGATGCGGGGACCGGCGCGCCGCCGGCCGCGGCCCGCTCCGGCGACCCGGTGCGCGCGGACGCCGCGTCCTCGGCGACCGCCGGCGCCGCCACCGCGACGCCGCTCTCTGCCGTCCACAGCGACCACAGCAGCGCCGCGCCGAGCAGCAGCGCCACCGCCGCCATGCTCCACCGCCGCACCGCACCTCGATCCATCGCGTCAGCCCTTCGGCCGCAACCGCAGCGCGCCGAACGCCATCGCGCCCGGCGACGAGTAGCGCTGGATCTCGGCCGAGTGGCCGGTGCGCTGCAGCAGCGCCTTCTTGACGCGCAGCGCCTCGTGCCACGCGGCGGTGCGGTCGCCGAGGATCGCCACGGTGCCGCCGCGGGCACAGCCGGTGACGCGCGCGCCGTGGATCCGCGCGCCCTGCGCGCGGCGCGCCTGCACCTGTTCGATCAGGAAGTCGGTGACCTCGTGGCCGAGTCCGCACGACGAGCTGCTGCGGTGCGAGGCGAACATCAGCTCGCCGAGCTGCGCCGGCGTGTCGTCGGCCGGGGCGCTCTGCAGCAGCTCCAGGAACCGCTGCGCGCGCTCGTGCTCGCCGGCGACGTGCCGCGCGGCGGCGCGCACCGCGTAGTCCTGGCCGGCGACGACGCCGAGCTGCGCCGCGTCCGCGGGAAAGCGCTGCGCGAACTCGGCGCCGGTCATGGTCTCGGGCAGCGTGTCCGCGGCGACGCCGGCCGCCGTCTGCAGGCGCGCGCCGATCGCCGCGGCGATGCGCACGTCGGCGGCGGCCTGCGCGGTGGCCGCGCGCACACCGCTGTCGATGCCGATGAGTTCCAGCCCTTCCGGCAGCGCCGCGCCTCGTGGCGGCGCGCCCCCGTCGCCGTCGAGCGCCAGCACCTCGTCCTGCTCGGCGCACGCCGCGGTCCACGGCGCCCCCGCGCCGCCGCGCGCGCCGAGGATCGCGCGGTCGACGAGGCCGGCGAGCCGCGCCAGTTCGGCACCCGGGAGCGCGAGGCCGTGCAGCTCGGCCAGCGCGCGCAGCGCCGCCACCTGGATCGCGGCCGAGGCGCCGAGGCCGCGCTCGCTCGGCACGTCGCTGCGCAGCAGCACCGCCACGCCGCGCGAAGGCCGCACGCCGTGCTCGCGCGCCAGCGCCAGCAGGCCGCCGAACACGTGCGCCGCCCACCGGCTGCGCTCGGCCGCCGCGAACAGCGCACGCGCCGCGTCGTAGTCGAGCGGACCGGCGCCGCCGTTCGCCGGCGCATCCCCCAGCCCGAGATCCGCCAGCCGGATCGACACCAGCTGCGCGCGCTCGTCGTCGCGCCCAGGCGACCACACGTGCAGCTGATCGTCGTCGCGCGACTGCACCGCGATGCACGCGGCCTCGGCCAGCGGCAGCTGCAGCGACAGCCGACCGTCGCGGCCGGCGACCGCGCCCATCACGTCGAGGATGCCGGGCGCGCGCGCCACCGTGATCTCGCGGTCCGGCGCGAAGAACGACGGCACCGCCTTGTCGATCAGGTGGAACAGGTAGAGGACGCCGGTGCCCTCGTCGGGCGTGCTGTCGGGTTCGAAGTGGTTCACGGCTGCGTTCGGCGCGGGCGTTCGGTCGCCGCCAGAACGTAGCACCGCGGCCGTCTACGCGCCCGACATCGCCGGCACGACCGCGTCGTCGGGCCGCAGTTCGCGCGGCGCCTCGTCGGCGCCCGCGTCCTGCGGGAACACCTCGTCGATCGCCGCCTCGAGGTCGCCGCCGCGGCGCACCGCGACCAGCCGCGTGCGCGCGGCGATCGGGTCGGGGTGGTACTGCGCGTACTTGATGGCGTGGGTGCGCACCGACGACAGCGCCTTCTCGCCCTGGTGCTCGACCGCCAGCTGCCAGTGCCGCCGCAGCGCCGCGCCGACCTGCGCCGCCGTCGGCCGCAGCGGCGCGCGCCCGGCCAGCAGGTCGCGCACCTGGCCGAACACGAACGGGTTGCCGATGCAGCCGCGCGCGACCGTGACGCCGTCGACGCCGGTCTGCTGCAGCATGCGCACCACGTCGAACGGCGAGAACAGGTCGCCGCTGCCGAGGATCGTGCGCCGGCCGGCGTGCTGCTTGACGCGGCGCAAGAACTCCCAGCGGCTCGGGCCTTGGTATTTCTGCACGACGGTGCGCGGGTGCACCGTGATCGCGGCGACGCCGCGCGCAAACGCGCCGTCGAGGATCGCGAAGAACGCGCGCTCGCTGTCCGCCGAGTCGTCGTAGCCGCGGCGCATCTTGACCGTCACCGGCGCGTCGCCCGCGACCGCCTGCAGCACCGCGTCGACCAGCGCCAGCGCGTCGTCGGGATGCTGCAGCAGGTAGCCGCCGCGGCAGCGGCCGAGCACCTTGTTGACCGGGCAGCCGAAGTTGATGTCGACCACGTCGAAGCCGGCGTCGACGAGCCGGCGTGCCGCCGCCGCGAACGTCTCCGGCCGCGAACCCATCAGCTGGCCGCCGACCGGGTGGTCCTGCTCGGGCACCTCGAGGATCTTCCGCTGCAGCTTGCCCTTCTGCAGCACCAGCTCGTCGAGCACCACCTCGTGCAGCGCGTAGGGCGCGCCGTGCTCGCGCGCGCAGAGCCGCATCGGCAGGTCGCTGTAGCCCGACAGCGCCGCCTGCACGGCGGGCATGCCGATCTCGACGTCGCCGAGGCGCAGCGGCGGCGCGCCGCGCGGGGCGGCGGCGGGCGGTGCGTTCGACGGGTCCGGGCTCACGGCCGCGAAGGTTGCCGCAGCGGCGCCCGCGGCGGAAGGGGGCGCCCGCCGCGGGCGCTGCGGCGTCAGTCCGGCAGCGTCAGCACGAGGTCGCGGGTGCCGGCGGCGACCCGTTCGATGCGGACCTGACGACCGCGGTCGTTGCGGTCGATCGCCTGCACGGCCCCGACCTCACCGGGCGCCACCGACAGCGCGAAGCTGCCGTCGGCGGCGGTCGCGGCGTTCTCGGCCGTGTCGATACCCTCGCGCCAGAAGCACACCCAGGCCCGGGCGACCGGCTGGCCGGCGCCGTCGACGACGCGGCCGACGATCGGTTCGGCCGCGACGAGCCGCAGTTCGAGGTCGTCGGTGCCGGCGGCGACGCCGGCGTGCGGCCGCAGCGCGTAGCCCGCGGGGCAATCCCACGCGAACAGTCGATAGTCGCCGGGTTCGAGCCGATCGATCGCGAACGCGCCGGCGGCCCCGACCTCCACGCTGTTGCGTTCGCCACCCGGCCGCTCCGCCACGATCCGCATTCGCGACTGCGGCCAGTGCACGGCGGACGGCACCACCACGCGACCGCGGATGCCGAGCCCCCGATCGACGACGATGTCGTCGACGCGCACGATCGCGCCGGCGGCCACCGCGTGTGGACCGCTGTCCACCGTCCAGTTGCGACCGTCGGGTTGCACGCTGAGACCGCAGCTGCCCGGGCTCAACCCCGCGAGCCGGAACCAGCCATCGGCGGCCGTCGTGGTCGTGCGCTGCGTCAGGTGCCACAGCGGCCCAGCGCGGCCAGCCCGCGAGCCGTCCAGTTCCTCGAACCCGTCGGGGATGGTCTTGGCGTCGATGCGCGCGCCGGCGACCGGGAGGCCTTCGGCGTCGACGACGCGTCCTTCGAGCAAGGCCTGCACCGGCAGGACGATGTCGCCGCAGTCCCAGTCGCCGGGTCGCAGCTGGCGCAGCGGCAGACGCACCACCCGCGCGCCGTGGCCCGGCGCGCGCACGAGGAGCTGCCACTGCAGCAGACGTCGGACGATCACGGACTCGCCGTTCACGATGGCCTCGGCCACCGCTTCGCGCGCGAGCCCGCCGACCGCGAAGCGACCGCCCGAGTCCACCGTCCCGCTGTGCCAGAACTGGTCGCGGTAGCCGTTGCGCCGCACGAAGTGGTCGGCCACCGCGGCGACGTAGCCGTTGGAGATCGCCTGGCCGTCACCGTCGACGATGCGGCCGCTGATCATCTCGCCGCGCTCCAGTTCCAGATCGCACTCGGTGTCGCCGTCGGCCGAGGCCTCGACGGGCCATGCCAGCTGGGCGTAGCCGCGGGCGCGCACGTGGAGAACGGCGTCACTCCCCACCATCAGCCGGTAGCTGCCGTCGGCCGCCGTGGTCGCGGCGCCGTCCATGTGCCAGCCGTCCGCGACCGCTGCGCCGGCCACCGGCTTCCGCGTGGCCGCGTCACGCACGACGCCGCGGACGGCGCGGCCGGTGCGCGCGACCAGCTCGACGTGCTCCACCGCGCCGGCCATCAGGTGCACCAGGCTCCAACCGGGCGCGAGCACACCCGGGGGCTCGGCTGTGACGAAGGTCGGCCGCGCCTCCAGCGCGCCGAGGAAGAACGAGCCGTCGCTCGCCGTGCGCGTCGACTCGCAGTCGTTGCCGCTGGTGCCGCGGACCCGCGCCTCCACGAGCACGTCCGCCATCGGCGCCCCATCCGCGGCGAGCACGTGGCCTTCGACGACGGCGCCGCGATCGAGGCGGATGATCTGTTCGCTGCCGCCGGTGCAGTGCGACAGCCGCGTCGTGGCGAACCCCGCGGCGCGCACGACCAGCCGGTACTGCAACGCCCGCTGAACGGGGAAACGGAACCGACCGTCGCCGTCGGTCCGGACGACGTCCACGGTCTCGACGGCCCGGCAGTACGACGGATCCAGGCAGTTCATCTCGTCGGCGTCGCGTCGCAGCAGCGTCACCTCGGCGCCAGCGACCCCTGCCTCGGTGGCCGCGACGACGACCCGGCCCCAGAACGCCTCGGGGCCGAGGTCCTCGACCGGCGCGACCTCGGCGGTCCCCGCCGCGAGCAGCTGGCGCTCGACCTCGGTTCCAGCGCGCTCGTCGCCGCGCTGCGCCGCGAGCGGCATACCCGTGCCGACCGGCGGCGGCAACGGCGCCGCGGCCGACGTCCACAGCGGCGACAGCAGCCACGCCAGCAGCCCCGCCGCGATCGCGCCGGTGCCCAGGCGAACCGGCCACGCGACGCGCACCCACCACCACCAGCTGCGACCGCCGCCGCCGGCGCGGCGACCGAGCGCCGCCAGCGGCGCCGACCACGCGGCGCGATCGCCGTGCTCGGCGTCGAGTTGCCGGCGCAGACGTTCGAGCGCCTGCTGCAGCTGCGAACGCACCGTCGACGGCGGCAGCGACAACCGGCGACCGATCGCGGCCGCGTCGAGCCCTTCGAAGAACCGCAGCAGCACGACGGCGCGCAGCCGTTCGGGCAGCGCGAGCACCGCGGCGACGACGCGCTGCCGCACCTCCTCGCGCTGCACGATGACGTCGACCGACGGAGCCGCGTCGGCCACGGCGTCGCTCCCGGCGTCGCGCTCGCGCGCGGCGCGCCGCGCGTCGTCGCGGCGGCGGTTGCGCCACAGGTTGCGTGCGATCGTCACCAGCAGACCGCGCGGGTTGCCGACGCCGTCCGCACGGCCGCGCAGCGCCGCCGCGAACGTCTCCTGCGCCAGGTCGTCTCCGTCCGGGCCGGCGAGCGAGCGGGCCAGCCGCTGCACGAACGTCGCGTGCACCAGCAGGGAATCGGCGACGGAAGTCGGAGGTGTCATCGACGAAGGGACACCCGAGCGGGCCCCGGTGACGACGCATTCTGCCGAATCCGGCGCCCGCCGGGGCGCCGGGCGGCGATCTCCTCTCGACCCCGACCCGCCCCCGCGCCACGCTGCCGATGTGCCCCATCGCACCCGCCTCACCCTCGCCGCCCCCGCGCCCTTCGAGCTGCCGCTGTGCCTGCACGGCCACGGCTGGGTGTCGTTGCCGCCGCACCGCTGGGACGGCGGCGACGCGCCGTGGCACGTGCCGTTGCGACTCGGGCGCGCGCTCGTGTCGGCGCGGGTCCGCCAGCGCGAACGGAGGCTCGCGGTCGAGCTCGACAGCGCGCGGCCGCTGTCGCCGCGCGCCCAGGACACGGCGCGCGCGCAGCTCGCGCACATGCTGCGGCTCGACGACGATCTTTCGGCGTTCTGGGACGCGTGCGCGGCGACCCCCGGGCTCGAGTG
This sequence comes from Planctomycetota bacterium, assembly GCA_050245995.1. Classification (GTDB taxonomy): domain Bacteria; phylum Planctomycetota; class UBA1135; order UBA1135; family UBA2386; genus JBFWWV01. Next base: position 5,714 of record JBFWWV010000006.1, on the reverse strand, counting down.
GGTCGCGCGCCGCGGCGGCGGGCGGCTGCTGCGTTCGGCGACGGTGTTCGAGGACCTGATGAAGCTCCTGTTCACCACCAACTGCACGTGGGCGGCGACGACGGCGATGACGCGCAACCTGGTGCAGGCGATCGGGCCCGAGGCACCCGACGGCGCGCGCGCGTTCCCGACCGCGGCCGAATGCGACCGCGGCGCGGCGTTCTACCGCGACACGGTGCGCGCGGGCTACCGCAGCGAGTCGTGTGCCATGCTGGCGGCGGCGTTCGCGCGCGGCGAGCTCGACGACGCGCAGTTCCTCGACCCGGCGCAGCCGACCGACGCGCTGCGCAAACGCCTGCTGTCATTGCGCGGCTTCGGTCCATATGCCGCGGGACAGGCAATGCGATTGCTCGGTCATTACGACGACCTCGCATTGGACTCGTGGTGCCGCGCGGTGCTGCAGCGCCGGCAGGGCAGCCGCAAGCCGCCCGCCGATCGTACGGTCGCACGCAAGTTCGCGCCGTTCGGCCGTCATGCGGGGCTGGCCCTCTGGTGCACGTTGACGGCCGACTGGCATGGGGAGTGACGGTCGAGCGAGCACCGTGCTGCAACGTCCCCGTCGCATCGGCGGAACCGACCCCGGGTGGCATTGACGGCGGCGCCCGCAGCGTGCACCTTCCCGTTCTTCCTCTGCGAAGCGCCCGTCAGCACGAGACTCACCCGACTCGAGAACCATGCGCATTCTCCCCTGGACCGTCCTGCCAATGGCATTGGCGTTCGCCGACCGCGTGTCGGCGCAGACTCACTTCGCGCCGCCGCCGGCGCCGACCAGCAACCCGACCACGGTCGACAAGGCGATGCTCGGCAAGGCGCTGTTCTGGGACGAGCAGCTGTCGTCGTCGCGCACCGTCGCGTGCGGCACGTGCCACGTGCCCGCGGCAGGCGGCAGCGACCCGCGCCCGCAGGTCGCTCATCCCGGTGCCGACGGCGTGTTCGGCACGGCCGACGACCAGCGCGGCTCGCCGGGCATCGTGCGGCAGAACGCGGTCGGTGACTTCGTCGGCGACAGTGGCTTCGCCGCGCACCCGCAGGGCGGCACGCGCCGCGCCGCGTCGGTGATCAACGCCGCCTACGAGCCGCTGCTGTTCCGCGACGGCCGCGGCGACGGGCACTTCGTCGACCCGCTGACGGGCACGGTGCTGGCGCAGGACGCGGCGCTCGAGGCGCAGGCGACGCTGTCGCCGGTCGATCCGGTGCAGATGGCGCACGACGGCCGCGCCTGGGCCGCGATCGCGCAGGACCTGCCGCCGCTCGAGCCGCTGCGCTTCGCCGACCAGATCCCGGTCGACCTGCTGGCGTTCGTGTGGTGCGAGACCTACGGCTCGCTGTTCGAGCAGGTGTTCGGCTCGCCGGGCGTCACGCCCACGCGCATCGCGCAGGCGCTGGCCGCCTACCAGCGCACGCTGGTCGCCGACCAGTCGCGCTTCGACCGCTACCTCGCCGGCACCGACGTGCTGACCGCCGCCGAGCAGCGCGGCCTCGCGGTGTTCGACCAGCACTGCAGCAGCTGCCACAGCGACCTCGACTCGCACGCGCAGCCGGTCAGCGGCCAGTTCCGCCGCACCGGCGTGCAGCCGACCGCCTTCGATCCGGGCCGCTTCGCGGTGACCAACGATCCGGGCGACCTCGGCAAGTTCAAGGTGCCGGGCCTGCGCAACGTCGCGCTGCGCGCGCCCTACATGCACGACGGCAGCATGGCGACGCTGGACGACGTGATCTCGTTCTACAACGCCGGCGGCGGCCCCGGCGCCGACCCGGCCGTCACCGCCATCGCCGGCCAGATCTCGACCGGCCAGCGCGCCGACCTGATCGCGTTCCTGCGCACCCTGACCGACAACCGCGTCGCCAACGAGCGGCCGCCGTTCGACCGGCCGCGCCTGTGGTCCGAGAGCCCGCGCGCGCCGCGCGTGTTCGGCCGCGCCACCGCCGGCGTCGGCACCCCCGAGCCGCAGATGGTCGCGGCGATGCCCGGCTACGTCGGCACGCAGAAGCTGACCTTCGGCCTCGACGGCGTGCAGCCCGGCCTGCCGCACTTCTTCCTGATCGACTTCGGCCGCTCGCCGACGGCGCTCGACGTGTTCGGCCACGAGGTCTGGTTCGCGAACGTGCAGCTGCGGTTCTTCCACCTCGGCAACACGCTCGACACCGGCGGCAGCGGCCTGGCCGGCTACTCGAGCGTGCGCTTCGAGGTGCCGGACCACCCGACGCTGCGCGGCCTGCAGCTGGTCGGCCAGTGGTGGGTCTACGACGTCCAGTCGCCGACGCTGCTGGCGTCGTCGCGCTCGATGCAGGTGACCCTGCATCGGTGAACCCGCACCACTGAGTTCCGGCGCGGCCACGCCGCGCTCCCATCGAACGATCGCGCCGCCGCCTGTGCGCATTCCGCACAGCACGGCCGCACCACAGCGCGAACGCCTCCATGTGCCCATTGACGCACGCGGTCGCATCGCCAAGCTGACCGCCTGCCTGCTTCCGATCTGCTGGCCCGCGAGTCCCTGCGAATGCGAACGATCCCCGCGCTGCGCTTCTTCGGCGCACTGGCCGTGCTCCAGTGCGCGTCTGCCCAGACCTTCTTCCCGCCGCCGCCGTCCCACCCGGGCAACCCGACGACGGCCAACCGCGCGCTGCTCGGCAAGGCGTTGTTCTGGGACGAACAGCTGTCGTCGTCGCGCACGATGGCGTGCGGCACCTGCCACATCTTCGGGAGCGGCGGCGCCGATCCGCGCTCGGGCAGTGCGACGCACCCTGGCCCCGACGCGACCTTCGGCACCGCCGACGACATCCACGGCTCGCCCGGCGTCGTGCGCCAGGACGCGGCCGGCGCGCGCGTCGGCGACCCGCTGTTCCAGGTGCGCCCGCAGTCGACCGGCCGGCGCGCGCCGCCGGTGATCAACGCCGCCTACGAGAGCGAGCTGTTCTGGGACGGGCGCGCGGCCAACGCGTTCACCGACCCGGTCAGCGGCCTGGTGACGCTGCCGTACAACGCGGCGCTCGAGAGCCAGGCATCGGGCCCGCCGGTCAGCGACGTCGAGATGAGCCACATGGGCCGCTCGTGGACCGACATCGCCGCGGACCTGACCGGCCGCCAGCCGCTGGCGCTGGCCGATCAGATCCCCGCCAACCTGCAGGCCTACATCGGCGCGCAGAACTACACGCAGTTGTTCGACGCCGAGTTCGGCCCGGGCGGCGTGACCCCGGAGCGCATCATCTTCGCGATCGCCGCCTACGAGCGCACGCTGATCGCCGACCAGTCGCCGGTCGACCTGTACCTCAACGGCCTCGGCACGCTGTCGGCGCAGGAGCTGAACGGCTTCAACCTGTTCGGGCAGTTCTGCGCGACGTGCCACCTGGACGCCGTGTCGAACGGCCCGCCCGGCCTCAACGACTACCGCGTGCTCGGCGTGCGGCCGCCCAACGAGGACACCGGCCGCTTCGCGGTGACCGGCCTGCCGGTGCACATGGGCAGCTTCAAGGTGCCGCAGCTGCGCAACGTCGCGCTGCGCGCGCCCTACATGCACACCGGCGGCCTCGCCACGCTGAACGACGTGATGCTGTTCTACAACCGCGGCGGCGACTTCGGCCCCGGCATCGACATCGAGGTGCAGCTGCTCGCCGGGCAGCTGGGCGGGATCGAGCGGGCCGACATCATCGCGTTCATGAACGCGCTGACCGACCCGCGCGTGCAGCTCGAGCAGGCGCCGTTCGACCGGCCGCGGCTGATGAGCGAGAGCCCGCGCGCGCCGTACGCGTTCGGCCTGGGCACGGCCGGCACCGGCGGCTTCGTGCCGGAGATCGCGTCCTACGAGCCGGCCTTCGTCGGCAACCAGAAGTTCGCGCTCGGCCTGCAGGGCGCGCTGCCCGGCGCCGCGCACTTCTTCGTGCTCGACTTCGCGGGCTCGACCACGCCGCTGCCGGTGCTCGGGCAGAACATGTACCTGTCGCTGCTCGACCCGCGGCTGTTCTTCACCGGGCTGACGCAGGGCACCGCGCCGGGCAAGGGCTGGTCGAGCATCGTGCTGCCGCTGCCGGCCGACCCGCTGCTGGTCGGCCTGCCGCTGTACGGCCAGTGGCTCATCGGCGACGCCGGCGGCCCCAACAGCCTGTCGTCGTCGAACGCGTTCACGACGACGATCTTCTGAGGGACGATCCGCGGCGCGGGGTTCGCCCGGCGCCGCGCGCCGTTCGCGAAGTTCGCGGGCGCCGATCGCGTGGAGGTGCGCCCCCGAGTCACAGCGCGTGCCGCCCATGAGCCGGAAGCCCAGCCTCGCGAACACCGTCCGGGCCCGACACCTGCGCCGAGGCCTCGGCATCGCGCTTCTGCTCGCCGGGGCAGCCGCGGCCGCCGGGGCCCAGGCGCCGGCCGGCGACGTCGCCGCCGCCTCGCAACCCAGCGCCTGGCTGCCCATCCAGGAGGGCGCCCTGTGGACCTACCGCTGCCGGCTCGGCTACGACCCCGCCCTGCCGCTGGTGCCGACGCGCGCCTACGTGCAGGCGCTCGGCCGCTATCGCGACGGCAGCCGCGACGCCTGGCTGATGCACACCACGGTCGACGCCGTCGCGCTCGAGCACTGGTTCGTCGACGCGGGCGGCCTCGAGGTGCGCGCGGGCTACACGCCGGCGGCGATCTGCGTCGCGCGGGCCGACGTCGTGAGCCGCCCGCTGGCGGGCCCGGTCGGCGCGGTCACCGAGTGGCAGTGGCGCGTGCCGGAGCAGGAGGTCGCCGACGCCGAGCCGCCGCCGGCCGCCCGCGACCCCGACGACGGCGACGACCTGCGGCAGCACGAGCTGTGGACCGCGCACGTCGCGGCGTTCGAGGACGAGGTCACGGTGCCGGCCGGCACCTTCCGCGCGCTGATCGTCCGCGCCACCGCCGCGCCGTCGGGCGCCACCGCGGAGTGGTGCTTCGCGCGCGGCACCGGTCTCGTGCGTTCCGAGGTGCGCACCGAGAAGCGCATCGAGATCCGCGAGCTGGAGCAGTTCGCGCCGGGCCTCGACGGCCGCGCGCCGCGCACCGTGATGCTGGAGCTGCTGCCGCCCGAATGGCTGCGACGCGGCGGCCGTGCTGTGCGGATCGAGTGGCTCGCCGACGGCGTCGAGAGCCTGGCGCTGCCGGGCCGGTTCGCGCAGCTCGACCTGGACGGTCAGCGGCGGTTCGCGTTCGTCGGCCGCGACTGCTGCCTGCCGCTCGACCCGAGCCGGTCGCGCGACTGGCGGGCGCTCATCGAACGCGTCGAGGTCACGACCCCGCCGTCGGCGCCGACCCTGGCGCGCCTTGTCGCGCGCCTGCTGGCCGCGCGCGACGATCGCCGGATCGCCGCCTTCCCCGAACTGCACTACGAGGAATGGAATGCCCGCGAACTGAGCGGCCGGCGGCGCGCGTGGCGCAATGGGCTGTTCACGGGCGAGACGATCGTCCGGTTCGCGGCCGGCGGCCAGGTGCGGTTCGACCTGGACCTGCACGACCCGGAACTGGCGCTGCGGTAGGCGCCCCCCCCCCGTGCCCGTGCCCGTGCCCAGGCGCGCGCAGCGCGCCGGTGCCCAGGCCGCGCGCAGCGCGGCCGGTGCCCGCCCGCGCGCAGCGCGGGCTGGGTCGACGCGCGCAGCGCGGGCTGGGTCGACGCGCGCGATCGTCGAGGTACTCCAGCGCGCGCTGCGCGCGCGCGGGCACCGGCGTG
>JBFWWV010000005.1:0-282793 GCA_050245995.1 Planctomycetota bacterium | reverse complement strand
CGGGAGGGGCACGGAGCTGAGGGCACTCGACTCAGGAGGCCGTCACGCGGCACGCACGCATCCGCGCACCTGAGATGGAACCACAGTGGGCACTGTGAGCTCGGAGAAGAAAGCAGCAGCCCAGCCAGGGCATCCGCCAGGCGGGCGAGGCCTCCGCGGTGTGCGCGTGCGTCGCGTTCGGTGCGTTGGCTCCTGCTGGGCGGCTGCGTTCGTGTCGGCGTGTGCTTTCTGCTCTGTGTGCTCTGTGCTCTCTGTGGTTTGTTTCTGGGGTACTCCCGGAGGAACAGGGAGAGCACGGAGAGCACCGGGAGGGGCACAGAGCTGAGGGCGCTCGACTCAGGGAGCCGTCACGCGGCACGCAGGCATCCGCGAACCAGAGAAGAAACTACAGAGGACACGGAGAGCACGGAGCAGAAAGCAGCCGCCCAGCCAGGGCATCCGACAGGGCGGGCGAGGACCTCTGCGGTGTGCGCGTGCGTCGCGGTCGGTGCGTTGCCTCTTGCTGGGCGGCTGCGTTCGTGTCGGCGTTTGCTTTCTGCTCTGTGCCCCTCCCGGTGCTCTCCGTGCTCTCCCTGTTTCCCAGGACCGGCACCGCACGCTCCTCCCAACCATGCTCAGCGTGCGCGTGCAGCCGCGACGCGTTCCTGCGCAGCGCGCAGCGCCAGCTCGCCCGGCGGCACGTCGTCGCGGCGGCTCTGCTGCAGCAGCGACGCGGTGGTCGCGCCGATCGCGTCGAGGTGCGCGTCGGTGATCGACTCGCCGCGCAGCTCGTGCAACACGCCGTGGATCAGGCCGCCGGCGTTGGCGACGAAGTCGGGCGCGACCGGGACGCCGCGCCGGTGCAACGCGCGACCGGCGGCGGCATCGGCGAGCACGTTGTTGGCGCCGCCGCACACCGCGCGGGCCGGCAGCCGTTCGGCGGCGGCGAGGTCGAGCACGGCGCCGAGCGCGCAGGGCGCGAACAGGTCGCAGGGGGTCGCGGTCGCGGCGGCGGGATCGATCGCTTCGGCGCCGAACTCGTCGACCACGGCCGCCACCGCCGCTGCGTCCGGGTCGGAGACCAGGAGCCGCGCGCCGGCCGCGTGCAGCAGCGCGCACAGGCGCCGGCCGACCGCGCCGACGCCCTGGACCAGCACCCGCGCGCCGTCGAGCGCCACGCCGGCGTGGTCCGCGGTCGCGCGCAGCGCCGCGAACACGCCGCGGGCGGTGCTGCCGCCGAGGTCGCCGTGGCCCTGCTGCGCGCAGTGCCGGGTCCTGGTGCCGACGACCTGCAGGTCCGCCACCGTCGTGCCGACGTCGGGGCCGGTGTACATCCGCCCCTGCAGCATCTCGACCTGCTCGCCGACCAGTTCGTAGGCGGCGCGCCGGTCGACCCCGTCGCCGTCGAGCAGCACGATCTTGCCGCCGCCGGCCGGCAGCCCGGCCATGGCGCACTTCCAGGTCATCGCCCGCGCCAGCGCCAGCGCGTCCTGCAGCGCCGCATCGAGGCTCGGATAGCGCCGCCGGCGGATGCCGCCGAACGCCGGTCCCAGCGCCGTGTCGTGCACGGCGACGATGGCGCGCGCGCCGCTGCGAGGGTCGCGCGCGAAGAGGACCTGCTCGCAGTCGGCGAGCGGATCGCCCACCAGCGGCGACGCGGCGGGCGGGCGGGACGACGAAGGCGGCGGCGGCATGGCGCCCGCAGAGAACGCGATCGGGGGCGGATCCGCAACCGCGCTCGCGGCGATCGCGACGCTGCGGCAGAATCGCGGAAGGAACGGCGCCCCGCGCCTTCCAACGCCCCCGCTGCTCCCGCCATGGTCCGGACCACACTGCTGCTGCTGTTCTCGTTCGCCTTCGCTGCCTGCGCCAGCACCGAGCCGACCGCGCTGCACGGCGAGTTCGACCCCGCCCTGGAGGACGCCGAGCGGGCCAAGATGGCCGCCGACGAGGATCGCCGCGACTTCCAGCGCGTGCTGCTGCGGCTCGACCAGGCGATGGAGAGCTTCGTGCGCGCGGTCGCCAACGCCGGCGTCGCAACCCAGGACGACGAGCGCGAGCGCCTCGACCGGCTGCTGCGCCAGGAGGTCAGCGGCCGCCCGCCGGGCAGCAACACCGAGAAGCTGATCGCCGTCGCCAGCGACGGCAGCGACCCGTTCTTCCAGGGCATCGCGCTGGCCGCGCTCGGCTTCGCCGACCGCCGCGACGTCATGCCGGTGATCCTGCAGGGCGCCCAGCTCGACGACCCGCACCTGGTCGACCGCGCGATCCTCGGGCTCGCGATCCTCGGCGATCCGCGCACGCCGCCCGGCGTGATCGCGCGCGTGATGAACGACCCGGAGCACCGCGAGGGCGGCCGCGTCGGCGCGGCGTGGGCGCTGGTGCGCCTGCAGGAGAGCAGCCTGAGGCAGGACGAAATCGTCCCGATCTGGCGCCGGGTCCTCGAGGGCGACCTCGATCAGCACCCGCTGATCCTGGCCAACGCGCTGCGCGGCCTCGGCATCGCGCGCGACCCGCAGAACGGCGCGCTGGCGGCGCGCTACCTCGACCACCCGACCCCGCGCGTGCGCATGAACGCGGCGATCGCGATCGGCCGCATGAACGCGCAGGACCAGCACGAGGGTCTGTTCGCGCTGCTGCAGCCGGCGGAGTCGGTGCCGAACGTGCGCCTCGCGGCGCGCAAGGCGCTGCAGGCGCTTGCCGGCGGCGTCGACCGCGGCTACGACGTCGCGCTGTGGCGTCGAGAGTTCGATCGCGGTCGCTGAGCGCGCTCGCGGCCGGCGCGCTGTTGGTCGCCGGCTGCGGCGACGGCGACGCCTCGGCCGGCGCCGGGGCCCAGGACGCGCCGCGCTCGGCGGCCGCCGCCCCCGAGGTCGACGTCGCCGCGCTGCCGGCCGAAGAGGTGCCCGCCCGCGTGCTGCACGCGTGCCACGGCGCGCTGGTCGGAGTCGAGCGCTTCGCGGCGCGCGTCACGCTGGCGGACGGCGGCGTGATCGAGGCGTTCGGCGACCTGCCGCGGCGGCTGCGCGCGCAGTGGCCCGACGGCGCGGTGCAGCTGCTCGACGGCGAGACGGCGCGCGCCCTCGCCGACGACGGCAGCTGGACCGCGGAGACCGATGCGACCGCGCTGCTGCGCCTGCGCGCGCTGCACCGGCTGCTCGACACGGCGACGCTCGGACCGCTGCACCGCAGCATCGGCTGCCAGCGCACGGGGCCGCGCACGTTCCTGCTGGCGCAGCCGGGGGACCTGCCGTGGACGCTGACGCTGCAGCCGCGGGCGCTGCTGGTCGAACGGCTCGAAGGTCCGACCGGCGCCGTCCAGGTGCTCGACCACCTGCGCACGTCGACGACCTGGATCGTGCGCCGCGCGCGCACCGAGGTGCTCGGCGAGTGCGCGATCCGGTTCGAGGCGATCGACTTCGCCTGGGACCAGTCGATGTTCACCGGCGCCGAGCGGCCGGCCGAGGCCGCCGTCGACGCCGACGCCGGCGCACCCGCTCCCGCACCGGCCGGGACGCTGGTCGTCGGCGCCCCGGCGCGGCCGACCGCGCCCGAGCTGACCCCTTCGCGCGCGCTCCGCTGGCTGGTGCTGCCCGACCCGGTGGACTGGGAGCAGCGCGCGACGACGGTGCAGGAGCGCCTCGGCGCGCTCGAGGCGCGCGGTCAGACCATGGCCGGGTTCGCCGGCCTGCTGCGCGAAGGCGAGCGCGCGTTCCTGGTCGTGCCGTTCCGACCCGACGAAGGCGCCGCCGAGCTCGCCGAGTGGCCCGCCGATTGGGACGTGCGGACCTTCGACGCGGGCAACTGGCTCGAGATCTATCCGCCGTCCGGCGAGTTGGACCAGCGCATCGCCCTCGGCGAGCGCCAGCTGCGCGACGCCGTGCAGCAGCGCGGCCTGCAGCCGCGCGGCCCGGTGCTGGCGCAGCCGTTCCTGCACCTCAACGAAGGCGCCCCGACCGCGGAGCAGGCGCGGGCGCCGGTGGTCCGGGTCGCCGTGCCGGTGCGCTGAATGCGGCACGCGGCAGCAGATTGCCGCGCGGGATTCCGCACGACCGCCGGCGCGCCGTAGGCTCTGGTCTCCGGCGATGCGACTCACGCGCGAGTTCATGCTCGGCCGCGCCGCCGCGCGCGACCCCGCCTTCGACGGCGTGTTCCTGACGTGCGTACGCACCACCGGGATCTACTGCCTGCCGTCGTGCCGCGCGCGCGCCCCGCGGCCCGAGAACGTCGAGCACGCGCGGTCGCCGGACGAGGCGCGCGCGCGCGGCTTCCGTCCGTGCCTGCGCTGCCGACCCGACGACCGCTGGGCGGGCCGCGACCGCGACCGCGACGGTCTGCTGCGGGCGCTCGACGCGGTGCGCGCGCGCCCCGGCGACTTCGAGGACGTCGCGTCGTTCGCGGCCGCCGCCGGCGTCGGCGCCACCAAGCTGCTGCAGCTGTGCCGCGAGCACCTGCACCGGGCCCCCGCGGCGGCGCTGCTGGACGCGCGCCTCGAGGCGGCGCGCCACGGGCTCGCGAGCTCGCGCCGCACCGTGCTGGCGATCGCGCTCGACAGCGGCTTCGCCGGCAGCTCGGCGTTCCACGAGAACTTCCGCGCGCGCTTCGGGACCACCCCGCGCGGCTACCGCGCGCTGCTGGCCGCCGACGCGTTCGCGCTGACGCTGCCCGAAGGCCACCCGGTCGGCCGCTGCTTCGCGTACCAGCTGCGCGACCCGGAGTCCCTCAGCGAGCGCGGTGACGACCGGTCGCTGCACCTCGCCGCGCGGCTCGACGGCCGCGCCGCGGCGCTGTCGCTGCAGGCGCGCGCCGGTGCCCGGCCGACGGTGCGCGTCCGCGTGTCGATGGTCGACGGCCGCGCGCCGGGCGCGGCGGCGATGCGGGCGGCGCACCGCCTGGTGACGCGCGTGCTGCGGCTCGACCTCGACCCGCGCCCGGGCGAACGCGCGCTCGCCCGCGACCCGCGGCTGCGGCCGCTGCTGCGCGCGGCGCGCGGCCTGCGCCCGTGGGGCACGCCGACCGCGTTCGACTGCCTGCTGTTCGCGATCCTGGGTCAGCAGGTGCACCTCGGCTTCGCGCACGCGCTGCGGCGCGGGCTGACCGCGCGCTGCGGCGAGCGCGCCGGCGACCTCCAGGCGCCGCCGGACGCGGCGGCCGTCGCCGCGCTCGACCGCGCCGACCTGCTGCGGCTGCGCAGCTCGGGCGCCAAGGCCGACGCCGTGCTGACCGCGGCGCGCGCGGTGGCGACCGGCGCACTCGACCTCGACGCGCTCGCCCGCGGCGCCGCGGCGACCGCGCGCGAGCAGCTGGTGGCGCTGCGCGGCATCGGCCCGTGGACCGCGCACTACACCATGCTGCGCGGCCTCGGCTTCGCCGACAGCCTGCCGGTCGGCGACGTGGTGCTGGCGGCCGAGGCGCAGCGGGTGTGGGAGCTCCCCGAGCGCCCGGACACAGCGGCGCTCGCCGCCCGGAGCGCGCCGTTCGCGCCGCACCGCGGCCTGCTGGCGTTCCACCTGTGGCGCAGCGCGGCCGCGCGCCCCGCGGGCGCCGGCGCCGCGACCCGCCGACGGGGTGGCCGCGCGCGCGGCGGCGGCTACCGTGACCCGTCATGGCAGCCGACGAGCGTCGCGCAGGACCCGATCGCGATGGGCCGGACCTGACCGGTGACTGGTCGGGCCACTACGAACAGGACGGCGGCCGCCACGGCCTGTCGATGCAGGTCGTACAGCAGGGCGCGTCGTTCGTCGGCCGCATGCGCGACCACGTGACGATGTTCCACGGCGCCGAAGAGGTCGTCGAGGTCGACGAGCAGGGCCGGACCGTGGTGCTCGGCGAACTGGAGTCGGTCGCGTCGCTGCCCGAGGAGTCGGTCGTCGAAGGCGAGGTCGAGGGACGCTCGGTGCGCTTCACCAAGCGCTACCAGGGCACGCACCGGCTGAGCTTCTGGATCCAGGGCCGCGCCGAGGAGCACATCGAAGTGGCCGATCACCGCGTGGACTACGTCGGCGAGGTCGACGACGGCGGAACGACGCTGCGCGGCGAGTGGAGCATCCCGGGACGCGAGGGTGGCGAACCGGTGCGCGGCGCGTTCGAGTTGCGGCGGGTCGGGAAGTAGGCTCACTCCCGTGCCCAGGCGGGCGCGCGCAGCGCGCTCGCCGGTGCCCGCGCGCGCGAAGCGCGCGCAGGATCGCCGCGCAATCCCCTCCTTCGCACCAGCCCGCGCTGCGCGCGGGCGGGCACCGGCCGCGCTGCGCGCGGCCTGGGCACCGGCGCGCTACGCGCGCCTGGGCACGGGCACGGGCACGGGGGGCTACGAACGAGCCGGCGCGAACTCGCGGTCGATCGCGCGGACCATGTCGGCGGCGGCGCGCCGGAACGCGGCGCGCACGGCCGTGACGATCGCGTCCTGCGAGACCGACACCGGCTGCGCGCTGCCGGCGACGCGGTACGACGCCTCGACCGGTCCGTCGGTGCGCGCCGGCTGTTCGCGGCGATTCGCCGACTGGCTGGCGCTGGCGACCAGCAGGGCCGGCGCGTCGGCGCGCTGCCGCTGCAGGGCGACGCCCAGCGCGGCGGTCACTCGCTCGGCCGCCGATGCCTGCTCGTCGCTGCCCGAGGTGACGTCGACCTCGAGCCCGCGCAGCGTCACCTGCAGACGGTAGTCGGGACGGCGCTGCCCGTCGGCGTAGTCGGCCGCGGCGACCGGGTAGAAGCGCAGGCCGATGTCGGCCTCCTCGATCAGGGCCGACGACAGCGCCGCGGTGAGCGCAGCGTCGGCGTCGGCCAGCGCCGCGGAGAAGCCGTCTTCGACGACGACGGCGACCTCGACCTCGACGCGCGGGGCGTCCTTGGGCGCGCGCGGGATGCCGCGGCACGCGGCGAACGCGGCGAGCACGGCCACGGGCAGGACGAACGAAACGAGCATGGGGCGTCTCATGCGCGCCATGCTCGGCGACCGCCGCTGCGAGTCAACACCGTGCGACCGGGCTCCTTCCCGCGGTCGTCATTCGTTTCTGTGACTCGCGACGCGCGCCGGGACGTACCCGGACGATGCGCGAGCCCTGGCGGGTTCGCGCCCCCCGTCGCCCCACCCGCGAGGATTCCATGTCCCTGCCTTCCGCGTTCCGTCTCGCCCTCCACGCCTCCGCCCTCGGCGCCCTCGCGGCCGCCGCACCGGCGCAGCTGATCGGCACCTGGCCCGTGCCCGCGTTCCCGACCGGCAACCCCACCAGCCAGAGCGGCATCGATCCGAACGCCGCGCTGCGCGAGGACCTGGGCAAGCTGCTGTTCTGGGACGAGCAGCTCAGCCACGACCGCTCGGTCGCCTGCGCCACGTGCCACGCGATCGAGTTCGGCGGCAACGACAAGCACGGCGGCGCGCCGCACCCGGGCTTCGACGGCATCCCCGGCACCGCCGACGACTCGTTCGGTTCGCCCGGCGTGGTGCGCCAGGACCCGAACGGCGACTACGCCGCCGATCCGTTCTTCGGGGTCGGTCAGCAGGCGACCGGGCTGAACGCGCCGACGATGATCGGCGCCGCGTTCTTCGAGAAGCTGTTCTGGGACAAGCGCGCCGGACCGACGTTCTCGGACCTCAACGGCAACCAGGTCAATGGCTTCGGCAGCAACGCCGCGCTCGAGGACCAGGCGTCGGGGCCGCCGGCGAACTCGGTCGAGATGGGTCACGACGGCATCGCCTGGGCGGCGATCGAGCAGAAGCTGCCGCGGCTCGTGCCGCTGGCGCTGGCCAGCAACATCCCGCCGACGTTCCCCGTCGTCGCCGGACAGACCTACCAGCAGCTGTTCGACGCCGCGTTCGGCGTGGGACCGGTGACGCGCGAGAAGGCGTCGATCGTGCTCGCCAGCTATATGCGCACGCTGATCCCGGACCAGGCGCCGGTAGACCTCGGCACCATGACGCCGTCGCAGGTCGCCGGGCTCAACCTGTTCCGCTCGCGCGGCTGCCAGCTGTGCCACAGCAACGGCGGCACGATCCAGTTCAACGCGGCGACGCAGACGTTCGGCGACCCCAACGACCTGCTGTTCTCGGACGGCCTGGGCCACAACATCCAGCTCGTCGGCCACAACGTGTTCCCGCCGAACTTCACCAACCACGACTTCGGCGGGCCGAAGACGCCGACGCTGCGCAACGTCGGCCTGCGCAAGCGCCTGTTCCACAGCGGCCACGTGACGTCGTTGGCCCAGGCGATGGCGCTGCAGTACAACAATCCGGCGACGCCGGTGACGTTCCGGTTCCAGCCGCTGCTGAACGCGACCGAGCAGGCGCAGGTGCTCGACTTCCTGCAGAACGCGCTGACCGACCCGCGCGTCGCCAACGCGCAGCCGCCGTTCGACCACCCGACGCTGCGCGGCGACGTGGTGCCGTTCGGCCAGAACCAGGTCGGCCCGGGCTCGCCCGGCACCGGCGGCGTGACGCCGACGATGATCAGCAACGCGCCGCCCAAGCTGGGCAACGCCGCCTGGAAGTTCGGCCTCGGCGACGCGCTGCCCGGCGCCCTGGTGCAGCTGTGGCTGGCGCCGCAGCTGAACCCGGGCCAGGTGATCGGCGGCATCCCGTTCGAGCTCGACCGGATGACGGCGCAGCTGGTCGGCACCTTCACCGTCGGCGCCAACGGCACCGTGACGGTCAAGCGCGCGATCGGCACCAACCCGGCGCTGCTGGGCGTCGAGCTCGACTGGCAGTGGCTGGTCGTCGACCCGGCCGCCGTCGGCGGCAAGGCCGCCAGCCCGGCCGCGACGTTCACGATCTTCTGAGCCGGCGCACCCGCACCGTGGGGCCGCCCGCCGGGGCCGGGGGCGGCCCTGGAATTCCGTCACTTCCGAGCACCATCCGGACGTAGGCCTGGACGGCGCGGCATCCCCGCGCCCCCACGCACATGAACGTCCCTCAGCTCGGCGGCGCGCTCGCCCTGTGGATCGGCGGCTGTCTGCTCGCGCAGACGGCGCCGATCGTCCCGATCCTCACCGGTTCGCCGATCCAACGGGCCATTCCGCCCGGCCTCGGCGGCGGCAGCATCCGCGAGGTCACCGCGTTCGACCCCGAGGCCGACCTGCTGCGCGACCTCGCCATCCGCTGGTCGAACGGCGACGTCACCCTGTGCCACGCGCCCGAAGTGCTGTCGTCGTTCGCGGCCGCGCCGGTGCAGGGCATCGACGACCTCGCGCGGCTGCCGGCCGCAGCGGCGGCGGCCAACGGGCTGGGCGCCCGGGACGCGCTGCTGGTGGCCGACGGCACGGCACTGTTCGCGCTGGTCTACGACCCCGACGCGTACGGCTCGCCGACCAACCCGACCGGCTTCGTCGCCACGCCGGTGGCGTCGACCGCGGCGTGGCAACAGGTCGTGCGCATCGAGGTGCGCCACGCCGAGGGCATCTGCTGGCTGCTCGGCCTCGCCGCGGACCGGATCACCGTCCACATCGGCATGCTCCAGGGCGGCGCGGTCACCGCTGTCGGCATCGCGGTCGCCGGCGACGTCGTGCAGGACACGCTGCTGCTCGAACGCGGCGACGACGGTCTGCCGATGGTCGCGGTGCGCACCAACACCGGCCTCGAGCTGCGGTCGCCCGGCGGCTACCTGTTGTGCCCGCCGATCGCGGCGCCGACCCACGGCGCGCTCGGCACCATGTGCAGCCTCGAAGCCGGCGGCGGACAGCAGCTGGCCTGGGTGGCCCAGGACGGCAGCGACTGGCGGCTGCGGGTGTACGCGGGAACGCTGCAGCAGCAGGACGAGCCGATGGTGATCGCCGGCCCGACGCCGACCCGGTTCCATCCGATCACCCTGGGCGCGATCCCGCTGACCGGCAGCGACGACGACGGGCTGGTGCTCCACCACGACACCTCGACGACGCAGACGGTGTTCGTGCGCGAGGCCGGCGGCCACTACGCGATGGCCGGCGCGCTCACGTTCCCGGGCGTCACCTACGGCGTCGACGGCGGCCGCGCGGCATTCGCCGACTTCGACCACGACGACGAGATCGACCTCGCGGCGGCGCTCGACTCGCAGCGCGTCGTGCAGATCGCCCGGATCCCCAACCCGCTGATCGCCGAGGCCGGCGGCCCATCCGGTTCGACGATCGCGATCGACCTGCTGCCCACGGACTGCCTGTTCACCAGCAGCCACCTGCAGGGAGGCACCGGCACCAACGACATCGTCCGCCTGCTCGTCGGGATCCCTGGTGACCTGCCGGTGGCGCTCGAGGATCTCGAGGTGCACGTCGTGGCCTGGCCGCAGGTCGTGCACTGCCCGACCGGCGCCTGCGGCGGTACCGGCGACCCGTTCGACTACGAGCCGCCGGGCGTTCCGGTCGCCAACGCGGTGTTCGACCTGAAGGACCCGGTCACCGGCCAGTACCTGACGACACCGATCTTCGACCTGCAGCTGCCGGAGCCGCCGGGCGGCGACTGGTCACCGGAGCAGCACCACTACTTCATGCTGCGGCTCATCCAGCGCTCGCAGTCCGGGGCGCTGGTGTGGTCGTCGCCGGCGCAGATGGTCGGCCTCCTGGCCGGCACGTCGCTGCCGCCGCCGGTCCACGCCTTCATGAACTCGATCAGCGTGCCGACCGCGCACCCGGTGATCCAGGTCGGCGGCGGCGAGAACCGCAACGTCGGCGTGATCCACAAGCCGATCCGCATCGACCCGCCGCCGAGCTCGGTCAAGCCGCCGCCACCGCCGGCCGCCGCCGGGTCCCCCAGCGGCTCCTGGTGACACGACGCCGGCCGGTCAGTCCGAGAACAGCGGCAGCTGCCCCGCGCCGGTCACCTGCAGCAGCGCGCGGTGCGCGCGCGTCAGCAGGTCGCCGCCGGGCGCCAGCTCGGCGCGCGCGGCCTGCAGGGCGCGCGCCGGCGACGCGCCGGCCAGCAGTCGGGCGTTGAGCGTGTGCAGCAGGCGCGCGTGGTCGCGCACCAGCAGGTCGCCGCGCGATGCGATCACGCAGCGCGCGCCGGCCCACAGGAAGCCGCCCGCGAAGCTGGAGAACCCCACGCCCTCGCCGTTGCGGCCGGGGCCGGCGGCGCCGCTGCACGACGACACCAGCACCAGGCCGCGCGGGTGGGTGCCGTCGAGGTCGCTGCGCCAGACCGGGCCGTCGTGCAGCGCCATCCCGGCGCCGCGCTCGGTGTCGATCCGCGGTGCGTGATGGGCCATCACGTGCACGACGTCGAACGCGGCGAGGTCCTGGTCCAGCAGTGCGGTGCGCGTGGCATCGTCGCCGTAGCGCTCGATCGCCGTGTGGTACCCGTCGGCCCACCGCGCGAGGTCGTCGCGCGGCAGGGCGAACCCGTGGATGCCTTCGGCGACCGCGTCGGGATCGGTGCACGCGACCTGCAGCAGCGCGGCCCGATCCCGCGGGCGCGTCGCGGCCACGCGCGCCGTCGCGACCTCGAGCGGCAGCGACGCCGTGTGGTCGACGGCCACGACCTCGCCGAGCAGCCGGCCGTCCGGCAGCGGCAGCGCCTCCAACGGCAGGCCGCCGATCAGGTCGTCGCCGACCACGGTGAGCTCGTCGAGCGACGCCACCGCAGCGGCCAACGCGCCGGGCAAGAGCCGCTGCCGCAGGCGCGGACCGCTCGCCTCCAGGCGCTGGATCAACACGACACGGGTCTCGTCCGGGACGTTCGGCGACCGCATCAACGCCCCCATCACCTCCGCCAGGTCGGCGTCGCCCTGCACGTCGCCGGCGCCCCGGTGCAGCTCGACGTCGTCGCGCCGGACCAGGAACGTCCAGGTGTCCTCGCGCGTCGGCAGCAGCAGCAGCACCGCGCGCCCGGGCGCCAGCAGCACCCGCTGCACCTCGTCGACCGTCGTCGGCGCGGCGCCGCGGGCGCGGGCCAGCGAGGTCTCGGCCTGCAGGTCGAGCAGCGCCTGCAGCGCCCGTTCGGGGCCATCGTCCCGGCCCTCGGCGCGCGCCAGCGCCTGCTCGAGCGCCACGCCGGCGCCGAGCAGCGCGCGACGGTACGTCGGGTGCAGGAAGCCGATGCCGCCGCGCGACGGCGGCTGGTCGCGCCACTCGCGCGCCAGCTCGCGCTGCGCGAAGCGCTGCCGCGGCAGCTGCGCGCCGAGCGCCGCCGCGTCCGCGCCGCGCAGCAGGCACAGCCTGGTCTCGAGACCGATGCGTTCGCCCATGTCGCGCACCATCGGGCTCTTCAGCTCGATCGGACCGAGGCTCCGATCGCAGTCGGCGAGCACCCGTTCGGCGCCGGCGACGTCGCCCGCGCGCAGCGCGAGGTCGAGCCGCTTGAGGTCGGTGCGCACCAGCAGGTGGCCGCCGCACAGCGGGCGCGCCTCGTCGAGCGTCGCGCGCGCGCGTGCGAACCAGTCGGGGTCGGTGTTGGCGAGCCCCGACTCGGCGTAGCCGCGGAACACCAGCAGCAGCGCGCGGCGCTCGGTCGCGGCGGCACCGGTGTCGCCCGCGATCGCCGCCAGCTGCGCCTCGATCGCGCGCCGCGACTGGGCGAACGCGCCGGTCGACAGCGCCAGGGACTGGTCGCGCAGCAGCGCCTCCTGGATCGCGCGCTCGTCGCCGGACGCGAACGCGGCCGCCATCGACTCGGCGACCGCCGCCTTGGCCTCCTCGAGCCTGCCGGTCTCGCGCAGCACGTCGCCGCGCACGCCGAGCACCTTGCTCAGCAGCTCCGGATCGGCGCGGACCGCGGCGTCGCGCAGCAGCGGATCGAGGCGCTCCAATGCCGCGCCGGGGTTGCCGAGCACGCGTTCGATGTCGGCCAGGAACACCGCGCGCTCGTGCCTTCGGAATTGCTGGTCGGGGTGGTCACGCTCGAGCGCCAGCAGCCGGTCGCGCGCCGCGCGCAGCTGCAGCAGATCCTCGTCGCCGATCGCGCGCCAGGCGGCGTAGTACTCGAAGTAGGTGACCCAGTCCGAGTTCAGGCGCGATGCGGCCGCGCGCACCGCCGACACCGCGTCGCGCATCGGCGGCGCACCGGGCGGGGGTTCGATGCCCTCCACCACCGCGGCGACGAACCCCGTCACCAGCGCCTCGACTCCCGACTCGTCGAGCGCGTCCAACGATCCCGCCTGCAGCATCTCCAGGAACCGCAGGGCCTCGCGGCGCTGCTGCTCGGCCGCCGCAGCAGCCGCGACGGCAGCGGCGTCGGTCGCGACGGCGCGTCGCGGCTCCCCGGCACCAGCCGCCGCAGCGACCACGGGGTCGTCGCCGCCGCAGCCCGCGCCGGGCCAGACGAGCCCGGCGACGAGGACCGCACGCACAGCGGCCGCCCGCCGCCGGCTCAGTGTTCGAGGTGCACCGTGACGGGACCGATCCCGTCCACCACCTGCCCGGCCGCGTCGACGACGTCCACTTCCCATGTCATGCGGTCCCGGAATGCAGCGCGCGCTTCGTCATCGGCGACCCAGGGCGACTCGGTGAGCGGCCCGGACTCGTAGAGGATCCCGCCGCCGGCCTCGGCGGCGCGGAAGCGCACACGATAGGTGCAATCGGGCGCGCGCGACAGCCGCCAGGCGAACTCCATGTAGGCCGCCACCGCCCCCTTCGGCGAGAGGTCGCGGTCCGCGAGCCCCAGCGTGCTGCGTTCGTCCGCCGCGTCCGGCCCGCGCGACCACCAGAGGCCGCCTCCGACCCCGCCGACCAGCAGCGCCGCCGCCGCGAGCCACGCCGCCGCGCGCCGCGGGCGCCGCGCCGCGAGGCGTTCGGTCACCAGCCGCCGCGCCGCGTCGTCGAACGGCGACGGCTGCGCGGTCGCGGCGGACCGCCACGACCGGCCGCCGGCGTCGTCGAGCGCAGAGGCCAGCGCCCGCATGCGCTCGACCTGCTCGCGCAGCTCCGGGCGCTCGGCGAGCAACGCGAGCACCTCGGGATCGGCGTCCCCGCGGACGCCGGCGATCCAGTCGGCGAGCACGGCCTCGCCGCGCCGTTCAGGCGTGTCCATGCCCCTCTTCCTCCGCGAGTTCGCGCGCACGCGCGCTGTGCACGATCTGCTCCAGGCGCGACAGCGCGCGGTAGTAGCGCGCCTTCACCGCCGTCACCGAAGCGCCGAGGCGGCGCGCGATCTCCTCGAACGACTGGCCGTCGTAGTGCCGCAGCCGCAGCGTCTCGGCCTCGGCGCCGCCGATGCGCGCCAGCGCCTCGTCCAGCGTCTCGCGCGCCGCGAGGCGCCGCCACTCGGCGGCGGCGGCGTCGTCGACGATCGGCTGGTCGTCGGGGTCGAACACGGCCGGCAGCCGCCGACGGCGGCGCACGGCGTTCATCAGCTCGTAGGCACAGATGCGGTGCAGCCAGGCCTCGAACGCGCCTGCGCCGGTGAAGTCGTCGAGCTTGCGCAGCACGACCAGCAGGGTGTCCTGCACGGCGTCGGCCAGGTCGTGCTCGCCCAGCACCCGCCCCAGGCGCGCGTTCTGCGCGCACAGGATGCGCGGCACGCACTGCAGGCGCTCGGCGAGCGCCTGCACGGCACGCTGACCGCCGGCGCGGGCGGCGCGCACCAGCGCGAGGTCCTGCGCGGCGTCGTCGGGAGGCGGGATCATGGACTGCCGTGCGGCGTCCGCGCGGCGCGCCGCACGGCGCCGCCAGCGCGGCCCGCGCGACTGAACCACAAGCTCCGCCATCGAACAACCGGCGGCGGGGCGCCGGGACTCAGCCACGGCGCCACCTTAAGTCGATGCGACGGAACGCGCTCCGCGCGGCGCCGCTCGCCCGACCGTCAGCCTCCTCGAGGGACCTCACCGCAGGAGGTTGCGTCCGCGCGGCGGCGTCCCGTTGCACAATTCGCCGCGCGGCTCCCCGGCCCTACTGGGCGACGTAGCGCAGGATCACCGAGTCGGCGAGATTGGCCAGGTCGAACGACGTCGTCTGCTGGTCGTTGCTGTCGTAGCCGGCACAGCCGGGCAACTGCGCGCCGGTGCCGGTGCCGTTGCCGGCCTGGCCGGCGACCCAGCCGAGGCCGTCGTGCGACACGCTGACCGCCACCGCGTTCTTGCCGGTCAACGCGCGCACGACGCTCCAGCTGCCGTCGAACCGCAGCGCCTTGCCGAGCCCGGTCTTGAACGCGCCGATGTCGTACTGCGCGCCGATCACCACGTGCTGGCCGCCAGGTGCCACGCCGACGGCCGACAGGTCGGTGTCGAGCGCGCGGCTCAGCACGTTGCCCTGCGCGTCCGTGTCGTACACCGCCGGCACGTCGACGAACGCGTTCAGCACGCCGTCCCAGCGCAGGACCATGCCGCCGTTGCCGACCGCGTAGATCGCCGCGGAGCCGAGATCGCCGTCGCCGGCGTCGATCGCCAGCAGCTTCTGCTGCAGCGGCAGCGACGGGCCGCTGGGATGCCCCGTGTTGGGGTTGATCACAGGCTCCGGCGGCGACACCTCGAGCCACACCACGGCGCCGGTGACCGGATCGAAGCTGCCGACGTAGGCGCGCGCGACGGCCTTGCCGCCGGCACCCGTCGACCAGCCGACCAGCAGGCCGCGCGTGGCGCTCGGCCAGACGATGCCCTGCGGGCGCAGCGAAGCGAGCGGCGGCGCGGTCACCTCGAACCAGTGCTCGCCGCGGGTGCGCGAGTAGTAGATGCGCGGCGCGTTGCCGCCGCGGCCGATCGCCCACGCCTCGGCGCTGCCGTGCATCGCCACGTCGGTGAGGTTGACGCCGACGGCGCTGCCGACCAGCACCTGGCCGGGCAGCCACGTGCCGCCGCCGTCGTGCGTGTAGAGGAAGGTGCCGTTGCTGCCGACGGCGACGCCGTCCAGGCCGTCGCGGAACGCGACCGCCGTCAGCGACGTGATCGACGTGTCGTGGTGCTGGTGCGCCCAGGTGCAGCCGCCGTCGTCCGTGTGCAGGATGCCGCCGAGCTGGCCGACGGCCCACGCCTCGTCCGGGTTCGCGCGGCTCGCGAACAGGCCGCCGAGCCGCTGCTCCTCGACGTCCATCGAGTGCACCGGGTTGGCCTCGCTCCAGGTGGCGCCGTAGTCGGCGGTCTTCTGGCTCGAGCCGAAGCCGCCGCCGACGACGAAGTGGTCGCCGTCGGAGCTGTCGATGGCGCCCAGCGCCGCGGTGCTGAGACCGGGCGTCAGCGTGCCGCCGGCGGGGCCCGGCAGCGTGCGCGCGGTCCAGCTGGTCGGGCCGTTGCGCGTCAGGTAGACGCCGGAGTAGGCCGCGACCATCACGCGGTCGTCGGGCTCGGCGGTGACGCGGTACGGCGTCGGCGCGCCGGCCCAGTCCATGATCCAGCTGGCGCCGCCGTTGGCGGTGCGGTAGCCGCGGCCGCCGCCGTTGGCGCCGATGCCGCCGAACACGTAGCCGATCGCGTTCTGCGGCGCGGCGCCGCGCTCGAACGCGAGCCCCCACGGCTCGACCATCGCGTCGCCGCCGGGGATCACCGGCCCGGCGTAGGTGACGTCGTCGAGCGTGATCCGCCAGCGCCGGCCGGCGGAGCTCAGCGGGTCGGCGCTGTCGGTGTGCACGACGACGCCGCGGCTGGTGCCGTTCGGCAGCTTCCACTCGGCCGACGCGGCGCCGCGGAAGTTGCCGAGCGTGCCGGCGATCGCGAACTCGTAGAAGTGGAAGTCCGCGACGGGCAGCGGCGCGCCGTTGTAGGTGGCGCCCTCGCCCAGGATCTGCAGCGGCAGCCAGGTGGCGCCGCCGTCGACCGTGTACGAGAACACCGTCAGACCGGCCACCAGCACGACCGTCGGCGTGAACGGGTACACCGCCCACACCGTCGCCGGCTCGCCGCACACCGAGGTCACCGGGGTGCCGAAGTCCGACCAGGTCGCGCCGCCGTCGGTGGTGCGCAGCACCTGCCCGCCGCGGCCGCAGGCGAACCCGGTGGCGTCGTCGAGGAACTCGATGTCGAGCAGCGTGTGCGAGTAGGTGAGCGGCGTCGTCGCGTACTGCCAGCTCAGGCCGTCGTCGACCGTGCGCGTCATGCGGCCGCCGTCGCCGCCGGCGAGGATGCGGCGGTTGCCGCCGACCAACGCCGTGTGCACGGCGCGGATGTCGCCGCCCCACACGTGCTGGAACTGATGGTCCGCGAGCGGGGTCAGCGGGCACGACTGCGCGGCCAGCGACGGCGCGAGCGCTGTGGTGCAGAACAGCGCGGCGGCGAGCCCGCGCGGGGAACGGAGAGACGGCATGGGTGTCCTTTCTGGTGCGACGGACGCCTCGGAGCGAGGCGCACGTCAGGACACGTCCGCGCCGCGCGCGGCCGTTGCACAAACCGGCGCGCTACGATTCGGCCACGGTGTGCACGATGCCGTCGCCCAGGCGCAGCACGACCTCGACGCCGAGCGCCAGCGCCGCGCGCAGCTCGGGGTGCGCCTGCAGCAGCGCGAAGTAGTCGTCGGAGAACGCGAGCACGCGGCGGCTCTGCGCGGCCCAGTCGTCGGGCAGCCCGGTCTCGATCCAGCGCGACCCGACCCGCAGGAACGTGCGGCCGGCGGCGCGGCGGGTGACCGGCGCCTCGCGGCCGCCGGTTCGACGGGGCGCGCCGAGGAAGAACTCGTCGCTCGCCGTGCCGAGAGCCCCCCAGGTCTCGCTCGCGGGACCCGGCGCCGTCGGCCCGGCACCGCCGGGACCGCCGGAACCCCTGGAACCGCCACCGGGCGGCGGCGCGTCGCCGGGACCGCGGTAGCCGCCGCCGCCGCGACTCGGCGCGCACGGCCCCTTCGCTGGGCCACCGGCGAGCCGCACGCCCTCCTCGACGATCAGCTGCGACGTGAACGGCGTGGTGACGCCGTACTCGCGCGCCAGCCGCCGCACCTCGTTGGCCAGCTCCGCGCTCGGGTGCCGCCGCTGCTCCCGGAGCAGCACCTCGATCTGGCGCTGCGCCCACGCCACCGGCACCGCGTCGCGCCGGGTGTCGACGGTGGGGAACACCACCGGGAACCGGTACTCCTGCACCGCGCCGC
The DNA here is from genome assembly GCA_050245995.1 of Planctomycetota bacterium. GTDB lineage: Bacteria > Planctomycetota > UBA1135 > UBA1135 > UBA2386 > JBFWWV01. The sequence continues at coordinate 264,916 of JBFWWV010000005.1, read as the reverse complement.
ACAGCGCGCCGCGCAGCACCACCTCGTGGGTGCCGGTGCCGCGGTAGCGGCCGACCAGCTGCAGCGTGTCGCCGGCGAACAGGTCGGGCACCCTGCGCGGCGTCAGCTCGAAGCCCTCGACGCCGTCGCAGGCGACCGTCACGTCGGTCAGCGCCGGCTCGCGGATGCGCGCGCACAGCGCGGTCGTCTTGCGGTCGATCGGCTCGCCCTCGGCGACCGCGTCGCAGGTGCCGCGGTGCGCAGCGGCCAGGTCCTGCAGCAGGCCGCGGTCGACGTCGTCGCCGACGCCGAACACGAACAGCCGCGAGCCGCCGCCGTCCTGTTCACCGGCCAGCCGCAGCAACAGCCGCGCGTCGGTCGTGCCGACCGTCGGCCGCCCGTCGGTGACGAACACGATCAGCGACAGCTCGCCCGGCCGACTCTCCTCCTTCCCTTCCTGCACGCCGGCGAACGCCGCAGCTAGCGCGTCGCCGATGTTGGTGCCGCCGCGGGCCTGCAGCGCGTCGATGCCGCGCTGCGCCGCCGACAGCGCCGCGAAGTCCGCCGGCCGCGGCGCCGGGAACAACGGCCGCGCCTCGGTCGCGAACGGCACGATCTGGAACCGGTCCTGCGGCCGCAGGGTGCCGAGGAACGCGCGCAGCGCGGCCTTGGCCTGCCGCAGCTTCTGCCCCTTCATCGAGCCCGACGTGTCGAGCACGAACTGCACGCAGCGCGGCGGCACCGCTTCGGGCGGCAGCGCGCGGCGCGGCGACACGAACAGCTGCAGCCAGCCGTCCTCGCCCGGCCGGCGATACGTCAGCGCGTGCAGCCCGAACTCGGTCTCGGCGAGCCCGAACAGGACGCGCAGGTCGCGCTCGACCGGCGCGTCGGGCGCGATCTCGAACGTCACCCGCGCCGCGCATTCGCCGTCGTAGACCACCTCCGCGTCCTGGCGCGAGGGCACCACGGTCTTCAGCGCGGTCGCCGCGCGCAGCGTCACGTCGACGCCGATCGGTCCCGTGTGCGGCAGCGAGAGCCGCAGCGCCCGCAGCGGCAGCGCCCACTCGCCGAGGCCGGCGGCGAGCGGCAGCGCCTGCCGCAGCCGCACCGTCAGCGTCGCCTCGCCGTGCGGCGGGATCGGGAACACGCGCGCTTGCAGCAGGCCGTCGCCGACGTACTCGAGCAGCGCCGGGTCGCGCCGGCTGCGGACGATGTCCTCGTACACGCGGCGCGCGGCGCCGGCGTCGAGGACCTCGGCCCGGAGTTCGTCGTCGCCGACGCGCAGGCGCAGGTCGTCGGCGATCGCGCCTTCGGGCAGCGGCAACAGCCAGCGGGCCTCGGCCGGACGCTCGCCGCGGTTGGCGAAGGTCTGCTCGATCACGGTGGTGGCGGCGCCGCCGTCGATCGCCGCGCGCACCGCAGTGCGGGCGACGACGACGTCCTGGGCGGGCGCGATCGCGGACACGGCGGATGCGGCCAGCGCCGCGAGCACGGCGAACGGCAGCGGGCGGAATCGTCGGGCGGCGGGCTGTCGCATCATCGGTGGGACCTCGCCCCGCCCCGGGCAAGTCGCGGGCCAGCCGCCGGCGCCGACCGCGCATCCGGGCTCCCGGGCGCACGCGGACGCCGCGCGTTCCGCCGCCGGAACAACAAGGCCGCCCGCGGCTGCGCGGTCAGCGGTTCGGGTCCGACGCGCCGATCCAGCCACCGCGCTCGATCCAGCCCATCGAGCCGAACCCAGCGATCCAGCGGACCCGGTCGACCGCGAGCCGCCAGGTCGCGAAGCCGTGCGCTTGCCGCATCGCCGCCGCGTCCGGGAACCGAGCGAAGTAGCACGCCTCGGCCGCCGCGGCGTCGGCGCCGTCGGGCCGGCTCGCGCGCACCAGCAGCGTCAGCCGCGCGCCGGCCTGCGGCTGCGCCGCCGCAGTGGGATCGGCGACGAACAGGCTGGCGCGCGGGTGGCGCTGCAGGTTCTTGGTGTGCTCGGCGATGTCCGAAACGAACACCACCACGTCGCCGTCCGGCAGCACGGCGTACGGCACCACCGACCCGAACGGCCAGCCGTCGAGGTCGGCGTGCAGGGTGCACAGCACGGCGGAGCGCTCGCGTTCGAGCAGGGCGCGCGCGGCGGCGACGGGGTCCTCGGCCATGGCGACACTCTACCCACGGGGCGCCGCCCGGGACGGGGCGGGATTCCCGCGCGCGTTCGCGGAAGAATGATCACCGCGCCCGTGCTCCTCTGTGCGGCATGAGCTGCGTCGCGATGAGCCTGTTCACCACCGTCCTGCCGTCCCCCGTCGGTCGCCTGCGCCTGTTCGTCGACGACGACGGCGCCCTCGTGCGCATCGACTTCCCCGCCGCCGACGGCGGCGCGACGCTACCCGACGAGGACGCCGTCGTCGACCCGACGCGGTGCGCCGCGGTGATCACGCAGCTGCGCGAGTACTTCGCCGGCGAGCGCACCGTGTTCGCGCTGCCGCTGCGGCCGCGCGGCACCGAGTTCCAGCTGGCGGCGTGGCGCGCGCTGCAGCAGATCCCGTTCGGCAGCACCGCGAGCTACCAGCAGCAGGCGCGGCGCATCGGCCGGCCCAAGGCGGTGCGCGCGATCGGCGCCGCCAACGGCCGCAACCCGATCCCGATCGTCGTGCCGTGCCACCGCGTGATCGGCAAGGACGGCACGCTGACCGGCTTCGGCGGCGGGCTGCCGGCGAAGCGCTGGCTGCTCGACCACGAGCGCGCGGTGCTCGAACGCACCGGCGGCGCGCTGCCGTGGACGACCGACCGCTGATCGCCGGCGCCGGGCCGACCGGCCTCGCGGCGGCGCTGTTCCTGCGCCGCGCCGGCGTGCCGGTGCAGCTGATCGACGCGCGCCGCGAGCCGGCGCCGCACTCGCGCGCGCTGGCCGTCAACCCGCGCACGCTCGAGCTGCTGGAGCCCACCGGCGTCACCGCGGCGATGCTGCAGCATGGCCGCCGCATCGGCGGCGCGTGCGTGCACCGCGGCGGCCGCGTGGTCGCCCGGCTGCCGTTCGACGCCGTTCACCCGCGCTTCCCGTTCATGCTGGCGCTGTCGCAGGCCGCGAGCGAACGGCTGCTGGCCGCGGCGCTGCGGGCCGCCGGCGGCGAGATCGAACGCGGCGTGGCGCTGCGCACGTGCCGCCCGGACGGCGACGGCGTCGGAGTCGAGCTGACGGCCGCGGACGGCAGCGTCACCGCGCGCCGCGCGCCGTGGCTGCTCGGCGCCGACGGCGCCCACAGCACCGTGCGACAGCAGCTCGCGGTCGCGTTCGCGGGCGACACGCTGGAACGCCAATGGCACCTGGTCGACGTGCCGCTGCGCACCGATCTCGATCCCGACCGCGCGCACGTCGTGCTGATGGCCGGCGGCGGGTTCCGCTTCCTGCTGCCGGTGCTCGGTGACGGCGAGGCGCCGGATCGCCCCGGCGACGCCCCGCTGTGGCGCGTGCTCGGCGATGCCGAGGACCCGCTCGCCGCGCTCGAGGCCGACGGCATCCGCGCCGCGGCCGCCGCCCCGCCGGTGTGGCGATCGTCGTTCCACATCGCGCACCGGCTCGCGGCATCGCTGCAGCGCGGCCGCGTGTTCCTGGCCGGCGACGCCGCGCACCTGCACTCGCCGGTCGGCGCGCGCGGCATGAACCTCGGCGTCGAGGACGCGTGGGTGTTCGCGCAGCTGGTCCGGCGCCGGGAACTCGATCGCTACGACGCCCTGCGCCGTCCCGTCGACGGCCGCGTCGTGCGTCGCGTGCGAACCGTCTCGCGCATGGCGCAGAGCCGGTCGCCGCTGCTGCGCGCCGGCCGCGCTGCCCTGCTGCCGCTGCTGCTGCGGGTGCCGTTCGCGCGCGCGTTCGTCGCCCGCACGGTCAGCGGCATGGACCATCCATTGCCGACCTTGGCCTGACGCGAGGCCCGATGGGGTCGCGCGCGGCGCAGAGAACGCGTAGGGTCGGGGCATGAACCCGCGCACCGACGACGCTCCCGCGCATCCGACCACGCGTCCGGCCGGCAACCCGCGCCTGCTGTTCGGCGTCGCGGTCGCGACCGCGGTGGTCCTGGCGCTCTGGATCGCGCTGGCGTAGCGCCGCGCGCTCAGCGCGGGAACGCCTTGTCCGGCAGCTCGAGCGTGAGGACGGTCGTCTCGCCGGCGCGCACCTCGACGGTCGCGAGCCGACGCCGCGCACTGCGCAGCCAGGCGTGCACACCTTCGGGATGGTCGCGTGCGTCCGGATCCTGCCAGACGACGTTCCACGTGCCTTCGCTCAGGCGCGCGCGCAGCACCCCGTCGCCATCGGCCCTGTGCGGGAACCAGAGGGCGTCGATCGGGCCCGCGAGCAGCCACAGCGACTCACCGCGTGCGGGTGCGCCGACGGGATCGACGAGGTGCAGCTCGACCTGACCGGTGACGAACGCCAGCGTCACCTGCTGTTCGGCGTCGTCGCCGACCCGGATCGCCGCGCCGGCGAGATGCTCGTGCTCCCACCGGATCGGGTCGGACGCCGGGGCATCGACGACGTAGCTGCCCGGCAACACCTCGAACGCGAATGCGCCGGCATCGTCGCTGGCGCCGTACGCGTAGCCGGCCGGCGCGTCGCGCTCGGGCCCGGATGCCCGGCGCAAGCAGACCCACCGCGCCACCGGCTCCCCGTCCCTGGTGATGCGACCGTGCACCGTGACCGGCCGCCAGGACGTGGCGTCGAGCACGACATCGGGGTTGGGCCCCGGCCGCAACTCCACGGGCTCGGGCCATCGCTCGGAGAACGACGCGCTGCGCACCGACAGCCACGCCGTTCCCGGCTCCGCCGCGTCGAAAACGAAGTCGAAGGTGTCGCGAATCCGGCTGCCACGCGCGGCGGACTGGCCGGCTCGCAGATCACCGCCCTCGGTCTCCAGGAACAGATCGACCGGCTCCGACGACCGCGCGAAGGTGTGCAGCAGGACGCGCACGCGGGCACGCGGCGACAACCGCACGACGACAGGCCCGGCGTCCGTTCCACGCGTGGCATCGACCCGGTGGCGCAGCGCCGACCGGAACCCGGGCGCCTGCACGCGCACCGTGAGGTCACTGCCGCTCGGACCGCGCAGCGCGACGAGACCGTCCGCCGTGGTGGTCGCGGAGTCGAGACGGCAAGGCACGCCCGCGCGCAGCTGCCCTTCGTCCGCCGCCACTCTGCTGTCCGGCCGCAGCTCCGCACCGCCGGCGACCAGGTCGACCTCGGCGCCCGCGATCGGTGCGCCGCCCTCGTCCTCGACGCGAACCTGCAGCGCCAGGACCTTCGGAACGACGATCTGCACGCGCAGGGTCGGGACGCCTGCGCGGGCGGCCGGCACATCGACCGGCGTCAGCAGCGGCGCGATCCGCCCGGCGGCTTCGAGTTCCGGTCCGAGTTCGACGGCCAGCGAACACGGCTCGCGGCACAGCGCCCCGCGGAAGACCCCGGGCTCGAACGCCTGCAGCGCGGCGGTGTCGCCGCGAACCACCACGGCCTCGACCGCGAGCGGGCTGCCTGCGCCGTCGGTGACGGTCACCTCGACCGGCACGCGCGCGCCGAGTTCGACGCGCACGTCCTGGTCGCCCCACGCGGCCCACGCGGTCGCGCTGTCGTGATCGCGGTGCCGAGCCTGCAGGCGGAACGTGCCTTGGCGGCCGTGACGGGCCATTCGCTGCAGCACGAACGTGCCGTCGTCGGCGCTCGCGCCGGAATCGCTGAACTGGCCGGACACCGTCGCCCCGGCGATCGGCCGCCCCTGCCCGTCGACGACCACGCCGCGGATCGTCGGCCACTCCGCCGCGCGCAGCACTTCGAGGTCCAGCGCGATGTTCGCGGATCCCGCCGCCGCGGCGTCCGCCACCAGCGCCGGCAGGTCGAAGTGCGCGAACTCGCCGCCGACCAGCGGCCGTTCGAGCACGCTCGCCTTCACCGGCGCGACCGGCAGCCGCACCGAGAACCGGCCGTCGCCGTCGGTCGTCACGCGTTCGATCCGGAGCGTCACGTCCGGCGCCCGCCCGGCGGCATGGAACTCGACCTCCATGCCGGCCATCGGCTCCCCGTCGCGATCGCGCACCGCGCCGCCGAAGTCCTGCACCGGCACCGAGGCCGACCCGCTCTTGCGCGCGACGGCGACGACGACGAGTGTCAGCACCAGCAGGATCCACCAGACCCGGCCGGTGCGACTCACTGCTTGCGCTCCTCCTCCTCGAACCACTGCTGGATGCGCTGCTCCAGCTCGTCGGCGTTCACCGGCCGGATCGGGTCGCGCGGCGGCTCGCGCCGACCGCGCGGACGGCTCGGCGCGTCGCCGCCCCTGCGGCGCCCGACGACGCTGCGCAGCAGCCAGCCGAGCGCGCGCGTGCGCCGGAAGCCGCCGAACGCGTCGACCATCAGCACCACCACCGCCATCAGCAAGAGCAGCGCCCACGCCGACACGCCGCCGCCGACCGGCGCGCTGGCGACGACGAAGCGCGCGCGATCGCCGAGGTGGCGTTCGGCGTAGTCGAGCACGGCGAGACGATCGGTCGCCAGCGTCGCGGCGACGTAGCCGCCGGGCGGCTGGCCGCGGCGGCGCAGCAGCCACGACAGTTCCATCGCCGCGGTCAGGCGTTCGGCGGAGTCGACGACGAGCGCGCTGCTGGCGACCGAACGCGCTGCGTCGAAGTCGCGATCGGTGGCGCGCAGCAGCGCCCCGGCCGCATCGTCGATCACGTCGAGCGCGGTGCGCAGCGCGCGCGCCTCGCCGACGCGCACCTCGCAGTCGATGCGCTGCGTGTCGCGGTGCGCGATCACCTGGACGGACGGCGAGTAGCTGATCTGCAGGCGCTCGCGCAGCTCGGCGAACAGGTGCTGTTGCAGGAACGCGCCGAGGATCCGCGCGCAGGCGAGGTCCCGCGCGGTGTCGGTCGGCAAGTGCCATCCGACGTGCATCCACGCCGCGCCGCTGCTGCCGGCGCCGCGCGGCACGACGACGCCCGCGTGCGGCGCCACCGGGTCGGCCGGACGCTGCGGCACCCCTGCCGGCAACGGCGCGAACGCCACCGCGATGGCAGAGCAGCACTCCTGCGTCGGCACGCGGCCGGCGAACCCGACCGCGACGTTGCCGGCCCGGTAGTGCGCGGCGTGGAAGGCCTGCAGCTGCGCGCCGTCGATCGCGTCGAGGTCCGCCGGTTCGCCGCCGACGGCGACGCCGAGCGCGTGCCCCGGATAGAGCAGGCTCTCGTACGACGTCCCGCCGGCGTGCGGATCGGCGGTCAGCAGTTCCTGGCGGACGATCTCGCGCTCGGCGTCGATGTCCTCGGGCAGGAAGCGCGGTCGGACCACGTGGTCGGCCAGCCACTGCACCGCCCAGCGCCAGTCGCCGACGCCGGTCTCGAGCCAGTAGACCGTCGTCTCGTGCGAGGTGTAGCCGTTCCACGCGCGCGCGCGATCGCGCAGCTCGGGGTCGGCCGCAGCCTTCGGCCGGTCGCCGGCGCGCGCCAGCACGACGTGCTCGAGGAAGTGCGCGACGCCGCGCGGCACCGGCCCTTCGTCGCGGGCGCCCGAGCCGACCAGCACGCCGAGCACGAAGCGGCTGCTGCCGTCGTCGGGGAACGACCAGATGCTGAGTCCCTGCTCGGTCAGCGTCTCGACCGGCAACAGCTGCGCCCGCAACATGCCGGCCGGGCACAGCGCGACCAGAACGCCAGCCGCCGCGGCGGCGATTCGAGAGCAGCGCCTCATCGAGGGCGTGGACCATAGGGCACCGCGCGCGGGCTGCCCACCCGGTCCGGCCGCGGCACCTTGCCACGGCCGGGGCGGCGCGGTTCGCTGCGCGCATGCCCGCCGCCGCGCCGTCGCCGTTCGCCCGCCACTGGGACCTCGACCCGGAGGTGACGTTCCTCAACCACGGCAGCTTCGGCGCCTGCCCGCGCGTCGTGCTGCAGCGCCAGCAGCAGCTGCGCGCCGAGCTCGAGGCCGAGCCGGTGCGATTCCTGCACCGCGAGCTCGAAGGGCGCCTCGACGTCGCGCGCGCCGCGCTGGCGGCGTTCGTCGGCTGCGACGCCGACGACCTCGCATTCGTGCCGAACGCCACCGCCGGCGTCAACACCGTGCTCCGGTCGCTGCGCTTCGCGCCCGGCGACGAGCTGCTGACCACCGACCACGAGTACAACGCCTCGCGCAACGCGCTCGACCTCGTGGCCGCGCAGCACGGCGCCCGCGTGGCCGCGGCGCGGATCCCGTTCCCGCTGCACGACCCGCAGCAGGTGATCGACGCGGTGCTCGGCGCGGTCACCGAGCGCACCCGCCTGTTCCTGGTCGACCACGTGACCAGCCCGACCGGCCTGGTGCTGCCGATCGAGCCGCTGGTGCAGGCGCTGCACGAACGCGGCATCGACACCCTGGTCGACGGCGCGCACGGCCCCGGCATGGTGCCGCTGGCGCTCGACCGGCTCGGCGCCGCCTACTACACCGGCAACTGCCACAAGTGGCTGTGCACGCCGAAGGGCTCGGCGCTGCTGCACGTGCGCAAGGACCGCCAGGACCGGATCCGGCCGCTGTCGATCAGCCACGGCGCCAACTCGCCGCGCACCGACCGGTCGCGGTTCCGCCTCGAGTTCGACTTCACCGGCACCTTCGACCCGACGGCGCTGCTGTGCATCCCGCTGGCGCTCGAGTTCCTCGGCTCCTTGCTGCCCGGCGGCATCCCGGCGCTGCAGCAGCACAACCGCGACCTCGCGCTGGCGGGGCGCGACGTCTTGTGCCGCGCGCTCGGCCAGGAGCCGCCGGCGCCGGCGTCGATGATCGGCTCGCTGGCGTCGGTGCTCCTGCCGCCCAGCGACGAGCCGCCCGGTCCGCACGGCATGGACCCGCTCGGCGCGAGGCTGTGGGACGCGCACCGCATCGAGGTGCCGGTGATGCGGTGGCCCGACCCGCCGCTGCGGCTGCTGCGCATCTCGCCGCAGATCTACAACACGGTCGAGCAGTACGAGCACCTGGCGACCCTGCTCCGGAGCTGACTCCCGGTGCCGATTTCGCCGGGGCCCCGTGTCGGCGGTCGCTCGCGGGAGCAACAGGCAATGAGTCAGTCGCGTCTTGGCCTCCAGCGCGGGCGCGCCGGCGGTCGAAATGAAACACTCGTTTGAAACCGACGTTTGACCACGATACGCTCCTCGGCCCACCCGCCGCCGCCTGCGCCTCCCCGACCCCGCGAAATGACCGCCGACACGACCCAGAAGGCGCTGCTCGACGCCGCCGAGACCCTGCTCGGCGAGGTCGGCTTCGCAGCGATGTCGCTGCGCGAGCTGAGCCGCCGCGCCGGCGCCAACCTCGCCAGCGCCCATTACCACTTCGGCTCCAAGGAGGACCTGGTGCGCGCGGTCATGTCGCGGCGCATCGAGCCGGTCAACCAGGAGCGCATGCGGCGCCTCGACGCGATCGAGGCGGCGCACCCGGGCGACGCGCCGTGGCCCGCACGCGACGTGGTCGCGGCGTTCGTCGGCCCGGCGCTCGAGCTGGCGGCGCAGCTCGGCCCCGGCCCGTGCGCGATGATGGGCCGCCTGATCGCCGAGCAGCCGCCGTTCCTGCGCGAGTTCCTGGCGCAGCAATTCGGCGACGTGGCGCTCCGTTTCGCGCAGGCGCTGCAGCGAGCGGTGCCGGGGCTCGCCGCCGAGGACGCGTTCTGGCGGCTGCACTTCACGATCGGAGCGATGATCCACACGATGCAGCACGCGACGGTGATGCAGCAGGTCTCGGGTGGCGCGATCGACGCCGCCGATGTCGACGGAGTCGTGGCGCAGCTCACGGCGTTCTGCGTCGCGGGCGCCAGCGCCCCCCGGGTCCGCGGAGCGCACCTGCGATGAGCTGCTCCTCCGGACCGCGAACGAACGCACGCGCTACGGTGTCCGCTGCCGCGACGCTGGTCCTCGCCGCCTGCGCCGGCACGCCGCCGCCCGCCGCCGAGGTCGAGCTGCCGACCGCGATCCCCGCGGCGTGGCAGGCGCCGGGCGCGACCGCTGAGGCCGCACCCGCGGCCGCCGCGGCGCCGCTGCCCGAGCGCTGGTGGACGCAGTTCGGCGACGCGCGGCTCGACGCCTGCGTCGACGCGGCGCTCCAGCACAACCAGGACCTCGCCGCGGCGGCGGCGCGCGTGCTGGCCGCGCACGAACAGGCGGTGATCGCCGGCGCGCCGCGGCTGCCGCAGCTCGACGCCAGCTTCGACGCGGCGCGCTCGCGACGGGTGTTCGTGGGCTTCCCGTTCGGCGGCGGCGGCGTGCCGAGCAGCACGACGACGACCTTCGGGCTCGGCCTCAACGCGTCGTGGGAGCTCGACGTCTGGGGCCGTCTGCGCGCGGCCGAAGGCGCGGCGCTGGCGGCGGTGCAGGCCGAGGCGGCCGACTTCGCGGGCGCGCGCCAGAGCCTGATCGCGCAGACCTGCAAGGCGTACTTCGCGCTGGTCGAGGCGCGCCAGCAGCGGGCGCTGGCCGAGGCGACCGTGACCGCGTTCGCGGCGACCGCCGAGGACGTGCGCGACCGCTTCCGACGCGGCGTGCGCCCGGCGCTCGACACGATGCAGGCCGACGGCAGCCTGCAGTCCGCGCAAGCGGACGTCGCGCGGCGGCGCCAGCAGGAGCAGGTGGCGGCACGGCAGCTCGAGGTGCTGCTCGGCCGCTATCCGGCGGCCCGGCAGGACAGCGCCGCGGTGCTGTCGACCGACCTGCCGGCGGTGCCCGCGGGCCTGCCGAGCGAGCTGCTCGGCCGCCGCGCGGACCTGGCCGCGGCCGAGCGCCGGCTCGCCGCCGCGGGCTGCCGCGTCGACGCGGCGCGCGCCGCGCTCTATCCGCGCCTCAGCCTGACGGCCAGCGGCGGCACCAACAGCGAGGAGCTCGGCGACCTGCTCGACGACGCGTTCCGCGTCTGGACGCTCGGCGCCAACCTGCTGCAGCCGCTGTTCCACGGCGGCGCGCTGCGCGCCGAGGCGGCGCGCACCGAGGCCGAGCGCCTGCAGGCGCTGTTCGGCTACGGCGGTGCCCTGCTGCGCGCGTTCGCCGAGGTCGAGGACGCGCTCGCCGCCAGCGCGTGGCTGCGGGACCAGCAGCAGGCCGCCGCCGCCGCCGCCACCAGCGCCGCCGGCGCGCGCGACCTCGCGCGCGAGCGCTACCAGCTGGGCCTGATCGACTTCCTGGCCGTCCTCGACGGCCAGCAGCGCGCGTTCACCGCCGAATCGGCGCGCATCGCCGTGCTGCGCCAGCAGCTCGACAACCGCGTCGAGCTGATCCTGGCGCTGGGCGGCGGCTTCGCCGCCCAACCGCCAAGGGTGCTGCCGCCGCGCGCGCCCGAACCGAACGAACCAACCGACGGGACCGACTCGTGAGCCAGAAGATCCGAACGTTGCGACTGGTGCTGCAGATCCTGCTGCCGGTCGTGGTCCTCGTCGCCGCCGTCGGCATCGCCCGCTGGATGGTGGCGAACATGGAGAAGCCCGCGGTCTCGCCGCCGCCGCCCAACGTGCCGATGGTGCGCGTGATCGCGGCGGTGCCGCAGGACCTGACGATGGACGTGCAGAGCCTGGGCACGGTCGAGGCGCGGACCGACGTGACGCTGAGCGCGCAGGTCGGGGGCCGCGTCGTCGAGGTGGCCGAGGCGCTGCGGCCGGGCGCGTTCTTCGCCGCCGGCGAGGTGCTGCTGCGCATCGACGAGGCCGACTTCCGGCTGGCGGTCGTGCAGCAGCAGTCGGCGGTCGCGCGCGCCCGGGTGCGGCTGGCGCAGGAGCGCGCCGAGGCCGAGGCGGCGGTGCGCGCGTGGCAGCAGCTCGAAGGCGACCGGCAGCCGGACGCGCTGGCGACGCGGGCGCTGTTCGTGCAGGAGGCCGAGGCGGCGCTGGCGGCGGCCGAGGCGGCGCTGGCGCGCGCCGAGCTCGATCTCGCGCGCACGCGGGTGTCGCTGCCGTTCGCCGGCCGGGTCCGCACGACCGCCGTCGACATCGGCCAGGTGGTCGCGACCGGCGCGCCGCTGGCGCAGGTCTACGGCACCGACTTCGTCGAGGTGCACCTGCCGATCCCGGACCAGGACGTCGCGTTCCTCGACCTGCCGATGGCGGCGGCGACCGGCAACGACGGCGCCGCGCCGCGCGGTCCGGTCGTCGACATCGCCGCCGAGTTCGCCGGCCAGCGCCACCACTGGCAGGGCCACGTCGTGCGCACGCAGGGCGAGATCGACCGGCGCACGCGGCAGCTGACCGTGATCGTGCGCGTGCCCGACCCGTTCGCGCGCGGCGACGACCGCCCGCCGCTCGCGGTCGGCCTGTTCGTCGAGGCGACGATCCGCGGCCGCCGCTTCGACTCGGTGATCGCGCTGCCGCGCGCCGCGGTGCGCGACGACGGGCGCGTGCTGGTGCTCGACCACGAGAACCTGCTGCACGCGCGCACGGTGCAGGTGCTGCGCCGCGACCGCGACCACACCTACGTGCGCAGCGGCCTCGCCGCCGGCGAGCGCGTCTGCACCAGCCGGATCGAGACCTTCGTCGACGGCATGCCGGTGCAGGTGCTGGACCAGGGCCAGGACCCGGACCAGAACGGGCACCCGGCCGCGCCGACGCCGGCCATCGTGCCGGCGATCGCGCCCGCCAACGGAGGCAAGTGATGCGACACCGCGACCCCGAAGCCGACGCCGAGCCCGGCGGCCTGTTCGCCTGGTTCCCGCGCAACGGCATCGCCGCCAACATCCTGATGCTGATGTTCCTGGTCGGCGGCATGCTGACGCTGCTGGGCGGCCGGGTGCGCACCGAGGTGTTCCCCGAGGTCAAGCCGAACATCGTCACCGTCTCGGTGGTGTATCCGGGGGCGACGCCGGCCGAGGTCGAGCAGGGCGCGCTGACGCGGATCGAGGAGGCCGTCGCCGGCATCACCGGCGTCGACAAGATCACCGCCACCGCCAGCGAGGGCGCCGGTTCGGTGGCGGTCGAGGCGCTCGTCGACGCCGACCTCGTGCAGGTCTACAACGACGTCAAGAACCGCGTCGACGCCATCACCAGCTTCCCCGACGAGATCGAGGAGCCGATCATCGCGCAGCTGGTCATGCGCAAGGAGGTCATCAACGTCGCGCTGTACGGCGACGCCGAGGAGCACGTGCTCAAGGAGCTCGGCGAGCGCGTTCGCACCGAGCTGACCGGCCTGCCGCAGATCAGCCAGGTCGAGCTCTCGGCGGTGCGGCCGTACGAGGTGTCGATCGAGGTGTCGGAGGCGGCGCTGCAGCGCCACGGGCTGACGTTCGACGCCGTCGCCGACGCCGTGCGGCGGTCGTCGCTGGACCTGCCGGCCGGCGCGATCAAGGCCGCGTCGGGGCAGACGCTGCTGCGCATCCAGGGCCAGGCCTACCGCGGCGAGGACTTCGCCCGGCTGGTGCTGCTGACCGCGCCGGACGGCACCCGCGTGACGCTCGGCGAGGTCGCCACCGTGGTCGACGGCTTCGCCGACGACGACCTGGCGTCGCGCTTCGACGGCCAGCGGGCGGTGCTGCTGAAGGTGTTCCGCATCGGCGACCAGGACGCGCTGGTGATCACGCAGGCGGTGCGCGACTGGGTCGCGACCGAGGGCCGGGCGCTGCTGCCGCACGGCCTGTCGATGACGACCTGGCGCGACGAGTCGGTGATCCTGCGCGGGCGCATCCAGCTGCTGCTGTCGAACGCGGCGCAGGGCGGCGTGATCGTGCTGGCCCTGCTGGCGCTGTTCCTGCAGTTCCGGCTGGCGATCTGGGTGGCGCTCGGCATCCCGGTGGCGTTCCTCGGCGCGCTGATGGTGGCACCGTTCTTCGACGTGTCGCTGAACATGATCTCGCTGTTCGCCTTCCTGCTGGTGCTGGGCATCGTCGTCGACGACGCGATCGTGGTCGGCGAGAACATCATGCTCGAGCGGCAGCGCACCGGGTCGCCGCTGGCCGCCGCGCTGCGCGGCGCGCGCCGCGTGCGGGTGCCGGTGTTCGCGTCGGTGATGACGACGATCTGCGCGTTCCTGCCGATGTTCAACGTGCCGGGCGCCGACGCGCAGATCTGGCGCGTGATCCCGCTGATCGTCATCCCGGTGCTGGTCGGCTCGCTGATCGAGTCGCAGCTGATCCTGCCGGCACACCTGGCGCACATCCCGATCGAGCCGCCGCCGCCGACTCCGCTGCGCCGCGCGCTGGCGGCGCTCGCGCTGCCGTGGACCTGGGTACAGACGCGGTTCCAGCGCGCGCTGCAGTGGTTCATCGACCGCGTCTACCAGCCGACCGCCGACGCGGCGCTGCGCTGGCGCTACCTGACGATCGCGACGTCGGTCGCCGCGATGATCGTGCTGGTGGGCAGCGTCGCCAGTGGCCACCCGCGCTTCCAGTTCTTCCCGTCGGTCGACGGCGACAACGTGGTCGTGTCGCTGACGATGCCGCAGGGCACGCCGATCGAGACCACCACGGCGCTGATCCGACGCATCGAGCGCGCCGCCGAGCGCGTGCGCGCCGAGGTCGACGCCGAACAGGGCTACGCCGGCACCGACAAGAGCATCGTGCAGCACATGCTGGCCTCGGTCGGCAGCCAGCCGTGGGCGACCGATCAGGCCCGCAACGCCGGCGACCGCAGCGCCACCGGCGCGTCCGGCTCGCACCTGGCCGAGCTGAACGTGCAGCTGCTGCCGTCGGAGGAGCGCGAGCTCGGCTCGACGGTGTTCCAGACCCGGCTGCGCGAGGCCGTCGGGCGCATCCCGGACGCGGTCGAGCTGTCGTTCACCTCGTCGTTCTTCTCGACCGGCAAGGACGTCGACGTGCAGCTGACGCACGACGACCTCGACGTGCTGCAGCGCGCCGCCGACCAGCTCGAGCTCGAGATGCTGCGCCGCCCCGACATCAAGGACGTCACCGACAGCTTCCGCCTCGGCAAGGAGGAGGTCGAGCTGCGCATCGATCCGCGCGCCGAGGTGCTCGGGCTGACGCAGCAGGACCTGGCGCGGCAGGTGCGGCAGGCGTTCTTCGGCGAGGAGGCGCAGCGCGTGCAGCGCGGCCGCGACGAGGTCAAGGTGATGGTGCGCTACCCGGAGGCGGACCGGCGCTCGCTGGCCGACCTCGACCAGCTGCGGATCCGCACCCGCGACGGCGCCGAGGTGCCGTTCCACGAGGTCGCCGACGCGACCTTCGGCCGTTCGCTCGCGACGATCACGCGCGTCGACCAGAAGCGCACGGTCCGCGTCAGCGGCGACATCGACGAGAACGACCCGAACGCGTCGCCCGAGGCGATCAACGCCGAGCTGCGCGACCACGTGCTGCCGGCGCTGACAGCGCACCACCCGGGCCTCGGCTGGAGCTTCGAGGGCGACCAGAAGAACAAGGCCGACCTGATGCGCTCGCTGCTGATCGGCTTCGTGTTCGCGCTGTTCGGCATCTACGCATTGATCGCGATCCCGCTGCGGAGCTACGTCCAGCCGTTCCTGATCATGACCGCGATCCCGTTCGGCTTCGGCGGCGCGATCCTGGGGCACCTGGTGACCGGCAACGACCTGAGCATCATGTCGATGTTCGGCGCGATCGCGCTGGCCGGCGTCGTCGTCAACGACAACATCGTGCTGGTCGACACGATCAACGAGAAGCGCGAGAACGCGCGCACCGTGCTCGAGGCGGTGCGCGACGCCGGCGCCCGCCGCTTCCGGCCGATCCTGCTGACGTCGCTGACGACGTTCGGCGGGCTGATGCCGCTGCTCATGGAGAAGAGCGTGCAGGCCAAGTTCCTGGTGCCGATGGCGGTGAGCCTCGGCTTCGGCGTCGTGTTCGCCACCGCGGTCAGCCTGCTGATCGTGCCGTCGATCTACCTGGTGATCGAGGACGGGCGCCGCGCGCTCGCGTGGCTCTACGGCGGCGGCAGCAGGCGCGAGCCGGCACCCGGCGCCAGGGCGGAGCACGCGTGAGCCGGCCGAACGAGCGGCCCGACGTCGTCGTCTGCGGCGCCGGCGTGATCGGCCTGACGGTGGCCGTGCGCCTGCAGGAGGCCGGGCACCGGGTCGCGATCGTCGCGCGCGAGCTGCCCGAGGCGACGACCTCGGCGGTGGCGGCGGCGATCTGGTACCCGTACCTCGCCGCCCCCTTCGAGCGCGTGCAGGCCTGGGCCACGGCGACGTTCCGCCGGCTCACCGACCTGTGCGCCGACCCAGACAGCGGCGTCACCATGCTCGACGCCGTCGAACGCCTGGCGCCGGGCACCCCGGCACCGCAGTGGGCGCACGACCTCGGCAACGCGCAGCCGATCGGCGCCGCCGCGATCCGCGCGCGCGTGCCGCTGTGCGACACCCGCCGCTACCTGCCGTGGCTGCGCGCGCGCTTCGAGCGCGACGGCGGCGCGCTGCACCTGCGCGCGCTCGCGAGCCTCGACGAGGCGCTGGCGCTGGGCGCGACCGTCGTCAACTGCACGGGTCTCGGCGCGCGCACCCTGTGCGCGGACCCGGAGCTGGTGCCGGTGCGCGGCCAGGTCGCGCTGACGCGCGGCTCGCGGCTGTCCGAGGCGTGGCTCGACGACACCACCGGCGATCCGATCTACGCGATCCCGCGCGGCGACGAGGTCGTGCTCGGCGGGACCGCGCAGCGCGGGGACGAGCGCCTGGAGCCCGACGCCGACGACACCGAGCGCATCGTCGCCGCATGCCGGCGGCTGGTGCCGGAGCTGGCGCGCGCCGCGGTGCACACCGTCCGCGTCGGGCTGCGGCCGTGGCGGCCGGCGGTCCGCCTCGAGCGCGATGCGGCCGAGCCCCGCGTGGTGCACTGCTACGGCCACGGCGGCTCGGGCTTCACGCTGGCGTGGGGCTGCGCCGACGAGGTCGCGCGGCTGCTCGCCTGAGAACTCCGCCGCGGCGGGCCGGAAGAATCTTCGGCCATCGAGCCATGAGGTGACGCATGGAAGGAAGACCATGACCGCACCCTCGACCCGTTCCCTCTGCGCGGCGGCCGCGCTCCTGACCGCCCTCTCCCTCGCCTCCCGCGGGCACGCCCAGGTCGGCTGGCAGCACGTCAGCAGCCGCACCAACCACGGCATGGCCGTCGATCAGGCCCAGGGGCGGATCATCGCGTTCGGGGGCCGCGGCTCGGTCGGACTGCTCGACGAGACCGTCGCCGTCACCGCGACCGGAATCGAGCGGCTGAGCCCGCCGACGAACCCCGGCGCCCTCGAGGGCGCGCCGATGGTGTTCCTGCCCGGCGGGACCGGGCGCGTCGGCGGCATCCGGCTGTTCGGTGGCGTGCGCGGCGCCGGCCTGACCGCGACGACCTGGACGTTCAGCGGCAACGGCTGGAGCCAGGACAACCCGATCGTCTCGCCGCCGCCGCGGCGCGGCCACGCCATGGAGTACTACCCGCCGCGCGACACGATGATCCTGTTCGGGGGCTTCGACGCGGCCGGCCAGGGCCTCAGCGACACCTGGGAATTCGACGGCACCAACTGGACCCAGCTCAGCCCCGCCGGCAGCCCGCCGCCGCTCAACAGCTACGCGATGGCCTACGACGCCGCGACCCAGGGCATCGTGCTGTTCAGCGCCGTCGGCTTCTTCCCGCCGGTGCCGATCACCTCCGTCTACGACGGCACCAACTGGAACGCACAGACCCCGGCGCAGTCGCCGCCGCCGCACCTCGGCCACACCATGACCGCCGACCCGACCAGCGGCGTGCTGCTGTTCGGCGGCGAGCGCTGGGTCACGCCGACCAGCCTCGACACGCTCGAGCTCGACGAGACCTGGCGCTACCGGGCGGGCGCCTGGACCAGGCTGCTGCCGTCGAACTCGCCGCCGCCGCGGCGCGAGTGCCAGATGATCACCGACCCGACGACCGGCATGGTGCGGCTGCACGGCGGCTGGTTCAACGTCAACTACGAGCGCGCGATCAACGTCGACACCTGGGACTGGGACGGCACGACCTGGACCGAGCTCGGCGGCACCAAGCCGCGACCGCTGACGCGCACGACGATGGCGTTCGACCACAACCGCGGCCACCTGGTCATGCACGGCGGCGGCCTCGGCTTCGACTGGTTCGCGGCGTTCACGTCGCCGTTCACCTTCGAGTACGTGGACGGCAGCTGGCGGCGGATCGCCACGGCCAGCTTCCCGTCGATCGAGCAGCACTCGATGGCGTTCGACAAGGTGCGCAACGTGATGGTCCTGTTCGGCGGGCTGGTCAACGACTTCCAGGTGAACACGACCTACGAGTTCGACGGCACCTCGTGGGCGCTGCGCAACCCGCCGAATTCGCCGCCGCTCAGCGTTCGGAGCGCGATGACGTTCGACGAGGCGAACGGCGTCACGCTGCTGTTCGGCGCCGGCTTCACCGGCGGCGGCAACGCCACCTGGACCTACGACGGCACGACCTGGACGCAGCGGTTCCCGGCGACGCAGCCCCCCGGCGCGCAGCTGAGCTCGCTGGTGTGGAGCACCGCGCGGAACCAGGCGCTGCTGATCGCGCCGACCGGCGGCAGCAACGGCGGCATCTGGGGCTGGACCGGCACCGACTGGCAGCTGGTCGACGCGACGCAGCCGCCGGCCGGGCCGTTCGTGTTCGACCGCCAGCGCCAGCTGATCGTGGCGATGAGCGGTCACGAGTGGGCGGACGCCGCCGGCGGCTGGGTGCTGCGCAACGCCACGACCCTGCCCGCCTACGGGGAGCCGCCGGCGTTCGGCTACGACGAAGTCTCCGGCCGCTGCGTCGCCTACGGCGGCAAGACCCCGCAGGGCATCGTCGCCGACACCTGGACCTACGGCCCGCTGCGGCCGGCCAGCAGCGAACCGTTCGGCGCCGGCTGCCCCGACGTCTCCGGCCGGCTCTACGGCCTGCGCCCGGTCGAACGCGAGGCGTGGCTCGGCAGCACGTTCCGGCTGCGCGTCGAACAGCTGTCGCCGGCCGCGCCAGTGGTGCCACCGACCGGTTGCTTCGGCGACATCGGCTTCAGCGACCAGTTCTGGAGCGGCCTGCCGCTGCCGCTGGATCTCGGCTTCGTCGGCATGCCCGGCTGCCGGCAGCTGATCGAAGCGTGGCGCGTCGACCTGTTCTTCGGCGCCGACTGGTCGATCCCGCTACCGGCCGATCCCTACCTCGCCGGCGCGACCATCTACCTGCAGGCGTTCCCGGCCGCGCCGACCACCAACCCGTTCGGGCTGATCACGACCGATGCGCTGCGCGTCACCCTCGGCAACCCGTGACCGCGGTCAGCGCGCCGGCAGCAGCCGGGCGATGCGCACCCCGACGTTGTCGAACGGCTGGTCGCGGTCGATGCTGCGGCGCGCGCTCACCCGCGCCTCGGAGACGCCGTTGAAGAAGCTGCCGCCGCGCACCGCCCGCAGCCGCGACTCGCGCGCGCGGCGCAGGCCGGTGCCCGGCTCCAGCGCCGCAGCCGCCGGCGACGCCACCCACGGGTCGGCGCACAGCTCCTTGACGTTGCCGAGCACGTCGTGGAGCCCGAACGCGTTGCCGCGGTAGCTGCACACCGCTACGTGCACGACGGCCCGATCGTCGTAGTCGGGCCACTCGTCGGCGCCGGTGAAGCGCGCGCCGGCGCGGATCGACGCGGCGTCGGCGACGTTCTCGGCCGGCGGCCCGGCCAGGCTGCGGCGGTCGTCGCCGGTCCACCACCGCGCCGCAGCGCCGCCGCGCGCGGCGTACTCCCACTGCGCCTCGGTCGGCAGGCACAGGCCGAACACCCCGAGCGCCGTCGTGGCCTGCGCCCACGTCACCTGCTCGACCGGGTTCTGCGGCCCCATCTGCTCCGGGGGGCCGGTGCCGACGTGCCAGCGGCTCGGCTCCTCGCCGGTCATCTGCAGCCATTGGTGCTGCGTCAGCTCGTGCTTGCCGATCAGGAAGGGCGCCAATCGCACCCGTTGCTGCGGCTGCTCGACCGGCTGCGCCAGGTCGTCGCCGGCGGCGGCGCCGACGCGCGCGTCGCCGCCCGGCAGCAGCACCAGGACCGCCGCGCTGTCGACCGGCAGCTCGAGCGCGCCGTCCGCCGCGCGCGTCGGCACGGCTCCCGTCAGCAGCACCGCGAACTCCTGCAGACCGGACTCGGGATCGGCCCCCAGCGGGCACAGCCCCGGCAGGTCGGGCAGCGCGACATCGGCGGTGCGCGGGTCGGCGGCCAGGGCGCGGCGCGCCGCGTCCCAGGCCTGGGCCGGCACCGCCGCCTGCGCCGCAAGCACCGCCGCCGCGCGCCGGTCGAGCTCCTGCCGCAGCGCCCGCAGGCGTTCCAGATCCCGCTGCAGCTCCGCATGGGTCGACGCGTCGAGCTGCTGCGCCTGATCGGCCGTGGCGGCGGCGTCCGCATCGTCGACGCGCCGCGTGGTCGCGTCGGCGCGGCGGACCCACCCGACCGCGTCCTCGAGGTTCTGGACCGTCACCGGCTGCAGCGGCGCCGCGCCCGCCAGCAGTTCACGCACGCGGTCGAGCTCGAGCCGTCGCGCCACCGCCTCGAGCTGGCCGCGCAGTTCGGCGTTGGCGCGCTCCGCGCGGCGGCGCTCCGCGGCCTCGGCCGCCCGACCCTGCAGCACGAGCACGAACCCGACCGCCGCCACCGCCATCACCGTCGCCGCGAACCCCACCAGGTAGCGATGCCGGCGCACGGCCTTGCGCAGCAGGTACAGCGCGCTCGGCCGCCCGGCGGTCACCGCCTCGCCGCGCAGGTGCCGCTGGACGTCGGCCGCCAGCTCCTGCGGCGTCTGGTAGCGGCGCGCGCGATCCTTCTCCAGGCAGCGCATGGTCACCCAGTCGAGGTCCTGACGCAGGTTGCGCACCAGCGCCGGCGCCGACGTGCGACGCTGACGGGCCACGGCCGCACGCGATTCGAGCGCGATCGTCGACAGTCGTCGGCTCGGCAGCGGCGGGTCGACCTCGCGGATCTGGCGCCGGATCTCGAACAGGCCCTGCGCGCGCAGCTCGGCGCCAGGGAACGGCAGCGAGCCGGTGATCAGCTCGTACAGCAGCACGCCCAGCGAGTACACGTCGGTGCGCGTGTCGATGTCGGCGTTGGTCATCTCCGCCTGCTCGGGCGACATGTACTCCGGCGTGCCGAGGACCTGACCGACCTCCGTGAACACCGAGTGCTGCGCCAGCACGTGGTGGGTGGCGCGCGCCAGGCCGAAGTCGATGATCCGCACGACCGGCCGCTCGTCGACGGTCTCGACCAGCACGTTGCCCGGTTTGATGTCGCGGTGGATCACGCCCTTCTGGTGCGCGTGCTGCACGCCGCTGCAGACCTGCACGAACAGCTCGAGGCGCTGGTCGAGGGCCAGGCGCTGCCGATCGCAGTAGTCGGTGATCGGCTCGCCGTGCACGAGCTCCATCGCGAACCACGGCTGCCCCCGGTCGGTGGCGCCGGCGTCGAGCACCCTGGCGATGTTCGGATGCTCCATCAGGGCCAGCGCCTGGCGCTCGCGCTCGAAGCGCTGCAGCACCTCGCGTTGTTCGAGGCCCGCGCGCACGACCTTCAGCGCGACCTGGCGGCGCACCGGCTCGAGCTGCTCGGCGGCGTAGACGGTCCCCATGCCGCCGGCGCCGAGACGTCGCAGGACGCGATAGGGACCGATCTGGTCGGGCAGCGGCGAACGGTCGCCGTCGGCCCCGGAGTCTGGCGCGGCACGCATCGCGGATCGTCCGACGCTACCGCGCCGGTGCTGTGCCGTCGACCGAGGCGCCGGTCATCGCGCGCCGCGACCCTGCCGGACCCACTGCGTCAACAAGGCCTGCGCCAGCGCCCAGTCGGCCTTCGCGGTGGCCAGCGACACGCTGACGGCCTCGGCGGCCTCGGCGGTGGTCAGGCCGCCGTAGATCCGCAGCTCCGCCACCCGCGCGACGCGCGGCGAGTGCGACGACAGCGACACGAGCGCCTCGTCGAGGTCGAGCAGGTCGCTGGCGTCGACGGCGCCGAGGCGCGGCATGCCGTCGAACGCCAGCCCCTGGCCCTCGCAGTCCGCGAGGCCGACGCGCTCGCGCGCGCCGCCGCGCTTGTCGGCCGCGCGGCGCCGCGCGTGCTCGACCAGGATCCGACGCATCGCCCGCACGGCGTGGCCGAGGAACCGCCGCCGCGCCTCGCCGATGTCGACGCCGTGCAGCGCGGAGTCGTCGGCGAGCCGCAGCCAGGCCTCGTGCACGAGCGCGGTCGGCTGCAGCGTGTGCCCCGGGCGCTCGCAGCGCAGCAGGGTCGCCGCGAGGCGCCGCAGGTCGCCGTAGACGAGACCGGTCAGAGCCGCCTCCGCGCCGGCGTCGCCCGCCGCGGCGGAATGCAGGGCGCGGGCGATCGCCGCCCGATCTGCGCGGATTCCAGGTTCTGGTGAGAGGGCCATGTTCCCTGAGGGGTGCTGAGGTGGGCGAGCGCACCCTCGCCTGCCGAATTCTCGCGTTGCGCGTTCCCTAAGGCCGCGGACCCGATTCAACCCGCGACCCACTCGTACCTTCGGAGCTTAAGATGTCCCGCGCGGCTCGGCGGCGCAAGGACGCCCGCCGTCGAAACTCGAGTTTTGCTGGCCGACCGGGCCGGCCCTGGCGCATTGCTGCCGGTGAGGGCGGCACAGCCATGACCAGCGGCGCGGATGCCCCGGACCGCGGACCCGGACGCGCCGAGGCGCTGTTCGTCGAACTGCACGCGATCCCGCCGGCGCGCCGCCAGCAGGTGCTGCAGGCCGCGTGCGCCGGTGACGAGGCGCTGCGGCGCCAGGTCGAAGCCCTCCTCGAGGCGCACGGCCGGCCCCTGCGCCTGCTGCGCGACGCCGACCTGGCGCCGTTGCATCGGGCCGCGCCGGCTCAGCGCACCGACCCGTAGCCCGCGCTCGCGTCCCAGACGGTGACTTCGCCGTGGATGTCGACCGCTGCGAGGGCGCGGCCGTCGCCGCGCCAGGCGACGCTGTCGACGTGCCCGGCACATCGGAGCACCAGCACCTGGGCGCGGGCGGCCGGATCCCACAGCCGCACCGACGCGTCACGGCTGCCGCTGGCGAGGCGCCGGCCGTCCGGCGACCAGGCCACGGCCAGCACGTGGCCGGTGTGGCCGGGCAGCTCGGTCATGCCTGGACGCGACGGCGACCACAGGCGGACGCGCTGGTCGACGCAGGCCACCGCGACGGTGTCGTCGACCGGACTGCAGGCGATCGCCAGCGCCCCCATCGGAAACGGCTGCGCCGCCAGCCGTTCGCCGGTGCGGCCGTCGATCTGCAGGACGTCGTCGGTCGCCAGCAGCAGCAGGCGCGTGCCGGTGTGATCCCAGGACAGGCCGCGCAGGTCGGCTTGGATGTCCAGGCCGACGACCAGGGCGTCGGCGTGCGGATCCCACAGCTCGAAGCGATCCCGGGCACACAGCCCGATCCGGTCGCCGGCGGGCGACGGCGCGATCGCGCGCAGCTCGCGCAGGACGTGCGCGACCTCGGCCCTGGCCGGACGACGCACGACGATCCGCTCGCCGTCGACGGACAGTTGGCCGCCACCGGCGACATCGATCGTGAAGAGGGTCGTGCCGCCGACCGCTGCGCCATCCGCGGCGCCATCCGCGGTGAAGTCCCAGGCCTGCTGCAGGCCGCTGGCCCGCAGCGACAGCCGCCGGCCGGCCTGCGACCACGCCAGCTGCGAATGATCCATGACCCGACTCGTCGACGGCGCCACCCGCCGCACGACGTCGTCGGCGCCGGCACTCCAGAACCGCAGCGTGCCGTCGTCTCCCGACGTCACCAGCCGCGCGCCGTCCGGGCTCCAGGCGACGCCGCCGACGATGCCATCGTGCCCGCGCAGGACCTGCGCGGTGCCGGCCGACAGATCGTGCACATGGGCGCAGTAGTCGCGACAGGCGACGGCGAGGCGGCCGCCGTCGGGCGCGAACGCCGCGCACCGGAGCGAGTCGGCGTGCCGGTGCGCGAACACCTGCTCCGCCGACGCGACGTCCCATACGCGCAACCAGCCCTCGTTGCCGCAGCTGGCCAGCCGGTCGCCGGAACGGGAGAAGCACAGGTGCGCGTGGTGCTCCAGCCCCTCCGACGCGAGCACGCGCCAGGGCTCGGCCCAGTCGCCGACGCGCCAGACGCGCACGCCGATCCCGTCCTTCAGCGCACGCGGGATCGACACGGCGAACAGGCCGCCATCCGCCGACAACGCGATCGCGTGCACGTGCTCGTGCTCGACGAAAGCGAGCCGCCGCCCGCTCTGCGTGTCCCAGACCGCGGCGCCGAGCCGCTCGACGATGGTCGCCAGCAGCCGTCCGTCCGCCGACAGCACGCAGTGCCGGACCGGCGCGTCGTGCTCGAACATCGCGAGCGTGGCCCCGCTGGCGACGTCCACCAGCCGGACCACCGACGCGGGCTCCGTGATCGCCAGCACCTCGCCCGTTGCGGTCGGCGCGGCGTGCGACACCGGCGTCGCGGCCGAATGCACCTGCTGCAGCAGCGCGCCGTCGGCGGCCGAGTGGAAGGCGGCGCCGTCCCAGTGTTCGACGATGACGCGGGCGCCGTCGGCGGTCCACCACAGGCCCATCGGCGTCGACACGCATTCGGCCACGCGTTGCGCCCGGTTGCAGGCGCCCCAGAGCAGGTGCCACTCGAACCCGCGCGCCACGGCGCCGCGCAGGTCGCCCGCGCCGCCGTCGCCGTTGCCGTCGCCGGCCGGGAGCCAGTGCTCGAGCACCGCGCGCACGCGCGGGATGCCGCCGGGATCGTGCCAGGCCTCACCGGCCAGCAGCAGTTCGGTCCGGTACAGGGTCTCGCGCAGGCGCGCGCCGGTCTGCTCCGCCAGGGCCCGCGCTTCGGCTTCGCGACCGGCGAAGAGGCCGACCGCGACCAGGGAGAGCAGGAGGACCGCGAACGAGACGACCACGCCGGCCGCCGCGCCGCGATTGCGACGGATCAGCCGGTGCAGGCGGTAGAGGGCCGTCGGCGGCCGCGCCGCGATCGGCTCGGCCCGCAGGTGCCGTCGCAGGTCCTCGGCCATCGCCGCGGCCGACGCGTAGCGGTCGCCCGGCGCCTTGGCCATCGCCTTCTGGACGATGACCTCGAGGTCGCCGCGCAGCCGGCGATCGAGGCGACCCGGCGGCACCGGTTCGCGCGCCTCGACGATGCGCAGGATCTGCGGCAACGAGCGGCCGGCCAGCGCGAACGGCGGCCGGCCGGTGAGCAGCTCGTACGCCAGCACGCCGATCGCGTAGATGTCGATGCGCGGATCGGCCACCCCGCCGATCAGCTGCTCCGGGCTCATGTAGGCCAGCGTGCCGAGGATCATGCCGGTGCCGGTGCGCACCGCGGCCGCGCCTTCGGACATCGTGCGCGCGATGCCGAAGTCCAGGACCTTCGCGCGCGGCTCGCGTTCGCCCGGCAGCACCTCGACCAGGAGGTTCTGCGGCTTGAGGTCGCGGTGAACGACGTCGCGCTCGTGGGCGTGGTGCACCGCCTCCAGCACCTGGATCAGGAGGCCGCAGCGCTGCTCCACCGACAGTGCGCGGCCGCGCGCGAACGCCGTGATCGGCTCGCCGTCGACGAACTCCATCGCGAAGAAGGGCACCGGCCCGATGCCGAGGCCGAAGTCGGCCGTCCCGGCGTCGAACAGCTGGCAGATGCCGGGGTGGCGCAGGAAGCCGAGCACCTCGACCTCGCGCTCGAAGCGCGCCACCTGGTCGGCGTCGAGCACCTCGGGCGAGATCAGCTTCAGCGCCACCACTCGCTGCGGCTGGTGCTGGCGCGCGCGATAGACCACGCTGGTGCCGCCGCGGCCGACGCGCTCGAGCAGCGTGTAGCCGATCTCCGCGGACGGCACCGGCTCGACCCCGTCGGCCGACAGCCGGCCCAGCAGCGAGTCCGGCTGGTCGTGGTGCGCCAGCAGCGCCTCGACCGCCTGTCGCAGCGGCGCATCGCCGTCGCACGACCGCTCCAGCAGGCGCCGTCGCTGCGCCGGCGGCAGCGCGAACGCCGCGCGGAACAGCGCCGCGGTGCGCAGGTCGAACGCCGGCTCGCGGCGGCGGCCGGATCCGGGTTGCGGCGCGGCGTCCCCTGGCATGGTGCGGCGACCATAACGCCGCAGGTGCGCGTTGCGAGCGGGCCTGCCGCGGGGCTTCCGCTCCGACGCACGCATGGCCGGGCGCCCCCGCGCGCCCCCCGGAGCCGGGCTTCGATCCTGCGGCACACGCCTTGCCCCTGTGCGTCCGCCATGCAGCCGCAGCCGAGTCCGAACTCCTCCGTCCCCGCCTGCGTCCGCCTCCCGCACGCCGGCGGCCGGACCGTCGACGCCCGCGACCGGTTCCCGAACAAGACCCGCCGGCTGCGGCACCTGCTCGAACGCCCCGGCCTCGACTTCCTGATGGAGGCGCACAGCGGGCTCAGCGCGCGCATCGCCGAGGAGGCCGGCTTCGAGGCGGTGTGGGCCAGCGGCCTGTCGATCTCGGCGGCGCTCGGCGTGCGCGACTGCAACGAGGCCAGCTGGACCCAGGTGCTCGAGCTGCTCGAGTTCATGGCCGATGCCAGCAGCGTGCCGATCCTCGTCGACGGCGACACGGGCCACGGCAACTTCAACAACGTGCGCCGCTTCGTGCGCAAGCTCGAGCAGTGCGGCCTCGCCGGCGTGTGCCTCGAGGACAAGCTGTTCCCCAAGACCAACAGCTTCCTGGACGGCCACAAGCAGCAGCTCGCCCACATCGACGAGTTCTGCGGCCGTCTGCGCGCCGCCAAGGACAGCCAGTGGGACGACCAGTTCGTCGTCGTCGCGCGCGTCGAGGCGTTCATCGCCGGCTGGGGCCTCGACGAGGCGCTGCGCCGCGCCGAGGCGTACCGCGCGGCCGGCGCCGACGCGATCCTGATCCACAGCGCGCTGCGCTCGCCCGAGGAGGTGCTCGCGTTCCAGCGCGAGTGGGCCGACCGCGCGCCGGTCGTCATCGTGCCGACCAAGTACTGCTCGACGCCGACGGCGGTGTTCCGCGAGGCCGGCTTCCGCGCCGCGATCTGGGCCAACCACCTGCTGCGCGCCTCGCTGAAGGCCATGCAGGAGACCGCGCAGCGGATCTTCCGGGACCAGTCGCTGGCCGAGGTCGAGTCGACCGTGGCGCCGCTCCATGAGGTGTTCCGGCTGCAGGGCGCCGACGAGCTGAAGGCCGCCGAGGCGCGCTACCTGCCGCAGCAGGCGGGCGGGCGGGCGATCGTGCTGGCCGCGACGCGCGGCCCCGACCTGCCCGAGCTCACCGCCGAGCGGCCGAAGTGCATGATCGAGGTCGGCGGCCGGCCGGTGCTCGCGCACGTGGTGTCCGGCCTGCGCGCCGCCGGCATCCGCGACATCCACGTCGTGCGCGGCTACCACAAGGAGGCCGTGACCGTCGAGGGCGTCAGCTACCACGACAACGACGACATCGCCACGACGCACGAGCTGCACACGCTGCAGCAGGCGCTGCCGGCGCTCGAGGGCACCACGGTGATCGCGTTCGGCGACGTGCTGTTCCGCAAGTTCATCGTGCAGGAGCTGCTCGAGACCGAGGACGACTTCGCCGTGTTCGTCGACGGCGACTGGAAGAACAGCCGCAACCGCGACCGCCAGGCCGAGCTGGCCTGCTGCAGCGAACCGATGTCGCTGACCGCGGCGACGTCGGGTGCCTGCCTGCTCGACGTCGTCGACACCGCGGTCGAGCCGCTGGGCGATCGCCGCGTCGACGGCGAATGGATGGGCTTCCTGAAGGTCTCCGCGCGCGGCGCCGAGATCGTGCGCGAGGCGCTCCAGCGCCTGCTGCAGGACCCGCAGGTGCGGCGCACGGGCAACATGGCGACGCTGCTGCGCGAGCTGGTCCGCGCCGGCAACCCGATCCGGGTGCTCTACACCGCCGGCAACTGGCTCGACATCGACTCGGTGCAGGACGCGATCGACGCGGGCACGTTCCGGTAGCGGACGGCCAGCCTGCTGGCTACCGACCACCGATCCAGACGAAGCCAGCGCCTCGACTGCCGGCAGCTTCTTCCGGCTGACGCGCAGTCGCGAGCGGGTGACCGAGACGTGCGGTCCAACCCAAGCCCGGGTCCATGAGGCGCTTCAGGAGTCTTAAGGACGAGGGACCGGTGATCGACCGCTGGTGGTCGCGACTGGAGATGGCTATCGACGCGGAGGGACGTGCTGTACGCTCTCGGTCTCGCAGATGAGTCCAGTAACACTGGCAGTCTACCAGAGTCACTCGAACAAGGTGCCATCCACATGACGATGCTCGAGAGGAAGGAGGGAAGGAAGGAAGGAAGGAAGGAAGGAACGCACCGTGAGTCGCTCGCCCTTCGTCGCGTAGCCGCCACCCTCGCCCTAGCCGCGTTCGCCGGCGCTCAAGCCCAGGGCGGCGCCTGGACGGACGCGTTCAACCACCAGAACGGGATCGATCCGATCGTGCAGGTCCCAGGGTTTCCGAAGGCCGCCTCAGCGACCAATCCCGTGGCCCCAGGCACACCGTTCGCCGGTATTCAGTTCTTCACCGGCAGCTTCGTGGACGGCCACGGCCACACGATCACCACGACGTTCGACTTCCCGCAGACGTTCAACGCCGTGCACATGTCGCTCATCCCGAAGGGACCGTACCGAGGATGCGTGCTGGTCTGGAACATCCTGCCCGTCGTTGGCCTCGCTCCGAACTGGGATCCGAACAACGTCTGGTCATTCCAGGCGTTCGCGGTGGTCGATCCCGCGCCCAACCCCGCGGGTCCGCGCTTCCGCAACTTCCTGCTGCCGATCGAAGTCGCGCGCAGATCCTCGGGACACCGCCGAACCAGACGGTTCGTGTCGGCGACCTGTTCTGCAGCGGGCACGTGTGGTCGCCGAATGGCGATCTGATCGTCGTCGGCGGGACCAAGTTCGACGTCTCGTTGACGCAGTTCGCTGCGCGCACGGTGTTTGCCCTTGACCCACGACAGGCCTCGGCCCTTGGCAACAGCACCCTCTACCCGGGTGAGGCTGGGCTTTGGGTCGAACACTTCGAACAGCTCGAACATGTTCGCTACTACCCGACGGCTACCCTGACTCATCGACTCAACCGGACAAACCAGAAGGAGGTCGTGCTGGTACTCGGCGGTGACACCGTGCTCAACGGCAATCCAGCCCAGAACCCGACCTGGAACACCTACGAAGGGGTCCAAGTCACGGGTCTCGTGACCCCGAATTCGACCGGTTTGACGAAGGACTCGATCACGGCCGGCAGCACCGTCATCGAGACCTTCGCTGGCCCCGGAGCAGTGGGCATCAGCGATGACTTCCTGCACTTCTATCCACGGGCCCACTTGCTCACGACTGGCGAAGTCTTCTTCTCCGCATTCGCGCCACTGTCGGCCAGACTGAACCACGAGTCGCCGGGTACCTGGTCGTTCCTCGCGGGTCACACTCCGGCAGTCCCAGCTCCGCCCGGAGTCTGGGGCCGGCCGCGCGCGTACGGTGCAAGCGTGCGCTACCCCAACCTTGGTGGTCTCGACAATGCAATCGCCAGGATAGGGGGCACCGAGCTCAACACGATGAGCCCACTGCCGCACACCACGAATACCGTCGAGATCTGCCAGGCGGACTCGACCAACCCAATGGCTCCTGGAGCCCAGTGGTTCTCGGGCCCGTCGCTGAATCAACCTCGGGTGACGCTCAACACGGTGATCTTGCCGGACGCGTCCCTCCTCGCTCTCGGCGGCGCCAACGTGTACCAGATCGATCCGGACATCAGCATCCCGCTGCGGACTCCGGAGCACTTCGTAGCCGGAACCTCCAGTTGGACCGAGCTGACTTGGGCCCCTGCGAGATCGGACCACGCGTACCACTCCACCGCCATGCTGCTGCCGGATGGTCGGGTCCTGCTCGCGGGCGGGGACCTGCGCCAAATCGACTACGAGATCTTCACGCCGCCGTACTTCCTGCCGGACCAGGGCCCGGAGATCGAGATCCCGATCCAGCCGCAGAACGTGACCATCGTCGGTGTTGCGCCCGATCCGACGGACGACGCCTTCCATTTGAGCTACGGCGGCACGTTCACGGCCCTGTGCGATGCCCTGCCGTTCGGCGTCGCGGTACAGAAGGTCGTGCTGATGGCGCCGGGTTCGACGACCCACCACAGCGACATGTGCCAGCGCTACCACGAGCTGGTCGTCGTCCCCAAGGCCCCGAACCGGATCGGCTTCACGATGCCGCCCGACGACAGGACGCTGCCGCGCGGCTTCTACATGCTGTTCTTGATGACCAATACCGGCGTGCCGGCGCACGCCATCTGGGTGAGGCTGTGATGCGCTCAGTCCTTGCGATGACCCTGCTCGCCGCCGCGGCGGCACCGCAGGAGATCCTCTGGGAAACTGTCGGCCAGGGGTTCGAGCGGTACTCTGCGGCCAGTGCCTTTGGCGACTATGACGGCGATGGATGGCACGATCTACTGACTGTCTATTCTCCCGACCGATTCGCGCCAAGCGGAGCGTCCTACACCGTGCGAATCCTCTCCGGGCGCGACGGCGGGCTACTGTGGACCGCTCCCGGCACGCCCCCAGTAGTCGATGACATCCTCGCGGTGCGCAACGCCGGGGACATGGACGGTGATGGCTCGCCGGACTTTGCCGCCATCCGGGTCCTCGGGCATCCGTACCAAGCCTGGCGGCTGCTCGAGATCTGGTCGCCCGCCCGCAATGCGCAGCTGTGGTGGGCGGCAGGGGCCATCGCGGGCGGATTCGGGTCGATCTTCGGCGAATCGAGCGCCATGGCCGGGGATCTCGACGTGAACGGCGACGGGCGGCCGGACTTCGTCGTGCTGTCTCCGAGTTCGCGCCAGCACTCCAAGGTCTCCGTCTACGACAACTCAGGGGCCCTGATGTACGAGCTGCCGTTCCACGCGTTCAGCTCCATCGCCTACAGCGTGGCTGCCATGCCGGATCTCGACGGCGACGGGGGCGATGACTTCGTCGTCGGAGTGCTCCAGCCGGTCGGAGGCGGCGTCGTCGTCGTCTCCGGTCGCACGGGAAGCGTGATCCGACTGACTGGAGACATCCACGTCGGCGACGTCCTCGGTGGCGCAGTGGCCAACGCGGGCGACGTCGATGGCGACGGCACGGCGGACTACGCCGCCGCCAGCTACTGGTCGTCGCCGCTGACCAACATCGCGATCTTCTCTGGCCGCACGGGCGCCGTGTTGCGGCAGTGGAACGACTACTGGACCAACGAGGACCTGCTGATCGGCGACATCGATGTCGACCTCGACGGCATCCCCGACCTCGTCGTGCCCAACGGCGGCTTCCCGCACGCGCCGAACGTGCACGGCCAGGTCCGCGTGTACGCCGGCCGCGACGCCAGCGTGCTCTGGAACTACGATTCGGTCAGCCAGTCCGACTACCTGCGCGCCACCGGCATGTGGAGCCTCGGCGCGCAGCCGGACAGTCCGTATCCGGTCCTGGTCTCGATCGATTGGAACTGGAACTCCGGCCGCGGCCGTATCCTCGCCATGCGCACCAACCTCAGGGGCGCGGGGCCGGTCGTCGGCACGGCCGGCTCCAGCACCGGCGATCTGCCGCAGATCGGCATGCGGCTGGTTCCGGGCCATGCCCGGATCACCGTCGCCGAGGCACCGCCCGGCGCCCTGGCGTGGCTGGCGCTGGCCGGCGCGGACGACACGAACTCCGGTGGCCTGACCGTGCCGGCGGCGCTCGACCCGCTGGGCCTGATCGGCTGCACCGCGTATGTCCCGCCGTTCCTGGTCGCGCCGACGATCGTCGGCACCGCCGGGGCCGATCGCGGCTACGCCGCCGTGGACTTGCCCGTGCCGGGCCTGTCCCCGGCGGGCATTCCGTTCGCGGCCCAATGGCTGGTGCTCGATCCGGCGACAGGTGCGTTCGCGACCTCGGCGCGCCACGAGTTCCGCGCGCCCTGATTGCCGCAGCGCCCCCACTGTGCCTCGAGGCGTGCGCGACGCGCCGCCTGCACCTGCCCTCGACCACGGGTCGTGGGCGCCGGCCGCGGCAGCGGCTATGGTCCGGCCATGGCCCTCGCCCGCGCCCTGGTCGCTTCCCTGTCGCTCGTCCCGTCGCTCCTCGGCCAGGGCCCGCCGGCCAACGGGCCGGCCACCAGCGATCCGGCGTTCGCGGCGCTGGTGCACGGCACCGTGGTCGTCGAGCCGGGCACCCGCATCGACGACGCGACGCTGGTGATCCGCGACGGCCGCGTGGTCCGCGTCGAACGCGGCGCTGCGCCGCCGCCGGGCGCCGCGGTTCACGACTGTACCGGGCTCACGCTGTATCCCGGGCTGATCGAACCGTACCTGACGGTCGACGCGCCGGCGCCCGATCGCGACGCGCCGATGGTGCACTGGCACCCGATGGTGCTGGCGCAGCGCAGCGCGCTCGACGGCGACGGCACGACGGACAAGGATCGCGAACAGCTGCGCGCGCTCGGATTCGCCGCCGCCGCGATCGCGCCGACCGGCGGCGTGTTCAAGGGCAGCGGCGCGGTGGTGCTGCTCGACGAGCCGGCCACCGGCGAACGCGCCGCGGTCGTCCGCGACGCGGCCTACCAGCTGTGCAGCCTGCAGCGCGACTGGGGCAGCCACCCGAGCAGCGAGATGGGCGCGATCGCGCTGCTGCGCCAGGTGCTCAGCGACGCCGACTGGTACGAGCGCTGCAACGCCACCGCCGCGCGGGTGCCGGCGCTGGCCGCCGCGGCGCCGGCGCCGAACGCGGCGCTGGCCGCGCTGGCCGCGCAGCGCGCGCTGCCGCTCGCCTTCGACGCCGACGACGAGCTGCAGGTGCTGCGCATGGCCAAGGTCGCCGCCGAGTTCGAACGGCAGGCGTTCGCGATCGGCAGCGGCATGGAGTTCCGGCGGCTGGCGGCGATCGCGGCGACCGGCCTGCCGATGGTCGTGCCGCTGCACTTCCCGGACCCGCCCGACGTGTCGACGGTCGCCAAGGCCGAGCGCACCTCGCTGCGCCAGCTGCAGAGCTGGGAGCAGGCGCCGAGCAACCTGCAGCGGCTGCTGCAGGCGAACGTGCGGGTGGCGCTGACCACCGCCCGGCTCGACGACAGGAAGGAGTTCCGCAAGGCGCTGGCCGCGGCGCTGCGCTACGGCGTCGACGCGGATCGCGCGCTGGCGGCGCTGACGACGGTGCCGGCCGAGCTGCTCGGCGTGGCGCAGGACCTCGGCACGCTGCAGCCGGGGCGCATCGCCAACGTCGTCGCCGTCGAGGGCGACCTGTTCGACCCGAAGGCGCGGATCGACGCGGTGTGGGTCGCGGGTCGCCGGCACGAGGTCACGGCGGCGAAGCCGAAGGCCTTCGACGGCCTCTGGAGCGCGTCGATCGCGCGCGCCGAGCCGGTGCAGGTGGAGCTCACGGTGACCGGCGACAAGGTCAAGGCGAAGCTCGGCGACCGCAAGGCGAAGGTGCGCGGCGCCCGCGTCGACGACGCGCGCCTCGAGTTCCTGCTGCAGGACGCGGCGCTCGGCGACGACGCGTGCTGGGTGCGGGGCCGGCTCCGCGACGGCACGCTGGTCGGCAGCGTGCACACGGCCGACGGCGTGGTCGCGCTGCGCGGCGAGCGGACCGGCGACGCGCCCGCGGCGGACGCCAGGCAGGCCGACGCCGACGAGGACAAGGCGAAGGACAAGGACGACGCCGAGGACCAGGACGACGCCGACGCCACGGACGAGGTCAAGGCCACGCCGCCGCTGGCGACGCCGCTCGGCGGGTACGGAGTGACGGAGCCACCCAGGCCGCGCACCGCGGTGTTCACCGGCGCCACGCTGTGGACCTGCGGCGACGCCGGCACGATCGAGCTCGGCGCGCTGTTCGTGCGCGACGGCAAGGTGGTGTTCGCCGGCCGGCGCGAGGACCTGCCGGCGGTCCCGGACGACGCCGAGCGCCGCGACTGCACCGGCAAGCACATCACGCCCGGCCTGATCGACTGCCACTCGCACACCGGCATCTCGCGCGGCGTCAACGAGGGCGGCGAGGCGGTCACCGCCGAGGTCCGCATCCAGGACGTGATCGACCCCGACGACGTCAACTGGTACCGCCAGCTCGCCGGCGGCGTCACCGCCGTGAACCAGCTGCACGGCTCGGCCAACGCCATCGGCGGCCAGAGCTGCACCACCAAGGTGCGCTGGGGCGTGCAGCACCCGGACGAGATGCGCATGCAGGGCGCCGTCGACGGCATCAAGTTCGCGCTCGGCGAGAACCCGCGCCGCGCCAACAGCCGCGAGCCCGGCGACCGCTACCCCAACACGCGCATGGGCGTCGAGGCGCTGATCCGCGACCGGTTCCTGGCCGCCGTCGACTACCGGCGGCGCCTGCAGGAGTACGAGGCGCTGCAGCCCAAGGCACGCGCCGCCGTGCTGCCGCCGCGCCGCGACCTCGAGCTCGAGGCGCTGGCCGAGATCCTGGCCGGCGCGCGCCGCGTGCACTGCCACAGCTACCGCCAGGACGAGATCTTCATGCTGTGCCAGGTGGCGCAGGAATTCGGCTTCCGCATCGGCACGTTCCAGCACGTGCTCGAGGGCTACAAGGTCGCCGAGGCGATCCGCGAGGCCGCGGTCGGCGCGTCGGCGTTCAGCGACTGGTGGGCCTACAAGTTCGAGGTCTACGACGCGATCCCCGAGAACGGCGCGATCCTCTACGAGGCCGGCGTCTGCACGAGCTTCAACAGCGACAGCAACGAGCACGCGCGACGACTCAACACCGAGGCCGGCAAGGCGGTGAAGTACGGCGGCGTGCCGCCGCCGGAGGCGCTGAAGTTCGTGACCCGCAACCCCGCGATCCAGCTCGGCGTGCAGGACCGGATCGGCTCGCTCGAGCGCGGCATGGACGCGGACTTCGCGATCTGGTCGGGCGACCCGCTGAGCTACGCCAGCGTGTGCGAGTCGACCTGGGTCGACGGCGCCGAGCGCTTCTCGCGCTCGCGCGACCAGCAGCTGCGCCGCGAGATCGAGCGCGAACGCCGCCGGCTGCTGCAGCTGGCGCTGGACGCCGGCAAATCGGGCCGCACCGACAAGGGCGACCAGCGCGACGCGTACTGGGCGGCCGAGGACGACAGCGACGACTACTGCTGCCGCGAGTGCGAGGGAGGTGTGCGATGAGCGCGACCAGGATCCGACGGGCGGCCGCGGCCGCAGTTCTCGCCGCGCTGCTGCCCAACGCCGCCGCCGCCCAGGACCTGCTGCCGAAGGGCGCGCCGCAGACGCGGCCGGTGGTGCTCCGCAACGCGGTGCTGCACACCCTCGACAAGGGCACGATCGTCGGCGGCACGCTGTGGTTCGCGGACGGCGTGATCGGCGGCGTGCTCGCGGCCGACCAGCCGCTGACGTTGCCGCCCGGCCCCGAACCGCTGGTGATCGACGCCACCGGCCGCCACGTCTTCCCCGGCCTGATCGCCGCCAGCTCGCAGCTCGGGCTGATCGAGATCGGCATGGTGCGGCAGACCGTCGACACCGACGAGCTCGGCGACCTGTCGCCCGAGGCGCTCGCCGCGGTCGCCGTCAACCCGGACTCGACGGCGCTGCCGGTGGCGCGCAGCAACGGCGTGCTGACGGTCGGCGTGTTCCCCACCGGCGGCCTGGTGCCCGGCCGCGCGTCGGTCGTGCAGCTCGACGGCTGGACCAACGCCGACATGACGGTGCTGGGCGACGCCGGCACCGTGGTCGCCTGGCCCGCCGAGCGCAGCGGCGGCCGCCGCGGCCGCGGCCGGCGCCCAGGCGGCGACGACGACGACCCGGCCGCGGCGACGAAGAAGGCGCGCCAGCGGATCGACGACGCGTTCGCGCACTGCCGCGCCTGGCTCGACCGCTCGATGGTCGACCCGACCACGCCGCCGGACCTGCGGGCGCAGGCGCTGGTGCCGGCGCTGCGCGGCGAGACGCCGGTGTTCCTGCTGGCGAACGACCTCGAGCAGATCGAGTCGGCGGTGCTGTGGGCGACCGGCCGCGAGCTGCGGCCGGTCATCGTCGGCGGCCAGGACGCCGCGCTGTGCACCGAACTGCTGGTGCAGTACGAGGTGCCCGTCATCCTGACCGGCACGCACCGCCTGCCCCGCCGCGACGACGCGGACTACGACGAGCCGTTCGCGCTCCCGGCGCTGCTGGCCGGCCGCGGGGTGAAGTTCTGCATCGCCACCGGCGAGGAGTTCGCGCACGAGCGCAACCTGCCGTACCACGCCGCCACCGCCGCGGCGTTCGGCCTCGACCGCGAGCGCGCGCTGGCGGCGATCACGCGCGACGCGGCCGCGATCCTCGGCGTCGGCGACCGCCTCGGCACGCTGACCCCGGGCAAGCTGGCGACGCTGTTCGTCGCCGACGGCAACCCGTTGGAGCTCACCACCCGCATCGACCGCGCCTGGATCCAGGGCCGCGAGGTCGACCTGCGCAACAAGCAGACCGAGCTCGCCGACAAGTACCGCCGCAAGTACCGCGACCTCGACGCCGGCAAGTGAGGCCGTGGTGACCCGGCCGCCGGCCCAGGCCGGCCAGCTCAAGTCGGCCAGCTCGAGTCGGCCAGCTCAGGCCGGCAGCCCGTGGTCGGCGACGTCGCGCATCGCGTCGACGAAGCGGTCGACCTCCTCGAGCGTCGTGTAGACGCTCGGGCTGACGCGGACGCCCTCGAAGCGCGGGTGCACGATCGGCGACACCAGGATGCGGTGCCGCTGCCAGAGATGCGCGCCGAGGTCGGCGGTAGGCACGCCGTCGATGCCGACCGTGGCGATGCCGTAGGCGCGGCCGGGCGCGAGGTCGGTCAGCAGACGGATGCGCTCGTGGTCGCGCAGCGCCAGGACCCAGCGATCGCGCAGGTAGCACAGCCGCGCCGCCTTCCGTTCGGCGCCGAGGCCCTCGTGGAACGTCAGCGCCTCGGCGATTCCCAGCGCCAGCGCCACCGGGTGGGTGCCGATCTCCTCGAACTTGCGGATGTCGTCGTCGAGCTCCTCGCTCGCGGCGAACAGCGGCCACAGGGAAGGGATGCGTTCGCGACGCACGTACAGCAGGCCGGTGCCGATCGGCGCGAACAGCCACTTGTGCAGCGAGGTGCCGTAGAAGTCACAGCCGAGCTCGTCGAGCCGGAACGGGAACTGCGCGATGGCGTGCGCGCCGTCGACCAGCACCGGGATGCCGCGCGCGCGACCGAGCGCCGCGATGCGCGCCACCGGCAGCACCTGCCCGGTCAGATTGACGACGTGGCACACCAGGATCAGCCTGGTCCGGTCGGTGATCGCGGCCTCGAACCGCCGCACCGCGTCGTCGTCGTCGACGCACGGCACCGGCAGCTCGACCTTCTGCACGACGATGCCCTCGCGCCGCTCGCGCTGCCGGAACGCCTGCAGCATGCGCGGGTAGTCCTGGTCGGTGGTCAGCACCTCGCAGCCGCGCGGCAGGTCGAGGCCGTGCTGGCAGATCATCAGGCTCTCCGACGCATTGCGGGTGATCGCCAGCTCCTCGGGGTCGGCGCCGAACGCGCGGCCGAGCCGCTGGCGCACGGTCTCGCGCCCCGGCGCCAGCACCCGCCACATGTGGTACGGCGGCGCGTTGTTGCTGATGTCGAGCCGCTCCTTGTACTTGGCGTGGACGACCTGCGGCGCCGGGCTGACGCCGCCGTTGTTCAGGTTGGTCAGGTCGCGGTCGACCGCGAACGCCTCCTGCACCGACCGCCAAACGGTCTCGTCGCGGGCGACCTCTGCCGGCGACCGGCCGTCGCCCTGCAGCGCCCGCAGGCGCGCCGCCGTCCGCGCCGCGCGATCCGGGACCAGGCTGGCACAGGCGGCGGGGGTCACCCCGAGCGCCCCGAGGAAGGTGCGGCGCGACAGCATGCGGCCACTGTTGCCCGGCGGCAGGTGCGGCGCAACCGATCGACGCCCCGTCCGACGCCCGGCCCCGGAATGTGCCGGCCGCCGGGCGCGATCCGACGCCTGACAGCGCGCCCGGCGCACGGTGCGCGGGGCGTCCCGGATCCTCGTCCCCACCCATGAACCGCCACCTCTTTCCCGTTCTCGCCGCGACCAGCGTCCTGGCGCCCGCCGCGCTGGCCCAGCTGCCCCAGCCCCAGACCCTGCTCCGCGCCGCGCCGCGCGCGTCGTGGACCACGGTGTCCACCACCGGCCTGCCGAGCCAGCGCCGCGACAACCCCGGCGCGGCCAGCGCCGACCGGATCTACGTGTTCGGCGGGCGCGACGGCAACGCCAACTCCACCACCCACAACGCCCTGTACGAGTTCGACGGCAGCGCGTTCACCGTGCTCAACCCGGACACGTCGGCGGCGGGGTTCCCCGCGCCGCGCGGCGGCGCCGCGGTGGCCTGGAACTTCGCCACCAACCGCCTGATGGTGTTCGGCGGCGACACCGGCACCGGCCCGGTCGGCGGACCGGCGGTCACCCAGACCCTGCTCGGCGACACCTGGGAGTGGGACCCCGGCACCAACACCTGGACCGACGTCACGCTGCCCGGCGGCCCGAGCCCGCGGCGCAACGCGTCGATGACCTGGGACCCGGCGACGGGCGGGATGGTCCTGTTCGGCGGCGACGTCAGCCTGTCGCCCACCAGTCCGGTCGCCGAGACCTGGGTCTTCGTCGCCGGCACCTGGCTGCCGTTCGCGCCCGCCAACGTCCCGCCGGCGCGCCACAACCACTCGCTGGTGACGCGCGGCGCGCCCTACGGCGACGTGCTGCTGTGCGGCGGCGTCGACGATTCGCTCACCACCACCACGGACCGGCTGCGTCACCTCGACGTCTGGACCTGGAACGGCGCCGACTGGACCAAGATCAGCGACTACGACTTCGTGACGCAGACCGGCACGCACCCGGCGAGCGCCGCGGCCGCACAGGCGGTCTACGACCCGCTGCGCCAGCGCGTCGTGCTGCAGGGCGGCCAGGGCATCAGCGTCGGCACGTTCACCAGCTCGGCGGCCACCGCGACGCCGACGAACACCACGTTCGTCTACGGCTGGTTCAACGCCG
Organism: Planctomycetota bacterium; assembly: GCA_050245995.1. Taxonomy (GTDB): domain Bacteria; phylum Planctomycetota; class UBA1135; order UBA1135; family UBA2386; genus JBFWWV01. The sequence goes on along the minus strand of JBFWWV010000005.1, from coordinate 226,056 downwards.
GCACCGGCCAGTGGGAGCAGTACAACGGCTCGCCGACCAACTGGACCAGCGAGTTCGACTGCACCACCAACCAGTGGGTCCTCTACAGCCGCAAGAACACCGTGCCGGCGCTCGCGACCTGGAACGAGAACGACCCGGTGATCGGTCGCCTGAGCCGCTACTTCGCGGCGTTCCTGCCGACCACCGGCAAGGTCTACAAGATCAGCGGCCAGCCCAACGGCGGCACGACCGGCGTCGCCGAGTACCAGGCCACGCCGGTGGCGTCGACCACCGCGACCGCGCCCACCTGCACCGGACCGGGCGGCGGACTGCTGTCGCTGTCGGCCGACGCCGCGCCGTGGCTCGGCGGCAGCCTGAGCCTCACGGCCACCGGACTGGCGGCCGGCACGCTGAACCTCGGGCTGTTGAACTTCTCGACGATCTCGATCCCCCTGGCGGCGATCGACCCGCTGCACGGCCTTCCGGGCTGCGACCTGCTGGTGCCGATCGACGGCAACGAGATGACGTTCTTCTTCTTCCCGACGGGCGGCGCCGGCAGCTTCGGCCTCGGCCTGCCGCTGGCCCCGCAGTTCGCCGGGATCCAGCTGCACCTGCAGTCGATCCAGGTCGAGTTCAACGGCGCGCTGCAGCTGCAGTCGTACTCCTCGACCAACCGCGTCACCGCGACGCTCGGCATGCCCTGACGCGCCGCCGCCGGCCGGCTGTCGAGAACCTCGACGGCCGGCCATGCGGCTGTCCCCGAACCGGCGACGACGCCGTCAAGTCGGAGGCCGTGACCGTCCGATCGACAGGATCGAATGGAGCGGCTCGGCGACAGGACTCCGGTCACCCTGCGTGACCTGGGCTTCGGGAAGACGGCGATCGTCACGGCGACGCTGTCCGTCGGCGCGCTGCCGGCGACGCTCGGCCTGTACTTCGACGTGTCGCCGCTGTCGGCGATCGGCATCGCCGGCGGCGGTCTCGCCGCCGCGTCGACGGCGATCTACATGGCCGCGCGCCGCCTGCGCCGCTCGTTGCTCGAGCCGATCGACGAGATCGTGCGCGCGATGGACCAGCTGCGCTCGTCGGGTCAGGCCCCGCGCATCTCCGAGGCCGGCGCGCCGCTGCTGCAGCCGATGATGCGGCGCTTCAACATGGCGTCGCTGGCGCTCGAGCAGCGCGGCCGGCAGAGCCTGGCCAACCTGATGTCGGTCGAGGCCGCGTTCGACCGCGTGCACGCGGTGCTCCAGTCGCTGCGCGAAGGCGTGGTCGTGGTCGACCCCAGCGGCCGCATCGTCATGGCCAACCGCAACGCCCGCCGCATGCTGGCGTTCGCCGACGGCCACGTCGAGGCCGAGATGCTGCTCGACAAGGTCGACGGCGAGCTGCGCGCGGCGCTGCGCGAGGGCCTCGAGCGCGTCGACGGCGGCAAGGTCGGCGAGCGCCACATCGGCGACGTCCGCCACCGCGACAGCATCCTCGACCTGTCGATCGTGCAGGTGCAGTCCAACCGCCCCGACCAGGACTTCGGCAAGGTCGTGGTGCTCGCCGACGTCACCCGCAACCACGAACTCAACCGCCTGAAGGACGAGCTGCTGTCGTCGATCTCGCACGAGCTGCGCACGCCGCTGACGAACATGTGCAGCAGCAGCGAGATCCTGACCACGCTGACGCCCGAGGACGAGGCCGAGTGGCGCGAGTTCGCGGGCATGCTGAACAGCGAGAGCCGGCGGCTGAAGACCCTGGTCGACGACGTGATGGAGTACAGCATGCTCGAGACGCGCCGCACCAGCTGGAACATCGAGCGCGTCGACCTGTGCCAGATCGTCCGCACCGCGGTGAAGCTGATCGAGCCGGCGGCGGCCGACAAGAGCGTCGCCATCGAGGTCACCGGGGTCGACCGGGCGATGGCGCTGCTCGACTCGCAGCGCATCCACGAGGTGCTGTGCCGCATCCTCGACAACGCCGTCAAGTTCACCCCGAACGACGGCCGGGTCCGGGTCGAGGTGCTGGAGCACGACGGTCTGGTGGACCTCACGGTGTCCGACAGCGGGCCCGGCGTGGCCCCCGAGGACCGTCAGCGGGTGTTCGAGCGCTTCAGCCAGATCGGCGACGTGATGACCGAGAAGCCACAGGGCACCGGGCTCGGCCTGTCGATCGTGCAGCGCATCGTCGACGCCATGGGCGGCACGATCTGGTGCGACGACTCGCCGCTGGGCGGCGCGTCGTTCCGGTTCGTGGTGCCGCAGGCCACGATCGCCGAGAGCTGAGCCGGCGGCGCGCCGCCGCAGCCGGGCCCACCGGCGTCGGCGCCGGCGCGGTCAGTCGATCTGCAGCGCGCCCAGCACCGCCGCGAACCACCGCTGCGCACCGTCGCCCTCGAACTCGGCGATCGCCCGCGCGCGGTCGCGGGCGTCGCAGGCGAAGCGCAACAGCAGGTGACGGCTGCCGCGCTGCACGAACAGCCAGCGCTCGCGCGAGAACTCCTCGCCCTCGAACAGCCACTCCTGCTCGTGCCCGTCGGCGGTGTCGCGCGCCGACAACATGACGCCGGGACGCAGCACCGAGGCGCCGCCCGACAGGCGGAACCGGATCGACTCCTGCGTCTCGTTGGCGTCGGCGAAGCAGCCCAGCACCTGCGTGGTCCACGGCGACTCGACCTTGGCCAGCTTCACCTGCAGTTCGCACAGCTCGTCCTGGGTGCGGACCAGCTTGGTCTCGGGCACCGACGCCAGCCGCACGCGCATGCGGCGGCCGTGCACGTAGCCCGACTCGCCGTCGTAGCGCCCCTGGTCGGACAGCGTGAACGGGTGCATGCGCACCGCCCGCACCGCGGCGCCGTCGTGGCGCCACTGCAGCGCCAGCCGCCAGCCGTGCAGCTCGAACGGCGCCCCGGCGCGGTCGCGCATCTTCCAGTCGACGACGATCTCCGAGGTCTCGACGTCGCCGACCGCGACCGAGTCGGCCAGCTCGACGAACTCGAAGGTCTCGCCGGTCCGGTGCGCCAGCGTGCGGGCGCGGTCGACGCTGCCCGGCTGCCGCACGAAGTCGGGGTCGAGCAGGCCCTCGAGGCGGCCCTGGCGCGCGTTCCAGGCGCGCAGGAAGTCGCGGCATCGCCGCTCGGCCGCGCGGCGCCCGACCAGCCCGTCGCCGAACGCCCCGTCGGCGCGCAGGCGGATGACCGCGGTCTCGATCTGCTCGGACGAGGTCGGCTCCCACGACAGCACCGTGCGCCCCTCGGCCGACCACGTCGTCGCCGGCGGCGTCACTTCCTCGACCACGCAGCTGTCCGGCAGCGTCAGCGTGTAGACCTGCGCCACCGAGTAACCGCGCTTGAGCGGCAGCCGCAGCACGTAGCCGTCGCGCACCGGCATCAGACCGCTGCCCGGCTGCAGGCGGGCGGTCAGGAAGAAGCGGTATCCCTGGCCGCGCCGCAGCTCCTGCGGCAGTTCGGCGAGCAGCGTGCTGCGCTCGGCGCCGGTCTCGAGCAGCGCCTGCGCCGGCAGCAGGTTCCGGTGGCCGTCGAGCGCACGGACGGAGCCCGCCAGCTGCAGGTAGCCCGGCGTGTCGAAGTAGAGGTACCACGACCGCTGGCCGCCGTCGTAGGTTCCGTTCAGCTCGACCTGGCAGTCGATGGTGCCGTCGCGGCGCAGCGTCCAGTCGTTGAACAGGCAGCCGACCGCGCTGGTGCGCAGCTCGGCGCGCCGCTCGGCGGCGGCTGCCGCGGCCTTCGGCTCGTCGAGCGCGGCCACGAAGCCGTACAGGCGCATGCCCGCGCCGGCGTGGCCGCGGCCGATCCCCGGCAGCGGCGCCGTCGGCACGGTGCGCCGCGCGCCGTCGAGCATCAAGGTCGCCGGATCGTCGAGGAAGCTGCCGCCGCCCATGCGCAGCTCGCCGTCGAACGCGGACAGCACCTCCGCGACGTTGCCGAGCACGTGGTGCACGCCGAGCGGCGACTGGCCGAACGGCAGCGACGTGGCCGGCAGCGGCTCGCTCATCTGGAACGGGTCGGCGGCGATCCGCGTCCGGTCGTAGCTGCCTCCCCACGGCATCCGCAGCCCCTGCAGGCCGGCGCTGCCGGCCAGCCACTGCTCGCGCGCGGTCGGCAGATGCGCGCCGTGTGCCGCCGCGAACGCGCGCGCCTGGTGGAACGACAGCCCGCGCACCGGCAGGTCGTCGTCGCCGTCTCCCCAGACCGTCGGCGTCATCTCCTCGCGCAGCTCGGGGTCCTCGATCGTCAGCAGCCAGTCGCGCCACTCGGCGCGCGTCACCTCGTACTGCGCCACCGCGATCGTGGCGCCGGCCAGCGGGTCGACGACGGCGGCGTGGTCCGGCGGCAGCTCGTCGGCGCCCAGGTAGCGCGGCTCGATCCGCGTGTCCTCGTCGGCGCGCACGGCCGCCCAGGTCACCGCGACCGCGCCGTCCTTGGACGTCGCACGCAGCAGGTACTCGCCGGTCGGGATCGGCTGGTCGGCGCGCACCGGCGTCCACTCGGGCTGCAGACCGACGTCGGTGACCGCGCGCGCCTCGAGCGCCGCGGTCTCCAGCTGCAGCGCGCGCGAGCCGAAGTGCAGGCGGCCGCGGCCGTCCAGACGGTCGAGCAGGTCGCGCAGGTCCCGGCGGTCGTCGGCGTCGAAGACGGCGGCGAACCGGCGCAGCATCTCGGGGCCCGCCGACTTGTCCGGATAGTGGCGCCGGAAGGCTTCACGGAAGTCGTCGCGACGCTGCTGCCGCACCTGGTCGGCGCGCTTGGTCAGCGCCGCGGCGCGCTCGTACAGGTCGCGCGCTCGCTCGGGGTCGCGCATCTCGACCAGCATCTGCCGCGCCTCGGCGAGCGCCGCCATGCCGTTGTTGACGTCGCCGCGGTCGTCGACGACGCCGGCGAACACCGCGATCACCGTGGCCACCAGCGCGGCGCTGGCGCCGATCGCCAGCGACTGGCGATGGCGCTGCAGCTTGCCCTGCAGCCGCGCCATCGCGCTCGGCAGCTCGGCGGCGACCGGCCGGCCGGCGAGGAAGTTGCGCAGGTCGAGCTCGACGGCCTCGATCACCGGGTAGCGGCCATCGGGCTCCTTGGCGAGGCAGCGGTGCACGATCGCCGCGAGGTCGACCGGCACGTTCGGGTTGAGCCGCCGCACCGGGACCGGCTCCTCGGTCAGGATGCGGTGCGCGATCTCGGCGGTGTTGCTGCCCTCGAAGGGCGGCCGCAGCGTCAACAGCTCGTACAGCACGGCGCCGAGGCCGTAGATGTCGACGCGGGTGTCGACCTGGCGATGTCCGCGCGCCTGCTCCGGCGCCATGTACGCCGGCGTGCCGATCTGCTCGCCGCTGCGCGTCAGGTTGCTGTTCTGCTCGTCGCGGGCCAGGCCGAAGTCCACCAGCACCGGGCGGCCGGCGGGGTGGATCAGGATGTTGTTGGGCTTGAGGTCGCGGTGGATCACCCGCTCGCGGTGCGCGGCGGCGAGCGCGTTGGCGACATCGGCGCACAGCCGCGCGCACGATCGGACGTAGCGGTTGCCGGCGCCGGTCGCCGGCGGCTCGCGCATCGACGGATAGCGATCGAGCAGCATCGCCTCCTCGACCAGCGAGCCGCGCAGCCGTTCGGCCTGGCGCAGCGACAGCTGCTCGAGGATCGGGCCCAGCGGCGGCCCGTCGATGAACTCCATCGCGAAGTAGTGGATACCGTCCACCTCGCCGACGCCGTAGACCGGCACGATGCCGGGGTGGGTGATGCGCCCGGTCGCCTCCGCCTCGCGGCGGAAGCGCAGCACGGCGGACGTGTCCATGGCCGCGAAGTTGGGCAGCACCTTCAGCGCGACGCGACGACCGAGCGAGCGCTGCGTCGCGAGCCACACGACGCCCATGCCGCCGCGGCCGATCTCGCGCTCGATCACGTAGTCGCCGAACACCCGCTGCCGCGCGTCGACCGGCGCCTCGTTGCCGCGGAACCCCGAGCCGCTGCCCGCGATCGCCGACGGCGGCAGGGCCGGGCGCACGGACGGCGGCGCGCCCGACGCCGTCGGCTGCCAGCCGGGTGCGGTCGTGCCAGGGTCACGAGGGTCGCGGGTCACCTGCCCGGGATCGGCATGGCGGCACCGCCGAGTCGAGCGATTCGCGCGCCGAACCGATGCCCCGGCAAGCAGCTGCGATGACACGCGGAACCTGGCCGTCCCGATCCGGGACGGCGGCGTGATCGGCGGGACCGACCCGACCGATCCCGCCTGCCGACAACCCTCAAGTCGCCCCGCGCCCGTGACGACACCTTGGACATGAACCCGTGTCGAAGCACCGCGTCACGCGCGGCCGCGTGTGCGTGGCGACAGCCGTCCGGGAGCGAGGACGGCTCAGTGCTGGTCTGGGCGCTGTTCTTCGTGTCGCTGACGACCGGGATCCTGGTCGCCCACAGCTTCGAGATGTCGGCCAACCGGCGGGTGATGGACACGCGCTACCGGCGCGTCGATCTCGCCAACACGATCGCCGAGTCGGGGCTGACCGACGCAACCGCGTACCTGCGGCGGCAGACCGTGCAGCCGGTCACCACCTTCGCGCCGCAGCTCGACCTCGCCAGCGACCCGCCCGTCAACGACACCAGCGACCCCGGCGTCGGGCTGGTCCGCGACTTCGAGGTGAACGGCAACCTCTGGGGCCGCTACGAGGTCCGCAACGACGAGACCATCGACGTGTCGGTCCACTACGGGGAGCCGCCCGGAACCGTCTGGGACGTGGGCGCGCGCGGCTACCTGTACGAGATCCAGGACCCGAGCCGGGCGTACGACCAGGCGCCGAACCGCGTGATCTCGACCCAGGCAGTGCGCACCGAGGTCCGCGGCATGAACCTGAACCTGCCGACCGACACCGCGATCGTGGTCGAGGACCCGTCGCAGGTCGACATGCGCGGCAACGGCACGATCGACGGCTCCGGCGGCCCGGCGGTCGCCTACAAGGACCCCGGCATCCCGCTGCCGCTGCCGATCTTCGACATCTCGATCTCCGGCTCGCCGATCGGGGTGTCGATCCTCGGCCTCGACCTGTCGGTCGACTCGATCTTCGGCATGCGCGAGGACAAGCTGCGCAACCTCGCCGACCTGGTCCTCCACTCGCCGCGCCAGCTGATCGGCCGGCGGCTCAACGATCAGGCGGTCTACGTGCCCTCCGACCTCGACCTGACGCCCGGCGGCCTGTCGCTGCGGGGGCGCATGCTGCTGATCGTCGACGGCAACCTCACCGCGGTGGACGGCAACGCCAGCAACTTCGCCGGCGTCGTCTACGTCAAGGGCGACGCGGTCATCGAGGGACCGTTCACCTTCGTCGGCACCATGATCGTCCACGGCCTGTTCAAGATCGGCGGCTCCGCGGACACCGTGGTCATCAAGTCCGACCCCGCCACCGTGACGGCGCTGCAGACCTCGCTGTCGCAGTACCGGATCAGCCGGGACAAGCGACCCGCGGCCCCGTCGGGCGCGTTCGCCGCCCCGAGCGACCTCACGACCACGCTGCGATGAACCGGTCCCCCCAGGAGCTGCGGTCGCCGGAAGGCGGCTGGAGCATCTTCGAGACGATGATCGCCATCGGCATCATCGCCACGGGGCTGATGGTCATGGTGCAGCAGCTGTCGATCAGCTTCCGCGAATCCAACGCCAACGAGAACCGCGCGTTCGCCTACCAGAAGGCCGCGGCGCTGCTCGGCGAGATCCACAACTCGATCGCACTCGGGCGCATCACCACCAGCGACGACCTCTACACGCTGGTCGACGCCGACCGCAACCCGGTGCTGACGACGCGCGTCGACGGCGAGGGCCTGGCGTTCGAGCCGCAGCACCCGATGTCGGGGAACGTCCGGCGCCGCGGCGACTGGATGTGGGGCCGCACCGTCACGGCCACGCCGCACGAGAGCCCCGGTCTCTACTACTGCCGGGTCGTCATCGAGCGCCGCGACGACAGCGGGAGCTGGCGCCTCGAGGCGAGCCATGCGCAGCTGTTCTCGCTGCTGCCGTCCACCGATTCGCCCGAGCAGGTCCACGACGTCTACGTGCTGGCCTGCGCCGAGACGCCGTCGCTGTGGGCGGACCTCGGCGAGCTGCGCGCCCACGTGACCAGCGCCGCCAACGCGATCGCCGGTCAGTCGCAGGCGCGGTTGCGCCTGCACTGGATCCACCGCCTCGGCTACGGACGCGACGCCAGCTACATCCCGTACGTCAACACCGTGCGCCCCGCCGACCAGTTCACGCCGGCCGCCTACTGGCTGCCGGGCGCCCTGGGCGGCGCGCACACGGGCCAGCAGCTCTACCGCAGCGACCTGCTGGCCGGCACCCATCGCACCGAGCTGGGACTCGTCCACGGCAACGCCGAGTCGATCCCGTCGGCGATCGCCGACCGCAACAACCACTGCATGCGCACGCCGGCGGCGTGGCGGCTCTGGGAGCAGCGCCTCGCCGAAGGGCTCGAGGACGAGCAAGAGCTGCCGCTGCAGCTGCTGCTCGACGACATGCACCAGCGGCCCGATCGCTACCGCAACGCGATCTTCGTGAACCTGCACGGCCGTGGCGTGCCGGCACCGCCGCTGCGCAACTACAGCGACGCCGCCAAGGACCCCGTGGGCCGCCCCGGCGTCCGGGTGGTGACCCACCCGGCGCGGCTGTGGACGCCGCGCGACCCGAACGGCGACACCGCGCACGACGACACGTCACCGCTGCAGCTGCGCGTCTACGCGTGGCGCACCGAGGGCGCCGGCGCCGTGCTCGGCGAGCCGATCCTCGTGCAGATCCACGGCGTCGACCTGACCGGCGCCATCAACGCGCCCACCGGCGCGACGCTCCGGATCCGCCGGCTGCCCGGCGGCGTCAACACCACGACCGGCCTGGCCAGCGGCACCGGCCGCGACTACCAGGGCTTCGACAGTGCCGCGGGCGAGGCGCCGGCGGCGGCGACCGCGCCGTACGAGATGTGGTACGAGGCCGGCTACACCGGCGGCGCGCAGCCGTACACCTGGATCAAGCTGCACAACACGCCGCTGGTGGCGCCGCCCGTCGGCACCGGCGGACTCGCCAGCGCCGCCCGGCTCTACGGCCTCGAGTACGTGCCGTCGCCGGTCGACGGCGCGTTCGGTCGGGACCTGGCCACCGCCTCCGCCGGCAGCAACCCGCGCAACACCGCGCGTTGGCGGATCGAGCTGCCGAGCGAGGTCTTCACCGGCAGCCTGCTGCCCGACACCGACCAGCTGGTGCGCGTGGTCACCCGCATCGGCACCGACTACGGCACCGGCCAGCGCTGGCCGACCGCGCACCAGCCGATGAACGCGTCGGAGACCTGGGCGTGGTGGTCCCGCACCCCCGCGGCGGTGCCCTGGACCGAGCGCAGCCAGTTCCTCGGTGACCCGCGCCTGTGCCCGTACGCCGACCTCATGTCGGGCGGCACCGGCTTCCCGAACGGCTACAACTGGCACTTCGACGACCTCGCCGACTCGGTCGCCGACGCCCGGCCGCAGTGGCCCGGGTTCGCGCCCGCGCGCCTGCAGGACGGCTTCGCCGGCGGCGCCCGCGAGGACGCCCCGCGCCTGCTGCAGTTGCTGCGCGCGGCCCTCCAGGACTGCGGCTCCGTGTTCGTGGCGCCCACCGGGCCGCTCGCGCACACGCTGCTGCTCGGCGGCGAGATCGCGGCCCGCGACGGCAACAGCACGGCCGGGGTCGAGCTGCACCAAGGCTGGTCCGGGGGCACGCTGCCCGCCGTCGACACGATCCGGGCGAGCGGCACGAGCGGCGCCGTCGTGCTGCGCGACGCCGGCGCCGACTGGTGGGCCAAGCCGTGGCTCGGCGAGCTGTGCCCGGAGGACCGGGCGGCGGAGTGGATCGCGACCGGCAACGTGGCGCTGGCCGGCACCGACCTGCGCTGGGAGCTGCTGAGCGGCGCACCGCTGACCGGCCTGCCGGTCGGCACCGAGTTCGCCGCGACGATCGGCGCCGTGATGGGCGATGCCGGCGGCATGACGCTGGTCAACACCGGCTCCAGCAGCAAGACCTACATGACCGTCGCCGCGGCCGCCGCCGCGCAGATCGCCGGCGCGGGCGTCGACGACGCCAACGAGGCCACCAACCTCGTGCCGCCGACCGGCCTCGCGTCGCGCTCGCGCATCGGCCTCGAGGAGACCTACGGCGGCACGCTGCCGGCCTTCGACTTCGTCGACTCCTACCCGCGCTCGACCGCGACCCAGCTCGAGCGCTGCTGGGAGCGGGTCGGCACGACCGATGCCACTTCGCTGATCGCGCGCTGGGCCGGCTCGACGGCCGCGTTCCTCCTGCCGTGGGAGGCGCCGACGGCGGCCGCCAACGCCCGCGAGGTCGCCCGCCAGGCCCTGGCGCTCGGGCTGCGTGGCCTGCACGTCGCCGGCAAGCCGGCGGTCGTCGGCCGCGCCGAGATGCTGCCGCAGCTGACGATCCTCGAGCCGGCCGCGGGCAGCAACCACATGGACCCGCTGTCGCTGACGGTGCGCTGGCACACGGCGTGGAAGCGGTTCGACGACCGCGCCTACACCACCGGGCACCCGGCGTCGTTCGCCGAGAACGAGAGCGACCTGGTCTACCGCGTGATGTACTCCGGGGACAACGGCTCGACCTGGACGTCGGCGCTGAGCGATCAGCCGACCGCGCCGGGCAGCTGGCCCGAGGACATCGCCGAACGGCTGACCGACGCGGGCGTCGGCAACGAGTCGTTCACGTTCCCGCTGCCGACGCTGCCGGCCGGCGAGTACGTCGTCCTGGTCGAGGCGTGGCGCACCACCACCCGCTGCCACAACTCCAGCCACAAGATCCGGATCTACGTGCGGAGGAGCTCGTGACCGCGCGCGACCAGTCCGGCATGTCGACCACCGAGGTGCTGATCATGGCGACCGTGATGTCGGTCCTGATGATCATGGTCACCGAGTCGATGAACACGCTGTCGGGCGTGCGCTCCGAGCAGCGCGCGGCGTTCCGGCTGGGCGACGTCGCCGACCGCGTCGCCCGCCGCGTCGAGCGCGACGTCGACTACTCGACCCGCATCTTCGGCGACAGCGCGCAGGACGGTGACTACCTGCAGGCGATGGACGTCGGCTACGACCTGATCGGCAACGGCGCGCGGCTGCCGCGGCTGACGGCCAACGGCTACTTCGAACCCGACCCGCCCGGGGTGGCGGAGACCGGCAACGTCCTGTTCGTCGCCCGGCGCGGTCCGCGCGTCGAGGTCAAGTACGGGATGACCGGCCAGTTCCACGTGCAGAGCCTGGTGTTCGTCGTGACCGCGCCGATCCCGGAGGCGACCTCGTTCGACCTGATCCGCTGGATCAGCGACCCGATCGTCGACTACTGGGACATCAACGAGATCACCGACCCGATCGCGCGCATCGACGTGCTCGAGCAGCTCTACGACAACGGTGTCCGCTACGCCTGGGACAGCACCTCGCCCCGCGCCACCGGGTTGTTCGAGGTGACGCCGTCCGGCACGCTGAGCCAGCTCGCGACCGACGCGTACGTGAGCGGCGGCGAGGCGGTGGACTCGTCGCGCCCGTTCGGCAAGCGCCGCATGCGCCTGGCCGCCAACGGCAAGGCCGGGCGCTGGACCGTCCCGGCCTACGCCAAGGCCGACGGCACCTTCCCGTGCGGTTTCGAGATCAAGATCGACGGCTCCGCGGCCGGCAAGCTGCTGATGCTGCGCATGATCGCCGAGTCGGTGTCGCCCACGTCGCAGGACGTCGCGGTCGAGATCCAGCGGTTCTTCAGCTCGCAGGGCTGACCCGTGGGCCCGCGGCGCCTCAGCGCAGCGTGCCGAACCAGTGCCAGATGGCGTCGAACTGCGCGTGGGCGTCGCCGCCGAGCACGTCGACGAACGCGGTCTTGCCGTTCGGGTCGGCGTACTTCGGCATGCGCGCGTCGGGGTCGATGCGCAGCGGGTCCATCAGCCAGCGCATGTAGTAGTCGTGGCGCAGCCGGTCGGCCGCCTGCGCGAAGTTGATGCCCTGCCGCTCGAACACCTGCACCGGCGGCTTGTCGCCGACGCCGTGGCACTGCACGCAGCCGAACCCCGTGCCCAGCTGCGCCAGGCGCTCGCCCTGCGCGGCCAGCTGCGCGTCCGGCGGCTGCGGCGGCTCGTCCTGCTGCGGATAGCCGTGCTGCCGCACCAGCCCGTGCACGACGAACATGCCGCGCCGCGGGAACGACGGCATGCGCGCGTGCAGCCACGGCCGCGGCGACTCCTCGCGGCCGGTCACGAAGCGCTCCATCCACCCCGGCTGCAGCTTGGCGCCGACGAACGTCAGCGCCGGCACGCCCTGGGCCACCGGGTCCTGCTCGGCCGGCACCGGCTGTCCGTCGGCGGCGGCCCGCGCGGCGACCAGCCGCGCCCAGGTCGACGGGCTGCCGTCCATGCCGTGGCAGCTCGTGCAGCGCAGCTCCGGCAGCATGCGCGCGGTGTAGTCGATCGGCGAGCGCCGCGCGGTCGCGGCCAGCGCGCGCGGCAGGAACGCCTGCAGCGCCGCGCGCTCGTCGTCCGTGAACGCGAAGTCGGGCGCGTCCTCGGCGCCGACCACGCAGCCGTGATCCTCGTGCAGCGCCCGGATCTCCTGGTAGCGTCGGCCGGTGTCCGGCAGCGCGAGCTCGTGGCAGCGATCGCAGCCGTGCCGGACGGCCACGCGCCGGCCGTTGTCGACGTCGCCGCGCGGCGCAGCACCCGGCTGCGCGCCGCGCACCAGGAACGCCGCCAGCGCCGTCGCGTCGCCGGGCGACAGCCGGAAGTCCGGCATGCGGGTGTGCTCGTAGTCCCGGCCCGGTTCGAGCAGGAACGTCTCCAGCGCCGCTCGACGCCACTTGCGCGGCACGAAGTCGAGCGGCAGCCGGTCGGCCAGCAGCTCCGGCGGCGGCGCCTCGCCCGGCGGCACGTGACAGGCGATGCAGCCCAGCTCGCGGAAGCGCACCGCCCCGGCGTCGGCGGCGCCGGCCGGCGCCGGCACCTCGTTCAGCGGCTGCCCGAGGGTCGCCAGCCACGCCGCGAGGTCGACGACGTCCGCCTCGCGCTCGAACCGCAGGCGCGGCATCGCCGCGTCGTGGCGCACGGCACGCGGGTCGCGCAGCCACTCGACCAGGAACGCCGGGTGGACCCGCGCGCCGACGGCGCGCAGGTCGGGCCCGGCCTGCACCAGCTCGTCCTGGGCGCTGTCGCCGAGCGGACGATCGGGCAGGTGGCACCGCGCGCAGCGCCGCTCGACGAACAGCTGGTGGCCGCGGCGCAGCTGCTCGCCGGCGGCGATCTCGGCGTCGTCGCGCGGCCACTCCCAGCGCTCCGGGGCGATCTCCTCGAACGCGAAGTCGCTGCCGGACCACAGCAGCCGCAACTGCAGGTCGCCGCTGCCGCCGCTCTCGGCGCGCAGCGCGATCGTGTTGTCGCCCTTCTGCAGCCGCACGGCCTTGTCGGTGACGAGCGGCTTGCCGGGGCGCAGCGCGCCCGACAGCACCTTGTCGCCGTTGACGCTCAGCTCGAACGAACCCTTGCCCTCGACACGGAACCGGAAGCGGTCGCGCACGGGCAGCGGCAGCAGGCCCTCGAAGGTCACCGCGAACATCCCGGCGTCGATCATCGGCGTCGGCGTCTCGCCGCGCTCCACGCACAGCGACATCACGCGGGCGCGGTAGCTGTGCACGCCCTGCTTGTCGCGGCGCTCGGGCTGCAGCGGCGCGTAGGTGACCTTCAGGCCCTGTGCGCGCGCGCTCGCGGTCGGCGCCTGCGGCGCCGCCGGCAGCGCCGTCGCGGCGACCAGCAGCGCCAGGACGGAGAGAGCGTGGACTGCGTGCGGTGTCATCGGCCGGCGCATCTTAGCAGCCGCGTCCCGCGCCTCGCCCGCGGTCTCCGCGCGCGGTCGCAACCGCGGCCGCGGCGCACGGGGTTTCGCTGGAAATCGCCGCGGGCAGCGCCGAGGCTGCGGGCTTTCCACAGGAGCTCCCGATGGTTCGCGCCTCAGCCCGTCACATCCTCGTCGCCGACGAGAAGTCGTGCCTCGACCTCAAGCAGAAGATCGAAGGAGGCGCCGACTTCGCCGCCCTCGCCAAGCAGCACTCCCAGTGCCCATCCGGCCGCCAGGGCGGCTCGCTCGGCGAGTTCGGCCAGGGCCAGATGGTCCCCGAGTTCGATCGCGTGGTCTTCAGCGGCGACCTCGGCGTCGTGCACGGCCCGATCAAGACGCAGTTCGGCTACCACCTGCTCGAGATCCAGAGCCGCAAGTAGCGGCCCCTGCCTCGCCCCTCAGCCGTCGCGCATCGCGGCGGCGATGTGCGCGGCGGCCCAGTCGTTGCCCGCCGCGGTCATGTGGCCGGCGAACAGCCGCGCGGTCGCCGTCGGGTCGCGCGCGAGTTCCTCGCGGTACGCGGCGATCAGATCGCAGGTGCGCACACCCGCCGCGCGCGCGTGCGCGAACACCGCCTCGGCGTCGTCGGTGGTCTCCTGCCCCTGCAGCACCAGCAGCAGCCGCGCGCCGCGCTGCAGGCAGAACGACTGGATCCGATCGACCAGCAGCACGGCGATCTCGCGACCGCGCCCGGGCGGGTGCGCGCGCACCTGCTTCTGGTCCTCGACCCACCACTGGCGGAAGGCGTTGGCGCAGAACGCATCGACCAGCGCGCTGCAACCCAGCGCGTCCTTCCACGCCCGGCGCCGCAGCTCGTCGGCATCGTGGGCGTCGACCACCGGCACGTTCTGCAGCACCAGCGCGCCGTCCTGCAGATCGAACCACGGTACGCTGGCGTAGCGCCGGCTGAACTCGTTGCGGACGATGTCGTCGGTGTAGACGCTGACGACCAGCCACTGGGCCGGGCGCTCCTCGAGCAGCGCCTCGGCGCGCAGCACCGACTGCGCCATGCTGTAGCCGAACACGCCGCCGTTCCGCACCGGCTGGCCCAGGCGCCGCTCGAGGCAGGCCGGCCAGGTGTCGCGGTCGTCGACCTGGTCGCCGAACGTGAACGAGTCGCCGACCGCGACCACCAGCGGCCCCGCCGGCGGCGGGCCGCCGTTGCTGCGGCAGCCGTCGGCGCCGATCGTGACCTGGGTGCCCCAGTGGTTGTCGTGCGACGCGTAGTTCGGCGCGGGCACGTAGCCGAGGTCCGGGTCCAGCTGCGCCGGATACCCGCGCTGCAGCAGGTCGACGCGCAGCTGGCGGAAGCTGCCGAAGTGCAGCGGCGCGCGCACGAGGCGCGCCACCAGCTCGCCCACCGCCAGCAACGCCAGCAGCGGCACCACCGCGAACGCGACCTTGCGCCAGCGCGAGGGCCGCACCCGCGGCGGCGCCGGCACGGTCATCGACGCGCTCATCGCCCGGCCGGCGGCGCCGGCGGGAACCCCGGATCGTCGCCGAGCCGGTGGATCGTGTTGTGCAGTTCGCCCTTCAGCTGCGCGCCGTCCGCGGCGTCGACGTTCCACGCGATCCGCATCTGCATCACCGGCTGCATGCCCTGGACCGCCAGGAACACCGTGCGGCCGTCTGGCGACAGCTTCGCCGCGGTCACCGGCAGCGGGTCGCGGTTGGGCTTGCCCTGCTCGATCTGCCGCTCGGGGTGCAGGATCGACAGCTCGGGCGAGCCGTAGTTCTGCGAGTAGAGGTAGTTCCAGATCTCGACGCCGTAGCTGTCCGGATCGGCCGCGGTGTCGGGAGCGAGCGGCTCGGCGAACGTCAGGTAGACGCCTTCCTTGCAGGTGCGCAGCGCGACCGGCAGGTGCAGCGGCTGACCGGTGTGGCGCACGCGGTGGAAACCGCCGATGCGCGCCGCGCTGGTCTGCCAGCCCTGCAGGCCGGCGACGTAGAGCTGGCCGTCGACCGGGTGGAAGCGCGCGCGCATCGCGCTCGACGAGAACGAGCACGGCAGGCGCACGACGCCGCCCTGCACCTGACCGTCGACCTCCTCCTTGAGCACGAGGTACACGCCACAGGTGCCGTAGCTCAGGTGCAGCAGGCGCCCCTGCAGCGGCCCCCAGCGGTCACCGGTCACCCACACCTGGCCGCCGCTGCTGTTGTCGACGTCCATCGGCATCCAGCACAGCGGCAGGTCGGGCTGATCGGGCACGTCGTCGCGGTGCGCGGTGTCGCGCACGCCGGCGTAGTAGCCCTTGTCGGTGATCCAGTTCAGGCGGCAGCGCGGCATCCAGGTGCCCTCGTTGTCGCCGCTGGTGACGATGCCGTCGGGCGACACGCCGATGCCGTTCGGCGCGCGCATGCCGGCGGCGACGACCTCGAGCGCGCTGCCGTCCTTGGCGATCTTGAGGATCGTGCCGTGGTGCGCGGCGATGCGCATGAAGCCGCGGCCGCCCGGGTTCACCGGCGCGCCCTTGCTGCAGTAGAAGTTGCCCTCGGCGTCGGTCTGCAGGTCGAACGCGAACTCGTGGAACGCGTTGGTGACCTCGACGTCGTGGTTGAAGCACTCGTAGCGGTCGGCCTCGCCGTCGCCGTCGCGGTCGTGCAGCCGGGTGATGCCGTCGCGGCCGTGCACGTAGACGACGTCGTCGACGATGCGCAGCCCGAGCGGGTCGTACATCCCGGTGGCGAACCGCTGCCAGCGCAGCTTCGCCAGGCCGTCGTCGATGCCGTCGACGACCCAGACGTCGCCGTTCCAGGTGGTGATCGCCGCGCGCCCGTCGCGGAAGAAGTCGAAGCCGCACACCCGCATCAGCGAGCCGTAGCGGTTGTCGAACGGCACGGTGATCGTGTCGACCGCGAACGGTCCGTCGTCGGCGCCGCGGTTGCCGGCGACCTCGATCGGTGCGCCCCAGCGCGAGGTCGGCGCCGCGGCGACCCGCGCCGACAGGTCGACGGGCCCGGCGGTGTCCGCGAGCTGGGCGTAGAACGCCTTGGCGGCGGCGTCGTCGCCGGTGGCCAGCAGCACCTTCACGCGCGTGGTGCCCTGGTGCGCCGGCACGCGCAGCAGCACGCGGCTGCCCTGCACCGAGAGCTCGGCGCTGCCCGCCGGCCCCATCACCGCCGCGAGGGCCGTCTCCAGGCCGCGCCCGGTGGCGTCGACCGCGGCGCGGAAGCGGTCGGCGAAGACGTCGATCTCCGCGAACGGCGTCTCGGTGCGGTGCACGACGAACAGCAGGTGCCGCAGCGAGCCGAGCCCGTCCGGGCGCGCGACGCTGGCGCCGTGGCGGCCGTCGCGGCCGCGCTCGGTGCGGACCTCGCCGAGCATCGTCCAGCCCGCCGCCGCCGGGTCCTTGGCGTCGAGCGCCGGCGGCGCGTCGCCGGCGGCGCCGTAGAGGTCGTAGCGCTGCTGGCCGTTCGCGCCGTCGCCGTCGCTGAACGTGCTGACGCGCGAGACGTCGACCGCGCGCTGCAGGTCGACGTGCAGCCGACCCTGGCCGCGACCTTCGAACGCGACGCGCGCACCGCCCGCGCCGCCGTCGTTCAGCGAGGGCAGCGCCGTCGTCGCGTCGCTGTCGGCGGCGCCTTCGGCCAGCGCCGGCGCGCCCTGCGGTCGCAGGAAGCCCGGCACGAAGCGCACCGTGGCGCCGGTGCCGCTGCTGCGATCGAGATGGTCGCCCGCGCTGGGCCCGCCCATCGCCAGCCGTTCCCAGCCCGCGAAGCTCACGTCGCCCTGGACCGCGCCCGGCGCCGCCGGCTGCCACGTGACCGCCGCCATCGAGGCGAGGTCGCGCACCGACGTCAGCCCCGGCGCCGTCAGCTCCATGAGCCCCGGCTGCTGCCCGCCGGTCGGCGCGTCGAAGACCACCAGCGTCTGCGCCTTCGCCGACGGCCCGAACTCCAGGTGCCGAACGCCGACCGTCACGCCGTCGCGGCGCTCGAGCCCGTAGGCCTCCTTCACCGCCATGTCGCCGATGCGGTAGCCCAGCACCACGCCGTCCGCGCACAGCCAGTAGCCGTCGTAGGCGCCCCACTCCTTGGGCAGCGGCCCGAACGGCCGCGGCCGCGGGTCGGCCAGCTCGGCGCCGTCGGCGCAGCCCGGCCCCGGCTTCGTCGCCGCGATCACGTGCCCCTGGATCCCCGGCATCGGCCCGTGCGCGCCGTCGTAGGCCGTGCCGCGCAGGTCGAGCCAGCCGTCGCTCCAGATCGCCGACAGCCGCAGCGTCTCGGTGTCGAACGCCGCCGCGCCGCCGTCGAGCCGCACCACCAGCGCCTTGTGCGTCTCGCCCGGCACGTCGCGCGACACCAGGGTCGTCGTCATGCACGGACCGAAGTCCATCGAGTACGGGAACTCGGGCGCGCCGTTCTGCGCGCGACCGACGGCGGCGAGCAGGACGGCGAGGGGAACGACGAAGTGGTGGGCGCGGGTCATGATGCGGGCGACCGATCTTAGGTTCGCCGCCCCCAGATTGCAGGCATCAGGCATGCTGCGGTGCAACAGCATGCTGCGGTGCAAGCGCGCTCGCTACGCTCGCTCGCGCACCGCGCGCGCGGACGCGGTCCGCGCGCCGGAGGCGAACCACGACACGGGCGAGGGGATGCAACACCCGCGACGAGAGCATCCGCGGGACGAGGAGAGCATCCGCTCCGGGGACGCAGCGGCCGGGCCGGCTGGCACACGCCGCGCCGCGTTGCAGCATCCGCGAGGTGACGCAACGGGCGCGTCACGGCGCGTGCGGGCCGGCCCCTGGCCGCTGCTGCGGCCACGCCGCACCGGCTGGGTCGCGCTTCGCTGCCCGCGAAGCGGGGGGCAGCGAAGCTGACTGCTGGGAGGCGCACACCGCGACGGGCACGCAGCCGCCTGGCGCGCGGCTTCGGCTGCGGCGCTTCGCGCCTCCGCGCGCCGCGGCATCCGCGAAGAACCTCGGCGGAGCCCGGCGGCCGCGCGGCCAACGACCGGAGGTCGTCGACCGGCGGATTCCCCCGGCGCACGCGCGACCGCGGCTCACCGCCATCGACGGCGACGGCGCCTTTGCCACCTCGCAGCGATCCGAGGTTCTCTGCGGATGCCGCGGCGCGCGATGCGAGCGCCAGCGAGCGAGCCGAAGCCGCGCGCCAGGCGGCTGCGTTCCCGTCGCGGCTGCCCTGGTATTCAGCTTTGTGCCCCCCGCCTTCGCGGGGCGCAAAGCGCGACCCAGCCCGAGCGGCGTGGCCGCAGCAGCGGCCAGGGGCCGGCCCGCACGCGCCGTGACGCGCCTACGGTGTTGCTTCGCGGATGCTGCATCGCGGCGCGGCGAGTGCCAGCCGGCCCGGCCGCTGCGCCCCCGGAGCGGATGCTCTCCGAGTCTCGCAGATGCGTGCGTCGCGGGTGTTGCGTCCCCGCGTCCGTGTCGTCGGACGCCTCTGGCGCGCGGACCGCGTCCGCGCGCGCGGTGCGCGAGCGAGCGCAGCGAGCGAGCTTGCACCGCAGCATGCTGCACCGCAGCATGTCCATCAGAACCCGAACGACCAACGCGATCCGGTCGTCACTCCCAGCGGCACCGCGGCCCCCGGCGTCCCGTCCAGCATCACCGCCTGCGCGTACAGCGACACGCCGACGAACGACAGGTCCTGCGGGATCGCCAGCGGCAGCGTGGACGGCAGGCCGGGGCCGGCCCAGAACGGCATCGGGAACGTCACGGCGATGGCGCCGAGGTCGACCAGGATCTCGCCGAACGCGCCCGGGCCGCTCATGCCGAAGCCCGGCGCATTCACGCCGCAGGGAAACCCGGGCTGCGGCGCGCTGGCGATGGCGAGGATCGGCAGCGAGCCGGCTGCCTGGGTGCCGAACGGATTGTCGACGTGCACCGGCAGCGTGGTGCCGATCGCCGGACGGCCGTCGACGACGAGGCTGCCGGCGGGGTTGATGCCGCAGCCGTAGGCGAAGGCGTCGGCGTACAGATATGCCAGTGACCCGGTCGGACCGACGTTCTGCGCGAACACGTCCGCCGGGCCGTTGCGCAGGTCGTTCCAGCACAGCAGTGCTGGGCCGGACGGCGTGCCCGCGGCCTGCAGGCGCAGCTTGTCGCTGGCGACCAGGCACGCGTCGACGGGCGGCGACCAGACGACGACGCCGTTCTGGTCGACGCGCACACCGCGGACGGCCTTGTTCTGGCCGCCGAGCGACTGCTCGAGCACGAACATCAGGGCACCGCCCTGGAACGGCACGCTGACCGGCGCGAACTTGGTGACGGCGTCGATCGGCCGCAGCGTGGTGCCCGCCGGCCCCCACGCCCGGTTGCCGAGCGCGTCGATGCGCTGCGCCGAGATGCCCCAGGTCGTCTGCGCGGTGTTGCGCTCGTTCCAGACGACGACGGCGGCCTGCGCCGCGACGTTCCAGGTGACCGACGGGTCGAACTTGCTGTTGGCGTTGGTCGAGACGTCGACGCCGTCGTGCGGCCACACCTCGTTGCCGATCGCGTCCACATGCTGCACGCGCGCGCTGAACACCGAGCCGCCGGCGAAGTGCCATGCGATCACCGCGCCGCCCACGCCGTCGGGCAGCAGCCGCGGCTCGTGCGCGATCGGCACCGAGCCGCCGTCGAACACGGGCAGGCGCGTGCCGCCGTTCCACAGCGGGTTGCCGAGGGTGTCGAACTTCTGCGCGTGGATGTGCTTGTTGCCGGTGAACGCGGTGGTGCGCACCCAGCTCAGGATCACCGCGCCGGCGTCGGCGGCGACGACGCGCACGAAGCCCGGGTTGGCGCCGGCGTCGCCGGGGATGCCGATGCCGTCCTGCGGGTAGCGCGCGACGCCGAGCCGGTCGAGCCGCTGCAGCCGCAGCGTCTGCGTGCCGGTGTTGGCCCAGACGAAGACGAAGTCGCCGTCGCTCGCCTCACACACGCGCGGGTTTGGTTCGAAGTCGGTGTTCTGCGACAGCGCGACACCGTTCGCGCCCCACAGCTGGGCGCCGGTCGGATCGACGCGGTAGGCGTAGACATCGAGGTCACCGCCGGCGCGCGTGTCGGTGAACGTCAGCACGCAGTGGTCCTCGCTGTCGGCGATCAGATCCCAGTCGACCAGCGAGCTGCCCTGCGGATTGCCGGACACGAGGATCCCGTTGTGCGGCCACTGCTCGAAGCCCTGGGCGTCGAGCCGCTGCAGCCACACCTCGTAGCCGCCGTTCCGGTTGTCGAACCAGCCGATGTAGCAGCCGCCGTCACTGGTGGCGGCGATCTTCGGCACCGGCTGCTCGCCGCCGGCGTCGGCGACCGCGAGGTTGGCGTTGGGGTTCGGCGAGTACTGCGCCGCGGCCAGCGGGCACAGCAGCGCGGCGACGAGGAACGGCAGGCGGGCTCTGCGGTCGGGACGATGCATGCGGGGGGCTCCCAGGGGATGCGGACTGGACGGGCGCAGGGTGCGAAGGCGATGTTCTACCCGCGCGCCGGCCCGATCGCCGCCGCGGCACCGACATGAGGCGACTTCCGAGGATGGCGGCCGTGTCCGCCCTGTTGTGGCTCACCGCATGCGCGGCGGCCCCCGCGATTTCGCCCGCATTCGCCCGGTTCGCCGCGGGCACCGTCACCGTCGACGGCCGCGACCATCCCTACCGGCTGCTGGTGCCCACCGACGCGACCACCCCGCTGCCCCTGGTCGTGTTCCTGCACGGCGCCGGCGAGCGCGGCGACGACAACGAGCGCCAGCTCACGTGGCTGCCGCGGCGCATGGACGAGCCGGCGCAGCGCCGCGCGCACCCGTGCTGGCTGCTCGCGGTCCAGTGTCCCGAGGACCAGCGTTGGGTCGACGTGTCCTGGGGCGAGAGCGCGTCGTCGCCGATGCCGGCACAGCCGAGCCAGCCCATGCGCGCGGTGATGGCGGCGATGGAGCAGGTCCTCGCCGAACGCCCCGTCGATCCGGCGCGGGTCTACCTGACCGGGCTGTCGATGGGCGGCTACGGCGCCTTCGACCTCGGCTGCCGCTGGCCCGACCGCTTCGCCGCGCTGCTGCCGGTGTGCGGTGGCGGCGACGAGCGCGCGGCCCCGCGGCTGGCCTCGCTGCCGACCTGGATCTGGCACGGTGACCAGGACCGAGCCGTTCCCGTGCAGCGCTCGCGCGCGATGGCAGCGGCGATCCGCGCCGCGGGCGGCGACGTCCGCTACACCGAGCTCGCCGGCGTCGGCCACGACAGCTGGAGGCAGGCCTACGGCGACGACGGCGCGCTCGACTGGCTGTTCGCGCAGCGGCGCCAGGGGAACTGACTCATCGGGTGTTGCGCCGCGGTCGCCGCCGATCTTCGGCGGATTCCGGGCCGTTTCGACCGCGCCGCTTCCCCATGGTCTGGGAGACCCGCGCAACAACCAATGCGTCAGCACTCGTCGAGAGCCACGGCGCCAGCGCCGCGCGCCACGCCGCCAGCTTCTGCGCGCGCGTCCGCGCCGCGTGCGCCGGGCTCGTCGACGGCAGCTGCACCACCGGCAGGGCGGCGAACGGCGTGGCGACGAGCTGCGGCCGCACGTGCCGCCGCCAGCCGGCGAAGGCGGCGCCGCCGTTGCAGAACACCGCGCCGATCCGCGGGTGATCGCGCAGGAACGCGGCGAAGTCGTTCGGCACCATCGATGCCGGTTCGATCGACGCGTCGAGGCTGCCAGGGCGCACGCAGCTCTGCAGCACGTCCCACAGGGCGACGCCGGCGCGACGCAGCGCGGCCGCGCGGCGCGCATACGGCAGCGCGGGCTCGG
This sequence comes from Planctomycetota bacterium, assembly GCA_050245995.1. GTDB lineage: Bacteria > Planctomycetota > UBA1135 > UBA1135 > UBA2386 > JBFWWV01. The sequence continues at coordinate 203,499 of JBFWWV010000005.1, read as the reverse complement.
CCCCGCACAGCGCGCCGAGGATCGGCCAGAAGGCGTTGTGCGGGTGCGCGTAGTAGCGCCCGGCCGCGAGCGAGGCGGCGCCGGGCATGCTTCCCAGCACGAGGATGCGCGCGTCCCGCGCGGCGATCGGCGGGAAGCTGCGCGCGGGCGACGGATCAGCGGGCACACCCCCTCGCGTACCGATGGCCACCGGTCGCCGCAACCGAGGCGCGCGGATCGGCGGGCCGCGACGTTGCTGCGCGGCGTAGGGCCACCGAGCGCAGGTGGGGCAGCCGGGGGCGGCGCGCCGAGTTGGCGCCGTCCGCGCCAACCGCTAGACTCCTTCGGCCCGCCCTGCCCCGGTTCCGACCCTGCCCGACCGGCTGCCTGGCGCACAGCGCCGGCGGCGCGCACCGACTTCCTACCGACCCCTTCGACTTCGTGAGGCAACGCATGCGGCCCAAGCACCTGGCGGCCCTGACCCTGTTCGCATTCTCCACGGCCCCGTTCGCCGCGGCGCAGAACGTGCCGAGCGCGTTCGTGATCGACACCCTGGTGTCGAGCGGCCTGACCGCGCCGAACGACTTCTGCTTCCTGCCGGACGGCCGCATCCTGATCGCCAACCGGCCGGGCGCGGTGACGATCTTCGCCAACGGCACCACGGCCACGGTCGGCACGGTCCCCAACGTCGAGGTCGGCTCCGAGCGCGCCCTGCTCAGCATCGCGGCGGATCCGCTGTTCGCGCAGAACGGCCACATCTACGTGTGGTACTCGCACAGCCAGGACAGCTTCATGCACCTGGACCGGTTCACCTGCACGGGGGACCTGGCGGTCGCCACGAGCACCAACCTGTCGTTCGCGGCCAGCAGCCGGCGCGTGATCCTCGACACCGTCAACGACTCGGCGTTCAACCACAACGGCGGCTCGGTGCGGTTCGGCAACGACGGCATGCTGTACCTGTCGTTCGGCGACGACGCGAGCTCGTGCGCGGCGCAGACGCTCGCCGACCAGCGCGGCAAGCTGCTGCGCATGGACGTCAGCACGCTGCCGGCCGGCGGCAGCACGGTGGCGCCGACGTTCGCGTCGCTGACGCCGAGCAACAACCCGCTGGCGATCAACACCGACTTCAGCCAGCTGGTCGTCGGCTACGGCCTGCGCAACCCGGTGCGCATGACGGTCGACCCGCTGACGGGCAACATGTACATCGGCGACGTCGGCGCGGTGTCGGCCGAGGAGTACAGCGAGTACCCCTTCAACGGCACGACCCCGCAGCTGGTGAACTTCGGTTGGCCCTGGTTCGAAGGCAATCTCTCCGGCAGCAGCTGCGGCGGCTCGACGCCGGCCACCACGCCGCCGCTGGTGCACATCGTGCGCAGTCAGGGCTGGTCGTCGGTCATGGGCGGCCCGCGCTACCGCAACCGAGGCGGCCAACACGACTTCGGCGCCGCCTACGAGGGCCGCGCGTTCTACTCCGACTACTACGCCGGCGAGGTCCGCGTCCTGCAGGAGAACGCCGGCACGTGGTCGCCCGCGCCCGCCGAGGTCGGCCAGCCCAACGCCACCGACTGGGCGACCGGCTTCTCGGGCCTGGTCAGCTACGACGTCGGCCCCGACGGCGCGATCTACCTGGTGCAGCACACCGGCGCCGGCTCGTTCACCGGCGGCTTCCTGAAGCGTGTCCGCCCGATCGGGCCGGTCGACGAGGTCGTCATCCTGTCGGGCGGTGACCAGCAGGGCCCTGCCAACGAGCCGTTCGCCCAGCCGCTGGTCGTGCAGGTCAACGACCCCAACAGCAACCCGCTGCCGGGCGCCGTGGTCAACTTCAGCATCTCGGGCTCGGGCACGCTGTCGACCACCAACCCGGTGGTCGCCGACAGCAACGGTCAGGTGCAGACGACCGTGACCTCGGGCCCCGTCGGCGGCCTGGTCCGCGTCACCGCGTCGACCCCCGGCGGCCTGCCGGCCGGCGTCACCGCCGAGTTCTTCGGCCGCAAGATGAACGTGACCCGCGCCGGCGGCTTCATCGTGCTGCAGGTCATCAACACCAGTGACGCCGTCCCGGCGCAGGTGCCGATGATCGTCATGCTGTCGGCGCCCGGCATCGCCACGCTGCCGACGCCGATCGGCCCGATCTGCACCAACCCGCTCGACCCGGCGTTCTTCGTGATCGAGGACAGCATCGGCCTGTTCTCGTTCGCCACGCTGAGCGGCAGCGGCGCGATCGGCACCCCGGCGCTGAGCAAGCTCTACACCGTGCCCGCCGGCCTGCTCAGCGGCGTCACGCTGTGGTTCCAGGCGGTGGGTTTCGACCCGCTGACCGGCTGGTTCCGGACCAACTGCGAGCTGAAGACGCTCTGATCGTCGGGCTGGGCCCGCTATCGCGCGGCGCCGAGGTCGTCCCTGGAGGCCGCGGCGCCGCGCGCGTTGGGACGGTTCGGTCCACGGCCCCGTGACCCTGCACCAGTCCTACGGCCCCGGGCCACGACCCCTCTGGACGGCACCGGCCGGTTCGCCCGGGCCCTGCCGGGTCGGCGTGCCTACGAGCCTGCCCGCCGTACCGCCGTTCGCGCAGGCCGCGCTGCCCGACCTGCGCGCCAACCGGATCCTGCTGTCGAACCCGGAGCTGCGGCGGTTCCGCGGACCGAGGCCCCCTCCTGGCGGGTTCCCGGGGCCACGCCGTCCTTGACCCGAGGCCGCCAGGTCCGCAGAATCCTCGCCCCCCTTCTCGGACCACCCCACAGCCGCCCCCGCCATGTCCCGACCGCTGGCCGTCGTGTGCCTCGCCGCTGGCCTCGGCAAGCGCACCAAGGTGAGCATCCCCAAGGTGTTGCTGCCCCTGTGCGGGCGCACGCTGGCGGCGTGTTCGCTCGATGCGACGGACGCGCTGCAGCCCGACCGCACGGTCGTGGTGCTGCACCACCAGAAGGAACGGGTCGAAGCGGCGCTCGCGGGCCGCGCCCGCGTGACGTTCGTCGACCAGGGCAAGCCGATGGGCACCGGTCACGCCGTGAAGGTCGCGATGCAGGCGCTCCAGGGCTTCGACGGCGACGTGCTGGTGACCTACGGCGACTGTCCGCTGACGACCGCGGACACCCTGCGCGAGCTGCGCGAGATCCGCGGCAGCGCGCCGTGCTCGCTGCTGACGGCGCACCCGGACGACCCGACCGGCCTCGGCCGGATCCTGCGCGGCGACGACGGCCGGCTGGTGGGCATCCGCGAGGAGCGCGACTGCAGCGACGAGGAGCGCGCGATCGACGAGATCAACGCGGGCTTCTACTGCTTCGACGCGGCGGCGCTGCGGCCCGCTCTCGAGGCGCTGACCAACGACAACGCGCAGGGCGAGTACTACCTGACCGACGTGATCGCGCAGTTCGTCCAGCAGGGCCGCGAGGTGCCGACGCTCGAAGCCGAGGACGACAGCGAGATCCTCGGCGTCAACTCGCTGGCCGACCTGGCCGTCGCGCGGATGGTCATGCAGGAGCGCATCCTGATGCGGCACCTGCTGGCCGGCGTGCTGATCGACGACCCGGCGTCGACGTTCATCGACCACGACGTCGAGATCGGCGCCGACACGCGGATCCTGCCGTGCACGGTGATCTCGACCGGCTGCCGCGTCGGCAAGGGCTGCGAGGTCGGGCCGTTCGCGCACCTGCGCGCCGGCACCGTGCTCGAGGACGGCGCCGAGATCGGCAACTTCGTCGAGGCCAAGAAGTCGGTGCTGGGCGCCGGCAGCAAGGCCAAGCACCTGACCTACCTCGGCGACGCGACCATCGGCAGGAAGGCCAACATCGGCGCCGGCACGATCACCGCCAACTACGACGGCGTGCACAAGCACGAGACGGTGATCGGCGACGGCTGCTTCGTCGGCAGCGGCACCGTGCTGGTGGCGCCGACCGAGATGGGCGACCGGTCGATGACGGGCGCCGGCGCGATCACCCGCCGCGGCAGCACGCTCGGCGCGGACGAGATCTGGGTCGGCGTGCCGGCGAAGAAGCTGAAGATGCGCCCGCCGACGCCGCCCAAGGGCAACAAGCCCAAGGACCAGAAGGAGGGCGCGCGATGACCGCCCGCGGCGAGCGCCTGCGCGTGTTCACCGGCACCGCGCACCCGAAGCTGGCGCAGGACATCTGCGCGCACATGGGCGTCCCGCTGGGCGCCGCGTCGCTGCAGCGCTTCCCCGACGGCGAGATCAACCTCAAGGTCGACTGCGACGTGCGCGGCGCCGACGTGTTCGTCGTGCAGCCCACCTGCCCGCCGGTGCACGAGAACCTGTTCGAGCTGCTGAGCTTCGCCGACTGCCTGCGGCGCGCGTCGGCCGACCGCATCACCGCGGTGATCCCCTACTACGGCTACGCGCGCAAGGACCGCAAGGACGAAGGCCGCGTGCCGATCAACGCCAAGCTGGTCGCCAACCTGCTGGTGGCGTCCGGCTACACGCGCGTGGTCGCGATCGACCTGCACGCGGCGCAGATCCAGGGCTTCTTCGACATCCCGGTCGACCACCTGTTCGCCCGTCCGGTCATCATCGACCGCGTCCGGCAGCTCGGCGCCGACAAGCCGATCGTCGTGTCGCCGGACGTCGGCGGCGTCAAGCTGGCGCGCGCCTACGCCAAGGACCTCGAGTGCGACCTCGCGATCATCGACAAGCGCCGCATCAGCGGCGACACGACGGTGATCGAGCACATCATCGGCGACGTGAAGGGCCGCGACGTGCTGCTGGTCGACGACATGGTCAGCACCGGCGGATCGATCGTCGACGCCGCGCGCATCGTCAAGCAGAAGGGCGCCAACTCGGTGTTCATCGTCGCCACGCACGCGGTGCTGGCCGGCAAGGCCGTCGAGCGCCTGAACAACGCCGAGGTCGAGAAGATCCTGTTCGCCGACACCATCCCGCTGCCCGACTCGCGCATCGCCCGGCTCGAGACCGTGTCGATCGCGCAGCTGCTGGCGCGGGCGATCGACCGTATCCACCGCAGCGAGAGCGTCAGCAAGCTGTTCGAGACCGACGCCTGAGCCGCAACCGCACGTCCAGACCGCATCCGTAGAAGAGGTAGCACAATGCAAGTCGCGAAGATGAAGGCCGAGGCCCGCAGCGCCGTGGGCCGCAACCAGCTGCGCAGCCTGCGCGCGCAGGGCTGGCTCCCCGCCGTGGTGTACGGCGATGCCAAGGACCCTCAGTCGATCAGCATCTCCGAGTGGGAGTTCGAGCAGCACCTCAAGCACCACCACCGGGTGTACCAGCTCGTCATCGACGGCGCCGTGCAGGACGCGTTCCTGCAGGACATCCAGTTCGACGCGCTGAACGACCGGCCGCGTCACTGCGACTTCAAGCGCATCGACCTGACCAAGCCGATGGAGTTCGAGGTCGAGGTGACCCTGCTCGGCTACCCGCAAGGCCTCGGCAAGGGCGGCGTCCTGCTGAAGGACCACATGCACCTGCGGGTGCGCTGCCTGCCGACGGCGATCCCGGAGCTGCTCGAGGTCAACATCGACCACCTCGACATCGACCAGGCCCTGCACGCGCGTGACGTGCAGTTGCCGGAGGGAGTGGAACTGGCGACCCCGCCGGAGACCAGCGTGTGCCACGTCGCCAAGATGGTCGCGCAGGCGACCGCGGCGCCGGCCGCAGGCGAGGCCGCGCCGGCCGAGGGCGAGGCCAAGGCCGAGGGCGACAAGAAGCCCGACGCCGAGAAGAAGTAGCGCGCGCACCCAGGGGCGGCGACCCGAGCGCCGCCCCCAACCGGCCGACGCCGCTCCTGCCGACGCCGCCCGCTGGCGCTCGCCCATCGCCGAGCCTGTCCAGCCCGGCCTGCCTGCCCGACCCCGCTCGTGGCCGCGGCCCCCCGTGGGCCAACCGACTTCAGTCGCGTTCGCTCCGATGACATCGGGCCCAGCCGACCAATCGGCCGCGACTGCGCCGATGAAGCCCCGGGATGACGAGCCTCGGGGTGACACATGCGGCGTAGCGCGACGGTGGGTTCTGCGGCGGGTTCTCGACGCGGCAAGGCCAGCGGGCGAGCGGCGTGCCTGCTGCTCACGGCGGCGCTGGCCGCGTGCGGCAGCGGCGGCGACAGCTCGCGCCTCGACGGCGGAGGCTCCGGTGGCGGGGGCTCCGGCGGCGGCGGTTCCGGCGGCGGGGGCTCCGGTGGCGGGGGCGACCCGGGCGGCGGCGCCCCGCAGCTGGCCGGCGACATCGGCCCGCGTGATCCTGCCGCCGACCCGCCGGTGCCGGCCGGCGCGCGCTACGCGTCCCCGGACGGCGACGACGCCGGCGCCGGCACCGAGCAGGACCCGTGGCGCACGCTCGCGCGCGCCGCCCAGGCGCTCGCTCCCGGCGAGACGCTCGTGCTGCGCGGCGGCGTCTACCTCGAGCGCGACGTGCCGCTGTCGCTGGCCGGCACCGCGGTCGCGCCGATCACGATCCGCAACCATCCCGGCGAGCAGCCGATCGTCGACGGCGGATTCGCCGAGTTCCGCACCGCGCCGAACACCGACTGGCAGCCGTTCGATCCGTCGCGCGCGGTCTATCGCTCGACGCGCAGCTACGCCACGGGCGGTCAGGTCTACGGCTATCTGGGCCCTGCCGACGGCGGCCATCGCCTGGTCCCGTACGAGTCGCTCGCCGCGCTGATGGCGGACCGCGAGGACTACAGCGACACGATTCCCTACTACTGCGGTCCCGGCGTGTGCTGGAACGCCGCCGACCAGCGCATCTACGTGCGCCTGCAGCGGAGCCGCGACCAGGTCCGGTTCGGCCTGCAGGGCGTTCCGGCCGACACGGACCCGCGCAACACGCCGCTGCTGCTGGCACCCGACCGCAAGGTGCTCGCGCTCGGCAACGCGACGCGCCACCTCGTGCTGCACGGCCTGTCGCTGCGCGGCGGCGAGCGCATCGCCGACGTCCCGGGGCAGAGCCAGGGCGTCACGCTGCGCAACTGCACGCTGCAGATCGGCCGCTACGGCCTCGTGGTGCGCGACGGCACCCGCGACCTGACCCTCGAGCACGTGCACTTCCGGGGTGCGTTCCCGCCGTGGGTCGCGCGCAGTGACGTCAAGGCCGCGCAGAAGCCGGCGCACCTGATGCAGGACGCGGCGCTCGAGTTCAGCGGCGACGTGCAGCGCGTCGAGATCGGCGACTGCCGGTTCACCGGCCTGTTCGACGGCATCGACAGCAGCGGCGCGCCGGCGTTCTTCGCGATCCACCACTGCGAGTTCACCGACATCCGCGACGACGCGCTCGAGATCGCGACCGCCGGCCATCACTTCGAGTTCCACCACAACGTCGTGCGGCGCGCCGCCGCGGCCGTGTCGTGGAACGGCGCCAGCCCGCCGCCGGCCGCGCATCGCGGCACCAAGTACGTCCATCACAACGTCATCGACACCAGCACCGAGCACCTCTACGGCCGTGACGACCCGCTCGGCCAGTCGCCGGTGAAGTGGCTCGGACCGGACGGCGATGGCCTCGGCACCGGCCCGGCGTTCGGCACGCACGAGACCAGCGGCTTCGGCGGCCCCGACCCGTGGCGCATCTACCAGAACACCTTCGTCGGCGGCGCCGACGTCGACAACGACGGCCTCGGCATCGCCTACCGGTTCGCGCCGTTCGACCAGGCGGTGCCGCACGCGGTGTTCAACAACGTGATGGTGCAGACCGAAGACCAGTTCCTGGTGCGACGCGCGCGCGTCGCCGACGGTTCGCAGGCGTTCGACGGCAACGTCTACCATCGCACCGTGCCGCACCCGGGCACGTCGCTGCTCGACAGCCATACCGACGGCAGCGCCACGCGCAGCTTCGCCACACTGGTGTCGCTGCAGACGTCGGCGCTGTGGCTCAACAGCCGGGCGGCCTACGCGCCGGGCTGGGAGGCGCTGGGACTCGAAGGCGACCCGGGCCTCGACGACGGCTATGCACCGGCGCCGGACGGCCCGGCCGCGCAGCCCGGCGTCGATCTGCGCGCCACCGGCTGGCCCGGCGCCGGCGACGGCGCGTTCCGCGGCGCCGTGCCGCCGCGATAGTCGCCCGCGGCGGCGGTTTTCGGGATCGACGCCACGCGCAGCCCCGGTCGTGCCAAGGTAGGCGCATGACCGCCGATGGAGCTGCCCCGACCGCCGCCGCCGACCGCGCGTTCGCGCGCTGGCGCCGCACCGGTGACGCCGGGGCGCTGGCGGCGGTCTACGACGCCACGGCGCCGGAGCTGCTGCGGCTGGCGCTGCACCTCGTGCGGCACCCGGCGCACGCCGAGGACGTGCTGCAGGCGACGTTCGTCGCCGCGATCGAACGCGCCGAGAGCTTCGACGCGGCGCGACCGCTGCTGCCATGGCTGGTCGGGATCCTGCACCGGAAGGCCCGGGAGCTGCACCGCCGCGAGGGCCGCGCGGTCGACGCCGCGCGCGTGCCGCAGCGCCGCGCGGACGACCCGCTCGATCTCGCCGCGGCCGCCGAGTTCACCGCGCAGGTCGACGCCGCGATCGAGCGGCTGCCCGAACCCTACCGCCCGGTGCTGCGCCTCGGCCTGCGCCACCACCTGACGCCCGCCGACATCGCGCACGCGCTCGAAAGGTCGCCCGGCACCGTGCGCAGTCAGCTGGCGCGCGGCCTCGAACTGCTGCGGCAGGCGCTGCCCGCCGGCGTCGCGCTGGCCGGCCTGCTGCTGCCGATCCGCGGCCTGCCGGCGGTGCGGACGGCGGTGCTGTCGCGCGCCGCGGAGCTGGCGGCGGCCGGCGCCGCGACCGCCGCCGGGGCCCTCGGCGCGACGACCCTGATCGGAGGTGTGCTGACGATGAAGAAGGCGATGCTCGTGGCGATGCTGCTCGTGCTGTGCGGCAGCCTGGCGTGGTCGCTGCGCGCGCCGTCGGCGGCGGCCGAGACCGGCGTCACGTCGACCGCGCCGCCCACCCTTGCGAGCGCGACGATCGCAGCGACTGGCGGCGACGGCGAACGACCGGCGGCCGCGTTCGCGTCGCGCGTGCCGGTGAACGCAGCGCCCGAACCGGGCTGGTGGCTCGAGGGAGTCGTGCGCGACTCCCAGGGCGTGCCGATCGCGGCGGCCGAGGTGCGCCTCGCGGTGCGCGTGGAGCACACCGGCCTCGAAGCCCCGGCCGTGACCCACAGCGACGCGGCCGGGGGCTACCGCTTCGGTCTCGGTGACCTGCGCGTGCTACCGGCCATCGACCGCGAACGCCTGCGCCTGATCCTCGAGGGCTGGGCCCCCGGACGCGTGCCGCAGCGGGTGTTCCTGACGCTGCCGCACGCCGACTCCACCCGCGAGCTCTGCGCTCGACACCATCTGGAGCTGTCCCCGGGCCGCACGATCGAAGGCCGCGTCTGCACGGAGAACGGCAAACCGGTCGCCGACGCCGAGGTCCGGATCCGCGCGACCGAGCCCGACGGCAGCGAACCGCGCGACACCGAGACCGACCGCGACGGTCGCTATCGGATGCCGTTGTCGATCCGAGGCCGGGTGACGCTCACGGCCAGTTCGCCGCTCCTCGGCCGCGCCGTCTGGTCCGGGCCGCTGGACGGCGATGGCGACAGCGACCGCACGGCACCGGACCTGGTGCTGCGACCGCTGCCGGCCGTAGCGGCGCGCGTCGTGTTCGCCGACGGCGCGCCGGCTGCCGGCATCGAGCTGTGGCTCGGCCAGCAGCTCGGGCCGGGCATGATCCGCAACTGCGCGGCCAGCACGACCGATGCCGCCGGCCGCGTCGCGTTCCGATCGGTCGCGCCGGGCCGCTATCAGGTGCACAGCCCGTCGTTCTCGGCCGGCAGGGTGCTGGCCGAGATCGACACCGGCGCCCCGGAGGAGCGGATCGTGCTGCGCGCGATGCACCTCGTGCGCGTGACGTTCGTCGACGCCCAGGGGCACGAGTTGCATCCGCTCGACATCGACTGGGCCGTGTTTCCCGGCGACGACGAGGCAGGCAGCGCCAGCCGCGTGCGTCGCGGCTCCGGCCACCGGGAGGACGGCCTGCTGCAGACCGGCCACACCCTGCGCGTCCGCTGCCGGCACGGCGACCTGTTCGGCGAGCGGATCGTGACCGCGACGGGCCCAGTGCCGGTCCACGACGTGCAGGTGCAGCTGACCGAGCGCCCGCGGACCGGCCGGCTGCGCGTCGTCGTGCGCCACACCGACGGCGCCATCGCCCGCGAACTGCGCGTGCGCCTCGAACAGCGCGTCGTCGACGAGCCGCCGCTCGCCGACGAACCCGAGCTCACCGACGCCGGCGCCGTGCTCGCGTGCTGCCCCGGCCGCTTCCGGCTTCGGGTGTCCCCGCGCGCCTCCGGGCACGACCCGGGTTGGTTCGCGCCGTTCGAGCGCGACATCGAGGTGCGCGCCGACGGCGAGACCGTCGTCGAACACCGCGCCCCCACCGGCGGCTACGTCCGACTCCTGGTGCACCTGCCCGATGGCAGCTCCGACCGCATCGACGGCTTCGAAGTCACCTGCGATCGCATCCTCGGCGACGCACGAGACGGGTACGTCCAGGTCCTGCCCACGGGCTGGACGACCACGCTGAACTTCGAAGCCGAGCAGCCGATGCGCTGGGAGACCCTGCTGCCGCCCGGTCCCTGCGAGCTGCGCCTGCGCGCACCGGGCTACCGCGACCTGGTCACCGGCGCCGTCGTGCGCTCGCGCGAGGTCACCGACGTCGAGGTGTGGCTGCAGGCGCGGTGAACGACGTCGCGCGACGGGGCGCGGGCCGTGGAATTGATTGGGGCCGAGGCCCCGCACCGACGACAGCAAGCGGACGGCCGCCCCCGCCCGGACACCCCGAGGAAACGAATGCTCCGCCTGCTCGCCACCCAACCCACGCTTCGCATCGCGGCGTCCCTCGCGTTCGCCACCTCGACGACCGCCCAGGTCGTCGTCAACGAGTTCTCGCCGGCCGACACCGGCACCGACGACCGCGAGTTCGTCGAGCTCTACAACGCGGGGACGACCGCCGTGGACCTCGGCGGCTGGCGGTTGGACGCGACCACGGCGACCGGGACCGTGACCCTGGCGACCGTGCCGGCGGCGACCGCGCTGCCGCCGGGCGGCTTCTGGCTGGTGGCGCAGCCGTTCTGGACCGGGCGCGATCAGGCGCTCGTGGCGGCGATGCCCGACGGCGCGACGACGCTGGAACTGCGCGACGCCGGCGGCAACCGCAAGGACGCCGTGACCTACGCGGCGTTCGCCGGCCTGTGGCCCAACGCCGCTCCGGAGGCGCCGGCGCTGTTCCCACCATTCGTCTCGAGTGATGGGCACGAGACCTCGTGGTCGCGCCTGCGCGACGGCCGCGACGTCGACCGCAACGCGCGCGACTTTCGCGTCGCGCGCGCGACCCCCGGCGCCACCAACGACCTGCCGGCGGTGCCCGGCGCGACCGTGAACTGCGACGGGCTCCCGCCGGGCACCCCGCTGGCCGGCTGGTTCGGCTCGCGCAACGTGCCCACGGTGATCGCCGCCGCGACCCGGACCGTCGCCGCCGGCGCGCTGCCGCCGTCGATGCAGATCGGCGCGCCCGACGACCGATGCCTCGAGTTCGCGCCGGCGCCGGACGACGGCGCCAGCTACTGGTTGGAGTCGGACTTCGCGCAGGCCGCAGGCTTCGACGCCTACGTCTACTTCGACGCAACGGCGCTCGCGGCTCCGGCGCGCCAGGCCTGGTCGATCGGCGCGCGTGGCGGCACCGGCACCGACTACGCGTGGCCCGAACCGCCGGGCGTCGGCGTCGACGACAACGGCAATCGCGGCCTCAGCTGGACCTACCTGCGCACGTCGGCGGGCGCCGTGCTGCGCCTGATCGATCACGGCGACGGAGGCCGCAGCGACGTGCTGCTGGCCGCGATTCCCATTCATTCCAGCGGCTGGCGCCGCCTGAGCATCGACTGCGACGGCACCGCGGTCGAGGCCCGCTTCGGCGGCTCACCGGGCCGATCGGACGGCACGCTGCTGTTGCGCCGCGCCGGGATCACGGCCGGCAACCTCTGGATCGGCGCGCGCAACGAAGGCGTGTCGGCACCGGTCTACGTCGACGACATGCGCGTTCGCCCGCCGAACCTGCAGCGCGCGCTCGGCCCGGCCGGCTGCCCCGGCACCTGCGATCCGGGCGGCCAGGACGTGACGACCTTCGGCGAACAGACCGTCGCGGACGCCGAGTTCGCCGTGCGATTCGGCGCGTCGGTCGCGGCGCCGCGGACCTTCGATCGCGTTGGCTTCTTCACCAGCCGGCTCGACGCCGGCGGCTCCCCCGCCGTCGTCGAACTGCGCGAATCGACCGGCACCCCGCCGCGCCCGGGCGCCCTGATCGCCGGTACCGCGCCGACGCCGCTCGCCGACGTCTCGAGCGACGCCGCCGTACCGTCGTGGTGGTCCGCGCCCGTCGGCCTCGACCAGCGGACCGCGGACTTCTTCGTGCTCCTGCGGACCGGCACGGCGATCCAGCACCCGCTGGCCGGCGCCGTGCGCGACCCCATGCTGACGGACGCGCTGGTGTTCGCGCCGGATGCGCTGCCGATCCTGCGCGGCGACGGCCAGGGCAACTGGACGGACGACATCGCGCCGCTCGCGATCGCCTTCGGCTGCCCCCTCCCGGGACGGCTCGACCTCGACAGCAACACGAACGCCGCGGCCGGCAGCTTCCTGAGCGTCCGCGGCACCGGCCTCGGCGCCTTCCGGCCGACGCTGGCGTTCCTCAACGTGACGACCGCCACGATCGACCTCGGGCCGATCGGCGCCCCGGGATGCACGGGCCGGATCGCCCTGGACCCGCCGCCAGTGTCGGCCCTGCGCGTCGGCAACGCGGACGGCCGATCGGACTGGCTGGTGCTGATCCCCGCCCACCCGATCTTCGCCGGGCTCCAGGTGCACCTGCAGTGGCTCGGCTTCGACGCCAGCGCGAACCCGCTTGGGATCGCCCTCTCCCGGCGGCTGAGCGTGACGATCCAGTAGCCGCAGCGCCCTGGGCAGCCAGCGGCGACGGTACCGCCCACGACGTGACCGGAGTCCCCGCTCCGCGTCAAGCGCGCGCACCCGACCGGCCGATGAGACCGGACGCACGGCATGGGTCACATCGCCTTCGGAGCCCCGGGCCTCGACCGGTTCCACCTCGTGGAACGGCTGGCCCGCGAACTGGTCACGCGCGGCCACCGGGTCACGGTGCTGTGCGTCGACCCGGGCGACTTCGCGTTCTGGTCGGCGCAGGGCCTCGCCGCCACCTGGATCGCGCCGGGTGCCCCGATCGCCGACCGCACGCCGTGGGCGGAATTCGCCGAGCTGGACTGCCGGCGCGCGGGGCACGCGCCGTCGCCGGGCAGGGTCCGCGCGGCGACGCTGCGCCTGCGCCGGCTGTTGCCCAACCTGCTGCGGTGCTTCGAGACCGATCCGCCCGACCTGCTGCTGCTGCACCAGCGGCGCACCGGCGCGCACGCGCTGCTGCAGTTCGTCGCCCGCGAGTGCGGAACGCGCACGCTGTGGACCGGCTGTGGCCTGCTGCCGCACACGATGCAGCTCGACGACGAAGGCCTCGACGGCGACGCGCGCGTCGGCCGGCGGTCGGCGTGGGACTTCCGCGGCCTCGACGCGGACCCGGAGTTCCTGACCGCGGCGCTGGCCGGCGTGGTCGGCCGCAACGTGCCGCCGGCGCTGTCGCGGCGCGCGGTGCGCATGCCGCCGTGGTGGGCGCGTCTGCGGGCCGCGCTGGTCGGGCGCGGCGAGGGCAGCGGCCGCTCCGTGCTCGACGCGTTCACGGCGTGCTGGCAGGCGGTGCCGCCCCAGCCGGCGCCGCCGCGCACCGTCGAGCTGCCGCCCGGCCCGTTCGTCGCGGTGCTGCTGCAGACCGACGACGACGACCGGCTGCGCCTCGACGCGGTCGCACCGCCGACGCCGGCGACGCTGGTCGCGGCGGCGCGCGACGCCGCGCACGCGCTCGACCGCACCATGCGGGTGGTCGCCGTGCTGCCGCCGCGCGGCCTGCTGGCGCGCGACCTCGCGCCGCTGCGCCGCCTCGCCGGCGTGACGCTCGAGCTCGACGAGGCCGCCATCGAAGCGTGTGTCGCGGCCACCGCGGTCGTCACCGTCAACGCGCCGCAGGCCACCGTGGCGCTGCTCGCCGACACGCCGGTCGTGCACCTCGGCCGCGCCCCCTACGGCATGCCGGGGGTGGCGACGCGCGCCACCGTCGACACCCTGGCCGCGGCGCTGCCCCAGGCCCTCGGCGACGACCAGCCGGAGCTGCGGCGGCGGTTCCTCGGCTGGCTGCTGTCGCACGGTCACGTCTGGTGCTCGGCCGAGCAGCCGGACCACAACGGCCTGTGCGGGCTGATCCTGCAGATCGAGCGGCGGCTGCCGCGCGCGGTGCCGGTCGGCGGTCAGCTGCACTACCGCGCCGGGCCGGCTTGGCCGCTGACCGCCGAAGGGCGCACCTGATGGCGTCGGTGCGGCGCGTGCTGCTGTCGTTGGGCCTCGGCCTGTTCGTGCAGCGGGGCGCGCAGCTGATCGCGCTGCTGGTGCTGGCACGGACGCTGGGCGAGGCCGCGACCGGCGTGCACGCGCAGGGCGCGGCGGTGGCGGCGCTGCTGGCGATGGCCGCGGCAGCCGGCATGCGCAACCCGGTGGCCCGGGCCCTGGCGCGCGAGCCGGACGCGGCGCGCGCGTGGCTCCGCGCGGCCGTCCGGCTGCGGCTCGAGCGCGCCCTGGTCCTGGCGGCGGCGACGATCGCCGTCGCCTGGGCGGCGTCGGCGTCGCCGTGGTTCTGGACCCTGTGGGCACTGCAGTCCCTGCCGGCGGCGTGGGACCTGAAGTACCTCGCCGACGCGGCGCTGCGCACCCGGCGCGAGGTGGCGATCGAGAACGTCGCCAGCGCCAGTGCGGCGGTCGCCACCTGCGCATGGCTCGCGCTCGGCGGCACCGACCTCACGGTGCTGGCGGGATTGCACCTGGGATGCCGCCTGCTGTACGCCGGCGCGGCGCTGCACACGATCGCGGCGCTGCCCGGCGCCGGCGCCGGCCCCGACCTCGCCGCGCTCCGCCGCGAGGCGCGGGCGCTGTCCTGGTCGCAGATGTTCGGCTGCCTGTGCGTCGAGGGCGACGTCTGGCTGATCGCGCGCCTCGGCGGCGACGCCGTGGCCGGGCTCTACGCGGTCGCGCAGCGGCTGGCGAGCGCGGCCGGCATGCCGACGGTGCAGCTGACGCGGCTGCTGTTCGCGCACCAGCTGCACGCCGCCCAACGCGGCGACGCCCGACGCACGATCCGCGTGTCGCTGCGCGCGACGGCGCTGGTGCTGCTGCCGATGCTGGCGGGCGGCGCGGTGGTCGCCGGCGACCTGTGCGGCCTGTTCGGCGCGCCGTTCCGCGCCGCGGCGCCGGCGCTGGCCTGGATGCTGGCGGCGGTGACGCTGCAGCACCTGGGGTGGCAGGGCCTCATGGCGCTGCTGGCGCGCGGCGACGACCGCGGCTACACGCGCGCGCTGTGGGTGCAATCCGGAGTGCAGCTGCTCGGCATGCTGGCGCTGGTGCCGGCGTTCGGCGCGGTCGGCGCGGCGTTCGCCGCGGCGCTCTCGCACGGCGCCGGCGCGGGGGTCGCGCTGTGGCCGTGCCGCGCCGCGGTCCGGCCACTCGACTGGCTGCGCGGCCCGACGCTCGTCGCCGGCGGCACGGGGCTGGCCGTATCGCTTTGCGGCGCGGGGATCGCCGCGTTCGCCGGACCGTGGAGCCGCTCGGCGCTGTTGCCGGCGCAGCTCGTGGCCGGCGCGCTCGCGGCGCTGCTGGGGATCTGGACGGTCGAGCTGCGTCGGCGCTGGCGCCGGATCGGCGCCGGGCTCAGCGAGGCCAGCGGCCTGCGTTGAGCGTCGCGCGCCGGGCCGCATGCGCGGCACCGGCGGCGGCGGCGAGCGCGCGGCTCGCCGACGGCTCAGGCCTGCGCGGCCTGCTGGACCGGACGCACGCCGTTCTGCGGCTGCTGCGGCGCGGCGACCTCGCGCTTCTGCTTGCTGCGCGGCTTGCGCTGGCTCAGCAGTTCGCGGTTCAGCACCTCTTCGAGGTCCTTGTCGTTCTTGCGACGCGCCGAATGGATCTCCTCCTCGAGTTCGCGCGCCTGGCCGTTGTTGGCGCAGGTCATGCGCTGGGCCTGGGCGACCGCGTCGTAGAAGCGCGCACCGGCGAGCACCGGGCACAGCTTGACGCCGTCGTTGGTGGTGACCCACGACCCCTCGGGGACCTCGAGCCAGTTGCCGCGCACGATGAAGTTGTCGCGCTCGCTCCAGCGATCGCGGAGCGTCGGCTCGATCGGACGATCGTCGTCGAGCAGGTAGGTCGGGACGACGTCGTAGTGCTTGCAGAGAGCGAGCAACATCTGCAGGGTCGGCATCGACCGACCTTGCTCGAGGTGCGACATGGTGGCGGGGCGCACGCCGAGGATCTTGGCAGTGACGCCCTGGGCCTCGCGCTTCAGGCGAGTCCGGAGATAGAAGAGCTTGAGATGCAAGCGCCGCATAGCTGTGGAACCAGGGATGTGAGTAGGGGGCAACCAGGCGCCGTGGTCCGGGGACTGGCTGGGACGCGCAAGTCTAACACTGCCGGCGGCAATCGTGCCGGGACGGCGACCGGGCGGACCGGCCGGCCGCCGTGCTACGCTCTCGCGACACGGCGGTGACATGGCGCGTTCGACGCGACAAGCAGCACAGGGACCAACTTCCACGAATGCAGCGATCGCGTTCGCGCCACCGCCAGAGGCGGCGGACGCCGCGCGTTGCGCGCGTCTCGGCCTCGTCGTTGCCACCGCCGACGCGACGACCTGGACGCTGCGTCGAACCGAGACCGGCGCGCTGGAGTTGCGTGCGCCCGCCGCGGCCGGTGCGCTGCGCCTGAGCCTCGACGCGCGCAGCGGCCCGCTGGCGCGGCGGCTCGCGCAGGCGCGCCGCGACCAGCCGTTGCCGCGCGCGCTCGGCATGCACCGCCGCGCCGAGCCGCCGCACGTGTTCGACGCGACCGCCGGGCTCGGCCGCGACGCGCTGCTGCTGGCACGCCTCGGCTGCCGGATCACCGCGTGCGAACGCGTGCCGGTGCTGGCGGTGCTGCTCGACGATCTGGTCCTGCGCGCCGGCTGCGCCGATCGCGTCCAGGTGCTCGGCGGCGACGCCGCCGCGACGCTCGCCGCGCTGCCCGCGGCGGCGGTCGACGCGGTCTACCTGGACCCGATGTTCCCGCAGCACGGCCGTGCGCAGGTCAAGCAGGACATGCAGGTCTGCCGGCTGCTGGCCGGACCGCCCGACGACCCGACCGCCCTGGTGCGGGCCGCGTTCGCGGCGGCGCGCGAGCGCGTGGTCGTGAAGCGCCACCCGCACGAAGCGCCGCTGTGCGGCGAGCCGTCGTTCCGCGTCCCGGGCGAACGCGTGCGCTTCGACGTCTACCTCAGTCCGGGCGGGTCGCCGGACACGTGAGCGCGGTGAACGCGCCGCGCCGCAGCGCTGCCGCCGGCGCCGGCAGCCGCGCGTGCACCGCCTCGACCTCGCCGTCGCGCATGCCCGACAGCACCAGCGGCGCGCGCCGCGTCCAGCGCGCGAGCACGTCCGGCAGCGCCGCGTGCAGCTCCGCGGCGGTCAGGTTGGCGACGACGAAGTCGAACGCGCCGGCGAGCGTGGCCGGCCCGCCCAGCGTCACCGCGGCAGCCGGCACCAGCGCGCGCGCCGCCGCGACCGCCGGCGGCTCGATGTCGCAGCCGGCGATCTGCGCACAGCCCCGCGCCCGGGCGTAGGCCATCAGGATGCCGGAGCCGGTGCCGACGTCGGCGAAGCTCGGCGGATCGCACCACGCGCGGTGCACCGCCAGCAGCGCCGCCTGGGTGCTGTCGTGCTCACCGCTGCCGAACGCCATGCCGCGCGGCACCACCAGCTCGACGCCGTCGAACCCGGCCGGCCGCGCCACCCACGGCGGCCGCACCAGCAAATCGCCGGCCACCTGGATCGGCGCGTCGTCCTCGAGCCCGGTGGCGGTCGCGTTGGCGACGTCGGCCGGCAGCTCCGTCACCGCCACCGCGAACGGCAGCGCCGGCGGCGCCTCGTCGAGCCAGACCACCACGTCCGAGTCGGCGTGCTCGACGGCGCCGCGGACCGCGGCGCGCACGTGCAGCCAGTCGAGCGCCGCCGCGGCGCCGGCGCCGCGGAGCCGGAAGGCGCGCAGCGTCACGGCGACGCGCCGAGTCGCTGCAGGATCGCGGCGGCGATCGCGTCCGGCTCGACCATCCGGCCGATCGCGTCGTAGCCCTCGGCCAGATGCCCCTGCACCGGCCCGAGGAACTCGAGCCCGCGCGCGCGCAGCACCTCGACGTTCCGCTGCACCGCCGGGTGCTGCCACATCGCGTCGTTCATCGCCGGGCACACCAGGATCGGGCAGCGGCAGGTCAACGCCAGCAGCGTGACCGCGTCGCCGGCGACGCCGGCGGCGAGCCGCCCCAGCAGGTCGGCGGTCGCCGGCGCGATGCAGTAGAGCTGCGCCGCGCGCGCCGCGGCGATGTGCGGCACCTGGCCGTCGGGGTCGACCTGCGTCGACGACAGGATCGCCTTGCTCGAGACCAGGCCCTCGAACGTCAGAGCGCCGACGTACTCGCGAGCGCGCGCCGTCATCGCCACGCGCACGGTGCAACCCTTCTGCACCAGCTGGCTCGCCAGCGCCGCCACCTTGAAGGCGGCGATGCCGCCGCCGACACCGAGCAGGACCTGTGGCGACGCGGTGCTCACACCGGCACGCCGATCAGGTCGGCGACGCGACGGATCGTCGCGTCGAGGTCGGAGTTGACGATCGTGTGCTCGTAGAGCGGCCGGCCGTTGCACGGCTGCCCCGCGGCGGCGATCTCCGCCTCGGCGATGCGCACGCGCGCGGCGATGTCGTCGGCCGAGTTGGTGCCGCGGCGTTCGAGCCGGGCGCGCAGCTCGCCGATGCTCGGCGGCGCGATGAACACGTAGATGCCCGGCACGTCCTGCTCGCGCAGCTGCCGCGTGCCGGCCACCTCGATCTCGAGCAGGAACACGCGGCCGTCGGCGACGGCGCGGTCCATCGGCGCGCGCGGCGTGCCGTAGAAGCGGCCGTTGTACTCGGCCCACTCGAGGAACTCGCCGGCGCGCGCCCTCCGCTCGAACTCGTCGCGCGCGAGGAAGTGGTAGTCGACGCCGGGCTGCTCGCCGGGCCGCGGCGACCGGGTGGTCGCCGACACCGAGAACTCGACGCCCGGCAGCTGCTTCAGCGCGCGGCAGACCGAAGTCTTGCCCGCGCCCGACGGACCGGAGATCACCACCAGCTTGCCGCTCATGCCAGGTCGGTCGTTCGGGGATCGATCATTCCAGGTTGGCCGCCTGCTCCTTGAGGCGGTCGATCGCGGCTTTCATCGCCACGACGCAGTGCGCCGTCTCGACGTCCGGCGACTTCGAGCCGAGGGTGTTGGCCTCGCGCAGGACCTCCTGCAACAGGAAGTCCAGCTTGCGCCCGATGCTACCGCCGGCGTCGAGCAGGGCACGCACTTCGGCGCAGTGGGCGCCGAGGCGCTGCAGCTCCTCGCTGGTGTCGACCCGCTCGGCGAACAGCGCCACCTCGCGGACCACGTCGGCGGCGCCCACCTGCGCGCCCTGCGCGGCGACGAAGTCCCGCACCCGCTGCAGCAGCCGCTCGCGGTGGTCGTCGACGATCGCCGGCGCCCGCGCCGCCGCCTGCTGGCGCAGCGCCTCGAGGGCGGCGAGTTCCTCGCGCATCGCCGCCACCGCCGCGGCGCCGTCGGCGGCGCGGTGCTGCTCGAAGTCGGCCAGCGCCGCGCGCAGCAGCGCCGTCACGCCGGCCGGCAGTTCGCGGCCGGGCGCGCCGCCGCGGTTGCTGCCGGCGATCGCCAGCACGTCGCGCAGCGACAGGTCGTCGGCCACGCCGAGGTCGCGGGCCAGCGCGCGCAGGTCCGCGACCAGGCGCTGCAGCTGCGCGCGGTCCTGGGCCACGCCGCCCGCGCCGAACCGGTCGACGACCAGCGTGACCGAGCCGCGGCGCACGACCTTGCGCACCTCGTCCTCGATCGCGCCCTCGAGCCCCGACAGCTCGGCGCAGAGCCGCTGCTTCAGCGACATGCCGCGACCGTTGACCGCGCGCAGCTCGATGCGCAGCTCGCCGACCTCGCTCGGACCGGCGGCGCTGCCGGTGCCCGTCATGCTCCTGGTCGAGGCCGCGCTCACGATCGCTCCGCTGCTCCGGCGCCGGGACGGCGCCGGGCGCTCACACGTTCCAGGTCGCGTTGATCACCAGCGCCGAGACGCAGAACACCGCGGCCAGGCCGAAGGTGAACCGGTTGATGCCGCCGGCCTTGACGCCGAAGGTCTCCGCGCCGACGCCGCCGAACGCCTCCGACAGGCCGCCGCCCTTCGACTCCTGCAGCAGGATGACGACGATCAGCAGGACCGAGGACAGGAAGAACAGGATCCAGGAGGCGTAGTGCAGAACGAGGCTCATCTCGCGTCGTACTCGATGATGGGAATGAAGGTGTCGGCCTGCAGGCTGGCGCCCCCGACCAGCAGGCCGTCGATGTCCTCGACGGCCATGAGGTCCTTGGCGTTGTCCGGCTTGACGCTGCCGCCGTAGAGAATGCGCGTGGCGGTGGCGACCTCGTCGCCGAGTCGCTGCGACAGCCACTTGCGGATGGTCTTGTGCACCTGCCCCGCCTGCTCCGGCGTGGCGGTCTCGCCCGTGCCGATCGCCCAGACCGGCTCGTAGGCGACCGTGATGCGGTGGCCGTCCTCCGCGCGGACGCGGTCGAAGCCCGCCTCGAGCTGGCGCTTGAGCACGCGGTCGGTGCGGTTGCCGCGGCGTTCCTCGATGGTTTCGCCGATGCAGTAGATCGGCAGCAGGTCGCGGTCGAGCGCGCTGCGCATCTTGCGCCCCATCCACTCGTCGGGCTCGTGGAACAGGTGCCGGCGCTCGCTGTGGCCGACCAGCACGCGGTCGGCGCCGACCTCGCGCAGCATCCGCGCCGCGACCTCGCCGGTGAACGCGCCGTTGTCCTCGTACCAGATGTTCTGGCCGCCGACGCCGAGCGGCGAACCCTGCGCCACCGCGGTCACGTCGGCGAGGTAGATCGACGGCGCGAACACCGCCACCTCGCGATCGTTGCCGTCGCCGAGCCGCCCCTTGATCGTCTTGATCATGTCGAGGCACTTGGCCCGATCGAGGTTCATCTTCCAGTTGCCGGCGATGTACGGCTTGCGGGACCGGTGCGTCATGGCGCGATGAACTCGTCGGAGATGGGGCCCTGGGCGTGGGAGCCGGCCGCCTCGGGGCGCACCAGCCGGCGGCCAAGCATCGGCAACAGCCGGCGCAGTTCGACCATCAAACTGGCGAAATCGTCGGGCAGCAGCGCCTGCATGCCGTCGCACAGCGCGTCGGCGGGGCGCGGGTGCACCTCGATCAAGAGCCCGTCGGCGCCGGCCGCGGCGGCGGCGCGCGCCATCGGCGCGACCAGCCGGGCCCGACCGGTGCCGTGGCTCGGGTCGACGATCACCGGCAGGTCGCAGCGCTCGCGCAGGGCCGGCACGCTGGCCAGGTCGAGCACGTAGCGCGTCGCCGGATCGAAGCCGCGCACGCCGCGCTCGCAGAGCACGATCTGGTCGTTGCCCTCGGCCCGGATGTAGTCGGCCGCCAGCACCAGCTCGTCGAGGGTCGCGGCGGCGCCGCGCTTGAGCAGCACCGGCTTGCGCTGCCGGCCGACCTCGCGCAACAGCGGGAAGTTCTGCATGTTGCGGCTGCCGATCTGCAGCATCGCCGCGCTGCCGGCCACCAGTTCGACCTCGCGCGGGTCGAGCACCTCGGTGACCACCGGCAGCCCGGTCCGCCGGCTGGCCTGCGCCAGCAGGTCGAGCCCCGGGGCGCCGAGGCCCTGGAACGACCGCGGCGAGGTGCGCGGCTTGAACGCGCCGCCGCGCAGCATGCCGGCGCCGGCCGCCGCGACCGCGTCGGCGGCCGCGAACAGCTGCTCCTTCGTCTCGACGGCGCACGGGCCGGCCATGACGACGAACGAGTCGCCGCCCAGGACCATGTCGGCGATCTGGACCGTCTTGCGCACGCGAGGAGAGGGAGCCTGGAGTCCGGGCGGGGGAGAAAAAGGACGGCGAACGATAGGCCCGTGCCCCGGAGCGGTCAACTTCGGCCGGCCCGAAGCCGCGCCCGCGCAGGCGCATCGGGCGCGGCGGCGGCAGCGCGCCGGGCCCCGCAGCTTTCGAGCCGGAGCTGCGTCCACCGGCCCATGGGCCCCGGGCCCCCGATGGCCTCAGATGAACGGTCCGCGGCCGGATCGGTCCGCCCGGGTCGGCCACCCACCCCACGTCTGCCCCTCGCACGATGGCCACCACTCCGCACAGCCCTCCCCCGCCGGCGCCGGTCCCCCGCCATGCCCCCGGCACGCTGGGTCGCGTGCACCGCCTGCTGCGCTCCAACTGGATCACCAGCACCGGCGCCGCCCTGATGACGCTGGCCACGCTGCTGGCGGCGACGCTGCTGGTGATGCACACGGCGGGCGGCGCCTGGACCGGCCCGTACGTCGGCCTGCTGCTGACGCTGGTCGTGCCGATCACGTTCGTGCTCGGGCTGGTGCTGGTGCCGCTGGGACTGCTGCTCTACCGGCACCAGCTCGAGGAGCGCCTCGCCGCCATGACCGACCGACCGCTGCACCTGGCCCGCGCCGTGGTCGCGATCACCGCCGTCAACTTCGCCGCGGTCGGCACGCTCGGCTACTCGTCGGTGCACTACCTGAGCTCGACCGCGTTCTGCGGCAAGGCGTGCCACGAGGTGATGGAGCCCGAGTACGTCGCCTACCAGCGCTCGGCGCACCAGCGTGTCGAGTGCGTCGCCTGCCACGTGGCGCCCGGCGCCCAGGGGTTCGTGCAGAGCAAGCTGAACGGCACCAAGCAGCTCTACGGCGTGCTGACCGACAGCTACCGCCGGCCGATCCCGACGCCGGTGCACGACCTCGTCAGCGCGCACCAGACCTGCGAGCAGTGCCACTGGCCCGAGAAGTACCTCGGCACCAAGATCAAGGTGAAGCCGCACTACCGCGAGGACGAGGCGGTCAGCAGCTACGTCAACGTGCTGCTGATGTACACCGGCGGCACGCGCCCCGACGGCGAGTCGGTCGGCATCCACTGGCACGTGCACCCGGAGGCGAAGGTCGAGTACTACGCCGACGACGAGCGCCGGCTGTCGATCCCGTGGATGCGCGTGGTCAAGCCCGACGGCAGCCACGAGGTGTTCGCGACGGCGAAGCACGGGTTCGAGCCGCCGCCCGACGCCGCGCTGCGGACGATGGACTGCAACGACTGCCACAACCGCTCGGCGCACGCGTTCGAGCTGCCGGGGCAGGCGCTCGACGACGCGATCGCGGCGGGCCTGATCCCGCGCGACCTGCCGTTCGTCAAGCAGCGCGCGCTGGCGGCGCTGACGGCGGAGTGGACCCGCGACGGCGCGGCCGACGGCATCCGCCAGCACCTGCAACGCGCCTACGCCGACGCCGGCCTCGACCGGGACACCCTGGACCGGGTCGAGCGCGCCGCCGCGGAGGTCGCGTCGATCTGGCTGCGCAACGTCTGGCCGGACCGCAAGCTCGACTGGAACAGCTACCCGGACCTGGCGACCCACACGGGATGCTTCCGCTGCCACGACGGCAAGCACGTGAGCGAGGACGGCCGCGTCCTGTTCGGCCCGGTGCCCGGCGCCGACGGCGCGGTCCTCAACGACGGCGACGCGAGCTGCGCGCGCTGCCACCGCGTGCTGAGCCAGAACGAGGACAACCCGGCGATCCTGAAGACGTTCGGCATCCACCGCTGAGCCCGCATGCGCGCCCCGTTCTGGTGGACCTTCGCGGCGCTGGCGGTCGCGATGCTGGCGCGCGGCGCTGCGGCGCAGGAGCCGCAGCCCCGGCCCGAGCCCCGGCCACCCGCGCCCGCGCCGCCGCCCGCGCCACCCGAGCCGGAGCCGCCGCGACCCGAGCCGCGACCGGCCCCGCCGGTCGACGCCGGCGACGTCGCCAGCGAACTCCTGCGCAAGGCGTTGGGTCTCGACCCGGGGCCCGCGGCGGACACCGCGGTGCCGCCGGGGCCCGCGGCGGTGACGACGGAGCAGCCGGCGGCGGCGCTGCCGCGCGTGCCGGCCGCGGACGGGCAGCAGCCTGCGGCGCCGGGGAGGCAAGGGCCCGAGCCAGGGCGCGAGCAAGGGCAAGGGCAAGAGCCGGCGCCGGCGCCGCCGCGCGCGCGGGAGGTCGACGACGCGACGCGCGCGCTCGAACAGCTGTTGCCCGGCGCGCGGCCGGCGGCGGCGGCGCCGGTGGTGCCGGCAGCGCCTGGGCCGCCGCCGCCGGCGGTGGAGCCACCGCTGCCGACGGTCGCCGCGCCCGCCGGCGACGCCGACGGAGGACCGTGGTTCACCGGCTCGATGCGCGCGCGCTACCGCCTGCGCCGCGGCGGCGGCGACGACGATCAGGACCTGGTGACGTTGCTCGCGTTCGACGTCGGCGACGCCGATCGGCACGCGGTGACGGCGCACGCGGTGCTGCGCGCGTTCGGCGACCTCGACGGCCGCGAGCCCGAGGAGCGGTTCGCCGGCCTCGACCAGAGCCTCGGCGACGAGTTCGACCTGTACGCCTACGAGGCGTTCGTCGACCTGCACCGGCTGCCGGGCCTGCAGCGCGTGCGCCTCGGTCGGCAACCGCTCGACGACACGCCGGTGGCGCTCGCGTTCGACGGCGCGCACGTCCGATCGCCCGAGCTGGGTCCGCTGCGGGTGCAGGCCAGCGCGTGGGCCGGCGTCCCGACGCACCGCTTCGAGTCCTCGGCGCGCGGCGACGAGGTGCAGGGCGCGCGCGTGGCCCTCGTGCCGGCGCGCGGCGCCGACCTGCGCATCGACTGGCTGCGGCTGCGCGACCGGCTCGTCACCGGCCCGCGCCACGCCGATCTGCTCGCGGTCACCGGCAGCTGGTCGCCGATCGAGCACGCGCGCCTGCGCGCGTCGCACAGCTGGCAGGACGGCCAGCCGTACGAATGGGACGCCGGGCTCACGATGCACGCCGCCGACCTCGGCGCCGACCTCCAGCTCCGGTGGCACGAGCTGCTGTCGACGCGGCGCGACGAGGTCACCGAGCTCGACCCGTTCGCGCCCATCGCGCTCGAGCTGCGCCCCTACCGCCAGCTCGAGGCGCGCGCGGGCAAGGACCTCGGCGACCACGTCACGGTGGCCGCCGGCCTCGGCGTGCGCCGGCTGCGCGACGCCTCTGCCGAGGGCGCGTTCAACCGCGAGTTCGAGCGGCTGTTCGCCGAGGTGACCGCGCGCGACGCCCTTGCGCCGGGGGTCGACCTCGCCCTCGACGCCGCGCTGTGGAACTCGCAGGGCGAGGACACCCGCAGCGTCGCCGGCAGCGCCGGCTACCGCTGGTCCCGCGCGCTCGAGGCGCGCACCGGCACCGCCTACGATCTCTACAAGTACGACGCGTTCGCCGGCCGCGAACGCGACCACGTGCGCTCGTGGTTCGCGGAGCTGCGGTGGCGGCCGGCCGCGGCCACGCGCGTCGACCTCGACTACGCGCTCGAACGCGACGACGCCGAGCGCTTCCACTCGTTCCGCCTGGGGGTGACATGGACGTTCTGACCGATCCCGCGCGGCGGCGCTGGCTGCCGTGGCTGCTGATCGTGGCGCTGGCCGCGATCGCCGCCGCGTCGTGCCTCGGCACCGGCAGGGGCGGCCGCGACGAGCCGTCGTTCCCGCACCGCGTGCACGTCGTCGACGCGGCGCTGAGTTGCGACTTCTGCCACCTCGCGGCGACGACGCAGGAGCAGCCCGGCTCGCCGCCGCCGGAGCTGTGCGCGCCGTGCCACGACCGCGTCGACGAGGGCAAGCCGGCGGACCGCCGCCTCGCCGCGTTCTTCGACGGCGGCGACTACCGCAAGCTGGCCGCGGCGGCCGTGCCGGGCGACGTCGTGTTCTCGCACCGCGCCCACATCGCCAGCGGCGTCGACTGCCGCGAGTGCCACCGCGACATCGACCGCCAGGAGGCGGTGCCGGTGGCGCCGCTGGTGCAGAAGGACCAGTGCATGGACTGCCACGCGGCGCGGGCCGTCGAAGGCGGCTGCGCCACCTGCCACCGCGAACTCGACCGCGGCACGGCGCCGCGGTCGCACGACCGCGGCTGGCACCACGCCCACGGCGCCGTCGCGCGCAGCGGTTCGACCGCGAGCCAGGACCGCTGCGCCCTGTGCCACACCGAGTCCACCGGCTGCCGCACGTGCCATCAGCTGGAGGCGCCGCGCGACCACGACCATCGGTTCCGCCAGCGCACCCACGGCTTCGCCGCCAGCCTGGACCGCGAGCGCTGCGCCGAGTGCCACACGGCCGACTCGTGCGCGCAGTGCCACCAGACCACCCGGCCGCAGAGCCACCGCGGCGGGTTCGGCGGCCCGGCGCAGCGGCACTGCACCGGCTGCCACCTGCCGCTGCAGGACAACGGCTGCCGCGTGTGCCATCGGGCGACGCCGGCGCACGACCTCGCGACGATGCTGCCGCCCGACCACAACGCGGCGATGAACTGCCGCCTGTGCCACGGCGCCGGGGTGCGCCTGCCGCACCCGGACGGTGGCCACGTCTGCACCGCCTGCCACCGCTGAGGTCCGGCGGACGCCGCGGCGCAATCCGGCTTCGCCGAGGGGCGCAGGCCGTACCTCGCATGCGCGGCCGGACTGCGCCGTTCGGCGGATGCAACGAACGTCACTCCGCGGTCATTCTCTCCATGGCGACGTTCCCCTCCCCCACAAGGAGCCTGCCGTGACTGCGCGTTCTCCCCTGCGGCTGTTCCCGCTGCTGATCCTCGGCGCCCTGATCGGGTGCCACGGCAGCAACTCGAGTTCTCCGGCGCCGATCGGCTTCGCCCCCGATCCGGTGGTCGGTCCCGACGACCCGCTTCCGGGCGTGGCCGTCGCGATCACCGACGTGCGCGGCGGCAGCGGGCCAGGCGGTCGGTTCCGGGTCGGCGACACGATCACCGTCGACTTCACGGTGCGGCGCGCGGACGGCGTGGCGCTCGAACTCGCCAACATGACGCGCGGCGCGATCATGGTGTCGGGGCCGACGTTCGACTACCAGCGCGTGATCGGCTCGCAGGGCGACGTGATCGCCAACGCGACCAAGACCGCGCTCGGCGCCTACAGCTACAAGTTCCCGGTGCCGATCCCGGCGACCTACATGGCGCCGCTGAACGACTCGCCGGCGCTGACCGATGGCGAACGCACCGGCCAGGCGCTCTTGTCGGGCACCTACACGGTCGGCATCGAGCTGCGCAAGGACTACACCGTCGACGGCGTGGTCCACCGCGACCCGGGCAACACGACCGCGGACTTCCTGTTCGGCGACGCCACGACGCTCGACTCGCGCGAGGTGGTGGCGATGGGCAACTGCAACCAGTGCCACACCGAGCTGCGCGCCCACGGTGACAACCGCAACAACGTCACCAACTGCCTGCTGTGCCACACCGCGGGCAGCGAGGACCGCGTCACCGATCCGGCGACCACGCCGGGCGTGACGATCGACTTCAAGGTGATGATCCACAAGATCCACGCCGGCGCGCAGCTGCCGTCGGTGCTGGGCGTGGCCACCAACACGGACGGCACGCGCAACTACAACGCGACGCCGCAGCCGTACGAGATCATCGGCTTCGGCGACCAGGTCCACGACTTCTCGCACGTGGCGTTCCCGCAGTGGCCGAGCATGTTCACGCCGATGCCGCGCGACCTCGGTTACGCCGCGCTGCAGGACACCACGCTGCCCGCCAACGATCCGGTGCGCCTCGAGGGCGCCCGCCGGCAGGGCCTCGAGAACACGATGCGCAGCGGCCCCGTGGGCTGCGCCGCGTGCCACGGCGACCCGGACGGCAGCGGCCCGATCGCGGCGCCCGCCGACGGCGACCTGATCTACGCGCAGCCGACCCGCGCGGCGTGCGCCTCGTGCCACGACGACTGGGACCCCGAGCTGCCCTACCGCGCCAACTCGTCGACCATGCCGATCCAGCGCGACGACGCCGCCTGCAAGGACTGCCACCGGCCGTCGGGCACCCCGCTGGACGTCATGGACGCGCACCGCCACCCGCTGGTCGATCCGACCTTCGCACGCGGACTCAACTTCACGATCGATTCGGTGACCGACGTCGGCAACGGCGACGGCAGGTTCACCGAGTTCGAGAAGGTCGCGGTGCGGTTCCATGTCGCCGACGACAGCGGCGCGCCGGTCCCCGCCAGCAGCCTGAGCCGGCTGGAGATGGCGCTCACCGGCCCGACCACCAACCCGAACATGGTGCACCTGGTGCGAGTGGCGACGGCGCGGTTCACGGGCGACGGCCCGTACACCGTGAACCTGCCCACCACGCGCTACCTCGAGTCGATCGGCACCTCGACCGCGGGCCTGCAGACGTTCACGACGGCGCTGGCGCCGCACTGGAACGTCAACGGCGCGCTGACCGAGCTGCGGCGGCGCACCGGGGACGGCGCCGCGTCGACGCTGGTGGCGAACGCCCCGGTCGACCAGAACTGGGTCGACGTCGCCGCCGGCGACGGCGTCCTGTTCGCCGGCCAGCCCTACGTGGTGATCGACGACGCCGACGGCGCGCGCCGCGAGTTCCTGCGGGTGCAGCAGGTCGACGGCGACCGGCTGTGGTTCGGGTCGCAGTACCGCGCCGGCTGGAAGCCGGCCCTGGCGATCGCGCACGCGCTCGGCGCGCAGGTGAAGGTCGTCACCACGGCCGCGATCCCGAACGGCAGCTGGTCGCTGCCGGTCAACGACGCGATCACCCAGGTGCGCGAGGACGTGGAGTTCGGCGACGGCGAGGTGCTGTGCACCTACACGACCGACTTCCAGGTGCCCGGCGCCTACCCGGGCAGCCTCAACGAATCGCCCGACCTGGACGAGAGCTGGGGCGACTGGACCGGGCTGCCGCTGCTGGACGGCACCTACACGCTCGGCGTCTACGGCGCCCGCTCGCTGACGTTCTCGGCGACCGCGCCGCCGCCGGCCGCACCGGAGGACACCGGCTACACCGAGGGCGGCAAGGCCGCCACGGCGCGGCTCCTGTTCGGCGCGGCCCCGAGCCTGCAGGTCGTGCGCCGCATCGACGGCGTCGAGACCTGCAACGCCTGCCACGCCGACATCCAGTTCCACGGCGGCAGCCGGCGCGGCGTCGAGACCTGCCTGCTGTGCCACGGCAACGCCGGCAGCGAGGACGCGGCCAACTACACGTATCCGGCGGCCGACGCGACGCCGTTCACGACCGTCGACTTCCGCACGATGCTGCACAAGATCCACCACGGCAAGGAACTGGCGGCCGGCACCAACTACGTGGTGGTCGGCAACGGCGGCACCGGCCACACCTACGAGCACGTGGGCTTCCCGTCGTTCCCCGGCGGGACGTTGCGCTGCGTCACCTGCCACGGCGAGGACAACACCGCCTGGCAGGCCCCCGCGGAGCGGAACCACCCGATGCAGGTGCGGCCGACGCGGTCGTGGCTGGCGGCGTGCGGCTCGTGCCACGACTCGACCGCACAGCGCGCGCACATCGACGCCAACACGGCGCCGTCGGGCGCCGAGGCCTGCGCCATCTGCCACGGCGCCGGCGAGGACAACGACGTGATCAAGGTGCACACGGTCCGCTGACCGCGAGGCGGCGACCGCAGTGCCCCGGTGAGCGCCGCCCGGCTCCGGCCGGGCGGCGCTTGCCGCGTACGGAGGCGGCCGCGATAAGCGGCGCATGAGCCTCGATCCCGACCTGGAGGAGATGCGGCGCATCGGCCACGCCGCGATCGACCGCGCCACGGCACACCTGGCCGCGCTGCGCGACCGGCGCGTGGTGACGCCGCCCGACGCCGCCGCGCTGCGGGCCCTCGTCGACGAGCCGCTGCCGGTGGAAGGTCGCGGCCTCGACGACACGCTCGAGCGCTTCTTCGCCGACCTGCTGCCGCGCGCGACCCTGGTCAACCACCCGCGCTTCTTCGCCTACGTGCCGGGCCCGGGCTCGTTCGCCGGCGCCGTCGGCGAGTGGCTGGCGGCGGCGACCAACACCTTCGTCGGCACCTGGCTCGGCGGCGCGGTGATGGCGCAGCTCGAGGTGCAGACGCTCGGCTGGCTGGCGGCGGCGCTCGGCTTGGACGGCCACCGCCACGGCATCGTCACCAGCGGCGGCTCGATGGCGAACCTCGGCGCGCTGGCGGCGGCGCTCGCCGATCGCGACCGCGACCGCGCGGTGGTCTACGTCGGCGACCAGGCGCACTACTCGATCGCCAAGGCCGCGCGTGTGCTCGGCCTGGCCGCCGACCGCGTGCGCGCCGTCGCCAGCGACGGCGACCAGCGGCTCGACCTCGGCGCGCTGCGCGCGGCGCTCGACCGCGACCGCGCCCAGGGCCTGCAGCCCGCCGCGGTCGCCGCCACCGCCGGCACCACCAGCACCGGCGCCGTCGACCCGCTGCCGCAGCTCGCCGACCTGTGCCGCGCCCAGGGTCTGTGGCTGCACTGCGACGCGGCCTACGGCGGCGCCCTCGCGCTGCTGCCGCAGGGCCGCGCGCTGCTCGCGGGTTGGGAGCGCGCCGACTCGATCACCGTCGACCCGCACAAGTGGTTCTACGCGCCGTTCGAGTGCGGCTGCCTGCTGGTCCGCGACCCCCGGCCGCTGCGCCGCGCGTTCGGCGGCGACGCCGACTACATGCAGGACATCCCGCGCGATGAGACCAACTTCTTCGCCCTCGGCCCCGAGCTCTCGCGCGGCAACCGGGCGCTGAAGCTGTGGTTCCTGCTGCGCGGCCACGGCACCGCGGCGATCGCGCGCCACGTGCAGCAGGACCTCGACCACTGCCGCCTCGCGCACGACCTGCTGGCCCGGGACCCGCGCGTCGAGATCGTCACCCCGCAGCGCATGTCGATGTTCTCGTTCGCGCGCCGCGGCGACGACGCCGCCACCAGGGCGCTGGTGCCGAAGCTCATCCGCTGCGGCTTCACGATGCTCAGCTCGACGCTGGTCGGCGGCCGCTACGCCGTGCGCGTCTGCGTCGCCAACCACCGCACCACGGCCGACGACGTGCGCGCGTCGATGCAGCGGGTGCTCGAGCTGCTGGACTGAGGTTCTCCGAACGACGATGCGGTCCGCCGACGGCTACAGCCCGATCGCGCGCCGCAGCGCCCACCACAGCCCGCGCGCGTGGCGCCGCGCGAGGCGCAGCGAGTCCCGGCGGTGCCGCAGCTGCTCGACGGTCGCCGGCGCGCGCAGGTCGGCGCCGACCGGACAGGTGCGCAGCACGTGGCACGACGACGCGCAGCGGCCGGCCTGCCGTTGGTCGTGGCAACGGTCGAGGCGCTGACCGCCGTGCCCGTCGTGCACCTCGGTGGGACACGCGGTGACGCACGGCCGCGCGCACTTGCAGCACGGCTGGAAGCGGTGCGCGATCGACGCGTCCGGGATCGGGCCGAACGGCTGCCCCTCGACCAGCACGACGCCCGCCACCGCGACCCACGGGCCGTAGCGCGGATGCAGCAGCCGGTGGATCACCGGCGACACCGTGCCGAAGCCGGCGGCCTCGCCGAGCGCCGCGAAGCTCACGGCGCTGCGCACCGGCGGCACCGCGCGCGCGCGCAGACCGGCGGTCCGCAGCACGTCCTGCAGCTCGCGCACGGCCGCCTCCGACGGCTCGTGCGCGCCGCCGCAGCCGACGACGACCGCCGTACCGCAGTCGCGCAGCTCTCGGCCGCAGCGGCTCTCGAGCGGCTGCGACTTGTCGAACTGCAGGGTGTCGACGACACCGAACAGCTCGAAGCCACGGTCGATCGCGCGCTGCTGCAGGGCGGTGAGAAGGGCGTTCCGCATTGCGCAGTGGGCCCTTTTCGACGCCGACGAACGGTGAAGCAACCCCCGGACTTGTGAGGGTTCGCGCGCGCGGCTACCGTGCCGGGGTCCCGCCGAGGGAAGTCCGGTGCGAATCCGGCGCTGTCCCGCAGCTGTCACCGAGGACGAACGCTCCGAAGAGCCACTGGCCGCGCCGCGTCGGCGCGACCGGGAAGGTGGAGTCAGTAGGTCGATCCGGGAGCCAGAACACCTCGTCGGACACGGGCCACGGCCCGTTCTCCACACTGTCGCGGCGCGCACGACGTCGGCGACGGACCGATCCGAGGTGTCGACCGCCCGTCGACGCCGCCGCGCGCCCGCGACGGGCCGCGCGCGAGGACCGGCCGCGCCGCCGTATGCGCACCGCGGCGGTTCCGTTGCGGCGACCCGGAGTCTGGTCGCCTGGAGTTCCGCTCCATGTCTCGTTCCGTCGCCCGCGCCGCCATCCGGCGGCCGCTCCCGTTCGCGCGCCTCGCCGCGCCCGCCGCCACCGTCGCGCTGCTCGCCGCCGCGCCGGCGCAGACCCTCGACGAGGGCTACCACTCGACCGTCACCGCGCTGCCCGCGGCGGCGCACAGCGTGGCCGTCGTCGACGCCGGCACCGTCTGGTTCGACGGCACCGACCTGGTGCTGCAGCCCGAAGGCCAGCCCGCACGCACGCTGCTGCAGTTCCCCACGCCGCGCTTCGGCGCGTTCACGCTGCCGCTCCCCGACGGCGCGCTGCTGTTCGCCGAGAGCTCGCTCGACGAGGTCTGGCTGGTGTCGCTCGACGCCGCCATCGCGCCGCGGCTGCTGACGACGGTCGCGTTCCCGTACGACGCAGCGCCGCTCGGCACCGGCCGCGTCGTCGTGTCGGCGCGCACCGGCGGCTTCCCCAGCGTCGTCAACGACCTCGTCGCCGTCGACCTCGTCACCGGTGCGCAGGTGCCGCTCGGTGCGGTGCCCGGCGCCTCGGGGCCGGTCGTCGTCGACGCGCAGGGCAACCTGCTGTGCGCGACCGCGCCGCTCGCGTTCCCGCCGCCGGCGGGCACCGTCGAGGTCCTGCGCTGGTCGCCGCTGCAGTGGACCGCGGCCCTCGGCGGCGGCGCGCCGCTCGACCGCGCCAACGCGCAGCTGCTGCGCGGCGGCCTCGACACCGCCGGCGACCTGGCGCTCGATCGGGACGGCGACCTGCTCGTGGTCGACTGGCTGGCCAACCAGGTGCTCGAACTCGACGACCTGGCGCCGGGCGTCGGCGGCCCGCCCCGCGTCCTGGTCGACCACGCCGGCACCGGCCTGAGCCCGACGATGCTGGCGCTGCGGCCCGGCGTCGACCCGCTGGCGCCGTTCGAGCCGTTCGCGCTGCCCGGCGGCGAGACGCTGCTGGTGCTCGAGACCGACTTCGCGACGACCACCCGGCTGCGCGCGGTGCGATCGCAGGCGGCCGGCCTCGACCACACGCCGGCGGCGACGGTGCCGGCCGGACCGTTCGCGCTGGCGCTCGACGACGCGCCCCGGTCCGGGGTGGCGCTGCTGGCCCTGTCGCACCTCGCCACCGGATTCGGCGTGCCGCTGCAGCTGCCCGGGTTCGAGCAGGTGGTGCGCTGGGACACCGGCATGCTGCAGCCGCTGCTCACGTTCCTGGTGCCGCTGGACGCCCAGGGGCACGTGGCGATCGGGCTCACCAACCCGGGCTTCCCGGGCGGCTTCGACCTGATGGTGCAGGCGGTGTTCGTCGGCGCGGGCGCGCCGGTGCTCGGCGCCACGGCCGTACGCCGGGTCCCGCTCGGCCCCTGACGCACGGCGCACGGCCCCTTGCACAACCGTTACAGGGGCTTCCTATGGGAGAATGAGGCGGCCGCCGTAATTGCGCGGCTGCCCTTCGCGAGCGGCCAGCTGCCCATGCGCCAATCCAAAGTCGTCTCCCTCGTCATCGCCGGCCTGCTCGGCGCCACCGCGTTCCTGGTCGGGCCGCTCGTGTTCGGCGGCGGCGAGGTGCCGACGGTGCGGTGGGACAGCGCCGACGAGGTCGCCCTGCCGGCCGAGCCGGCCGCGGGGGACGCGGCGGTCGCCGACCAGGGCCTGGAGCCGTCGCTGCGCGAGCAGTTGTTCCAGTCGGACGCCGACGGCGCCGCGATCGACCCGGCGGACCGCACCGATCTCGTGCTGCGCGGACGGGTCGTCGACCGGTTCCAGCGACCCGTCGCCGAGGCGCGTGTCTGGCTCGACTTCGGCCGCGGCGGCCCGCGCGGCCGCGGCGCCCAGCGCCGCGTGCCCGATCCCGTGCGCACCGACTCCGACGGTCGGTTCGCGTTCCAGGGCCAGACCTTCCGCAACCTGCGCGTCAACCTGCTGGTCGCGCACCGGGACCACGCGCCGACGCAGTTCGACCGCAACCTCGGCGAGGTCCGCGACGAGATGGACCTCGGCGACCTCGTCGTTCTCGCCGGCGGCCAGCTGCTCGGCCGCGTCACCGATCTCGACGGCAACGGCGTGCCGCACGCGAGCGTGCAGCTGCAGCCGCAGAACGAGAACCGCATGCGCTTCGTCCGCGACCGCGGCGAGCTGCTGCCGTCGCAGACCGTCGACGGCAACGGCTACTACCGCATCGACCACGCGGCGCCCGGCGACTGGCGCATCACCGCGACCGCGCGCATGCACCAGACCGGCATGTCCGACACGGTCGCCGTCGTCGACGAGCAGCGCACCGAGGTGGCCGACATCCGACTCGGCCCCGGGTTCGAGCTGGCGGGTGTCGTCCGCGACGTGCACGGGGCGCCGGTGGCCGATGCGGAGGTGATCGCGCGCGTGCGTCGCGGCGCCGACGAGCGCGAGGGCCGCGGCGGGCGCGGCGAGCGGGGCGGCCGCGGCGGCGACCCGTTCGCGCGCTTCGGCGGCGACGAGCGCGCGCGCACCGACGCCCAGGGGCGGTTCCTCCTGGAGCACCTGCCGGCGGCGACCATCGACCTCACCGTGCAGGGCGAAGGCTACCTGACCGAGGTGGTCTCCGAGCTCGACAGCACCGCGGGGCAGCCGGTCTACGTCACGCTGCGGGACGGCCTCGGCATCGCCGGCGTCGTCACCGACGCGATCACCGGCGTCCCGGTGACGCGCTACCGCGTCGACGTGCAGTGGCTGCGCGGCCTGCCGACCGAGCTCGAGACCGACCCGCAGTGGGCCCAGGCGCTCGAGGCGCTCGGCTCCGGCGACCTCGACGAGAATGCGCGCCGCGACCTGCGCCGCCGCATCGAGGATCTGCGCACGCGCATGCGGCCGGTCCTGGCGGGCGTCAACGCCGGCGGCCGCCGCGGCGGCCGCGACCGCGCGGAGACCGAGCACCCGGACGGCCGGTTCCGCGAGTCCGCGCTGCAGGAGGGCGTCTACGCCGTGTCGATCCACAGCGGCGAGCACGCGCCGGCGCGCGTCGAGGACATCGAGCTGCGGGCGGACGCGCCGGCGCCGCAGCTCGCGATCGCGCTGCAGCGCGGCCTGAGCGTGCGCGGCGTGATCCGCGACGGCGAGGGCCGCCCGCTCGACGGCGCCGCGGTCGCGCTGCTCGCGGTCCGCGAGGACGACGGCGACAACGGCAACGCGCTGCCGTTCGGCGGCCGCCGCGGCGGCGGGCCCGGCGGCGGCGGCCGCCGGGGCATGGGCCAGCTGCTCTCCGGGCTCGGGCAGGCCGCGGCCGAGGCCACCAGCGGGCGCGACGGCGCGTTCCGGATCGAGCACGCGCCGCCCGGCACCTACCGCCTGGTCGCCAACGGCCAGGGCTACGACGAGGCGCGCACCGATCCGTTCGAGCTGCGCGCGGACCTGGAGGGCTTCGAGCTGCAGCTCGGCCTGCTGGCCACCCTGAGCGGCCGGGTGCTCGGCGCCTCCGCGCAGCAGCTCGAGGAGGTGCGCGTCGTCGCCGTGCCGGTCGGCGAGGACTCCGATCCGGGCGCGATGTTCCGCGGCAACCGCCGGCCGTTCGCGTCGGTGCAGGCCGACGGCGCGTTCGCGTTCACCGAGCTGTCGCCCGGCTCCTACGCGGTGCGCGCGTTCCTCGGCAACGGCATGCGCCAGCTGTTCGGCCAGTTCGCCAGCGGCGAGATGCTCGCCGACGTCGTGCTGCGGCCGGGCGAGCAGGCGACCTTCGACGTGGCGCTGACGGTCGCCGCGACGGGCACCGTGCGCGGCCAGGTGCTGCACAACGGCGCGCCCGGCGTCGGCATGTCGGTGTCGCTGCGCGGCCTCGACGAGGCTGCCGCGGGCTTCGACCCGGCGAGCGGTGGCCCCGGCAACCGCCGCCGCGGCGGCGGCTTCCTCGGCCGCGGCCAGAACGGGGAGACCGACGCCGACGGGCGCTTCGAGCTGCGCGACGTCCCGGCCGGCAGCTACGAGCTCAGCGTCAGCGCCGCGCGCCGCGGCGGCGCGCTGGCGACCCAGACCGTCCACGTGCAGGCGCAGGGCACGGCCGAGGTGCAGGTGGCGGTCGCCACCGCCGCGGTCGAGGGCGAGGTCACCGCCGACGACGGCACGCCGGCGACCGAACTGGTCGGCAACGTCGTGTTGCTGCCCGGCGCCACCGAGATACCGGAGGACGCGATGGCCATGCGCCGCGGCGGCGGCTTTCGCGGCCGGGTCCAGGCCGGGCGCTTCGCGCTCGATCAGGTCCCGCCCGGCGCCTACCTCGCCGTCGTGACCCTGCGCGGCCGCGCGCCGTCGGCGGTGCAGGTGCAGGTCGTGACGGGTCAGCGCACCAGCGTGGTGGTGGCCGCCGGCGAGCCCCGGGCCGAAGACGCGCCCGGGCCGGGCACCCAGCCGCGCCGCGGCAACTGACCGCGCCGGCGGCGCTCGCGCGCTCGCGCACGGCGGGCTTCCGGCGCGCGCGGTCGCCGGTAGACTGTGCCGCGCCGTCCGGCCGCCGAGGTTCTCATTCGCTTCCTGCTGCACCTGCTGATCGCGCTGCTGTTCGCCGTCCTGCTGGCGGTGGGCTCGTACGCGCTGCTGCTGACGTTCCGACGCCAGCCGGTGCCGCCCGGCGACCCGGCCGTGCTGACCACGTTGCCGGAGCTGCCCGACCCGCAGCGACTCGAGGGGCGTCGATCGTTCGTGCTGGCCAGCCACGAAGCGGACGCGCCGGCGTTCCCGCCGGCTCTGCAGACCTTCTCGGTCACCGTCCGGGACCTCCCCGCGCCGTGGCGCAGCAGCGCCGGCGTCGGCGTCTACGACCAGTTCGGCATGCGCTGGGACTGGGTGCCGCTGGCCGCCACCAGCGACACGACGGGTCCCCTGCGCGTGCAGGCCAGGGGTCCGGTCGACGCACCGCTGACCCTGGTGCTCGGCCCCGACGAGGTGCGCGGTCGGCACGGCTACTGGGCGCGCAAGGACCTCCCGGCCGACCGCGCCGCCGACGCCGAGGTGCGCCTCGACGCCCCGGTGCAGCGCGTGCTCGTGCACACCGGTCCGAGCGAACGGCACCTGACCGGCGCGCTGCGCCTGCGCCGCGAAGGCGACCCCGACTGGACGCCGATCGCCGCCGTCGACGGCCCGCTCGGCACCGACGGCAACGGCGACCTCGAGCTGCTGCTCGGGCCCGGGACCTACCTGCTCGAGACCTGGGCGTCGGGCGAGTTCCACCCGGTGCGCATCACCGTGCCCGGGCCGCGCGAGGTGACCGCTACGTTCGGGCCGTGACGGCTTCGAGCTGACCGTCGCGCAGGCGGAACAGCCGGTCGGAGACCGGGTGCGGCGCCTGCTGCGCCATCGACTCGGCGCGCGCCATCAGCGTCGCCAGGTCCTGCCCGCGCTCGTTGCCCACCCACAGGAGGTCGCGGT
Organism: Planctomycetota bacterium; assembly: GCA_050245995.1. Taxonomy (GTDB): domain Bacteria; phylum Planctomycetota; class UBA1135; order UBA1135; family UBA2386; genus JBFWWV01. Next base: position 165,825 of record JBFWWV010000005.1, on the reverse strand, counting down.
CCGGGATCGCCACCAGCATGCCGTCCTGCTCCGGCAGCAGCAGCACGCGCGCCGCGTCGTAGCCGTCGCCGGTCTGCAGCAGCAGCGGCTGGTCCGCCGGCAGGTGCTGCAGCACGTCGCCGCCGCGCCGGCGCAGGTTCGCCAGCGCCAGCTGGTGCAGGTCCTCGACCTCGCGGTGCCAGCGCTGCAGGTGCGCGCGGCAGACGAACACCATCGTCTGCGGGTCGTCGATCACGTAGACGGTGGCCAGGTGCTCGTTGAGCTTGCGGTAGACCAGCGCCGAGTCGCCGAAGCGCCCCTGCGCCTCGACCCACTCCATGCTGCGCACCTGCGGCAGCAGGTCGGTCGCGACCGCGCCGAAGTCGTGGTCGTCGAGCCGGTCGAGCGCGACGTCGTCGATCTCGGCGAGCAGCTGCTCCACCGTGGTGCCGAACGCGTCCGGGAACGCCTCGCAGCGGCGGAACATCTCGTGCAGCGCCAACGGCGTCTCCTGGCCGCGCACCCGCAGCAGGCACGCGAACTGACCCGGCAGCAGCCCCAGGTACTCGACGTGCGGGAACCGCACCAGCTCGGTCTCGAAGCGCAGCAGGAACTGCTGCACCTCGGGCGGCATCGACGGCTGGCCCCGGCGCAGGCGGTGGTGCAGCACCGCGAGCACGATCGAGATGCCGCACCAGGCAGCCGCCAGCCACATCCACATGCCGTGGGTATCGGCACCCGGACGGCGGACGCTGAACCCGGCCGCGGCCCGAGCCGAGGCCGGGATTGCGGCGCGTTCGGCCCGGAGTGGTCCCGGACCGCCCCCCCGGCCATGATCCGCGCGTGACCGCCCCCGCCCGGCTCGACCCGCCCGTCTACCTCGACAACGCCGCCACCACCCGGCCGAGCGCTCGCGTCGTCGAGGCGATGACGCGCGCCCACCGCGACCAGTTCGGCAACCCCAGCAGCGCCCACTCGTTCGGCCCCGGGCCGAAGGCGCTGCTGCAGGACGCGCGCGAGTTCCTGCGCGGCACCCTCGGCGCGGCGCAGCTGGTGTTCACGTCGGGCGGCAGCGAAGCCGACCACCTGGGCATCGTCGGCAGCGCGATGGCGCGCTCGCCGGGGCGCGTGCTGATGGCCGAGAGCGACCACCCGGCGATCCTCGCGTGCGCGCCGCTGCTCGGCCGGTTCCGCCACCACGTGACCGCGCTGCCGGTCACCGCGTACGGCGACCTCGACCCCGAGCGCCTGTTCGCGGCGCTCGGCAACGACGTGCGCACGGTGGCGTTGCTGCACGGCCACAACGAGCTGGGCACGCTGTCGCAGCTCGACGAGCTGGTGTCGCTGGTGCGGCGCGCGGCGCCCGACGCGCACGTGCACGTCGACCTGGTGCAGACCTACGGCAAGCTGCCGTTCGACCTCGACGCGATGGACGTCGACTCGGTGGCGGTGTCGGGCCACAAGTTCCACGGGCCGCGCGGCGCCGGCTTCCTGGCGCTGTCGAGCAAGGCGCGCGTCGAGCCCTGGATGAAGGCTGGCGGCCAGGAGCACGGGCTGCGCGGCGGGACCGAGAACCTCGCCGGCGCGGTCGGCCTGCAGGTCGCCGCCGAGGACGCGCTGCTGCACCAGGCCGCGACCGAACGGCACACGCGCGCGCTGTGCGAGCACGTGGCCGCGGCGCTGCAGGACGCGTTGCCGGGCACCGAGCGGCTCGGCCACCCCGAGCGACGGCTGCCGCACGTGCTGTCGCTGCGGATCCCGGGCGTCAACGGCGAGACGCTGATGCTGCGCTGCAGCGAGCGCGGCGTCGCGTTCTCGACCGGCTCGGCCTGTCACGGCGCCGACGACCACGCCGACGCGCCGGCGCCGCGCGGTCGCGACCGCGATCGCGACAAGCCGGACAACCACGTGCTGGCCGCGATCGGCATGGACCGCCGCACCGCGCGCGAGGTCGTGCGGCTGTCGTTCTGCGGCGACACCACCGCCGCCGAGGTCGAGGCCGCGACGGCGGTCGTCGTCGAGGAGGCGCGGGCGCTGCGCGAGCAGGCGCCGCGCCCGCGGGCTCGTCGCTGACGACTCAGCGCGGCGTCACCGCCGCGTAGCTCGAGCCGATCCGCACCTCGTCGTGGGACACGCGGATCTCGCCGCCGAACGAGCCGAACGAGATCCCGTCGAACGACAGGTCCGACTGCGCGACCAGGTCGAGGTCCGCCACCGCCGGCTCGACGACCAGCGGCGGATTGCGGTAGACCCGGATGCTGTCGTCGCCGGCGCGGAAGTCGATGCGCACGACCCAGAAGTTCACCAGCGTGTCCGCCGGACCGATGCGCGTGTGCACGTTGGCCTGCCCGGCCGGCGCCCGGAGGTTGACGTCGGTCCCGCCGATGTCGTTGCCGATGCCGGCGATGCGGCCGTCGTCGTCCAGGCTGTCGCGCTTCCACTCGAACTCCCAGAACGCCTCCGGGTGCGACGTCTGCTGCAGGAAGCTCAGGTAGATCGTCGTGTCGTCGGCGCCGATGTTGCCCTCGGCATCGAGGTAGCCGTTGGCCCCGAACGGGCCGGTCGGCGACACGTCGAGGAAGCGGCCGTCGCGGCCGAACGACGCGGCCATCGTCGCGCCGCCGCTCGTCTGCAGGGCGGCCGAGGCCCCGAGGGGCACCAGGCTCTGGGCGAGCACGTCGCCAGGGTTGTTGAAGCTGGCGCCCAGCGCCCACGGCGCCGCCCAGCCGATGCCGCCGTTGGAGTCGGGCATCGTGCCGATCCCCTCGGCGTAGTCGAAGTTCTCGTGCGCGAGCAGCGGCGGCGGCTCGGGCGCGTCGGTCCTGGCCAGCGTCGCCGCGATCGGGCCGCCGTTGGCGACGCCGCCGATCGTCAGCTGGTCGTCGATCGCCGTGTAGGTCCACACGATCTCGTCGGCCGTGTCCGGGTCGAACACGAACTGCGTGTCGCCGTCGACGCGCAGCGGACCCGACGGCGCGCACGACACCAGACCCTCGCACAGGCCGGAGGTGTCGTTCTGGATGCTGACGAGCCAGGTGCTGCCGGCGACACCCTCGACCAGGTCGAACGTCATCGTCACCGAGGTGCCCAGGGCGACCACGTCGGCGCCGTTGAAGGTCATCGACGTGGCAACCCACGACCCGGCCAGGGCGGCGACCCCCGTGGTGGGCGTCGGGATGTTGGCCGGGGGCGGGCTGCCGCCGCCACCGCCGCAGGAGGAGAGGACACCGAGGCACACGGCCAGCGGAAGGGACGAGAACTTGGAGAAGTCGTGCATCGCAGGACGGTTCGGGGAAGAGAAGACGACCCTGCGGCGGGCTCGGGGAGCCGCCCGAGGGCGCGGGCAGTGGACTGCGTCGGGGCGCGACCGAACGGCTGGACATTCCCGCCGTCATTCTGCGGACCGCGACGCGGATCGCAGCGTGGTTCGCCCCGCCGTTCCCTGCCATGATCTCGGCGTGCCCTGCCACGCCCTCGCCCGCCCGTGAACGAAGCCGCCGCCACCACCCCGGCGATGGCCCAGTACCTCGCCGCCAAGAAGCAGCACCCGGACGCCCTCGTGTTCTTCCGGATGGGCGACTTCTACGAGCTGTTCTTCGACGACGCCAAGCTGGCCAGCAAGGCGCTCGGCATCACGCTGACCAGCCGCAGCAAGGGCGACAACCCGATCCCGATGGCCGGCGTGCCGGTCCGCGCGCTCGACGGCTACCTGAAGCGGCTGGTGCAGAAGGGCCACCGCGTCGCGATCTGCGAGCAGATGCAGGACCCGAAGGAGGCCAAGGGCGTGGTCGAGCGCCAGGTCGTCCGCGTCGTCACGCCCGGCACGCTGACCGAGGACAGCCTGCTCGACGACCGCCGGCCCAACCACCTGGTCGCGGCCTGTGTGCACAAGGACACCGTCGGCCTCGCGTGGGTCGAGCTGTCGACCGGCGCGTTCCGCGTGCACGAGTGCCCGGTCGAGCGCGCCGGCGACGAACTGCAGCGCATCGAGGCGGCCGAGCTGCTGCTGCCCGACGACCTGCGCGGCGCCGCGCCCGACTGGCTGCAGGGCCTCGACCTGCCGCTGAGCTGGCGGCCGCCGTACGACTTCGGCACGGACACCGCCACCCGCGCGTTGACGGCCTTCTTCAAGACGTCGACGCTGGCCGGCTTCGGCATCGACGACCTGCCGCGCGCGGTCGGCGCCGCCGGCGCGCTGATCGGCTACCTGCAGGAGACCCAGCGCACCGCGCTGCCGCACCTGCGCGCGATCGAGGTGCACGACGACGGCAAGGTCATGCGGCTCGACCGCGCCACGCGCCAGAGCCTGGAGCTGGTGCGGACGCTGCGCCAGGACGGCGACGGCACGCCGCTGCTGGAGATCGTCGACCGAACGCGCACGCCGATGGGCGCGCGCCTCCTGCGCAGCTGGCTGCTGGCGCCGCTGCTCGACCTGCAGGCGATCCAGGCGCGGCAGGACGCGGTCGTCGAGCTGGTCGAGACGCCCGACACCGCGGCGGCCCTGCTGCAGTGCCTGCAGCAGGTGCTCGACCTCGAGCGCCTCACGTCGCGCGCCGCGTTCGGCCGCGCCCACGGCCGCGACCTGCTGGGTCTGCGCCAGAGCCTCGACCCGCTGCCGGAGGTCAAGCTCACGCTGCTCGAGTGCCGCTCGGAGACCCTGCGCCGCATCGGCCGGGAACTCGACCCGCTGACCGACCTCGCCGAGCGCATCCAGGAGACGCTCGCCGACGAGCCGCCGCTCGGCATCAAGGACGGCGGCCTGATCCGAGCGGGCCACAGCGCCGAGCTCGACGAACTGCGCGCGCTGGCGCAGGACGGCACCACGTGGCTCGCGCGCTACCAGCAGGAGCTGTCCGAGCGCACCGGCATCCCGAGCCTGAAGGTCGGGTTCAACAAGGTGTTCGGCTACTACATCGAGGTCACGCACACGCACAAGCACGTCGAGCTGCCGCCGGAGTTCGTGCGCAAGCAGACCACCAAGAACGCCGAGCGCTACGTCACCGACGCGCTGCGCACCTACGAGAGCAAGGTGCTCAAGGCCGAGGAGAACAGCAAGGCGCTCGAGTACGAGCTGTTCACGGCGCTGCGCGAGGCCGTCGCCGCGGAGCTCCCGCGCCTGCAGCGCACCGCGGCCCTGGTCGCCGAGCTCGACGTCTACCTCTCGCTCGCGCAGGTCGCGCGCGACCGCGGCTACTGCCGGCCCGAGGTCGACGACTCGCGCGTGCTGCGCATCGAGGACGGCCGGCACCCGGTGCTGGAGGCCACGCACGCGGCGGGCACGTTCGTGCCCAACGACACCGACCTGCAGCCACCCAGGCGCCGCCTGTCGCTGCTGACCGGCCCCAACATGGCCGGCAAGTCGACCTACATCCGGCAGAACGCGCTGATCGTGCTGCTGGCGCAGGTGGGTTCCTTCGTGCCGGCCAAGGCCGCGCGCATCGGCGTCGTCGACCGCATCTTCACCCGCGTCGGCAGCAGCGACGACATCAGCCGCGGCGCCTCGACGTTCATGGTCGAGATGACCGAGACCGCGAACATCCTGAACAACGCCACCGCGCGCAGCCTGGTGATCCTCGACGAGGTCGGCCGCGGCACCAGCACCTACGACGGCATGTCGCTGGCCTGGGCGATCGCCGAGGACCTGCACGACCGCATCGGCTGCCGCGCGCTGTTCGCGACGCACTACCACCAGCTGATCGACCTGCAGGCCGAGGGCCGCGGCGTCATCGCGCAGCGCGTCGCCGTGCGCGAGTGGGGCGAGGAGATCGTGTTCCTGCACCGCATCGAGGACGGCGGCACCGACCGCAGCTACGGCCTGCACGTCGCGCGCCTCGCCGGCATCCCGCGCGCCGTGATCGGCCGCGCCGAGGCCGTGCTGCAGGAGCTCGAGAGCGAGGGTCAGGACCTGCGCGAGCACCTCGTCAACGCCCGCGAGCGGCAGCGGCCCGGCAAGCGCCAGCAGGAGCTGTTCGCCGCGCCGCCGGACCCGATCGTCGAGGAGCTGCGCGCGCTCGACGTCGACGGGATCTCGCCGCGCGACGCGCTGCAGCTGCTGGCGAAGTGGAAGGAGCGGGCGGGCGGCGCCCCGTAGCGCGTCGTCAGCCGGCGTCGGCGGCGCACCGCGGCCGGGTCCAGACGAACACCACCACCGCGACCACGCACAGCCCGGCCTCGACCGCGGCGCGCACGACGACCGCCGGCTCGAGCCGAGGCTCGGCGCCCGAGTACCACGCAGTGAACAACTCGACGCCGAGCCAGTACGCGTGCAGCAGCGCCACCAGGCACAACACGACGGCCGACAGGACGAACGCGCGCTGCCGCATCAGAACAGCCCCACCGCGTCGAGGACGCCGAACGCGAAGTTCAGCATCAGCAGCGCGATCACCCCGGTCGCGATCCACAGGATCAGCACCGCCTGCCGGGCGCTGGGATCCTTCGCGTTCCGGTACTCGTCGAGGTCGCGCTCGCGGCGCTTCCACATCTCGTGGCACCAGTAGCCGCCGAGCACGAACAGGACCGCGTCGAGGATCACACCGAAGCTGAACATCATGGCGCCCTTCTGCCGAGGTCGCGGAGCGTAACCCCGGTTCGTCCCGGCCGCACGCACCCGTCAGTCGCGGCGCGCGGGATACCCGGGCACGCCTTCGCCGAGCCGGATGTCGCGTCGCGCGCGCCACACGCCGTCGGCCCCGCGCACCGGCGTCACCACACCGCTGCCGCCGCGGCCGCTCTCGAGCTGCTGCCGCACCGCCGGCACCAGCCGCGCGTCATCGGTGAACAGCACGTCGTCGACGTAGTAGGTGCAGCGCCCGGGCTCGAGCACGTGCATGTGGACGTGCTGCGGCGTGTTCGTGCCGGGATACCCGGCCGGACGGATGGTGACGAACGCGTAGCGCCCGTCGGCGTCGGTGCGCGCCCAGCCGCGCAGGCGCCCGTGCCGGAACGCGGCGGTGCCGCGCAGCCGCTCGTCGGGCGGGTACACGCCGCGCGCGTCGGTGTGGTACGCGTAGACGACGACGCCGGGCGCCGGGCGGCCGTCGGGCCGGCGCACCGTGCCGTCGATGCAGAGCGCCTCGCCGGGCTCGCGCGCGGAGGCGAGCCGCACCTCGCTCGGGATCGCCGGCAGCGGCCGCGGCAACCCGTCGAAGATCGCCTCGCAGCCCTCGCACGGCAGGCCGACGACCGGCTCGCGCGCGCGGTCGGTCGCGACCGCGCGATCGTCGCCGACGACCGCGTCGCTGCGACAACCCGTGAGCGCCGCGGCGACGAGGACCAGGACCCACCGGACGTGCGCCATGCGCGCGATCCTCACCGGCGCACCCGCCGCACGCAATCGGCGACGCCGCGACGAAGGTGTACCCACGCGCCTTAACCGCCACCTTAGGCGTGCTTACTTGCAACGTCATGCGGATGCCATTCCGCGCGCGGCTCGCGTAGGGGTGGGCACTCGGCGGTGGGCTGCATGTCGCACATCGCCAGGCCGCGAGTGCGAACGCCCTCCTCGCGCGCGGCCATCACATCGTCCAGGAGGCAGAGAACCCGTTCCATGCAGATCGCACGCATCGCCATGGTGCTGCTGACCGGCCTCGCGCTCACCGCGGGGCTGTGCGCGCAGCGCACCCACGTAGCCGGCCTGATCGGCGAGCCGCCCGACGTCTCCAACTGGCCGCACCCGGCAGCCCCCGACGGCAACACGTACCCGCGCAGCACGGCGTCCGCGGCGCAGCTGGCGCTGCGCGACCGGATCGCGCAGCTCGGCAAGGCGTTGTTCTGGGACGAGCAGCTGTCGAGCAACAACACGATGGCGTGCGGCACGTGCCACATGCCGGCGGCCGGCGGCACCGACGACCGGCTCGGCGCCGTGAACAGCAACGGCAACTTCGGCGCGTTCGGCGTGATCCCGCAGAGCGAGAACGCCGGCCTCGTCGACTACGGCTTCACGGCGCCGCCGTCGCCGGACTACGACCGCCAGGTCACGCCGCTGGCGCCGCCGACGATGGTCGGCGCCTACATGTTCGAGCGGCTGTTCTGGGACAGCCGCGCCGGTCCCGACTTCGACGACGGCACCGGCACGCCGCTGCCGCTGTTCTCTGACTGGGCCGCGCTCGAGGACCTCGCGGTCGGGCCGCCGGTCTCCGACGTCGAGATGGGCCACCAGGCGCTCGACTGGAGCAGCGGCTTCATCCAGAACAAGGTCGGCCAGTCGTTCCCGCTGGCGATGGTCGACCCGAGCACGATCCCGCCCGACGTCACCTGGATCCCGGCGATGGGCGCGCCGTACCACCGCGTGTTCGACACGGTGTTCTTCGCGCACCCCAACCCGATGCTGGCCGGCGGCGGCGGCGTCACGCGCGAGCGGTTCGCCTGCGCGATCGCGCACTACCACCGCACGCTGATCCCCGACCAGGCGCCCATCGATCGCGGCACGATGACGCGCAACCAGGTCTACGGCTTCGACATCCTGCACCGCAGCGACTGCTTCCGCTGCCACTCGGTCAGCGGCAACCCGGTGCTGACCGGCGCCGGCACGCTGGACCCGTTCGACAACGTCTTCAGCGACGGCTTCGAGCACGACATCAACATCGCCGGCGTGCGGCGGAAGACGGCGACGCTGCGCAACGTCGGACTGCACGTGAAGTTCTTCAGCACCGGCCACGGCGGCGACGGCTTCACGCGCGTGTTCGTCAACAACCAGAGCGACCTGCTCGACTTCTTCGAGAACGAGCCGCCGCCGCTGGGCACCGGCCCGCTGAGCGCCGCCGACCGCGCCGCGGTCGCCGACTTCCTGTTCAACGCGCTGACCGATCCGCGCGTCGCCGCCGCGCTGCCGCCGTTCGACCGGCCGCAGCTCTACAGCGAGACCGCGCCGTTCGAGGCCAACGAGTACGGCGTCGGCACGCCGGCGCCCGGGATCCTCGTGCCGCCGGAGATCCTCGCCAACTCGCCGCCGCAGATCCTGCCGATGGGCGGACCGTCGTGGTTCAAGGTCGGCGTCGGCGACGCCGAGGTCGGCGCCGACGCCTACCTGATGATCGATCCGGCGCAAGCCGCCGGCCCGGTCGTCTGGGTGAGTGGCCCGATGCTGTTCCTGGCCGCCGGAACGGTGCCGGGTAACGGCATTGCAAACGTGCAGCAACCCCTGCCCCTGACCACCACCATGCTGGGCGTCCCGTTCTATGCTCAGTGGCTCGTCAAGGGCCGCTACGGGGTCTCCTGGTCCAATGCAGCGGAGTACGTGCCGTTCCACTGGTGAGCGGCGCGCAGCTCCATCCGAAGACCGCCGCGGGCGCGCGTCTCGCGCTCCCGCGGCGGTCCCTTGTACGTAGGCTGTCGCGCGTGAGCGCCTTCCCGCCCATTGCCTCGTTCGCCTGGATCGCCGAGCTCGAGCGGCACACCGCGGCGATCCGCCGCGAGCTGCTGGACCTCGACGACGGCGACTTCGTCGACAGCCCCGACTCGCTGACGACCGTCAGCGATGGCTACGACGAGCGCGGCTGGCGCGCGTTCGACCTGTTCGGCGGCGACGTCGACCTCACGGCGAACCGCGCGCGCTGCCCGATCACGTCGCGCGCGTGCGCCGCGGTGCCCGGCATGGTGCGCGCGGGGTTCTCGCTGTTCCGGCCCGGCACGCACCTGTATCCGCACCACGGCGAGGTGCAGGGCGTCCTGCGCTGCCACTTGCCGCTCGTCGTCCCGACCGGCGACCTCGGCCTGCGCGCCGGCGGCGAGACGCGCGTGTGGCAGCCGGGGCGCTGCCTCATCTTCGACGACACGTTCGAACACGACGCGTGGAACCGCGGCGACGGCGACCGGGTCGTGCTGCTGGTCACGTTCCGCCGCGACGCAGCGACCGCGTAGGGCTCACAGCTCGCGCGCGTACCACCGGCCGAGGATGCGGTGCCGCGCGCCGAGCATCGGCGCCGGGTCGTAGCAGATCGCCGTCGACTCGGCGACGGCCTTGCCGACCACGAAGCACATCGCGCCGAACACGTCGACGCGCACGTCGTGCACGTGATAGAGCCCGACCCAGCGCGGGAACTCGCCGCCCTTGCCGCGCTGCACGTCGCGCAGCGTGCGCTCGAAGGCCTCGCGGCTCAGCCGGAAGCGCAGGTCCAGCAGCCACGGCTCGGCCGTCGCCGAGATGCACACCGCCGCCGCCGCCGGCAGCAGCAGCCAGCGCCATGGCGAACGAGCGCGACGATCGCCGGCAACCGGCCGCGGGCGCAGCAGCCGCCGCGCGAAGTCGAGGAGCACGAGCGCCGCACAGCCGACGACGACGGCGAACACCCAGGGCTGCGGCCCGACCTGCCGGCTGCGCTCCTCGAGCCAGAGCGCTGCCGCGAGCACCGTCAGCGCGAGGCTCCACGCCGCGGGCGGGACGCGCGCGGTCGCGGGCTCGGGCTCGGGGATGGCCGCGGTCTGGGGCTCCACGGGGGGTCACGATAGCACCGCGCGCGGCCGGGAGCAGCGCGGCCGTTCAGGGCTCGGGATCGGAATCGGACGACCCGGTCCTGCGCGTTCCGGCGCCCAACATGGCGAGCACCCACGGCAGCGGGATCGACATCAGGATCAGCATGCTGCCGATGCACGCGCCGGCGAGCCCGCCGGTCGACCTCGACGGATGGGTCGCCTCCCCGCTGAGCACGGTGACCGCCACGATGCCGAGTGGCTGCACCGCCATCAACGTGAGCACCGCGCGCCCGAACTGCCGGGGCCACCAGCGGCCGCAGAGGAACCCTGCGACCGCCAGCGCGACCAGCCAGCACAGCCAGGCGCCGTCGCCGGCGCCCGACAGCATGCACGTGCTGGCCACCAGGAAGCAGGCGCAGCCCAGCAGCCATGGACCCTTGCCGGGGCCCATCGGCCGCGGTGGCTGCTCCTGCTGCGAGTCCATCGATCGCGCACTCTAGCGCGCGGTGACGGCGAGGGCGGGACCGCCCCTGCCGGCGACGGGCACGAGCCGGTAGCGTCCCGGTCGGTCCCAGCGGCCGCGCTTTCGCGACTTCGCTGCAACGCCGGGCCCCGTCCGTGTGCCGAAGCTCCCGATGACCGACCGCCAGCCCGACGTCGACGCGCTGTTCGCCGCCTTCCGGCGCGGCGGCGGCGCCGCGCCGCTGGCGGCCGTGTTCGACGCGACCGCGACGGAGCTGCTGCGTGTCGCCTGCCACCTGCTCGGCTGTGTCGCCGCCGCCGAGGACGCCGTGCAGGAGACGTTCCTGGCCGCGATCGAGGCGCGCGACCGGGCGCCGGTCCACAACGTCCGCGCGTGGCTCACGGGGGTGCTGCACAACCGCGTGCGGCGGCAGCGCCGCGACCGCGCGCGGCAGCCAGATCGCGACCGCCTGCAGCTGGTCGCGCCCGACGATCCCGAGGTGCGCGTCGCGGCCCGCGAGCTGGACACGGCGGTGGCCGCGGCGATCGACGCGCTGCCGGAGGTCTACCGCGCCGTGCTACGCCTGCACCTGCGCAGCGGCCTGTCGCCGGGCGACATCGCCGTGGCGCTCGAACGGCCGCCCGCGACCGTGCGCTCGCAGCTGGCGCGCGGACTGGAGCAGCTGCGCGAACGGCTGCCGGGCGGACTCAGCGCCGGCGTGCTCGCCCTGGCCGCGTCGGCCGGGCTCGCGTCGCGCGGCCTCGCCGCCGTGCGCACCGTCGTCGTCGGCCACGCCGCGGCGGTGGCCGCAGCCGCGGCCGCCGCCGGCACCGCCGCAACCGCAACGCTGATCGGAGGAGTGATCGTGTCGACCAAGAAGCTGATGCTCGTCGTCGCGGGCGGACTCGCCGTGATGGTGACCGCGTTCGCGACCGGACTGCTCGACGACCGCGAGCCGACCCCGCAACAGGAACGCGGCATCGTCGGAGCACCGGCGACGGCCGAACAGCCGACCGAACCGGCGCAACCGACCGGCCGGGCCGCGGCCGATCCGGTGCGCAGCGCCGTCGCGGCACCGGCGGCAACGGCGTCGGCACGGACGGCGCCGGCACGCGCCTACGGCACGCTGCTCGTGCACGTGCGCTGGCACGACACCGGCGAGCCGGCCGCAGCGGTCCCGATCAAGGCGATGTCGTTCGCGGACGCCAACCCGTTCCTGCACAAGCGCGAGGCGGTCACCGACACCGCGGGGATCGCGCGCCTCGAACGCGTCCCGGCCGGCGCCGTGAACGTCCACGGCGGCCGTGGCAGGAGCCCCGTGGCCCGGGTCGTCGCCGACGCCGAGACCCACGTCGACCTCACGGCGGAGCGGTTCGCCCGCTTGCGCGGCCGCGTCGTCGATGCCGACGGCGCACCGGTGGCCGGCGCCACGGTGATCCGCTCCGACTACTTCAACCACAGCAGCGCCCACGCGGTCGGCGTGACCGCCGACGACGGCACGTTCGCGATCGACGTCGGCGACTCGAACTACGTCGGCGCGCGCAAGCACGGGCACGCGCCTGGCGACTACGTGCACCTGGAGTTGAACGCCGGCGACGTCGGTGCGGTCGAGCTGCAGCTGCGTGGCGCCGGCGGCGGTGTGCGGGGTCGCGTCTGCGACGCGGCGGGCGCACCGATAGAAGGTGCGATCCTGGAGCTCGGACCGGACTCCGGCCGCGTGCTCGGTCCTGGTACCGACGGGCTCCACCGGGTCGTGGCACCCGGCCCCGTCGTCACCACCGACGCCGACGGGCGGTTCACCGCGACCGGCCTCGCGGCAGGCCCGAACCCGGTCGTCGCACGCGCAGCCGATCACGGCGTGTTCCGCGGCAGCGTCGACGTGCCACCCGGCGGCACGGCGGAGCTCGCCATCGAACTGCCGGCGGGCGCCACGGTGCGCGGCCGCGTCGTCGACGAGCGCGGCCATCCGGTCGCCGGCGCCACCGTCAGCGAGGGGCGCTACGGCGAGCTGGACAGCGCCTGGGTGCGGACCGACGCCGACGGCCGGTTCGCCCTCGACAGCCTGTCGCCGGGCTCACACCAACTGCAGGCTGCGCACCAGGAGATCGGGACGTGCGCGGCGTCGTTCGACCTCGCCGCCGGCGAGGTGCGCGAGTGGACCGCGGCGCTGGAGGCCGGTCCGACCATCCGCGGCCACGTCGTCGACGAGACCGGCCGACCGCTCGAGGGCATCACCGTTCAGGTCAAGTCCCACGACGCGATGCAGCCGCTGTGGCGCACTGCCGTGACCGGCGCCGACGGCCGGTTCGCCCTTCGCGGGTTGCGCCAGGAGCCGTTCGCGCTGACGGCGATGCCGAAGGGTGTCTGGACCTTCGCCTCGACGACGCTCGATCCGGTGCTGCCCGGCGGCGACGACGTCGAGGTCGTCGTGCGCCGCGAGGACCGCCCCACCGCGTTCCTTCGCGGACGCGTCACGGACGGCGACGGTCGGCCGCGTCCGCAGACCAAGGTCGTCGTCTGGCGGAGCAACCGCGGCATGGGGCCCGGCTACGAGTTCGACGGCGCCACCGGCGAGTTCACGATGGGCCCGTTCCCGCCCGGCGCGTACCGCGTCCAGGTGTCCGCCGAGGATCTGCCCGCCGTGGAGCTGGACGTCGCGCTGCCGGCGCACGCGACGCACGACCTCGGCGTCGTCGTCCTGCTGCCCGGCGGCAGCCTGCAGGTCGACTTCGGCGAGCACGCGTCCGAGGAACTGCGCGTCGCGGTGCTGCGCCGCGCCGGCCACCACGTCGACAACGTCGCCGTCGCCGAGGACGGTCGCAGCGGCGCGATCGCGGCGCTGGCTGCGGGCGACTACCTGCTGCAGTGGTCGACGGGCGCCTGGGACCGGCGCGTTCTGCAGCTGGATCCGTTCACGATCCGATCCGAGCAGGTCACCCGGCTGCAGCTCGCGCGGCGCCACGTCGAACGGCGCCCGCTCGAGCTGCGTCCGCGCAACGGCTCGACCGTCGCCGACCGCTGGCTGAGGGTCGAGGTGCGCGACGACTCCGGCGTGCTGCTCGACCAGGCCTCGGCCCGGATCGAGGACGGCGCAGGTCGCGTCGAGATCGCCACCCCGCCGAACGGCGGCCCCGTCGCCGTGCGCGTCCTCGACTCGTCGACGCCCGAATGGCGCGAGGTCGGCGGCGCCACCCTGTCCACGGACGCGCCGTGGGTCGTCGAGATCGACTGATCGCCGCTCACGGCGCGCGCCGCCGCAGCACCCGCTGCACCTGCTGCTGTTTGCGATCGTCGAACCGATACCGCGCCAGCACCGCCGCGGCGGCGACGAACCAGACGCCGACGCCGGGGCCGAACAGCCAGCCGAGCGCGGCGTGCTGGCCGTCGCCGGCGGCGCCCTCGCCGGCGATCCCCATCTGCGTGAGCGCCAGCCCGGCGAGCGCGACCGCGACGGCGCGCGCGAGCTTGCTGGCGAAGCGCCACACGCCGAAGAACGCGCCCGACCGCCACGCGCCGGTGCGCACCCGCTCCAGGTCGACGACGTCGGTCAGCAGCGAGTCGAGCAGCGCGATGCACCCGACCAGGCTGCCGAGCAGCCCGGCGCTGCACAGCAGCGCGAGCGCGAGGTCGCCGCGCGGCAGCGCCGGATACACGACACTGCCGCCGACGCCGAGCAGCAGCGCGCCGACCACCAGCGGTCGGTTCTTGCCGACGCGCCGCGACAGCGCGACCCAGAACGCCACCGACGCCGTGAACACCGACAGCGCCACCACCAGCAGCAGCTGCACCTCGCGGTCGGGCAGGCCGAGCCGCAGGCGGTAGTAGTACAGCGCCAGCGTCGCGTTGGCGCCGATGCCGACGGTGGCGACGACGTAGGCCAGCAGCAGCGGGCCGAACGCGGGGTTGGCGAACGCGGCGCGCCAGCCGGAGAACAGCTCGCGCCACGGCGGCGCATGGTCGACGCGCGTCGGGTCCGGCGGCGGCGCCGCGCCGCGCACGGCCCGCCAGGTCCAGAGCGCCGTCAGGACCACGACCCCGGCGATCACGGCCGCCACCTGCGGCAGCGCGTCGACGGTGCGCCCGTCGCCGACGATCCACACCGCGGGCAGCGCCGCAGCCAGCACCGCGCCCACGTTCATCGCCGCGAACCGCCAGCCGAACAACGCGCTGCGCTCGTGCCGGTCCTGGCTGAGCTCCGCCGCCATCGCCATGTGCGGCACGTTCAGCACGGTCATCGCCGTGCCCAGCACGCACGACGCGAACACCAGCCACGCGAACATCGCGCCCTGCCCCGCCGGCGGCTCGACCGCGAACAGCAGCGGCACCGCGAGCCCGAGCAGCACGCCGCCGCTCCACAGCCACGGCCGTCGCCCCCACCGCGGTGCCAGCCGGTCGCTGAGCGCGCCCATCACCGGATCGGTCACGGCGTCCCAGACCACCGCCAGCGCGACCGCCAGGCCGGCGAGGTCGGCGCGCAGCCCATGGCGCTCGGTCCACAGCACCAGCAGGTAGAGCCGCAGCATGGTCTCGACGGCGTTGACGCCGACGTCGGCCGCGGCGTAGCCGACCTGCACGCGGCGGGGCAGCATTCGAGAGGTCAGCGCCCGCCTTCGAGCATCGCGCGCTTCATGTTCGCGTCGGGCGGCTGGTCGCCGAAGTACAGCCGCACGAACAGCCGCGCGAACGCCGCGTCGTCGATGCGCGCCAGCTCGACGTCGTTGCGCTGCACGACCAGCTCGCGGCCGCCGAGCACCGCGAACGTGTAGCCGTCGCCGACCGCCACGTCCCGCATCGCCGCCAGCAGCTGGCCCAGTGCCGCGTCGTAGCGCCGTGCGTCGTCGCCGGCGTTGACGCCGACCGACGCCTCGTAGGCGGCCCGCAGCTGCGCCGCGCTCAGCCCGCGCACGAAGTGCAGGTGCAACAGCAGGTCCTGGTCGCAGCGCAGCAGTTCGTCCGCGGCAGAGACCGGCCGCTCGACGTAGAGGGCGGCGCGGTAGAGGTCGATCCCGAGGAACCCGAACTCGCACAGACCGGCGCCCTGCAGCGCGAACCGCCGCCCCTGCCAGGTGAAGCGCTCGGGGAACGCGCCGTAGTCCGACGCCGGGACGATGCGCTCGCGGCCCACGGCAGGCGGCGGCAGCGCCGGCGCCGGGCCGTCGCGCGACATGCTGGTGTCGGCGCAGCCGACGGCCGCGCAGAACAGACCGAGCATCACGATCGCCGCCGCGGATCCTGCAGGTCTTCGCATCGGCGGGGCCCTTCGCCGCGCCGGGTCGACCGTATGCAGGAATTCCGGGTCGCACCACCCAAGGTGCCGAACGGGGCGATCGTAACGATTCGGTCGAGCCAGCCCCTGCCGACGGCATCCTCGGCGCCGGCGCCCGCCATCGGATAGGGTTCTCCTCCCCATCGTGCGCGCCCTGCTCGTCTACACCCTGGCCCTGCTGGCGGTCGCCGCCGGCGTGGCCTTCACCTTCTTCGACGTGTTCGCCTGGTTCGGCGGCGCCGCGGCCGAGGGCGCGGCGCAGCCGAACGCGCGCACCGTCCCGGTCATCACCGCGCCCGTCGTGCGCGCCACCTTCGCCGACTCGCTGGAGGCGCTGGGCACGGTCCGCGCCAACGAGTCGATCCACATCCTGTCCAAGCGCGCCGACCACGTCACCGCGGTCGAGTTCGAGGACGGCCAGGAGGTCGCGGCCGGCCAGCTGCTGGTCGAGCTGAACACCACCGAGGAGCGGTCGATGCTGGCCGAGGCCACCGCGCTGCGCGAGGAGCGCCAGGCGGCCTACGACCGCGCGCAGGAACTGCGCGGCCGCGACATCACACCCGAGAGCGAGGTGATCACCGCGCACGCGCAGCTGGCGGCGCAGCAGGCGCGCATCGCCACCCTGGAGGCCACCATCGCCGAGCACCAGGTCCGCGCGCCGTTCGCCGGCCGCCTCGGCCTGCGGCAGGTCAGCGTCGGCGCCTACCTGCAGCCCTCCACCGTGATCACCACGCTCGACGACCTGTCGGTGGTCAAGGTCGACTTCACGATCCCGGAGACCTGGCTGGCGGCGGTGCGCGAAGGGATGCCCGTCAGCACGCGCACCGACGCGTGGCGCGGCCAGGACTTCCCCGGCGAGGTCTCGGCGATCGACACCCAGCTCGACCCGCGCACGCGCTCGGCGACGGTCCGCGCGCTGGTGCCGAACCCCGACCGCCGCCTGCGGCCGGGCATGCTGATGCGCGTCGTGGTCGACCGCGGCGAGGCCGCGGTGCTGCAGGTGCCCGAGGAGGCGCTGGTGCAGACCGGCACCGAGCACCACGTGATGGTGGTCGGACCGGACCACGTCGCGCGCAAGCAGGTCGTCACCATCGGCCGCCGCCGCGTCGGCCGCGTCGAAGTGCTCGACGGCCTGAGCGAGGGCGCGATGGTCGTGGTCGAGGGCCTCGTGCGCGTGCGCCCCGACACCGCGGTCGAGGTCGTCGCCACCCGCGGCGGCGGGAGCTGACATGCTGCTGTCCGACCTGTCGGTGCGCCGGCCGGTGCTGGCGACGGTCCTGAGCCTCGTCGTCGTGGTGCTCGGCGTGGTCGGCAACGCGCGCCTCGGCGTGCGCGAGCTGCCCGACATCGACCCGCCGACCGTCAGCATCGACACCGCGTATCCCGGCGCCGCCGCCACCGTCGTCGAGTCGCGCGTCACGCAGGTGCTCGAGGACGCGATCAGCGGCATCGACGGCATCCGCACGATCTCGTCCGAGACCCGCGACGGCCGCTCGGAGATCTCGATCGAGTTCCAGCTGTCGCGCGACGTCGACGCCGCCGCCAACGACGTGCGCGACCGCGTGTCGCGCGTGCTCGAAAACCTCCCGGACGAGGTCGACCCGCCCGAGGTCATCAAGGTCGACTCCGGCGCCGACACGGTGTTCTGGATGAACCTCGCGTCGAAGCTGCGCGACCCGATGGAGCTCACGGACTACGCCGAGCGCTACCTGGTCGACCAGTTCGCGACGATCCCGGGCGTGGCGCAGGTGCGCTACGGCGGCGGCAGTCGCTACGCGATGCGCATCTGGCTCGACCGCCAGGCGCTGGCGGCGTTCGGCATCACCGCCGGCGACGTCGAGCAGGTGCTGCGCGCCGAGAACGTCGAGCTGCCGGCCGGTCGCGTCGAGTCGGAGAGCCGTGAGTTCACCGTGCGCGTGCAGCGACGCTACCGGACCGCCGCCGAGTTCGGCCGCATGGTCGTCGGCCGCGGCGCCGACGGCTACCTGGTGCGGCTGCGCGACGTCGCGCGCGTCGAGCTGGGCCCCACCGACGACCGCACCCTGTTCCGCCGCAACGGCGAGGACATGGTCGGCCTCGGCATCCTGGCGCAGGCGAAGGCGAACACGCTCGAGGTCGTAGACGGCGTGCGCGCGCGCATGGACAAGATCAACGCGCAGCTGCCGAGCGACATGCAGCTCTACCCGAGCAGCGACTCGACGGTCTACATCCGCGCGGCGATCGACGAGGTCTGGCGCACGCTGTTCCTGACCGCCGGTGTGGTGGTGCTGGTGATCTTCCTGTTCCTCGGCAGCGGCCTGGCGACGCTGGTGCCGGCGGTGACCGTGCCGGTGTCGCTGGTCGGCACGTTCTTCGTGCTGTGGATGCTCGGCTTCTCGGTCAACCTGCTGACGCTGCTGGCGATGGTGCTGGCGATCGGCCTGGTCGTCGACGACGCGATCGTCGTGCTCGAGAACATCGCCCGCCGCATCCGCGAGGGCGAGCCGCCGCTGCGCGCCGCGTTCCTCGGCTCGCGGCAGGTCGCGTTCGCGGTGGTCGCGACCACCGTCGTGCTGGTGGCGGTGTTCGTGCCGATCGCGTTCCTCGAGGGCAACACCGGCCGCCTGTTCGCCGAGTTCGCGCTGGCGATGGCGGGCGCCGTGGTGCTGTCGACGGTGGTCGCGCTGACGCTGTCGCCGGTGATGTGCTCGCTGCTGCTGCGCCCGGGCAAGCCCGCGCTGCTGGCGCGCGCGGTCGACGCCGGCTTCCGGCCGATGCAGCGCGCCTACCGCTGGCTGCTCGAAGGGCTGGTCGCGCGACCGATGGCGGCGCTCGGCATCGCCCTGGGCCTCGGCCTGACGATCGCCGGGCTCTACAACGGCCTGCACCAGGAGTACGCGCCGCAGGAGGACCGCGGCACGTTCCGCATCAGCGCCCGCGGCCCCGAGGGCGCGTCGTTCGAGAACGCGGTCACCGCGGCCGAACAGGTCGAGGACGTGATGCTGGCGCTGATCCGCAGCGGCGAGGCCGAGCGCGTGCTGCTGCGCGTGCCCGGCTCGTTCAACTCCAGCGGCAGCGTCAACTCCGCGTTCGGCACCGTGCTGCTCAAGCTGTGGGGCGAGCGCGAGCGCACCACCGCCGAGGTGATGGCCGACGTCGACCGGCAGCTGGCGGCGATCCCCGGCTACCGCGCGTTCACGATCGCCGAGTCCGGCCTGCTGCGGCGCTCGGGCCAGCCGGTGCAGTTCGTGCTGACCGGCTCGACCTACGAGGAGCTGGCGCGCTGGCGCGACGTCGTGCTCGACAAGGCCCTGCAGAACCCCGGCCTGGTCGCCGTCAACTCCGACTACGAGGAGACCAAGCCGCAGCTAGAGGTCGTCGTCGACGACGCGCGCGCCGCCGACCTCGGCGTGTCGTCGCGCGAGGTCGGCCGCACGCTCGAGACGATGATGGGCTTCCGCCGCGTCACCACGTTCGTCGACCGCGGCGAGGAATACGACGTCGTGCTCGAGGCCGAGGACGCCGACAAGCGCTCGCCGCGCGACCTCGAGCAGGTCTACGTGCGCTCGTCCACCACCGGCGAGCTGGTGCCGCTGTCGAACCTGATCCGCATCGAGGAGCTGGCCGACTCGGCGACGCGCAACCGCCAGGACCGACTGCGCGCGATCACCATCCAGGCCAACCTCGCCGAGGGCTACACGCTCGGCGAGGCGCTCACGTTCCTGCAGGGCGTCGTGCGCGACGAGCTGCAGAACCGGCCGGGCGTCGCCTACAAGGGCCAGAGCCGCGAGTTCGTCGAGTCGTCGAGCGCCCTGATGTTCACGTTCCTGATGTCGCTGGTGCTGGTGTACCTGGTGCTCGCGGCGCAGTTCGAGAGCTTCCTGCAGCCGCTGGTGATCCTGCTGACCGTGCCGCTGGCGCTGTTCGGCGGCCTGCTCGGCCTGCACCTCGGCGGCGCCACGATCAACATCTACAGCCAGGTCGCGATGGTGATCCTGATCGGGCTGGCGACCAAGAACGGCATCCTGATCGTCGAGTTCGCCAACCAGCTGCGCGACGAGGGCAAGGAGTGGCGCGAGGCGATCCTCGACGCGTCGGTGCTGCGCCTGCGGCCGATCCTGATGACCGGCCTGTCGACGTCACTCGGCGCGCTGCCGCTGGTGGTCGCGTCGGGTGCGGGCGCCGAGGGCCGCAACGCGATCGGACTGGTGGTGCTGTACGGCGTGACGATCGCGACGCTGACGACGCTGCTGGTGGTGCCCGGCACGTACGGGCTGGTGGCGCGCTTCACGGGCTCGCCGCAGCGGCGGGCGCGCAAGCTCGAGCGGCAGCTCGAGCATCAGGCCGAGCCCGCGACGATGGGATCGAAGGCATAGCATCTGCCCGCTCACCGGAGCCCGGCGAAGAACTCCTGCACTGCGACATGCTCTCTTCGCCGGCTGGCGGCGATGCGTTCGCGGACCTCGAAGACCTCCGGCTCCTGCGCCTTGGTGAACCAGATCACCGATGTCCGCGGACGCCCATCCGGTTCGGTCGATGTCATCTGGCTGTATGCCCAGTCGACCAGCGGCTTTCCCAAGCGATCCGTGAGCTCGGACATCAGCTGCCTCTGCTGTTCGTTCTGCCGCTGCGAGTAGGCGGTCATGGATGCGGCGTCGAGCAACAACGGACTCATGTCGTGATCGATCGTCGCCACCGCCCCGCGCGATATGGCCTGCAGCAAGGCGCGCTTCGTGCTCGCCCCTTCTTCCCGCATCAGCTCCGAGAACTCTCCACGAACCTGCATCACCAGATCGTTCAGCGAAGACAGCTCCTGCTGGGTGAGTACGATGCCATCGGGGTTGAGCGTCCGGGAGGCGACCAGCTGTGCGACCGGAGGCAAGCCGAGCTGCTCCCTCTTGCCGCTGTCCCAGTCCAAAGCCCTGACTCGCTCTTCGAGGTGACCGGACAGAGTGAGGGTTCCTTGCGCGGGCGAGACGGCCATCCTGTCCCACCCGTGGTCGGACTCGAGGTCTCGCCGGGCTTCCGCCTCACCTGTGGCATCGGGCGCGGGCCCCTCGACCGAAGAAACTGCGACAGGGCTGACCTTGGCCGCGGGCCCCGCGCCGGCTCCTGGCAAGCCAGGCGCTTCTGCACTTCCACCCAGGCACCAGAGAACAGCGAGCGCCACGAGTGGAACTCCGAGCAAGGTCCAGCCAACCGCGCGCCTCATGGGGTCACCTCCCGCCCATGCATGGGATCATGGACAGTTTCCGCAGACCATGGAGGCGGTCGCGATCGGGATGTTGCCAATGCCCGGGTCCGCGAACAGTGTGACCTCCGCGTTGCCGCCGCAGCCCACTTCCATGGTGACGTCGGCGTGGAGTGACTGCGTGAAGTTCGGCAGAGCCGGGTTGTGCGGCAGGGTGGTGGGAAAGCAGAGGAAGCCGCCCGGATTCGCCAGCATGCACAGCGTGAACGCAGGACCTGGCGGATTCGACGTCGTTACATCCACGTCTGCCCGATAGACGAACTCGCAACTTCCATTCGGGCAAGTGCCAGCGCTGCTGCTCACGGGCGTCACAGTGCTATTGACGACCAGAGCCGGCGGCGAGTTGATGCGGGCGCCGCTTCCATTGAAGGACAGAGCACAGGGAGGTTCCTGGGCCACGGCCACGCAGGCCAACCCGCCGAACTCTGCCAATCCTACGAGTCCGTAGCAGACGCATGGCCGCAGATTCCTCGATCCTCGCAGCCTTTCTCGCTCAGCGCCGCAGCGGCGCCTCGGCCGAGAAGTCGACGAAGGTCTCGCCGTCCCAGCGGCACGCGCCGTCGCCGGCGCTGCCGAACCAGATCCGGCCGTCCTTGTCCTCGCACAGGCAGTAGACGGTGTCGAGCGTGAGGCCGTCCTTGCGCGTGAAGCGCGTGAACGACTCGCCGTCGTAGCGCGAAGCACCGCCGTCCTGGAACTGCGGGAAGCGGCCGGGATGCCCCATCCAGACGTTGCCCTTGCGATCGACGAGCAGCGAACCGACGAACGTCGACAGCAGACCGTCGTCGGTGCCGAACGCGGCCAGCGCCTTCCCGTCCCAGCGGAACGCGCCCTGCTGGCCGCCGAACCACATGCGGCCCTCGCGATCGACGGCCACGGCGCGCACGTTCTCGAACGTCCGACCGGCGACCTCGGCGAAGTCGTGGAACGCCTTGCCGTCCCACCAGCAGATACCGCCCTGGGTGCCGAACCAGAGTCGACCCTCGGCGTCCTGCGCGATCGCGTAGACCGAATCGTGTACCAGGCCGTCGGCGGTCGTGTAGTTGGTGAGGCTCTCGCCGTCCCAGCGACTGACGCCGTTGCCACTCGCCAGCCAGACGTCGTGCTCGCGGTCCTCGAAGATCCACTGCACGTCGGCGCCGGCGAGGCCGCTGACGTTCTCTCGCGTCGACATCGGCGCCGGCAGCGGCGCCACCGTGAACCGGACCGCCGTTTCACCGAGCAGGCGGGACGCGCCGCCGGTGATCGAGCCGAACCACATCGCCCCTTCGTGGTCCTCGGTCAGCGAGAACACGCGCGTCCGCGAGAGACCCGTCTGCTCGCCGAAGTTGGTGAACTCCTTGCCGTCGTACCGGATCGGCCCGCCGAACGTCGCGAACCACACGTTGCCCGCGCGGTCCTGCCGGATGTTGCGGATGATGACGCGCGGCATGTACGCGGTGGTCGTCTCCGGCGGCGGCATGAAGTAGGGGTCGGCACCCTGCTGCGCGACGGTGCTGGCGCCGGTCCAGCAGACCGCTGCGAGAGCGAGGGTCGGGAGAGCCGCGGCGGCGAGGGCGCCGCGGAGAGCGTTCGTGGTCATTGCGGGTGCAGCCTCGGGCGCGCAGCGGGTGCGCGCAAGGACGGCGCGGCGCAGGGATCCCTTCGTGGTTCGGCAACTCGCGCTCCGGCCAGGACCTGCGGCGACGGTCGACGGCAGGCGGGACGCCGTCCGCGGGTTTTCCCGCTCCCCGGGCGTGCGCTCGGCGCCGTCTGGCTCTCCGTCCCGGTATGTTCCGCGAACCCGACCCCGTGTGCGCCGTGGCGACCGCCCCAGAGCCCTGTTCCGCGACCGTCCTGCTGGGCCGGGCCCAGGCGGGCGACGAGCGCGCCGCCGCGCAGCTGTTCGACCTGCTCTACGGCGAGCTGCGCCGCGGGGCGCGCGCGATCCTGCAGCAGGACGCCGGCTGCACGCTGCAGCCGACGGTGCTGGTGCACGAGGCGTGGCTGAAGCTGGTGCCCGGCAAGCAGCCGTCGGTGCAGGACCGCGCGCACTTCCTGCGGCTGGCGGCCGCGGCGATGCGCTCGGTGCTGATCGACCACCTGCGCGCGCGGCGCACGCAGAAGCGCGGCGGCGGCCAGCGCGTCGAGCTCGACGTCGTGTGCGAGCTGTTCACCGAGCGCGCGCACGACCTGCTCGAACTCGACAGCGCGCTGCAGCGCCTGCAGGAGCTCGACCCGATGCTGGCGCGCGTGGTCGAGTTGCGATTCTTCGGCGGTCTCGAGGTGGCGCAGGTCGCCGAGGCGCTCGAGGTGTCGACGTCGACGGTCGAGCGCGCGTGGCGCACGGCGCGCACCTGGTTGCGCGCGGAGCTGCAGCCGTCGTGAATCCGGACCCGGAGCCCGCGTGAAGCCGGCCGACTGGCAGCGCGTGCGCGCCGCGTTCGAACGCGTCGTCGACCTGCCGCCGGCCGAGCGTGCCCCGATCCTCGACGCGGCGCTGGGCGACGCGCCGCCGCTGCGCGCCGAGGTCGAACGCCTGCTCGCCGCCGAACCGCAGGCGCGCGACTACCTGACGCCTCCCGGCGAACGCACGCTCGGCGCGGTGGCGCCGGCCGGCCTGCTCGGCCCGCGGCCCGGCGACCGGATCGGGCCCTACGAGCTGGTGCGCCTGCTCGGCATCGGCGGCATGGGCGCGGTGTTCGAGGCGCGGCAGCAGCTGCCGCAGCGCACCGTGGCGTTGAAGGTCATGCGCGCGGGCTTCGGCAGCGAGCGCGCGCGGCGGCGCTTCCGCGACGAGATCGACCTGCTGGCCGGCCTGCAGCACCCGGGCATCGCCCAGGTGTTCGAGGCCGGGACCGCCGCCGACCCGGCCGGCGACGCCGAGGTGCCGTGGTTCGCGATGGAGCTGCTCGACGGCGCCATGCCGATCACCGACTTCGCACGGCGCCACGCGCTGCCGCTGGCGGCGCGCCTGCAGCTCGTACGCGACACCGCCGCCGCGATCGCGCACGCGCACCAGCGCGGCGTGATCCACCGCGACCTGAAGCCGCAGAACATCCTGGTCGACCGCACCGGCCGCGCCAAGGTGATCGACTTCGGCATCGCGAGCAGCAGCGCCGCCGACGCGCCGCAGCACTGGACCGGCGACGGCGACGGCGACGGCACGCACGGCGACGCGCTGGTCGGCACGCTGGCCTACATGAGCCCCGAGCGCCTGCTGCACCCGGCCCGGGCCGCCGACGTCCGCAGCGACGTGTACGGCCTCGGCGTCGTGCTGCACGAACTGCTCGCCGGTGCGCGCCCGTTCGCGCTCGACGGCGTGCCGCTTGCGGCCGCCTGCCGCCGCATCACCGACGAGGAGCCGCCGCTGCCGTCCGCGCAGGCGCCGGGCCTCCCGCGCGAACTGGACTGGATCGTGCAGCGTGCGCTCGCCAAGGACCCCGACCGGCGCTACCCGTCGGTCGACGCGTTCGCCGAGGACCTGGCGCGCTTCGCACGACACGAACCGGTGCGCGCCGCGCCGCCGGGCGCCGGCTACCGGCTGCGCAAGCTGCTGCGCCGCCACCGCACCGTCGCCGCCGCCGCCGCGGTCGTCGTCGCGACGACGGCCGGCGCGTTCGCATCGGTCACCGCGTCGCTGTGGCGCGCGCAGGCGGCCGAGACCAGCGAACGCGAGGGCCGCGAGGCCGCCACGCTGGGCGCCCACCGCGCCGAGGTCGCGCGTTCGTTCCTGCTCGACGTGTTCGAGCTGGCCGCGCCCGGCGCCAGCAAGGAGGGCGTCGAGCTGACGATGCGCCAGGGCCTCGACCGCGCCGCGGCGACCTACGAGCGCCGCTTCGCCGACGACCCGCTGGCGCGCGCCGAGCTGGCGCGCACGCTCGGCCTCGCCTACCAGGGGCTCGCCGAGCACGCGACCGCCGAACGCCACCTGCGCGCGGCGCTCGAGCTGCGGCGGCAGCACTTCGCCGCCGACACGGCGAGCCTGACGACGCTGCACCACGACCTCGCCGACCTGCTGCTGGCCAGCGGCCGCCTCGACGAAGCCGAGCGCGAACTCGACGCCGCCGCCCGGCTGCCGTTCGCGGCGCCGGACGCGCGCGGCGAGCGCCAGCAGCTGGTCGCGGCCACGCTGCGCGGCCACCTGCTGCTGCTGCGCGGCAATCGGCAGGACGCGGTGCCGGCGCTGCGCGCCGCGATCGACGCGCTGACCCTGCGCTACGGCGAGGACGACGGCGACGCGCTGCAGGCCTGGAACGTGCTCGGCGCCGCGCTGCACGAGCAGGGCGACCTCGACGGGGCCGAGGCGTGCTACCGCAAGGCGCTGCGCGGCCTGATCACCCGCAAGGGCCCGGAGCACCCGGTCACGCTGACGGCGATGCAGAACGTGGCGATGCTGCGGTTCTCGCGCGACCGGTCCGACGACGAGTCGATCGCCCGGATGCAGCAGGTGCTCGCCGCGCGCCGCCGCGTGCTCGGCGACGACCACCCCGACACGCTCGGCGTCCTGACCAACCTCGGCGCCCAGCACTTCATGCGCGGCGACCTCGACCAGGCCAGGGTGCTCTGGGACGAGGCGGTCGCTCGGCTCGGCGCCGACGACCCCGACGCACCGATGCGCCTCGCGCTGCTCGGCAACATCGCCACCATCGAGCGCGACCGCGAGAACTGGCCGCGCGCGATCGAGCTGAGCCGCGAAGTGCTCGCCTCGCGCCGCCGCACGCTGGGGCCCGATCACGACAAGACGCTCATGAGCCAGGGCTCGCTCGCCGAGGTCCTGCGCCAGTCCGACGCCCTCGACGACGCGCGCGCCGAGTACGCCGAGGTGCTGCAGAGGGCGCAGCAGGCCACGCCCCAGGACCTGCCGAACAGCTACCGCGCGCAGCTCGGCCTCGGCCGCATCGCCCGCGAGCAGCGGCGCTGGGACGAGGCCGAGGTCGCGTTCCGCTGGTGCCTCGACCACTTCGACGCCGCCGTCGACGCCTGCGCGGTCAAGTCGATGCTGATCCGCGTCGAGGCGGACCTCGTCGTCCTGTACGAGCAGAGCGGCGACGCCGACGCGGCCGCGCGCTTCCGCGCGATCGTCGAGGACGCGGACTACCGCGAACGCGCCGGCACCGACCGCTGAGCGGTGCCCGGCGCGACCTCGCTGCCGCGCCGGGTCCGCCTGCCGCATCCCACGCTGCGGCAGCTAAGCTCGCGGTCGATGGCGCGCCGCTACTTCGTCTCCCCGCTGCCGCCGCCGGGCGCCGACGCCAGGCTCGGGCCGGCCCAGGGCCACCATCTCGGCCGGGTCGTGCGCACCGCCCCCGGCGACATGGTCGTGTTGTTCGACGGCGAGGGCGGCGAGGTCGCCGCGCAGGTGCTCGAGGTGAGCGGCCGCGAGGTGCGCGTCGCCGTCGGGACGCCGCTCGAACGACCGCTCGGCCGCTCGCCGCGCTGCGGCCTGGAGGTCGCCGTCGCGCTGCCGAAGCGCCCGCGGGCCGACTGGTTGTTCGAACACGCGACCGAGGCCGGGGTCGACTGCTTCCGTCCGATCCTCACGGCGCGGACCAACCGCCAGCCGGACCGCGCGCAGCACTGGCAGCGCATCCTGGTCGCCGCGTGCGCGCAGTGCGACCGCGCGCTCCTGCCGCGCATCGAGCCGACCGTGACGCTCGCGGAGCTGTGCGACATGCCGCTGCCGACGGAACGCTACGTCGCGACGGCGGCCGACGAGGAGCTCGGCCCGGCCAGCACCGCGCGCGCCGTGCTGGTCGTCGGTCCGGAGGGCGGCCTGACCGAGGCCGAGGTCGCGATGCTCGCCGACGCCGGCTTCCTGCCGCGCAGCCTAGGGCCGTTGACGCTGCGCACGGAGACGGCCGTCCTCGCCGGCGCGACGCGGCTGCTGCAGCGGTCGCGCTGAACAGGAGCCCGGCGATGCCGAGGGCCGACCGCACAGGTCCGATGCCCCCGACGCACCGCGCGCTCAGCGCCCGATCGCCACGTCGACCGCGTCCGACGCCTGGATGCCCGCCGGATTCGCGCCGGTCGCCGGATACCCCCACTGCGCGACCAGCCGGAACGGCGGCAGGTCCTCGGGGATCGCGATCCGGTGACGCGCCGCGCCGCCGTTCACGGGTTCGGCGACCAGGTAGACCAACGCGCCGGGACGCGAGTCGGCCAGCAACGTGCAGCCGATCATGCCGACGCCGCCGAGCGGGAACGACACGTCGTCGACCGACAGCAGGAACAGCGCGAGGCCGTCCTCGGGCGCGTTCTGCAGCGCGAACGTGAAGTCCTCGGCGCCGAGCTGCTGCTTGTCGACCATGGCGGCGAGGCCGCCCTGCACGCCGCTGCCGCAGCCGAGGCCGAACGCGAACGCGGGCGTCACCGGCTCGTAGCCGACGATCGCGCCGAACAGGCTGTTGCCGCCCGCGGAGCCGTCGTTGCCGCCGTAGCCGAACACGAACTCGCGCTGCGTGCCGTTGAACGCGACGCCGCCCGGCTGCGGCTCGAAGCCCGGAGGCATCAGGCCGGCGAGCGACTCGACGACCATGCCGCGGTAGCCGAGCTTGAACAGCCGGTAGCTGCCGGCCGCGACATCGGCGACGGCGGTGCCCCAGTGGCTGTCGCTGCGGTCGTCGAAGCCGACGCCGGCGCCCAGCAGGTCGTCGCCGGCGCTCTGCGCCAACGTGACCGCCGGCCACGGCAGGCGACTCGCTCCGGCCGGGTGCACGACGTCGAGGCGCTGCACGCGCACCAGGTCGCCGGCGCGACCGGTCGGCTTGGGCGCCAGCAGGTCGAACGGCCGCACCGTGTAGCGCACGACGTAGCGCCCGCCCGACCCGCCGATGCGCGGCACGATGGTGTGCAGCAGCGGGTCGGCCGCCTCGTCGAGTTGCAGGCCGGTCGGCGTCACGCTGCCGGCGCGATCGACGGCGAGCATCTCGACGTCCCAGTCGTCGTTGGCCAGCGTGCCGTCGTGCTCCTGGTACACCACCACCCACTCGTCGCCGGCGGCGGCGCGGTTGACGGACGGACGCTCCTGGTCGCGGTTCGGCCGGTTGCGCAGCACGAACGCGGGCGTGACCACGGTGCGCGTGGCCGCGTCCCAGACGCCGGCCTGGATCGAGCTGGTGTCGGTGTTGACGAACGTCGTCGCCACCTCGCGCTGCCAGGTGATCATCACCTCGGCGGAGCCGTCGGTGCGACTGCCGATCTCCGGCCGCCAGTCGTGGTCGACGCCGTTGTTGAACGGGGTCGCGGTGCCGGTGCGGAGCGCCAGGTCGCTGGTCAGATGCGGGTGCACGAGCACGAAGCGCTGCGCCGCGCCGCCGTTGGGGCCGCTGGCCAGCACGGTCAGCACCTCCGAGGTCGCCTCGCACAGCGCGAGCCGCGGATGCGACGCATCCCACGCCGAGATCTCGCGGTAGGCGTCGGTGCCGCCGGCGGCGAAGTCGGGCGAGAACCGCGTGACCCAGACGTCGCCGTCGCCCGCCGCGACCTCGATGTGGTACGCGACCCATGTGCGCGCCTGGCTGCCGAGCGGCGTCAACGCCTCGTGCAGCACGTCGACGTCGACGACGCGCGGCGTGCTCAGCACCGACAGGTTGCTGACGACCGGATCGACGACCAGCGGCCAGCTGGCCTTGGCCACGACCGCGGCGTCGAGGCGCAGCAGCACTTCGTGGCCGTCGACGGCGGTCTGCATCGGGAAGCGCCGGCCGGCGGCGTCGACCGCGGTGGCGGCGCCGTAGCCGATGATCTCGGTGCCGTCGCCGAGCGTCAGCGCGAGGTCGCCGTGCGCGAAGCCGCGCGACGCCAGCCGCAGCGGCGTGTCGATCGCGCCGCGCACGACGAGGTCACCGGTGTACGGCCCGCCTTCGAGCACGAACGTCTGCTCGACGCCGTCCGGCCGCAGGTCGTAGCACTCGAGCACCGCGCCGAGGTCGTACTCGCAGCGCGTTCGGCTCCACTTCGGCGCGGGCACGATCGCCGGATCGACCAGCTCCTGGCCGCCGACGGCGACCGACCGCGTGGTCCAGCGCAGCGGCTGGTGCGGCAGCGCGGCACCGACGTACGGATAGAACACGAAGCCGTCGTGCAGCGAGACCTTGTAGTCGCCGCCGTTGCCCCACAGGCCGCCGGCCGTGCCGCCATCGGCGATCTGCGGCGGCCGCTGCAGCAGCAGCGCGGTGTCGGGGATGGCGCCGGGCACGACAGCGGGCTCCTGCGCCGCCAGCGCGGCGGTCCAGAGCGACAACGTGAGCAGGGACGCCGAACGCGCGCGCAGCGCGCCGGCAGGATCGGATCGGGTCGGATCGGAACGCATCGGAAGACTCCTGGAGAAGGGTTCATCCGTCCGAACGAGATCCGCGCGCCGCGACCGTCAACGGGATCGCGGGGATGACACGCCCATGCCGGCGAAGCCTCTGCCCGCTTCGGCTGGCTGCTTTCGCCGGATGCCTCGGCTTGCTTTCTGGGTACTCCCGGAGGAACAGGGAGAGCACGGAGAGCACCGGGAGGGGCACAGAGCAGAAAGCACACGCCGACACGAACGCAGCCGCCCAGCAGGAGCCAACGCACCGAACGCGACGCACGCGCACACCGCAGATGCCTCGCTCGCCTTGGCGGATGCCTTGGCTGCGCGGCTGCTTTCTGCTCCGTGCTCTCTGTGTCCTCTGTGGTTCCTTCTCTGGCTCGCGGTTGCCTGCGTGCCGCGTGACGGCCCCCTGAGTCGAGCGCCCTCAGCTCTGCGCCCCTCCCGGTGCTCTCGGTGTCCCTGTTCCTCCGGGAGTACCCCAGAAATAAGAACCACAGAGAGCACAGAGCACACAGAGCAGAAAGCACACGACCACACGAACGCAGCCGCCCAGCAGGAGCCAACGCACCGAACGCGACGCACGCGCACACCGCAGAGGTCCTCGCCCGGCCTGGCGGATGCCTTGGCTGGGCGGCTGCTTTCTGCTCCGTGCTCTCCGTGTCCTCTGTGGTTTCTTCTCTGGCTCGCGGATGCGTGCGTGCCGCGTGACGGCTCCCTGAGTCGAGCGCCCTCAGCTCTGTGCCCCTCCCGGTGCTCTCCGCGCTCTCCCTGTTCCTCCGGGAGTACCCCAGAAAACAAACCACAGAGAGCACAGAGCACACAGAGCAGAAAGCACACGCCGACACGAACGCAGCCGCCCAGCAGGAGCCAACGCACCGAACGCGACGCACGCGCACACCGCGGAGGCCTCGCCCGCCTTGGCGGATGCCTTGGCTGGGCGGCTGCCTTCTGCTCCGTGCTCTCTGTGTCCTCTGTGGTTTCTTCTCTGGTTCGCGGATGCCTGCGTGCCGCGTGACGGCCACCTGAGTCGAGCGCCCTCAGCTCTGTGCCCCTCCCGGCGCTCTCCGTGCTCTCCCTGTTCTTCCGAGCCGCACAGCAAGAGCCAACGCACCGAACGCGAGAACGCGACGCACGCGCACACCGCAGATGCCTCGCCCGCCCTGGCGGATGCCCTGGCTGGGCGGCTGCTTTCTGCTCCGTGCTCTCCGTGTCCTCTGTGGTTTCTTCTCTGGCTCGCGGATGCGTGCGTGCCGCGTGACGGCCCCCTGGGTCGAGCGCCCTCTGCTCTGTGCCCCTCCCGGCGCTCTCCGTGCTCTCCCTGTTCTTCCGGGAGTACCCCAGAGAAAAACCGACACGACGAGCGCTGCCGCCCTACCAGCACCAACGCGACCGGTTCGCGGTCGCCGATCACGTCTACCAGGTCAGGCGGCCGCCGAGGATCACGTTGATGCCCGGCTGGTTGACGCCCGAGCCGTGGTAGCGGTAGGCGGTGTCGGTCACGTTCTCGATCGCGAACAGGATCTCGACGTTGTCGCTGGCGCGGAACCCCGACGTGAGGTCGAGCACGAAGTAGCCCGGCGTGCCGCTCGGCGGGAACCGCGAGGTGTCGGCGCGGTCGCCGCTGTTGAGGCGGCCGGCGCGCGCCGCGGCCGAGGCGCGGCACTCGACCCACAGGTGGTCGTCGTCCTGCGTCCAGCGCACGGCGCCGGACGTCGTCAGCGGCATCAGGCGCGACAGCGGCTCGCGCACGGCGGCGCTGCTCCCGCTCGGGAACGTGTCGGCCTCGCCGTCCACGTAGGCGACGAAACCCCTGGCCTCCCACTGCGGGTCGAAGCGCCACGCCGCCTCGAGCTCGGCGCCCCACAACCAGCCGTCGGAGCCGTTGGTGGCGGCGGTGATGATCTCGCCGGTGCCGGGCACCGTGCCGACCGGCGTCGAGGTGATCTGATCGGTCAGGTCGGTGTAATAGACCGAGCCCTGTGCGGTCGCGTCCCGGCCCTCGTAGCGCGTGCCGACCTCGTAGGTCAGGAACTGCTCGGGATCGACGTCGAGCGAGCCGGTCGAGATCAGGTCGGTGCGCGATGACTTCAGCGCGCTCAGGTCGTCGACGTTGGGCGCGCGGAACGCCTGCGACACGCCGCCGTAGACGCGGCAGTCGTCGGCCACGGCGACGCTGGCGCGGACGTTGAACGTCGCCTCGTCCCAGCTGCGCTCGGCCGAGGTCGGGTTGCCCGCGCCGTCGTCGATCACGCCGATGTCGGCCTTCGCGTACGTGTAGCGACCGCCGAACGTCAGCTCGATGGCGTCGTCGACCGGCACCCGCGCCTGCGCGAACACGCCGAACAGGTCGTAGGTCGCGTCGTCGCCGACCGGCCCCTGCACGGCGGCGACCTGCGACAGCAGGTTGCCGCTCGGATCGAACGTGAACACGTTGGTGTTGGAGTCCACGTCGTCGCGGTACCAGTCGGCGCCGTAGACAACCGCGCCCTCGTCGCCGATCGGGCTCTCCATGGACAGCGCGACGCCGAGCGTCTCGACGCGGGTTTCGTCGAGCTGCACCTCGGTGTTGCCCGAGCGCAGCCGCGTGCGGTCGAAGTCCTCGACCGAGTGCTGCCACGACACCGTGAAGGCGTACTGGTCGAGCCACGACGCGGTCTCCTCGCCGGCGAACCGCACGTAGGTCAGGTCGCGCTCCTGGTCGTAGATGCGGCGCAGGTCCGGCCCGCTCAGCGACGTGCCGTGCCACGGCTCGAAGTCCACCGTGCGGTGCGTGCGCCAGATGTCGTCCTGCTCGACGCGCTGGTGCACCGCCGTCAGCGTCGTGCGCTCCGACGTGGCGACGTCGAGGCGCAGGTCGTAGCCGAACTCGTCGTAGCCGGTCTGCGGCATCTCGCCGAGCGCCGAGTCGGCGATGTCGCCGAACGAGCGCCAGGTGCCGCCGACGTGCAGGCCGAACGAGCCGCCCTCGCCGACCTGGGCCTCGAACCGGCCGGTCATCGACGGGCCGTTGCTGTCGATGCGCGTCTCGGCGGCGCCGTGGTGGAAGAACGCGCCATCGCGCTCGCCGCGGAAGTCGGCCTTGCGCGTCAGCAGGTTGACCGTGCCGCCGGCCGCGTCCGAACCGTACAGCACCGAACCCTGGCTCTTGATGACCTCGATGCGATCGATCGCGTACGGGTCGACGGTGTTCCAGTACTGCACCGGGCCGCCGCGGAACGCCGAGTTGTTGAAGCGGATGCCGTCGATCAGGATCAGGTTCTGCCGGCCGGTGAAGCCGCGGATGTAGGGCGAGCCGTGGCCGTGCGCGGTCTTCTGCACCATCACGCCGGGGACGTCCTGCAGCGCCTCGGGCAGCGTGCGGTAGGCGTTCTCGCGGAACTGCTGCTGGTCGAGGGTCTGGAAGGTGTAGGGCACCGGCAGCGTCTCCTCGGCGAAGCCCGAGGCGGTGACGACGAGGCGCGGCGGGCCATCGCCCTGCGCAGATCCCTGGTCTCCGCCCGGACTGGCTCCCTGCCTGGCGGCGTCGGGAGCGGCGGACCGGGGCGTCGGGTCCTGGGCGGTGAGGGCGGGACAGAACGCGAGCAGGGCCGCGAGCGGCGGCCGGTAGAGGCGAGGGGTCATGCGGTCGGGAGAGCCTGGAACGGAAGGAGCCGAACCCGCCATGCCATCGGAGTCGTGCGGCACGGCGAGCCCGGGCCGGGCAGCAACGGGCGGGGTTCGGGGCGGTTCAACCGGCCCCGGGGTTTTTTGGCGGGTCGACGGTCGCGCGTCGCCGCCGCAGGCTCGGGTCGCCCGCGGCCCGCCCTTATAACCGCGCGGATGACCGCCCCGCTCCATGCCCGCTCGGCGCACGACGGCGCCGTCGCCACGATCACCCTGGACCGCCCCGACGCGCGCAACGCCTACTCCGACGCGATGGTCGTGCAGCTGGTGGCGGCGCTCGAACGCGCCGACCGCGATCCGGCGGTCCGCTGCGCGATCCTGACGGGCGCCGGCCCCGCGTTCCACAGCGGCGGCGACGTCAAGGCCATGAAGGAGCGGTCGGGCATGTTCGCCGGCGACCCGCCCGAGCTGCGCCGGCGCTACCAGGAGGGAATCCAGGCGGTGCCGCGCGCGATCGCCGAGTTCCAGAAGCCGCTGCTCGCGGCGATCAACGGGCCGGCGATCGGCGCCGGCCTCGACCTCGCGTGCATGTGCGACCTGCGCATCGCCGCGCGCGGCAGCAAGCTCGGCTCGACGTTCGTGCGCGTTGGTCTCGTGCCCGGCGACGGCGGCGCGTTC
Source organism: Planctomycetota bacterium (assembly GCA_050245995.1). Classification (GTDB taxonomy): domain Bacteria; phylum Planctomycetota; class UBA1135; order UBA1135; family UBA2386; genus JBFWWV01. Next base: position 131,912 of record JBFWWV010000005.1, on the reverse strand, counting down.
TTCCTGGCGCGCACGATCGGCTTCCCGCGCGCGCTCGAGCTGATGCTGACCGGTCGCGTCGTCGACGCCGACGAAGCGCTGCGCCTCGGCCTCGTGCACGAGGTCGTCGAGCCCGACGCGCTGATGGCCACCGCGCGCGCGCGCGCCGACGCCCTCGCCGCGCTGCCGCCGGTCGCCGTGCAGCTGACCAAGCGCGCCGCGTATCGCAGCTGGGGCGCCGACCAGGCGACCGCGCTGGAGCTGGCGGCGACCTACCAGGGAATCGCGCAGAACAGCGACGAGCACCTGCGCGCCCTGGGCGGCTGACGGGCTACCGCCCGTCGGGATCGACGACCTTCGGCCGCGAGCGCGCGCGCACGAACTCGAGCACCAGCGGCAGCGCCGGCTCGACCATGCCGCCGTGGTCGTAGCCCTCGATCTCGCGCAGCTGCACGTCGGGGTGGCCGACGACCCGCAGCATGCGCCAGAAGTACGCCGTCTCCTCGTAGCGGCCGAGCAGTTCGCGCTCGCGGTCGCCGGTCACCAGCAGCATGGGCGGCGCGTCCTTGCGCACGTGGAACAGCGGCGCGAGGTCGTCTACGACGGGCTGCGTGTCGGCGACGCCGCGCTCCCGGCGCGCGGTGAAGTGCGTGATGCTGTGGCCGCTGCAGGACACGACGCCGGCGAGCGCATCGGCGTCGATGCCGGCCTCGGCGAGCCACCGGCGATCGAGCGCGACCATCGTCGCCAGGTAACCGCCGGCCGAGTGGCCTGCCACGAAGACCCTCCGCGGATCGCCGCCGTGCTCGGCGATGTTCGCGAGCGTCCAGGCCACCGCGGCGGCGGCGTCCTGCAGGCACCCGGTCACCGGCACGTGCGGGCTCAGGCGATAGCCGGCGGCGACGACCGCGACGCCGTGCCCGGTCAGCGCCGGCGGCACCGCGCGCCGACCGCCGGTGAGCCCGCCGCCGTGGAACCACACGATCGTCGCGAAACCCCGAGTGTCGCGCGGCAGCGTCAGGTCGAGCACGCAGCGCTCCCGGGCGTGCGCGTCGAGGTCGTCGCCGGTGCGGTACGGGACGGCGACGAGGGGCCGTTCGGCGGGCGCGGGCGGTTCGGCGTCCTGCGCGAGCGCGCCGTCGACGACCAGCCACAGGAACACGGCGATCCGAACCCGCACGCCATCCATCTCAGCCGTCCTGCGGCCCGAGCAGCCGCGCGAAGTTGCGGCTCGCGAGCGCGAAGCCGAGGGCGAACGCAACCGTGGCGACCAGCCAGGACACGCCGCAGAAGGACCACGGCGCCGCCGGCACCGCGGCGGCGGGCTCCGCGGCGACAGCCGCCCACTCGCGGGTGAGCACGCCGCGCAGCCGCAGCACCGGGTACATGCCGACTCCGCCCAGGACGCCGATGCAGATCACCGGCACGGTCGAGCGCAGGTTGCCGGCCAGCGGCGTCGCCTCGTTGACCCTCATGAACGCCGGCCAGGTGCCGAACACGAGGACGAGGGCGAGCAACCACAGCAGGTACGGCAGCGCCAGCAGGATGTACCAGGCCACTCCGAGCAGCGGCGCGCCCAGCACGAACGGTCCTGCCACCGCGGCGACCGCCATGGTCGCGACCAGCGGCGTCGCCACGGTCACGAGCCGCGCGGTGAGCAGCGTGCGCCGCGACAGCGGCGCCGACGCCAACAGGGCGATCTGTGGCTGCTCGCCGCCGATGACCGCGAGGAACAGCAGCGTCGACGTCAGCAGCGCGATCGTCTGCCAGCCGGCCGCCAGCTCGAACGCGGCGTGCAGCTCCGCCGGCATCGCGCCGCGGTCGCGCCCCTCGCCGAGCGCCAGCGACAGCACCAGCAGCGCCGCCAGCACGAAGTAGAACGCGAGGTTCGAGGTCACGCGCAGCGTCTCGGCGCGGCTCTTCTGCAGCAGCGACCGCAGCGGCGTCGATGGCCACACGCGGCTCCGCGCCCGCGCCGACACGGCGCCGGTGTCGGCGGCCAGCGACACGTCGTACGACGCGCGGTACCAGCGCGCCGCCAGCAGCAGCGGCAACGCGCTCGCCAGCGCCAGCGCGAACCCACAGGCCAGCCACGACGGCGACTGCGCGAAGCCGGCCAGCGCCGCCGGCCACGCGGCCGGCGCCTCGACCGGCCACGGCAGGCCGGCGGTCGCGCCGAGCCATTCGCCGAGCCTGGCGTTGAGGTCGCGGCCGCGCACGAGGCCGAGCAGCAGCGCCAGGATCAACGCAATCGCGAACGTCGCCTGGATCGCCGTGAACAGGCGCCGCAGCCACGGCGCCGAGCACCACCGGACCAGCGCGACCTTCGCCAGGACCAGCGTCGCCACGACGGGCCCCATCAACAGCAGCGTCGCCAGCGGCATCGCCGGCACCGGCGCCCACGACCACCCTGCGCGCTGCGCCAGCGCGACCGCGAGCGCGGTCGACACCGCGCTGCCGAACATCCACCAGCCGAACAGGCTGCGCGCGAATGCCCGCGCCAGCAGTCGGCCAGCGCGCAGCGGCGCAGTCAGCAGCAACGGCACCTGCGGCGCGCGGTAGAGCTCGACGCCGAGCTGCGCCATGCCGCCGCCGAAGACCAGCAGCAGCGGCGGCAGCAGCAGCAGCGCGTAGACCGTGCGCGCCAGGTCCGGGTCGAGGTCCTGCCGCAGCGCCTCGCGGACGACGCGGCTGCCGAACAGGCCCCGGCCGACGAACCACGCGCCGAGCGCGCCGCAGCCGACGACGATGGCGTTGCCGAGCAGCGCCGTGCGGCCGTCCTTGGTGCGCCACAGGTTGCGCAGCGCGCGCAGGTCAGCGTTGAGCATCGGCGGCGTTCGCGGCGGCCTCGGACGCCGTCAGCTCGAGGAACACCTGCTCGAGCGACCGCGACGCGTCGCCGGCGCGCAGCTCGGCGAGGCTGCCCTCGGCCAGCATCCGCCCGCCCGACAGGATGCCGACGCGGTCGCAGACCTCCTCGGCGACGCCGAGCACGTGCGTGCTGAGGAACACCGAGGCACCCCGATCGCGTTCGCCGCGCAGGACGTCCTTGAGGACGCGCGCGCTGCGCGGGTCGAGGCCGTTGGTCGGCTCGTCGAGGATCAGCACCCGCGGCTCGAGCGTCAGCACGGCGGCGAGGTGCAGCTTCTTGCGCATGCCGTGCGAGAAGCCCTTGCACAGCTCGTCGCGTCGGTCGGCGAGGCCGAACACCTCGAGGTAGCGCGCGCAGCGCCGGTCGCGGACCGCGACCGGCACGCCGTAGAGGCTGGCGACGAAGCCGACGTACTCGACCGCCGTCAGGTAGTCGTAGAGCGGCGGCGTGTCCGGCACGAACCCGATCTGCGCGCGGACGGCCATCGGGTCCGCGGCGAGATCGACGCCGCCGATGCGGATGCTGCCGGCGCTCGGCCGCAGCAGGCCGCACAGCATGCGGATCGTCGTGGTCTTGCCGGCGCCGTTCGGCCCGAGGAAGCCGTACACCTCGCCGGCGAGCACGCGGAGGTCGAGGTCGCGCACGGCCTCGTGCGCGCCGAACCGGCGGGACAGGCCGTGCACCTCGATCGCCGGCACCCCGGCACCGCCGTTCGTCGCGACCCCCGTGGCCATCGCGGGTAGTATGGCGCCATCGCCGCCGCAGACCACACCGACTTGTCGTTCGTCGTGCCCGCCCACGACGAAGAGGCCGCGTTGCCGGCGACCCTGGCCGCGATCGCCGAGGCCGCGAGCGGGCTCCGGTACGAGATCGTGGTCGTCGACGACGCGTCGACCGACCGGACCGGCGCCATCGCGCGCGCGGCGGGCGCCGTGGTGGTCCGCGTCGAGCACCGCCAGATCTCCAGGACGCGCAACGCCGGCGCCGCGGTCGCGCGCGGCCGCGTGCTGGTGTTCGTCGACGCCGACACCCGCGTCACCCCGGCGGTGCTGGCCGCGGTCCGGGCCGCCGTCGAGGACGGCGCCATCGGTGGCGGCGCCCGGATCGCGTTCGACGCGCCGGTGCCGCGTTGGGCGAAGACGGTCGCGCCGGCCTTCACGCGGCTCTACCGCGCGTTCGGGCTCGCCGCCGGCTGCTTCCTGTTCTGCACCCGCGACGCGTTCCTGGCCGTCGGCGGCTTCGACGAGGCGATGTTCGCCGGCGAGGAGGTGCAGATGTCCCGCGCGCTGCGCCGGTTCGCCCGCGCCGAGCGGCGCCGCGGCCGGACGGCGCGGTTCACCATCGTCGCCGAGGCAGTCGTCACCTCGGCGCGCAAGCTGCGCCAGTTCTCCGGCTGGACGCTGCTGCGCACGATCGCCTGGGTCGGCTTCGCCGGCCGCCGCGGCGTGCGCGACCGCCGGCGGCTGGATCTCTGGTACGCGCCGCGCCGCCCGGACCCGGCGCCGCCCGCTGCGCCGGACGGTCGGCGCGACCCCGCCCCTCGCCGTTGAGCTGCGGCGCGCAGCGCCGTTCGCTCCAGCCGTGGCGGGCCAAGGCCGTCGCCTCGGCCGTTCCTCAGTAGCCGATCGTCGCCTGCACGCGGTTGCTCGCCGCCGCCCCCGGCACCAGCGGGCAGCCGACGTAGGCCACGTTGAACGCGATCCACTGCAGCTCGAGGGGCAGGCCGGCGAACGCGGCGTCGGTCGGCAGCGCCAGCGTGGTCGTCGCGGTGCCTGCCGTGTTGGCGCCGAACAGGAACAAGTGCGGGTCGGTGATCGCGCACACGCCGCACGTCAGCACCGGCCGCGGCGACCAGCCGACGATCAGGAACGGCACCGCCAGCGTCTGCGCGGCGTGCAGGTCGATCGCGAACGACTGGTTGCCGAGCGCGCACGCACCGCGCACGGCGCACAGGCCGGCCGGGCCGCAGCCGCCGCCCAGGTCGACGACCGGCCCGCCCTGCCCCATCGCCTCGATCGCCTGCAGGCCGATGTCGCTCTCGGCGCTGCGGTTGTCCTGGTCGGCGAACACCACGAGCCCGTCGTCGGCGGTCGTGTCGGCGTCGCCGTCGCGCCGCGAGATCAGCCGCGGCGCATGCTCGAACTGGTAGTTGCCGGCGATCGTCAGGTCGAGATGCTGCTCGTCGCCGACCGGCGTCCCGTTGCGCTCGAACACGCGCACGTAGCAGTCGTCGATGTACGGCTGGCCCGGGATGCCCGACTGGTAGGCGGCGGCGAAGCGGTCGCCGAGCAGCGCCACGTCGGGGTAGCCGTCGGTGAAGGAAGGGTACGCCGCCAGCTCGAGCGCCTGGCCGATGGTCGTGATGCCGGCGGTCGACACCGTCAGCAGCCGGCCGAGCACGTCGGTCGACGACGGGTTCTGGACCTCCTGCTGCTCGAACGCGACCAGGAACTGGAAGCCGTCGCCGTCGCTGGCCGGGCGGCCCGCGTTCTGCGGCTCCTGCTGCACCCAGGCGCCGGGGCCCATGAGGTTCATGTCGTGGTCGACGACCTGCGCGCGCACCCAGCCGGGCAGCCCCGCGGGCCGGTCGACCCAGGTGACCAGGTGCAGGCCCTGCTGGCCGCCCTGCTTGCTGATCGAGATCTCGTAGGCGTCGGGGCCGCCGCCGATCACCAGCGGCTGCGTCATGCCCATCGTCAGATCCGGGTTGACGATCAGCGACGCGCCCACGGCGCCGTACTGCGCGTCGTCCCAGACGATCAGGCAGTCGTCGTCGAACAGGGTCGCCTCGCCGCTGAGCTGCGGCGCATCGATCGCGCCCGGGCCGGCGAGCACGTACACCTGCGAGCCGATCCCCTGCGTCGGCTCCAGGGTCATCGTCGACAGCTTGATGCCGGCGGGGTCGCTGAGGTTGCACCACGCCATCACGTAGACGCCCATGCCGCGGATCGCAGTGACGCGGATGCTGTCCTCGTCGCCCGGCTGGTTGATCACGAACGCGTAGGCGAGCTGCCGGTCGCTGGCGCGATAGACAGCGCCGACCACGTCGCTGGTGCCGCCGCCCTGGTACATGGTCCAGACCGCGCAGTACGAGTCGCTGAACGGCTCGTAGGCGACGTCGGGGAAGTCGATGTCGTAGCCGGCGAGCGCGTCGACGACGGGGCCGATCAGCGGATCGACCACCAGCGGCCACGCCGCGGCGTCGACGAACCAGCCGGGCAGGCGCAGGTCGACGCGGTCGCCGTCGCGGCGCAGCTCGCCGGCGGCGCGGCGGCCGAGCGCGTCGATGCCGACCACGGCGCCCATCGACACGCCGCCGAGACCGGGCACGCGCCACTGCAGCTCCTCGGTCGCGGCCGCGCCCAGCGGCAGGTCGGTCGCGACCTCCAGCGTGATCACCAGATCGCCGCCGCCCGGCGGCGGCGCGGCCAACGTGAACGTCTGCTCGAGTCCTTCGGGCCGCGCCTCGTAGCGCTCGACCAGACCTGGACGAACGAACTCGACGATGCGGTCGGCCTCGCGCACGCGTCGCTCGCAGGCCAGCGCGCCGACTTCGATCGCGGCCCCTTCGCGCTGCACCGACCGCAGCTGCACCCGCAGCGGCCAGGCCCGTTCGGCCTTGCGCCCGAGCGCCGGCCGGAACTCGACGTCCCGCTCGCCGAACGCCGCGCGCCAGCGCCGCCCGACGGCCAGCACCTCGGGCCCGCGCGCGTCGACGCAGGCGAAGCCGGCGCTCACCTCGGCCCACGCCGGCGGCGACGGCCGTGCTTGGCGCAACGCGGCGGGACCGGGAGCCTGTGCCGTGGCGGCACAGGCCAACACGAACGCGACGGCGAGCGAGGGGAGGATGCGGGGGATCATGGGCTGCCGTGGCGGCAACAGCCGGCCCACAGCAGGGAAGGGTACCTCGCTGCGCTGCCCCAGGTCACGGACGCGGCAAGCGGGCGGTGGCATCGACGTGTCCCAGAAGAAACGGGGAGAGCACGGAGAGCACCGGGAGGGGCACAGAGCAGAAAGCACACGCCGACACGAACGCAGCCGCCCAGCAAGAGGCAACGCACAGACCGCGACGCACGCGCACACCGCGGAGGCCTCGCCCGCCCTGGCGGATGCCCTGGCTGGGCGGCTGCTTTCTGCTCCGTGCTCTCTGTGCCCTCTGTGGTTTCTTCTCTGGCTCGCGGATGCCTGCGTGCCGCGTGACGGCCCCCTGAGTCGAGCGCCCTCTGCTCTGTGCCCCTCCCGTGCTCTCCGTGCTCTCCCTGTTCTTCCGATCCGGCCAGCAGGAGCCAACGCACCGAACGCGACGCACGCGCACACCGCGGAGGCCTCGCCCGCCTTGGCGGATGCCTTGGCTGCGCGGGTGCTTTCTGCTCCGTGCTCTCCGTGCCCTCTGTGGTTTCTTCTCTGGCTCGCGGATGCCTGCGTGCCGCGTGACGGCCACCTGAGTCGAGCGCCCTCTGCTCTGTGCCCCTCCCGGTGCTCTCCGTGCTCTCCCCGTTGCTTCCGGGGGCGCACCCGCTGACTCAGCCAGCAGACCTCAGTACGGCTTCAACCACTCGTAGTCGAACAGCTCGAACACGACCTTGTCGCGCTCGCGGATCAGCTCGCGCAGCTCGTCGTCGTAGTAGGTGTGGTAGGGATCGTGCTCGCTGGTGTTCTTCTTCTCCATCGACTCGATCGCCTCGCGCATCGGCGCCGGCACCTCGGTCAGCTCGCCGAACATCCTGGGCAGGTCCACGCGCATGTCCTCCATGCGGCCGTAGCGGACGCCGTTGCCCTGCTCTCCGAACATGTGCTGCAGCATCTGCGTGAACGGGCCGGCGCCGAGCAGGATCTCCTCGCGTGACAGGATCGCGCGGCGCATCGTCTCGCCGAACGGCAGCGCGCCGTCCTCGCTGATCTCCAGGAAGAACGGTTCGCGCATGTCCTGCTGGAAGTGGTACCACGACACGTACCAGCTGTACGGGTTGCGCACGAAGCCGAGGATCGGCAGGTGCGCGTGCGACGCGGGGATGTTGTCGCGGTTGGCGTGGTCGTCGCCCATGACCACGTTCCACGACTTCGGCGCGTAGCGCTCCAGGATCCTGCGGACGAAGGTGCCGCCGGTCTTGGGCACGTGCAGGAACACGAAGTGGTCGCTCAGGATCATCGGCGCGGGTCGGCGGGTGCGGGCCCACACGGTGGCCGCTGCCCGCCGGGAAAGCAACCCGACGGCCGGCACATTGCGGACATTGCCGACACTGTCGCGCCGCGGCCGTCCGCCCTGCAAACTGCCCGCCATGCAGCCGATCGCTCGAGACTTCGAGGCCGCGCCGGGCCGCCGCGTGTTCTGCAACCGCACGCTCAACATGCGCGCGATCCAGGCCATCGGGTTCGACATGGACTACACGCTGGTTCACTACGACGTGCACCAGTGGGAGGCCCGCGCCTACGCGCACGTGCAGAACAAGCTGCTCGCCCGCGGCCTGCCGGTGCAGGACCTGCGGTTCGACCCGGACCTGTTCACGCGCGGCCTGATCGTCGACGTGCAGACCGGCAACGTCGTCAAGGCCAACCGCTTCGGCTACGTCGTGCGCGCGTCGCACGGCACCCGGCTGCTGGCGCACGACGAGCAGCGCGCGGTCTACAGCCAGGTCTGGGTCGACCTGCGCGACCCGCGCTGGATGTTCCTGAACACGCTGTTCTCGCTGTCCGAGGCGTGCCTGTACGGCCAGCTGGTCGACCTGATGGACGCCGGCAGGATCCCGCGGACCGGCTACGACGCGTGCTACGAGCTGGTGCGCGACACCATCGACGCCGCGCACCTCGAGGGCGAACTCAAGGCCGAGATCATCGCCGATCCCGAGCGCTTCGTGGAGCTCGACCCCTTGCTGCCGCGCGCGCTGCTCGACCTGCAGCAGGCGGGCAAGCGGCTGTTCCTCGCCACCAACTCCGAGTGGCACTACACGATGCCGATGATGGAGTACACGTTCGACCGCTACCTCGGCGGCGGGTCGTGGCGGGACCTGTTCGAGCTGATCGTCGTGCAGTCGCGCAAGCCGTCGTTCTTCGACGGCAACGCCGAGTTCGTCGAGGTGCTCGACGACTCCGGGCGCGAGTCGCCCGGGCCGGTGCCGCTGCGCAAGGGCGCGCGGTTCCGCGGCGGCAACGCGCAGCTGGTGCAGGACTGGCTCGGCATCGGCGGCGAGTCGATCCTGTACGTCGGCGACCACGTCTACGCCGACGTGCACGTGTCGAGCCGGATCCGGCGGTGGCGCACCGCGCTGGTGCTGCGCGAGCTCGAGGAGGAGATCGCCGCCGAGCACGCGTTCGTCGAGGACCAGCGCACGCTGGTGCTGATGATGCAGCAGAAGGAACGCCTCGAGCGCGAGCAGTGCCTGCTGCGCCTGGCGCTGGCGCGGCACGAGCACGGCGCGCCGCCGCCGCCGGAGCTGCCGGCCGACGCCACCACGCAGTCGATGCAGGAGCGCCTGCGCGTGCTGCGCCAGGAGGGCGAGGCGCTCGACGTCGGCATCGGTCCGCTGGCGGCGCGCGCCAGCGGGCTGACCAACGAGCGCTGGGGGCCGCTGATGCGCGCCGGCAACGACAAGAGCCAGCTCGCACGGCAGATCGAAGGGCACGCCGACATCTACACGTCGCGCGTCAGCAACCTGTTGCACCTCACGCCCTTCGGCTACCTGCGCGCGGCGCGCGGCAGCCTGCCGCACGATCCGCGCGCCTGAGCGCGGGGTGCGGTTGCGCCCGCCGTCGAGCACCGTCCGCGGGCTCTGCCAGGCGTTTGTCGTCGCGGGGGTGTTCTCCGCGATCAACCGGGGAGCGCCATCCTTGTCTCCCCCGCCCGGCGGGCCGAGCATGGGCGCCGTGCCCCCCGCCCCAGCGCGCCGCCGACTGCCGATCCGCGTCCGCGTGATCGCCGTCGGCCTGCTGGCGCTCGGCCTGTTCGAAGGGCAGCGCGCGTGGCGCGCGGCGGTGCGGGCGCCGGCGGCGGACGCGCCGCGGGTCGAGTTCGACGTCGAGGGGCTCGACTGCCCGGTGTGGTGCGCAGTTCGCTTGACGGAGAACTTCGACGACCTCGACGGCGCGCGGATCGAGAGCATCGACCAGCAGCACGGCCGCGTGGTGGTGCGCCACGACCCGGCGCGGCAGGACCTCGCGGCGCTGCGCGCGCTGCTGCAGCGGCACGGCTTCCCGGTGCAGGACAGCCGGACGCTGCCGCGCGCGGAGAGCGCGCGATGACCGGGCGCTGGTTCGACCGCACGTTCGCCAGGGCCGACGGGGCGCTGCTGCCGAACCTGATCGAACGGCTGCGCGGCGCGCCGGCGCGGCTCGAAGAGCGGCTGCGTGGCCTCGCCGCGGCGGACGCCGTGCGCGCGCCCGACGGCGGCTGGTCGGTCCAGACCCACGCGGGACACCTCGGCGACCTCGAGCCGCTGTGGCTCGGCCGCCTCGACGACTTCGCGGCCGGGCGCGAGGCGCTGCGGCCGGCGGACCTCGAGAACCGGAAGACCCACGACGCCGGCCACGACCGCGCGCCGCTGGCGCAGGTGCTGGCGACGTTCCGCGCGCAGCGCGCCGAGCTGGTGCGGCGGTTCGAGGCGTTGACCGCGGCCGGACGGACCGCCACGGCGCTGCACCCGCGGCTGCGCGCACCGATGACGCCGGCGGACCTGGCGCAGTTCGTGGCCGAACACGACGACCACCACCTCGCGCGCATCACCGCGCTGCTGCGCTCGGCGCCGGCGCCGGCGCCGGACACCCGGTCGCTGTTCCTGGTGATCGAGCGGTTCCGCCCCGGCAAGGTCGCCGAGGTCTACCGGCGGTTCGCCGAGCGCGGCCGGATGGCGCCCGACGGCGTGCGCTACGTCGACAGCTGGATCGACCTGCCGATCGCGCGCTGCTTCCAGGTGATGGAGGCCGAGCACATCGGCCAGCTGCACGAATGGGCCGCCCGCTGGGACGACCTGGTCGAGTTCGAGATCGTGCCGGTGCAGACGTCGGCGGCAGCCGCCGCGGCGATGGCGCGGCGCGGCGCGGGCACCGGCGACAGCGACAGCGACAGCGACAGCGAGAATGCCTGAGCCGCAGCGCCGTCAGCGCAACGGCTCGACCTTCACGTCGCGCAGCAGCACGCCGCCGTTGGTGCCGAAGCCCCACATGCGGTGCATGTCGCGCGCCGCGTAGCTCCAGGACACGCGCGCCTCGCCGTCGACCGCCATCCGCACGCTGCCGCCGCGGACCTCGACGGCGAACGCGAACGGCGCGCCGACCGCGACGCCGGTCTGGACCTCGCGCAGCGTCTCCCACTGCGCCGACCCGGCGGCGAACCGCGCGATCCGGCAGCCGGCGCGGTCGAAGATCGCGCCGATCATGTCGGTGCCGTCCCAGTCCAGCAGCACGCGCAGCCCTTCGTCCGTCGTCAGCACCTCGGCGGCGCCGCGGATCGCGAAGTCGCCGTCCGGCAGCTTGTCGAGCCGCATGACATTGGCACCGAGCTCGCGCGCGCCGGCCAGCACCCACGGCTGCCGCCGCGCGTCGAGCATCGGCGTCGACTGGGTCCACACCGGGTGCTGTGCTTCGAGGCAGCGCGCGAACGCGGCGTCGATCGCCAGCCACTCGCCGCCGAGCAGGTCGACGACGACCTCGCGGCAGTGCGCGCGCGCGTCGGCGCCCTTCGGCCGCTTGCGCAGCGCCTGCAGCAGCTTCTTGCCGTACTTGACGTCCTCGCGGCCGAGGAACTCGGCGCACAGGCTCAGGCAGCAGTCGCGCGCGCTCCAGTGCGCGATCTCCACGTCCGGCCACTGCTCCGCCAGCAGGTCGCCGAAGCGGAACTGCCGGCCGTACTTGTAGTGCTCCAGGTTCTGCCGCCGCGAGTCCTGCTCGACCGACACGCCGGGCGCGCGCTCGGGGTTCGCGAGCGCGTCGCCCGCGCCGAACGCGAGCACCTCGACCAGCCAGTCGCGCGGCTGCGCCAGCGGCGCCTGCTGCGCGATCGCCACGCGCACCGCCGTGCGCACGATCGCGTCGTGCACCGGCGCCGGCAGGCCGGCGCGTTCGAGCACCGGCTCGGGCACCAGCGGCGCCAGCAGAACGAGTCCTTCGGCGCCGCCCGCTGGCGCGAACTCGATGGTCTCCGCGAGCCACGCCGCGTCGGCGCCGGCGGCGAGAGCCGCAGCCTCGAACTCCTCGCGCACGGCGAACAGGCGCAGCGGCGGCTTGCCCTTCACGCGCGCGCCGAGCTCCTTCTGCGCGGCCTTCGCGGCGGCCTCGGCGGCGTCCAGGACCTCGGCGCACAGGCGCTCGGCCAGCTTCGCCGGCAGCGCGCCGGGCGCCACGACGGCGCGGAACGTGCGGCCCTGGCGCTCGACGACGGCGGCGTCCTGCGCGCCGGCGGCGGCGGCGAGCGCCACGGCGGCCAGCGATACGAGCGGGTTCCTGTGCATCGGCTGCGCGCGGCGAACGGGCCGCGCGCCGCGATCATCGGGGCCGGCGCCGCCGGGTCAACCGGCGCGCGCCCCCGTCACTTCAGCTGCTGGTTCCACAGCACGTGGGTGATCACCGGCGCGGCGTCCAGCACGCGCGTCCCGTCCTCGGTCGCGCGGCCGACCCGGATCTCCCAGCGGCCGCCCAGCTCGTCGAGCCAGCTGCCCAGTGAGTTGCGCTGCTCTATCGACAGCTGCTCCCAGCTGCTCTCGGACAGCACGATCAGGTTGGTGCCGGAGCCGCGGTCCTGGCCCTCGCGCACGCGGCTGCTGCGCGCGGTGCCCGGCTGCTGCTCCATCAGCGCCGCGAACAGCGCGCGGCCCGACAACGCCTGGCGCGCGGTCTGCGCCTCGGGGCCGCGCGGGATCGCCGCGAACACCAACGTGGCGACCAGCGCCGCGCCGATGCCGGCCTTGGCCATCGCCTGCGGCTGCCGCAGCGCCGCGGGCAACGCGCGCAGGCGCGCGGCCAGCGCGGCGAACCGGGCGGCGAACCGGGCGGCGAGCTGCGGCCGCGCCTGGCTCCACCACTGCGTCGCGCGCGCGGGCAGGGCACGCAGCGCCGCGCCGAACGCGCGCGCCTTCGCCTGGACCTTCTGCACGAACGGATGCTTCAGGAAGTCGGTCATGGCTCACCTCACCTGCTCGAACTTCGGGTTGCCGAACAGGTCCTTGCCCTTCGGCACGTAGATCGAGTGCACCTCGTCGCCCTGCGTCAGCACCTTGTAGCTCTGCCAGCCGGTGAAGGCGCCGAAGCGGTTCTTGCTGTTGACGTCGGTCCACACCACCCAGCCGTAGGCGAAGCCGTCGTCGCCGCGGCCCCAGCCCTGCTCGGGTTCGGCGAACCGGAACTCGGCCGAGCCGGGCTCGAGCAGCAGGCCCTGGAACGCGGCGCGGATGCTGCCCTGCAGCGCGCCGCCGGGCGGCGGACCATAGTCGGCCTGTTCGAGCGCGCGCGTGCTCGGCGCCGAGGCGCACGCGGTCAGCGCCACGGCGAGCGCACAAAGAGGAATCACGGGTGCCAGTCGCATCGAAACGGTCTCCTCACCCCGCCGGACGACGGGGTTCTCGCCGAGTCGTCGGAGCGTTGGCCACGTCCCTTGACCCCCGCCGGCGACGATGTGTCGAAGCGGGACCGGCGGCGCGCGCCGGAAAATCCCGCAACGGAACGGGCGCCGTGGGAAGGTGTCGGCAGCCATGGGAACCCGCCCCGCCATCGACCTGCAGAGCCTGCTCGAACACGGCCCGATGCTGCGCGCCCTGGCGCGCGCGCTGGTGCCGCCGGCCGAGGTCGACGACGTCGTACAGGGCACGATGGCCGCGGCCGCGGCCGCGCCGGCCCGGCGCGCCGACTGGCCGCTGCCGCAGTGGCTCGGCGGCGTCGCCCGCAACCTGGCGCGGCGCGGTGCCCGCGACCGGGCCCGCCGCGCCGCGCGCGAGCGGCTGGCCGCGCAGCCGGAGGCGCAGTCGCCGGCGGCCGAGGTCGCCGCCCGCGAGGAGGTCCGCCGCAGCGTCCTCGACGCGGTGCTCGCACTCGACGAGCCGCAACGCACGGTCGTGCTGCTGCGGTTCTACGACGGCCTGAAGCCGCGCGAGATCGCCGCGCGACTGGCGCTGCCGGGCACCACCGTGCGCTCGCACCTGCACCGCGCGCTCGAACGGCTGCGCGCGCGGCTCGATCGCGAGCACGGCGGCGATCGACGCGCCTGGGCATTGCCGCTGCTGCCGCTGCTGTCCCCGCCCACCGCACCGCTGATGACCTTCGGAGGTCTCGCCATGTCCGCCAAGCTCCTGTTCTCCACCGCCGCCGCCGCCCTGCTGATGCTGATCACCTGGCTGGCGCTGCGCGAACCCGATCCTGCCATCGCGACCACCGCCGACGCGCGCGTCGAGACCGGCGGCGCGCCCGCGGCTGCGGCCGCGGCGTCGATCCCCGACGCGCCGCAACGAACGGCCGCGCCGCAGCCGGCGCCGCGCGCGACGGTCGTCAGTGCCGTCGACCAGCGGCCGCTCGCGGCCGCCGAGGTCGAGGTCCGGTTCGCCGACGGCAGCATCCGCACCCACCGCACCGGGGCCGACGGCGCGTTCGCGCCCGACTGGGACGAGGCGGTGACGCTGTGGCTGTCGGCGCCGGGATTCGCGCCGCGGCTCGTGGCCGACGTGACGCCGGTCGAGGACGACCGCGCGTTCGAGCTGCACCCAGGCCACGCGATCGCGCTGCGCTACGTCACCGCCGACGGCCGCGTGCTGACCGCCGACGAGCTGCGCGAGCTGTTCCACAGCACCGGCGTCCTGCCGAGCGTCGCGGTGCTGACGGCGCAGGCGCTCGAGGCCGACGGGCTCGACGACCTGATCCGCACGCGGCTCGGCGCGCCCGAGGACTGGCAGCAGCAGGTGCCGTTGCACCTCACCGACGACGGGGCCGCGGTCGCGGCGCGGGCCGACGGCGGCCGTGTGCGGCTGCTGCTGCCGCGCCCCGGTGCGGCGCCGATGGTGACCGCGGTGCTCGATCTCGCCGCCGGTGAGCCTCGGACGCTCGATGTGCCGATGCCCGAGGAGACCGCGGTCGAGGTGCGCTTCGTCGACGGCGACGACGGCACCCCGCTGGCCGGCGCCGAGGTGATGCCGTTCGTCGAGTTCGGCGACGACTGGGCGTTCGTGCCGGTGACGCCGGTGCGCACCGACCGAGACGGTCGGGTGCGGCTCTACCCGCAGACGCCCAAGAGCCCCGAGACGCTGCGCGCGGCGTCGTGGTGGGTGATGACGCCGACGCACGCCAGCACCTTCGATCCGCGCAGCAGCCAGAGCCTGCTGGAGGTGCGCGTGCCGCGCCGCGGCGACGTCACCGGCGCCGTGGTGTGCCCCGACGGCGCCGACCCGGCCGGCATGTGGGTCGGCCTCGGCATCCACAAGGGCCCGGCGTTCCGCACGCAGGTCGGCGCCGACGGCCGCTTCGCGCTGCGCGCGCTGCCGGCCGGCCAAGCGCTGGTCGCCGCGTGGTCCGAGGAGCGCGGCGCCGGCAGCGCGTTGATGACCCAGACGACCGTGCCGCCCGGCGCGGTGGCGGAGATCACCGTCGGCGAAGCCGGCGGCGGCGCCACGGTGCGCGGCCGCATCACTGCAGCCGGCCGTCCGCTGGCCAACGTGCTGGTGCTCGCCCAGCCAACCGAGCGGCAGCAGCGGCGCGCCGCGAGCACCGCCGCCGACGGCACCTACGAGCTGCTCGGCCTGTCGAGCCCGGCGCGGCTCATGGTGCTGTTCGGCGACTTCCAGGTCAGCGACGACTACCGCATCCGGTCGCACGAGCCGATGTCGCTGTCCACCGACGCGCCGAACGTGTTCGACTTCGACGTGCCCGGCGGCCGGCTGCGCGTGCGCGTCACCGACCCGCAGGGCCGGCCGCTCGTCGGTGTCGGCGTCACTGCGAACCCCGCGGACCGGGACGTGCAGGCCGACCGCTTCGCCGGCTTCGGCTATCGCGCCGGCTGGAGCGCCACGACCGGCGCCGACGGCATCGCGCTGCTGCTGGGCCTCCCGGAGGGCGAGCCGACGACGGTGCGAGCCGGCGGCCAGGGCTTCGAACGCGTGCGGCAGGACGTGCCGGCGCCGGCGACCGACGACGCGGCGCCGCCGATCGAGCTGGTGGTCGACCGCAGCCGGTGAGCGCGCCGCGGATCAGCGGCCGAGCGTCCAGCCGACCCGGTTGCTGGTCACCACGCCGAACGGATTGACCGGCGCCAGCGCCACGGCCTGCGAGTACAGCGTCACGCCGTAGAACGCCGGTTCGATCGGCAGCAGGAAGCCCTGCGACATCGCCGTGTCGCCCGGCACGAACGGCGACACCGTGTCGAGCAGGTCCAGGTAGGCGTGGCAGCCGGTCATGCCCGCGGCGCCAAGGTCGATGTCCCTCGCGGTGACGCCGAGCGCGAAGAAGCCGAAGCTGGCCCCTGCCGGCAGGTGCTCGACCGCGAGCGCGAAGTGCGTGCCCAGCGCCGCCGGCCCCGACACGCGGTGGTCGAGCGGCAGCACCAGGCTGCCGAGGTCGCGCAGCACCGGCGCGGTGCCGACGGCGCTCAGGTCGGAGCCGCCTGGGTCGGCGCCGCCGTTGCCGAGCGCGATGCCGGCCAGCAGGTCGTCGACCGTCGAGCCGACCGCGCCCCAGGCGAAGACGATGTCGCCGTTGGCGAACAGCTTGCACTGGAACGTGTTGCTGCTTGCGGGCTGACCGAAGTGCGGCACCTGCTCCCAGGTCGCCATGCAGAACGCCGGGTCGTCGTTCTGCCACCAGAACGCGCCGCCGAGGAACAGGTCGTAGTCGCTCCACAGCGGCGCGATGCGCGCGCCCTCGAACATCAGCCGCGCCGCGGTCGGGATCCAGTGGCTCTGGCCGCCGGGCTGCAGCATGAGATACCCGTTGGCGGCCGCGTCGACGGTGGCGACCGTCGCGGTCGCGAACGGGAACGTCCCCATCGCGCCGACCGACAGGCCGCGCGCCAGCGTCTCGTCGTCCTGCGGCACCCGCACGCCGTGGGTCAGGTAGCTGCTGTCGAAGCCCGGTCCGGGCAGCGCCACGTAGCTCGAGCCGGCGCGCACGAAGCGCACGCTCCGGCCCGACAGGTCCAGCGGGTTGCCGCCGCCGATCGGCGTGAAGCGCTCGTAGATCGCGCTGCTGTTCTGCACCGCCAACGGCGGGCAGCCCTGGCCGAACGCCTGCGGCTGCAGGGCGGCGGGCGGATGCACCGCGGGCGCGCACGCGGGCAGCGACGCCAGCAGCGCCACGTGTCCGGTCGCGGTCGTGTCGACCGGCGCCAACGCGAGGTCCTGCCCGACCAGGTCGAACGACGCCCCCGCGAACAGCTCGTAGCCGGTGCCGCCAGCCACCGCGACCGGCTGCAGGGCGGTCCAGTCGAGCGAGTTGCCGGCGACGCCGCCGCCGGCCGAGATGCCGACGATGCAGTCGTCGGCGGGCACCGCCATCGCGGTGCCGAAGTCCAGGTCGATACGCCCGGTGTGGTCGAGCACCAGCTCCATGTGCGCGAAGCGCGTGGCGTCGTGCGCCGGCGCGAACGCCGGCACGCCGCGCCACACCACGCTGGCCACGCTGCCATCGCTGCGGAAGAACACGCCGTCGCCCGGCTGCACCTGCGGCGACGCCGGGTTCCAGTCGCGCCAGCACACCGCGATGCGCGGGCCCCACGCCAGCAGGTCGGGCTCGTTGACCAGGTAGTCGGTGGCGACGAACTGCAGCAGCTCCGGCTGGATCTGCCCGAGCCAGACGAAGCCGTTCGAGGCGATCGAGATCGCGTCGTAGGTCACCCCCTGCCACGGGAACGCGAAGCCGAGCGCCACCGTGCGCACGTCCTCGTCGCCGAGCGCGAGCCGGGTGCCGGGCACCGGATCGGCGAGCGCGGAGCACTGGGCCCGGGAGGCGCCGCTGCAGCAGTGCAACGCGGCGAACAGCAGCGCGGCGCGCGGCGCCGCGGCGACGAGGTGGATAGAACGCATTGGTGCGAGCGCCTGAGGAGGGCGCCGGAGGAGATAGGAGCGGACGCGTTCCCTACGCGCGAAGCCCCGCCGGCGGCCTCGCCAAGGGACGACGATCCGAGATTCCCGCCCCGTTCGTCGGCGATGTCCCGGCGCGATCCGGCGCAGGGCAAACGTCAGGGGATCAGGGTGCCGACCAGCAGCGCGTTGTAGACCGCGTGCGCCGCGATCGCCGCCGGCAGGAAGCGCGTGCGCTGCACCAGCAGCGCCGCGCACAGACCGAGAACGAACACCGGCAGCCACGACTCGCGCGGGTGCAGCACGGCGAACAGCAACGCGCTCCAGCCGGCCGCGACCGCCACCGACACCGTCCGCCGCAGCGCCTGGAACAGCATGCCGCGGAACAGCACCTCCTCGACCACCGGCGCCGCGACCACCGCCAGCAGCAGCAACCAGCGCCCGGAGCCCGCCTCGAGGACCGGCGGGTCGAACCAGCCGAGGTCGTACGCCAGCGCCCGGTAGCCGAGCCCGAGCGCCCCGACCGCCGCACCGACCGCGGCGCCCAGCGCCGTCGCCCCGAGCGCGTGGCCGGCGGACCGGGCGCGCAGCCCCAGCTCGCGCGCGACCGCCACGCCGCGCAGCTTCATCAGCAGCAGGAACAGCGCCAGCGTCACCGCGCCGGCGATCGCGAAGGCGACGAACACCGCGCGCAGCGACAGGGCGATCGCGTCGTCGGTGTCGCGCTCGGCGTGCAACGAGAACGCCACCAGCGTCAGCACCATCACGACGAAGAACGTCGACACCGCGGCGCTGGCCTCGAACACCGACAGCCCCGGCTGCGGCAGCGTCACCGGGTCCAGCAGGTACGGGATCCGCTCGCGCACCCGCTGCCACATCGCGAACGCCAGGGTGCCGAACACGACCAGCGCCGCGGTGCGCTGGCTCCAGTCCTCGGTCATCAGGGCGGGCACGAACGTCCCGGCCAGCGCCATGTACAGGTACACGTAGCGCGCCTTCAGCTGCCGCGGCACGTGATCGGCGGCCGGATCCATCCCCAGCGCCGCGGTGCCGGCGGCGAGGTGCGCGCAGCCCCAGAGGCCCGCGGCCATCAGCAGCAGGTCGGGCACCAGCGACCACGACCAACGCGCGCCGCCGATCAGCAGCAGCGCCAGCCCGGCGTAGGCGGTGCCGACGCCGGCCCACAGCCGCACCTTGGCGCCGAGCGCGCGGTGCAGGCTCACCGGCATGGTGTAGAGCATCCACAGCGCGCGCCCTTCGCCGCTCAGCGTCTGGAAGCAGCCGCCGGTCAGCGCGGCGGCGCCGACGAACCAGGCCAGCGGCATCGGCGAGGGGTTCCAGCGCACGTTGCCGCGGATGCCGGCGACCTGCAGCCCGACCAGCACCAGCGGCACCAGCAGCGTCTGCGTAAGGAACGCCCAGTCGCGCAGCAGCAGCCGGACGTCCTTGCCGACCATGCCGCGCAGCCAGCGCGCGCCGGCGCCGTCGCTCGACCGCGCCGCCGCGCGATCGACGCCGCCCGACCGGACGCTGCCGTGGCGCAGCTCGGCGGCGGCGCCGCGCACGCCGAGCGCGACCAGCAGGACCGTCCACAGCAGCCCGACCAGCAGCAGCGACGGGGTCGCGAACGCGGCGCACGGCCACGCGTACGGCAGCACCAACGCCAGGTCCGGCATCGCCGCCGCCGCGGCGTCCATCCAGTCCGGCACCGACCCGGAGATGCACGGCAGCATCGCCGTCGCCAGCAGCACCAGACCGACCAGCGTGCAGGCGCCCTGCACCTTGCGCACGCGGTGCAGCGGCAGGCGCAGCCGCAGCCGCGTCTCGGCCCAGAAGCGCAGCGCGCCGTTGGTCGCCGTCAGCGCCAGCGTGCCGAGCGCCGCGGGCCCGAGCGCCAGCCAACCCCAGCCGGCGGCGACGCCGACCTGCAGCAGCAGCGGGAACATCGAGAACCACGGGAAGAACTGCACCAGCCCGTACTCCGCCGCCCGCGCCATCACGATCGCGCGCGACGGCACCGGGAAGGTCAGCAGCCACGACAGGCTCCACTGCTCGCGGCCGACGTCGCCGACGTTGGCGCTGAGCGACGTGCACAGGAGCGCCAGCCCGAACAGCAATGCGATCAGCGCGATGCCGCGGACGATGGTCGCGCGCGCGGCCGGCACGTCCCAGTGCCAGTCCCCGGCGACCAGCGGGAACGGCGACACCTTCTCGGCGCGGAAGCCGTCGGCGCCGCGCGCGCGGAAGTGCGCGAGCATCTGTTCGGCGCCGAAGCCGGTGCGCTGGTACTTCTGCCGCTGCAGCCGCCGCCCGAGCGCCGCCATCTTGTCGGGGTCGTTGCGGTCGGTGGCCTGGATGTGCGCGTACGTCAGCTGCGTGACGGTCATCGGCACGTCGCCGCCGACCTGCACGGCGCCGGCGCCGAACGCGTCGACGGCGCGCGCCGACAGGTGCATGGCCTGCAGCGCCATGAACGGCATCAGCAGCACCAGCAGGATCATCAGGCCGTTGCCGCCCTTGCGGCGCGAAGGCGGGCGCGCGCCCGCGCCGTCCGGCTGACTCGAGGCCGCGCGCTGCTGGCGCACCGCCTTGGCGATCTGCACCGAGCGCCACAGGCGCAGCAGCGACACGCGCGCCAGGAGGCGCAGGACGCGCAACGTGCCGGGCGGCTGCGTGGTCACGCCGGCCCGCCGTCGTTCGCGTTCGCACCTGCGTCCGCGCCCTCGACGTCGCCCGCATCGGCCGGGGCCGCGACCTGGAAGAACACGTCCTCCAGCGAGCCGCCCGGCGCCAGCTGCTCGCGCAGCGCCGCCGGCGTGCCGAGCGCGGCGAGGCGGCCGCGGTGCAGGATGCCGACGCGGTGGCACAGCCGATCGGCCTGCTCGAGCAGGTGCGTGCTGTAGAACACCGCCGTGCCGGCCGCCGCGATCTCGCGGATCAGCGCCAGCAGCGCGCGGGTCGCCATCGGGTCGAGCCCGTTGGTCGGCTCGTCGAGGATCAGCACCGACGGGCGATGCAGCATCGCGCACACCAGCGCGAGCTTCTTCTTCATGCCCATCGAGTAGTTGACGGCATACTCGTCGAGCGCGCCGCCGAGGTCCAGGCGCGCAGCCAGCTCGTCGGTGCGCGCGTCGACGTCGGCGGTGGTCATGCCGCGCATGTCGCCGCAGAACCGCGCGATCTCACGGCCGCGCAGATGGTCGTAGAACACCGGCTCGTCCGGCAGGTAGCCGCAGTGCCGCATCACCCGCTCGCGCTGCGCGAAGCAGTCGAAGCCGGCGATCCGCGCGGTGCCCGCGGTCGGCACCAGGATCCCCATCAGCATCCGGATCGTGGTGGTCTTGCCGGCGCCGTTCGGGCCGAGCAGCGCCAGGATCTCGCCCGGGCCGACGTCGAGCGACAGGCCCTCGACCGCGACGAACCGGTCGAAGCACTTCTGCAGCCGGTGCAGCTGCACGATGGGCGTGGACCCCGGGGCCCCGGTCGATTCGGCGGACATGCGGCGGCAACACTACGGCTGGCGCGCCGCGCGCCAAGCGGCGCGGGCGCCACCTTGGGCCCCGGATTCCTGCGTCGATTCCGCCGGCTCCGGTCCTGTGCTCCAGGAAGCCGCGACGGTCGCGCCGGTGCGCCGCACCGGGCCGTCGCCGCCCCTATCCTGAGGAGCGCCCCGTGACGACCGATCCGGAACCCGACCTGCTCGCGCACGGGCGCTACCTCCGCGCCCTGGCGCGCAGCCTCGTGCGCTGCAGCCACGCTGCCGACGACCTGGCCCAGGACGCCATGGTCGAGGCGCTCGAACGGCCGCCCGCCGACCGTGGCAACCCGCGCGGCTGGCTCACGGCCGTGCTGCGGCGCGGCGCCTTCCGCGCCCGCCGCGGCGCCGAGCGGCGGCTGCGGCGTGAGCGGCTCGCCACGGCGCGCCCCGCCGACGCCGACGACGGCGACCGCCGGGTGCGCATGCACGCCGAGCTGGTGCAGCACGTGCTGGCGCTGCCGCAGCCGTACCGCGAGGCGATCGCGCTGCGGTTCTTCGACGGGCTGCCGCCGCGGCGCATCGCGCAGCGGCTCGGCGTGCCGGTGGCGACGGTCCGGAGCCGCGTGCAACGCGGCCTGCAGCAGCTGCGCGCGCGGCTCGAACGCGCGCACGGCGGCGCCGACGACTGGCTGCCGGTCGTGGCGGCGATCGGCTGGCCGGGATGGGGGGCGTGGGCGATCGGTTCGGGTGCAGGAGCTCTGTTCGTGATGCAGACGAAACTCGGCCTCGGCCTCGCCGCGGTGGCGATGGTCGGAGTGTTCTTCTGGATGCGCGGCGGGGACGCGCAGGGTCCGACGCCGGCGTCGACGGCCCTGGCCGGCGCGCCGGCGGGGCCCGTGCGCGCCGACCCGCTCGCCGACCGCACGTCGGCCGCCGCGCCGGACCGCGTCGCCGCAGCGGAGGAACGGCGCCTCGCGGACGGCGCGGCGCCGGAGCCCGCCGCCGACGACGGACTGGCCGGACGCGTGGTCGACGCGCGCGGAACGCCGGTCGCCGGCGTGCGCGTCGTCGCGCACGGCCGGCGCTGGCCGCGCTGGCAGAGCGGCGACCTCGGCTGGATCAGCGACGGCGCCGACGGCGCGTTCCTGCCGCCCGCGCAGCTGGCGACGCTGCGCGACGACCCGGCCGCGCGCGCCGCGGCGCTGGCCGAGGTCGGTCACCCGGAGGCGTGGAACACCGTGTTGTTCGGCGAGCCGTTCCCGGGCGAGGTACGCACCGACGCCGACGGCCGGTTCGCGCTGACAACGGTCGCGACCGGGAGCGACGCCGAACTCGACGTGCTCGGCGACGATCGCGTGCTGCTCGCCGTCGGCCGCGGCGACGGCGGCGTCGTGCTGGTGACCGCGCCGGCGTTCGAGGTGCGCGGCCGGGTGCTCGAGCAGGACGGCACCGCGGTCGTCGAGTGCCAGGTGTCCGTCGAGTGGTCGCTGCCGGCGGCGCTGCGCGGCTCGCCGCTGAAGCTGGTCGCCGAACGCACGTGGACGCCGCGCGAGCTGCGCCCCGACGCGAACGGTCGCTACCTCGCGCCGACCGTGCCCGCCGCGGTGCCCGGCGCGAGCCTGGTCGCGCGCGCGTTCGACGGCCGCATGTGCCGAGCGCCGGCCCCGGTGGCGCCGACCGACGACTACGACCTGGTGTTCGACACTGCGGCGGCGCCGATCGGGGTGGATGGCATCGTGTTCGCCGCCGACGGGACGCCGCTCACCGACGCCGCGGTGCGCTTCGGCCGCGCCGCGACCGCGACCGCAGCGGACGGCAGCTTCCGGTTCGACGAGCTGCCGGCCGAGGACTCCGCCAGCCTGACGGTGCTGGCCGAGGAGCACGCGCCGCTGCAGCTCGATTCCCTGTGCGGCGCGGTGCGCGCCGACCCGCAGCGCGGGCAGGGCCTCGAGCTGCGCCTGCAACGCGCGCTGCGGCTGCGCGGCGTCGTGGTCGACGCGGCGCAGCGGCCATTGCCCGGCCTGCAGGTCAACCTGTTCGATCCGACGCTGCTGGACGTCACGTTCACGCCGGTCGAAGGCGCGATCGGCGCGTGGCAGCGCGGCGTCACGACCGACGCGCAGGGTCGATTCGCCCTCACTGGGTTGGCGCCGCGGGCGTACCGGCTGCGCGTGTGGCGGCCCGACCAGGCGTTCGTGTTCGTCAGCGCGCCGCTCACCGCCGGCCGGGACGACGTCGTGGTCCGCGTGCCGAAAGACGCCGTGCACGACACCGTGCGCGGCACCGTGCGCGCGGCCGACGGCGACCTGCCCGCGGACCTGACCGTGGCGGTCGGCTACCCGATCCACGTGATCAAGGACGGCGACGGCTGCATGACCGAGGGCACGGCGCCCGCCCCGGTCGGGCGCGACGGCGCGTTCACGCTGCGCGGCGTGCCGCGTCGCCACGCCTACCTGTCGTTGACCAGCGACGGCGCCACGGTGGCCGTCCCGGTCGAGGCGATCGACGCCGACGGGCGTGTCACCGTCGACCTCGGAGCCCCGACCAAGGTGCTCGAGTTCGTCGTCCGCGGCGTTCTCGACGCCGGAACGACCGTGTCGGTGCTCGACGGCGACGACCGGCCGCTGCCGGTCACCGCGTTCATGGACGGCCGCCGCGTGCGCGCGACCGAGCTGGCCGCCGTGGACGGGCTGCTCGCGCCGGTCGTGGTGCCCGACGCGGCACGCGCCGTGCTGGTCCGCCGCGCCGACGGCGGCGCGCGGCGGGTCGCGATCGTGGCCGACTCCGTGCTGCTGCGCGCGCTCGTGCCGTGACCGGCGGCCCGGTCACCGCAGCCGCAGCAGCGCGCCGTTGGTCGTCCGGCCGACGCCGCCCGGCGCCGCGGCATCGAACGCCAGCGCCTGGGCGCCGATCGTGAGCCCATCGAGGCGCGGGTCGGCCGGGATCGGCAGCGACACGGCGGCGGCCCCGCCCGGGTGGAGCTGGAACACGCCGAAGTCGACCGTGGTCCAGAGCAGGCAGCCCGGCAGGCCGGCCGCGTCGAGCGGCACCGGCAACGCGCCCGCGTGCAGCGGGTCGACGCCGAAGCCCAGGTAGAGCGCGCCGGCGGCCGCCGGGAGCCCGCCGAGCTGCAGCGCGAACGCGCTGCCGAGGGTCGGCAACGCACCGCCCGCCGCGTCCAGCGTCGGCGCCGTTCCGCCGCCGGCGCAGCCCGCGCCGTAGCGCGCGAACGACGCGCCCGGCTCCGCCAGCGCCCACAGCTCCGTCGGACGCACCAGCTCCGACGCGCCGATCAGGACGGTCGCCGCGCGCGTCGTGTCGAAGGCCAACGTGCCGATCGGCACGTCGACCATCGACGCCGCCGACCACGCGCCGTCGAAGTACCAGACCCCCGCCGTCGACGTCTCGTGTCCGACCAGCACCGAGCGTCCGCGCAACGGGTCGTAGACCATGTCGATCCAGTGCCAGGCCGGCGGCCTCGCCGCGGACGTCACGGCGGACCACGTGGCGCCGTCGAACTCCCAGGTGTCCGCGCCGGCCACGCCGTTGTCGAAGCCGCCGTGCAGGACGACGCGATCGCGCGCCACGTCGTAGGTCATCGCCGCCCGCATCCGCGGCGACGGCGCGATCGCCGGCGCGACCGGCGCCCAGTCCGCGCCGTCGAACACCCAGGTGTCGCCGAGCTCGTCCTCGTGCGGGCCGCCGATGCCGCCGAACAGCACCGCGCGATCTCGCGCGGCGTCGTAGACCATCGAGTGGTAGTGGCGGACGGGCGGCCTGGTCGACGTCGCGATCGGCGCCCAGCTGCTTCCCTGCAGCGACCACAGGTCGTTCAGGGAGCCGGGAGCGCGCCCGCCGAACAGCAGCGCGCGCTGGCGACGCGTGTCGAAGCACATCTCGTGCCCGGCGCGGCGCAGCGGCCGCAGCGCCAGCGGCTGCTGCCGCCAGTCGGTGCCATCGAACCGCCAGGTGTCGTCGAGCAGCTCGAACGAGTCGGCGCCGCCGCCGCCGAAGCAGATCAGCCGCCGCTGCGACGGATCGAACAGCAGCGCGGTGTCCTGCCGCGCGGGCGGCGCCGGTGCAGGCCGCACCCAGTCGACGCCGTCGTACTCCCAGGTGTCGTTCCAGATGTTCGTGAACCAGGAAGTGCCCGGGGACCGACCGCCGTGCAACACGACGACGCCGCGGTTCCAGTCGAAGTCCATCGCCACCTGCGCGCGCGCCGCCGGGGCGTTGGCGGGCGACGCCTGCGACCAGCGCACGCCGTCGTACTCCCAGGTGTCGGCGAAGAACGACGTCAGGCCCGCGTTCGCGGTGCCGCCGAACAGCACCACCCGGCTTCGGGCGATGTCGTAGGCCATCTCCGTGACGCGGGCCGAGGGACCGATGCCTGCGGTGTTCTGGCTCCAGCTCACCCCGTCCCACTCCCAGGTGTCGCCCAGCACCTGCTCCTGCACCCCCGCGCCGCCGAACAGCACCGCGCGGCCGCGCGTGAGGTCATAGGCCATCGCCGCGCTGTGGCGCGCCGGCGGCGACTGCGCCGGCTGCCGCTGGGTCCAGGTGACACCGTCGTACTCCCAGGTCTCGTCGAGGTTGCCGAGCAGGCCCTGGCCGCCGAACAGCACGATGCGCCCGCGGGCGACATCCTGGACGGTGGCGAACCCCATCCGCGCCGACGGCCCTGCGGCCGGCAGGGGATTCCAGCTGGAGCCGTCGAACTCCCAGACGCGGATCGGCGCGACGAGGTCGCGCACCACGAGCTGCAGCCGGCTCTGCGCGAGGTTCCAGAACGGCCGGATCTCCGCCGTCGAGACCGGCAGGTCGGGGATCGCGGTGTCGCGCCACGAGGCGCCGTCGAAGGACCAGGTCGCGCCGGCGGCGCCGCCCGATCTGCCGCCGACCAGCAGCATCCGGGACGAGATCGGGTCGAAGGCGAGTCGCCCCTGCGCCGGCGGCGACGCGCGGCGCCATTGCTGCGCGGCGACGGTCGCGACGAGACTCGTTGCGGCGAGCGTCGTGGCGACGACCCGGAAGGATGCTGCGATGCGGCCGCGCGACGACGACGAGAGCTGGGTCATCCTCACTTCTCCGTGACAGCTGCCGAGGGGCGCCCCACAGGCTACGCGTCTGGTCCGCGCGCACCGAGTCCCCCACCCCGGCGGGCAGCTTGCCCATTCGCGTGACCGGCCGGTCGCCGCGATCATCGCAACCGGAGCAGCAGACCGTTGCTGGTGCGGCCGAAGCCGCCCGGCGCGGTCGCGTCGAACTCGAGCGCCTGCACGCCGACGATCAGCCCCGCCATGCGCGGGTCGGCCGGGATCGGCACCGGCACCGCGGCGCTGCCGCCTCCGTGCAGGACCACCGAGCCGAAGTCGACCGTCGTCCACAAGAGGCAACCCGGCAGGCCGACCGCGTCCAGCGGCACCGGCCACACGGTGCCGTGCAGCGGGTCGAGGCCGAAGCCCAGGTAGCACGCGCCCGCCGTCGCGGTCAGCGCGCCGAGCTGCAGGCCGAACGCGCTGCCCAGCTGCGGCAGCGCGCCCGCGGCCGCGGCGAGGTCGGGCGCCTGGGGGCCGCAGCCGCGGCCGAAGCGCGCGACCGACGCCGACGGCGCGTCCGCGCGCTGCCACAGGCTGCTGCCGTCGGTGCGCAGCATCGCGCCGACGCGCGTGTCGTAGGCCAGGCGATGGCTGCCGCCTTGGAACGGCTCCGCGCCGGCGTCGGTCTGCACCCAGTCGACACCGTCGTACTCCCAGGTGTCGCGGCTCAAGACGCCCTGGTTGATGCCGCCGGCCACCACCGTGGTCCCGCGCACGGGGTCGTAGGCCAGCCCGTGCTCGCTGCGCGACGCCGGCGCGTGCGCCGTGAGGATCCGCGTCCAGTTGGCGCCGTCGTACTCCCAGGTGTCTTGCCGCGGCAGGAAACCGAACGAGTCGCGGCCGCCGAACAGCACGGTCCTGCCACGACCCAGGTCGTGGGCCATCGCCGACGCCACGCGAGCGGTCGGCGCATTCGCCGTCGCGACCTGCGTCCACGCGCCGCCGTCGAACTCCCAGGTGTCCGCGAACCAGAACGAGGTCGGCAGACGGTGATAGCCGCCGAACATCACCACGCGCCCGCGCGTCGCGTCGTAGGCCATCGCGTGCTGGTAGCGGGCCGGTGGCCGCGCGGTCGGCGACGCCAGGGTCCAGCCGCCGGCCGGCTCCCACAGCCAGGTCTCGTCGAAGTCGACGGTGCCATCCGTGCCGCCGAACATCACCGTGCGGCCGCCGCGCGAGTCGAACACCGCGACGGGCGACAGGCGCGCCGCCGGCCCGGCGGCGCCGCCGGCGTCGAGCCAGCGCCCCGCGTCCCACTGGAACGAGGTCGGCATCGGCCGGTACAGGTAGTTGCCGCCGTGCAGCAGCGCGCGCGACCGCAGACTGTCGTACGCGAACGCGGTCGCGTCCTGGCCGGCGGGAGCGCCCTGGCGCAGGGTCCATCCCGACGCGTCGTACTCCCAGGTGTCGAAGGTCCGCGCCGCGGGGCCCACACTCGAATTCTCGAGGCCCCCGAACACCACCATCGCCTGGCGCGACGAGTCGAAGCAGGCCGTCGTCTGCCGCGGGGACGGCGAGACGGCCGACGAGACACGAACCCAGCCGACGCCGTCGTACTCCCAGGTCTCGTCCACGGTCGCGAGGGTGCTGAGCAGTCTGCCGCCGAACAGCACGGTCCGTCCCCGCGCGTAGTCGTAGTCCATCGCGAAGTGATCCACGGCCGGCGCCTGCGCCGTCGCGACGCGATGCCAGTCGATGCCGTCGTACTCCCAGGTCGGCGCCGTGGCGCCCGGGTCGCCGGCGAACAGGATCGTGCGGCCGCGCAGCAGATCGAACGTCAACCGAGCGGCGGTGCGCACGACCGGCACCTGCGCGGTCTGGACGCGGGTGAAGCTCAGGCCGTCGTACTCCCAGGTCTCGTCGACGAGGGTGCCGGCGATCAGGACGCAGCGCTGCCGGTACAGGTCGTAGGTCATCGCGCAGAGCGGCGTGAACACCATCCCCGGGGCGGTTCGGGTCGTCCAACTCGTGCGGTCCCACTCCCACACCGTCACCGGCGAGCCGGTGCTCAACGTTCCGTTGTTCGGCGCGCCGAGCACCACCAGCCGATCGCGTACGACGTCCCAGACCGCGGCATGCAGCGGCGTCGTGCCGCTCGGCACCGGCGGGATCCCCGCGTCGGTCCAGGTCGAGCCGTTCCAGGTCCACGCGAACGGCGGCGACGGCGACGGGGTGCCCAGGACGATGGCGCGGCCGGAGACCGCGTCGCGGACCATCGCGAACGAGTCGGCCGTCGGCACCAACCGGCGCCAGCCCTGGGCAGAGGCTGGCGACGCCAGGAGGGCGAAGAGGGCGAAGGGCGCCGCGGAGCGACACCAGGAGGAGAGGGACACCATGGGAAACGCAGGGATCGCCGACGGCCGGGGGGACCGGCGTGGCTCCTGTCGCCTCAGCAAGCTACGGACCGCACGGTCAAGACAGCAAGCGGCCCTGGGGCGAAGCTCGTCCTGACGGCACGCCGGGCCTCGTGACCTCGGCCGGTGTTGTCACGACCGCGGAACACCGCGCCCCTCCGCGGCACGTCGCCGACCGCGGCGCGCCGCCGGCACGAACGTTGCTCCCTGCGGCAGCACCATGAACGTGCTCCGCTCCTGCCTGGCGTCCCTGCTCCTGCTGCCCCCGCTCGCCGCCCAGACCGCGACCACCGCGGTGTTCGGCGCCAACCAGTGCGGCCTCGACCTCGTCGTCGCCGGCGCGCCGGTGCCCGGCACCACCATCCACGTCGTCGGTCCCGGCAGCGTGCGGTTCGGCACCCGGCTGATCCAGCGCTGGTTCCTGATGGGCACCTCGGTGACCGCGATCGGCGGCCTGCCGCTGCCGATCCCGATGGAGACGCTGTTCCCCAGCGGCTTCTCGTGCGGCAGCCTGCTGCAGTCGTCCGAGTTCGTCGCGCGGATGCCCGAGGCGCCGTCGTTCCAGGCCACCACGGTGGCGGTGCCGGTCGCGATCCCCAACGACGCCGGCCTGATCGGCCTCGAGGTCTACTGCCAGCTGTTCGAACTCGGCGAGTGCCTGGGTTCCTGCGCGCCGGGCTTCCGGCCGATCGGCACGGCGTCGAACGGGGTGCGGGTGCGCATCGGGCTGTGACGCTCCGTCCCAGCCCGTCACCGCGCCACCACCTCGCCGCCCTTCATCACCCAACGCACCCGCTCCAGCTCCGTCACGTCCTGCAGCGGGTCGCCGTCGACGGCGATCAGGTCCGCGAGCGCGCCGGCGGCGATGCGGCCGCGGTCGTCTTTCTGCAGCAGCGCCGCGGCGTGCACGGTCGCGGTGCGGATCGCGTCGAGCGGCGACATGCCGAGCTTCACGTACACCGCGAACTCGCGCGCGTTCACGCCATGCGGGATCACCGCGGCGTCGGTGCCGAAGGCGATGCGCACGCCGCGGTCGATCGCCAGCTTGAGGCTGCGGCGCGCCAGCGGCAGCACGAAGCGCGCCTTCCTGCGCAGCGGCTCGGGCAGCACGTCGAGGTCGATGGCCTCGGCGAGATAGCTGGTCGGCACCAGGAACGTCCCGTGCGCGATCATCTCGCGGACGATGTCCTCGGTCAGCATCGAGCCGTGCTCGATCGAGCGCACGCCGGCGCGCACGGCCTCGAGGATGCCGTTCTCGCCGTGCGCGTGCGCGGCGACGTGCACGCCGTGGCGCGCGGCCTCGGCGACGATGGCGCGCAGCTCCTCGACCGAGAACTGCTGGTTGCCGACCGGCCCTTCGAACGACAGCACGCCGGCGGTCGCGCAGATCTTGATCCACTGCGCGCCGTGCTTGATCTGGTAGCGCACCGCCTTGATGCACTCGTCGACGCCGTCGGCGATGCCCTGCGCGGGCCCCTGCTCGAGCACGCCGGGCGCGAAGCCGGTCTCGTCGGCGTGGCCGCCGGTGATGCCGAGCGAGTGCGCCGCCGGCACGATGCGCGGCCCCGGCACGAAGCCCTTGTCGATCGCGTGCATCAGCGCCACGTCGCTGAAGCCGCGCGCGCCGACGTTGCGCACCGTCGTGAACCCGGCCTGCACGGTGAGCCTGGCGTTGCGCGCGCCGCGCAGCGCGTCGTCGGCCGGCGTGGTCTTCGCCGCCAGGTAGAAGTCGCCTTCGAGGTCGCCGGTCAGGTGCACGTGGCAGTCGATCAGGCCCGGCAGCAGCGTGCGGTCGCCGAGGTCCACGACGACGGCGTCGGCCGGCGCCACCGCGGGATCGACCGAGCGGATGCGGCCGTTCTCGATCGTGAGCACCGCCGGCGCCGCGTAGGTCCCGGCGTCGACGTCGAGCCAGCGCGCGGCGCGTACGACGACGGGCGCTGGCGGGACAGGGTCCTGGGCCGAGCCGGTCGACGACAGGGACAGGGCGACGACGACGAACGGCAGCAGCGGGCGCATGGCGCGCATGATGCGCGCCGCTGCCGCCGAGTGCGAGTCCACGCAGCGTTCGACGCCGCGGCAGCTCACCGAAGCCGTGCTTCGAAGGACAACGGTGCCTCACCCACCGAGGCGCCATCCGGCACCGTCACGATGCCCTCGGCAGCCAGGCCGGACGCGGTGACGGCACGCACCTTGTTCGGTCCCGCGGGAAGTCCGAGCGCGAACCGGAAGCATGGCTCCACCGGGACCGGGATGGCCCGGTCGACGATCCGGTTGCCAGCGGCATCGTCGATGCGGAGCCACAGCCGCGCGCGCTTCGCCATCGGCGGCAGGTAGAACGCGAAGTAGCAGGTCCGCGCGGGAACCAGATCCAGGCCCACCTCATGCCGTTGTCCTGCGGTGACCGAGAATCGGTGCCGAACCGGCAGGAAGTCGACACCCGCGAGCAGCAGCTCGTAGTCATCGGGAGCGAGCCGCAGGTCGGCGTATCCATCGCGGATCTCCGGCACCAGCGCCACGAAGACATCGCGCGGCACCGAGGTCACGAGCGGGGTGAAGGCCAGCTGGATCGGTCTGCCGTCGGCCGACCGGAGCACGACCCGCAGATCGCCGCGACCCGGGTCCGCCAGCCAACCCAGGTGTCGGGTCTCGCCGGCGTCCACATGGAACGTGACGAGGCGCGGCCGTGCGCGGCCTGGCCGCTTGGCGAAGGTCAGGAAGTAGTCGCCTGGTGGCAACTGCTCGATCGCGAAGCTGCCATCGACGGCCAACGGGAGCCGCTGGTGATGACCGAGTGGCAGCTGGACGAGGTCGACGTCGGTCTCGACTTCGGCTCCGCGGACGAATCCTCCTCTGATGGCGGCCGAGGTCGGCCCCAGCGTCAGCAGGACCTCGGTCTCGCCGGAGACCACCGGATCACTGGAGCTGCTTACGAAGCCCCGGTGCTGCTGAACCAGACATCGGTAGGGGACCCCCGAGCGCACGGTCAGTCGGAACCGGCCGTCCGCAGCGGTCACGGCGCGCGCGTAGTCGTCGCGCATCCCCGTAGAATCGAACTCCACCGGCATGCCGAGCACCTCGATGCCCTCTAGCGGCCGGCCGACACCGTCGACGACTCGTCCGCGCAGCAGGGAGGTACTGTCGCTCTCGCGCAGCTGCAGGTCGACTCGGATCACGGCGCCATCGTCGACCTGGGGAACTTCCGCCACTGCTTCGAGCGGCGGCGACCCGTGCAGTTGCAGCACGACCGGCCCAGGGACCACGTGATCCACACGGTAGGTCCCATCGGCCATGACGCGGGCAGTGGCGTCGATCATCGACGCCGTGTCCTGACCGACGGCCGCAGCCGGCCCGGCGGACACGAACGCACCGGGTCGGAGCCCAGCCGGCGCACGGCCGTGAAGGGTCGCCCCCCTGCGCAGGTGCAGCTCCACACACTCCTGCGCTCCGGCGCGCAGTTCGACGCGTGTCAGTTCGGCGCAGGTCGAAGCACCCCGGGCCACCACGTGGTGCGGCCCTGGTTCCAGCCCCGACAACTCGAATCGCCCCCGTGCGTCGGTTCGCTGGAACGAGGGGGCCACGGCCCTGGCCTCCAGGGGAAACCGCGCTCGCTGCATCGGGAACACGCCGACCAGCGTGCCCGCCGAGGGGAGGCCATCTTCGGTCGACACCGTACCGAGGATGCCGGCGGGAGAGGGTCCCAGGACGAGTCGCGGGTGGACACGCCGGAGGTCCTTGGTCTCCCCGAACACCGCCGATCGGGCAAAGCCTTCGGCCGTGGCCCACGTCAACCACTTCGGATGCGGGGCGCGAAGGGCGAACGAACCGTCAACTGCCGTGTATCCGGCGACATAACCCGGCGCGTCCGTGGCACCCGAACTGGACATCCAGATCGCGGCGCCCGCGATCGGACGGCCGGTGACGTCGACGACGGCACCCTCGACTTCGCACTCGGGGGTCAAGACCTCGGTCCGCTCGACGACGGAGTCGTCCGCGACCGTGAACTCGGCGGACTGCACCATGCCGTCGTCGAACAGCAGGCATGCCGGACCGACCGGCACGGCGACGAACGCGAGGTTGCCATGCTCGTCGGTCCAGCCCTCGCGCACGGCATCGAACCAGGTGTTCAGCAACGGCGCTTCCGAGCGTCGACCGATGTGCAGGCGGACACTCTGCCCCGCAGCGGGAAGGCCCGTGTCCGCCCAGGACAGGCTCACCTCCACGCGGCCCACGCCGCTCGGCTGGACACCGACCGTACGCCCCAGCGCGCCCATCATGTCGAGCTGCGTAACGCCCCGCTCCGCGGCCGCCACCGGCCTCGAGAGCGCTGCCACCGTCACAGGACCAAGGCCTGCGGGACCACCGTTCGCCCAACTCGACCAGAGCGGCAGTACGCACGCGAGACACCCGGCCAGCGCCGCGAGTGCCAGGATGCGTCGCGCCCCGAGGATCCCGCGCATGCCTTGCGCCGGTCCTGCAAACGACCCTCCGGTGGGCATCTCTCGAGGCGCGCCGCCGCCCTCGATCTCCGCGCGCATGCCGGCGCGCGCCATCGACACGGACGCGATGACTGCCACCATCGGTGCGAGGCCGCGGGGCAGCCGATCGCGAAGCTGACGCAGCCCACGCCAGAGCTGCGTACGAACCTGTCCGGGCCGGCGGTCGAGGACCCCGGCGATCTCCTCCGGCCTCAGGCCGTCGCGCAGGTGCAGGGCCACGACCTCACGGTAGGTCGCCGGCAGGGCAGCGATCGCCGAGACGACCTGCTCGTGGATCAGCTTGTGGTCTACCAGAACCAGCGGATCGTGTTCGTCGGCCTGCATCAGGCGATCCGGATCGAGCCGACGCGCCCGGGCCCGACGGCGATATCGGTGCAGGTTCTGCATGATGCCAACGATCCAGGGCACGAACGGCCGGCTCGTTGCGAATCCGCGACGTGACTTGATCGCGGCGACGAACGTGTCCTGAACGAGGTCGGCGGCGTCGTGGGCGCTGCGGGTCAGGGCGTGTGCGCTGCGCAGCAGTTCGGGAGCCACCATCTGCAGCGCATCGGCCAGATCCTCGGTCGACCCGTCCATCGCGAACCGGGTGAAGTGCACGTGCGCGAGGTGGGCATCGAACTCGCGCGACGGCTGCATCCCGATCAGCCTATCGCCGGCGGTGAATCGCCTGCAAGACGCCGGGACGCGTGCCCAACGGGCGAGTGCGGTGCGTGGAGCGACCGAATCCCGCTCGTGCGGGAGCTGTGCGAGTCCCGCCGTGTGACTCGCGGCCATACGGACCGGCGGCTCGCGTTTTCGTGTGACGTCTCCACCGGTCCTGCAAAGTGCGCGAGGCCATGACCCGCGCCCGAGAGACGGGCCGCACCTCCTCCCTGCTCGCCCCCCCACCCCTCTCGGGGAGGGGCGCGTCGCACGACCTGGCCGCGCGACCCATGCCTTCCATCCGCACGATCATCCTCTGCGCAGTCCCCGCGGGTCTGGCCATCGCCGGCGTGCTCGGATTCGGGCTCCCCGGGTCCGCCGCGCTGCCCACGAGACCACTCGACGGCACACTGCGCCTGGAGCCGTCGCAAGTCCACGCCCTCCGCGACGCGGTGTTCGAGATCACCCACGAGGTCACCGTCGAGTCGATCGAGGTGCTCGGGACGGATCGCGGTGTCCTGTACCACCTGCCGGCCTTGGGTGCGAAGCCGAGGCTGGGGCTGCGGGTGGTCGGCAGTGCGCTCGATCACGGCCACATGCCGATCGTCGTCCAGGACGGCCTGCACTCGGTGGCCGCCGACATCGAGTGGTCGTTCCACCCGCTGACGAAGGACGGCGACTTCCCGCACTTCCTGTTCGCCGGCGTGCTGGGAACGGAGGTCGAAGCGAGCCTCGACCTCGTGGTTCCGGATCCAGCCGCGACAACCGCCCGACTCCTGGAACATCCGAACGCGCCGCCCGGCTGCTCCAGGGGCTGGCGGTGCACGCTCGCCATCGACCCCGACGACGATCGGGTCCTGCGAGTGGAGGTCGCCGGCGCGATCCCGCGCGTCGGCGACACCCGGCTGCAGGTCGAACTGACCCATGGCGGCCAGACGAGCCTGCTGCCGATCGTCCTCGTTGGTGACGCATGAACACCGCCCACGCGCTCACACTCTTGCTGCTGACGGCGTCCTCGCCGCGCACGGCTCCGCTCGACGACAGGTTGCGCCAGGACTTGCTCGACCGTCACGCCGAGGTCGTGGCCAGGGTCTGCGCGATGTCCGACGACCTCGGTGAGACTCCCGCGTTCCTCGCCGCCGCCGCCGTCCTCGACTTCCTCGCGTCCGAGCCGCGCCTGCGCCTGACCGCGGCCCCCGTCGGCTTCACGGCACGACATGAGCTCCCTCGACGGGAGCCTGGATTCGCGCCGGGTGACACCTACGTCGACCACCTGCTCCTCCCGAGCGGTCAGTTCACCTTCCGCATGACTCGCTCCGAAGCGCCAGACGTGTTCACGCTCCTCGATGCAATGAACCCCTGAGACACGACCCGAAGATGCACTCGAACACCCTCGCAACTCTCGCATGTCTCCTGGTGCCCGCCGCAGCGGCTGCCCAGGGTCCTCCGCCCTGCCCCCCGCTGCAAGGAGCCCCCGGGGTGATCCCGACGGACTCGGGTGCGAGCACGTGTGCGCTGTCGGACTCCTGGTCGGTGGCCGGCGGGATCGCGATCCTGGCGCCCTCGCCGATCGTCCTCGCCAACCCTGGCCTCGAAGGGGGCGCGGCCATCGCCGTCGGTGTCGACGCCTCCGACACGGATCAGTACGTGGTGCTCTGCAAGAGCGGCGACGTCACCTCCTCGGTCCCGGTCAACTGGTGTGGCAAGCTGGGCTACAGCTGGACCGCGATCTGGACGCCGCCACCTCCTGCCGGCAACACCGGTCAGTTCCGCGGCGAAGGCAACGCGGCGAGCGACGTGTTCTTCGTGCCCGGCAACCTGCCACCCTCGTCGACCTACGGACTGACGCTCAGGTGCCTGATCGTCGACATCTCCTCCAGCTCGTGCGGTGCTGCCGACCCCTCGCGTCAGATCCAGCACCACTTCACCATCGTCACCGACGCCTGCGGTCGGGTGACCCCGACGTTCCTCAACAGCACCGTCGACCTGCCCCTGGCGTCGCCGCCGATCACGCCGACACAGAGCGAGTGCTGCAACGCCGGCGCCACGGCGTTCGCCGGCCCCCCGATCACGTTCAGCGGCGGTGGCCTGCTCGACCCCTGGGGTCGCTCGTCCAACGTGGTGGTGGTCGGCGAGGCCCTGCGGATCCACACGAAATGGACCGATCTCGACCTGTTGCGCCGGTCCTGCGACGACAACAACGGGGCGAACTGTCCGCCACCGATCGGGGCCCTGATCCGGCGACTGGAATGCGATGACGTCCCGCTCGTCGAGTACACGGTGACGCGCACGACGCTGCAGGGTGGCGCGGGCACGATGATCCCGGCGAACGGGCCGCCGACTGCGGACTGGGTGGCGCCCTCGGACCCAGGCAGGTTCCTCCTGTGCCCGGTAGCCCGCAACCGCAACTGCGCCGCCGCCGACGGCGACAGCTCGCCCGGCGGCCTGGCGCTGCGCGCCGTGCCCTTGACCGTCAAGGAGCGCCGCCCGCGCGCCGACGCCTGGAACGTCTATCCGGCAACGGGCGCGGCTCTGGCCGCCGCGGCGCTAGATTGCGCGTGCATCCCGGTGCTCGTGAACGACAACGACTCCGACCAGGACGGCGTCAACGATCTCGACGATCCGATCGTCAGCTCCGCCGCGGCCAGCAGTGACCCGGACCTCGCCGGCCTGTCGCTGATGACCGATCCGGACCTCGAGGTGATGTTCCTGCTGGAGCCGTCGAGCGTCCTGTCACTGTGGTGCGACGCGGCGAAGTCGTCCCCCCTGCAGATCGGAAAGTGGCTGCCGGTCTCGTCGCTCGTCGGTGCACCGACGCAGGGCGCACAGGTCTTCGTCGAAGCCCATGCCACCTCGCCCCACCAGGTCGTCAGCATCGCAGTGCGGACCGATCCGCAGAACACGGCCGGGGACATCAACTTCCTTCGTGTCATGCACGTCCACTACGTCGCCAAGGGGATCGCCAGCGTCGCCTTCGACACCCCAGCCGAGCCGTTCCCGCCGGTGGCGCCGACGCCGACCGGTGTGGCGCTGGGCCGTCCATGGCCGTGGGCATCGATCGACCAGAGCTGGCGCCCCGATGGACTGGTCGACCTGTCGGCCGTCGGCAGCAGTGACCTGCACTTCGTCGAACCCGACCCGGTGCTCGGCGTCGACGATCCCACGACCGCATCCACGCCGACCGAGAACGGTCACCTCACCTGGATCGAGAACCTGCGCAACGTACTCGCGGTGCGGGCCAGGGTCTCGCCGCCCAAGGCGGGCGAGGTCGTCTGGTTCCGCTCGTACGACGTCGACGACAACACCCATGATCCGGCGGTGGCATGGCTCGACGACGACTCGATCCCGGCGGGCGGACTGGTCCCGGTCGCTGACAACGTCGGCTTCTACGAGAACTACGACGAGCCGGGAACGGTGCTGGGCACGATGTACTCGCCCTTCCCGGAGCGGCCCGAGGGGATTCTCATGGCCAACCCCAACCCCCTGAACGGCATCCCCGCGGGACCGAACCCCGTCCTGCTCAGCGCCGTCACCGACGCCAACGGCGAAGCGGTCGTGTACCTGTGCGTCAGCACGACGGCTGGCGACAATTACCGAGTCGTCGCCTCCTTGGATCGCGACACCCTGACGGCGGACGCGCTGGTCGCGCCCGGCCCCTCCAACTGGACCAGCACGGACGCCGCCGATGCCGTGCGCAAGGCCGCCAAGGCCGCCGTCGCCTACAAGATGACGCCGACGACGCTCGATCCGGTCGAGCCGCCCGTCATGACGGCTCCGGCCGCACAGGGTGGTTCGATGGCCGTGACGTCGGCGTGCATGACCGTGCGGCGGGTCATGTACGTGGCGGTGGACCAGTTGACGAGCGTGGCGCCGTACAACCGCCTCTCGACCTTCCGCGACGAGGACCAGAACGGCTTCGGCATGCCGCGCCAGCTCGCCGAGTTCTACCCGGTTCAGACCGCGAGCGGTCAGACGCTCGTCAAGCTCGTCTTCGACGTGAAGTCCGAGCTGAACGGCAGGGTCGACAACACACTGCAGCAGTACTGGGAGGAAGGCGGCATCGCCGATCGCGACCCGAGCAGTGCGTACGCGGATGCGCTGGCGGCCACACCGCCGCAGGGAACCACCGTTCAAGCACCGTTCCAACAGTTCAACGGTCGCGGCGCATGGTCGGACGGCAAGGTGCATCTCGTCACTGTCGACGGCCTGAACGCAGCAGCGTTCCACCTGGTCGGCAGTGGACGCACGACGGCGATGGCGGAGGCCGGGGCCGGGGCCACGACCACCCTGCCGTTCTCGATCGCCACACTAGGGGTCGTCGGCAGCATGACTTCGTTGCGCAGGGACGCGGCGGGTCAGCTCGTCGTGGGCGGCGCGACCCCGTCCCCCCAGGCCAGCTGGGTCCAGTCCACGTTGGCGATCGGAACCCGCTCCTACACGGTGTCCGCGGTCGATGCCGCGGCCCAGTCCGTGACCCTGAGCGCGACGGCCGCCGACCTCCCGGTCTACGTGGTCGACGATGGCTGGCGCTTCCTGGAGGCGATGGGCGTGCCGTTGGCCGGCGGGCCGCTGCCGCAGTGGTCGATCACCAAGCCTGTCCGGATCACCGCGGGCAGCACGATCTCGCAGGGGACGTTCCTGGATCGCCTGTTCCGCAACGTGCCGATGGCCGTGCGCCCGACCCCTGCCGGCCCGCCGCCTGCCCGTCCGATGACGATGCACAGTGCGATGACCGAGTCCTGGGATGCATGGGCCTTCAACAGGTCGTGGTTCTCCGTGGCAAACATCCTGTCGCGGCCGCGCTCGTGGACCGCGGTGTTCCAGGTCGGGTACGACTCCGACATGCCCCATGACAACGATCCTGTCGGCGAGGGTCCCACGATCAACGTTGCCGTCGGCATGCTGGAATCGACCGACTGGCCGCCCGATTCCACCTTCGTGATCGGCTACAGCTCATTGGTCAAGCGATGGGAGACCATGACCGCGGCCGGGAGGGCCTCCTTCCTCCAGCCGTGGACTCCCTACGGCTACTCGCCCGCCGAGGGATCCATCGCCGAGTACGAGATCTTCATCCTGCGGAACCTCGGCGCCTTGCTCGCAGGGGCTCTCGCGCCGAACGAGGACGACCCGCTCCCCACACCGCCGGTGGGCGGCTACACGCTCGATTGGGTCGCGACCCTGCCCGGGATCGCAGCGGCGGAGAATCTCACGGATCCTGGACTCGTTTCGAACGCGCCGGTTCAGCGGAATGCCGAACTCCAGCCGACCATCGTCGAGAACGGGACGCCGATCGCTCTGCAGGAATGCGGAGTCTCCCCGTACATCGTTTGGTTCGTGCGCCATCACCTGAATCACCCGGGGGTCTGGCGCTGATCCGACGAAGCGCGTGAAGGGGCCGCGTCCGGCCGGCGCCGCACCCGAGAGTCGTCCGGCAACGGCGCCGATGCTGCACGCGCGCTATCCTGGCCCCGGAGCCGCCAGCTGGCGGCCCGTAGGCCGAGGTGAACCGTGCGCGCCAGCCGATGCCCGATCCTCCTGTTCTTCGCGGCCACCGCGCCCTGCCAATGGACCGCGGACCTGCTGCTGCCGGGACCGGCCGGCATCACCGGCGCCGCCGGCGCCTACGACACCTTGCGCGACCAGGTGCTGGTGTTCGGCGGCGACCGCAACGGCCGCACCGACCAGTTCTGGCGCCTCGACGGCGAGCGTTGGGTGGCCCTGCAGCCACCCGCGCGGCCGTCGCCGCGCACCGACGCGCGGATGGTCTCGATGGTGCTGAGCGGACGCGTGATGCTGTACGGCGGGTCGCCGGGCTCGTTCCAGCAGGAGCTCGACGAGACCTGGGAGTACGACGGCATCACCTGGACGCTTCGCGCCACCACGCAATCGCCGGGCGGCCGCGCCGGCCACGCGATGGCGTACGACCTGGCCCGCGACCGCGTCGTGCTGTTCGGCGGCGTCCAGGGCGTCTTCGTCGCGCGCGACGACACCTGGGAGTGGAACGGGTCGAACTGGCTGCCGGTCCCCACCACCGCGTCGCCGTCGGCGCGGCACCAGGCATCGGCGGCGTACGACATGCGCCGCGGCCACGTCGTGCTGTTCGGCGGCAGCAGCATCGGCGGACAGCTGGACGGGACGACCTGGACCTTCGACGGCACGGACTGGACCGCGCTGGCGCCGGCGACGTCGCCGCCGCCGCGCGCGCGCGCGACGATGGTGTTCGACTGGAGCGACGGCCACTGCCGCCTGGTCGGCGGCAGCAACGGCGCGCCGCTCGATGCCCACCAGGACAGCTGGGAGTTCGACGGCAGCACCTGGACGCCGACGCCGGGCCCGCCGCCACCCGGTCGCATGAGCGCGGTGATGGTCTACGACCCGAGCCGCGACCGGACGGTGCTGGTCGGCGGCGCCAGGGCGTTCGCGGTGCTCGATCGCACCTGGACGTTCGGCGCGCGCAGCGTGGCGCTAGGCGCCGGCTGCCCCGGCAGCGCCGGCACGCCCACGCTCATGGCCACGGCCCCGCGCCTCGGCGGCACGACCGCCGTCGCGCTGCAGAACCTCCTGCCGTCGGCGCCGATGGCCGGCCTGGCCCTCGGCGAACGCGGGGTCGACGTCGACCTCGGCCCGTTCGGCCTGACCGGCTGCCGGCTGCACGGCGCGCTCGACCAGTTCGTGCTGCTGCCCGCGGCGTCCGGCATCGCCAGCGCCAGCCTGCCGGTGCCGGCCGACCCGCGCCTGCTCGGCGCCACGGCCTGGCTCACGGGCGCGTCGTTCGACGCGGCGAGTCCGCTCGGCGCGGTGCCGACGGGCAGCGTGCGGCTGGTGGTCGGTACGCCGTAGGCGCCGTCCGCGCGCCGGGCGCTACTTCTTCAGCAGCTCCCGGAACGTCTCCAGCGCCGCGGTCGCGCCGGTGTAGGTATCGCCGTCGTAGCTGTCGACGACGACGTTGCTGTCGCGGTCGAGCACCACGAGCGACGGGATGCCGCTCACGTCGTGGGCGCGCGTCACCGGCACGTTCGCCAGCTGGTCCCATGGCACCGTGAGCCACGGGAACCGCTCGCTGCGGCTGTACTCGCGCATCCCCTCTTCGGTGTGGTCCCAGCTGATCCAGATCAGCTGGAACCGCTTGCCGACGTGACGCTTGTTGTCGTTGTAGAAGTCCACCAGCGTGGGCGAGAACTCGCTGCACGGAGCGCACCAGCCGGCCGAGAAGTACAGCACCGTGTACTCCGGCGGCTTGCTGGCGTCGAGCCTGGCCTTCTTGCCGGTCTTGGCCACCACGACCTTGCCTTCGAGTTCGCGCAGCACGCGGTGCTGTGGCTTCCGGTCCGGATCGGCGAGCGCCGCCCGCGCCCGTTCGAACAGGTCGATCCAGTGCATCGGCACGACCGGGATCCGCTCGTCGCCGTCGCGCAGGCGCGCCACGCGACCGTCGAACGTCCCCAGCGGGAGCTCGGCGCCAGGGTCCCGATGGTGTGCCGTTCCCTGATCGGACCAATCGAGCGCGACCCGCAACCGGACGCGATCCGGCCAGAGATCGGCGCGCCGGGCCAGCGTCGCGGCATCGAGCGCGCGCTGCTCGGGCGACATCGCCGACCACGCCGACCGGACCTTCTCGAGCAGGTCGCAATCGTGGGCGGGCAGCTTGGTCGACCCCTTCACCCCGGGCAGCCCGACCTGGACCCGCCCGTCGACGATCGCCACCACCGTCAACCGCTGGCCGACCGAGACTTCGTGTTGGCCCATGAAGAAGTCCCGCTGCGCGATGCACTCCGTCGGCCACAGGTCGGGGCGCACCTCGACCTGCTCGATGGTGAGTTCGTCGGTCGAGGACGCCTCGATCGCGTCCTGTGCGACGGCCGCGCTCGCGGCGCACAGCGCCAGCAGCACCGACATCGCGGTTCGGGATGGGGCACAGAGGACGCGGCGTCGGGCGCGCAAGAAGCTGGGGTTCATGGTCGATCGCCCCGGCCGGGGCTCTCCTTCGGGTTACGGCGCGCAACGCTACCGCGGTCCACCGCGGACCGCCAGCCGTCCCGCCCGCGCGCGACCGCGCGCGACCGCGGCTTGGCGGCGGGCCGCGCCAACCGACGGTCACCGTCCTCGGCACCGCCTCATCGCGTCCCACCGGACCGACGGCCACCGCATGGCGCCGGGAACCGCGGCGCACGCGAGCAACGCGGGCAGCAGACATCGCGGACCGCATGCCTACCGCCGCCGCCGCGCACCGACCGCTACTCGATCGGCAAGAACAGCTGCGTCCGCCACTTCGCCGGGTCCGGCACCATGCCCGGGTCGGTCCAGTAGACCTCCCACGGCCCGCCGCGCGACGTCATCTTCTCCTGCGCCGCGTGCGCCTGCAGCGCGCCGTGCGCCGTCGCCAGCCGCTCGTACGGGCCGATGTGCCAGGCGGTGAGCACCTTGCCGGCGGGCAGCTCGC
Organism: Planctomycetota bacterium; assembly: GCA_050245995.1. Lineage (GTDB taxonomy): Bacteria > Planctomycetota > UBA1135 > UBA1135 > UBA2386 > JBFWWV01. The sequence continues at coordinate 89,565 of JBFWWV010000005.1, read as the reverse complement.
TGCGCTTGACGCGGCCCTTCTCCTCGACCGGCTTCGCGACCGGGATGCCGGCCTCGAGGTCGACCTCGTCGCCGGCGAACTCGTGGTAGCGCGAGAACGGCGCGCCGGCGATCTTGCCGCCGGCGGCGGTGATGTGCTTCATCACCTCGGGCAGCACGATCCCCATGGTCTTGGCCAGCTCGTCGACCTTGCAGCGCACGCGGATGCTCATCACCGGCTGCGCCTCGCGCTCGACCACCGTGTAGACCGGTGCGTCACCGCCGAGCGGCTGGCCCTGCACCTTCGGCTTCAGCGCGGTGACCGCCGACGGCGGCGCGAAGCGGTCGGCCTCGAACTCGACGCCGGCGGTGACCTTCTCGACCTGCAGCACGACCTTGGCGGGCCCCATGCGCAGCTCGCGACGGCCCGGATACGCCACGTCGCCCGACCGCTTCCAGTCGCCGAACAGGAGCACCGAGTCCATCGTCTCCTCCATGTCGAACACGGCGCCCGCCGAGTCCGGCGACGGCAGCGCCATCTCCAGACGACGCACGTAGCCGTCCTGGTCGACGAACCAACGCTCGGCCTTGCCGTGCGCCGGCGTCATCGCCAGCTCGGTGCACTCGACGCCGTCGACTTCGCGGGTGCCGGCGACGGCGATCTCGCGGTACAGCGCGCGCGGGCTCGCGCCGCGCAGCACCTCGAAGTACCGCCGCACCGTGGCGCCGGCCGGGCCGTCGTAGCGCTTGGCGCCGAGCGACGGATCGACCTCCCACGCGAGCTCGGGCGTGACGCCTCGCTCGAGCTTGCCGAACGGACCCATGTGGCTCGCGTGCCGCGCGCGATCGGCGCCGGCGAACGCGTCCTCGAACTTGCCCTGCGCGACCGGCTCGTCGTTCGGCGCGCCCTCGAAGAACACCCGGTAGGTCCCCTCGACCAGCATGGTCTCGGGCAGTTCGCCGCTGCGGCGCACCGCCTCGATGCGGGCGACCGCAGGCTCGGCGGCCGCGGCGACGCGGGCTTGGGCCACACCGGGCGCCGCCAGCCACAGCGCCTGCACGAACAGGAACAACACCAGCACCGGGACAGGGTGCGCGGACAGCAGATTCATCGATCGGTCTCCGGACATGACAGGAGTATGCGCGAACAGGAGATCGCCGACCGCCGGTATCATGCCCGTCCGCAGCGACCGGTACGAACGCGCCGGCCGCCGTCATCGCCCGACCTCGAGAAATTCCCCGCGCCCCGAAGATCGCACCATGCCGTCGCGGCACAGCCAGGCCTTCCCGTCGACCCGCTGGTCGCGGATCCTCGCGGCGCCCGGCGAACGCGACCTCGAGCAGCTGGCGCGCGGCTACTGGACGCCGATCCGAGCCTGGCTGCAGGCGCGACTGCGGCTGCGGCCCGAGGCCGCCGAAGACCTGGCGCAGGAGGCGTTCGCCTGGATGCTGGCGACGGGTTTCCTCGACCGCGCCGACCCCGCGCGCGGGAGGTTCCGCGCGTTCCTGAAGACCGCGCTGCACCGCTTCGCGATCGAGCGGCACCGCAGCGCGACCGCACAGCGGCGGGGCGGTGGCGCGGTGCCGGCGGCGCTCGACGACGTGCCGGAGCCGCCCGATCCGGGCAGCCCCGCGCCGGACGCTGCGCTCGACGAGGCCTGGCGCCGCGAGCTGCTCCTGCGCGCGCGCGACCGGCTGCAGCAGGAGCTCGAGGGATCGGGCCGCGCGCGCTACTTCGCGCTGTTCCGCGATTGGTACCTGGACGACCGCGACGATGGCGCGCTCGACCACAACGCACTCGCCGCGCGCCACGGCGTGACGCGCACCGACGTGTCGAACTGGCTCGACCACGCCAAGCGGCGCTACCGCGCGATCCTGCACGACCTGGTGCGCGACACCGTCGGCTGCGAGGAGACCCTGCAGGAGGAGCTGCGCTGGCTGTTCGGCCCGACGCCGTCGGCGGAGGCGACGCCGTGACCGGCGCCGAGCCCCTGAGCGAGCGCGCGCTGCGGCGGCTGCTGGCGCTCGGCGCCGAAGGCGAACCGCCGGCGCCGCCGGCGCCGGATCCGGCGGCGATCCTGCCGGCGCGCTACCGCGTCCGCGGCGAGCTCGGGCGCGGCGGCATGGGCGTCGTCTACGAGGCGCACGACACCCAGCTCGACCGCCTGTGCGCCGTGAAGCTGCTGACGGCGCGCGCGTTCGCCGACGACGACCTGCGCCGGCGCTTCCTGCGCGAGGCGCAGGCGGCGGCGCGGCTGCGCCACCCGCACATCGCCGCGATCCACGACGCCGCCGCCGACTACATCAGCATGCAGCTGGTCACCGGCGCGCCGCGCGACGCGATCGACCGCGGCGAGCGGCGGCGGCGGGGCGAGCGGCGGCGCGACCCCGCGCGCGCCGGGCCCCCCCCGCCCGCGCAGGGCCTCGGCCCCCCCGACCACAAGCCGAGCCACCCGCGGGGCGAGGGGCGCCACGTGTTCGTGGTCGACTTCGGCCTGGCCAAGGAGCTCGCGCACGACGCGCAGCAGTCGCTGTCCTTGTCCGGTGCGGTGCTCGGCACGCCGTCCTTCATGCCGCCGGAGCAGGCGCTCGGCCGCGGCGAGCTGGTCGATGCGCGCAGCGACGTCTACGCGCTCGGCGCCACGCTGTACCGCTGCCTGTGCGGCCGGCCGCCGTTCGCCGACCAGGACCTGCCGACGCTGCTGCGGCGCATCGTCGAGGACGACCCGCCGCCGCCGGGCGTCGACCGCGACCTCGACCTGGTGATCCTGAAGTGCCTGCAGAAGGAGCCGGCGCAGCGCTACCCGACGGCGCAGGCGCTGGCCGACGACCTCGACCGCTGGCTGCGCAACGAGCCGGTGACGGCGAGGCGGCCGTCGTTCGGCTACCGGCTCCGGAAGCACCTGCAGCGCCGCGGCGCCCTGCTGCGCGCGGCGGCGCTGACCGCGCTCGCGGCCGTGCTGCTGACGGCGCTGATCCTCGGTCCGATCGCGCTGCGCGAGAGCGCAGGTCGCCGCGCCGCCGGCGAGGCGGTGGCGCTCAGCGAGCACGCCACCGCGGTGCTGCAGGACGCGGTGATCTACACGCGGCTCGGCGATCTGCCGTCGGCGCACGCGGCGCTCGATCGCGGCATCGAGCGGGCGCGCGAGTTCCTCGCACGCCACGACATCGCGCGCGTGCACCACCTGCTGAGCCGGCTGCTGCGCGCGCGCGGCCGCGACGGCGAGGCGCTGGTCGAGCTGCAGGCGGCGATCGCCGGCGACCCGACCCTGACCGAGGCGCGCTTCGAGCGCGGACTGATGCTGGCGGCGGAGCTCGAACCCGACGCCGCGACCCGGGCGCAGGCCGTCGCCGACCTGTCGGTGGCGGTCGACGCCGACGGCTCGGTGCTGACGGCGATCGACCGCCTGTTCGGCCGCGCCGAGCGGCTGCGCCTGCGCGACGAGTTGGAGGAGGCGACGGAGCTGCTGCGCGAGGTGCTCGCCTACGACCCGGCGCACCTCGGCGCGCGGCTGTCGCTGTCGCGCATCGCCTACCGGCAAGGCGACCCGTCGGCGCAGTACTACTCCGCCAGCGCGGTGAACGTGCAGCAGGGCTTCGGGCCGGTCTTCTTCGCCCGCGAGCAGCGGCAGCTGCCGATCTCGATCCTCGGCCTGGAGTCGGCGCTGGTCGACTTCGCGCAGCAGCTGGGCGACAGCCCCGACGACGCGCTGGCGATGGCCTACCGCGGCCTCGTGCAGCTGCGTCGCGGCCTGCGCCTCGAGCGCGAGGGCCTGGCGACGGACGCGCTCGCCGCGTTGCGCGGCGCCGTCGAGGACTACGACCTCACGTTGACGATCCACGGCGACCACGCCGGCGCCTGGAACAACCGCGCCGTGTGCCTGATGGAGGTGTGGCGCCTCGCCGCCGCGCAGGGCGACAGCGCCGCCGCGGGCGCCGCGCGCGTGCGCGCCGAGGCCGACCTCGTCCGCGCGCGCGAGCTGGCGCCCGACATGCTGGAGGCCGCGTTCAACCAGGGGCTCTTGGCGCTGCGCTCGGTCGAGCTCATGCGGCGGCTCGGGCGCCCGGACGCCGCCGTCGCGCTCGGCGAACGCGGCCGCGCAGCGCTGCGCGCGGCGCTGGCCGCCGCGCCCGACGGCTGGCTGCACCGCCGCACCTGCGAGCGCCTGCTCGGCCAGTAGGCGGTCCGTCGGCCCGTACAAGGAACCGGCGGCGGCCGCCACCTCGCAGCCGCCGCCGGAGCGTGCCTCTTGCTACATCAGCTCACATCGAGCGGACCTTGATCCTCGCGACGGGCTTCTCCTCGACCTTCGGGATGCGGATCTCGAGCATGCCCCGGCGGAACGTTGCCTCCACTCGCTCGGGGTCGTGGCTCGCGTCGATCGGCAGCTCGAAGCGGCGCTCGAAGGCGCCGTAGCTCGTCTCGACTCGATGGAAGTGCTTCTTCTGGTTGTCCTCCTTGGCTTCGTGTCTGCGCTCGCCGGTGACGACGAGCTGGGTGTCGACCACGCGGACCGCGACGTCCTCGACGTCGAAGCCCGGCAGCGCGATGGAGACCTGATACTCGCGGTCGGTCTCGGCGACGTCGGCGCGCGGCAGACGACGGTCGTCGACCATCGCCGGCAGCTCGCTGCCGCCGAAGAACGTCCGCATCCAATCGAACGGAGCGACCATCAGCGGCTCGGCTTCGCCGCGTCCGCGTCGCCGCCATTCGGGGAACAGCGTCATGACAGCCTCCTTTCGGATCGGGATCAGGAACGGGAACGAGCACCAGAACGAGCGGCCGGACGCCCCCATTTCTGCCCCGGAGTGCGCAGGCGGGCCGGGCGGAGGGGGGTCACGGTTTTCCGGGAAAGTCCTCCGGTGCGGCGCGCCCCTGCCGGTGTCCCTGGCGAACCCGAACCCAGGAGACACCGATGACCCGCTCGAAGCCCCTGTCCCACAACGCTTCCCGCAGCCCCCTCCGCCGGCCCGCCGCATCCGCACTGGCGCTCGCCCTGACGACGCTCGGCGCCCCCCCGGCCGCCGCCCAGGTGCAGAACCGCTGCGCCAGCTCCGACGCCCTGCAGAACTACGGCAACCAGCACAGCCACTGGCCGCAGACCGACCCCACCGGTCGCTGGATGGTGTTCCACTCGCGCGCCACCAACCTGGTGTTCCAGGACACCAACGGCGTCCAGGACGTGTTCCTCAAGGACTTCGGCACCGGCCTGACCGAGCGCATCAGCATCGGCGCGCTGGGCCAGGCCAACGACGACAGCCGCGAGCCGCGCATCAGCGGCACCGGCCGCTGGGTCGTCTACGCGTCCGACGCCAACAACCTGTCGCCGTTCGATCCCAACCGCGACAGCGACATCTACCTGGCCGACCGGCTGCTGCAGACCACCGAGCTGATCAGCACCAGCCACCTCGGCATCGTCGGCAACGGCCCGAGCTTCCACCCGAGCGTGTCCGACGACGGCCGCTACGTCGCGTTCCACTCGCAGGCGACCAACCTGGTGCCCGGCGGGCTGCCCGGCGGCACCCAGGTGTTCGTCAAGGACCGGCTGACCGGCGAGGTCACCCTGTGCAGCCGCACGCCGGTGCCGCCGCCGGTGCTGCCGGTGCCCGGCAACGGCGCCAGCCGCTGGGCGCGGATCTCGCGCAGCGGGCAGTTCGTGGTGTTCGCCAGCGACGCCACCGACCTGCTGCCCGGCGACACCAACAACCGCACCGACGTCTACACCTACGACCTGTCGACCGATCGGCTGTGGCGCTCGAGCCTCGGCCCCGGCGGCGTCGAACCGAACGGCGCGTGCAGCTTCCCGGACATCGACGAGTTCGGTCAGACGATCTGCTACGAGAGCTTCGCCACCAACCTCGTGCCCGGCCACGGCGGCCTCGGCGTCTACGTCACCGACGCGATCGGCTCGTTCGTGCAGGCGGTGAACACGACGCCGCTCGGCGCGCCCGGCAACGGCTCGGCGTCGCAGCCGGCGATCGCCGGCCGCGGCAGGTGGGTCGTGTTCGCGACCAGCTCGAGCGACCTCGTGGCGGGCGTCGGCGACAGCCGCGGCATCGTCGCGCTCGACCGCGTCACCGGCCGGCGCGTGCACGCCAGCGTGTCGCTGCTCGGCGGCCCGCCGAACGGCAGCTGCCAGCGGCCGACGATCAGCGACGACGGCCGCTTCGTCGGCTACGTGTCGGCGGCGCCGAACCTGCTGCCGGGCAAGGTGCTGGTCATCGAAGATGCGATCCGCGCCGACGTGAACCCGCCGGTGGTCGCGACCGTCACGCCGGGCGGCCCCGGCTGCCCCGGCTCCAACGGCGCCTTTCCGGTGCTCGGCGCGATCGCCGGCGAGCTGCCGTGGATCGGCTTCGACTTCCACATGCATGGCACCGGCGCGCCCGGCCTGTTCGGCATCGTGCTGATCGGTGCGTCGGACACGGTGTGGAACGGCGTGCCGCTGCCGATGCCGCTCGATCCGCTCGGCGCCCCCGGCTGCGCGCTGCGCACGTCGGTGGAGCTGTCGCTGTTCACGCTGGTCGACCCGGCCGTCGGCACCTGGTCCGCCGACCTGTCGATCCCGAACGACATCGCCCTGCGCGGCGTCGGGCTGCACGCGCAGACCTGGCTGTCCGACCCGGGCTTCAACGCGTTCGACAGCGTGGTCAGCAGCGCGCTGGACTTCACGATCGGCGGCTGACGGCCGCAGCATCGCCGCGCGTGGCGGATTTCGAAACCGCCCGCGGCGGCCGGGACACGGCGGCAGCGGCGCTCGACCCGTCCCCGGATCGGTTAGACTCCGGCGGCCCTCGCTCCGCAGCGCCAGGAGACCTGCCGTGACCTCGACCCGCTTCGCCGTGTTCGCCTGTCTGGCCTCGCCGCTCGCAGCGCAGTGGCTCGCGCACTCGCCGCCGAACTCGCCGGCCCCCGTCAGCGGGCACCACATGGCCTACGCGCTCGCGCAGGCCGAATGCGTGCTGTTCGGCGGCTTCCGCGGCAGCTCGGTGATCGGCGAGACTTGGACGTACGACGGGACCGACTGGACGCTGCGCACCCCGCCGCTGTCGCCACCGCCGCGCATGGGCGGTCGGATGGCCGCCGATGCCCTGCGCAGCGTCGTCGTGCTCTACGGCGGCTCGCCGAACCCGTTCGGCATCCCGACGCTGGACGACACCTGGGAGTGGAACGGTTCGACGTGGCGGCAGGCCACCCCGCGCAACACGCCGCGCGGCCGCTTCGGCCACGCCATGGCCTACGACCTCCTGCGCGGTCGCACGGTGCTCTGGGGCGGCGGGGTCGGCGCCGGCGGAACGCCGGGCACCACTTGGCAGTACGACGGCACCGACTGGACGGTCGCGGCGACCTCCGCGGCGCCGAACGCGCTGACCGACTGCGCGATGGCGTACGACGTGGGACGGAACCGCACCTTCGTGTTCGGCGGCCGCGACGCGAACCTCGTCGAACGCGACGAGCTGTGGGCCTGGGACGGCGCGACCTGGTCGCTGGTCCCGACCGTGACGAGGCCGCCGGCGCGCCTCGGAGCCGGCCTCACCTACGACTGGCACAGCGGGGCGCTCGTGCTGTTCGGCGGCGGCTACGGCCTGCTGCAGGTGCGCGACGACACGTGGACGTTCGACGGCGTGGACTGGCGCAGGAGAGACGGCGCCGGCAGCCGCCCGACGGGGCGCTTCCGCTGCGCACTCGCATATGACGTCCTGCGCGCAAACGTCGTGATCGTCGGCGACGCCGCGTCGGAACCCGAGACATGGCACTACGGCGCCGGCACCGCGCCGTTCGGCGAAGGCTGCCCCGGCAGCGGCGGCATCCCCGCCTGGGACGTGCCGCCGCCGACGCTCGGCGCGCCGCTGCAGGCGACCCTGCAGAACCTCGGCCCGGCCGTCACGGGCGCCGGCGCGCTGGTCAGCTTCCGCGCCGTCGCGCCCGTCGCCCTCGACACCCTCGGCCTGCCCGGGTGCCGCGCCTACGTGAGCATCGACCGGTTCGCGCCGATGCAACACACCGGCTCCAGCGCCACCCTCACGCTGCCGATCCCGAACGACCCCGGCCTGCGCGGCGCATCGTTCTATCTCACCGGGATGGCCTTCGAACCGGCCAACGCGTTCGGCGCGGTGCTGTCGGCTCCGGTGCGCTGCCTTCTGGCGCTCTGATCCCCGGGCCGCCAGCCGCGGCCACCGACGTTCGCTATGCTGCAAGGCGCCCCCCGGTCCGCCGAAGAAGGCTCCTCGCACATGCGCTCAGTTCCTGCCCTCGCGCTGCCGCTCCTGGCGGCGCTGCTCCCGGCCCAGTGGCACCCGACCGCGGCCGCGCCCGCGAACATCGATGGCAGCGCCGTCGACATCGCCTACTCCCTGCAGAACGGCCACACCGTCATGTTCGGCGGGTTGGCGAACGGCGTCATCCTCGGCAACACGTGGACGTTCGACGGTTCGGCGTGGACCCAGCGCTCGCCGAGCGCGGCGCCGACGCCGCGCCTCGGCCACCGCATGGTCTACGACGTCCAGCGCGGCGCCGTCGTGCTGTACGGCGGGTCGCCGGTCGCGGTGCAGCCCTCGTCGCTCACCGACACGTGGGAGTGGAACGGCACGAACTGGCGATCGGTCCCGACCAGCACCAACCCCCGTTCGCGCGTCAGCCATGCGCTCGCGTACGACGTGCTGCGCAGCCGCACGATCCTGTGGGGAGGCTTCAGCGGCATCGGCTTCGGCGGCACCGACACCTGGGAGTACGACGGCACCGATTGGTTCCAGGTGACGACCCAGAACATCCCCGAGGGGCTGCTCGAGGTGGCGATGGCCTACGACGTGGCGCGCGGACGGACGATCCTGTTCGGCGGACGCAACTTCACGCAGACGCCGGCCGGCAGCACGTGGAGCTACGACGGCGTGGACTGGACGCAGCTCAACCCGGCGACCTCGCCGCCCGCGCGTCAGCAGGCCGGCTTGACGTACGACTGGCAGAACGGCCGGCTCGTGCTGTTCGGCGGCTCCACGAGCCTGTTCGCGCCGCTGGGCGACACCTGGGTCTTCGACGGCGCCGACTGGTCGCCCGCGGACGGCGCCGAACCGCGCCCGGTGCAGCGCACCTGGTCGAACGTCGCGTACGACCTCGGCCGACAGCAGGTGGTGCTGGTCGGCGGCATCTCGCACCTGGCTCTCGGCGACCGCACCTGGGAGTACGGCGCCGACGCCTCGGAGCTCGGCAGCGGCTGCCCCGGCAGCAGCGGCGTCCCCACCTGGCAAGCCGCGCCGCCCGTCCTCGGCAACCCGTTCACCGCGACGCTCGGCGTCGTGCCGCCGACCGCGCTGGGCGCCATCGCGTGGCTCGGCTTCCGCAGCGACGTCTCTGCCTTCGGTCCGCTGCCGCTCGACCTCACGCCGATCGGGATGACGGGCTGCACCCTGCATGCCGCGCCGGAGCTGTTCGTGCCGATGCCGGTCGCCGGCCAGCAGGCCACGCTGACGCTGCAGATCCCGAACGACCCCGGCCTGCGCGGCCGGACGTTCTTCGTGACCGGCATGTCGCTCGAGCCGGTCAACCCGTTCGGCGCGGTCCTGTCGCCGGCGCTGCGCTGCACGTTCGCGCTGTAGCCCCCGACGCGCGGTCGTCCTGGTATCCTCGCGCGCCGTCGCCTCGCTCCCCATGCGCATCGCCGTCGCCGTGCTCGCCGTCGGACTCGGATCGCTGGCGCCAGCCCAGTGGCGCAGCGGTCCGATCGCGTCGGCGCCGACCAGCAACGGCCCGGCGTGCGAGTACCACCTGGCGACCGGCACGTTGGTCCTGTTCGGCGGCCGGCTGGGCCTGAACGGCACCGACGACTTCTGGGTGCACGACGGCGCGCAGTGGACCGCGCCGCCTGGCGCGCGGCCGCCGGCGCGCAACGGCGCCGCGATGGCGAGCGACCCGTTCCGCGGCGTCGTCGTGATGCACGGCGGCGCGACGGGACTGTTCGGCCAGGTGCTGGCCGACACCTGGCAGTGGGACGGTCGCGTGTGGACCCAGACCGACCGCGGCCGCACCGGCCCGTCGCTGTTCGATCACGCGCTCTGCTTCGACACGTGGCGCAACCGCGCCGTCGCGTTCGGCGGCATGTCGACGCTCTCGAACGCCAGCACCGCGACCTGGGAGTTCGACGGGCTGGTCTGGCGCGAGATCCCGACCGCGCAGCACCCGCCGTCGACGCGGCTCACGGCGATGGCCTTCCACCAGGGCACCGGCAAGGTCATCGCCTTCGGCGGCGCCAACGCGTCCGGCCAGCTGTTCCAGGAGACCTGGCGCTACGACGGCGCGCAGTGGTCCGCGGTGACCGCGCCGGCGGCGCCGGTCGCGCGCAGCAGCGCGCGCCTCGTCTACGACTGGCGCCGCGACGTCTGCGTGCTGTTCGGCGGCAGCACCAGTGTGTTCACGTACCCGGACGAGACCTGGACGTTCGACGGCGCGGTCTGGACCGAGGACTCCCGCGTGCCGCGCCCGCCGGGCCGCGCCCAGTTCGCCATGACCTACGACCTGCTCCGCGACGTCGTCGTCGTGCACGGTGGCCACCGCAACCAGGTGCCGCGGAACGACACCTGGACCTACGGCGGCTGGACCGAGACGTTCGGCCCGGGCTGCGCCGGCAGCAACGGCGTACCGCGCTGGGACGTCGCCGCGGCGCCGCACCGCGGCCAGCCGTTCGCGGCGACGCTGCGCGACCTCGCGCCGGGCGCGCCGGCGATCGCGACGGTCGGCTTCGACACCGTGACGTCGGCGCTCGGGCCGCTGCCGCTCGACCTGACGCCGTTCGGGCTCACCGGCTGCACGCTGGCCGCCTCGATCGACCAGCTGCTGCCGATGGTGCAGCTGGGCGACCGCGCCCGCGCGACGCTGCAGGTGCCCGACGACGCGGCGCTGGTGGGCTTCCGGTTCGCGCTGACCGGCGTCGTCGTCGACCCGGTCAACCCGTTCGGCGCGGTGCTGTCGCCGCCGCTGTCGTGCCTGATCGGGCACTGACCGCTAGCGCACGTCGAGCTCGAGGCCGGTGATCGCGGTGGCGGCATCGACCGTGCGCCGAACCATCACCTGCTGCAGGAGGCCGAGCTCGACCGCGAACAGCACCTCGCCGGGCGGCAGCTGCAGCCGCAGCGCGCCGTTCGCGTCGGCGCGCCGGCTCTGTGGCTCGCCGGCGCCGGCGATCCACACCTCGTCGTCGGCGGGCGCAGGGTCGGGGCCGGGCCATGCCCAGGCGGTGACTCGGCTCCGGCGCAGCGGCGCGCCGTCGCGCACGAGCCGCAGCACCACAGGCACCGTCGCGGGTCGCTGCACGCGCACCGGTCCGACGTGGTCGGCGGCGACGTCGAACGTCACCTCGTGGCCGTCGCCGTAGCGGGCCACACCCTGCAGCGGCAACGGCGGCACCGACCCGAACGCGGCCGCCGCGGCGCCATCGGTGCGCCGCACCGCCGAATAGGAGCGGATCGGCCGCGCCGCGTCCTGCGCGCCGCGCAGCTCGACGCGCGCGGCGACCGGGCGGCCTTCGGCGTCGAGCACCTCGACGTCGAGGCGCCGCGTGCCGAGCTCGATCGTCAGGTCGTCGCGCACCACCGGATCGTCCGCGGTCGGCACGCAGCCGTACTCCCCGCCGCCGGTCAACACCCGCAACTCGACGTTCTGGCCGCCCTCGAACCACAGCGGGTGCCCCGACTCGACGCGGAACTCTCCCTGCGCGTCGGTGCGCGCGGCGCGCGAGCCGAGGTAGATCATCGCGCCGGCGACCGCGTCGCCGCCGCTGCGCACGCGCCCGGTCAGCACCGCCCCGACGTTGCGGTCGCGCAGGTCGAGCCACGTGGTCCGCCCGGCCAGGACGCGCGCCTCGCCGAGGAGGATCGGCGGCGTCACGCCGTCGCTGGGGTAGCGCTGCACGAGCCAGTCGCCGGCCGCGAGCCCCGGGAACGTCGCGCAGTCGTCCTCGATGGTGGCGAGCATCGTCGGCTCGGCGGCGCCCGGCCGGGACACGCCGAGCCACGACACGTCGCGCCCCGCGACCTGCAGCACGCCGGCCGGCGCCAGCTCGTGCCGCAGCGACGTGGTGCCGCCTGCGCGCACCTCGACGTCGTGCCGGCGGTCGAACGACAGCCCCGCGGCGGCGACCTGGACGCGCAGCCGCCCCGACGGCAGGCCGTCGAGCACGTAGCGCCCGTCGGCGTCGGTGCGCGCGAAGGCGCTCGAGGCCGGACTGCGCGGCGCGTTCTCCATCCCCTTGCCGAAGCGCCAGAGGTGCGCGCCGTAGATCACCAGGCCGTCGCCGTAGTGACTGGTGTGCGGGGCGAGGATCGCGTGCACCCGCGCGCCGGCGACCGGGCGGCCGCCGCTCACCGCGATTCCCTCGAGGCGCGCGCCGACCTCGACCGGCAGCGCCAGCTCGGCGCGTTCGCCGGCGCGCACCTCGATCCGCGGCAGCGCCGCAGAGTTCTCGAACACGTGGTCGAAGTGCCGGAGCGGCTCCGTGCGCAGCCGCAACGGACCCGCGCCCTCGAGCACGACGCCGTAGGTGCCGGCCGGGAGCTCGTCGAACGCGAACGCGCCATCGCGCACCGGCGCCTCGAACCGCCGTCCCACCGCGAGGAAGCCCTCGAGCGCCTCGAACGCCAGCAGCGCCACCGTGGCGCCCTCCACGCGCTCGGGTGCCGGGCCCTCGAGCGCGCCGCGCACGCCGCCCGGCGCGCCGATCGGCACGCGCAGGCCGCGCCGCGCGCCGCCGCGCCAGCCGCGCATGCCGCAGCGCCCGTCGGCCGCGCGAGCGATCACGACGCCGAAGAACAGGTCGTGCGCAGTGTGCTCCGGCGACTCGAACCGCGCGCGACCGTCGCCGCCGGTAGTCGCCACCTGCTGCGGCGCGAGGTCGCCTCCCGCACGCACCACGCCGGCCCGCGGCAGCCACTGCGTCAGCTCGACGCGCGCGCCTTCGACCGGCGCGCCGGATGCAGCATCGACGACCACGACGTCGGTGCCGCCCGCGGTGAACCGCGCCTCCAGGTGCAGCACGACCTCGGCACCGGGGGCCGCGGCGAGGACGGCGACGGCGCTGGCCTCGCGGTCCTTGGCGCTGGCCAAGACCCGCACGGGCCCGCACGGCAGGTCCGCGAAGGCGAAGCGGCCGGCCGCGTCGGTCCGCGTCGCGGTGCGGAACGTGCGGTCGTCGGCGATCGCCAGCATCGGCGGCGCATCGCCGCGGTGCGGCGTCGCCGTGACCTCGACGCCCTCCTGCGGCCGTAGGCCCGCGCCGAGGACGACGCCCGCCAGTCCGCCGCGGCCGCGATCGCCGGGGAACACCCGCGGCGCGTCGGGATCGGCGTCCAGCACCGCCGCCGGGGCGCGCGCCGGCGCGGCCGCCGGGATCCCGGCCGTTGGGTCGGCGGCCGATGCGTCGCGCGCGGCCGACGGCGACGCCGTTGCCGCCACGTCGGCGACCCCGGTCGGCGGCGGCACGGCGGCGCTGCGCCACGCCTCTGGTCCCCACCACAGGCCGACGGCGACCGCCAGCGCGAACGCCGAAGCGAACAGGACCTTCTTCATCGCGACCCCCATCGACACGGGTTGCAGCAGCGGCGCGCTCGACGGCGGCGAAGGCGGCGTCGCCGGCCGCAGCACGCTCGCGAGCGCCGTCATCCACGCGCGCCGGTCGCCGCCGCGCCCGGCGTCGAGCAGCTCGCGCAGGCGCTGCAGTCCGCGCGACAGGCGCGTGCGCACCGTCGCCGCCGGCACGCCCAGGCGGCGCGCGATCTCGCGCGGCTCGAGCCCTTCGTAGTAGCGCAGCAGCACCGCGCTGCGGAACGGCTCGTCGAGCCGCAGCACGGCGCCGACGACCTCCTGCCGCAGTGATTCGTGCGCCAAGACCTCGGCGGGCGACGGGGCCACGGCCTCTTGCGGCGCCACCGCGCGCTCGCGCCGCGCCCGCCGCCGGGCAGCGCGCCGCTGGTTCGACCACAGGTTGCGCGCGGTGGTCCGCAACCAGCCGCGCAGCGCGCCGCCGTGCCGCGGCGGGTGCTGCAGCGCGTGCAGCCACACCTCCTGCGCCAGCTCGTCGCCGCCGTGCGGGTCGCCGACCAGTTCCCGGGCGACGCGGCGCAGGAACTCGCGGTGGACCAGCAGGTCCGCGGCGGCGGGCTGGGACGGGCTCACACCGCCATTGAACACCGCCGGCGACGGCAGCGTTCCCGGCGGCGCCGAAGGATCACGCCGCGGCGTCGCCGCGGCGCCGCTGCAGCACGAAGTAGACCACCGGCACCAGCACCAGCGTGAACGCCGACGACACCACCAGCCCGAAGATCAGCGCCCAGGCGAGGCCGCTGAAGATCGGGTCGAGCGTGATCGGGATCGCGGCCAGGATCGCGGTGCCGGCCGTCAGCACGATCGGCCGCAGCCGCACCGCGCCGCTCTGCACGATCGCGGCCTCGAGGCCGAGCCCGCGGCGGCGCGCGTGCTCGACGAAGTCGACCAGCAGGACCGCGTTGCGCACCGCGATGCCCGCCAGCGCGATCATGCCGATCATCGCCGTGGCGGTGAAGAACACCGGCGTCGGCGTGCCGGCGACCGGCGCGCCCTGCAGCGCGTTCAGCAGCCAGAAGCCGGGCAGGATGCCGAGGATCGTGAACGGGATCGACAGCATCAGCACCAGCGGCAGCAGGTAGCTGCGGGTCTCGTGCACCAGCAGCATGTAGATGCCGAGGCAGGCGGCGAAGAACGCGATGCCCAGGTCGCGGAACGCGTCGAGCGTGATCTTCCACTCGCCCTCGCCGCGCCAGTCGACCCGGTAGCCGGCCGGCACGTGCCACGGCACGCCGCCGCCGAGCGCCAGCATGCTGCGCTCCTGCAGCGGCACCGGCTGCGCCGCCCCGGTCGCCGCCCACGCGGTGTCCGCGACGGCAGCGACGGCAACGTCGGCGCCGCGGTCGGCCTGCACGTCGAGGATGATCTCGGCCGGCGGGCGCCCCGCGGCCTCGGCCATCACGTAGGCGGTGCGCTCGAGGTCCTTGCGGTGGATGGTGCCCTCGCGCTCTGTGCGCTCGAAGCGGCCGAGCTCGGCGAGCGCGACCAGCTGGCCGCCCCGCGCGCGCACGCGCAGCGCGCCGAGCGCCTGCGGATCGGCGCGCGCGGCCGGCGGCAGCCGCAGCACCACCGGCGGCGGCTGCACCTCGCGCGGTTCGTGCAGGTGTGCCGCGACGGCGCCGCCGACGGCGACCTGCAGCACCGAACCGACCGCGGCGTTGTCGATGCCGTGCAGCGCCGCCTTCTCGCGGTCGAGGTGGAAGCGCAGCTCGTCGGGTCGCGCCTCGGCGCTGGTGTCGACGTCGACGACGCCGGGCTCCTGCCGCAGCCGTTCTGCCAGCGCCAGCGCCACCGCGTCGAGGTCGCGCGGGCTCGCCGTCGCCGGGCCACGCACCTCGGCGACCACGGTGGCGAGCACCGGCGGTCCGGGCGGCAGCTCGACGACCTTCAGGCTGGCGCCGGCCGCGGCCGCGATCGGTCCGAGCAGCGCGCGCACGCGCAGCGCGATCTCGTGGCTCTGCTGGCTGCGCGCGGTCTTCGGCAGCAGCTCGAGGCGCAGCTCGCCGAGCTCGGGGGCCTGCCGCAGGTAGTACTTGCGCACCATGCCGTTGAAGTCCATCGGCGACGGCACGCCGGCGTAGCTGGTCACCGACACGACCTCGGGCAGCCCGCGCACGCGCGACGCCAGCGCCGCGACCACGCCGTGCGTGCGTTCGACGGTCGCGCCCTCGTCGAGATCGACCAGCACCTGCAGCTCGGTCTTGTTGTCGAACGGCAGCATCTTCAGCGGCACGGCGCGGAACGCCGCCAGCGCCACCGCGCCGGCGAACAGCACCGCCACCGCCGCGAACGTCGCCCAGCGCAACCCGCGCGACCGCAGCAGCGGCCGCACCGCGGCGCCGTACCAGCGCAGCAGCGCGGGCGGCGCGTGCTCGTCATCGCCGGCCGCGCCGCCGGGCGCCGTCGCCGCCGCCGCCGCCGCCGTGTCGGGCGCCGCGGCGCGGCCGCGCAGCGCCAGGTACGACATCCACGGCGTCAGCGTGAACGCGACGAT
The DNA here is from genome assembly GCA_050245995.1 of Planctomycetota bacterium. Lineage (GTDB taxonomy): Bacteria > Planctomycetota > UBA1135 > UBA1135 > UBA2386 > JBFWWV01. The sequence goes on along the minus strand of JBFWWV010000005.1, from coordinate 73,505 downwards.
CAGGCTCATCAGCATCGACACCGGCACGTTGACCGCCATCGGCCGCATGTAGGGCCCCATCATCCCGGTGATGAAGAACAGCGGCACGAAGCTCAGGATCACCGCCAGCGTCGCCGTGATCACCGGCGGCCGCACCTCGTTGACGGCGTCGAGCACCGCCTGCAGCGGCTTGCGGTCGCGGCGCTGCAGGTGCCGGTGGATGTTCTCGACGTCGACGATCGGGTCGTCGACGACCAGCCCGAGCGCCAGGATCAGCGCGAACAGCGTCACGCGGTTGATCGAGTAGCCGCCGAGCCAGTTGACCAGCAGCGTCAGCCCGAACGTGATCGGCACCGCCAGCGCGACGACGATCGCCTCGCGCCAGCCGAGCATCAGCGTGATCAGGATGACCACGATGGCGACCGCGACGTAGAGGCCTTCGAGCAGCTCTTCGACCTTACCGTCGGCGGTGCGGCCGGAGTCGCGGGTCACCGTCCAGGCAACCTCGGCCGGCAGCAGCTCGCCGCACAGCTCGTCTAGGCGTTCGCGCAAGTGCTCGGTGACCGCGACCGCGTTGGCGCCGCGGCGCTTGGCGACGGCGAGCGTCACCGCCGAGCGCGGCTCGCCGAGCCCGTCCCCCGCCGCGGCTGCGCCGGTCCAGAACCGCACGTAGTTCGCAGGCTCCTGCGGCCCGTCGACGACGTGCGCGACCTCGCGCAGGTGCACCGGCTGCCCGGCGGCGGTGCCGACCACCAGGTCGCCCAGGGCGCCGGCGTCGGCCGTGAGCGCAGTGGCCTCGACCGCGATCACGCGGTCGCGTTGCAGTCCGGCCCCGGCGTGGGTCGCCACGGCGGCCGCCCGCAGCGCCGCGGTCACCGCCGCCGGATCGAGCCCGCGTCCCGCCAGCGCCACCGGATCGAGCTCGACGCGCAGCTCGCGCGAGCGGCCGCCGAACAGGTCGGTGCGCCCGGTCTCCGGCACCTGCTGCAGCCGCGACTCGATCTCCTCGGCGATCCGCCGCAGCGCGAAGTCGTCGAGCACCGTGCTGTGCAGCGTCACCGCCAGCACCGGTACGTCGTCGATCGACACCGGCCGCACGAACCAGCCGCGCACCTGCGCCGGGATCGCGTCGCCCTGGCGCTGCAGCTCGCTGTGCAGCTTCACGAGGCTCTGCTCGCGGTCCTCGCCGACGAAGAACCGCGCGGTGACGACGCAGCGGCCACGCTGGCTCATCGAGTAGACGTACTCGATGCCGGCGATGCGCTTGACCAGCCGTTCGAGCGGCAGCGCGATCTGGCGCTCGACCTCGAGCGCCGACGCGCCGGGCGCGTCGACGACGATGTCGGCGACCGGCACCACGATCTGCGGATCCTCCTCGCGCGGCGTCACCTGCAGCGCCATCGCGCCGGCGACCAGCGCCAGCATCAGCAGCAGCGGCGCGAGGTTGCCGGTCAGGAAGACCGCGACGATCCGCTGCACCACCCCCGGTCGCTCGTCCATCGCTCAGCGCCCTCTGGCGTCGGCGACGATCCGCTCGCCGGGCGCGAGTCCCGACAGCACCTCGAGCTCGCCATCCGTGCCGTTCGGGCCGGTCGCGCCGTCGGGCGCCGGCGCGGTGCGCACGTAGCGCCGCAGCGCCGCGCGGTCGTCGCCGACGACCTGCACGAAGTCGAGCTGCCCGACCGACTGCACCGCGGCGCGCGGCACGAGCAGCGCCTGCCGTTCGCCGAGCGGCACCTGCAGGCGGCCGAACATGCCGCTGACCACGCCCGGGTGGCACGGGCCGGTGACCTTGACCTCGAACGCGCGGCTCTGCGCCTGCGCCTCGGGCACGATCTCGGCGACGGTGCCCTGGCAGCGTTCGCCGAGCGCGTCGAGCATCACCTCGACGGCCTGGCCCGGCTGCAGCACGCCGGCGAGCTCCTCGCGCACCACCGCGACCAGCTGCAGGCGGGTCGGGTCGTACAGCGTGCAGATCGGCTGCCCGGGCAGCACCACGTCGCCGACCTGCACGTCCTTGTCCACGACGATGCCGTCGATCGGCGCCAGAACGGTCGCGAACGCGAGCGCCGAGCGCGCGCCGTTGGCCGCCTGGCGCGCCTGCTCGAGCTGCGCCTCGGCGGCGCGGAATGCGGCCTGGTCGGTCTCGAGCCGGTCCGGCGCGGCGACGTCGCGCGCCACCAGCTCGGTCGTGCGCTCGAGGTCGAGGCGCGCCTTGTCGCGGCGCGTCTCGGCCGCGGCCTGCGCCGCCACCGCCTGGTCGACCGCCGCCTGCAGGTCGGTGGCGTCGAGCCGGGCCAGCACCTGCCCCTGCCGGACCGTCTGCCCGGCGCGCTCGATCGCCAGATCCTGGACCCGGCCGAGGATGCGCGCGGCGACGACGGTCTCGCGCACGGCGCGCACCGTGCCTACCGCGCTCTCGTGGCGCGGCACCGACCGCAGCGCTGTGGTGTGCACGGCGACGCCGGCCGGCAGAGGGAGCGGCGGCAGCGGCTCGCCCGGCGGCGTGTGCTCGCCGAACGCGCCCATCAGCCAGGCCAGCAGCGCGATCGTGGCCAGCAGGCCGAGGACCCAGCGCAGCGGCGCCCACCACCGTCGGAACGAGACTCGGGGCATGCGCGCACAACACGCGAGCCGGGCCCGCAATTCCAGCCGAGGCCGGGCGGCGAACACACCCCACACGGGGCTTCGTGCGCAGAGCCGGCGCCGCGCTTCCGGGCGGGCGAGCCCGCGCCTACAGTCGCGCCGTGCCCGGCTCGCCCACGAACCCCGACCGCCGCCGCGCCGGCGCCGAGTCCGAGGTCGCCGTCGCGGTCGCCATGGGCGCGCTGCTCGGGTTCGTGTTCGAGAGCTGGCTGCTCGGCGCGGCGGTGGCCGTGGCCCTCGGCACGGCGCTGGTCGAGGACCGCCGCCGACGCCGCCGCAACCGGCGGCCCGACGCATGACCGACGGCTCGGCGAAGCTGTCGCGCGCCAGCGTCGCGCTGCTGCTGCTGGCGGTGACGTTGGTGTTCGCGCGCGCGCTCGGCGGCGCGTTCGTCTACGACGACCTGACGCTGCTCGCCGGCAACCCCGGGCTGCACGACCCGTGGGACCTCGTCGCGCTGTGGACCACGCCGCTGTGGGGCGAGCAGCTCGGGCACTGGCGGCCGCTGACCGCGCAGCTGATGGCGCTCGGCTGGTGGCTCGGCGACGGGCAGCCGTGGGCGATCCACGCCATGGCGCTGCTGCTGCACCTGCTGGCGGCGCTGGCGGTGGCCCGGCTCTGGCGGCTCGGTGGCGGGCCCCCGGCGATGCTGCCGGGGACTCTCGCGGCGCTGCTGTTCGCACTGCACCCCGCGCAGGCCGAGAGCGTCGCGTGGTGCGCGGCGCTCAACGACGTGCTGGCCGGCGCCTGCGCGCTGCACGGACTGTGCGCCTGGCTGCGCTTCCGCGCCGAAGGCCGGACGCGCGACCTGCTGGCCGCGATCACGCTGGCGGCGCTCGCGCTCGCCGCCAAGGAAGGCGGCGCGGTGACGCCGCTGCTGTACGTCGCGAGCGATCTGCTTCGCCGAGGCGGCGGGACCCACGGCAGCGCTCGCGGCGCCCGGTTCGCCGCGCTGTGGCCGCTGCTGCTGCTGCCGCTGTGGTGGCTGCTCCGGACGCTGGTGTTCGGCGACGCAGCCGGCGGGCTCGACCGCACGACGTTCGCGCACCCCGGCTCGCCGTTCGCGATCGGCGCCGCCACCGGCAGCGGCCTCGTCATGCACCTGCTGTGGCCGTTCGGGCTCGTCATGTTCGCGCCGGTGGCACAGGTCGGCGCCGCCGCCTTCGCGCTCGGCGGCCTCGCGCTCGCGGGGCTCGCGGCGCTGCTGTGGCGCGGCGGCGCGCGCGTCCGCACCGGCGCGCTCCTGGTGCTGGCCGGCGTCGTGCCGCCGATGCTCACGACCGCGAGCCTGGGGCCGTATCCGATCGCCGATCGCTACCTGTACCTGCCGTGCGCCGGCCTCGGGCTGCTGCTGGCCGCGCCGATCGCGAGCGCGCGCGGCCCGGCGTTCGCCGCCCGGTGGACGTGGGTGCTCTGCGCGCTGGTGGCCGCCTTCGCGACGCTGTCGTTCGCGCGGCTCGACACCTGGTCCGACCAGGAGTCGTTCGTCGATCGCGCGCTCGAGCGCTATCCCTCTGACCCGCGGCTGCACCTCATGCGCGGGCAGCTGCTGCTCGAACGCGCCGCCGGCGACGCCCGCGAGCTGCCCGCCGCCACCGCCGCGCTGCAGCAGGCGCGGCTGCTGCTCGGCGGCGACCTGCGCCGCCAGGACCACCTGGCCCAGGTACGCGCCGACGTCGCCATCGGCCTCGGCTGGTGCGCGCTGCTGCAGGCCGCCACGCGGCAGCGTCCCGACTGGCAGCCGGTCGAACGCGAGTTCCTCGACCTCACCGAGCGCTGGCCCGACCGCAGCGACCCGTGGGTCGCGCTCGGCATCCTGCGCGCGCAGACCGGCCGCGTACCCGCCGCCGAACAGGCGTTCCGCCGCGCGATCGAACTCGACCCGGGCAACGGCCGCGCGCACCTGAACATGGCGCAGCTGCTGCTGCAGAACGGCGACGTCGCGGGCGCCCGCCGGCACCTCGAGGAGGCGCTGCGGATCTCGCCGGAAGATGCGGTGGCGCGGCAGCTGCTCGAACGGCTCGGCGGCGGACACTGATCGCCCGCCACGTCCCCGTCAACCGCGCGGCCAGATGTCGAGCACGGTGGCCCGCACCGGCGTCGACCTGCGCTCTGCGATGTGGTGTTCGACATCGACCCGGACCAGGATCTGGGTCGGGCGGTCGGCATTCTGACGCAGCTGCTCCAGCTCGTGCGCCGAGAAGCAGTCCGAGCCGATGAGTTCGGCGAACGCCCGCGTCGCCGTGCCGTGGACGCCGCCGACCAGGCACCGGTGCCGCAGCTCGCCGGTGGTCCAGTCCGGCAGGCGCGTGATCAGCAGGAAGTCCTCCTGCAGCCAGCCCGGGTCGCGTTGTCCGAAGGTCCGGCCCGTGCCCAGCTCCTCGACGAACGCCTCCCGCGCCTCCGGCTGCTCGTCGCCGTTCGCCCGGAACCGGTGCAGGGCCAGCATCCGCCCGCTGTAGCGATAGCGATACTTGAGCCCCGCCGGCGGCGGGGTGTCGCGCGTGATGTCCGCGAGGTCGTGCTTCAGGAACTCGGCGGTCAGCCGGTTGCTCGACGGCGCGCCCACCAGCGTCCAGTTGTCGTGCGGGTCCAGGGAGAGAGGCACCGACGACGGCTCCATCGGGAAGATCCGCTGCAGCAGATCGCGCAGCGCGCCGGAGAGCGTGCCGTTGTCCGAGTGCACGCCGCGCACCTGATAGTGCGATCCGCCGTACTGGAAGCCCACCGGCGCAACGACCGGGAGCAGCGCCGTCGCGTTGGCGACGACGCGGTCCGGCGGGGCCCAGATCTGCCCCGGCGAAGGCAGCTGGTTGGCGAGGTAGCTGCTGGCGATGCTGCCGAGCGTGAAGCCGCTGCCGAGCCACAGGAACGCCCGCCGCGTCAGCGCCGCATCGCCGGAAGGCGGGCTCGGGCCGCTGGCATCGGCAGCGTCGCTCGCCTCGCGAGGGCGCGCCGGCTCCCCGGCTGGATCGCTGGGACACATCGCCGACATCCTAGCGTGCGACACATCGGCGGCGGCGCCTTTGCGCCGGCGGCCGCTACGGTACCATCCCCTGCCGCCCCCGTGTCCGCTCCCGCCCACAAGCCGCTGCTGTCCGTGTGCATCCCTGCGCACAACGAGCAGGACAACATCGGCGATGCGATCGACGTGATCGCCGCCGCGCTGCGGGCGGCCTCGGTGCCGTTCGAGTTCGTCATCGCCGACGACAACAGCACCGACGGCACCGCCGACGTGGTGCGCGCGCGGATGGCGCAGGGCGTGCCGATCACGCTGGTGCAGCGCCGGCCGCCGGGCGGCTTCGGGCGGGCGGTGCGGTCGTGCTTCGACCACTTCCACGGCGACATCGTCGCGGTCGTGATGGCCGACCTGTCCGACGACCCGGCCGACATCGTGCGCTGCTACGAGGTCCTGCGCGACGGCGACTACGACGCGGTGTTCGGTTCGCGCTTCAAGAAGGGCAGCAGGGTCGTCGACTACCCGTTCGTGAAGTGCCTGGCCAACCGGCTCGGCAACAAGGTGATCCAGCTGCTGTTCTGGACCCGATACAACGACCTGACCAACGCGTTCAAGGTCTACCGCCGCGAGGCGCTGCAGTCGCTGCAGCCGCTGTACGCGTCGCACTTCAACCTGACCATCGAGCTGTCGCTCGGGATGCTGAACCGCGGCTTCCGCATCGCCGAGGTGCCGATCGCGTGGCACGGCCGCAAGAAGGGGCTGGCGAAGTTCAACCTGCGCACGCTCGGCCGGCGCTACCTGGCGACGCTGATGAAGGCGCTGGCAGAACGGCGTTTCATTCACGACGACTTGATGGCAGAACACAACCGCACGATGGCCCGGCTCCATCGGCACGAGCACACCGAGGACCGCGTCACCAGCAATGTCGAGGCCACAGAGGATCCTGATCACGGGCGGCGCGGGCTTCGTCGGGTCGAGCCTGGCGGTTAGGTTCCGGCAGGCGTGGCCGGACACCGCGGTCACGGCGCTCGACAACCTGCGCCGCCGCGGCGCCGAGCTGGCGCTGCCGCGGCTCTCCGCCGCCGGCGTCGAGTTCGCGCACGGCGACGTGCGGGTGCGCGAGGACCTGTTCGCGCTCGGCGACTTCGACCTGCTGGTCGACTGCGCCGCCGAGCCGTCGGTGCTGGCCGGCCACGACGGCGCGCCCGACTACGTGATCCAGACCAACCTCGGCGGCACGCTGCACTGCCTGGAACTGGCGCGGCGCTGCGGCGCCGGCGTCGTGTTCCTGTCGACCAGCCGCGTCTACCCGGCGGCGCCGATCAACGCGCTGCGCTACGACGAGGGCCCGACGCGCTTCGAGCTGCTCGCGGACCAGACCACGCCCGGCGCGTCCGAGCACGGCATCGCCGAGACCTTCCCGCTGGCCGGCGCGCGCTCGCTGTACGGCGCCAGCAAGCTGTGCAGCGAGCTGCTGCTCGAGGAGTACCGCGCGGCCTACGGGCTCAAGGGCCTCACGCTGCGCTGCGGCGTGCTGACCGGCCCGTGGCAGATGGGCAAGGTCGACCAGGGCGTCGTGGTGCTGTGGGTGGCGCGCCACCTGTTCGGCGGCGCCTTGTCGTATCTCGGGTTCGGCGGCAGCGGCAAGCAGGTGCGCGACCTGCTGCACGTCGACGACCTGTTCGCGCTGCTGCAGCTGCAGATCGAGCGCCTCGACGAGTTCGACGGCGCGGTGTTCAACGTCGGCGGCGGCCGCGACTGCAGCCTGTCGCTGCAGGAGCTGACCGCGCTGTGCCGGGAGCACACCGGCGCCACCATCCCGATCGCCGCCGTCGCCGACCAGCGGCCCAACGATCTGATCGCCTACCTCAGCGACTGCCGCGCGGTCACCGCCCGCACCGGCTGGCGGCCGCGCATCGGCGCCGCCGCGATCGTCGCCGAGATCGCCCGGTGGATCCGCGACCACCGCGCCCAGCTCGAGCCGATCCTCGCGTAGCCCCATGAAGACCTGCATCGTCACCGGCGCAGCCGGCCTGATCGGCGCCGAGTCCGTGCGCCACTTCACCGACCTCGGCTACCGCGTGGTCGGCATCGACAACGACATGCGGCGCTACTTCTTCGGCGACGGCGCGTCGACCGAGTGGAGCCGCCGCCGGCTCGAGCAGCAGGTCGAGGGCTACCGGCACGAGTCGATCGACATCCGCGACGCGGCGGCGATCGACCGGCTGTTCGCCGAGCTGTCGACCGACGTCGGCGCGGTCATCCACTGCGCTTCGCAGCCGTCGCACGACTGGGCCGCGAAGGAGCCGATGACCGACTTCTCGATCAACGCCACCGGCACGCTGGTGCTGCTGGAGGCGGTGCGCACGCACTGCCCGCAGGCGGTGTTCGTGTTCACGTCGACCAACAAGGTCTACGGCGACACGCCGAACCGGCTGCCGCTGGTCGAGCTGGACCGCCGCTGGGAGGTCGATCCGCAGCACCCCTACCACGCGCACGGCATCGACGAGCACATGACCGTCGACCAGTCGATGCACTCGGTGTTCGGCGCGTCGAAGGTCGCGGCCGACGTGCTGGTGCAGGAGTACGGCCGCTACTTCGGCCTGTTCACCGGCGTGTTCCGCGGCGGCTGCCTGACCGGCCCCGGCCACTCCGGCGCCGAGCTGCACGGCTTCTTGAGCTACCTGATGCAGTGCGCGCGCAGCGGCAAGCACTACACGGTGTTCGGCTACCGCGGCAAGCAGGTGCGCGACAACATCCACTGCGCCGACCTGGTGTCGTGCTTCGAGCACTTCGTCAAGGCGCCGCGGCGCGGCGAGGTCTACAACATCGGCGGCAGTCGCCACAGCAACTGCTCGATGCTCGAGGCGATCGACCTGTGCGAACGGATCACCGGCAAGACCATGCAATGGAGCTACAGCGACCAGCACCGCAGCGGCGACCACATCTGGTGGATCTCGGACGTGCGCCGCTTCCGGCAGCACTACCCCGACTGGGACTACCGCTTCGACCTGCAGACGACGCTGGTGCAGATCCACGACGAGCTGGCGCGGCGCGCGGCCAAGGGCTCGTGAGGCGCAACGCGACGCGGCCGACCGCGACGCTGCTCGCCGCCGTGCTGCTGGGCTGCGCCGGTCCGGCGCCCGCGCCGCAGCCAACGCAGCCGGATGCGCCCGCAGCGCCGACGGTGCCGCAGGACCCGCTGCTCGCCGAGTCGGTCGGCATCGCCCGCCTGCGCGCGTTCACGCACCCCGACACCGCCGGCCACTTCGGCGTCGATGTCGTGCGCATGCCGTACCGCGACCCCGCCTACGACGAATGGCGCGACCGCTGGCTGTTCGCGTCGGCGACCGGCGCCGGCATCTACCTGGCGCTGGTGGCCGACGACTGGAGCCTGGTCGCCGACACGTTCGTCCCGGTCGCCGGCCTCGGCGTGCCGTGGACCGACCTACGCGCCGGCCGCATCGTGCAGCCGGACGGCACCGAACGCGCGATGGTCTACTACGTGTCGCGCGGCACCGACCGCCTCGAGATCCTCGACGTCACCGCGTTCCCCGAGCTGCAAAGTCACTCGATGCCGCTCGAGCTCGACCTGCCGGTCAAGGTCCGCGGCGCGCACACCCTGCAGCTGCACGAGCAGCGGGGCGTGCTGGTGCTGAACGGCATCGACGTCACCGGCCAGGCGTCGCCGCCGCCGCTCACCTACGGCGCCGCGCCGGCGCAGTTCTACGACGTCGGCTCCGACCCCATGCAGCCGCGGCGGCTGTCGATGTTCCTCGGCCCCGAGGACGGCGACCAGGTGCTGTTCGACAGCCAGTTCCTGACCATCGACGGCCGCGATGTGTGGGCGCCGACCATCGCGCAGCCGCAGCGCGGCGGCGTGTCGTACTTCGCGTTCTACGACTTCGCCGATGCCGCGCACATGGACACCGCCAAGCGCCTCACCGGCTACGGCGGCCCCGGCTCGGGCACCATGCACAACGTCGTGCAGCTGCCGCCGACGCCGGACGGCCGCCCGCGGCTGGCCGCCGGCTTCGAGGCCTGGGCGTTCGCCGCCGGGCCCGACCAGATCGTGTCCAAGGCCGGCGTGCTCGACGCCACCGGCCTGCTCGACGGCACGCCGCCGCGGCTGTGCGCGTTCCTGATCGACGGCCACAACCGCCGGCACGCGGTGCACAACCCGGCGTCCCGACTGCTCGAATGGCGCGCGCACACCTGGGACACCGTGCCGCTGGCGCACTTCACCGGCGGCTACTTCGTCTACCGCTGCGGCGACGACCAGGACAGCGTGGCGATGCTGGCGCACGCACCGCTGTCGCAGACCGAGCCCGGCATGACCGCCGGCCGACACCACCCGCGCATGGGCGTGCCCACCTGGCTCGCCTGCTACAACGGCGCGTGGGACGCCGTTGCGAGCCCGATCGGCGACTGGGTCAGCTCCACGGATCGCGAGTGCTCGTACTTGATCGAGCCGAGCTGGGGCTTCGTGCGCCAGTTCGGAACGTACATGCCGCGCGCCGATGGCGAGGTGCCGCGCATCCGCGTGACCAGCGGCGTGCCGACGGTCGGCCAACCCGTGCAACTCGAGGTCACCGGGCTGCAGCCCGGCGGTCGCGTGACCTTGCTGGTGTCGACCGCGGCGCGGAGTTCGCCGGTCGCGATCGACGGCGCCGGCGCGATCTGGTGCGACCTCGACGCCGTGCTCGAAGAGCACCGGACCGAGGTCGCGACGGACGGCATCGCCCGCTTCGCGTTGCTGGCGCCCGACCGACCGCAGCTGGTGTTGACCGCGTATCAGCGGACCGGCGACGGCGACGCGGTGAAGGCGCCCGCGGTGGCGCTGCGGCTGCACCCGGGGCGCTGAGGGTCCGCCGTCAGAACCCGCCGATCAGAACCCGATCGTCGCCAGGTTCGACGCCAGGAAGCCGCCCGCAGGCGTCCAGCCGAACGCCTGCACGCCGAGCTGCGTGCCCAACGGGACCCCCGGCGGGATCGCGAACGACTGCAGCACGAGGCTCGGCTGCGGACCTAGCCGCAGGTCGCTCCACACCGCGGTCGGGTCCACGAACACCGGGCCGATCCCGGCGCTCCACGGCGGCGTCTGGATCGCGCCGATCAGCAGCAGCGTCGCCGACGACGGCTGGCCGAAGTCCTGGCGGATCGTCAGTGTGGCGCCCTGCTGGGTCGTGCGGACGCCGACCTGGGGGGTCGCGATCCAGTTCACGCGCGTGATCCCGGAGAGCGAGAGCTGCACCGTGCTGTCGTAGTAGACGTCGGGCCACGGGTCGCAGGTACCGGAGGCAGGAGGGTACCGGAACCCACCCAGGGTCGTCCCACCGATCACCCGCGCCCCAGCCGACAGGTGCACGACCGAACGGCACAGCCACAACGGCGAGCTCGCGACGTGGTGCGACAGGTACTCCGAGGGGCCCTCGACGCGACCTCCCGCGATCCAGAGTTCGCTGTCGGTGACACGGAGTGTACCCACCATGTGCGTGTTGACGATGCTGCCCTGCGTCTGGGTGACCGTCGTGTCGGTCATCATGACCTTCGAGCCCTCGATCGCCCAGGCCCAGTCGCTGGCATCGATTTGGCACTGAGTCAGGCTGACGAGGTCACAGTCCCTGAATCGCGAAACCGGACCGATGAGGGACCCACAGTGCGCAATCGGTAGTACACGAACCCGGTCGAACGCGACCGGACCATCGTTGGGACCGAAGAACCAGGCGAAGCAGTTCACGTTGAAGAGGCCCGAGAGCGTGAGCTTGCTCACCACGAAGGAACTCTGCGAGGGCAGATTGCGCACGTCCCAATAGCCGTACACCGCGACGGGCGTCGTATGGTCCTCACCCCGGATCACCAGGCCCTTTCCGTCCACAAGACCGGGAGCTTCATATGCCTCTGCCTGACTCAGGGTCGTACTCGTTGCGCGCAGCAGCAGGGTGTCACCATCCTGCGCGGCAGCTACCGCTGCCGGAAGGTCCGTGAAGTCCGTTCCCGGGCGACCATACCGATCCACGACCCAGGTCTGCTGCGCCGCCGCGGTCTCAACCGCCATAAGAGTGACCGGCACCAGGAGCCCTCCGGTCAACCAGTCCATCAAGGACCTGCAACGCTCGGGCAGACGAGCACAATCATTCACGCGCGTCATCGCACCCACCTCCGCAGCCCCCCCCGGACCAGACGTCACGCTGCGCATCTCCGGTTCCTCTCCTTTGGTCCCCTCGTCACGGCATCGAAGGGATGACGGTCGCGCCACTGTAGCAGGCCCCGTCGGTCTGCCAAGCCGGTCACCGATCGATGCCTTCTCGACAGCGTCGGACTCACGGCTGATGGGCCGTCGGATGCCCCGAGCACCGCGACCTCACAGCCGCAGCACCCCCGCCAGCTCCTCCAGCAGCGCCGGCACCGCGGTCACCGCGCGCCCGGGACGAAACCGGTCCACCTCGTCGAGGTTGTGCGGCGCCTCCAGCGCCTGCACCCAGGTGCCGGCGCCGAGTTCGCGCGCGGCGTGCAGCAGGCCGGCGGCGGGCCAGACGGCGCCCGACGTGCCGATGGCGACGAACTGGGTGCACGCGGCCATCGCGCGCTGGATGGCGTCGAGGTGGTACGGCACCTCGCCGAACCAGACGACGTCGGGACGCAGCATGGGCTGCGCGCACGCGGGGCACGGCACGAACGCGCCGGCGTCGGTGTGCTCGAGGTCGCGCAGGCGATGGCCGCAGGGCTCGCAGCGCAGCACCGACAGCTCGCCGTGCATGTGCAGCGGCGCGCTGCCGGCGCGTTCGTGCAGGTCGTCGACGTTCTGGGTGACGACGGTGATCGCGACGCCCTTGGCCGCGCACCGCGCCTCGAACGCGGCGAGCGCCAGGTGCGCGTCATTGGGCGCGACCTCGCGCAGCTGCGCGCGGCGCAGCTGGTAGAAGCGCCAGACGTCGGCGGGATCGCGCGCCCACGCCTCGGGCGTCGCGACGTCCTCGGGGCGGCGGCCCTCCCAGAGGCCGCCGGCGTCGCGGAACGTGCGCACGCCGGAGTCGGCGGAGATGCCGGCGCCGGTCAGCACGACGACGTGCGCGGCGCTCACTCGCCGCCGTCGCCGTCGCCGCCCGAAGCCTCGACCATCGGCTTCTCGACCACGGTGATCCAGGCGCGCACGATCTCGATCCGTTCGCTCGGTTTGCCGGCGCTGTCGGCGGCGCCGCAGGCGTCGAGCGCTTCGAGGACCGGCAACCCCTCGATCGCCTCGCCGAACACGGTGTGCTTGCCGTCGAGGTGCGGTGCGGGTGCGAACGTGAGGAAGAACTGCGAGCCGTCGGTCTTCGGTTCGCCGGTGTTGGCGGTGCTGAGGATGCCGGGCTTGTCGTGCTTGACGTCGTCCTTGCACTCGCCGTCGAGCATGTAGCCGGGGTTGCCGGTGCCGTTGCCGAGCGGGCAGCCGCCCTGCGCCATGAAACCCTTCACGATGCGGTGGAACACCAGCCCGTCGTAGAAGCCGGCGCGTGTCAGGTAGACCGTGCTGGTGACGTGCATCGGCGCCGCCTCGGGCAGCAGCCGCACGGTGACCTCGCCCTTGCTGGTGGCGAGGTGCCAGCGGTACTCGCGGTCCTTCCGGAACTTCACCTCGTCCGGAGCCTTCATCGCCTGCCGCCAGTCGGCGCGCTTCTGCGACGGTCTGTGGCGCTTCAAGAACTTGTCGATCGCGGCGATCGCCGGGTCCTTGCGCGTGATCGAGTCGTCGCGCGCGGGGCCCGGGCGGTCGTCGCCGCGCCTGCCCTGGGCGCTGACGGCGGTCGCCAGCAGGGTCACGGCGAGCAGGGTGCGGGTGAGCCGGCTGCGGGTCGGGCCTCGGCGGGTCGGCGACGCGCGCCGGCCGGCCCGGAACGGGTCGGGTTCGCTGTCCATGGGGCGCAGCATAGACGGCGCACCGTGCCGCTGGCACCGGCCGTTTCGCGGCGCTGCCGCGCGGCCGGGCGTCGCGTTCTATACTCCTCGGTCGACAATCCCACGCGCCTCACCGCGCCCCCTCATTCCGTACGGGCCCCCGTTATGCCCACACCCCCGATGTCCCGTCCGCCGCAGGCGGCCGCGGTGCTGGCCGCGGCGCTGGCCCTGTCCGTGCCCGCAGCCCTGCGCGCGCAGGACGGTGCCGCGCTGCAGGCGGAGCTCGCGGCGTATCCGCATCGCCTGCTGTTCGAGACCGAGCGCGACGGCAACTGGGAGCTCTACACCTGCAACGCCGACGGCACCGACCCGCGGAACCTGACGCGCACCGAGGACATCGACGAGACCTACGGCAAGGTGTCGCCGGACGGCCAGTGGATCGCGTTCCAGGCCGACACCTGGGAAGGCGAAGGCGAGGACGCGCACCGGCGCCGCGACATCGGCCTGATGCGCGTCGACGGCAGCGACCGCATGGTGCTGATCGAGCGCGGGCGCGAGCCGTTCTGGAGCCCGGACAACAGCGAGATCGGCTACCTGCCCGACGAGTTCGAACGGTTCAGCGCCGTGACCTGGGCCACCAAGGGCCTGCGCATCTTCTCGTTCGTCACCGGCGAGACGCGCGCGCACCCGAACGCGGCGCTCGAGCACCTGTTCTGCCCGTGCTTCAGCGCCGACGGCAAGTGGATCCTGGCCAGCGTGCACGGCGGCATGGGGCTGCGGCACGCGATCGTCGCGCTCGCCGCCGACGGCGACACGGTGCACGACCTGCACCTCGAGGGCTGCCGGCCCGACGTCAGCGCCGATGGCCGCACGCTGTGCTGGGGCCTGACGGAGTACACGCTGGCGCGCGCCGCGCTGGACCTCACCGGCGAGACGCCGCAGGTCGGCACCGCGGAGCAGATCGTGCGCAACGCACCGCGCCGCGACGACATGATCTACCACGCCGACCTGTCGCCGGACGCTCGCTTCGTCGCCTTCACGTCCGGGCCGCGCGACGGGCGCCGGCGTCTCGGCAGCCACCGCACGCCCGAGAGCTCGGGAGTCGAAGCCGAGGGCTGGGACCTGTGGGTGGCGCGCGCCGAAGCACCGCACGAACGCATGCGCATCACCGCCGGCGGCCGTTCCAACAAGGAACCCGACTGGATCCCGGTTCCGATCGCGCGCACCGAGAAAGACGACACGGCCGGCGATGGCAAGCACGCCGAGGGTGCCGGCCGGTGACGCGGCGAGCGAGTGCACTGCTGCCGCTGCTGCTGGCGGCGGCCTGCGGCCGCGCGCCGGTGCCGGCGCCCGCGATCGTCGTGACCGCCGGCGGCGACGAGATGGTGGCACTGCCCGGCGGCACGTTCACCATGGGCAGCACCGGCGGAGACGCCGACGAACGACCGCCGCACCGCGTCACCTTGGGGCCGTTCCTGATCGACCGCCGCGAGGTCGCGCAGGCGCTGCTGCAGCGCCTGGAACAGACCAACCCGTCGCGCACCAAGGCCGCGGACCACCCGATCGACAACGTCACCTGGGTGATGGCCGCCGAGCTGTGCAACGCGCGCTCGCGCGCGGAAGGCCTCGAGCCGTGCTATGACGCGGAGACCGCGCGCTGCGACTTCGGCAAGAACGGCTACCGCCTGCCCACCGAAGCCGAATGGGAGTACGCGTGCCGCGCCGGCACCGACACCGAGTGGTCCTGCGGCGGCGACCCGGGCCGGCTGCGCGACCACGCCTGGTTCGCCGACAACGCCGGCGGCCGAACGCACGCGGTCGGCACACGGCGGCCGAACGCCTGGGGCCTGTTCGACATGCACGGCAACGTCGCCGAGTGGTGCAACGACGTGTACGGCGCCGCGACCTACGCGCGCGGCGACGCGACCGACCCGCGCGGCCCGGACGACGACGGCGATGCCGCAGTGCAGTACGCGGTCCGCGGCGGCAGCTATGTGTCGTCGGCGGCGGCGCTGCGTTCGGCGGCGCGCGGGCGCGACCGGCCGGGCTTCGGCGACGCGTGCCTGGCGCCGGACACGCTCGGGTTCCGCTGCGTGCGCGCGGTGCCCAAGGCCGCCGGGGACTGAGCGCCGGGACCGCCGTGCTGTTCCACACCTGGGTGTTCGCGGCGTTCTTCGCGGTGGTCCTGCTGGGCCACGTGCGGCTGCGGCACACCCCGGCCGGCAACGCGTGGCTGCTGGTCGCGAGCTACGTGTTCTACGGCTGGTGGAACCCCCTGTACCTGGTGCTGATCGTCGGGTCCACCGCGCTCGACTTCGCCGTCGCGGCGCGGATCCCCGGCAGCGCGCGGCCGCGCGCGTGGCTGGTGCTGAGCCTCGTCGCCAACCTGGGGCTGCTCGGGTTCTTCAAGTACGCGGGCTTCGTCACGGACAACGTGAACGCGCTGCTGCTGCCGCTCGGCTGGCAGCTGCCGGCGCCCGACGTGCTGCTGCCGGTCGGCATCTCGTTCTTCACGTTCCAGTCGATGAGCTACACCATCGACGTCTACCGCGGCCAGCTGCAGCCGGAGCCGAGCTTCGTGCGGTTCGCGGCGTTCGTCGCGCTGTTCCCGCAGCTCGTCGCCGGGCCGATCGAACGCGCGAGCCACCTGCTGCCGCAGCTGCGCGCGGCACCGCGGCTCGGCGCCGACGACTTCGCGGTCGGCGCCGGCCTGTTCGTGCAGGGCCTGTTCAAGAAGGTCGTGCTCGCCGACTGGCTCGCGCAGTACGTCGACCGCGTGTACGCCGCGCCGGCCGAGTTCCAGGCGCCGGCGCTGTGGGCCGCGACGTTCGCGTTCGCGTGGCAGATCTACTTCGACTTCAGCGGCTACACCGACATGGCGCGCGGCGTCGCCCGCTCGCTCGGCTACCGGCTGATGGTCAACTTCGACCGCCCCTACACCGCGGTCGACCTCGGCGACTTCTGGCGGCGCTGGCACATCAGCCTGTCGACGTGGTTCCGCGACTACGTCTACGTTCCGCTCGGCGGCAACCGGCGCGGCCGCGGGCGCATGCTGGCGAACGTCGCGGTGACCATGGTGCTGTCGGGCCTGTGGCACGGCGCCGCGTGGGGCTTCCTCTTGTGGGGCGCGCTGCACGCCGTCGGGCGCATCGCGACGCTGCCGCTCGAGCGCAGCGCGTTCTATCGCGAACGCGTGCCGACGCTGCTCAAGCAGGCGTGGGTGTTCCTGTTCGTGACGCTCGCCTGGGTGCCGTTCCGCGCGCCCGAATGGGCCACCGCGGGCGTCGTCTATCGGCGCATGTTCACCGCCGGCGCCGGCGACGCGCAGTTCCCGCTGCTGCTGGCGGCGATGGTGCTGCTCGTGTGGGCGCTGCAGCTGCTGGCGGCGGCCGGCGTGACGCTGCGCGCCATGCCGCTCCGGCGGCCGCTGCGGGTCGGTCTGGCCGCGGCGATGCTGCTGTGGCTGCTCGCGGTCGCGCGGCCGGCAGCGGCGCCCTTCCTGTACTTCCAGTTCTGAACCAGGCCATGGACCCCGTGCACCGCAGCCCCGACGAGCAGCAGTGGCCGACGCCACGCGAGTGGCTGCTGGTGCTCGGGATCGTCGCCGCGGCGGTGGTGATGGTGCCGCGCTGGTGGCCGCGCCCCGATGTGGTCACCGCGACCGGCGCCGACGCGCGCCTGCCGTACGCGCTGGGCTCTGACTACTGGACCTGGGGCGCGCGCGCCGCTGCGGTGGCCGAGCGCGGCGACGACGTGCTGGTGCTCGGCGACTCGTTCGTCTGGGGCGCCTACGCGGCTGCCGACCACGCGCTGCCTCGCCTGCTCGGGCGCACCGACGGCCGCGCGTTCGCCAACCTCGGGTTCCAGGGCGCGCACCCGATCGCGCTCGACGGCGCGCTGCGCTGGCACGGCGACGCCATCGCCGGCCGCACGGTCCTGCTGCACCTGAACCTGCTGTGGCTCAGCTCGCCGCGCCACGACCTGTCGGACGACAAGGAGGCCGCGTTCAACCACGCCGCGCTGGCGCCGCAGTTCGACGCCGCGCTGCGCGTCTATCGCGCCGACCTCGAGACGCGGATCGGTCGCGCGATCGACCAGCGCCTGCCGTTCGCCGGCTGGGCGCGCCACCTGCAGCAGGCGTGGCTCGGCGGGCGGGATCTGGCGAGCTGGTCGCTCGCGCACCCGGATCGGCTGTGGCCCGAGGCGCCGCCCGATGTCGCGGCGGCCGCCGCGGCGGCGCCGGCGTTCGCGCCCGAGGCGTGGACGGCGCGCGGGCTCGCCGTGCAGGACTTCGACTGGGTGCCGCTCGACCGGTCGGTGCAGTGGCGCGCGTTCCAGCGTGCCGCCGAACGGCTGCTCGCCGCAGGCAACCGGCTGATCGTGCTGATCGGACCGTTCAACGAACACATGCTGACCGAGCGCGGCCGCGCCGTGCACGCCGCGCTGCGCGACGGCGCCGCGGGATGGCTGCGGGCGCGCGGCGTCCCGACGCTGGTGCCCGAGGTGTTGCCGAGCGAGCTCTACGCCGACGCCAGCCATCCGCTGGCAGCCGGCTACGAACTGCTGGCGCAGCGGCTGTCGATCCCGCAGTGAGCCGTGGCCGCCGCAGCGTCGCGGTGGGCTCCGGTGGCGTGGCGGTGCGCTACTGCACGTCGACCGTCGCCGGCGCGCTCAGCACGACGTTGCCGAGCACGATCCCGCCGGCCTGGAACACCAGCTTGCACGGCACCGGCACCGCCGGCGTCGCCCGGGTCGTGAAGCCGGGGCCGATCCAGAAGTCGGTCCACGGCGGCGAGCCCAGGATGTAGAGGTCGCGGAAGATCGCGAACGGCGGCAGCCCGATGTGCGGCGCCACGGTCGTCGGCACGACCTCGACCGCGATCACCGTCCACGGCAGCGGCGAGTGCACGTCGAGCACCGCCGGCGCGCCGGTGCCGATCACGTGCTGCTGCGGCTCGATCAGGAACCGCTCGGTGCCGAACGGGTCGTCGAGGGCGTCGACGTGGCTCGGCACGCCGGTGCCCGAGATCGGCGGCAGCAACCCCATCTGGTCGCCCAGCGTCGGGCCGCTCCCGCACGAGCGGCCGAGCGCGCCGCAGGTCGTGACCTCGATCGAGCCGGCGAGGTCGGTGGTCAGCACGCTCGCGCCCGACAGCAGCTCGCCGGTGAACCGCAGCGACGGGATCCAGAACGTGCCCGAGCACACCGTCAGCGGGAACTGCCGCCCGGTGAAGTCGAGGTCGAGCGCCTCGAGGTCCTGGATCACGGAGACGCAGTTGCCGGCGGCGTCGGTAACCTGCGCGTTCTGCACGAAGCCGTCCATCGCCGCCTCGTCGTAGACCACGATCGCGCAGCCGGGCACCACCGCGGCGACGCGCAGGTCCGGGGTCCACGTGATCATCGACGGCGGGATCATCAGCAGGTCGCCGTCTCGCACGAACGTCGCTCCGCAGGTTGTGTTGACCGGCGTGTCCTGGTCGAGCGAGAAGAAGATGCCGAACCCACCATCGGCGGCGATCGCGTCGACGTCGACCGTCACCGGCGTGGCCGGCATCCCCAGCACCGACTGCACCTGGTCCGCGGACAGGAAGTACTCGACCTGCCCGTACGAGGAGCCGACGCCGACGATGCGGCCGGTGTCGCCGGGACGCAGCCCCGGCGCCCCGCTGCGCGCGGTGCCGAGCTGCTGCGACGGCGACCAGAAGATGGTGCGCGGGCTCAGGGCCTGGCCCGGCAGGTACAGGTGGACCAGCGCGTCGAGGTTGCCGAACAGCTGCGGGTCCCAGTAGGTGCCGTTGCCGTCGGCGTCCCCGGCCATCGTCTGGAAGGTCGTGCGCGCCCCCCACTTCTCGGCGCCGAGCGACGGGCACGGCGTGAATTCCTGCAGCGCGACCTCATTGGCGTGGAGGTCCCGGAGCACGGTGCCGCCGCTGCCCGAGAGCGTGCGCTCGGTCTGGCTGGTGGAGAACAGGAGCCCCTGCGCCGCCGCCGGGACGGCGAGCGACAGCAAGGACAGCAGACGAACGCGGTTGGACGACACGAGGAACCCTCCGGGATCGCGGGGTGGACCCCCGGAGATGACCGGGGTCGCGGGTCACTGGACGCCCATTCCCGGGACTGACGCATTGGTTGTTGCGGCTTGCCCACCTCGAAAGGGGGAACCAGGACACCGCAAACCGGCGCGGTTTCCTGTGAATCCGTCGACACGCCCACCGGCCCCGCGAGAAACCGGGTCGGACCGTGCGGGGCCGAGGCGCCTGCCGACGCTCCACCGGCCGGCGAAGGCGGCCGCGTCCGTCGAGCAACAGGCGATACGTCAGTCTCGGCAGCTGTCGTCGCGGCCGCCGTCGTCGGTCCCGCCGCCGCCCTTGCCGCCGCCGCCCTTGCCGCCGCCGCCCCTGCCGCCGTCCCTGCCGCCGCCGTCCTTGCCGCCGCCGCCCTTGCCGCCGCCGTCCTTGCCGTCGCCGTCATCCCCGTCGCCGTCGCCATCACCGTCGCCGTCCGCCGGCGCGGGAGCGTCGACCTGCACGGGGACCAGCACCCCCGGGGGCGCCGCGGCGGCTTCGATCGCCCTCGGCAGCAGCAGGGCCGGTGCGATCATGGTCCAGAGCGAACCGGCATCGCGCGGGCGCCCCATGTCCAGGTGCAGCACGACGTCGCGATCCTGCACGGCGATCGAGACCTTGTTCCAGAAGCCCTTCCACGCGGCGAAGCGCGGGTGCACCTTCAGCGCCGCGATCTGCTGCTGCAGATGCGCGGCCATGGCGTCGGAGGCGCCGTCGTTCTCGGACCAGCGCAGGCGGCCGTCGAGGTGCACGGTTGGATCGCCGTACTGTTCGACCGGCGGTTCGACGCGCACGCGCAGCATCAGGTAGTCCGGCGCGGTGAGGGTCGAGCCCTCGGCCAGTTCGAGCACCTCGGTCAGGCCGCGTCGGACCTGGTCGTCGCATGCCATCACCACGTGGGCGAGGACGCCGCGGCCGGCCGACAGCGACAGCAGCTCGGGTGGCGTGACCCCGGGCGCCTGCGTGCCGGCCAGGACCGGGGCGATGGCATGCTTCGCGCCATGGACCACGACGCCGGGCTTCGGCGACACCCAGATGCTGGGGTCCTCGGCATCGAGCCAGGGCCGGTCCTCGACGACGACCTCGTAGCCCGACAGGGTGTCGCGGCGCGTGCCGTCGGCGCCGGCCGGCGTGATCACGTCCGACGTCCCCTCGAGGATCAGGACGCCCGCGTCGTTGCCGACAAGTTCCTCGCCGAGCGGCGGGTAGCCGCGCAGCCGGTGCAGGGCGGCCAGGGGAAAGCCGAGGGCATCCTCGGCAAACCCGAACAGCATGGCGCCGGCCGACAGCTCGAGGCCTTCCATGACCTCGGTGCTGCGCATCGCCTCGAGGTCGACCCAGATCTCGCACCGGGGGTTCGGCGGCACGAACGCGCGCCCGTCGAGCGGGCGCTGCGCCATCGCCGAGCCGGCGCACAGGAGCGCGGCGGTGGCGAGCGGGAACACACGTGGCGCGCGAGGCGCCGGGGCCGGCAGGCGGCGTGGGGCGATCGTCATGACGGGTCTCCACCCCGCAGCCTAACCGATCGACCGGCCGCCGGTCGCGCGTGGGGCGCCGCGTGGCTCGCGGTGGTCCGACCGCGCCGGCGCGGCACGGCGACGCGCGCGGCGCCCGAGCGGCCGTCGACAGGATCAGTTGACGTCGAAGTGGATGCAGACCGCGTCCGACACCAGCAGGCTGGCGGCGTTCGGCGGCGGCACCGCGGTGTCGAACTGGACCGACTGGGCGAAGAGGTTGACGCCGACGACCGCCGCCGGGATCACGCCGCCGGGGCCGGTGACGTTCCAGCTGTAGGGCCCGGGTCCGAACGCGAAGTCGGTCACGACCGCCGGCAGGGACACCCACGCGCTGCACCCGGGCATGCCCAACGTGTTCAGGCCCACGCCGGGCAGCGACGCGCCCGACAGCACGGTCAGGTTGGCGGCCGACGTGGCCACGACGTTCTTGGTGTCGATCACCAGCGGCTGGCCGATCCGCGGACGGCCCTGCAGGCTGATGTTGGCTGCCGTGTTGCCGCCGCCGCTGAGGAAGCCCGCGCCACTCCCGGCCACGCTGAGGTCCGGGAACTGCCGCGGCGCCGGACCGCTGCCCGGATCCGGCGCGCCGTTGCCGGGCGTGAAGCCGACCAGGAACGGCGCGTTCGTGAAGTTCACCTGGCCGCCGTAGCGGATGCTGACGTTGCCGCCGTTGAACAGCACGACCTGCGCGGTGTTGATGTTGGTGGGTTCGTTCCAGACCTGGCAGCCGTCCCAGGTGACCGCGACCCACTGGTTCAGCGGGTCGAAGTCGACCCACAGGTCGCCGGTTCCGCCGAGGAACGTGTTGAGGTCGGCGGGCTCGAGGTCACCCCAGGCCGCGGCGATCGCCGGCTGGTTGGCGAGGAAGCCGGCGTAGCCGTTGTAGAACCCGAACGTCGTCGTCGCGGTCTCGAGGTAGACGATGCCGTTGCTGGAGACGTCGAGGATCGTGGTGCCCGCACCGCCCGGGAAGTTGAAGGTGAACGGGATCGAGATCGGACCGGAGGTCGCATCGTCCCAGGCGCCGGTCGAGAGCGCGGGCACGCCGGTGTTCAGCTGCAGCGCGCCGGCGGTCGAGCCGGGCGTCACGAACAGACCCGGCACCGGGTTGGTGGTGACGATGTAGCCGCTGCCGAGGTTGAAGAAGTCGAGCCCGTTGAGCGCGCCGGTCGACAGGTCGATCGAGCCCGGCGCGACGAACTCCTCGTAGAACGTGCTGAAGCTGTCGTAGCAGCCCGCGCCGTAGGACGTGGAGAACGCAGTCGTCGTCGCATTGGGGATCGTGTAGTCGATGCGCAAGTTCGGCATGAACGGCGTCGGCGAGGTCGGCTGCAGCGCGCCGTTGACGAACGCCGGGCTCTGGACGCCGGGGTTCGAGATCTTCAGGAACTGGTCGGAGTAGGCGACCGGCCCCGGGATCGTGTTGAGGTTGGTCAGCAGCGGATGGATGCGGTCCGTGGCCGGGTTGGCCGCGACACCGGCAGGACCGGCGACGCCCTGTGGCACCAGCACCGCCACCACCGCGTAGTCACCGGGCGGCAGCTGCAGCGGCGGATTGAAGGTCGCCACCGACGCCGTGTCCGGCGCCGAGAACACCAGGTTGTCCAGGTGCGTGGCCGGATTGGACAACTGCACCCACGGCGCGATCGGCGGCACGCCGGGCGGCGGCAGGTGCGTGTACGGGTTGTTGGTGAACAGCGCGGCGTTGAGGACGGTGTCGGGCGGACCCGAGATCCAGACCTCCATCGTGCCGTTGGGGGCGCCGATCAGGTTCGGCACCGTCACGCCGGCATACGTGCCGCCGTCGTTGAGCAGGTTGGTGCCGATCGAGTCGATCGAGATCCCGACGCCCACACTGAGGTCGAAGCGCACCGCGACGCCTGGGTCCAGGCTGACGCCGAAGGTGGGCGGCGTCGTGTTGGCGAAGAAGGTCGTGCCGGCGAACAGCGTCTCGAGCGAGCGCGGCCCCACTGGGGCGACGCACTGGGCGCGGATGGCGGCGGAAAGCGCGAGGCTGGCGAGGGCCAGCCGAACGGCATGGGATCGTTGCATGGCGTACGGACGGTCGAAGGTGGTGCGGCGACGCGGGGACGAGGGAGCCGCTTCGAGTGGAGGCAACTCGAGCCCAGCACTACCCAGGGTGCTCCCGCAGGTCACCGCACGAAGCGACACGGCGCCGAGACTCGGCCCCCAAAACCGCCGCGAGCAGGCGCCCCGCGTGGGGACGCCTGCTCGCGCGAAGCCGACCGGCGAACCGGTCGGCGATCGATCGACGATCAGTTGGCGTCGATCTTGAAGCAGACGGCGTCGCTCACCAGCAGACCCGCGGCGTTGTACGCCGGGACCGACAGGTTGAACTGCACCGACTGGGCGTACAGCTGCGCGCCGACGACCGAGCCCGGGATCGTGCCCGCGCCGGTGACGTTCCAGCTGAACGACGGGCCGGTGCCGAACTGGAAGATCGACATCAGCTCCGGCAGCGCGACGTTGGCATTGCAGCCGCCCATGCCCAGGATCGACAGGTCGATGCCCGGCAGCGACGCACCGCTGATCACGGTGATGTTGGCGGCCGTGGCCGGATCGCAGTTGTCGGTGTTGATGATCAGCGACTGGCCGATCTGCGGACGGTTGCCCAGGCTGATGGCCGACGGCGCAGCGCCGTCACCCGACAGGAAGCCGGCGCCAGCCGAGGCGACGCTCAGGTCGGGGGCCTGACGCGGGGTCGCGCCCGTGCCCGGGTCCGGCGCGCCGTTGCCCGGCGTGAAGCCGACGAGCACCGGAGCGTTGCTGAAGTTGACGCCGGTGGCGCCGTAGCGGATCGAGACGCCGCCACCGTTGAACAGCACCAGCTGGACGGTGCTGATGTTGGTGGGCTCGTTCCAGACCTGGACGCCCGACCAGGTGACCGCGACCCACTGGTTCAGCGCGTCGAAGTCGACCCACAGGTCGCCCGTGCCGCCCAGGAAGGTGTTGAGGTCGGCCGGCTCGAAGTCGCACCACGCCGCCGCGATCGCCGCCTGGTTGCCCAGGAAGCCACCGTAGCCGTCGTAGAAGCCGAAGGTCGCCGTGGCCGTCTCGAAGTAGCAGATGCCGTTCGAGGAGACGTCGATGACCGTGGTGCCGACGCCGCCGTCACCCGGGTAGTTGAAGGTGAAGGGGATCGAGATCGCGCCCGAGGTCGCATCGTCCCACGCACCGGTCGTCAGGGCGGGCACGCCAGTGTTCAGCTGGAGCGCGCCGCCGGTCGAACCCGGGGTCACGAACAGGCCAGGGGCCGCGTTGCTCGTGACGATGTAGTTCGAGCCGATGTTGAAGAAGTCGAGGCCGTTGATCGCGCCAGCCGAGCCGGCCGGGTCGATGTCGATGTTCTGCGGCGTGCCCGGGGCGGCGAAGCTCTCGTAGAACGAGCGCTTGCGGTCGTAGCAGCCGACGCCGTACGACGTCGAGTAGGCGACGTTGGCGTTCTGCAGGGTGTACGCGAGGCGCAGGTTCGGCATGTACGGCGTGGCCGAGGTCGGCTGCAGCGCGCCATTGACGAACGCCGGGCTCTGGACGCCGGGGCTCGAGATCGAGATGAACTGATCGCTGTAGGTGTCCGGACCCGGGATCGTGTTCATGTTGGTGAACAGCGGGTGGATGCGGTCCGTGGCCGGGTTGGCCGCGACACCGGCCGGGCCGGCGACGCCCTGCGGCACCAGCACGACGACGACGGCGTAGTCACCGACGCCGAGCGCGAGGCCGCCGGTGAACGAGCCGGTCGACGGCGTGTCCGGAGCGGCGAACACCAGGTTGTTCAGGTGCAGCGCCGGGTTGGTCAGCTGGACCCAGGGGGCGATCGGCGCGACGCCCGGGGGCGGCAGGTGGACGTACGGGTTGCTGGTGAACAGCGCCGCGTTGTTGACGGTATCGGGCGGACCCGAGATCCAGACCTCCATCGTGCCGTTCGGGGCGCCGACGAGGTTCGGGCACGGGACCGTGGCGTAGGTGCCACCGTCATTGAGCAGGTTGACGCCGATCGAGCTGATGCTGATCGGGGAGTCGACGTGCAGGTCGAAGCGGATCGCCGTGCCCGGGTCCATGCTCACGCCGTAGTCCGGCGGAGTGGTGTTCGCGTAGAACGTGGTTCCCGCGAACAGGGTCTCGAGCGCCTGCGTGCCAGCAGGCGCGACGCACTGAGCGGAGAGGGAAGCGGCCAGGGAGCCGGCCACCGCCAGGTGAAGAAGCAGGGTTCGTTGCATGACTCTTCGGATGGATGGAATGTGTGACCGCGCCAAGGAAATGGCCGGCCGGGAGACCCGAGAGCCTAGCCGTCTTGCGATGCCAAGGGAAACCCCCCGCGTTCGTTCGGCGGGCCCTGGCCAAGCGAGGCACCCCCGCACCGATCAACGGAATCGCCATGATGTCGTAAGCCACTTGCGGTTACGCGAATGTGCCATGCGACGACCCGCGGCCGGACCCGGGCAATTCGGGCCCCCGCGGGGCGCGTCACGCGCGCGGCGCAACGTCGGAGCCGGACCCCGATCCGACGCCGCTCAATGACCAGCCTCCTGGTACATAGTGAGCTCACAATGACCTCGGGCCGATTGCAACCGGCTCCGAGCCCGCCCCCCCACCGCGCCCCGTCAGTTGACGTCGACGTGCAGGCAGACCGCGTCGGACAGCAGCAGGTTGCTCGGGTTGAAGGACGGCACCGCCACGCTGAACTGCGCCGACTGCGCGAACAACGTCGCGCCGACCAGCCCGGCCGGGATCGACTGCGTGGGGGTCCACTCGTACGGACCTGCGCCACCCTGGAACAGCGCGACCAGCTCCGGCAGCGCGAGGAACGCCGCGCAGTCCGGCATGCCGACGAAGCCGAGGTCGACGCCCGCCGCGGGAGCCGCGCTGATCAGCGTCACGTTCGCGACCGCGGACGGATCGACGCCGACGGTCCGGATGGTGAGCGGACGACCGACCACGGGTCGCGCCGCCAGCCCGATCCGGGCCGGCGTGGCGCCATCCCCGGACGGATAGCCGGCGCCGTCCGCGGCGAGGCTCAGGTCCGGCTCGCGCCGCGGCGTGAGGCCGACGCCGGGGTCGGGCACGCCGCGGCCCGGGGAGAAGCCGATCAGCAGCGGCGCGTCGCTGTGCCGCAGGGTGCCGTAGCGGAACTGCACGTCGCCGCCCTGGTACAGGACGACCTGCACGGTGTTCGTGTTGGCGGCGACGCCCCACTCGGGCACGCCGTCCCAGGTCACCGCAACGTACGACGCCCCGTCGGAGTCGACCCAGATGTCGCCCGCGCCCGGCGAACTCGCGACGCGGCGGTCCGGCGGCTCCAGGTCGGTCCACGCCGGCGCCAGCACCGGCGAGCCCGACAGCAGGCCCGGGTAGTCGTCGTAGAAGCCGAACGTGCGAGCGCTCGTGCCGTCGAGGTACACCGCGCCGTTGCTCGACACGAGGATCTCGCTCGCCCCGACGCCGTCGTCGCCCGGATAGCGGAACCGGAACGGCAGCGCGATCGGCGGCGAGATCGCGTCGTCCCACGCGTTGGTCGACGCCGTGCCGGAAGATCGCGGCGTCAGCGCGTTGACGTGCACCGAGAAGCCGGTCCCGGCGCCGCCCTGGAACGGCTGCGCGAGCCCCGGTGCGGCGTTGAGCGTGACGACATAGCTGGTGCCGGTGAATGCGAGGTCGAGGCCGTTGACGCCGCCCGCCGCCAGATCCGGCGTGTTGACCGCGGGCGCCAGGGGACCGGCCCACGACTCGTAGAAGGTGCGCTTGCGGTCGTAGCAGCCGAAGCCGTAGGACCGCGACCAGGCCGAGGCGCCCTGGATCGAGTAGTCGAGCCGAAGATCACCGACCGACGGCTGCTGCAGCGGGCCGGTCCAGGCGGCGGCCTGCACGCCGATCGCCGTCAGGGTGACGAACTGGTCGCCGCGGATCAGCGGCACCGACTGCTGCGACGGATCGGTGTAGCGCGGGTGCAGCGCGGCGCCGGCGTCGGGCTGGCCGGCCGCGATGCGGCGCCAGGTGATCGCCATGCCGTAGCTGCCGGCAGCCAGCGGAACCGGCACCGCGAACGCGCCGGCGGTCGGCTGCCCCTGCCCTTGGATCACCGCCTGGACGCTGCCCAGCAGGGTCCAGCCGGGAGGCGTGGCCGGCGTCGTGCCGCCGGTACCGGGCGCGGTGCGGCCGACCGCCGTGCCCGGCGTCGACCAGAGATCGAACTCCCCGAGCTGTCCCCGCAGGTCCGGCAGCACGCTCCCGCCGACGGCCAGCGTCCCGTTGTCGAGGCATTGCACCGCGAACCCGCGCAGCAGCAGGTCCTGGTCGGCGATCAGATCGAAGAAGGCGTTGGCACCGTGCACCGGGTCCGGCGAGCCGATGCTGCGCGTGCCGGTGAACTGCGTCGCGAGCGACTGGTCGGATGCAGGCGCCACGCACTGCGCAGCGGCGGTCGCGACGCAGAACGCGCCGGCGGCGAGACCGAGCAGTGGAACGGACGAGGGCATCGCCGATCACCGTAGCCGGTCGGCGACGGTCCGGGAGCCCCCACGCGCGCGCCACGCCACACGATCCCCCGAAACGAGCGCGAGCGGGCGCCCGAAGGCACCCGCTCGCGGTTCGCGACACCGGTGAGCCGGCGTCGACAGCCTGCTACCCCGATCAGTTCAGATCGAAGTGCATGCAGACCGCGTCCGAGACCAGCATGTTCGCCGCGTTGAACGGCGGCACCGAGATGCTGAACTGGACCGACTGGGCGTAGATGTTCGTGCCCACGAACGCGGCCGGGATCGACGCCAGGGCCGGCCACACGTACGGCGGCGGGCCGATCTGGAACAGCGAGGCCAGCTCGGGCAGGCTGACCCAGGCGGCGCAGCCACCCATGCCCAGGATCGACAGGTCGATGCCCGGCAGCGACGCAGCGCTGATGACGGTGATGTTGGCGACGACCGACGGCTCGACCGTGGTGGTCGTGAGGGTCAGCGGAGCGCCGACCGCGGGACGGGTGCCGACGCTGATCACGGCCGGCGCGTCGCCGTTGCCCGACAGGAAGCCGGCGCCTGCGGACGCGACGCTCAGGTCAGGGGCCTGACGCGGCGTCACACCCGTGCCCGGATCCGGCGCACCGTTGCCCGGCGTGAAGCCGACCAGCACCGGCGCCTCGGTGAAGTTCACGCCGGCGGCGCCGTAGCGGATGTTCACGCTGCCGCCGTTGTTCAGCACGATCTGGATCGTGTTGAGGTTCAGGTTCGGGTTGGTGGTGCTCTGCCACTCCTTGCAGCCGTCCCAGGTGATGGCGACGAACTGGTTGAGCGGATCGAAGTCGACCCAGATGTCGCCCTGGCCACCCAGGAAGGTGCTCAGGTCGGCCGGCTCGAGGTCACCCCACGCGCCGGCGATGCCGGGCTGGGTGCCGAGGAAGCCGGTGTAGTCGTCGTAGAAGCCGAACGTGCGCGTGGCCGTCTCGAAGTAGACGATGCCGTTGCTGGACACGTCGATGACGGTGGAGCCGACACCGCCGTCACCCGGGTAGTTGAAGGTGAACGGGATCGTGATCGGACCCGAGGTGGCGTCGTCCCACGGCTGGGTTGCCGAGCCGCTCAGCGCCGGCGCGCCGGTGTTGACGTGGATCGCTCCCACGGTCGAACCCGGCGCCACGAGCAGCCCCGGCGCCGCGTTGTTGGTGACGATGTAGTTGTCGCCCAGGAAGAACATGTCCAGACCGTTCTGGGCGGAGGCCAGGTCGATGCTGGAGATGCCGGGCGCGCCGGGCTCCTGGAAGCTCTCGTAGAACGACTGCTTGCGGTCGTAGCAGCCGGCGCCGTACTTGGTGTAGTAGGCGGAGTTCGGCTGGATGGTGTAGTCGAGCTGCAGGTTGATGACGCGCGTCAGCAGACCGCTGGTCCACGCCACGCCCTGCGAACCGACCGCCGACACCGTCACGAACTGGTCGCTGTTGACCAACGGCACCGGGCTGGTGTTGGGGTTGGTGTAGAGCGGGTGCACCGGGTCGCCGGCGTTGGTCTGGCCGGCGATGATCTGCAGGTAGTTGACCGCGAAGCCGTATGTGCCCGGAGCGAGCACGACCGGCGCCGGCAGCGCGCCGCCGGTGGGCTGGTCGAGGTCCTGGATCACCGCCTGGACGCGGCCGTGGCTGGTCCAGCCCGGCGGGGTCGCGGGCACGGTGCCGCCGTTGCCGACCGCGGTCTGGCCGAGGGCCGTGCCGGGGATCGACCACAGCTCGAGCTCACCGATCTGACCGCGCACGTCGCTGGAGCCCGTGGCGCCACCGGCGTCGTAGGTGTTCACGAAGAACCCGTTCAGGGTGATGGTCTGGTTGACCGCCAGGTCGAAGTAGAGGTTGGCCCCGTACACGGGATCCGGCGCGCCGATGAACGTCGTGCTGGAGATGAAGGGGACGTTGGTGAAGGACTGGTTGGCGGCGGGAGCGACGCACTGGGCGGACGCGACGGCCGCCGACGCGGCCAACGCCGCAACGGAGAGCAGGGATCGTTGCATGGTTCGGATGGATCTGAGGGGAGACCCGGCATTCCCATCGCCGGGAGGCTGACGGAGACACCTCCGCCGGTCGTCCGACGAACGGACCCCGTACGAAGGTTCTGTGCATCCAAGGGCAAATCCTCGCGCAAGCCCGGCCGGTCTGCCGGGGCGCGGACGACTGCCGTAAGCGACTTGCCTGCAGGCGCTAGCGCCTAGCGATTCTTGCCCAGGACAATCACCACGGCGACCAGCCCGACGAACAGCGCGATCGCCAGCAGGACCACCCATCCCGGCACGCGGCGCTCCGTGGGCGTCTCACCGCCGCCTCCGGCCCGCCTCATGAGCGGACGCTCCCGAACATCACGACGCCGAGCGACCCGAACAGGATGGTCGGCGACCAGGCGGCGACGATCGGGTGCAACCAGCCGTTGTAGCCGAGGTTCTGGCAGGTGAGGTCGAACAGCAGGTAGGCCACGCAGACGCCGATGGCGCTCAGCACGCGCTCGATCCGGCTGCCGCGCTCGAAGTGGATCGCGAACGGCAGCGCCAGCAGCAGCAGGATCAGGTTGGCCAGTGGGTAGGTGATGTGGCGGTGCAGCGCCATGGCGACGTCCTTGCGGTTGGGCCGCTCGGCGCGGGTCGCCAGCAGCTCGTCGTACGAGAACAGCTCGACGGGCACGTTCTCCTGGCCGCGCTGCAGCACCAGCCGCGGCGGCCACTCGGGCGCGCCCAGGAACGCGCACGGGCGATCGCTGGCGCCGGTGCGCCGCACGCCGTCCTCGAGCCGCCAGTCGCCCTTGTCGTCGTCCCACTGCGCGGCGCTGCCGCGGATCAGCGATGCATCGCCGGGCTCGGCGCCGACGCGCAGCATCGCTACGCCGATCATGCGCCGCGCCTCGGGGTCGTACTCGGCGACCTGCAGACCGACGAACGACTCGCCGCGCTGCTCGAGCACCAGGTTGCGGATCGCGCGCTGCCCGCCGGACAGGAACGTCTGCGCCGCGGTCACGTCGGCGGCGATGTTCGGCATCACCCATTGCCAGCACGCGGCCATGCCGAGCGCCATGACGCCGCCGGCGACCAGCGTCGGCCGCAGCACCCGCGACATCGACCGCCCGACGAACAGCATCGGCTGCAGCTCGTTCTGCGACATCAGCCGCGCGATGGCGAACATCGAGCCGATCACCGTCACGAACGGCGCGATGCTGACGAAGCTGAACGGCGTCATCCGCAGGTAGTAGCCCGCCAGGAACCAGAACAGGCCGAACATGCCGAGGTCCTCGCGGTCGGCGATGTCGAGGTAGCGGCCGAGGTTGCTCAGCAGGTCCAGCAGGATCGTCAGGAACACGAAGAACACCAGCGACGCCAGCAGCGACCCCAGCACCGCGCGCCCCACGTAGCGATCGAGCGTCATCGGCGCAGCTCCCGCCAGCAGAACGGCGCGCCGAGCACCAGCAGCACGACCGCCGGGAACCAGCCGAACAGCGGCTGGTCGCTGGCGCGCAGCAGCTTCGCGCCGACCACGTCGCAGGCGTAGAACAACAGCAGCGGCACCAGCGCGAACACCAGCGCCAGCGCGCGGCCGCGCTCGCGCGCCAGCAGCGCGATGCAGAAGCCGATCGGCCCGAGCAGCAGCGGCAGCACCGAGAAGCACGTGCGGCGGTGCAGGGTGTACTGCGCGGCGCCGGGACGTTCGTGCTGGCCGCGCAGCACCTCCGACAGCAACTGGCTGCTGACGATGTCGTCGTCGCGCTCGTCGCGGCGGGCCGCGTCGAAGATCGAGCCCAGCGGGAAGCTCGGCTCGAGCTGCTCGAAGCGCACGTTGGTCAGCGGGTCGGTGCTGTTCTCGAGCACCACGCGCAGCCGGGTGACGGCCTCGTCCTTCGGCAGCGGGAACACGACCCGGTCGACGTGCACGATGGGCGAGACGAAGCCCAGGGCGGCGGCGCGTTCGTCGGGCAGGTACATCCAGCAGTCCTGGTAGATGCGCTCGTCGCCCTCGCCCTGCTCGACGCGCCGGCCGTAGGTCATCGCCACCTCGGTCCCGGGGATCGAGATCCGGTCGTCGCTGGAGCCGAGCCCGAGCGAGGTCACCACGTCGCGGACCATCTGCGCGATCACGCGGTACTTCCGGAAGTGCACCTCGGGCACGACGAAGTGCATGCCGACCGAGCCGACGATCGCCAGCACACCGCCGAGCAGGACCACCGCCATCATCGGCACCCGCGGGCTGATGCCGGCGCTGCGGATGGCGGTGATCTCGCGATCCTGGCTGGCGCGCGAGAACGTGAGCACCGTGGCGATCAGGAACGAGATCGGCAGCAGGTGCGGGAACAGGTCCAGCGCCCAGAACAGCGTGATGACCGCGGCGTCCAGCAGCTCACCGCCCTGGGCGCGCTGCACGCCGCGCGCCACCAGCGAGATGACGACGATGGCGAACAGCACCAGGAAGGTGATGCCGGCGTGGATCAGGAGCTCCCTGAGGTAGTATCGCTGCAGCCGCCACATCGACGCCGCCATGGTTCCGCAAGGCCTCGCACCGGGCAACGATCCGCTGCCCCAATCGATCGCGATCCAGGCACCCCGGTGCCGCGGCGTGGTCGTGGCCGGGGTCGCCGAGGCGCTGGCGCCGCTGTTCGCCGGGCTGCCGGACACCGGGGCGCTCGAGCTGGTGAAGCGCAGCACCGTGCGGTCGGTGTGGCGCGGCTCGTTCGGCGACGTCGGCGTGCACCTGAAGGTGTTCCGCCCGGCCACCCTGTCGGACCGCGCCCGCGACTCGCTGCGCGGCGACCGCGGCACGCGCGAGGCGCGCAACCTGCTGCACGCCTTGGCGATCGACCTGCCGGCCGCGGCCCCCCTGGCGTGCGGCCACCTCGACGGCGACGACGGCGCCCGCAGCTTCCTGGTGACCCGCAGCGTCCGCGACGCGGCACCGTTCGCGTTCGACCTGCCGGCCCCGGCGCTGGTCGCGACCGGCCGGCTGTTGCGACGCGCGCACGACCGCGGCCTGCTGCCCGGCGACCTGCACCCCGGCAACGTGGTGATCGACGCCGAGCTGCGGCCGTGGCTGCTCGACCTGTCGTCCCTGCGGCACGCCGGCGACCCCGACCTGCGGCAGCGCGCGGCGGCCCTGGCGTTCTTCTGCCAGGAGCTCGACGGCGGCCCGCAGGACCACGCCGCCGAGCCGCTGCTGCTGGCCTACCTGGACACCGGCCGGCCGCTGCCGGAGGAGTTCTTCGCCCGGCTGCGGTCGGCGGCCCGCGCGGTGCGGAGCCGCGCGCTGCACGCGTTCGGGCGGCGCTGGTCGCGCCCGTGCCGCCACACCGTCGTGCCGACGGCGCGGCGCGGCGAGTGGCGCTTCCACCTGCACCAGGTCGAGGACGAGGTCGACCGCGACGAGTTGCACGCCGCCTGCCGCGAGTTCGTGGCGTCGCCGACCGGCGAGCCGCTGCGCCAGGGCCGCCGCGGCGCCGTCTGGCTGCTCGACGAGCTGGCCGTGAAGCGCCGCGAACAGGGTGCGGCGCGGCACCTGTTCGAGGCGATGTACTGGCTGCGCTTCGCCGGTGTGCCGCAGCCCGAACCGGTGGCCCTGGCGACGCGGGCCGGCACCGGCTACGTGTTCGCCCGCCGCCTGCCGATGCCGTCGGTCGCCGACGAGCTCCGGCGCTGTGTGCTCGATGGCGCGACGATCGCGGCCGCCGCGCGCAGCCTCGGCGACGCCACCGGGCGCCTGCACGCGCACGGTCTGCGCAACCGCGACCTGAAGCTGGAGAACCTGGTGCGCGACCCGGTCACCGCCGCGGTCTGCATGGTCGACCTCGACGGCGTGCGCCGGAAGCGACCGGGCGACGCGCGCGGCCAGGGCGCCGATCTCGGTCGCCTGCTGGCGGCATGGCGCGCCGCGGCGAGGCCCGGCGGCGACGCGGCGGCGTTCGCGTTCGCCAAGGCCTACCTGCGCGCACGCGAACGGCTGCTGCAGCCGGCGCCGGCGCGGCGCCTGTGGCGGGGCGCAGCGCAGCGCGCGCGCGAGTGGCGGAGCGCCCATCCGGACGGCGCGCCGGAGCGCGGCGCGCTCAGCTGAACTGCAGCTCGGCCAGCTGTTCGCGGCAGCGCTCGTTGCCGCCGTCGAGGACCTCGGTGGTCTTGGCGTCGCGGTAGTGGCGCTCGACGTGGTACTCGACCGTGTAGCCGAAGCCGCCGTGGATCTGGATGCCCTCGTCGGCGGCCAGCACGCAGGCGTCGACGGCGGCGATGCGCGCCGCGAGCGCGGCGCCGCGCGCGTCCTCGCCGAGGTCGCGGAGCCGCGCCGCGTGGTAGACCAGGTGGCGGGCGCCGTCGATCGCGCGCCGGCTCTCGACCAGCTTGCGCCCGACGGCCTGCTGCCGCATCAGCGGCTTGCCGAACGCGACGCGCTCGCCGGCGTGCTTGTGCGCCAGCTCGATCGCGCTGCGCCCCATGCCGACGCAGGCGGCGGCGCCGGCGATCCAGGCGATCAGGTCGGCCTGCGCTGCGGCAGCCGCTGCCACGTCACCGTTCGCCAACGCGGTGGCGGCCGTGTCGGCGAAGGTCACCCGCGCCGGCGCGGTGCTGGCGAACCCCAGCGCCCGCAGCGGCGCGCGCTCCGCGGCGCCGGCATCGACGGTGACCAGCGTCACCGCGTCCCCGTCGCGCGCGGCGACGACCAGCAGGGCGGCCTCGCCGGCGCCCGGCACCAGCTCGGCGCTGCCGGTCAGCTTGCCGCCCGCGAACGCGACGCCGTGCTCCAGGCCGATCCAGGCCGCGAGCGTCGCGCCGGCCAGCACCTCGTCGAGCGGGCCGCCGCCGGCCGCCGCCAGCGCCGCGGCGCACTGCACCTGCGCGGTCAGCAGCCGCGCCAGCGAGCCGCTGTGCGCGCCGAGCTCCTCGCAGGCCGCCGCCATCGGCACCAGCCCCATGCCGGCGCCGCCGTGCGCCTCGGCGATCGGCAGCCCGAACAGGCCGAGCTCGGCGAGCCCGGCGAGCTCGTCGCGCAGGAACGCACGGTGCTCGTCGCGCTCCTGTGCCACGGGTGCCACGGAGTCGAGGACGAACTTCCGGACCGTCTCGACGATCAGCGTCTGGTCTTCGTTGAGTTGCAGGTTGTGCATCGTTCGTTCGGCGCGGTCAGCGCGCGCCCTGCCAGTAGAACAAGAAGCGCGGCCCCGTCGCCGCGGTGAGCAGCCGCGCCGCGGCCGTCGACAGGTCGGGCGCGTCGGCCGCGGCGCCGAACAGCAGGTCGCGCAGCGACGGCCGGCGCCGATGCTCGACGATCTGCACCGGGCCGTCGGCGGCGAACTCCTCCTCGACCGAGACCGGGTCGCCGATCGCGTCGATGAGCCGGTTCTGCCGGGCCTGCTCGGCGCTGTAGATCGCGCCGTTCGCGAGCTGCACGACCTCGTCGCGCTCGAGGCCGCGCCGCCCGTAGTCGACGACGTCGACGAACTGGTCGTAGAGCTCGTCGACGATGCCCGTCAGGATCTCGCGCTCGGCGTCCGTCATCGGCCGCGTCGGCGACAGCATGTCCTTGTACGGCGTGCGCTCGGACTTGATCGCGACCTGCTCGATGCCCAGCTCCTGGGCCGCCTTCGCGAAGTTCCAGGCGCTCATGATCACGCCGATGCTGCCGGTGATCGACGAACGGCGCGCGACGATGCGATCCGCGGCGCAGGCGACGTAGTAGCCGCCCGAGGCGGCGATGTCGCCGAACAGCGCGATGACCTTGACATCCGGATGATTCGACTTGAACCGCCGCAGCATGCGGTAGATCTCGTCGGAGTCCGTGACGCCGCCGCCGGGCGAGTCGATCGACAGCCAGATGCCCCGCACCGAGTCGTCGTTCTCGGCGTAGCGCAGCGCTCGCCGCACCTCGGTGACCATGCCGCCGCTGGCGCCGAGCACCGGGTTCTCGGCCTCGGCGATCGCGCCGTGGATCGGGATGCGCAGCACCTTGTGAGGCGCGCTGGCGGCGCCGCCGACGCGCACGAGGTCGTAGCCCAGGTCGCCGCCGTCGAGGCCGCCGAGCCCGGCGCTGGCGATGCTGCCGAAGCTCAGCAGCAGCAGCATCACGTTGAGGCCGCCGGAGACGAGCAGCAGCAGCCCGAGGAACACGGCGACGAAGAACGACGCGCCGCGCCCCTGCGGCGGCGGCCCGGACGCGGGCGCGCGCCACTGCGGCTCCTGCGGCGGCACGCCCGGCGGCGGGGTCGGCGGTTGGTTCGAGGTCATGCTTCGCGGCTCCGTGGTGGGATCCGGTTCACGGGGCCAGCAGCCCGCGCGCGACCACC
Organism: Planctomycetota bacterium; assembly: GCA_050245995.1. Classification (GTDB taxonomy): domain Bacteria; phylum Planctomycetota; class UBA1135; order UBA1135; family UBA2386; genus JBFWWV01. The sequence continues at coordinate 37,669 of JBFWWV010000005.1, read as the reverse complement.
AGGCGCTGGATGTCGGTGGCGCCCTCGTAGATCTCGGTGATGCGCGCGTCGCGCAGCAGCCGCTCGGCGGCGCTGCTGCCGCTGGCGCCCTGCTGGCCCAGGATCGACACCGCCGCGCGCGCGGCGCGGTTGGCGAGCCGCGACGCCTGCAGCTTGGCCATCGCCGCCTCGACGCTGCAACGCACGCCGCGGTCGCGCAGGATCGCCGCCCGCCAGGTCAGCATCCGGTACGCGTCCAGGTCGGCGGCGAGGTCGGCCAGCGTCCACTGGTCGGCCTGCGTCGCGGTCGGGCGCCCCTTGCCGTCGACCTGCGCCGCGAGGTGCGCCTTGATCAGGTCGACGCCGGCGCGGGCGATGCCCAGCGACTGCGAGGCGATGCCGAGCCGGCCGCCGTCGAGCGTGTCGAGCGCGATCGTGAAGCCGATGCCCTCGTCGCCGATCCGGTTGGCCGCGGGGACCTTCACGTTCTCGAGCACGATCTCGGTGGTCGGCGAGCCGCGCAGGCCGAGCTTGCGCTCCTTCTTGCCGACGCCGACGCCGGGGCGGTCCTTCTCGACCAGGAACGCCGAGATGCCCTTCACGCGGTCCGGGCCGGTGCGCGCGAACACCAGGAACAGCTGCGCCTCGCTGCCGGTCGTGATCCACAGCTTGGCGCCGTTCATCACGTAGTGGTCGCCGTCGCGCTTCGCCTCGCAGCGCAGCGCCGCGGCGTCGCTGCCGCTGAACGCCTCCGACAGGCAGTAGGCGCCGAGCCACTCGCCGGTGACCAGCTTGGGGAAGTAGCGCTGCTTCTGCTCGTCGGTGCACCACTTGCCGATCAGCGAGTTCACCAGCGAGTTGTGCACGGAGATCGTCACGCCGGTCGACGGACACACGGCGTTGATCTCCTCGAGCATCACGCAGCTGGCGAGGTTGCCCATCTCCGAGCCGCCGTACTTGCGCGCGACCGTCGTGCGCAGCAGGCCGAGCTCGGCCGCGGCCTGCACGGCGCTGCGCGGGAAGGCGATCTGCGCGTCCCACTCGGCGGCCTGGCCGAGGTACCGCTGCGCGTAGTCGCGCACCTGGCCGCGGAACGCGTCGAGCTCGGCGGACAGCGCGAAGTCGACGACCTGCGGCGCCACGGTGGACGGGTTCGAGGACGTGGTCGAGGTCGGTGCGGTCATGGTCACTTGCCCTGCGAGTAGTCGTAGAAGCCGCGCCCCGTCTTGCGGCCGAGGTGTCCCGCGTGCACCAGCCGGCGCAGCAGCGGGCAGGCGCGGTACTTGTCGTCGCCGAGGCCGTCCTTGAGGACGTCGAGGATCGACACGCACACGTCGAGGCCGATGAAGTCGGCCAGCGTCAGCGGCCCCATCGGGTGGTTCATGCCGAGCTTCATGATCTCGTCGATCGCCTCCTTGGTGGCCACGCCCTCCATCAAGGCGAACGCCGCCTCGTTGATCATCGGCATCAGGATGCGGTTGGCGACGAAGCCGGGGTAGTCGTTGGCGGCGACCGGGATCTTGCCCAGCGCCTGCGACCAGGACACCACGGCCGCGGTGGTCGCCGCGCTGGTGTCGTTGCCGTTGATGACCTCGACCAGCTTCATCAGCGGCACCGGGTTCATGAAGTGCATGCCGATCACGCGATCGGCGCGCCTCGTCTTCGCCCCCAGCACCGTGATCGAGATCGACGACGTGTTGCTGGCGAGGATCGACGCGGCCGGCATCACCTCGTCGGCGGCGCGGAACACCTTGGTCTTCACCTCGAGGTTCTCGGTCACCGCCTCGACGCACAGGTCGACCTCGGCCAGGCAGCCGAGGTCGGTGGTCGCGACCAGCTTCTTCCTGGCGACCTCGACCTGCTCCGCCGTGAGCTTGCCCTTCTCGGCGAACTTGCCGAGGCTCTTGTGTACGGTCGCGAGGCCGCGGTCGAGGAACGACTGCTCGACGTCGCACATGAACGTGTCGACGCCGCAGGTCGCGAAGGTCTGGGCGATGCCGTTGCCCATGGTGCCGGCGCCGATCACGGCGACGGCCTTCGGCAGGTTGCTCTGGCTCATCGGGGTAGGAGTCGGGTTGCGTGGATCAGATGCGCTCGACGCCCATCACGACGGCGTTGCCGCCGCCCAGGCACAGACCGGCGATGCCGCGCGCCTTGTCGTGGCGCTGCAGCGCGTGCAGCAGCGTCGTGAGCACGCGCGCGCCGGAGCAGCCGATCGGGTGGCCCAGCGCGACGGCGCCGCCGTGCACGTTCCAGCGCAGCGGGTCGATCTCGAGCTGGCGCTGCAGCGCCACCATCTGCACCGAGAACGCCTCGTTCATCTCGACCAGGTCGAAGTCCTGGGCGCTGCACTTCAGCAGCGCGCACAGCTTCCTGGTCGCGACCTCGGGGGCCATCATCACCCACTCCGGGGCGAGGCCGCCGGTGGCGTAGCCGAGGATGCGCGCGATCGGGCGGATGCCCTGCGCCTTGGCCCAGTCCTCGTCGCAGACGACCAGCGCGCTGGCGCCGTCGTTGATCGAGCTCGCGTTGCCGGCGGTCACGGTGCCGCCGTCGGGCTTGAACACCGGCCGCAGCTTCGCGAGCGCCTCCGGCGTGCTGTCCTTGCGCGGCCCCTCGTCGACGCGGAACTGCAGCGGGTCCTTCTTGCGCTGCGGAATCTCCACGGTGGTGATCTCGGCGTCGAACCAGCCCTGCTCCTGCGCGTGCACGGCCTTCCGGTGGCTGTCGGCGGCGTAGGCGTCCTGCTCCCGACGGCTGACGCCGTACTTGTCGGCCACCAGTTCGCCGGTGTTGCCCATGTGGAAGTCGTTGTAATGGTCCCACAGGCCGTCCTGAACGATGCCGTCCAGCGCCTGGCCGTGGCCGAGCCGCATGCCCGCGCGCGCCTGCGGCAGGTAGTACGGCGTGTTGGTCATCGACTCCATGCCGCCGGCGACGGCCACCTTCAGGTCGCCGGCCTTGATCGCCTGCGCCGCCAGCATCACCGTCTTGAGGCCCGAGCCGCAGACCTTGTTGATCGTCACCGCCGCGGCGCTGTCCGGGATGCCGGCCAGCCGCAGCGAGCGCCGCGCCGGGTTCTGCCCCAGCCCGGCCTGCAGCACGCAGCCCATCAGCACCTCCTCGACCTGGTCGGCGGGCACCTTGGCGCGCTGCAGCGCGTCCTTGACGACGATGCCGCCGAGCTCCGGCGACGACAGCGGAGCGAGCGCTCCCTGGAACTTGCCGATGGCGGTGCGGCAGGCGGAGACGATGACCGGGCGGCCCATGGTGTGCTCGGGGGCTTGGGGACTGGCGGGAAAAAGGGCGGGCGATTCTAGCCGCGGAGTTGCGCGCTTCGCGCCCGGAAATGTCCCGCCTCGCGCGCGGCGCCCCCCCGCATATGGCCACCCGTCGTACGGCCACCCGCGCCGGGCCGGACCGCGTGGCCGTCAGCCGACCCAGGACGCCTCGATGGGCTGCCGCGCGGCGAACCCGCCCTCGAGGGAGTGCCAGTGGTCGACGGCTTCCTCGCCGAGGCGCCAGCACAGGTAGACCTCCTGGCCGTCGCGCATCGCGCGGAAGTCGAGCAGGCCGGTCATCGGGTCCTTCAGCTCGACGCCCAGCTCCTGCAGCTCGGCGAGCAGTTCGCCGAACCGCTGCCGCAGCGCCTCGATCTCGTCCTGCAGGCGCTGGCGCTCGCCGCGCCGCTCCTGCAGCGCGTGCGCCTTGCGGGCAACCTCGCGCGCGACCTGCTGGATGTCGGCGGCGATGCGCTTGACCAGCGGCAGGCTGCGGTTGGCGAGTTCGGGGGTGTAGTGGCGGCGACGCATCGCGATCCAGGCCACGACCCTAGTGCGCGCCCACTCGCCCGGCAAGCGGCACCCGGCCAGGCGGGCCCGGCCGCCCCGAAACGAAACCGCCCCCGAGGTCGACCGTTGCGGCGGCGTCAGGGGCGGGGACTGGTGGAGCCGAGGGGAGTCGAACCCCTGACCTCTGCATTGCGAACGCAGCGCTCTACCAACTGAGCTACGGCCCCATGGAAGGGGCGCGGAACACTAGCGAGGCGCGGCCGACTGGTAAAGAGGTTCTCGCGCCAGCGGACGCAGCGGTCCGGGACGCGGCAGGCCGACGGCGACGAACCCCGGCAACACGACGCGCTGCACCGCCGGCAGCCGGCTGCCGGTCGCGATCAGCCGGCCGGCGTCGGACGGCCGCGACATCGCCCCGCTCCGGAGCACGACCGGCCCGTGCACCGTCACGGTCGCGGCGACGGCGTGCAGCACGCCGCCGACGTCCAGGCCGAGGTCGAGCTCCAGTTCGGGCCCGGCGCCTGCGCCGACGGTCGCGCCCAACGCCCCCATCAGCACGTTGCCGGCGCCTTCCACCGGCCCGGCGAACGGCTCCCCGCCCACCAGCCGGTCGCCCGGGGACCAGCGGCAGTTGCCGTCGACGTCGAAGTACGCAGACCCGCCGTCGACGACCGTGACCAGGGTCAGGTGGCCCGGCCCGCGCACCCGCACGCTGCGGCCGAGGTACACGTTGCCGCGCACGATCAGCGTGAGGTCCCGGTCGAGGTCGAGCACCAGCGGCGAGTCGCCGCAGTCGACCCACAGGTTGCCGTCGACGACGACGACCCCGCCGACCTGGATCGAGCGCGCGCCGTCCGCGCGGGCCGCGGCGAACACGAAGTCGTCGCGGTCCGTTCCCGCCGGCAGCCGCAGCAGCGCCACGCCTGGATCCGGCTGCAGCCACGACGGCAACCTGGTGTCGTCGATGCACGGCGCCAGGCGCGGCAGGTCCTCCGGCTCGGTCGCGACGGCGCCGCGCCAGTGCGACGGCAGCGGCGCCCCGGCGACGATCGACAGCGCGCGCCCGAACACCGGCGACGTCCCGCCGGGCAGCGTCGCGAAGGTCCAGTCGAGGCGCTGGTCGCCGACGAGCGCGGTCAGCAGCCACTGGCCATCGGCGTCGAGCGGCTCGATCGCCGTGGTCACCTCGATGCCGTTGCCGGCGTCGAACGCCCCGGTCGCCGCCGCGCCGCTGCTGGCGACGAAGCGCGCGGCGGCGCCGTCGGCCACCACGCGCGCGGCGAGGACCTCGGCGTCGCGGTGGATCTGGCCCGCGTCGCCCACCGCGACCAGGGCGCGATCCACCGCCACCGTCACCAGCATCCCGGCCGCCAGCGCCGCCATCAGCGCCGGGGACACCAGGATCGCGCACACGTCCAGGTGGCGCCGCGGCGCCCGGCGCCGGACCTCGGGGCTCACGTGTCGCTCCCCGGCGCCGGGCGCGCGAACTCGATGACCGGACCGGTCACCGAGACCACGCGCCGCAGCGGCAGCCCGAACAGCCCGTCGAGCGCGTCGATCGCGCCGGCCGGCAGCACGCCCGGGTCGGACAGGTGGCTGGCGAGCCGGTCGATCTGCGCGCGGCGGCGCGCGTTGGCGCGCTCCACGCCGTCGGTGGCGATCAGGATCGAGGCGCCGCAGACCGCGCACAGCAGCAGCAACGCCGCCGTGACCGCCCGCTCGCGACGACCACGCTTCACGACCGGACCTCCTCGAACTGCTCCTCGACCGGCTCGGCGGCCTCGACCTCGACCTCGAACACGTCGGTGCCCGTGCGGGCGCCGGCCGGCGGGTTGGCGTTCAGCCACTCGAGCACGCGGTTGCACTCGGCCGCGAGGTCGGTCAGCAGATCTCCCCGGCGCAGGCTCACCCGGAACGAGAGGTCACCGGACCGCAGCCGGCGGAGCGACTCGACCAGCCGGCGCTCGGGGCCGACCACGCGGTCGCTGACGCGCGCCGCCTGCAGCACCACCACCGACACCGCGGCCAGGAGGCAGCTGCCCGCCGTCAGGTACAGCGGCAGGCTGCCGGCGCGTGCACCGCCGTCGCGACCGACGACATCGAGCAGCAGACACGACATCGCGGTCAGCACCGCGATCACCCCGCCCAGCGCGCACCACGGCAACAACGTCCCGAACGGCGACACCGGCGACGGAATGGAACGCGACACCGCGTCTCGAGAATCGCCGCGCCTTCCAGTCGCCGTCGCCATGGTGTGTTCCCGCTGTCCCTCCGCTCGTGTTCCGGCCGCGACCCCTTGTCGCGTTTCCCGACAGGGCCGCTGATCGGCCGCAACGTCCACCGAGTTGAGAACGTGCGACGCGTTCGGTCCCGCAGTTGGACGCAAGCTGCGCGACGACGGATGCCGAAGATGACCCGAGCAATCGCTTCGAACGACTCAGGAATCGGGCCTGGACGAACACCCATGACGGACTCAGCCAATCAGGGCGGCAAGGACGGCAAGCAGCGCGCCACGGTCTTTGCGGTGACTTCTGGCAAAGGCGGCGTGGGCAAGACCTCGCTGTCGGTGAACATCGCCTGCGAGTTCAGCCGTCGCGGCTACCGCACCATCATCATCGACACCGACCTGGGCCTGGCGAACACGCACATCCTCGCGGGCATCAAGCCGATGCACACGCTGAGCGACTACATCGAGGGCCGCGTGGGCCTCGGCGAGATCATCGAGGAGGGACCCGCGAAGGTGCGGTTCATCTCCGGCGGGTCGGGCGTGAAGGAGATGGCCAACCTCGACGACAAGGGCCGCCAGCGCATCCTCGACGCGGTCGAGGAGCTCAAGCCCGTGTGCGACGTGATCATCCTCGACACCGGCGCCGGCGTCGGCCGATCGGTCACCGACTTCGTCTCGCTCGCGGACCACACGATCGTCGTGACGACCAGCAACTTCGCGGCGATCGCCGACGCGTACGGCATCGTCAAGGTCGTCGTGCAGGACGGCTACCGCAACCCGATGCACTGCGTCGTCAATCGCGTGCGATCGCCCGAGGAGGCCGAGCAGGTGTTCTTGAAGCTGAAGGGCTGCACCGAGCGCTTTTTGGGCTTCGATCTCAACTGGCTCGGCCTGCTGCCGGAAGATAACTCCGTGGAAGGGGCCGTGCTGAAGCGCGCTCCCTTCAGCGAAGCGTTCCCCGGCAGCGTCGCATCGCGCTACCTGGCCAAGCTCGTCACCTCGCTCGCGCGATACGTGAGTGTGGTGCCGAAGAGTCCGGCGAGCGCCGGACGCTGAGGGCCGAGGCGACACGACCGGAGAGCGGCAAGGGACAGGGCAAGGGAGTTGGGAGAGTCAGGGGCTGCCCCCGCAGCATTCAACTGGGAAGAGAGGGATAGGGATGACCCGAGTTACCAAGCAGGATGCGGACACGAACGTCGACCGCATGGATCATCAGACCACGGAAGAGGCGTTCGCCCGCCAGGCCAACAAGGGCATCCTCGCCGACAAGGTCGCGCAGGAGCTGAACGTGCCGCGGCGCACGGCGGCGCGCGTCCTCGACGCCGTGCTCGATTCGATGCGCGACCTCCTCCGCTCGCGCGGCAAGGTCGCAGTCAAGGGCTTCGGCACCTTCGAACGGCGCATCCGCAAGGGCCGCGCCTACAAGCACCCGCTGACCGGCGAGAGCATCGACGTCGCCAACAAGGAGACGGTGATCTTCAAGCCCAGCGACCAGCTGATCGTCGAGACCCGCAGCAACGCGACCCCGCGGCAGCGCAAGCCGCAGGGCAACCCGACCGACGACATCCTGTTCAAGGGCTGATCGCGTCGGATCGTGCGCGGCGACCCCCGACGGGGTGCCGCGCACGTTCGCGTACCGCCGGTACCCTGGTGACCCGGCCACCCCGGCCGCGCTATGGTGCCGGTGTCACGGGTCCCGGGCCCGCGCGCCATGGCCTCCAATCACGACGAGATCCCCGAGACGCTGACCGCCGCGTGCGTGCAGTTCGACGTGCGCCGCGGCGATGTCGACGGGAACCTGCGGCGCGCCGAGGCCGGCATCGCGGCGGCGGCCGCGCAGGGCGCGCGCCTGTGCGTGCTGCCGGAGATGTGGTCCACCTCGTTCCTGCCGGACTACGACCCGGCCACGCTGGCGGCGGCGACCGCCGCCGAGGACCGCCTGCGGCAATGGTCCGGGCAGCACGGCCTGGTCACCGTCGGCAGCAGTGTCGTCGCGGCCGACGGCGCGGTCCACAACTGCGCCCACGTGCACGACCGCGGCGTGACGATCGGCACCTACCGCAAGCTGCACATGTTCTCGCCCAACGCCGAGCAGCGGCACCACGCGCCGGGCGACACGCCGCTGGTCGTCGACTCCTCGGCGGGCCGGCTCGGCGTCCTGATCGGGTACGACCTGCGCTTCCCCGAGCTGGCACGCTACTACTTCCACAAGGGCGTCGAGGTGCTGACGGTGCCGGCCCAATGGCCGGAGGCGCGGTCGCAGCACTGGCGCACGCTGCTGCGCGCGCGCGCGATCGAGAACATCACCTTCGCGATCGGCTGCAACCGGGTCGGCCAGGACGCCTCGCTGAAGAACGAGGACGAGCTGTCCTACCCCGGCGACGGGCGCATCATCGATCCCACCGGCGAGGTGCTGGTGGCCGGCAGCGGCGGCGACGAACCGCTCGTCGCCGAGCTCGAGCTGCGCACCGCGCGGACCATGCGGCGGATCCTGCCCGTCGACCGCGACCAGCGGCCGACCGTCTACCGCCGTCTGTGCGAGGACGTCTGGGAGTCGATGATCGCCGCCAGCCGCGAGAGCGGCGACGGCGAGTCGCCGGCGAACGGCGGCTGATCCCGCGCCGCCGGGTCGCCAGACGTCACTCGACGAACGCCGCCAGGCGGCTGCGCGGTCCCGGCTTCTTCAGGCGGCCCAGCGCGGCGCTCTCGAGCTGGCGCACGCGTTCGGCGCTGATGCCGAAGTCGACCGCGATCTGCCCCAGCGTCTCGGGCTCGCCGCCGCCGAGGCCGAACCGGCGGCGCAGGATCGTGCGCTCGCGGTCGGACAGGTCGCGCATCGCCGCCTCCAGGCTGCGGTGCAGGTCACCGACCGGCACCGATTCCGGCACCGGCACGGCGTCCTCGTCGGCCAGCGTGTGCATCAGCGTGTAGCCGCCTTCCTCGCCGCCGCGCTCGGCGTCGAGGCTGACCGCGTAGCGCTTGGTGTTGAGCACCCACGCGACCTTCTCCTCGGTCAGGTCGAGCTTGCGCGCGATCTCGGCGTGCGTGAACTCGCGGCCGGCGCGGCGCCCTTCCTCCTGCACGCGGCGGATGCGGCCGAGCACCTTCTGCACCCAGACCGGCACGCGCACGGTGCGCGAGCTGTTGTAGAGCATCTTCAGCACGGCCTGCTGCACCCAGTACTGCGCGTAGGTCCGGAAGCGCACGTCGCGGCGCCAGTCGAAGCCTTCGATCGCCTGGAACAGCGACGCGTTGCCCTCCTGGATCAGGTCCGCCGTGTCGACGCCGAGGTTGCGGTAGCGCGCGACGGTGCCGAGCACGATGTACAGTGCGCCCTCGACGTACAGGTTGCGCAGCTCCTCGAGCTGCTGCAGGGCGCGGGAGAAGTAGCCGTCACCGACGACCGCCTCACCGAGCTGTTGCACGATCTCGCTGCGCGGCTGCCCCGCGAGCTCCCTGGCGGCATCCGCGGCGACGCCGAGCCGCGCGAGCCCGCGCTGCACGCGCAGCCGCAGGAACTCGTAGCGACGCGCCATCCGGAACTCCTCCTCCCGGTCCATCGGCGGCAGGCGCCGCAGCTCGACCTGGTAGAAGCCGCTGCCGCGCACGTCGGGGAGCGTCACGCCCTCCGGTCGCTGGGACACTGCCCTCCGGTCACGATAGCCTGCCACATTGACATCGACGAGGAGGCGCTGCATGCGGTCGGCCAGTTGCGTCGCGACGCGCTCGAACCGCGCGGTCTCGACATCGAGCGCCGCGTCCAGCTGCTCCAGCTGCACGGTCTCGCCCTTCGCGAGACTCAACTTGCCCTTGGACAGGATCTTCGAGAGTGCCATCACCGCCTCCAGCGCGACCTTCGCCCGCGGAACCGGTTCGGCGGAGGGCCCCGACGGGCCAGGACTCCGACGAACGCGCTGCGTTCCACGCGGCTCGGGTTACGAGTCAGAACAACATGCGTGCCGACAACGAGCCTGGGGCCGGAAGACCCCGGATCCTTGTCGGGATACGCGCGGTTTCGATCGACGCGGGCCGCCGGATGCCCTCGTTCCGATCGAAGCGATCCGACGAGGGGTGCCGGGCGGTCTCCTGACCTGTTGCCGGCGGGCCGCTCCCACCGGATGCAGGCGGAACGCGCCACCCACGGCGGGATTTCTGCGCCGAGCGGACTGCCAGTCTGCCCGACCGTCGCCGGACATGCCGACGCGCAACAGGCAATGCGTCACTCCCGTCCCGCCGAACGGAATCGCCGTTCGGGTCGGATTCGGCACCGAGGATGCCGCCCGTGGGCCCTACTTGCGGCGGCTCAGCAGCAGGGCGCCGCCCAGCAGCACCACGAGCCCCCCGCCCAGCGCCAGCCACGCCGTCGGCGACGATGCATCGACGGGAGGCTGGTTGCCCTGGGGCATCCGACCCGTGGCCTCGGACGGTCCCGCCGCACTGGCAGGCGCCTCGGCCACGTGACCCGACGGGGTCGGATCCGACGACTCGGCGCCGCCGACCTCGTCGCCCGACGCCTGCTGCCGCGCCGGCGCCGGCTCCTCGACCTGGGTGGGCGTCACGGGATCCGCGCGTTGGGGCGCGATCGTCACGACCGGGTTGGCGTCGACTCCCACCTCGCAGGCGTAGCTGACCCGCTCGCGGAAGTGGCCGAGCGGCTTGCCGGTGGCCCCCTCGTTCAGGTCGAACTCGATCTGCAGCACCGCGGTCCGCTTCTCCCCGAGCTTCGCGTCGGGCGGCATCGTCACGTCGATCTCGAGCAGGGCCCAGTTGTCGTAGACGGGCTTGCCGAGGTAGGCCTCGGCGACGGTGCCGTTGGTCGGCGGCGACACGCGGACCGCGCCGATGGTCACGGAGTTGCCGAGCGACGTGACCTGCACCGAGGCCGGGGCGGCCATCACGGCGTCCGCCTGCAGGACCATCGTCACCAGCAACTTGCCGGTCTGCGTCGGCATCAGCCGCTTGGGCTGGAACGATCCGTCGAAGCGACAGCGTCCGCGCGCGCCCATCTCGCGCACCTCGGATGGCTTGTCGAGCGTGAACCCGCCCTTGGACTCGCCGCCCGGAGTGCCGTCCTCCATGGCCTGCTTCTCGGCGGCCTCGGCGTCGATCATCTGGACTCCGCCCTTGCCGGGACGGACGCCGCCGGCGGGCTTGTCCTGGGCATTCAGGCCGGCACCGACGACCAGGGCGACAGCGACGACGAGCGAGGCGAGGGACGGTCGGGACGGCAACATCGGCAGCAGGATACCTGACGGGGAGGGAGGGTCGACAGGCGGCCTGGGACGCCGAGACGCCGCAGACCCGCCCGGAAAAGCCCGGCGCCCGTCACCGCAGCCCCGATCCGGGACCCTCTGCGCACCCGCGGCCGCCTTGAAATGGCCCCACCGCAAGGCTAGTTTGCTCGCCCTTTCATGGGCGCCGACACCACCCCCGTCTCCGAAGCCGCCGTCCTCGGCGCGCTCCGCGCGGTCCACGACCCCGACCTCGGCCGCGACATCGTGGCCCTCGAGTTCGTCAAGGACCTGCGCATCTGCGACGGCAACGTCGCCTTCGCCATCGAACTCACCACCCCGGCCTGCCCGGTCAAGGACCAGATGCACTCCCAGGCGGTCGCGGCGGTGCGCGCACTGCCCGGAGTGCGCGAGGTCAAGGTCGACATGACCGCGCGGGTGACCCAGAGCCGGCCGCTGCTGGGCGACAAGGGCACGATCCCCGGCGTGAAGAACGTGATCGCGGTGTCGTCGGGCAAGGGCGGGGTCGGCAAGTCGACCGTCGCCGTCAACCTGGCGTGCGCGCTCCAGCAGACCGGCGCCCGCACCGGCATCCTCGACGCCGACGTCTACGGCCCGAACGTGCCGCTGATGCTCGGCCTGCGCGGCCAGCCCGAGGTCCGCGACAAGAAGATCCTGCCGTTCGTGCAGCACGGCCTGCAGGTCATGTCGATGGCGCTGCTGGTCGCCGAGGATCAGCCGGTGATCTGGCGCGGGCCGATGCTGCACTCCGCCGTGCGGCAATTCCTGTTCGACGTCGCCTGGGACGACCTCGACTACCTGGTCGTCGACCTGCCGCCGGGCACGGGCGACGCGCAGCTGTCGCTGAGCCAGCAGGCGCACCTGATGGGCGCCGTCATCGTCACCACGCCGCAGGACGTGTCCGTGCTCGACGTCAAGAAGGCGATCCGCATGTTCCAGACGGTCAACGTGCCGATCCTCGGCGTCGTCGAGAACATGGCGTGGTTCACGCCGCCCGGCAGCACCGAGCGCTACCTCCTGTTCGGCGAGGGCGGCGGCGCGCGCATCGAGAAGGAGTTCGGCGTGCCGCTCCTCGGCCAGGTGCCGCTCGAGATGGCGGTGCGCGAAGGCGGCGACCAGGGACGTCCGATCGTGCTGTCGGCGCCCGACAGCGCGGCGGGCGCCGCGTTCCGCGCGCTGGCCGGCAAGATGGCCCAGCGCGTCAGCATCCTCAACGCAGAGTAGTCCTCCACCGGAGCGAACCATGAACCCCACCGACAAGAAGACCGACACCACGACCGCCACCCCGGGCAGCTTCACCGCCGCGAACACGATGCTGGAGGTGCTGACCGCCGACCCGTCGCTCGGCATGGTGCTGATGCGCGACTTCCACATCGGCGGCTGCCAGAACTGCGGATTCGACCCGCATTCGACGATCGCCGAGGTCGCCCAGCAGAACGGCGTCCCGACCGAGCGCCTGCTCGCGGCGATGAACCGCACGGCCTGATCGACCGCACCGACGCCGGACGGCGACCGCGGCCTTGCGATCGGCGGCCGCTTCGCCCAAAACTGCGCCCTTTCGAACCGACCCCCGCACGGCACAGGAGCCGCCATGAGCAAGGTCAGCGAACTCACCGACGACAACTTCCAGGACACCCTGAAGACCGCGAGCACCCCGGTGCTGGTCGACTTCTCCGCCACGTGGTGCGGGCCGTGCAAGGCGCTGGCCCCGACGATCGACAAGGTCGCCGCCGAGTACTCCGGCAAGCTGGCGGTCTACAAGGTCGACATCGACAGCGCGCAGGAGACCGCGTCGACGTTCGACATCCGCGCGGTGCCGACGTGCATCTTCTTCAAGGGCGACAAGGAAGTGGACCGCTTCACCGGCCCGCTCGACCTGCGCACCATCAAGGGCCACGTCGACAAGGTCCTGGCCTGAGCCAGGACCATCGCCGGCCTCAGCCGGCCGGACGCCCCCGCGCTGCCGCGCGCCAGTGGAGCACCAGCAGCGCCAGCCCGAGCGGCACGAACAGCGCGGCGTAGAGCCACCGCCGCGGCCGCGCGACGACCTGCAGCGGCGCGACCCAACGCTCGCCGCCGTGGGTGCCGGCCACGTGCACCAGCCCGTCCTGCTCCGGCACGAACTCGAGCCGCCCGGCCGCGTCGGTCGAGCCGAGGGGACGAGTCGAACCGTCGGCGCGCTCGACGACGAGTTGCAGGCCGGCGATCGGCAGCGGCGCGGCGCCGGGCGCCGGGGCGGCCACGGCGGCCACGACGGCGGTCTGACCGACCTCGCACGGATACGGCTGCACGGTCAGTTGCTGCACCAGCAGCGAGAACAGCAGGGTGGTCGCCATCGACACGCGGCCCGCTAGTCTCTACGCGGTGACGGTCGAAATCGAGGACCTTGGTCGCGCGCCGTTCGCCCCGGTGCTCGAGACCATGCGCCGCCTGCACGCGGAGGTCGCGGCCGGCACGGCACCCGGCCGCGTCCTGCTGGTCGAACACGACCCGGTCTACACCGCCGGTCGCGCGACAGGGCCGCAGGACCTCGGCCCGCACGTCGTGCCGATCGAGCGCGGCGGGCAGGTGACGTTCCACGGCCCCGGCCAGCTGGTGGTCTACCCGATCGTCCCGCTGCCGCGCCGCGACGTGCGCGACTGGCTGCGGCGGATCGAACGCTTCGGCGTGGCGGTGTGCGCGGCCTTCGGCCTCGACGCCAGGCCATCGGTCGACGGCACCGGCGTGTTCGTCGGCGACCGCAAGCTGGCGTCGATCGGCGTCGCGATCAAGCGCTGGACCAACCTGCACGGCATCGCCATCAACGTCGCCGTCGACCCGCAGCACTGGCAGCGCGTGCGACCGTGCGGCCGGGCGCCCGAGTCGATGTCCGACCTCAGCGCCGCCTGCGGCCGACCGGTGTCGATGGACGAGGTCCGCGCGGCGGTGCGCGCGCGGGTTTTGCTGCTCACCGCGGCGGCCGTTCCGCTATGAGTCTCGATCGGCCATGAGCGGCACCGTCGAGCTGGCGCCGGACGGGGCGCACCTGCTGATCCGCTTCCCGTACCGCGAGGACCTCGTCGCCGAGGTGAAGTCGGTGCCCGGGCGGCGCTGGGATCCCAAGCAGAAGACCTGGCGGGTGCCGAGCGCCCAGGTGGAGAACGTCTACGCGATCTTCGCGCGCCACCTGTTCGAGTTCGCGCCCGAGGTGTCGGGGCTGCTGGCGGGGACGCTCGGCGCGCCGGCGAGGCCCGCCGACGGCGACGCGCCGGCGACGGCAGGCCCGCGGCGCCAGCTGCAGCTGGTCGAAGGCGACGCGGACGGCGACGCCGAGTCCGCGACCCCGGCCGCGTCGCTGACGATCTCGGCGCTGAACCAGCAGGTGCGTGACGGCCTGCGCCAGCAGTGGAGCCAGCGCGTCTGGATCACCGGCGAGGTCGTCGACTACGACAAGCAGCAGGATCGCCAGCACAAGTTCTTCACGCTGGTCGAGAAGGCAGAGGGCGAGGCGCGGCCGCGCGCGCGGGTCGAGGCCGCGCTGTTCGAGCAGACCTGCGGCCGCCTGTTCGCGCGCATCGCCGAGCTCGCCCCCGAGTTCGCGCTGCGCGACGGCATCGAGATCCGCGCCGCCGTGCGCATCGACCTGTACGTGCCGTCCGGCCGCTTCCAGGTCATCGTCGAGGACCTCGACCCCGCGTTCACGCTGGGCAAGCTGGCGCTGACCCGCGAGCAGATCCTCGCCGAGCTCCGCGACCGCGGCCTCGCCGACCGCAACCGCGCGCTGCCGCTGCCGATCCCGCCGCTGCGCATAGGCGTGCTGGCCAGCCCCGACTCCGACGGGTGGAACGACTTCCTGCGCCACCTGCAGGAGGCCCCGGTCGGCTTCGACGTCACGCTGGTGCCGGTGCGCGTGCAGGGCACCGAGCTGCGGCCGAGCATGCTCGCAGGCCTGCGCTGGTTCGCTGCGCACGCCGACGAGTTCGACGTCGTCTGCGTGCTGCGCGGCGGCGGCTCCCGCACCGACCTCGCGTGGTTCGACGACCTCGAGGTCGCCGTCGCCGTGGCGCAGCTGCCGATCAAGGTGCTGGTCGGCATCGGCCACCAGCGCGACCAGTCGGTGCTCGACGTGATCGCCCACTCCGAGAAGACGCCCACAGCCGTCGCCGAGCACCTCGTCGACCAGGTCGAGACCGCGCGGCGCGCGGTCGCCCAGCACGCCGTGCGCCTGCAGCGCGCCGCCGGTCGCCGGCTGCAGGCCGCGCACACGGCGCTGGCCTCTGCCGCCGGCGGCCTGCGCCAGGCGGTCGCCGCGCGCATGGCGCACGAGCGCCTGCGGCTGGTGACCGCCGCCCGCGACCTGGGTCGCGGCGCCGCGCGCCGCTGTGGCGACGCCCGCCGCGACCTCACCCACCTGGCCCGTGAGCTCGCGGGCACCGCGGTGCGGCGCTGCACGACGGCGCAGCGCGACCTCCTGCTGGCCCAGGCCCGCGTCCGCCAGGGCGCCGCGCTGCGGATCGAGCGCGCCACCGCGCGCCTCGACCAGCTGGCGGCCCGCCACCGGCTGCTCGACCCGCGCGCGGTGCTGCGCCGCGGGTTCGCCATCGTGCGCGCCGAGGACGGCGCCGTCCTGCCGTCCGCGGCTCGAATCCGCCCGCAGCAGCTGTTGCAGGTGCAGCTGCGCGACGGCACCGTGCGCACCCGCGCCGAGTCGATCGAGGAGACCCCATGACCGAGAAGAAGCGCAAGGGCCCGGAGCCCACCTACCAAGAGGCCAGCACCGAGCTCGAGACCATCCTGCAGGAGGTCGAGTCCGGCGAGATCGACCTCGACCTTCTGTCGGAGAAGGTCGAGCGCGCCGCGGCGCTGCTGGCGCTGTGCCGCGAGCGGCTCGCCGCCACCGAGACCAAGGTCAAGAAGGTGGTGGCGGACCTGCACGCGAGCGCGGCCGCCGACGCCGGCGACGGCGAGGCGGATGCAGCGGAGTCCGACGAGTGATCGCGTCGTACGACTTCGCCTCGATCGCCACGCTGCTGGTCACGCTGATCATCAGCCTCACCGTGCACGAGGCCGCGCACGCGTTGGTCGGCAAGCTCGGCGGCGACCTGACGGCCTACCACGGCGGGCAGGTCACGCTGAACCCGATCCCGCACATGCGGCGCGAGCCGTTCGGCATGGTGATCCTGCCGGTGGCGTCCGTGCTGCTGTCGCAGGGCTCGTATTGCTTCGGCTTCGCGCACGCGCCGTACGACCCGGTGTGGGCCCATCACCACCCGCGCAAGGCCGCGCTGATGTCCGCGGCCGGCCCGATGGCCAACGTGCTGCTGGCCGCGATCGCGTTCGCCGTGCTCTACGCGATCGGCCGGCCCGACTCCGACACGCAGGACGCGATCACCCGCATCGCCCAGGTGTTCCTGCTGCTGAACGTGCTGCTGGCGCTGTTCAACTTCGTGCCGCTGCCGCCGCTCGACGGCGCCGGCATCCTGCAGGGCCTGGTGCCGGCCACGCGCGGCTTCTACGGCGCGATGGCGCGCATCCCCAACATGGGGATCATCGTGCTCGTGGCGCTGTTCTACCTGTTCCCGGACTACGTGTTCTACCCGGCGATGCGCGAGGTCGTCGGCTGGCTGCCGTACTGGAAGCCCTTCTGACCGCGGCTCATCCGCCGGGCCTCAGACGCCGCCCTCACTCGCAGGGCCGCACAGCGCCCCCTCGATGATCTCGCCGGCCAGTCGGCACGGGCTCATCGAGCGCTCGTAGGCGAACTCCGGGTCGTCGGCGTCCTGCGCGCGCAGCAGGTAGCCGAGTTCGTCGTCGCACAGGCCGAACACCACCAGGTCCGGGCGCCCGAGCCGCGCGCGGACGCGCTCCGCCAGCGCCGGCTCCATCTCGCCCGGCACGCACACGGCCTCGAACGCGCCGATGCGCAGCCAGCCGACCGTGGAGCGCGCGGCGCCGTCGTACAGCTCGCGCGGGATCGCCATCGTCAGCCGCCCCAGCTTCAACCCGGTCGACGCCAGCGGCACGTACACGTCGCGCCGCCGCACCTCGATCGCGTCGACCGGCAGCGGGCGCGCATCCGCGAGCGCCGCGCGCGCGAGCGCGAGCAGCGCGGTGCCGAGCTTGTGCACGCCCTCGGGGCCGCGCGGCTGCACCGACGGCGACACCATCGCGCCCAGCGCGCCGTTGGCGAACACCGCCTGCCCGAGCCCGGCGTCGCGCCACTCGTCGCACAGCACGCCGACGAAGTCGGCGCAGATCTGCGTGTTGCGCCGCGGCATCACCTCGGGGTGACAGGCCACGTGCAGCAGCGTGCCCAGCGGCCGGCCGTCGTCGAGCGCGCGCGCGTGCAGCACCTCGACGCCGCGGTCGAACACGCCGGCGAAGTTCGCGTTCTTGACCAGCCCGTCGGCCGGCAGGCGCGCGTGGCCGCGGACCAGCGCGGCCGGCGCCGCGCGCTGCCGCGCCTCGGCGACCGCCGCCGTGACCGCGGCGCGCACCTCGGCGAGGTAGTCGTGCGTGCGGCCCGACGTCCACAGGTACCAGCCCCACAGCCCGACCAGATCGGCGCCGGCATGGGTGTGGCTGGCGCACACGAACACGTCGCCGTTGGCGAACCCCGTGAGCCCGGCCTTCACCCAGTCGACGTCGTCGCGCAGCATGCCGAGCGTGTCGACGCCGACGATGGCGAACCGTCGATCGCCGAGCTCGAGCACCAGCGCCCGCACCTTGAGCCGCGAGGCGATCGCGGTGCTGGTGCGCGCGAGATCGAACCCCGCCAGGTAGTCGCCGACGCGCGGCGTGATGTCCCGTTCGGCGGCGCCCACGCGCAGCTCCGGCCCGACCGCCGTGCGGGCGTAGCGCGCCGGCTCGGCGGGCATCGCGCGCTGGAAGATGCCGGCGCAGCCGGCGGTCAGCAGGGCGAGGCTGCCCGCGACGAGCGCCCGCGCGGCGACGGCCGCGGCGCCCCTGCCCCGCCGCTCCCCGCCCCCGGTCACGCCGTCAGTTCGGGTCCAGGTGGAACAGCGCGTCGCCGAGGGTGCGCTGGGCGTCGCGGCGGCCGCGGTAGCCCGCGGCGCGGCGCAGCTCGCGCAGGTAGTACGCCAGCAGCTCGCGGTCGGACAGGTCGCGCAGATGGTCGCGGACCTGGTCGTAGCCGAGGCTCTTCAGGTAGCGCGTGCAGTCGACCTTGGTCACCGTCCGACCGCCGTAGAACGGGTCGACCAGCACCGGCCGCACGCCGTGCAGCCGCACCAGGAAGTGCTCGGGCATGCCGACGCCGGACACCGACAGGCCGGCCCAGCGGGCGACCAGCAGATAGACCAGCGACAGCGACACCGGCACGCCGGTGCGCCCCTCGACCACGCGATCGAGCAGCACGTGGTCGAGATCGAGGCAGCTGGCGTCGCCGCCGCGGAAGCCGAGCTCGCCGTGCAGGTGCTCGCTGAGCAGGCGGGCGCAGACGTTGAGGCTGCGCCCGGCGAAGCGCGCGCGCAGGACATCGGCCTCGCGCTCGAGGGTGCGGCGCAGCTCGCTCGCCTCGGGCGCGAACGTGCGCACCATGTGCGACGCGTAGACCGCGCCGTCGAGCAGCGGCGCCGGGCCGCTCCAGCCCGAGCCGTCGAGCTCGAGGCCGGTGAAGCGCTTGAGGCACGCTTCGACCTCGAACGAGCGCAGGATCGCGCGGGCGCGCATGCGCGTGCGCGCGCAGCCATCCTCGCTGGCGCGCGCGAGTTCGTCGCGACCGGGCACGCCGGCGGCGACGACGTACGCGCGCGCGGCACGCGCGACGAACGGGGACTCGTCGCCCAGCAGCCGCGCGGCGGCGGCGAGGGTGCGATCGAGGCGCGGCGATCGCACGGGTTCGGGAATGCGAAGGTGCTCGGTCATCGGTTGCAGGCGCGGAGCATAGCGACCGATGCGAGTCGCTTCCCGAACGAACTGCGCGGCGCGCTCGCGCCGCGCGCAGAGCGACGACGACGTCCCCGTGCGGTGGCCCGCACCGAGACTCCGATCACATCGTCGTGATGCGCGCGCGCATGCGCCGGCGAGCGATCGGCGCGCGCCGCAGCGCATAGGGCTCCCCTGCATCGCGATCGACGCCATGGCATCGGCGACGCGACGCGCGCGCGCGAGGTGCGCGGGTTTTTTTGGCGTGCATCGCAGAAAACCGCCGGCGCTGCCCACCTTGTGAGATAAGGCGCGGCCCGGCGCGCGGCCGGGCCCGCCGGCGCCGGCCGCGGCGAGTCCGAAGTTGAATCCGCCGCGCCGCCAGCTAGATTCCCTCGCCCCCGAAGCGCCCAGGTGGCGGAATTGGCAGACGCACCAGCTTGAGGGGCTGGCGCCCCTTACGGGGCGTGCAGGTTCAACTCCTGTCCTGGGCACCATCTTCCCTCCGGCGCGGCGGCCGGGACCGGTCGCCGGCCAGCGGCCAACCGCCGCACCGCCGGTCGCCGCCGGCGCCGCCGACTCTCAGCAGTGGCGGGCCAGCCCCGGTGGTTCGCCAAGCTGCCTAGTAGTCGGCGATGACCTTGCCCTGCAGCCGGATGTAGTTGTTCTCCAGCTGCACCTGCAGGTAGGCCGTGTCCACCAGCTTCGCGACGCCGCGCAGCTGGTCGATCATCGGCAGGTCCTGCGACGAGAACCCGGCGGCCGCCTTGCCCCACTGCTCGCGCAGGTACGCGCGCACCTTGTCGTTGAACTCGCCGTCGAGCAGGTTCTGCGGCATCGACGCGAGGCTCGGGTACTGCGGGTAGTGCATGCGCCGCACGACGTCCTCGGCGGTCGAGCGCTGCTCGGCCTCCCACACCGGGTCCGGCTCGCGGTTCTGCGCCTGGCTCGCCTCGCGGTAGTCGTCGAGCACCGCCAGCAGCTTCTTGCCGCGCAGCCAGACGAAGCCGTTCAGCGACTGCGGCAGCTCCTTCTCGATGCGGCGGAACTGCGGATCCTCGGTGATCGAGCGCATGCCGCCGAAGCTGTAGCGCGTGCGCAGGATGTCCTTGATCAGCGGCCCGGAGTTCGAGAGCACCAGGAAGTCGCGGAACACGATCGCGGCGATCTCGCCGGTGCCCGGGATCTGCGCGTTGGCGAACTCGGTGACCTGCTCGGGCAGGCCGTCCACGGGCAGGTGGTAGACGTTGGAGATGCGGAACGCGCTCTGCGCGTGCGTCCGCAGCATGTCGACCATGTCGTCCGCCGGCGAGCCGGGGACGTCCTGACGCAGCCAGAACACCCACGCCACCTGCGGCACCGGCGACCGCGCGATCACCGGGATGTACAGCTCGCCATTCTCGTTGCGCGACATGTCCGGCACGTTCTTGCGGAACACGAAGCCCATGCGCGGCAGCAGCGCGATGCGCAGCCGCTCGATCAGGTCGCGGGTGTCGGCCAGCTGCTGACCCTGGAACCTGCAGCGCCGCAGCGAGTCGTCGAGCATCTCGCGCTCGCTCTGCAGCATCGCGTCGTACATCGCGTGCAGGAACTCGCCCGGCGGGACGCGCAGCGCGGCGGCGGCGCACGCCGAGTCGGGCACCATGCCGAGGAACGGCGTCAGCCAGTCGCGCCGCCGCGTCTGCGTCTCGGCGCGGTAGAAGCTGCTCTGGAACGGCGTGTGCAGGTTGCTGTTGAGCACGATGCGCCCGAGCACCGACAGCGCGCCGGGCTCGAACAGCAGCGCGCCGCTCAGCGAGTTCCAGCCGCGCAGGTTCAGGAAGCTCGCCAGCACGCGCTCGTTCATGCTGTCGCGGTTGGCGGCGTCGGGCCAGGTCGCCGCGAACCGGCGGAACCCGTCCAGCGCCTGCGTGACGACGCTGAACTCCAGCACGTTGGGGTCGGTCGCGTTGTTGTCGTCGACCCAGCGCGACACCGGCTCGGTGACGCCCTCGCCGTACTGCGCCGCGAGGCCGAACGGCTGCTCGTCCTGGGCGCCGTCGGCCAACCGCAGCGACTGCACCAGCAGGTCCTTGTGGTTGGCGAGCATCATGCAGTCGAGGCGGCGCCCGAGGTACAGCGGCTCCTGCAGCTGGGGCGAGCGCAGCATCAGCAGCTCGCCGTCGGGCACGATCTCGACGCCCTGACCGCGCGCGCTGTTCTGCACCATCGACCAGTTGAGCAGTCCGTGCGCGACCAGCAGGCGCCAGCCGACGCGCGCGTAGACGCACCATCGCGGCTGCTGCAGCGGCTGCGCCGGTGTGCGGCTGCGGTCCTCGGTGTAGCCCGCGATCACGATCTCGGTGCCGACGAGGTCGCGCGCCACGTCGACGAAGCCGCCGCTCGACTCCTGCAGCGAGGCCATCGCGTCGACGGCCTGCTGCACTTGCGGCAGGTCGGCGCGGATGGCCTGGGCCGTCGGACCCTGCGCCAGGTCACGCCAGCCGCTGGCGCCGGTCAGGCTGTCCCAGAACGCGGGACGCGGCAGGTGCCCCTGCTGCAGGTGCAGGCCGCCGGCGAAGTCCTCGGCCAGGTCGGTCTTGCGCAGGTAGAAGTCGACCTCGCGCGGCACGACGTCGCGGACGTCGCGGAGACGGCCCTCGAACGGGTTCCAGACCAGTGCCACGAAGAACAGCGCGAGCAGCACGCTCGAGATCAGCAGCGTGATCCCGAGGAGCTTCCACAGCCGGAACGGTCGCTTCGACTTCATCTGCGCGGCTAGCCTAGCCACGGCGCCCCGCAGATCGACAGTGCGGGCCTCGCGCGCGGCCGGCGTGAGACGGGGCGCGCGCCCGTTTCTTTCGCGGCGGGTCGGTTTGCGTTCGCCGCGAGCCCCCGCTCTACTCGCCCTCGCCGACATGGCCGCCCCCGTCCCCAACCGCCGCTCCGGCGCCATCGCGGAGTCCGTGACGCTCGCCATCGCCGCGCGCTCGCTGGCCCTGCGGGCCGAGGGCCGCGACGTGGTGTCGCTGGGCGCCGGCGAGCCGGACTTCCCGACACCGGAGCCGATCGCACGCGCCGGCATCGCCGCGATCGAGCGGGGCGACTACCGCTACACGGCCGCCGGCGGCACGCCGGCGCTGCGCGCCGCGGCGGCGCGCTGGCTCTGCGCCGCGTTCGGGCTGCGCTACGAGGCCGCCGAAGTGCTGGTGACCGCGGGCGCCAAACCGGCGCTGCACATGGCGCTCACCGCCGTGCTCGAGCCCGGTGATCGCGTGCTCGTGCCGGCGCCCTACTGGGTGTCGTACCCGGCGCTCGTGCACGTCGCCGGCGGCGAGACCGTCGTGGTGCCGCCGTCGCCCGAACGCGCCTTCGTGCCCGACCCGGCGCAGCTCGACGCGCTGGCCGCACAGCACGGCGCGCGCGGCCTCGTGCTCAACCACCCGAACAACCCGTCCGGCGCGGTGCCCACCCGGGCCGAGCTCCAGGCGATCGTCGACGTCGCCCGCCGCCGCGACCTGTGGATCCTGTCGGACGAGATCTACGCGCAGCTGCGCTACGACGGCGCCGAGCACGTGTCGCCGGCCGCGGTCGACGGCGGCCGCGAGCGCACCATGGTCGTCGCCGGCTTCACCAAGAGCCACACGCTGACGGGCTGGCGCATCGGCTTCCTGGCAGGACCGAGCGCCGTGATCGACGCCGCCGGCCGGATCCAGAGCCAGGTGCTGGGGAGCCCGCCGACCGTCAGCCAGGCGGCCGCGCTGGCGGCCTGCGCCGAGCCGCCCGGCGAGGAGGCGGCGCGCCGCCTGCCCGAGTTCGACGCGCGCCGCCGCTACCTGGTGACGGCCCTGAACGCGATCGACGGGCTGCGCCTGCAGCCGCCGCGCGGCGCGTTCTACGCGCTGGTCGACGCCACCGCGTGGTGCACGCGGCTCGGCGTCGACGACGTCCGGCTGTGCGAACGGCTGCTCGAGGAGCAGCTGCTCGCGGTCGTGCCCGGCAGCGCGTTCGGCGCCCCGGGCTTCGTGCGGCTCAGTTATGCCGCGTCGATGGACCGGCTGCGCGCGGCCGTGGAGCGCCTGCGCGCGTTCGGCGCGGGGGTACTGGCATGAACGCCGACGAGAACGCGCAGCGCGTGGTCACGGCCGAGCAGCTCAGCGACCTCGCGCCGACCAACCACGCCTGGGACTGCTACGCGCGGCTGCTGAGCTGGAAGGAGCTGAAGACGCGGCAGAACAAGCCCTTCCTGGTCGTCGAGCTGGCCGACCTCGACACCGTGATCGAGGCGAAGTGCTGGGACAACACCCCCGAGGCCATGCAGAGCGTCCGCGAGCTGGCCCTGCAGACGCCGGTCAAGGTGCGCGGCAGGGTGACGGAGTACCAGGGGCGTGCGCAGCTGATCATCGAGCAGCTGCGGCCGGTCGACCGCGAGCGCGACGAGCAGTTCGACATGGCGCGGCTGATCGACCCCGCGCTCGAGCTGGTCGAGGATCTGGTCTGCCGCACGCTGGTGATCGACATCGAGACCGTTCCGGCGTTCGAGCGGCGCGACCTGCCGGAGAGCGTCGCCGACGCGCTGGAGACCTTCGCCCGGCGCAAGGAGCCGTCGGCAACCAAGGACGTCGTCGAGGCCCAGGAGAAGAAGCTCATGGGCATGTCGCCGCTGTTCGGAAAGGTCGTGTCGCTGGCCGTCGGCGACGGCGACGCCGAGCCCGGCAGCCCGCAGGACGAGGTGACGGTGCTGGCCGTGCCGCCCGAGGGGCGGCCGATCGAGGACCCGCCGCGCTGGCTGCGACCGATGTCGGAGGCTGACCTGCTGCGCGCGTTCTGGGCGCTGGCCAGCCGCGCCGAAGTCGTCGTCACGTTCAACGGCCGCGGCTTCGACATCCCGTTCCTGGTCACCCGCAGCCTGATCCACGGCATCCCGGCGCGGCGCGACCTGCTGTCCAACCGGTTCTCGCTGAAGCCGCACCTCGACCTGTTCGAGATCCTGACCCAGCGCGGCAACGGCCCGAGCAAGCTCGACGTCGTCTGCTGGGCGCTCGGCATCGAGAGCCCCAAGGGCGCGATGGACGGCTCGCAGGTGGCGCCCGCGTACCAGAAGGGCCTGATCCGCGAGATCGCGGAGTACAACGCGCACGACGTGCGCGCCACCAGCGCCGTCTACCGCAAGGTGCGGGACATGGTGCTGCGGTTCCGGGCGGACTGGAGCTGAGCGGACGCCGCAGTCGCGGCGCGAGCGCGTCAGCGGCTCAGCACGAACGGCTCGAGCGGGCGCGACGCCAGCGGCCCCGAGGCGTCGGCGGTGATCGGCCTGGACAGCGCCCAGTGCGCGCCGAAGCCCGACCCCTTGACGTAGCGGATCGTGACGCGATCGAGCTTGGTCACCGGCGTCGACAGCTGCACCAGGATCGAGCTGCCGACGGTCCGCACGTGGACCCCGGTGACCGCCGCGCCGTTGACCTCGACGCCGAAGAACGGGCTGTCGTCCGACTTGTACTCCGCGAGCTGGACGCTGGCCGGGATCACGAAGGTGTCGGCGATCGGCTCGGTCAGCTCGCGGGCGGTCACCTTGGCCTGCGCGGCCGGCGCCAGGACGCCGTCGGCGATGCGCTGCGCCAGCGTGACGTAGGCGCACGGCGCGAGGTGCAGCGGGTCGTTGGCGACGTGCGGCAGGTCGTAGTGGTGCGCGGCGCTGGCGATGAAGGGCCCCCAGCCGTCCGGCACGATCGGCTGGCGCTCGAGCCGGAAGTAGGCGTCGCGCACGCGTTCGGTCGCGTGCGTCAACGTGCCACCGCCGAGGCTCCAATGGTCCGGCAGCTCGATCGAGCCGAGCGTGATCAGGTGGACACGGTACGACTGGTGGTTGCCGGTCAGCAGCGCCATCCAGCCGAACAGCACCTGCGACCAGTACCAGTACTCGTCGCGGGCGGCCGCGCCGCTGCCGATGCGCAGGCAGTCGGTCTCGCCCTGGCCCCAGACGATGTGCAGTTCGTCGATTCGGCGCTGCGCCAGGGACTGGAGCACCGGCGCCATCCGGTGCATCAACGTGCCCCGGTTGGACAGCGGCGAGGAGTCGTCGATCCACGCACCGGATACCAACTGGTTGCGCGCCAGCAGCGCCGAGCCGCCGATCGCCATCATCACCACCTCGACCTCTTCGGCGGCGTGATGCACGCCGAGCGCGTGCCCGAGCTCCAGCATCGCGGTCCCGGGCGTCGCGAGCGGTCCCGCCAGCTGGAAGTCTCCGGTGGCGTCCACGTACTGGGCGCGCCAATAGTCGACGTTCGGCAGCGCCTGGCCCGTGGCGCTCGCGCAGACCGCGGCGCCCTGCATGCCCTCGACGTTGGACTGCCCGGCGAGCAGGTACACCACGCGGCGCGGGCTGCCGGTGCCGCCACCCTGGGCCAGGGCGGCGACGGCGAAGACGACGACCGTGAGCGAGCGGAGCAGCAGAGTAGTCATGCCGATGCGTTTCGGATTGCCGGGTTCGGGTCCCCGGGATCGGATCGCCGGGACCTGGAGGGGAGAGCGGTTGGCTGCCGGAACGGCGCGCGGGGGACCGCGGAGGATAGCCGCTGGCCGCCGGGAATCCTCCCCCTCGGCGGCCTGCGGACCCGCCGTGGCATCGGTGCTTCGGCGCGCGGCGTCCGCCGCTTGACAGCGGGCCGGTCGGGCGCTCAAAGCCGCAGCGCGTTGACGCAGCCCGCGGGAAGGGCCGCGAGACACATCTCCTGCAGCTTGCGCCGCACGGCAACGTCGCTCTCGCTGGTGAACACGTACAGCTTCCACATCCGCGGATACGCCGCACGGAGATCGCGCAGGCGCGGGATCTCGTCGGCGAACACGTCCATCGGCAACGTGCGGTCGCCGGCCCCGGGGAACCGAACGAGCGTGCGCGCCTCCTTCAGCTGCATGCGCCGCGCCGGGCAGTACAGCAGCACGTCGAGCTGCCGCCCGAACGCGCGCTGCGCCTCGCGCTCGAGCGCCTGCTCCCAGTCGAACCGC
Source organism: Planctomycetota bacterium (assembly GCA_050245995.1). Lineage (GTDB taxonomy): Bacteria > Planctomycetota > UBA1135 > UBA1135 > UBA2386 > JBFWWV01. Next base: position 11,567 of record JBFWWV010000005.1, on the reverse strand, counting down.
GCCTGGTGGCGGCCGGGCGCGAACCAGGTGGCCAGCAGCTCCTCCTGGCGCGGCTCGTTGAGGTAGAACGGCAGCACCAGCACGCGCTTGGGCAGCTCGCGCCGCCGGAAGCGCTGCACGAAGCGCTGCAGCCGCTCGGTCGCCGCCGCGTCGCCGAGGTCCAGCTGCGCAAGGCGCAGCAGCAGCGACTCGTCGGTCGCGGTCTGCAGATCGGCCGGCGCGAGCGCGCCGGCCCGCAGCGCCATCTCGACCATCCGCGACAGCAGCGCCCCGGCGGCGATCTTGGCGTGGTGGTAGTAGACCCGCTCGCTGAAGTGGAACCGGATCTCCAGCAGGCGCAGCAGCTCGCTGACGATGTCCTCGCGCAGCATGCCGTTCTTCTCGCAGTCGACGAACAGCTGCTGGCTCTGCCGGTCGACCCGGAAGTAGTCGACGACGCGCCGGTCGTAGCGCAGCTCGAGGCCGGTGTAGTGCGCGTCGCGCCGCAGGTAGTCGAGCAGGTCGGCGTCGATGGTGTCGCTGACGACCTGCCTCCAGAACGCGGGCACCTGTGCGGTGCCGGCGCCGAGCACCGACAGCACCACGTCGCGCAGCCCGAGCCGGTCCAGCTCGGCGCCGAGCGCGGTGTCGCCGAGCACGGCGGCGAAGCGGTCGGGCTCGTCGTGCCGCGGCAGCAGCCCGGTCTGGTCCTCGATGTTGTGCCCGAACGGGATGTGGGTCACGTCGTGCAGCAGCGCGGCGATGCGCAGCACGCGGCGCTCGTCGTCGCCGATCCGATGGCAGCCGGCGGGCTCGCGCATCGCGTTGCGGTCGGCGGCGGTCAGCAGCTGCCCGGCCATGTGCAACGTCCCGATCGAGTGCTCGAAGCGGGTGTGCGTGGCGCCCGGGAACACCAGGTAGGCGAAGCCGAGCTGCTTGATGCCGCGCAGCCGCTGGAACTCGGGCGTGTCGATCAGCCGCAGCTCCTCGCGGCTGAGCTCGATGTCGCCGTGGACGGGTTCGCGCAGGACGGTCATCGGGGGACGGGTCGCCACGGTAGCGCGCCCGCGCGCCGCGGCCAGGACGCCGGGCGCAAACGAAAAAGAGGGAGCCGGAGTCGCCTCCGGCCCCCACCACACAACCAAGAGAACGCGCTCCCCCGAGAGCGCGTGACTCCCCGATTCGAACACGCCATCGCGGGCCTCACGGCCGGTTCACTGCGGTATTGCGCGTGGCGTGCCGCACCATACCCCACGATCGCGACCGCGGTCGGCGCCGCCGCCGCGCCGCGCGCCGCGCGGGCCCGGGCGCGCGATGGCACCGGCGCGGTGGCCCGTCCCGCAGCGAGAAACCCGCGCGACGGCGATCAGCGCGCGGTCTGCTCGGCCGGCAGCGCGACGACGCCCGACAGCACGACGTCGCGCTGCCACCGCGGCGACGACCAGGACGCGCCCTCGGCGATCCGCACGCGCACGTCGCCGACGCACGGCGGCAGCTCGACGACGAACGGCGCGTCGGGGGCGACCTGCACGAAGCGGCCGTCGGTGCACGGATCGACGCGCACCTCCCAGTCCGTGCCGGCGGCCGGCGGCGGCACCTCGAGCCGCGCCGGCGCCTCGACCTCGGCCGGCAGCACCAGCCGCACCTCGTCGCGCGGCGCGCCGCGCCAGCGCCGTTCGACCCACGGCCCGTCGGCCACCGCGGCGCCGAGCGCCACCTCGCGGTCGCCCGGCAGCGCCAGCTCGAATGCCCCGTCGACACCGGTGCGGCCGACCACGACCCCGGGCGCCGCCACCCAGCACGGCAGCAGCGCCGGCCCGAGCCCGCTGGCGCGGATGCCGCCGCCGGGTTGCCACGCCCACACCAGGGCGTCGCGCACCGCGGCGCCGCGGGCGTCGACGACGCGGCCGCGCACGGTCGGTTCGACGCGCGTCGGCCGCGCACCGACCTCGACGTCGTGGCGTTCGCCCGTGAGCTTCACCGGCACCGCCGGCGTGCGCAGCATGCGCGGCCCCTGCAGGGCGACGCCGACCACCGCACCGCGCGGCAGGCCGCGCACCAGCTGGCGTCCAGTCGCGTCGAGGCCAGTCGCGTCGAGGCCCGTCGCCGCGATCAGCTCGCGGAAGAAGAACGGGAACGCCTGCAGCTCGGTGTCGCGCTCGTCGACCGGCACCAGCGCGACCTTCGCGTGCGCCAGCACCGACTGCAGCCCGACCGCCTGCACCTGCAGCGGCACCTCCGGCCGCAGCACGAACGACACCGGCGGCGAGCCGCCCTGCAGCACTTCGGCGAACACCACCTTCCAGGCCAGGCCGTCCTTGCGCGCCACGAACGGCACGCCGTGCCCGGCCGGCGCGAACACCTCGAAGCGGCCGTCCAGGTCGGTCTCGACCTCCTGGTCGAGCGCGGCGCCGCTCCACACCCGCACGCCGGCGATCGGCTCCCCGCGGTCGTCGACCGCGCGCCCGCGCACCGGTTGCAGCTCGCCGAACTCCACGTGCAGCGTGCCGGCGTCGCGGACCGCGCGCCGATACCAGTCGGCGCCGTCGAGCCGCACCCGCACCAGCGCCGGTCCCTCCGGCGCGCGCGGCCGCGGCCACGACTCGGGCTCCCCCGCCACGATCTCGGCCTCGGCCGGCACCGCCAGGCCGCTGCGCGTCACGACGACGACGTCGGGCGGCGCCGGCCGCAGCTCGGCGTCGACCTGCACCTCGACCCACACCCGCACGGTCCCGCGCGGCGTCCCTTCGTCTTTCGGCGCGTCGTCGTGCGGCGCCCTGGCCGGCGCGCCGGGCGCCGGGCCCGGGTTCGTCGGCGTCGAGCCACCGTCGCCCCAGTCGGGCGGCAGCAGCGACGGCGTCCGCGACTGCCACCACAGCACCGCCGCGACCAGCACGGCGGTGCCGAGCAGGAGCAGGATCGTGACGGGCGCGCGACGCATGCGGAAACCGGACCGGAAGAAGTCTACTGTCCGACCGGTCTCCAAGCCCGTGCGCCCCGCCGTCGCTCTCGACTACCGTCCCGCCCTGCTGTCGCGCGCTGGCATCGGCCGCGCCGTGCGCGAGCTGGCGCGCGCGCTGGGCGAACGGCGCGACGGCGACCTCGCGCTGCACCTGTTCGGCCACAGCCTGGCGGCCGCGCGCGTGCCGCATCGGGAACCCGTCGGCGCGCGCCTGCACCGCCTGCCGATCCCCGGCCGCGCGCTGCCGCTGCTGCGGCGGCTCGGGCTCGGCGCCGACCGCCTCGCCGGCGGCGCCGCGGTGTTCCACTGGACCGACTACGTGCAGCCGCCCGTGTGCCGCGCGCGCGCCGTGCTCACGGTGCACGACCTCGCGTTCTGGCGCGACGCCAGCTGGCACGGCGAGGACGCCGCGGTGCTGCGCGTGCGCACCGAACGCGCGGCCGCCGCAGCCGCGGCCGTCGTGGTGCCGTCGCGCGCGACCGCCGGCGACGTCGCGCGCTGGCTGCCGGCGGCGCATCGGGTCGAGGTGATCCCGTTCGGCGGCGACCACGTGCCGACGGCCCCGCTGCCGCGACCGGCCGTCGCGGCGCGCGACTACGTGGTCGCGGTCGGCACGGTCGAGCCGCGCAAGAACCACCGCGCGCTGCTGGCGGCGCTGCGCCTGCTGCCGGCGCCGCGGCCGCTGCTGATCGTGGTCGGCCGTCGCGGCTGGGAGTGCGCGGCGATCGCCGACGAGCTCGAGGCGGCATGCGCTGCCGGCGACGCGATCTGGCTCGAGCACGCCGACGACGCCGCGACCTGGGCGCTGCTCGCCCACGCGCGGCTGTGCGTCTACCCGTCGCTGTGGGAGGGCTTCGGCTTCCCGCCGCTCGAGGCGATGGCGCTCGGCACGCCGGTGGTCGCGCACGCGGTCGCGCCGCTCGAGGAGCTCACCGACGGCAACGCGCTGCTGTGCGACGCCGCGGCGCCGGACGCGCTGGCCGCGGCGATCGCGCGCGGGCTCGGCGACGACGCGCTGCGATCGCGACTGGCCATCGGCGGGCGCGCGCGCGCCGCCGCGTTCCGCTGGCGCGACTGCGCCGCCGCGCACGCGGCCCTGTACCGCGAGGTCGCGGCGTGAGCGCGCCGCTGCGGGTCGCCTTCGACGGCGCGCCGATCGACGACGGCCCGGCGCTGGGCAGCGCGCAGGCGTTCCTCACGGGACTGCGGGCCTACGCCGCGCGCTGGCCCGGCTGCGCGGTGCTGCTGCTGCCCGACGGCGCGCAGGACCCCGGCATCGCCGGCGTCGAGGTGGTGCCGGCGCCGCGCGGCGCGCTGCGACGGCAGGTCGTTCTGCCGCGGCTCGTGCGCGCGGCCAGGGCCGCGGTGCTGCACAGCCCGGTGGCTGCCGTGCCGCTGCTGCTGCGGCGGCCGAAGGTCGCGACCGTTCACGACCTGCCGTGGCTGCACCCGGACAGCGGCGAGCGCGGCACGCGCCGCCAGCGCGCGGCGACGACGCGGTCCCTGCGCGCCGCCGACGCCGTGCTGGCGCCGTCCCGGTTCACGCTCGACGCGGCGCGTGCGCTGGTGCGCGACCCCGCGCGCCTGCACCTGGTGCCGCACGGCGCGGCGCCGCCGCGGCAGCCGCCGCCGGCGCCGGGCGACCGCCACGGTCCGCTGCTGGCGCTCGGCGACGACCGGCCGCGCAAGAACCGCGTACGCGTTCAGGCGGCGTGGAAGCTCGCGCGCCGGCGCTGCCCCGAGCTGCCCGAGCTCTGCTTCGCCGGGCCGCCGTACAACGTCGTCGACGACGCCGGCAAGCAGGCGCTGCTGCGCGGCTGCCGCGCGCTGGTGCACGTGTCGCTGTTCGAGGGCTTCGGCCTGCCGGTGCTCGAGGGGCTCGCGAACGGCTGCCCGGTGCTGTGCTCCGACCTGCCGCCGCACCGCGAGATCGCCGATGACGCGGCGCTGTTCGTCGACCCGCGCGACCCCGGCGCGATCGCCGAGGGGTTGGTGCGCATCGCCACGGACGACGAGCTGCGCGCGCGGCTGGCGGCGACCGGCCCGGCGCGCGCGGCGCGCTTCCCGCCCGACGCCGTCGCCACCGCGTGGCGCCACCTGCACGAGGAGCTCGCGCGATGACCGCGCCCGCGCTGCACGCGGTGGTCTCGGGCTGGCTGCTCGGGCCGCCGTCGGGCGCCAACCGGCGGCTGATCGAGCTGCTGCGACACGCCGCCACAGAGCTCCGGGGCGACGAACGCGTGACCGTGCTGCACGCGCCCGGCTTCGCGCCGCCGGCGCTGCACCCGCGCGTCGCGTGGCGCGCGGCGCCGATCCCGGCGGGGCCGACGCTGCGCCGCGCGCGCGCCGAGCGCCGCGTGCTGCCGGGCCTGCTGCGCGAGCTCGGCGCCACCGTGTGCGACCACGGCATGCTGCCGGCGCCGCCCGCGCCGTGCCCGCTGCTGCTGACCGTGCACGACCTGCGCGCGGTCGACGGCCACGACCGCCGCCCGCGCTGGCTCGCGCGCCTGGTGCTGCGCCGCGCCTGCCGGCGGGCCGACGCGATCGCGGCGCCGAGCGCGTTCACGCGCGAACGGCTGCGGGCGCTGGCGCCGGAGGCGCGCGTGGAGCTCGTGCCGAACGGCGTCGCGCTGCCGCCGGAGGACGGCGTCGATGTCGTCGACGACGGCGCGCTCCTGCACGTGGGACACCTGGAGCCGCGGAAGAACCTCGACGTGCTGCTGCGCGCGCTGGCGCTGCTGCCGCCCGTCGAACGGCCCGCGCTGCAGCTGGTCGGCGCCGACGCCGGCGCCGGCGCGGGCCTGCGCGCGCTGGCGCGCCGGCTCGGTGTGGCCGACCGGGTGGAGCTCTGTGGCGTCGAGGACGACGCCGCGGTGCAGCGCCGCTACGCCGCCGCGCGCGCCGTCGTGGTTCCGTCGCGCTGCGAGGGCTTCGGCCTGTGTGCGCTCGAAGGGCTGGCGCATTCGCGGCCGGTGCTGGTGGCCGCGGCCGGCGCGCTGCCCGAGGTGGTCGGCGACGCCGGTCGGGTGCTGCCGCCGGACGACGCCGCGGCGTGGGCGCGCGCGATCGGCGCCCTCGGGGCCGCGGACCACGACGACGACGCGCGGCGGCGCCGTCGCGCGCGCGCCGCCGCGTTCGGCTGGCCGGCTGCCGCCGCCCGGCTGGTCGCGCTGTGGCGCGAACTGTCGGCGCGCTGAGCGCGCGCATTGCGACCACGAGCCCAGGACCGCACCATGGGGCCGTGCCGTCGTCCGCGCGAGTCCGTTGGTTGTGGTTCGCGCTGCTGTACTTCGCCGAGGGCGCGCCGATCGGCTGGATCTGGTGGCGCCTGCCGGCGCTGCTCGCGCAGCGCGGGGTCGCCGTCGACGACGTCACCGCGCTGACGTCGACGGTCGCGCTGGTGTGGGCGCTGAAGTTCCTGTGGGCGCCCCTGGTCGATCGCCTGCAGCCGTGGCTGCCGCTGCGCGGCTGGATCGTGACGGCACAGCTCGGCATGGCGGCGACGCTGGCCGCGCTGCTGCTGTTCGAGCCCGAGGCCCACCTCGGCGCGCTGACCGCGCTGCTGCTGCTGCACGCGCTGTGCGCCGCGACCCAGGACGTCGCCATCGACGCGCTGGCGATCCGGGCCACGCCCGTCGCCGAACAGGGCCGCCTCAACGGCGCCATGCAGGTCGGCATGATCCTGGGTCGGCTGCTGTTCTCGACCGGCGTGCTGTGGTTCGGCTGGTCGCACCAGGCCACCGTCGTGGCGCTGGCCGCCGTGGTGCTCGCGATCGCCGGCAGCGTGCTGCTGCTGCCCGCGGGAGAACGCCCACGGCACCGGCACCGGCCGCGTCAGCTGCGGCGCTGGCTCGCCGCCGTGTTCGCGACGCCGCGGATCCTGTGGCTCGCGCTGTTCGCCCTGATCGGCGGCGCCGGCTTCGAGGCCGCGGGCTCGCTGTCGGGGCCGTGGTTCGTCGCGCGCGGCCTCGACGACGACGCGATCGGCACGGTGCGCCTGCTTGCCGCGCTGGCGATGGCCACAGGCGCCGTCGCCGGCGGCGTCGTCGCCGACCGACGCGGCGCCCGCCGCGCGGCGGCGCTGTGGCTGGTCGCGGTCGCCGCCGTCGGGCTGGCGATGGCGTCGGCAGACGCCGCGGGTCAGGGCGGCCCGGCGCTGGCGGCGTTCGTGTCGCTGTACCTCGCGCTCGGCGGCCTGACCGCCGCCAGCTACGCGCTGTTCATGCAGCACAGCAAGGGCCCGATGAAGGCGACGCTGTTCAGCTCGATGATGGGCCTCACCAATCTTTGCGAATCGTGGGCCGGCCGCCTCGGCGGCGAACTGGCCCGCGCGTACGGATACCCGGTGGCGATGGCGACGCCGGCGCTGCTGTCGCTGGCAGGGCTGTGGCTGCTGCGGCGGCTGCGCTGACCGCGCGCCTCACGACACCAGGTTCATCAGCAGCCAGGCGACGCCGACCATGCCGACCAGCACGGCGCCGTAGATCAGCGCGCGCATGCCGCCGCTCAGCTGCGACAGGTCGTCGCCGAGCGCGCCGCCGCGGGCCTCCTGCTTGTGGAACTGCAGCGAACGCTGCTTCTGCTGGATGTCGATCCCGCCCGTCGCGCTCGGGGTCGGCGACGAGGCGCCGCGCGCCTGCGGCGAGGAGCGCACGCTGACGACCTCGTCGGCGAACTCGACCAGGCTCTTGCCCGGCGCCGGCGGCTTCGGCGCGGCAGCGGGCGGCTTCGGGGCAGCCTTGGGGGCTGGCGGCTCGTCGCGCGGCGTGACGATCGGGTCGTCGAACAGGTCGTCGGAGTCGACCGCAGCCGGAGCGGGCGGCGGTGGTGGCGGCGGCGGCGGCGGCGCCGCTGCGGCCGGCGGCACCTGCGCGCGGGCCGGGGGCGGGGCGGCGGGCGCGTCGTCGCCGCCGAACAGGTCCACGTCGTCGTCCGCCGCCGCCCCGCCGCCGCCGCCGCCCGCACCGCGGGCCTGCGGCGCCTGCTCTCGGAACACCAGCACGGTCGCGCCGATGCCGATCTCGTCGCCGTCGCGCAGGACGCGGCGCTGCACCGGCTTGCCGTTCAGCGTGGTGCCGTTGCTGCTGCCGAGGTCCTCGATCTCGACCACCGGCCCCTGCACGTGGATCTTCGCGTGCTTGCGCGACGCCTTGGTGTCGTCGACGACGACGTCACAGCCGGCGACGCGACCGAGCACGAGGCCGTCGCGGATCTTCACGAGTTGCCCGTCGGGCAGGTCGAGGTAAGCGGACACAGGTCTGCAGGAAGCTACGGCCGCGACCTACCGGATCAACATCGCCAGCCCGTCCGTGTGCGAGACGCCGCCCGGCGCCCCCGCGTCGGCGTAGGCCGCCTGCAGGAACACGTCGACGCCGAGGAACACCGGCCCCGGCGGCACCAGCAGGTTCTGGGAGTAGGTGCCGGTCGGCGACAGCAGATGGAAATACGACAGGTCCGGCAGCACCAGCAGGGTGCCGCCGAGCACCGGGACCGCCACGGGGACGGTTCCGATCAGCAGCAGGCCGGCGGTGCTGGCCAGACCCTGGGTCACGTCGATGGTCACGACACCGCCCGGGGTCGGCACGCCCAGGCCCTCGATCTGCGGAGCGATCCCGCCGGTGCCCGCCAACGCCGGACCGTAGTGCCCGAACAGGCCGCCGTAGACGACCACGTCGACGCCGTCGCGCGTGCCGGGCTGCGCGGTGTAGGCGCGGCGCAGCGACTCGCTGAAGACCAGGTCGGCGGCGCCGCCGACCAGCGCCTCGGTGTCGACGACCGCCGACGCGGCGCCGTTCGCGGCGATGCGCAGCAGCTCGCCGCCGGTGGTCGCGACGTAGAGCGAGTCGTCGGCGAGCGAGTAGTGCGCCGAGTACGGCGTCGACGGCACCGCCACGTTGGCGACGACGGCCAGCGCGCCGGTGTCGATCACGGCGACGCGCGGCGACGCGAAGTCGAAGCAGCCGACGTAGACGAACGATCCCGACGGGTCGACGTCGATCGTGCGCGGGAACTCGACTCCCGGCACCGTCGCCTGCACGAACGACGCGGCGCCGGCGACCAGGATCACCGACACGTCGTCGGTGAACGCGTTGGCGACGTAGAGGCGGGTGCCGTCGAGCGACCACGCCGCCTGGATCGGGAAGTCGCCCACCAGCAGGTCGGCGACGAACGCGCCGGACGCCGTGTCGTACAGCTTGAGCCGGTCGTCGAAGCTGACGCAGACCGCCAGCAGCGAGCCGTCGGGCGACAGCGCGATGCCGCTCGACACGCCGTAGGTGTACTGGAGCGTGCCGAGCTGCCCGGTCGGCACCGAGCCGACCACGGCGCTGGCGGCGCCGTTCAGCGCGATGCGCGCCAGCCGGTCGGTGCCGGCGATGGTGGTCACGTAGGCGAACTGGCCGTCCGGCGAGATCTCGACCTCGGTCGGCCGCGTCGGCACGTTCAGCGTCACGGCGGCGGTGTCGGTCGTGAGGTCGACCACCGTGACCGAGTTGCCGTCGGTGTTGGTGACCACGGCCCAGGCGCCGTCGGGCGTGATCGCCGCGTCCCAGACGCGCACGCCGGTGTCGACCCAGGCGCGGACGGTCTCGGTCGCCGCGTCGAGGATCGCCACGTTGCCCGACACGATGTTGCAGGCCACGATCGTGCGGCCGTCCGGCGAGATCGCCAGCGCGCGCGTCGCGTCGCCCTCGTCGGGCGGACCCGACTGCGCCGTGCCGAGCAGCGCGCTGCCGGCGCCGTTGGTGTCGAACACCACCGCGTTCTCGTAGAAGCGGTTGTCGAGCATCACCGCGCGGTGCGCGACCGGGCTCATCGCCGACTCGACGCCCGGCTCGGCCGCGATCGCCGCGACCTGGGCCTGCGCCGCGATCGAGATCACCCGCGCGGTGGCGTTCGACACGAACGCGAACTGCCCGTCGAACGACACCTCGATGTCGCCGACGACGCCGGTGGACACGGTCGACGTGACCGCGCCGGTCGCCAGGTCGACGAAGATCAGGTTGTTGCTGATCGCCGCCATCGCGTGCGTGGCGGCAGGCACCAGGCGGATCACCTGGCTCTGCAGCGACTGGCCGACGGCGAGCGGCGCGCCGAGCAGCACGCGGTTCAGCAGGTCGATCTTGGTGATCGCCTGCGACGTCCCTTCGTGGCTCACGACCGCCAGCGTCCCGGCGAGGTCGACGTCGACCGCGGTCGGCAGCGCCGGCGTCGGCAGCACCGCGAGCTGCGCGCCGGTGGTCAGGTCGTAGAGCGCGACCTGCGAGTTCGCGCGGTCGGGCAGCACCACCGTCACGCTGTCCGGCGACACCGCGAACTGCGTGAACAGATTGCCGCTGATGCCCCGTTCGGGCGTGAAGAACCCGCCCATCACGCCCTGCGACCCGGTCGGGATCGACCGCACCTCGGTCAAGGACGCGAGGCTCACGACCGACAGCGCCGAGGTCACGGCGTCGTTGATCACGCCGACCACCGCGAACTGGCTGTCCGCCGTGATGTGCACGGCATACGGCTGCGTGCCGGTCACCGGCACGGTCGCGATCACCGCGCGCGCCGGCACGCTGAGGATCGACACCGTGTCGTCGAGCACGTTCGGCACCACCGCCCACAGGCCGTCCGACGACACGTCCACGTCGACCGGCAGGTCGCCGACCGCGACCGTCGCCACCACCACCTGCGTCGCGACATCGAGGAACGTCACCGTGTCGGTGTCGCGGTTGGCGATCAGCACCGTCGCGCCGTCCCGCGTGAACGCGAGGTCGCGCGGCATGTCGCCCTCGGGCGCCTGGTCGGTCGACACGAACCGCACCGCCACCGCGTCGGTGCCGATGCCGGTGGGCGCGACGCGACGCGGCTGCGTCCACGTGTCGGTCACCGTCTGCGGCGGCGCCCCTTCCGGATCGGCGAGCGCCGCGGGCGGCGACTGGGACCAGGCGGGCGAACAGAGCGCCGCGATCGCGGCGCCGGCGGAGAGGGCGCACTTCATGACAAGGCCTCGCTGGGACGGGGGCGACGCGCCGGTCGTCGCGACCGGCGCGGAGGGCCGTCCAGTCTAGGTGGCCGCGCGGGGCTTTGCGAAGGGCCGCGGGGTGCGATGCACCGTGGCGGTCCGACGACATGAACTCCGGGCGCGGCCAACGGGGCCCCGCACGAGAGATCGCGGCACGCCACGGCTACCAGCCCGCGTGCTCGTCCGGACCTCATGCGCGGCCCTCCTGCTGGCGACGGCCTTCGCCACGGCCGCCTGCGGCGCGCGGGATCGGAGCGGTGCCGCGCCGGTCCACGCGGTGATCCTCACCCGCGTCGGCAGCAATGCCCCCGAGGTCCTGAAGGCGCTTCGCGAGATCACCGGCCTCGGCCTCGCGGACGCCGAAGCGCTCGCCGAGGGCGCGCCGTCGGTGCTCCGCAGCGGACTGTCGTTCGACGCGGCGCTGCAGCTCGCCAATCGACTCACTGCCGCCGGCGCCGACGTCGACCTGCGCGTCGACTGAGCGCGGCGTGCGCGCTCAGCGGGTGCGGAAGCGGAACACCGTCGACGAACGGTACTCCTGACCGGGCCGCAGGATCGTGCTCGGGAACGCCGGCCGGTTCGGGCTGTCGGGGAAGTGCTGGGTCTCGAGGCAGAAGC
>JBFWWV010000004.1:0-308713 GCA_050245995.1 Planctomycetota bacterium | reverse complement strand
CGCGCCGGTGCCCCGCCCGCCCGCCGCGCGGCCGGCGCCCGCCCGCGCGCAGCGCGGGCTGGCTCGCCGCGCGCCGCGCGGGCGGGGTCGACGCGCGCGATCGTCGAGGTCCTCCAGCGCGCGCTGCGCGCGCGCGGGCACCGGCGTGCGCGCTGCGCGCGCACGCCTGGGCACGGGCACGGGCACGGGCACGGGCACCGGCCGCGCTCTGCGCGGCCTGGGGTGGACTGTGCGCGCGCGCAGCGCGCGCTCAGTCCACCTCGATGTTCACGAATACCCGCTGCACATCGAGCGCCCGCGGCGCCTCGAGCACCCGCGCCGCGATCCGTCGACACTCGTCCGCCGAGTACCGCCGCAGGACCTTCAACATCCCGCGCAGCCGCACCGGCGCGATCGAGAACCGCCGGTACCCGGCGCCCAGGTAGAACGGCACGCGCACCGGATCGGCCGCGCTCTCGCCGAACAGCACGACATCGCGCTCGTGGCGATCGGCCTCCTTGGCGATCTTGGCCAGGGTCTCGAACACCGCGGGGTGCGCCATCTCGTGGTACTCGCGCACCGCCGAGTTGTCGCGGTCGGCCGCCAGCAGGTGCGCCTGCAGGTCGTCGATCGCGACGACGACGAAGTCCGAGTCGACCAGCAGCGAGCCGATCACCAGCGCCGCCGCGGGCACCTCGATGATCGGCGCCAGGCGCACGCTGTCGGCGACCGGCACCTTCTGCTTGCGCAGCGCCAGCCGCTCCTCGATCACCGCGGCCTTGACGCGCTGCAGGTCGAGAACGCTGGTCACGAACGGCACCAGCACGCCGGTGCTCTCGGTGCCGGCTGCGGCGCGCAGCAGCGCGCGCAGCTGCAGGCGCAGCACGTCCTGGTGCTGCAGCAGGCCGCGCACGCCGCGCTTGCCGTGGGCGGGGTTGCGCTCGGCCTGGCGCTGATCGGGACTCATGGTCGCCGCGGCGACGTCGAGCAGGCGGAAGTTCACCGGCTTGCCGTGCTGGCCGGCCAGCACCTGCTTGTACTGCTCGTACAGCTCGTCCTCGGCCGGCCGACGCTTGTCGACCAGGAACGGCAGCTCGGTGCGGAACACGCCGATGCCGGTCAGCCCGAAGGTGTTGCTGAGCTCCGCCTCGCCGGGGCTGCCGCAGCTGCCCAGCAGCTGCACGGCGACGCCGCAGCGGGTCTGGTGGCCGTGGCCGATGTCGGGCGCCTCGCCGCGCTGCTCGCGCCAGCTCTCGGCGCGCCTGGTGTACTCGCCGAGCTCCTGCTCGCCGAGCTCGGTGCGCAGTTCGCCGGCGCTGGCGTCGACGACGGCGACGCCGCCCTCGCGCAGCACCCGCGGCAGGTCGCGGATGCCGGTGATCGTCGGGATGCCCATGCCGCGCGCCAGGATCGCGGCGTGCGAGCTCATGCCACCCTCCTCGGCGACGATGCCGTCGACGCGTTCGTTCTGCAGGTTGAACATGTCGGCGGTGGTCAGCTTGCGCGCCGCCAGCAGGTAGCGGCCGGTCGGCGCCGCGGCCGGGACCGTCTGCGCGGTGCCGTCGAGGTTGCGCAAGAGGCGCGTGGCGACGTCGCGCAGGTCGCTGGCGCGCCGGCGCAGCAGGTCGCTCTCGACCAGCTGGAAGATGCGGTCGTACTTGCCGACCACCGTGCGCACCGCGGCGCGCACCGCCAGCCGCTCCTGCACGACCTGCTGCTCGATCTCGGTGACGAACATCGGATCGCCGAGATAGGCGATGTGGGTGTCGAAGATGCGCAGCTCGGCCTCGCCGAGCTGGCCGCGCTGCTTCTCGCGGATCTCCTCGATCTGGCTGCGGCTCTGCTGCAGCGCCGCGCGCAGCCGGTTGAGCTCGTCCTCGACCCGGTCGGCGGCGATGCGGGCCAGCCCGGCGTCGTCCTCGTCGTAGCCGCGGAGGTGGACGGGCCCGACGGCGATGCCGGGCGCCACGGACTCGCCGCGCAGCACGGTCACGCGGCGACCTCGGGAGCGAACGGGAGGAGACGGAGCATGCAGGGGTCCGGGCCGGTGCGGACGAGGGCGGGCGCCGGGATGGGGAAACATGGCGGGTCCGGCGGCCCGAGGCCAGCGAAAGGACCGCGAACGTGGCGCCCGGACCTTCGCCGAAGCGGCCGTGGCACCGGCGGTTCGGGACCCGTTCCGCCGCGCCGCGCAGGCCCCTGACGCCCCTGGCCCCGCCGCTCGCATGTGGCGTCGCCGGCTGCGGTAGGGTAGACCTACCCGCCCGACCCCTCCGCGGAGCCGGTGCACAACTCTCACCGTACATTGCGATCCGAGTCGATGGCCATCCACCCGACCGCTGTCGTCGCATCCACCGCGCAGCTGGGGGCGGACGTCGAGATCGGCCCCTTCTGCACCGTCGGACCGAAGGTCCGGCTCGGCGACCGCACCCGCCTGCACGCGCACGTCGTCGTCGACGGCGACACGTGGCTCGGCGAGGACTGCGAGGTGTTCCCGTTCGCGGTGCTGGGGACCACGCCGCAGGACAAGAAGCTGCGCCACAACGAGACCGGCGCCCGCCTGCGCATCGGCGACCGCAACCGCATCCGCGAGCACGCCACGGTGCACGGCGGCACCTCGTTCGGCGGCGGCGAGACCCGGCTGGGCAACGACAACCTGCTGCTGGTCGGTTGCCACATCGGGCACGACGCCACGGTCGGCAACCACGTCGTGTTCACCAACGGCGCCATGGCCGCCGGCCACACCTGGATCGGCGACCGCGCGATCCTCGGCGCGATGGTCGGCATCCACCAGTTCGCGCGCATCGGCCAGCTGGCCATGGTCGGCGCCGGGGCGATGGTCTCGCACGACGCGCCGCCGTATTCGCTGGTGCAGGGCGACCGCGCCCGGCTGGTCGGCGTCAACGTCGTCGGCCTGGTGCGCAACCACTTCACCGCCGAACAGAAGGCCGTGATCAAGCGGGTGTTCCGACTGCTGTTCTGGCGCGCGGGCACGGTCGCGCAGCGGCTCGAGCAGCTGCGCGCGTCGCCGTTCGCGCGCGAGCCCGTCTGCCAGCACATCATCGAGTTCGTCGAGGGCAGCCAGCGCGGCATCTGCTCGCCCCGCAGCGGCCGGCGCGGCGAGGTCGAGATCCGCGACGGCGCCATGCGCCTGCCGCTCGGCCACGGGCCCGGCGCCGAACACGCGGCGGAAGCCTGACGCCCGTGGGGAGGACGGGACACAGGCTCGAGACCACCGCGCGCGGCGCCTTGGCGGCGGCGCTGACCCTCGCCGTGCTGGCTGGCCAGGGTGAACCCGCGGCGCCCGCGGACGGCGCCGCGTCGGCCGCGGCCGCCGCCGACTTCCGAACCCCGGACGGCTCGCGCGTGCTGCTGCTGCCCGACGGCGGCGCACCGCTGGTCCACTGGGCCGTGGCGACGCCCTGCGGCGCCGCGATCGACCCGCTGACCTCGCCCGGCCTCGCCGCCGCCTGCGCCGAGGCCTCGCTGCGCGGCACCTGGCGCACAGGCAGCTTCGACACCGACCGCGAACGCGCCGCGCGCACAGCGCTCGACGCCGCCGCGACCGACCTGCAGGTGGCGCCGCGCAGCGGCGGCGCCGTTCCGGCCGAGCTGCAGGCCGCGGTCGACCGGCTGCGCGCCGAGGCCGCGGCGCTGTGCGACCCGCTGGCGTTCCGCCGCGTGCTGCTGGCGGCGCCGACCACCGACCTGGAGCTGCAGCAGAGCGAACACGCCACGGTGCTGACGTTCACCACCACGCCGCTCGCGGTCGCCGCGGTGGCGAAGCTGCTGGTCGAACGGCGCGAGGACCAGGCGCTGCGCTCGGTGCGCGACGACCTGGCCGCGCGCTCCCGCGCCGCCGCCGCCCGCTGGGACGAGGCGCCGCTGTCGCCGCTGTACGCCGAGCTGCTGGCGCTGGCGTTCCCCGGGCACCCGCTCGCGCGCGCCGGCGACCGCCCCACCGCCGCCGACTGCACGCGCGCGCAGGCCCTGGCGACCTGGAACCGCGCCCAGCACCCGCTCCACACGGTGCACGTGCTGACCGGCAACTTCGACCCGGCGGCGGTGCGCCGCGCGCTGGAGGATGCGTTCGCCACCACCGCGCTGCCGGCGCCGGAGCCGCTGCCCGCCGCCACGCCGCGGCAGTGGCCGGCCCTGCGCCGCTCGCTCGTGCCCGGCGCCGCGCACCCGGCGGCCGTGCTGGCCGTCCCGCTGCGCCCCGGCGACGACCGCGCCGCCGTGCAGACCGCGGCGCGCTGGTTCGCCGGCGGCGACGACTCGTGGCTGGCGCGCGAGTTCGTCCGCCGCGGCCGCAAGGGCGTGCGCGTGGAGACCCGCGCGCCGTGGCCCGAGGGCGCCGGCACCGGCATGCTGGTGATCGAGGTGCAGGACCCGGGCGGCGGTGCGGTCACCCTGGCCGACGAGCTCCTGGCGCTGTGCGCCCCCACCGCCGCGAAGGCGCCGCGCGCCGGCGAGCTGGCCGCGGCGTTCGGCGGCGTGCTGCGCGAGTTCGAGCTGGCGACGCGCCGGCCTGACGCGGCGGCCGCCTGGTTCGCGCGGGAGCTGCTGCTGCACCCCGACGCCGCGGCGCCGCCGCCGCCGCCGCAGACCCCGGCCTATCCCGAGCTGCCCGCGCTGCTGCAGGGCATCCTCGGCCGCACGCCGATCGTCGTGGAGTGGAGGGACACGTGAATCGAGCTCGCCGAACGCCGCCGCCCGCGCCCGCGGGCGCGCTGCTCGCGGTGGCGGCGCTGGCGGCGTGCAGCGGCGCGCCGCCCCGCCCGCCCCAACCCGCGCCGAACGATCCGCCGGTCGCGCCCCTGCCCATCCAGCCCGAGCCCGCGCCGGTGCCGGTGCCGTTGCCGGGCGAACGCGGCGACCAGGACCGCCCGCTGCTGGCGTCGCTGCGGCTCGAGAACGGCCTCGACATCGCACTGCTGCGGCACCGGCAGGACCGCACCCGCACCGCCGAGATCGCGTGGATGGTGCGCGCCGGCACCGCCCACGGCAAACCGGGCGCCAGCGACCTGGCCGCGCACCTGTTCGCGCACGGCGCCGACCTGACCGCCGGCCGGCCGGGCCTGCAGACCGAGATCGAGCGCCTCGGCGGCACGCTGGCGATCGAACCCGGACCCGAGTCGACCTGGTTCACGATCCGCGTCGCCGACGACCGCTGGCGGCCGGCGCTGCAGGCGCTGGCGCAGGCGCTGCAGGCGCCGCCGCCGAGCCGCAGCCTGCTCGAGCGCGCGCACGCCGAGCTGCTGCAGCGGCGGGCCGCGGCGATCCTGCGGTCGCCGCTCGCCGAGACCGCGACCCGCCTGCTGCTCGGCGACGACGGCGGCGGCGCCCACCTCGAGGCGCTGCAGGAGCGCGACCCCAGCGAGGGCGTCGTGTTCCTCACCCGCCACTACCGCCCCGACCAGGCGATCCTCGCGCTGCGGGTGCCCGTCGATCCCGCGGCCGGCGAGGCCCTGGTGCGCGGCGAATTCGGCGCCTGGATGCCGGCCACCGTGACGCCGGAGGCGTCGACCGATCCGCGCCCGCGCGCCGCCGTCGCCGGTGTGCACTGGGCGCGCGGCGACGACCTGCCGACCGACCTGGTCGCCGATGGCGCCTGCCGCGCCGGCTTGCTGTTCGAGCTGCCGGACCAGCTGCAGCGCAACGCGGCCGTGCTCCACCTGCTGCTGAACTGCGTGACGATGGAGGGCATCGGCGGCCGCCTCGAGCGGCTGCAGCACGACGCCGGGCTCGCCGACGTGGCGCTGCGGCCGACGTTCGTGCAGTGCGCCGGCCGCTCGGCGCTCCTGCTCGAGACCACCACCACCCCCGACCGCGCGGCGCGGCTCTACGAGCTGGCGCAGGCCGCACGACGGTCGCTGCGCGATCTGCCGCCCACCGACAGCGAGCGCGCGCTGGCCCGCGGCCGCGCCTGGCTGGCGCTGCGGCGCCCGGACGCCGCCGCCGCGTCGTCGCTGCGCGCGCAGGTGCTGCGCGTGGCGCAGGGCGTCGACGAGGACCGCCTGCTCGAACGGCTGGCCGACCTCGAGCAGCCCGACGCGATCGACGGCGCCGCGGTCGCGGCGTTCCTGCAGCTGCCGCTGGCGCTGATCGCGATCGGCGGCGAGCCGCCCGCCGGGCTCGACGGCGCGCAGCCGTTCGACGTCGTGCCGCCCGGCTACCTGCAGCCGGTCGACCCCTCGCGGCGCGACACGCGCATCGACGCCGCCGCGCCGTGGCTCGACAAGGCGCTGCGCGCCATCGGCGGCCGCGACCGCATCGCGCGGCTGATCGGCCTGCAGGCGTCGATGACCATCCGCACCACCGACGCGCCCGACATCGAGGAGACGGTGGAGTGGACCCGCGACGGCCGCCTGCACCGCGCCCGCAAGGTGCTGGGCGCCACCGTCGAGACCGACATCCGCGCCGGCGAGTGGACCGAGCGCAGCGGCGACGAACAGCTGCAGCTGACGCCGGTCGAGGCCAGCTGGCGCCTCAGCGAGGTCGAACGCCACCCGCTGGCGCTCTTGATCGCCCACGCCCGCGGCGACCTGCAGTTCCGGATGCTGTCGAGCAAGCAGGTCGGCGACCGCGAGCACGTGCTGCTCGAGGCCGTGACCGAGCGCTTCGAGCGGCTGCGCGCGCAGATCGACCGCGAGTCGGGCCTGATCCGCGTGGTCGAGGCCTGGACGATGGCGCCCGAGGGCACGCCGACCCGCACCGTCGACACCTGGTCGGACTACCGCGCCGTCGAGGGCGTGCGCGCGCCGTTCCGACGCGAGACCGTGGTCGACGACGGCCAGAGCCGCCGCGTCGCGACCTACACGACCGTTGTCCCGCTGCGCTGAGCGGCGGCGCGCGCCGCGACGATCAGCGGCGCTGGCCGCCGAAGTGCAGCACGAAGCCGGCGAAGAACATGTGCTCGCCGTGCAGGTCCTCGGAGATGCTGACGGTCGGCCGGCTCTCGTTGTCGAGGAACGAGTACCACGCGGTGAACGAGACCGACTCGCTGAAGTGCAACCAGGTCTCGACGCCGGCGCCGAAGAACGTCTCCTTGTCGCTGCCGACGCCGTCCTCCTGCAGGATGCGCACGAACTGGCCGTGCACGAACGGCGTCACCGACAGCGATTCGCCGAGCGGCAGCCGCAGGCGCAGCTGCGCGTCGACCCACAGGTTGCCCTGCGGGTGCTGCGCGTCGTAGTCGACCACGCGGTCCTGATCGTCGGTCAGCATCGCGCTGGTGAGCAGCTCCCACACCGCCGTCTCGGTCTGCGGGAAGTACCAGTACAGCTTGCCGCGCGCCCGCCACACCGCCGACGGCAGCTCGGTCAGGAACCCGGAGGTCACGCCGAACGCGCGCTCGCTGTCGTTCCACTCGCGCTCGAGCACGGCGGTCGCCAGGAACCCCTGGCGCGGCAGGCCGCTGCGGCGGTCGAGCTGCACCGTGTTCTGCTCGAGGTGGATGCGGGCGCCGTATGCCGAGTAGTCGTCGGGGATGACGAAGTTGGTCGCGGTCTGCGGCCCGCGGTCGAACGAGTACTTGCGGTAGAACGGCCCGAACTCGACGAACAGGCCCTGCGCCGCCTCGCGACCGAACCCCAGGTAGGCGTCCCAGTCCGTGCCCTCGTAGCGGCCGACCGGCACGAACGCGTTGCCGCGGTAGAAGCCCTCGCGATAGAACGACCACAGCCGGCCCGACAGCTGCAGGCGCGTCGCGGTGTCCTGGCCGACCACCTTGCCGTCGAGGATGCTGGCGACGAACCCGTCGCGCCCGGCGTAGGCGTCGAGCTGGCCGTTGCGGTTGCCGAACGACTCGTCGTGGAACCACGCGCTGCCGTCCCAGGCGACCTCGTCCTCGAGGCCGACCGACGGGTCGCTGCTCTGCGCGAACGCGCCGAGCACGCCGGCGCGGAACTGCAGCACCTGCGAGTACGGCAGCGGCGGGTTCCGGAACGTCGTCAGTTCGTCGAACGACTGCGCCAGCAGCGCCGCCGGCGCCGGACCCAGCGCCAGGAGAGCGGCGGCGGGCGCCGCCAGGATCGGTCGCGAAGGGGTCACGCGCCGAACGGTAGCCGATGGCGCAGCCGCGGCAACGGAGCAACTGACGCATCGGTTGTTGCACCGCGGATCCTCGCGGGCACGCGCACCTTGCGACCTCCGTGGCGCCGGCTACCGAGCCTCGCACCCGGCAGGCCGCCGCGGTCCGGACCCGGGGTCGCAGCGCCGCGGCGGAGCTGCGGACGAAATCGCGTTCGTTTCGCCCGGCGGGACTCCCCTTCCCTGGGTGGGCGCACCCGAGCAACAACCAATGCGTCAGTTCCCTCAGGCGGCCGCGTAGGCGCTGAGCAGGCCGGAGACCTCCTGTTCGGCGCCGAAGCGGCGCTGGAAGTCCTCCCGGATCCGCACGCCGATGGCGCCGGCGGCGGTGCGGTTGCGATACAGCGCCAGCACCTGCTTGGCCATCTCCTCCTCGTCCTGGAACAGCAGTCCCGTCTCCTTGTGGCGCAGCAGCTCGGTGTTGCCCGGCACCGCGGCGGCGACCACCGGCCGGCCGAGGATCCCGGCCTCGAGGATCGTCGGGGCGCAGCCCTCGCTGAACGAGGTGTTCAGGACCACGTCGGCGTCGACGTAGGCGGCGCCCATGCGGTCCTTGGCCAGCGCCGGCAGGATGCGCAGCCCCGGCTCGCGCTCGCCCTGCACGCGCAGCATCTCGGCGTAGCCGGGGTCCTGATCGGGCCCGGCGACGATCATCTCGATGTCGGCGCCGGCGGCGCGCAGCACGCGCACCAGTGACAACGCCCGCAGCTGCCCTTTCACCGGCCGCAGGCCGCCCGGCAGGAACACCAGGAACCGCTGGCGCGGGATGCCGAGCGAGCGGCGCAGGTCGGTGCCGTCGGTCGGCAGCCGCACGGCGGCGCGCGGCACGACGTCGATCTTGCCGACCGCGTCGGGGACGCGCTGCTCGACGGTGGCGGCCGCGGCCTCGTGCGGCACGAGCACGCGGTGCGCCTGCCGCAGCACCTCGCACACGATCGGGCCGTGCTCGTCGTCGAGCATGCGGTCGTGCAGGTCCTCGCCGCTCAGCGACACGACCCACGGCACGCGCAGGCCGAGCAGCTGAACGCCCATTCGCCACGCATCGTGCGCGTGCACGATGTCGGGCTTGAACCGGCCGACGGTGCCGGCGAGCGACTGCTTGAGCCCGCCCTCGGTGGTGCCGCCGAACAGCTCGCAGAGGTGTCCGCAGCGCTGCAGCCCTTCGCGGTAGCGCGACACCGTCGCGGCGCTGCCGAGGTACAGGTGCGTCGGCGCCGGAGTGAGCAGCAGGACCTTCATCGTGCGGTGGTTTTCGGCACGCGGCCCCGCCCGACTTGCCCCCTGTGTCCGGATGCCGGGCTCCGCACGCCCCCGGCGGGTCAGCGGCGCCGCCGGGCGGCGCCGGCCGGCCGCTCGGCGGCCCGCAGCGCCGCGACCAGCGCCCGCACCCGGCGCGCGTCGACCGGCGCGTGCACCCGGCCGCCGCGCTTCAGCGACGTGCCGACGATCGCCCCGTCGCAGCGCGGCCACAGCGCCGCGGCATTGGCCGCGGACAGGCCCGAGCCGAGCCAGATCGGGAACGCCCCGACCGCCGCGCGCACGGTGTCGAGCAGCGCCGCGTCGACCGGCTCGCCGGTGCGGTCGCCGGTCAGGATCAGGCCGGCCGCGCCCGAGCGCTCGCGCAGGTCGCGCGCCGCGACCGCGGGATCCAACGGCACCAGCGGCGCCGCGTGCTTGACGAGCAGGTCGGCGAGGATCGCGGTGTCGACGCCGAGCCGCTTGCGGTACGCGGCGATCCGCGCGGCCTCGCCCTCGATCACGCCCTGGTCGGTCGCGTAGGCGCCGCACAGCACGTTGACGCGCACCCAGCGCGCGCCGCACACGGCCGCGGCGCCGAGCGCGGCGACCCCGTCGTTGCGCAGGCAGTTGACCATCACCGGCAGGCCGTGCTCCAGGCGCAGCTCGCGCGCCACCACGGCCAGCGCGGCCGGCACGTCGGGCGGCACCGGGTCGTCGGCGGTGCCCTTGTGGAACGGCGCGTCGCCGAAGTTCTCGACGCACAGCCCGGTGACGCCGCCCGCGGCCAGCGCCGCGGCGTCGCGCCGGGCGTGCGTCAGCACCGCGTCGAACGAACGGTGCCCCGGCGCCGACGCCAGCGGCGGCAGGTGCACGACCCCGACCAGCGGTTTCTGCATCGCCGGCAGTCTCGCCCGCTTGCGGCGCGGTGCAAGCGCCGACGGCGCCGATCGCGCGCTGCGACCGGGATCACCGCCGTGGACGTTCGGCGCGCGGCAACGCGCGGCCGGTCGCGCCGACGCGGCGGCGCCGCACCGCCGCGGTTCGCGGTCTACCTTTGAGACAGACGCGTCCGCCCGAACCGCATCCCCGCACCGCCCCATGCGCCTCGAGTCCGTCCCGCTCCGTGCCCTGACGTTGCCGCTGCTGGCCGCGGCGGCGCTGCTCCCGGCCGCCGCCTGTCCGGGGCAGTCGACGCTGGTCCTGCCGCGCGGCCTGGGCGGCGGCTTCGGCAACTCGTCGAACGCGTTCCCGTGGGGCAACGCCGCGCTCTCGTTCCCGGCGCTGCGCGTGCAGACCTGCTACGACAGCTCCAACTTCACGCTCGCCGGCGTCACCGCGCCGATCCGCATCACGCGGCTCGCTTGGCGCGCCAACGACTCGTCGATCACCTGGACCGGCGGCACGTTCGCGCAGGCCACCGTGGCGCTGTCGACCGCGGCCGTCGACCACGCCGCGGTCACGCAGTCGTTCGCGCAGAACCACGGCGCCGACGTGACGACGGTGTACTCAGGGCCGGCCGTCTACCTCGCCGGCACCGGCGCCGGCGCCGGCCTGCCGGGCCGCGTCGTCATCGACCTGCCGTTGCAGGTGCCGTTCCTCTACGACCCGCAGCAGGGCGACCTGATCGTCGACGTCGAGTACCCGGGCGGCGCCAACTACAGCGGCGGCACGCTGTCGAACATGGACGTGCAGACCGGCACGGCGCTGGCGAGCCGCGTGTACTCGTCGACGCTCTACCCGCTGGCCAACGGCACGACCCACAACCACGGCGCGGTCGTCGAGGTCGAGTTCCTGCCGGCGAACGGCCTGTTCGCCGCCTTCACCTGCGACCCGCCGACCGGCCCCACGCCGCTGGCCGTGCACTTCACCGACACGTCGTACAGCAGCGCGCCGGGCGGCGTGCAGACGTGGGCCTGGGACTTCGACAACGACGGCGTCGTCGACTCCACCGCGCCGTCGCCGGTGCACGTGTTCACGACCTGCGGCAACCACACCGTGACGCTGACGGTCGGCGACGGCGTGCACGCGCCGAGCACGCGCACCGAGGTCGACTGCGTCGTCACCGACCACCTGGTCGCCGACTTCACCTGGCAGGCGCTCGGCGGCAACGCGGTGCTGTTCACCGACACGTCGACGCCGCCGGCCACCACGTCGCTCTGGGACCTCGACGGCGACGGCGCCATCGACGCCAACGGCCCGGTCGCGGTCTGGAACTACCCGCCTTCGACCACACCGGTCGCGGTGACGCTGCAGGCCTCGCGCCTGTGCGCGCCGGCGTCGAGCGCGACCCGGAACGTGCTGCCACAGCCGGCGCTGCCGACGACGTTCGCGGTCGGCAACGGCCTGTCGGGCAGCGGCGCCGGCAACGCGTTCGAGCTCGAGGTGCGGAACCCGGCCGGGGTCAACCTGACCGCGCTGACCGTGTGCCCGTACTCGCCGACGACCGCCATCGGCGCGCCGATCGCGTGCCAGGTCTGGATCACCGACGCCGCAGGCGGCGCCGCCGCGCACCACGCCGACGGGAGCCGGTGGCGCCTGCTGGCGACCGCGTCCGGCACGTTCCAGGGCGCGCCGACCACGGCGACCGCGGTGCCGACGCTGCTGCAGCTCGATCGACGAACGGTGCTGCCGCCCGGCAGCTACGGCCTGGCGGTGCACCTGTTCGGCTGCGGCATCGCCTACTCGTCGGCCGGTCCCGCCGCGCCCCTCGACTACGGCAACGCCGACGTCGCGATCCGCTGCGGCCTCGGCAAGTCGGCGCCGTTCGCAGTCGGCGCGACCAGCCCGCGCGTGTGGAACGGCATCCTGCACTACGACCTGTGCGCGCTCGGCGGCCTCGCCGGCGACGGCTTCTTCGCGTCCGGCTGCGACTCGTCGCTCGGCGTGCCGGTGCAGCAGACCCGCAGCGGCGCCGCGGTGCCCGGCCAGACGTTGACCGTCGCGTTCGAGCCGGTGCCGCACGACGCCGCGTTCCTCGCCCTCGGCATCAGCAACACGACCTCGCCGTTCGGCCCGCTGCCGATCGATCTGTCGATCCTCGCCGCGCCCGGCTGCGCGCTGCACCAGAGCCTCGACGAGACCCGGCTGCTGCTCGGCAGCCAGAACCGGGTGTCGTACGGCCTGCCGATCCCGAACGACCCGACGCTCCTGTGCGTGCCGTTCTACGTGCAGGCACTGGTGCCCGACCCGCCGGCGAACGGCTTCGGCTGGGTGCTCTCGGACGCGGCAGCGGTGCTCATCGGGCTCTGAGGCGCGGCGCCCGTCGCGCGGCCCGTCGCGCGGCCCGTCGCGCGGCGCGGGGGCGCGCCCGGGACACCCGCGCGCTACAAGGGCGTCCTGCCCATGCCCCCGCGCCAACGCTGGCTGCTGCTCTGGATCGCGCTCGCGACGCTGGTGGTCGTCCGCGCCACCACGCGCCCGGATCACCGCGGCGTGCTGCTGGATCACCTCGAGTTCGGCCGCCGGCTGGTCGTCGGCGAGGACGTCTACGGCGACTGGCGCTCGGATCCGGACGCGCCGGTGCGGCCGCTGCACGCGCCGTACCCGCCGTCGTTCGGGCTGCTGACGGCGCCGTTCGCCGGCGTCGACGCGGTGTTCGGGCTGCGCGCCGCCCGGTGCGCGTGGGCGTTGCTGCAGCTGGGCGCGCTGGTGGCGCTGCTGCGGGCGCTGCGCGCGCTCGCGCGCGACCCGCCGCCGCACCCCACCGACCGCGAGCACCGCTGGCTCGCGCTGCTGGCGATCGCGTTGCTCTCGCGCTTCCTGCTGCGCGACACCCACGGCGGCGGCGGCAACCTGATCAACGTGGCGCTGTGCACGCTGGCATTCGCGGCCGCCGAACAGGACCGGCCGGCGCGCGCCGGCTGGCTGCTCGGGTTCTCGCTGGCGACCAAGCCGACCCAGGTGCTGCTGCTGCCGCTGCTGCTGGTGTTCGGCCACCGGCGCGCGGCGGCGCACGCAGCGGCCGCGGGGCTGGCGCTCGCGCTGCTGAGCCTGCTGCTGCTGCGCGGCGATCCGGCGCCATGGCAGCGCTGGTTCGAAGGTTCGCTGGCGCTGGCCGCGCAGACCGACGCGTTCGCGGCGCCGGCGCTCGCCTTCCCGGAGTTCGAATGGATGAACCAGTCGCTGCGCTGCGCGACCGCGCGCTGGCTGGGCACCGTGCCGCCGGAGTTCGCGGCGCGCGTCGAGCTCGGCATGGCACCCGGCCTCGGTCTGCCCGCGTGGGTCGCCGCGGCGGCCGCGCGGGCGATCACGCTGGGCGGGCTCGCGTGGCTCCTGGTGGCCGCCTTCTGCGCGCGCCGTCGGTCCGGCCCGGCTCTGCACGAGCGCGCCGTGGACGGCGCGGCCGCGGCGCGCCCCCGGCTGTTCGCCGCGGCGCTGGTGCTGTCGCTGCTGGCGTCGCCGCTGAGCTGGAAGGCGCACCACGTGGCGCTGCTGCCGCTGGTGTACCTGCTGCTGCTGCGCACCTGGCGCACGCGCTCGCGCGGCCTCGCGGCGCTGCTGGCCGCGTTCGCGGTCTGCTGCGGGTTCGGCAAGGCGATCCTCGGCGACGCCGGCGACGAGTGGCTCAACAGCGTCTACGTGCTCCCGCTGTTCGACGTGGCGCTGCTGGTCGCGGCGCTGCGGGGCCCCGCGGTCGCGCGCGCCGCGTGACCGGCACCAGGCGTCTGCGCCACGGGAACGCACGACGCCGAGCACGCGCCCTTCGCCCGGCAGCGCCGCCCGAAAGCCTCGGTGAATCCACCGATTCGCCTGCGTTTCCGGACGACGCCGCCGAACGAGACTCACGCACCCGGCCCTCGCGCCTCCCGTGGCGCAGCCTCCTAGCGGCCGCGATCGAGAGTCCCCTGCAGGACCCGCGCCAGCTCGATCGACGAGCACGGCTTGCCGACGAAGCGATCGATGCCCAGCTCGGTCGCGGCGCTCTGCACGTCCGGCGGCACGTAGCCGGAGCTGAGCACGATCGGCAGTTCGGGGCGGCGACCGCGGATCGCCGCGGCCAGGTCCAGACCCGACAGCTCCGGCATGTTCTGGTCGGTGACGACCAGCTGGAACGCCGCCGGGTCGCGCTCGAACGCGGCCAGCGCCGCGCGCGGATCGGTGAACACCTCGGGACGGTAGCCGAGGCGCTCGAGCGCGCGGCGCCCGAGCTCGGCGAGCGCCGGCTCGTCGTCCACGAACAACACCCGCTGGCCGTTGCCGCGCGGCGCACTGGCCGGGCGCGGCAGCACCACGTCGGGCGTCCCATCGTGCTCCGGGAACCAGACGGTGACCGTCGTGCCGTGCCCCGGGGAGCTCGCCACGGCGATCGCGCCGCGGTGGCCCGTCACCACGCCGTGGACCACGGCGAGGCCGAGCCCGCTGCCCTGGTCCGGCGGCCTCGTGCTGAAGAACGGCTCGAACATCCGCTCCATGACCTGCGGCGCCATGCCGACGCCGCGGTCCGTGACCGCGAGGGTCACGTAGCGGCCGGGCGGCATGGTGGCGCTGCCGACCGGCGTGAGCTGGTGCACGTGCTGGTGGCCGACGCGCAGCTCGACGAGGCCGGCGCCGGCGCCTTCCCCGTACGCGTGGGCGGCGTTGGTGCACAGGTTGACGATGCACTGATGCAGCTGCGTGGTGTCGCCGAGGATGGTCGAAGACGACCCGCCGCCGCAGCTCGCGCGCAGCTCGACGCCGGCCGGCAGGCTGCTGCGCAGCATCGCGCACACCTCGGTGACGATGGCGTCGAGGTGCAGCGGGCGCAGGTCCGGCTGCTGGCTGCGGCTGAACGTCAGGATCTGGTGCACGAGCATCGAGCCGCGGGTCGCGGCCTGACCGACCGCGCCCAGGCCCGCGCGCTCCTCCTCGCCGCGGCCGCTCTCCTGCATCAGCATCTCGACCGTGCCGAGGATCACCGCCAGGATGTTGTTGAAGTCGTGGGCGATCCCGCCCGCGAGCGTGCCGATCGCCTCCATCTTCTGCGCCTGGCGCAGCTGCGACTCGAGCTGCGCCCGCACGCGCTCGGCCCGCCGCAGCTCGGTGATGTCGCGCACGAAGGCGTGGAACAGCGTGCGCCCGTCGTGCTGCAGCGCGACGAGCGCCAGCTCGACCGGGAACTGGGAACCGTCGGCGCGCATGGCCGTGCGCTGGGTCCGCTGGCCCAGCACCGCGCCCGACGAGGCGCCGGCCGCGAGTGCGCGGCGGAACGCCGCTCGCTGGGACTCCGGCACGACGAACTCGTCGAGCGGCCGGCCGAGGACCGCGTCGCGGGACCGGCCGAACATGTGCTCCGCCTCGCGATTCCACTGCATGATGCGACCCTCGACGTCGATCGTGACGACCGCGTCGATCGCCGCCTCGATCATCCGCCGCGCGCGCTCCTCGCTCTCGCGGAGCGCCTGCTCGGCGCGCTTGCGCGCCGTGATTTCGACGTGCGTGCCCACCATCCGCAACGGCGTGCCCGCGGCGTCGCGCACCACGAACCCGCGCGACAGGATGTCGAGCCACTCGCCGTCGCGGTGAAGCATGCGGAACTCGCCGTCGAAGTGCCCGGTGCGACCCTCGACCGCGGCGTCCACGCGTTCGAGGGTCGGCGCGATGTCCTCGGGATGCGTCAGCCGCTCCCAGGTCGCATAGGAGTTCGGCAGCTCGTCGTCGGCGTAGCCGAGCATCGACTTCCAGCGCGGCGACAGGTAGAGGTCGCGGGTCCGCAGGTCCCAGTCCCACAGGCCGTCGTTGGCGCCGCGCATCGCCAGCTGGAACCGTTCCTCGCTGGCGCGCAGCGCTTCGGCCGCGGCGCGGCGCTCGGTGATGTCCTGCATCGTGCCCGACATCCGTCGCGGCTCGCCGCGTTCGTCGAACTCGACGCGACCGACGTTCTCGAGCCAGCGCACGCCGCCACCCTCCAGCACGACCCGGAACTCGGCGCGCAGCTCCTCGCCGTGCTCGATCCCCCTCCGGGCCGCGGCCATCAGGCGCGGCAGGTCCTCGGGATGGACCATCGCGCGCCAGGTCTGGAGGTCGGGCGGGCGGTCGACGCCGAGGATCCGGAGACACTCGGGCGACCACCACACGCGGTCCGTGCGCAGGTCGCGCTCCCACACACCGAGGCCGGTCGCGCGCAGCGCCAGGTCGAGCCGGGTCAGCGCCTGCTGCATCGCCAGCCCGGACCGGTGGCGCTCGACGCAGATCGCCGCCGTGTGGGTCGCCGACTCCATCAGCTGTACCTGCTCGGGGCCGGGAGTCCCCGGCTCTTGCCCGTAGATCGCCAGGGTGCCCAGCAGCCGCTTCCGGGAGTCGAAGATGGGTTGCGACCAGCTCGACCGGATCGCGAACTCGCGCGCGATGTCCCGCGCGCCCTCGAACTGCGGGTCCGCGAACGCGTCGCCGACGTAGACCGGCTCGCCGAGGGCCGCCGCGCGCCCGCAGCTGCCGATCTCGGGCGCGATCGGCACGCGACCGACGCGATCGAAGAACGCCTGCGGCAATCGCGATCGCGCCGCCGGCTCCAGGAACCGGCCGTCGTCGGACACCAACATGACCGAGGCCAGCATGGCGGGGTCCTGCGACTCGACCGCCTGCAGCAGACGTCCCAGCGTCGGCTCGAGCGCCGCACCGCCGGCGATCATGCCGAGCACGGCCGCCTGCTCGGCGCGCAGCGTCTCGTTCAGCTTGAGGCGCGTGATCTCCACCACCGCGCCCGACAGCGAGACGATGCCGCCGGCCGCGTCGCGCTCGGGCACCAGGGTGCTCGCGACCCAGATCGTGCGCCCGTCGCCGCGTTCGTATCGGAACTCGGACACGGCCATCGGCGCTCCCTCGTGCACCTCGGCGACCTGCTGCCGCACGCGGTCGCGGTCGTCGGCGTGGACGTGCCGGAGGAACGGTTCGAGCGCGGCGCCATCGGCCGGATCCCAGGACCGTCCGTAGATCCGACGCAGCGCCGCGTCCCAGGTCTTGGTGTTGCGCACCGGATCGATCGAGAACGTGCCGACCCCGCCGGTCTGCAGCACGTTCTCGAGCCGCCGCTGCGCCGTGCGCAGGGCCTGCTCGGCCGCGATCCGCTGGCCGGCCTCGATCATCACGCCGCGCAGCCGCCGTTCGCCGCCGGCGATCACGACCAGCCGCACGACGTCGCGCAGCCACACCGCCGTGCCGTCGGCCGCGAGCATGCGGTACTCCACCTCGTGGTCGCGCCCGAGGGCCGTCTCCCGTCGACACTGCTCGACGACGCGCGCCCGATCGTCGGGGTGCAGGTGCCGCGCCCAGAAGTCGGCCTCCGCGATCCAGCGCGACGCCGGGTAACCGAGCAGGCGCTCTGCGTGCTCGCTGACGAACGTGAACCGCAACGTGTCCGCGCAGGCCTCCCAGACGATGCACGGCACGCCGGCGATCAGGTCCGTCGTCCGCGGCGGCGTCACGTCGCCGGAGTCGGCCGGCGCGCTGCGGCGACCGCGGACGATCGCCGCCAGCAGCGCCATCGGGCCGCCGGCCGGGTCGCAGATCGCGTCCGCGCCCAGGGCGAGCGCGGAGGCGACGGACTCGTCGTCGGCCAAGGCGATCCAGGGCACGTCGAGCCCGTTCGGACGCGGCCGGAACGCTTCCGGCTCACCGGCCGACGGCGCCCAGGTCACGACCGCGTCGAGCCGCGCCGGCAGGTCCGCGCCACGGCGGTCTCCCGGCGGCAGCTCCACCACCTCGATGGCCTGGTCGGACTCCGCCGCGAACGGCCACAGGCGGCCGTCCGATGCGAACCCAACGCGGATGGTCGAGGACTGCATGGGGAGCGAGTGAGCGCGTGCACCAGCCGCGCCCGCCAACGCGCGGAGCGTACGGCACTGGTGCGGGCGTGCCAAGACAGGCTCGCCGCCGCGGCGGAGCGCCTACTCAGAATCCCTCAGTCCAGTACCACTCGGGATCGGCGCCGCGGCACCACGAGTCGCTCCACGGCCCCTCGAAGCGCAGCTCGAAGTCCCCATCCTCGACGCGATAGGCGAAGGGAACCGGCGCGGAGACGCCCATCGCCGTCGGCGGAACGAACGGCAGGTGCGCGGGCACCAGCGCTTCGAGCCGGTCGGGCCAGGCCCCGCGCGCGGCGCGGTAGTCGACGAGCGCAGCCCCGATCCGGTCGCCGCGCACCTTGCTCTCGGCCACCAGCCACTGCCACCGTGCGCCGGCAGCAGCTTGCGCCAGGATCGTGCAGACGATGATCGCAGCGCCGCGCCACAGCGCCCGCCCGCTCGACGTGAACATCCCCCGGAACACCAAGACTACGGCGACCAGCACGGCGGTGAGCAACCAGAGCCCCGCCATCGCCTTGACGAGGAAATCGCTGGTGAGCGACAGCCCCATCGACACGGTGAACATCCAGCACAGCGCGGCGACCTCGACAGCCACCGCGGGAGAACGCGCGTTCCGCCCCGGCCGCAGCAGCGCCAGATGCCCGAACGCGAACGCCAGCAGCGTCGCCACCCACAGCCGCTGCGTCAGCCCGAACGCGCCGGCGGGCGACGCGATGCGCAACAGCAGCGCCGCGCCCGCCAGCAGGACCAGCCACAGCGACCGGCGCAGGCGCACCGGCTCGTGGCGAAGCGTCCGCGGCAGGACGGCGAGCGCCACCAACCAGGCCAGCGCGTGCACTCGGGCCAGCCAGTCGTGCACGTGACCGGCGGTCGTGCGCAGCAGGACACCGCGCTCGTCGGGGACCGACAGGTCGGTGACGAACAAGGCCATGCCGAGCGCCGAGGCGGCGACCAAGGTCAACGCGCCGACGGCGACGAAGCGCGACGGTCCATCCGGCACGCGGCGCGCCAGCAGCCGCGCGAACAGGCCGGCGCCGAGCCCGGAGGCGGCGAACACGAGCGTCATGATCCAGCCGTGCGCGCCGACCGCGTACTCGCTGAGGTGTCGCGCCACCGGATCGAGGTCGGGCCGCAGGACGTGCAGCGACACGGCGCCGAACGCGACCGCGGCGAACGCCGCAGCCGCGGCCCGTCGCAGCCTGCGCGAAGGCACGT
Organism: Planctomycetota bacterium; assembly: GCA_050245995.1. Classification (GTDB taxonomy): domain Bacteria; phylum Planctomycetota; class UBA1135; order UBA1135; family UBA2386; genus JBFWWV01. Next base: position 289,406 of record JBFWWV010000004.1, on the reverse strand, counting down.
CCACGGCGTCGCCCTGCGCATCGACCCACGCCGCGAACGCGCGCGCGGCGCCCACGAGCGCCACCGCGGGAAAGCGCAGCACGCGAACGGCAGCTGGGTCCTCGGGCTCTGCCACCAGGACCATCACCGCCTCATCGGGTGGCTGCAGGAGGAACACCTTCCAGCCGTCGAAGGCCTCGCTGTCGTTGGTCAGGAACGCGAATCGCGACAACGACTCGTCGTTCCCGTCCTCGTCGGGCGGCAGCCTGCGCCCGCGGTGCGCCCGGTACACTGCGTGATCGAGCCGGTCGAACAGCTCGTCGGGCGACAGCCCGCCGAACGACGGGTCCCAGAGCTGTCCGAGCCGCTGGCTCGCCCTCTGCAGCACGCTGGCGACGGGGCCGAAGACACAACACGGTTCGTCGAAGTCGCCGACCGCGACCCCCTGCATCCACACGCACACCCGACCAGCCGCGCTGTGGCCGACGCGATCGGGCAGCTCCGGCCCGGGCTCCCGCACGGCCTCGACGGCGAACTCACCCGCGTCGCCGAAGATCACGCCGTCTCCCTCCCCGCACCGCGCGCACCGGGTGCGCCGCCCCCTCCCGCCGACACCTCAGTTCGCGATCAGGAAGTGGCAGACGTCGCCGTCCTGGAGCACGTACTCCTTGCCCTCCAGCCGCATCTTGCCCTTGTCCTTGATCGCCTTCTCGCTGCGCAGCTCCATCAGGTCGGCGAACTGGTAGACCTCGGCGCGCACGAACTTCTTGACGAAGTCGGTGTGGATGACGCCGGCGCCGATCGGCGCGGTGTCGCCCTTGTGGATGACCCAGGCGCGGGTCTCCTTCTCGCCGGCGGTGAAGTAGGTCTGCAGGCCGAGCAGGTCGAACGTGCGGTGGATGATGCGCGCCAGCCCCGACTCCTTGAAGCCGAAGTCGGCCATGAACTGCTCGCGGTCGGCGTCGTCCATGACGGCGAACTCGGCCTCGAGGTCGCCGCACAGGTGCGCGACCTCGGCGCCGGTGCGCGTCGCGTACTCGCGCAGCGCCTGCACGTGCTTGCCCTGGCCGTCCTGGTCGTCGTCGCCGACGTTGGCCAGGAACAGCACCGGCTTCTGCGTCAGCAGGAAGCAGGGATACAGCAGCTTCTTCTCGGCGGCGGTGAACTCGACCTGGCGCAGCATGGTGTCCTGCTCGAGCGCGGCGATCGCCTTCTCGTAGGCGGCGAGGGCGTCCTTGCTGTCCTTGTCGCCGGTGCGCGCGCGCTTCTGCACGCGCTCGGCGTTGCGCTTGAGGGTCTCGAGGTCGGTCTGGCGCAGCTCGATCTCGACGATCTCGGCGTCGCCGGCGGGGTCGATCGAGCCCGACGGGTTGTGCACCGCGGCGCTGTCGAAGCAGCGCACCACGTGCAGCAGCGCGTCGCTCTCCTTGATCGCGCCGAGGAAGCTGTTGCCCATGCCGGCACCCTCGCTGGCGCCGCTGACCAGCGCCGGGATGTCGGTGACCTGCATCTGCGCCGGGATGATCTTCTTGGTGGCGATGCAGTCGCTGATCTGCTGCAGGCGCGGATCGGGGATCGTCACGACGCCGGGCACCGGCGACGTGGTCGAGAACATGTTGGGGCTGCGGTCGCCGGCGGGCGACTGCGTCAGCGCTTGGAAGACGGTGGTCTTGCCGACGTTCGGCAGACCGACGATGCCGGCGGCTAGGCCCATGGATCGATGGTCGCGGGGGTGCGCGGGAAAACGGGGCGGAAGGTCTATCCGATCCGCCGCGGCCGGGCAAAAGCCGGCTGGGCAATGACGGCCGGCGCGGGCCGGCGCCGCGGACCGGTCGGGCGCCGTCAGGCCGGGACCAGGCACACCAGCGAGCCGGCGTCGCAGGGCGCCAGCACCGCGCCGTCGCACGACGCGAACCCGCCCTGGACGGTGCCGATCGCGACGGCGCGCGCCTCGAGCGCCTGCAGCGTGCGGTCGACGTGGTCGGCGAACGCGGGGCCGAGCACCCCCTGGGTGGTCGGGCACTCGACCACCAGCGCGCCGGCCCAGCGGGCGGCGCCCTCGCCGCGCCCCTCCTGCACGGCCGCCTGCACCGCCTGCTGGCCGGCGTCGAGCATGCGGTCGCGATCGGCGCGCATGCACTGCACGACGTCGCCCGGCAGCACCGGCTGGCTCAGCCGCAGGCTGCCGTCCTCGCGGCGCTGCAGCGGCACCCGCAGCTCGTGGCCCGGGCCGCGACGCACGCCGAGCAGCAGGTCGGCCGGCAGCGCGTCCGGCGATGCGGTGGCGGCGGCGGCGCGCCCGAGCTGTTCCTGAACGACGGTCCACGCCGGCCGGTCGTCGAGCTGCTGCAGCCACGGGCCGCGCGCGGCGCTGACCCGCAACGCGGCGCCGACCGGCGCGAAGCCGTGGCCCTGTGCCACGCGGAACGGCCGCGCCGACAGGATCTCGGCGCAGGCGAAGCCCGAACGCAGCGCGCGATCGCCGGCGAACACCGCGGCGCGGCGCCGTTCGCCGGCGGCGAGGCCGCCGAACACCTGGTAGTGCGCGCCGGTGCGCGCGCGCAGCTCGTGCAGCAGCGCGTCGCTGTCGGCGCGGCCGGCGACGAACACCAGCAGCGTGCGGCCGGTCCAACGCGGGTCGAGGTCGCCGTCGGCGCGGCGCGCGAACGACAGCGTCGCCTGCGCCGCAGCCCGGGTGACCTCGTCGCCGTGGTGCGAGCCGCTGCCGGTGCGCACGCGCAGGTCGGCGCCGGCCAGCGCGGTCAACGCGACGCCGGCGCTGCCGTCGCGCGTGTAGGCGGCCGCCGTCGTGCAGCCGATCCGCGGCGCAGCGCCGAACACCTCGCCGATGCCGCGCAGCACGGCGTCGTGGTCGAGGTCCGGCGCGACGAACGGCAGCAGCAGGCGCGGCGGCCAGCCCTGGAGCTGGTCGCGGCACTGCTCGGCCGCGCGGCGCCCGGCGATCACCGCCTGCGGATCGTCGGCCCGGCCCGATGCCATCAGGATCGCCACGCCTGGGTTTCGGGCGTCGGCGCGGCCCGGCTTGAGCCACGGGCCGCGGCCGCTGTGGCGCTACTCGACGGTGTCGACGATCCCGACGGCGGCGCGCCCGACCCAGCCGGTGCGATCGCCGCGCAGCACGTGCACGCGTTCGCCTGCGATGTCGAGCACGGTCCAGACCTCCCCCGGTCGCAGCGGCGCCGCGGTCGCCGCGTCCTGCAGCGGCACCGCCTCCAGGACCACGGCGAGACGCGGGGCCGGCCCCCACTGCTGCACCGCCGCGGTCGCGCCGCAGCCGAGGCCCAGCGCGAACGCGCACGTCGCCGCGGCGCGCCGGCGCCGCGCCAGCCACGCGCCCGCCAGCACCGCAACGGCGCTCGTCCACAGCCAGAACGGCCGGGCGCCACCCCCGCCGTCCGGTGCCGGATTGTCGACGCCGAGGTCCGCGTTCTCGCAGAGCAGCAGGTTGGCGAGGGTGCGCAGCTCGCCCGGCCGGAGCCGCAGCGCGCGCCGCCAGCTCCACACAGCGGCGGCGAACTCGCCGAGCTGGTACTCGCAGTTGCCGAGGTTGTGCAGCAGTGCGGCGCGGTGGTCGCGTTCGCCTTGCAGCGCCGCCGCATACTGCGCGCGCGCCGCCGCGAAGTCGCCGAGCCGGTAGGCGCGCTCGGCGCGCTCGATCGGGTCGCCCTGCGCGGGAAGCGTCGCCGGCAGGGTCGCCAGCAGGGTCACCGCGAGTGCGGCCAGCGCGCCCACATGGCGCGCGCGGCTCACGACGTGCCCCCTTCGAAGTGCTGCTCGAGCGCGCGCACCACGTCGTCGGCGGCGACGGCGGCGCCGGCGGACACGCCGCCGTAGCGGGCGGCCTCGAGGCTGCGGCGCAGGCGCCCGGCGCGCTGCGCGAGGTCGGCCGGCACGCCGAGCGCGTGCAGGCGCGCCGCGAGCGCGTCCGCCGCGGGCGGCGAGCCCAGGCGCGCGGTGACGTAGGCGTCGAACGCCGACAGCAGGTCCACGTGCCGCGACTCGGCGGCGCGGGCGAACGCGGCCGCGAGCTCGCGCGGCGCGGCGGTCGTCGCCCCACGCGCGGCGCGCGGCCGGCGCAGGGCCAGCAGCGCCAGGGCCACGGCCCACGGCAGCAGCAGCGCCGCCGCCGCGAACGCGGAGCCGGTGCGCCCGCCGTCGCGCGGCAGCTCGCCGCTGGCGAAGATGTCGGCGAGCCCGGGTGCCCGGGTCGTGACCTCGACCGGCCGCGCCGCGCCGTTCCCGTCGCCACCGGCCGCCGCCGGCCGCACCTGCAGCGGGATCGCGGCCGTGCGCACCTCGCGGTAGCCGACACCCGGCGCGTAGAACGCGAACGCGACGGGCGGCACCGCGTCGACCGCGCTCGTCGTCGGCACGAGGTCGTAGCGCAGCACGCGCGCGTCGCCATCGACCCCGCCGTCGAGCACGCCGAACGCGTGCAGCCCGGGCAGGGCGAGCTGCGGCGGCGCGAACCCGCGCAGGTCGCCGTCGCCGCGCACGCGCACCGTGAGCTCGAGGTGCTCGCCGACGGCCAGCTCGCGCGGCCGGGCCTCGGCCTCGACCGTGAACTCGCCGACCGCGCCGGTGAACTGCGCCGGCCGCCCTTCGGTCGGCAGCGGCCGCACGGTGACGGTGACCGGCGCGCCGGGGACGCTGACGTCGGTGCGGTCGAGCGCGACGCGGCCGTTGACGAAGTCGTCGCGGAACTGCGTCGCGAACGCGAACCGCAGCTGCGGCGCCAGCAGCTCGTGCGCGCCGGGTTCGCGCGCCAGCAGCCGGCGATCGACGGTCCACACCGCGAACGTGCGCCCGTCGCGCGCGACGTCGTCGACCGCGGTCGCGACCGCGGCGTCGCCGGCCAGCGCCAGCACCGGCCCAACCGGAGAGACAGCCGACGATCCCGCCGGCGACCCCGCCGCGGCGCCCGCGAACCGCGGCAGCGCGCGCGTGCCGTCGAGCCACGGCGCCGTCACCTGCACCGGCACGTCGAGCTCACGGCGGAACAGCTGCACCAGCTTCGGGAGCACGGCGCGTTCGACGCCGACGGTGACGCGCACGGCGAACACCTGGCCCTGCACCACGGCGTCCGGCGCGTCGACGCGCACGAACGCGCGGTCCTGCGCCGCCAGCGCGGCGAGGCCCAGCACGGCGACCAGGGCGGCGCGCGGCGCGCGCCTCACCAGTCGCGCTCCACCGCGGCGTCGCCGGCGCGCCGCTGCGCCCGGCGCAGCGCGCGCTTCTCCCGTTCCTTCTGCTCGAGCACCGCGAACAGCTCGGCGACCGCGGCGGCGGACAGCTGCGCGTCGTTGGCCTGCAGCGGATTCGGCGCGGTGTCGGTCGGCGCGCCGCCGCCCTGGCCGTCGCCGCGATCGTCGCCCGGGTCCTGCCCGGGCAGCAGCATCGGCCGCTGCTGCGCGCCGGTGCTGCGGTTCTGCTGGAGCCGCTGCTGCTGCAGGAGCCGCACCTGGTCGAGCCGCTGCTGGGCGCGCTCGGCGTTGCGGCGCGCGGCCGGCCAGTCGCCCTCGCCGAGCACCGCCTCGACCCAGTGCGTGCGCGCCGCGGCCAGCGCCTCGATCGCGCGCTCGTAGACGAACGGCTCGGCCTCCGGCTGCTGCGCCAGCCGCGCCAGCCGTTCGCCGCGCGCGAAGGCCACGTGACCCGCCGCGAATGCCACCTGCCGCAGCAGCGCCGCGTCGCCGCGGCCGCCGTCCTGCGCCGCCGCCAGCGCCGAGGCGGCGGCGCGCAGGTCGCCGGCGCGCAGCGCCGCCAGCCCCAGGTCGAAGTGCAGCGCCGCCGGCGCGTCCGAGCCGCGCGCCGCGACCGCCGCCGCGAACGCGGCCTGCGCCGCCGCGAAGTCGCCGGCCGCGTAGGCGCGCGCGCCGCGCGCGAACTCGTCGCCGCCGCCGGCGGCGAGCAGCAGCGCCGCCAGCGCCAGCGCCGCTTTGCGTCTCGTCGTGTCGACAGGCATTCGTTCCACGGCAGGGCGGCGATCATGCGGACCGGGCGCCGCGGCGGCAACCGGCGACGCCGCGCCGGCGGCAGCGCGGCCGCCTTTCGACCGGAAGGCGGTGACGGCCGGCGGCCGCCGGACAAGGATGGGGCGCATGGACCCGCACGCCAGACGCTTCGCCCGCTTCCGCGACGAGGGCGACCTCGACGCCCTGGCGGCTGTGTTCGACGCGCTGGCGCCGCGGCTGCTGCCGGTGGCGCTGCACCTGTGCGGGCACGCCGACGCCGAGGATGCGGTGCAGCAGACGTTCCTGCTGGCGATCGAACGCGCCGCGGTGTTCGACGCCGCGCGCCGGCTGGAGCCGTGGCTGGCCGGACTGCTGACCAACGTGGCGCGCAACGCGCGCCGCGACGCGCGCCGCCGCCGTGCCGACGCGATCCCGGAGCTCGGCGGTGACGCGATCGACCCGGCCGACGCGGCCGCGCGCGGCGAGGTCGTGGCCTGGCTGCGCACGCACGTCGATGCGTTGCCGACCGAGCAGCGGCAGGCGCTGCTGCTGCAGCTGCAGCACGGGATGAGCCCCGCCGAGATCGCCGAGGTGCTGGCGATCCCGCCCGGCACCGTGCGCATGCGCATCCACCGCGGGCTCGAGGCGCTGCGCCGCCGGGCGCCGGCGGGACTGGCCGCGTTCGCGCTGCCGCCGGGCGCGCCGCGCGGCCTGGACGCGGTGCGCGAGGCGGTGCTGCGCGCCGGCGCCGCACGACCGGTCCCCGGCGCACCGACTCCCGCGACGCCGCTCGCCGCGGCGGGGACCGTCTCCCTGATCGGAGGTTCGCTCGTGACCAACAAGCTGCTCTGCGCCCTCGCCGTGCTGCTGTGCTGCGGCCTGCTCTGGCAGACGCTCGGCACGCCAGCCGACCCGACCCCGCCGATCGCCGCGACCGCCGGCGGCGGCGGACCGGCCGACGCCGCGCGCGCCGCCGAGGCGACCCGCGCACGGGACGCCGCGGTGCGCCACGCGGCGGACGCCCCGCGCGTAGCGACCACGGGCACGCTGGTGATCCGGACGCTGGCCAGCACCGCCGAGGGCCATGAGCTGCCGTTGCCCGGGACCCAGATCGTGGTGTGGCGCGGCGGCGATCCGCTGCAGCCGTTCGACGACGGCGCGGCGCACTTCGTGGCCGACGACGACGGCCTCGTGCAGCTCACCGACCTCGCGCCCGGCCGTTGGCACGTGTCGATGCCGGTGGAGCACACGGACGGGCGGCCGGCGCAGGTCGAGAGTGGCGCCGTCACCGAGGTGCGGCTGGTGCGCCCCGCGGTGCAGGTGCTGCGCGGCCAGGTGGTCGACGCCGACGGTGCCCCGGTGGCCGGCGCCGATCTGTGGCTGATGCGCGGCACCGCGATGGGCCGCTACTCGCTGCCCGAGCCCGCCGAGCTCGTGAGCCGCCGCGCCGGCCGCAGCGGCGCGGACGGCCGGTTCGCGATCGCCACCGCCGACCCACGCGAGAGCCGCGTCGCCGCGAGCTGCTCCGGCCACGCCGACTCGCGGGCCCGGTTCGTCAACGGCCGCGGCGCGGACGTCCGACTGGTGCTCGGCCGCGTCGCCGCAGGCATCGACGGAGTCGTCCGCGACGCCACCGGCGCGCCGGTCGCGGGTGCCGTCGTCACCGTCACGCCGAGCGAACAGGACAGCCGGCGCGACGCCGACGGCACGCTGCTCGCGGGTCGCGTGCCGCGGCATCGGCGCACCGACGCCGACGGTCGCTTCCGCTTCGAAGGCCTCGCCCCCGGCCGCGCGCGCGTCGGCGCATCGGCGTGGCCGCACTGCCCGGACGGGGTCGAGGTCGAGCTGCGGGCGGGCGAAGACGCCGCGGTCGCGCTCGACCTGCCCGCCGGCGTCGGCGTGCGCGGCAGCGTGCGCACGGCGGCCGGCGCGCCGATGCTCGCGATGGTCGAGTCGCGTCGCTCGCGCGACGAGGACGGGCACTGGAGCCAGTGCGGCACGCGGCCGGACGGCTCGTTCTGGCTGCCCTACCAGCCGCAGCAGACGTTCACCGTGGTGGCGCTGGTCGCAGGCCGGGTCGCCGCGTCGCGCGAGTTCGTCGATCCGCCGGCGGGGCCGCTGGTCTGCGACCTGGTCGTCGATGCGCTGCTGCTGCGCGGCCGCGTCGTCGACCCGACCGGCCGCGGGCTCGACGACTGGCGCGTCACCGCCGTGGCCGCCGACGGAGGAGCGACCACGGCCGAGACCAACGCCGACGGCAGCTTCCGGCTGCGGCCGCCCGCCGGCACCCTGCGCACCGTCGCGGCGGCGCCGCCCGAGGCACCGGACGCGCCGGCGATCGCGATCGACGGGATCGGCGTCGGCGGGCCGCTGGAACTGGTGGTGCCGGCACACCGGCTGCCGTCGGGCACCATCCGCGGGCGCGTGGTGCGGGGGGACGGCGCGCCGTTCGACGCGCGCACCCTCACGCTCACGCACCGCGACAGCGACCATCACCGCACCGCCAGGACCGACGCGAACGGCGACTTCGCGTTCGCCGGCCTGAGCGGCGGGACGTTCGCGCTGACCTGTCGGGTCGGCGGCTACGAGCAACCGCTCGGGGCGCCGGTGCCGCTCGACGCGGGCCGCGCGCACGACTGCGGCACGATCGCGTTGCCGGCCACCGGCGCGCTGGTCGCGGAGCTGGTGCACGCCGACGGGCGGCCGTGGCGCGGCGACCCGCCGGGCCTGCGGCTGTGGGACGCGGCCGGCCTGGAGGTCGCGTGCGAACACACGTTCGCGGCCGGCGACCTGCGCGTGCGCGCGGTGCCCGGGGCCTACCGCGTGACCGTCAACGCCACCGACCTGCTGGCGCCCGACCTCACCGTCACGCTCGCGGCCGGGACCGAGACCGCGCTGCGGGTCCCGCTGACCATCGGCCGCACCCGCACGCTGACCTTCAACGGCGACGGCCAGGACCACCCCGAGCGCGACACGCCGCTGCAGGTCACCGTGCGCGCGACCGACGGAACGGTGGCCGCGGAGTGCACCGTGACCGCGCTGCGCGCCGACCTGCGCGGGTTCCGATACTGGGGCATGCGGCAGGTGTTCGCGTTCGGCCGCTACGACGTCGAGGCCACCCGCGACGGCATGGTCCGTTACCGCGGTGCGTTCGAATGCGGACCCGACCTCGACGCGCCGTCGACGGTCGACATCCCGCGCGCCGACTGAGGGTCCCGCGAGGCGGCGATCAAGGGCCACCGCTGCCGCGGTCGATGCACGCAGGTGGCCAGCTCCCTGCAGCCCCCGCGCTCGCGGTTCGCGCCGCCGCGGCTCGACGACCAGGACCTGCCGGCGCCGCCGCCCGAGGCGCCGCGGCGGTCGTTCGACCTCGACCCGCCGGCGCGCTGGCGCTGGCTCGGCCTCGGCATCGCGCTGGCGTGGCCGTTGACGCTGGTGCTGCCGTCGATGTTCTCGTGGGTGCTGTGCGCCATCCCGCACGAGATGGGTCACGCCACCGTCGGCTGCCTGCTGGGCCACCCGTCGGCGCCGGCGATCAGCCTGCGCGGCGAGGCGTGGACCGGCATCGCCGCGCAACGCGGCTGGCTGGTGTGGACGATGGCGCTGCTGGCGCTCGGCGGCGGAGCCCTGTGCCTGCGCCGTCGTCGCACGGTCGCCGCGATCGCGCTGGGCGCCACCGCGCTGCTGCTGCCGGCGCTGGCGCTGTCGCGCGCTGCCGACGTCGCGATCACGCTCGGCGGCCACCTGGGCGAGCTGGCGTTCGCGACCTACTGCTTCGCGCTGGCGTGGACCGGCGGCCGCACCGACACGCCGCAGGAGCGCACCGCCGCGGCGATGGCCGGCGCCATCGTGCAGGCGCGCAACGTGCAGCTCTGCTTCGGCCTGATGACCAGCCCCGCGGCGCGCGCGCACTACGCCGGCAACGGCTCGCTCGGCATCAAGAACGACTACCTCGTGCTGGCGCAGGACCTGTGGCACTGCCGGCTCGAGACGGTGGCCGCGCTGATGCTGCTGGTGGCGCTGCTGCCGCTGCCGATCGGCGTGCTGGCGGGGTGGCTGCGCACGCGAGCGGACTGAAGGCGACGCCGTGCGCGGCGCGCCTTGACGCGATCCGCGACCCCGCGGACGATCTGCCGTCATGGTGAAGAGGCTCGGTGTGCCCCGGCTCCCGGCGGTGCTCTTGCTCGGCCTGGAGACCCTGCTCACGCTCGCAACCGGCCGGCCGGTCGCCGCACAGCAGTGGCGGGGACTGATCCCGCCGCCGCGAATGGGCCACGCCGTGTGCCACGCCCCGGGCGGTGCCGTGATCATGTTCGGCGGCAGCAATTCGCTGTCGAGCACCGCCAACCTGACGGACACCTGGATCCTCGAAGACTCGCTGTGGCGCCGCCCGGATGGCATCGGCAACCCACCGCCACGCTTCGGTCACTCGATGTGCTACGACTGGTGGCGCGATCGCGTCGTACTGTTCGGCGGCACCTCCGGCAGCCGGCTGCTCCTCGGCGACACCTGGGAGTTCGACGGGCGCGACTGGCATCCGGCGACCACCGCGGCGAGCCCCGGCCCGAGTGCGCGCACCGGGGCGGCGATGGCCTTCGACCTCACCCGCGGCCGCACCGTCCTGTTCGGCGGCAGGTCGGGTCTGCCGACGGCGATTGCCGACACCTGGGTCTTCGACGGCACCCGCTGGCGCGCGCTGCACACCGTCGTCTCGCCGGGTCCGCGCACCGACGCGTTGATGGCCTACGACGTGGTTCGCGACCAGATGGTCCTGTTCGGCGGCGGGGCCTCGACCGAGACGTGGCGACTCCTCGAAGCCGGGTGGGCGGAGGTCCCGACCCAGGTGGCGCCGCCGGCGCGCACCAGCCTGTCCGCGAGCATGTGCTTCGACTGGTCGACGCTGCAGGTGCGGACGATCGGCGCCCCGGACCCGGACACGTTGTGGTCCTTCGACGGGTCCTGGCACAGCACAACCACGACCAGCGTCGTAGCCCAGGACACCGCGAGGATCGAGTTCGACCGCAACACCCACCGATTGGTCCGGGTCGCCGGCGGCCCCATGGCCGGCCCGAACACCGGCGCGACCACCGCGTTGGTCGGCGCCTCGTGGTCGCAACTGCGGCCGCAGGTCCCCATCGCACCGATCGCGATGGCCTATGACGCAGCCCGCGAGCGGTTCGTCGCCGTCGGCCTCGACCCACAGGCGAACCTCGCCACCCTCGAAGGAGTCGAGGACACCTGGACGGTGTTCCCCGGACCGGGTCCGTCCGTGCAGACGGGCGTCGCCATGGTCTACGACACGCGGCGGCGCCGGATGGTCCTGTTCGGCGGACACGCGCCGCCGTCCTTCCCCTCCGACGTCACCTGGGAGTTCGACGGCATCGGGTGGCGCAGGCCGGTGCTGGACCGTCGCAGTCCCCCGCCGGTGCCGCGGCACCAGCACTCGATGGTCTACGACAGCCGACGCCATCGAGTCGTCCTGTTCGGCGGCAGTGGCCCGGGTCACGTGCTGGCCGACACCTGGGAGTTCGACGGCGATGCCTGGCGGCCGGTCGCGATCGCGGGCGCGGCGCCAACGGCACGCCGACTGCATGCGATGGGCTTCGATCCGGTTCGCGGCAGCACGTTGCTCCAGGGCGGCATCGGCCCCATCGAGGTCGGAGTCCTCGGCGACACCTGGGAGTTCGACGGCAGCGCATGGCGCGAGCTGCCCGCGGCAGGCGGCCCGACGGTGTACCGGCACAGCATGGTGTTCGACGCAGCCCTCGCGCGCCTCATGATGTCGGGCGGCACGCGCTTCCAATCGGGATGGAAGGACGATCTGTGGTCCTTCGACGGCGGCACCTGGAATCGGCGGATCGACGCGCCAGTGCCGATCTCGGTGGTTCCGCTCCTCAGCGGCGAACGCGAACGCGCCCTCGCGTTCGACCCGCGCCGCGGCCAGGTCGTGCAGTTGGGTACGGTGGCTGCGTTCGTGGCACCGGCACCGACGCCGACCGCCCGACCGCTCGGCGCCGGCTGCGCCGCCGCCGGCGTCACGGTGCCGGTGCTCGAGACCGCGGTGCCCGACGCCGGCCCGTCGCTCGGAACGACGCTGACCCTGCACCTGCGCGACCTGCCCGCCGCGGCCGGCGTGCTCGGCCTGGCGCTCGGCGGCGGCCTGCACGCGTGGCGCGGCCACCCGCTGCCGCTACCGATCGACGGGCCATCGCCGACCTGCGCGCTCTGGGTGCCGGCCGACCTGCGCTGGACCCAGGCCCACGGCGGTGGCACCGCGACGCTGCTCCTGTCGATCCCCGCGTTGCCCGAACTCACCGGGCGGGTGTTCGGGCTGCAGGCTGCGGCGCTCGACCCGAACGCGCCGTTCGGGATCGCGGCGATCACCAACGCTCTGGCGTTGCGGCCCTACTGACACCGCCCCACTGCGGCCGCCTTCATTGGGCCAGCAGCCGCTCGACCGCGAACTTCAGCAGCGCCTCGCTGCCGCTGCCGACGGTGACCAGCGCGACCTTGCCGTCGCGGTCGACCACCGCCAGCGTCGGGATGCCGCGCACGTGGTAGGCCTTGAAGTCGTCCTCGGCGGCGATCACGAACGGGTACGAGATGCCCGTGTGGTCGCGGAACGCGCGCACGTGGTCGGGAAAGGTCTCCGCCGTCATGCCGTCGACGCTGGCGCCGCCGCTCTGCATCTCAGTGCTGTCGGCCGGCAGGTAGCCGCGCTCGTAGAATCGGGTCACGCCCATCACCTGCAGGCCGCGCTCGCGGTTCTCGCGGTACATCGCGTCGAGCGCCGGCATCACGTGGCGGCACGGACCGCACCACGTCGCCCAGAAGTCGACCAGCACGACCTTGCCCTGCTGCTGCGCGAGCGACGACGCGTCGGCGCCGATCCACTGGTCGCTGCGGATGTCGGGCGCGGGCTTGCCGATCAGCTCCTTGCGCAGCGTGACGTAGCCCATCGTGCGCTCGTCGGCGAGCGCCTCGGCCTCGGCGTAGCGCGCCGCCGCCGCGGTCGCGTCGCCGCGCGCGGCGGCGATGTCGCCGACGGTCAACAACGCGCGCGCCTTGGCGACGCCATCGGCGGCGTCGGCGGCCGCCTGCGCCGCCGCGGCGGCCTCGTCGCCGTCGCCGCAGGCGAGCAGCGCGTTCGGCAGCGCGGTGCCGCGGATCGAGCCGGCGGCGCGGTCGCCGGCGAACGCGTCCAGGAACATCCGGCACGCGCGCAGCGCCCGCTCGGGGTCGGCGTCGAGGTCGCGGGCGGCCGCCTGCAGGCCGGTCTGCAGCAGGTCGCCGTCGGCCTCGCGGTCGAAGGCGCTCCAGTCGCCGGCCGCGAACGCGGTCTCGAACGCCGTCTGCGGCGCCTCGACCGAGCCGCGCAGCGCGGTGAGCTTCGCCACCAGCGCCTTGTACTCGTCGCTGCCGCGCTCCACCTCGCGCAGCTGCTGCATCAGCGGCCGCTGCTGGTCGCGCGCCGTGTCGCGCGCGGTCGTGAACGCGGTGAACAGCGCCCGCACCTTGGCAACCTCGCCGCCGCCGGCGGCGTCGACTGGGTCCTGGGCCAACGCCAGGGGGAGCAGCAGGACGGACACGAACGGAACGGCGAGACGACGCAGCGACATGAGGACCTCCGGGTTCGGGGCGAGCCGGCCACGATACCCGCCGGGCTGCCCGAGCGCGGCGGTCGCGGCGTACCGGCGGCGTCCCGAACGCGCTTCCGCCCGACCGACCGGGTCGCGATAGTCGCGGCATGCCGACGCGGAGTTCGCTGCTGCCGTGGTCCTGCCTCGCCTTGCTGGGCGCCTGCGCCGCCGCACCAGCGCCCGCGCCCGCGGCGAGCGCCTCGCCAGAGCGACTGCCGTCGGCGCTGAGCCAGCTCGAACGGCTGGCGCGCGGCGACCGCACGCAGCTGCCGGACGCCGTGCTGTTCGTGCCCGAGGACTTCGTCCCGCCCGCGGGCGACCACGTGCCGCTGGCGGTGCACTTCCAGGGCGGCGTGCAGATCGCCGAGGAGAACTTCGCGCGCATGCGGCGCACCGGCGTGCTGCTCGCCAGCAGGCTGAGCGGCCGGTCGAGCGCGTTCACGGCGCCCTACCGCGACCCCGCCGCGTTCCGCGCGCTGCTCGCGGCCGGCGAACGCGAGCTGTCGCGGCGCTGCGGCCGCGACGTGCGCTTCGGCCCGATCCTGATCACGTTCTTCAGCGCCGGCTACGGCGCGGTGCGCGAGCTGCTGAAGGAGCCCGAGTTCTTCGAACGCATCACCGCGCTGGTGTCGGCCGACTCGATCTACGCGTCGGTCGTCGCCGCGGACGTGCGCGCGCCCGAGGCCGAGCAGATGGTCGACTTCCTGCGGTTCGCCCAGGCCGCCGCGCGCGGCGACAAGACGTTCGTGCTCGCGCACGGCATGTACCCGACCGACTACGCGTCGACCGCCGAGTGCGCCGACCTCGTGCTCGCCAGCGTCGCCGGCGCGCGCGAACCGAGCCGCGCGTTCACGGAGCGCGGCGTGCCCATCGCGGCGGAGTGCCACGTCGGCGGGTTCCACCTGTACACGTTCGACGAGGCGACGCCGGGCATCCACGTCGACTGCCTGTACATGATCCCGGAGCTGGTGCGGCGGCACGTCGACGCCGCGGCAACGGTGCCGCGGGGTCAGTAGTACCGCATCGATGCGAGCCTCGTCCCCGAGGCATCGAACGTTCGTGCGACCCCGCCCCTCGTCGCGCTGCGGCGCGCAGCGCCGTCAGCTCCAACCGTGGCGGGCCAGGCCGCCGCCTCGGCCGTTCCTCAGTGGGTCCGCAGCACGCCCGCGTTGCTGGTCGCCAGCGACGCCGCGCCGAGCGCGCTGTCGAAGGTCAGCGCCTGCAGGCACAGCACGCCGCCGGCCAGCGCCGGATCGGCCGGGATCGCCAAAGGAACGACTCCGCGGCCGCCCTGCAGCGGCAGCAGGCGGGCCCCCAGCTCGGGCGCGATCCACAGCTTGCACTGCGGCGCGGACGGCAGCAGCGACACCGGCAGCGCGGTCCCGTTCCATTGAATCGGGTCCAAGCCGGTCACGACCACGGCGAGGTCGGCGTCGCCGGCCGCGAGCCGCACCTCGTGCACGGCGCCGAGCACGCTGGCCGGCGGCGCCGCCGCGTCGAGCGTCGGCACGAAGCCCGCGCGGGCGCAGCCGGCGCCGCGGCGGGTCCAGGTGCTGTGCGGAGACGGGCGCCACTGCCAATGATCGCCGATCGGAGGCGAGCCGTAGAACGAGCCGCCGAAGCGCTGCGTACCGTCGTCCGCCGTCCAGACGAACGTGAACTGCTCCAGCCGGGGCCCGGCCTCGCTGGGCGCCAGTTGCTGCCATCGCCGACCATCGAACTCCCACAGCGCGTCGGTCAGCAACTGCGCGCGACCGCGGTGCGCGTCGTAGGTCATTGCGAACGCACTGAGCGGGGTCGCCGGCTGATCGGCACCCGGCACGCGGCGCCAGGTGACCCCGTCGTAGCTCCAGGTGCCCCGGCCGCCGGGTGCCCAGTCGGCGCCGGCGTAGGCGAGCACGCGTGCGGCCCCCGCGTCGTAGGTCATGGTGCACTCGCCGTACGGGGACGGCGACTCGACTGGCGCCATCTGTTGCCAGCGACTGCCGTCGAACTCCCAGGTGTCCGCCAGCGTGAGGCTCAGGCCGGCGGTGCCGCCGAACAGCACGATGCGACGGCGGCCGAAGTCGGTCGCCATCGCGTGCCCGGCGCGCGCGAACGGCGCGTTCGCCTGCGGCAGCAGCGTCCAGCGGGTGCCGTCGAAGCTCCAGGTCTCGCCGGTCGGCCACCAGATGTCGGTCATCCCGCCGAACAGGATCGTGTTGCCCGTGGTCGGGTCGAAGGCCGCCCCGGCTCCCCTCCTGCCGCCCGGCAACCCGGACGTCTGCACTGGCCACCAGCGTCCGCGTGCGAACGCCCAGGTGTCGCCGAACCACGTGTAGTCCAGCGTGGCCGACGAGAACCCGCCGACCAGCCACGTCGTCCGTCGCACGGGGTCGAACACCATCGAATGCCCATTGCGCGCGCTCGGGAAGTCCGCCTCCCGATCCCGCGTCCACGCGCCGCCGTCGAAGCGCCACACCTCCGGTTCGTCGTCCGGCCGGTCCAGCACCACCTCGACCCCGCCGCGCCCCCACGCGTACACCATCTGCGACGCACCGGGGGGCCCTTCTGCCTGCGGCACCGCGTGCCACGCCCCGCGGTGGAACTCCCAGGCAATCGGCGGCGCCGCGCCGTCGACGGTCACGCCGCCGTAGAGCACGACGCGGTCGCGGCCGGCGTCGTACGCCATTCGATGCGACCCGCGCGCCTCCGGCGCGACGGCGGTCGCGACCGGACTCCAGTCGCTGCCGTCGTACACCCAGGTGTCGTCGAAGTACGGCGGGTAGTACTGCGAGGTCGGATCCTCGCCGCCGAACAGCAGCGTGCGCCCGTCGCCGAGGGACGCCAACGCGGGGGAAAGGCGAGCCGGCGGGCGATGCGGCACAGCAATCGACAGCCACCGGGTGCCGTCGTACTCGAGCGTCCGGTCCAGGTGCAGCAACACCAGCCGCGCCCGCGTCGCGTCGTAGGCCGCGGCGGCGTTCCCTTCGGCGACGCCCGCCGGCAGCAGCGCGCCCGGCACCTCGCGCCAGTCCCTGCCGTCGTACTCCCAGGTGTCGCGCAGGTCCTGCCCGTTCTGACCGCCGACCAGCACCACGCGGAAGCGCAGCAGGTCGTACGCGAGCAGCGGGCGCGCGCGCGGTGAAGGCGCGTGCGCGGTCGTCACCACCCGCCAGCGTTCGCCGTCGTACTCCGCCGTGCCACGGAACGCGTCGAACTGGACCGTGCGCTGCCGGGCGACGTCGAACGCGCAGCTGCCCGAGTGCCGCACGCGCAACGGCACCCATTCCTGCGCCGTCACGCTCGCCGCGACCAGCATCCACGCCAGACCCTTCGCCCGCATCGACTCCATCGGCGCACCTCCTTCGATTCCCTGCCGTCATCGTCGGACGGCGCCGGCGGACCTGACCCGATCGGTCAGACCACCGCCGCCACCGTCGAGCACCCGACCGCCACCAGCCCCATCCGGAACGCCAGCGGCAGCTGCGTGCGCACGTGGTCCATCACGTCGCAGCCGGTGAACATGCTGGCCAGGATCGTCGTGTCGCTGACCGGCGAGCACTGGTCGCCGAACACCGAGCTGCCGAGGATCGCGCCGAAGCACACCGACACGTAGGCGGGGTCGGGCTGCACGCTCCACGCCAGCGGCAGCGCCACCGGCACGACCACGGCGTAGGTCCCCCACGACGAGCCGGTCGCGAAGGCGATGCCCATGCACAGGAACGACAGCGCGCCCGGCAGCGCCCAGGCCGGCATGCTGCCGCCGAGCAGCGTGACCACGTAGTCGGCGGTGCCGAGCTCCTTGCTGACGGTGCCGAGCGTCACGGCCAGCGCCAGGATCAGCGCGCCGATGGTCATCTTGCCGCAGCCGTCGACGAAGCCGTCGATCACCGCGCGCACGCGCATGCCGCGCAGCAGCGCCACCGCCACCGCGGCGACCACCGCCAGCGCGAACGCCTCGTTGATCCAGTCGCCGTCGGCGATCAGGCCGTTGCGGTACAGCACGTACGGCACGATCGCGACCAGCAGCAGCGTGCCGATCGGCGCGAAGAAGTCCCACAGCGACGGCCGGTAGCCGTCGACCGGCTCGGGCGCCGCGACGGTGCCCAGCAGCGGCTCGGCGCCGGGCGCGTCGAGCTCGCCGGTGGCGCGCGCGCGCTGTCGCGCCGCGTGCATGCGACGCCCGATGCCCGGCAGCACGCCGAGCGCGAACAGCAGCGTGCCGAACACGGCGAACAGGCCGTAGAAGTTGAACCGGATCGACGCGAAGAAGAACGTCGTCACCGCCTGCGCGTCGGCCAGGAACGGCACCGAGCCGATGACGCCGCCGATGCCGGCGATGTAGCCGGGCCAGGCGTTGAACGGCAGCACGGTGGCGACCGGCGACGCGGTCGAGTCGACGACGTAGCTCAGCTCCTCGTGCGAGATCCGGTGCTGGTCGGTGACCGGCTTCACGGTCGAGCCGGCCAGCACGGTGCTGATGGTGCCGCCCTGGTGGAACACGACGCCGGTGAACCAGGCGAACAGCAGCGCCGTGCGCGGGCCTCGCACCATGCGGTGCCCGAGCGTCGCCGCGAAGTGGCGCGCGCCGCCGGTCGCGTTCCAGATGCCGAGCAGGCCGCCGAGCGCCCACAGGTAGATCAGCAGGATCTTGGCGAACGCCTCGCGCCCCAGCGCCGGCAGGAAGAACCGCCGGATCGGGTTGGCGCCGACGACGGCGTCGACCAGCCCGGTGCCCCCGAGCAGCGCCTGCACCAGGTACACCACGCTGCCGCTCAGCACGCCGAGCAGCAGCGCCAGCAGCACCTGCCGGCTCCAGATCGCGACGGTGATGGCGACGAGCGCCGGCAACAGCGACAGCCAGGTGACCTGCACGGGCGCGGAGCATACGGAGCGCGCGGGCCGGGCGACGGCCCCCGTGGGGAGTTTCGAGCCGACGGCGCCTCAGCCGTCGAGGAGCTCCTTCATCGCCGCGCTGCCCTCGGCCGCCGCCAGCTCGCGCGGGGTCTGCCCGCGCGGGTCCCACGAGAACGCCAGCGCCTCCGGGTCGGCGCCGTGGTCCAGCAGCCAGCGCGCCAGGTCGACGCGGTCGCGCTTGACACACCAATGCAGGGTCGTCGTGCCCATCGACTCCTGATCCACGCCGACGCCGAGACCGCGCAGCAGCTCGGCCAGCTCGACCGAGCCGGTGCCGAACGCCGTGTAGAACATCACCGGGAAGTCGTGCGCGCCGCGCTCGTGCACCAGCAGCGGGTCGCGTTCGAGCAGGAAGCGCACGGTCGCGGCGTCGCCGAGCGACACCGCCGTCGGCAGCGACAGCGGCGCGCCGCACTCGAGGTGCAGGCGCATGATCGGCGCGTTGCCGGTGTGGGCGCTGGCCTCGATCGCCAGCTCGTCGTCCGCCGACATCGAGAAGGTCAGGCGCGGGTCGGCGCCGACCAGCTCGCGCACGCGCTGGAGCCGCATGTGCGAGCTGCCGGTGACCTCGCACTGCAGCGCGCGCGGCACGTCCGACAGGTCGGGCCGCGCGACCTCTGCCCGGTCCCGGTCGAACAGGAAGCGCGACGCCCGGTGGTCGCGCGGCAGCTCGGCGTGCCGCTCCAGCAGCGCCGCGCCCTCGGCCCATTCGAGCGCCACGGCGAGGTCGCGCGGCGTGCGCCCGTCGCGGTCGCGCGCCGCCGGGTCGGCGCCCTTGCGCACCGCCAGGCGGACGAGGTCCGCGCTGCGGCGCCGCACCGCGCCGTGCAGCACCGAGTCGCCGTCCGGCTGCACAGCGTTGGCGTCGGCGCCGTTGGCCAGCAGGTCGGTCGCGGCCACGCGGGCGCCGGTCAGCGTGCGGCACGTCATCGCCGCGCGCGCCGGCGTCGTGCCCGCAGCACCGCGCTGCTCCGGGTCGCAGCCGGCCGAACGCAGCCGCCACAGCCCGTTGGCGCCGGCGAGCGCGGCGGTCCACAGCGGCGGCCCCCAGGCCGGGTGCGGCGCGTCGACGTCGGCGCCGGCCGCGACCAGCGCGTCGAACCGCGGCCAGTCGCGGGCCAGCACCGACTCGACGACGTCGAGGTCGCGGCCGGCGGCGCGGCACGCCGCGACCAGCACCCCGCCGACCTCGTCGCGGCCGTGCAGGAACGCCAGCGCCACCGCCGAGCATCCGTCGGCGTCGGTCGCCGCCGCGAGCGCCGGATCACGCGCCAGCCCGCGCCGCACCTCGCCCAGGTCGCCGGCCACGACGGCGCGCAGGAACGCCGCCTCGTCGCCGCCGCGCGGCGGCCGCGGCAGCGGCGGCGCTTCCCGGGGCGGCCGCGACCCGGGCAAGGTGCCCAGGCCGAAGGCCAGCGGCGTCCACGGGGCGAGCGAGAGCAGGCGACGGCGGGTCAGGTGCATGCAGCGGGGCTCCGCTGCGCCGAGCGAACGGCGACCGCGCGCGGGATCAACGTTCTGGAGAATCGCGGCCTTCCCGGCGGCCGCAGGCGCAGCCGCGGCGTCGCCTCCAGGTGCCGCCCGCGCCACGCCGATGCTGCCCCATGGCCCGCCTCCTCCGCCCGCAGCTTCGCGCTGCGCTGGCCGCGCTCGCCGTGTGCACCGGCTGTGATGCCGCCCTGGGACCGTTGCCCGACGACGGCGTGCCGCGCATCGACGGTCGCAGCGAAGCGTCGTTCGCCGCGACGTGCCGCCGCATCAAGGACGCCCTGACGAACCGCCAGCAGGCCGAGTTCGCCGACGCGTGCCTGCTGGTGTCGCGCGACGCGTGCGCGGCGGCGGCGCGGCGCGGAGACGGCGACGCGGTGCAGCGCGCGCTGCGCGAGCGCCTGCACGGCATGTCGTTCGCCGAACTCACCGCGGCGGCCGCCGCCGTGCGGACCGGCGGCTGACGCGCCCCCTGGCGGCGGCGGGCGGCTCCTCGCCCCGCGGCCTTCGTGCTACGCTCGCGCCGCCGATGGCGACGACGACCCCCACCGCCGGGCGCTCCGTGCCCGAACTGCTGCGCGCCTGGCGCGCCGGGTCGGCGACGGCGCACGGCGAGCTGTTCGCGCGGCTGCACCAGGAGCTGCGTGCGCTGGCGCGGCGGCGGCTGGCGCAGGAGGGCGCCGGGCACACGCTCTCGCCGACGGCGCTGGTGCACGACGCGTTCGTGCGGCTGCGGGGCGCTGCGCCGGACTGCGCGGACGGCGCGCAGTTCTTCGCGCTGGTGGCGACCGTCATGCGGCGCGCGCTGGTCGACGGCGCCCGCCGCCGGCGCGCGCGCAGCGCGGCGCTGGCCGCGGCCGCGGAGCAGGCGCCGGGCGACGACGCGGCGCGCGACGACCGCGTGCTGCGGCTCGACGCGGCGCTCGAACGGCTGCAGCGCGTCGACCCCGCGCTGCACCGGATCGTCGAGCTGCGCTTCCTGGCCGGCCTCGGCGTCGACGACACCGCCACAGCGCTCGGCGTGTCGACGGCGACGATCAAGCGCGGCTGGCGCACGGCGCGCGCGTTCCTGCAGCGGGAGCTCGACCATGACTGAGGCCGCCGAGCACCGCTGGGAACAGGCCAAGGCGCTGTTCGAGACCCTGTGCGCGGCGCCGCCGGCGACATGCGAGCAGGCGCTGCGGGCCGCGCCGCCGGCCGTGGCGCGCGAGGTCCGCGCGCTGCTCGACGCCGACCGCGCCACCGAGACGCTGCTCGACGGCGACGCCCTGACGCTGCTCGGCGAGACCCTCCTTGCCGGCGACGACGATGGCGAGGACCTCCTCGGCGCCGTGGTCGACGGCCACCGCCTCGAGGCCGTGCTGGGCCGCGGCGGCTCGGCGACGGTGTATCGCGGCGTCGCCGCCGACGGCTGCCGCGCGGCGATCAAGGTGCTGCGCAGAGACCTCGGCGCCGGCGACGTCGCCGCGCGGTTCGCGCGCGAGCACGAGGTGCTGCGCGGGCTCGATCACCCGGGCCTGATCCGCGTTCGCGCCGCCGGCCACCTCGACGACGGCCGGCCGTGGCTGCGCACCGATCTGGTCGACGGCGCCCCGCTCACCGCGCACTGCGCCGAGCACCGGCTGCCGGCGCGCGCGCGGGTCGCGCTGCTGGCCCGCGTGT
Organism: Planctomycetota bacterium; assembly: GCA_050245995.1. Lineage (GTDB taxonomy): Bacteria > Planctomycetota > UBA1135 > UBA1135 > UBA2386 > JBFWWV01. Next base: position 267,763 of record JBFWWV010000004.1, on the reverse strand, counting down.
GCGACGCGGTGCACCACGCGCACGCGCACCTCGTCGTGCACCGCGACCTGAAGCCGAGCAACATCCTGGTCGGCGCCGACGGCGCGCCGCGCGTGCTCGACTTCGGCGTCGCCAAGCTGCTCGACCGCGACGCCGATCCGGGCCACACCGACACCGGCGCGCGCGCGCCGTTCACGCCGCGCTACGCCAGCCCGGAGCAGGTGCGCGGCGAGCCGGTGTCCACCCGGAGCGACGTCTACGCGCTGGGCGTCCTGCTGTGCGAGCTGCTGACCGGTCATGGCCCGTACGCGGTCGCGGACGACGACCGCCGCGCGCTGGAGGCCGCCGTGCGGAACGCGCCGCCGCGACCGGCCGCGGCGATGCCCGGGGACCTGTGGATCATCACCGCCTGCTGCCTGCGCAAGGAGCCGACCGAGCGCTACGCGTCGGCGCGCCACCTCGCCGACGACCTGCGGCGCTGGCTCGACGGCAGGCCGCCGCTGGCGGCGCGCGAACGGCCGTTGGTCCGGCTGGTGCGCGCGGCCCGGCGGCGGCCGCTGCGCACCGCCGCGGTCGTGGCGCTGGTGTGCCTGCCGCTCGGCGGCTGGCTCGGCGCGCTGCACAGCCTCGACGAGGTCGAGCGCAGCGAGCGCATCGCCTGGCGCGCGCACGCCGGCGCGGTGCAGGCCGCCGAGCTGGTGACGCAGCTGCTCGAACAGCTGGCCGCGGACCCCGGCGCCGACGCCGACGCGCTCCGTCGCGCCGCCGCCGGTGCGTCGCGCTGGCTCGCCGACCTCGACGAGGCGCCCGAGGCGCAGGCGCGGCTCGCGCTGTCGCTGGCGCGCGTGCACCTGCAGCTCGGCGAGGTCGACACCGCCGCGGTGCTGCTGCGGCCGGCGCTGCTGCAGACCCGCACCACGCGCGGGCTCGGCTGGCGCGACGAGGAGCGCTGCCTCGACGGCCTGGTCACCGCGCTCGGCGAACGCGACCGCGCCGCGGCGCGCGCGTTCGCGGCCGAGTTGCTCGACCTGCGGCGCACGCACCGCGGTGCCGACGACGCGGCGACGCAGGCCGCCGCGGCGGCGCTGCGCCGCCTCGACGACCCGCGCTGAGCGGGCGGGTCACCCGTCCTCGTCGCCGAGGGCGAGTGCCCGCACCTGACGACCGAGGTCGCCCTGCCCCACCACGAAGGTGACCTTCGCGCCCGCGAGCATGCCCTCGAGCGCCTCGAGCTCCTTCATGCGGAGCAGCACCGGGTTCTCGGCCAGGAGCCGCGCGGTGTTGGCCTGCGAACGCGCCGCCGCGGTCTCCTCGCGGCGACGGATCAGGTTGGCCTCCGCCTGCTTCTGGGCCTCGATGACCTGGTTCAGGATCGTCTTCATCTCGCCGGGCAGCACGAGGTCGCGCACGCCGACGGCGGCGATCGCGACGCCGAACTCCGCCGCACGCCCGCGCAGGGCGGTGCGGATCTCGGCACCGACGGTCTCCTTGTCGGCGAGCAGCTGGTCGAGCGCCCGACCGCCCACCGCCGCGCGCAGCGCCAGCTGCGCCTCGCGGTAGACGGCCTGGCCGGCGCGGTCGACGACCGTGGTCGCGAGCACCGGGTCGGTGATCCGCCACGACACGACGAGGTTCAGCCGCAGCGTCACCTTGTCGGCGGTCATGACGTCCTGGCCCTGGACGTCGGCGATCTGCTCGCGCAGGTCCACCGCCGTCCAGGTCACCGAACCGGCCCGGGTCCAGAACGCGTGGCGTCCCGGCCCCAGCGTCGCGAACGACTCGCCGCCGCGCCGCACCAGCAGCTGCTCGTGCGGCGCGACGTCGACGGCCGCCAGCTGCGTGCGGGCGGCGTCGAGGCCGAGCACGGCGTCGAGCTGCGGGTGGGCGAAGCGGACGTCGTCGACCGAGAACGTCTCGACCTTCAGCCGGTAGGGCGCGCGCCAGTAGGCGAACAGCCCGCTGCCGACCAGGTCGAACAGGCGGCCGTCGCGCCAGATCAGCGCGCGCTGACCTTCGCCGAGGTCGACGACCTCGAGCCGCTCGCGCAGCTCGTCGGTGCGGACCAGGAGGTCGAGCAGCCGGTGACGGAAGCGCGTGTCGAGGACGTTGACGATCTCGAGCCGGTCGCGGCCGAACCAGACGCCCGGCAGGACCCAGGTGCCCGGGCCCAGCACGCGCTGGAAGTCGCCGCGTCGGAACAGGAGTCCGAGCTCGTTCTGCTGGATGTGCGTACGGAACATGAGTGCCTCCTCTCGCGGAGGGCTTCGCGTGGTGTCTCGGGAACGGAATCGAAGGCGCCGGCGCGCGCGTTCCCGGTCGCGCGACGGCGGTGATCTGCCGCGCAGTGCGGCACGTGCTGGTGGTGTGGACGACCGGCGGAAGTGGGCGCCACCGCCGGCGGACCTCGGGACGACCCCGACGCGCCGCGGAGCCGCGCCTGTGGCCGCGCATCGCGGCGAGGCGCCGCCCCGCCCTCCCCGATCCCGCGCGCCCGATCTCGAGCACAATGCGCGGACCCTCGCGAGGTACGGAGCAGCGGCCCTCGCCGTGACAGGCACGGTCGCGTGGAGACGGCTGCAGAGCGGTCCTGTCGGTTCGCAGTCGGCGCGCAATGTCATTGCGCACGGACGGCGGGTCGTCCGGTCGGTCCCCGGCGGTGGTCCCGTGCGATGCGCCCCTTTCCAATAGGGATGGACCGACAAGGTCCGGCTGCGAGGCGGGATTCGAACCCGCCACCCCAGGAGGTCGTCCTGTGCTCTGCCACTGAGCTACTCGCGGTACATCGCGCGTGACACCGGTCGAACCCGTGGTCGCGGAACGCGCGCGCGGGACGGCAGGGCCGCCGCGGGCGCGCCGCCGGACGGCATCACACCGAAGTCTGGTTGTCCAATGGGTGCAGTTCGTTCATCGATCTTCCTCCTGGGTGCGCGCCGCGCGCGCGAATGCGGAATGAGCAGGCCACCAACGCAGAGAGCCTCGCCGGGCGACCCGGCGAGGCTCTCCGTGCGACCGAAGGGCGCGCCTGGCCCTTCTATCCGGATCGCCCCACCGCGGGTGCGCGCACCGAGGACCGCGACAGCAGTCGCAGGCTCGCAATGCCGGGTTCGCGATAGGAGAGGTTCATGCTCGTGCTCGGATTGGGCCGCCGTTCTTCAGCGGGCGGCGCACCATAGCGAGCATACGCAGACTGTCAACCCACCGGCTCGTCGCGTTCTCGCATTCGCATGCCTGCTTCGTCGGACGCGCGCGCCATGATGCGCGCATGCATCGCGTCTCGATCGCAGCACTGCTCGGCGCCGCCCTCGGCGCACAGGTCACGGCCCAGGATCCCGCGCCGCCGACGCTGCGCACGAGGTGGGCCGACGAGGTCGACCGCGCGGCGCCGTGGCCGGAGTACCCGCGGCCGACGCTGCAGCGCGCGGCGTGGCGCTCGCTGAACGGCGCCTGGGACCATGCGATCACCGACGGCGACGGGCAGCGGCCCGAGACCTTCGCCGGCAGCATCCTGGTCCCGTATCCGCTCGAGTCGGCGCTGTCGGGCGTCGGCGCGGTGCTGCGGCCCGACCAGCGGCTGTGGTACCGGCGCACGTTCGCGCTCGGCACGCAGCCTGCCGCGCGCTGGATGCTGCACTTCGGCGCGGTCGACTGGCAGTGCGAGGTCTGGATCGACGGCACGCCGGTCGGCGAGCACGCCGGTGGCTACGACCCGTTCTCGTTCGAGATCACCACGGCGCTGCGCGGCGACGGCGAGCACACGGTCGTGGTCGCGGTGCGCGACCCCAGCAGCGACGGCCCGCAGCCGCGCGGCAAGCAGATCCTCAACCCGCACGGCATCTGGTACACGCCGTGCTCGGGCATCTGGCAGACGGTGTGGCTGGAGCCGCTGCCGACTGCGTTCGTGCGCGACCTGCACTACACGGTCGAACTCGGTCCGCGCACCGCCACGGTGCACGTCGAGGTCGACGGCCAAGAGCCCGGCGACACGCTGACCGTGCTGTCGGTGCACGACGACACGCGCGGCGACGCGGCGTCGTTCGATCCGGTGACCGCCGCCATCGGCTCGCCGCTGCGCGTCACCGTGCCGGCCGATCGGTTCGAGGCCTGGCACCCCGACCACCCGCGGCTGTACCCGGCGCGCGTCGAACTGCGGCGCGGCGGCACCGCCATCGACACCGTGTCGACCTACCTCGCGTTCCGCGAGCTGACGGTCGCCAAGGACCACCGCGGCACGACGCGGCTGCACCTGAACGGCCTGCCGCTGTTCCAGTTCGGCCCGCTCGACCAGGGCTACTGGCCCGACGGCATCTACACGCCGCCGACGTTCGCGGCGATGGTGTTCGACCTCGACGCGATCCAGGCGCGCGGCTGCAACATGCTGCGCAAGCACGTGAAGGTCGAGTGCGAGCAGTACTACGCCGAGTGCGACCGCCGCGGCATCCTCGTGTGGCAGGACATGCCGTCGGGCGACCTGCAGAAGGACCCGGCCACCTACGAGCGCGAGCTGCGCGCGCTGATCGCGACGCACCGCCGGCACCCGTCGATCGCGATGTGGGTGGTGTTCAACGAGGGCTGGGGCCAGCACGACACCGCGCGCTACGTCGACCTCGTGCGCGAACTGGACCCGACGCGCTGGGTGAACAACGCCAGCGGCTGGACCGACCAGGCGTGCGGCGACGTGATCGACATCCACAGCTATCCCGGCCCGTCGATGGCCGAGGCCGAGGCCGCGCGGGCGTCGGTGCTCGGCGAGTACGGCGGCCTCGGCCTGCCGATCGCGGGCCACACCTGGGTCGACAAGGACAACTGGGGCTACGTGACGTACGCCGACGAGGCGGCGCTGACCGCGGCCTACGCGCGCCAGCTCGTGCAGCTGCGCCCGTTGATCGCGCAGGGCCTCAGCGCCGCGGTCTACACCCAGACCACCGACGTCGAGGTCGAGGTCAACGGCTGGCTGACGTACGACCGCGCAGTGGAGAAGATCCGCGCCGAACCGGTGCGCGACCTGACGCGGCGGCTCTACCGCGGTCCCGGCCAGCTGCGCGTGATCGTCCCGAACGCGCAGCAGGGGCCGCAGCGGTGGCGCTGGACCACCCACGAGCCGGCAGCCGACTGGGCCGCGGCCGACTTCGACGACTCCGGGTGGCAGGAGGGCGACGGCGGCTTCGGCACCGAGGGCACCCCCGGCGCGCGCGTCGGCACCGAGTGGAACACCGGCGCGATCTGGCTGCGCCGCGAGATCTCGGTGCCCCTCGGGCCGCTGCAGGACCCGTTCTGGTCGATCCACCACGACGAGGACGTCGAGGTGTTCGTCGACGGCCGCCCGATCGCGGCCGCGACGGGCTACACCACCGGCTACGGCTACCTGCCGGTCGACGGCGCCCGGGCGAACGAGCTGCTGACGCCAGGGCGGCACGTCCTGGCGGTGCGCTGCCGGCAGACCGGCGGCGGACAGTTCGTGGACGTCGGGCTGGTCGACCTGGTGACCGTGATCCGCTGACCGGTCGGGCGCGGGTCACGGCAGCGCTCGGCCAGGCGATCGTGAAGGAATCGTCCCGGGACGCCGGACCGGCCCTCCCCCGCTGTCGCCGGGCCCGCGCGGCGCTATCGTGTCGGACCTCCGGAGGAGACCGATGACGATGCGAGTTCCGTTCGGGCTGCTGCTGGCGACCAACCTGGTCGCGATGCTGCCGGCCCAGAAGGTCGGCAAGCCTGCCGCCGAGATCACGTTCCTGGAGACGTTCCACTTCGACGGCTTCGCCGACGAGAAGCTCAGCGACCTGCGCGGCTCGGCCGTACTGATCGAGTTCTGGGGCGACCATTGAGTGCCGTGCATGCACCAGATCCCGCACCTGCGCTCGCTGCACGAGCGCATGTTCGACCGGGGTCTGGTGGTCGTCGGTGTGACCGGCGGCACCAAGAAGGCACTGCAGGCGTTCCTCGACAAGACGCCCGACATGATCTACCCGGTCGCGATCGGCTCCTGGGAGTCGGGCTATGACCACCGCGGCATCCCAGCGTGCGTCCTCGTCGACGCCGAGGGCATCGTCCGCTTCGCCGGGCACCCCGCGGAGCTCGAGGAGTCGCTGATCGAGAAGACGCTCGAGGGCGCGCGGCCGGCCAACGTCGCCGCGGGCCTCGAGGAGGTCGCCGAGCTGCAACGCACCGGCAAGCCCGGCGCGGCCTTCCGGAAGGCGCAGGAGCTGCTCGACGGCGGCGGGCTGTCCGAGGCCGCGGCCGCGCAGGCGCGGGATCGCATGGCGCGCATGACCGATCTGGTCGGCAGCTCGCTCGACGGCGCCGCCACCGCCGTGACCGACGAGGACTACCACCTGGCGTGGACGCAGCTCGACGCGGTCGCCAACGGCGGCTACGACGGCGTGCCGCGCGCCGAGGAGGCCGCCGCGCGACTCGCGGAGCTGCTCGCCGACAAGAAGATCGCCCGCGAGATCGACGCCGGCAAGCAGCTCGCCGAGCTGCTGCAGCTGGTCGAGCGCCGCGACTACGACGACGCCTACGGCGAGCTCAAGAAGCTGTCGTCGCGCCAGCGCAGCACCCGCGCCGGCAAGCGCGCCAAGGAGCTCGCCGACGAGCTCAAGGACGGCGGCAAGCTCGGCTACAACCGCAGCTGCGGCGCCTGCCAGGCCGGCGACCGCGCCTGCCCGCGGCACGGCAAGAAGCGCTGAGGCGCGGGCGCGCGGCGGCCGCATGTGGCGACCCAGCCGGCCGCCGCGCACATAGGTGAACATCAACGAGCCTCAGGACCCTCGCACTGCGGGTGCTACGGTGCTACTTCAGCTCCTCGGCTGCCGTGAACTGAGCGCCGACCTCGGCTCAGGGGCAATTCCAGTCACCCAATGCGCAATTGCCGCAGCCAAGAGATATTCCGAATGATCCAGTGCTACCATCCGGATTCTTGACTGTGAGCGTCTTGACCGCTATCGCGCCACAGGCATCCACATAGATGCCCGTGGAATGACTATTGGGGTAGCCAGTAGAGGGATCGTTGTCGATATGCACCGAGTATCCGTTGGCATCGGGCGGAAAGACGACCGTCGTAGGACCATCGCCTGGGAATGGATCGAAGACCACAACCTGGAAGAACACCAAGATGTCGCAGTCTTTCACCTTACTGCAATGGTCTTGAAGACAATCGCACTCACCATTCGAGTTGCCGGATGCTGAACTCGCCGCAACACCGACACTCCCCCCGGTAGGACTGTTGCCATAGGTTGCGGCACACGCAGACACGCATACAGGCTCTGCTCCCGTGTCGTCGAAAACAGCACTCGGGATCACAACAAGGGGTAGCGAGAAAGCAACTGCAATCGACGTCCAATTGGGACTCTTCATTCCACTCTCCTCTTTTGGATTGTATGAGACACCCCGATCAGTAGACTTGCTTGGCCTGAGAGAAGCGCTGAAGCAGGCTATCGCATTCCCACGGCGAAAGAAGCCTCCAGTGTAGCGCCCATTGAGACAACATGGACACATACTCGTATTCCAGGAAGCTCCTGAACTTCCGAGCCTCCACGGTACCAGGGAGGTCGTCGATCAGGAACAATGCCGTCTCACCATTGATCGAGAAGACGCCAAAGTTGCATTCTGTCAGCAACTCCACAGAATGCGACAGAAACTCTAGGGCTTCACGGGGCTTTGTGAGGAGAGATGACCTTCCTTGCTGCGTCAAGACTCGCCGAGCCACAGAGGCCGTCCGAGGGTCCTCGAGAAGCGATGGGGGTTGATACGTACCTGAGACATATGCGCGAGCCATCTCCTGCGTCAGGGTCGACATCTCTACCTGCCTAGCCCTCCTGATCAACTCACCATGAGATTCGACTATCGCGGACAGGCTCTCCATAGGCTGCGATCCGCAGGAACTTGCCCGAGGGTTGAATTCGACACTCTCAGTAATTGCCAATGGCGTAAGCACCTCTGGCTGGCGGAGCACTGTAGTCCATATTGATCGCTTATCCGAGACCTGCGCGCCGACGCTCGCGTCCCCCTCTACTGAGGCACACTCCGGCGATATAACGCCGTGATCATCCGACTCTCCATCTGAGAATCCGATCACTGCGTCTAGACTGGACCGAACACTCTCATAGTCCAGAGCAAGCGCTTCAATAGCAACCTGCTGGCCACCCACCGCAATAGTCCTCCCCGGAGAAGCGACCGGGGCTTCCCATGTTGCCCAGTATGCCACCGCAAGCACCAGCAGAGCCGCAAAGGCCAGCAACGCCCTACCGACATTCCGCCGTCGTCTCGCCTTCTTCGGCCGCATGCACACCAAGATAACGCCATCGAGAGCCCCGTCAAGGGCGTCTGAGCAGAGCATTCAGGCTCGGCTCCACTGTCAAAGTCATGCCGCGCGCCTCGGCTACTTGGAGCGGCAGTCGTGATTCGCCCGACAGTGTCGCAGAGTGCCAAACTACGTCACAGCCTATGCCCGACCCTGCCACCGACCTGCTCCTCTCGATCGCCCGCTGCCCCAACGTCGCGACCTGCAAGGCCGGCGCGGCGCCGCACCATTGCCGCCGCATCGTCGCGGTGCAGACTGGCGACCTCGACGCGTTCCAGGTGCCCGAACCGTGGAGCGGCCGCATCGAGCAGGCGCCGATCCTGTTCCTCAGCTCGAACCCCGGAATCACGGCAGAGGAACGCTACCCGCGCTGGAACTGGACCGACGACGCCATCGCCGACTACTTCACCAACCGGTTCGGCGGCGGACGCGAACCGTGGATCCTGGATGGCAACCGTCGGCTGAACGCCGACGGGCAGCACAGCGAGGCCCGGCCGTACTGGAGCAACATCAAGAAGCGCGCCACCGAGATCCTCGGCCGCGACCCGGTGCCGGGCGTCGACTATGCGCTGACCGAGGTCGTGCACTGCAAGTCCCGCCAGGAGGAGGGCGTCAAGCAGGCGCTGCGCGAGTGTGCTGGGCGCTACCTGCGGCCGGTCCTGCAGCTCAGCGCGGCGCGCGTCGTCGTCGCGGTCGGCCTGAAGGTGCGGAAGCAGCTGGCCGAGACGCTGGGCATCCGGTCCGAGGGCGCGCTGGCCGGTCCACTCGAGCTCGCCGGCCGCGAGCGGCTCGTGCTGTTCCTCGGGCACCCGGCCGGCCCCAAGGCCAAGACCCTGGCGGCGTGCCTGTCCGCCGACGAGCGGCGGATGGTTCGCGCGTTCGCGCTCGGCGTGTAGGGCGTTCCGCTCAGGCCGGGCGGGGCGCGCGCGCCGCGCGACGCAGCCACACCTGCAGCAGCCACAGCAGCACCGCCGGCAGCAGAAGCCATTGGAACCGGGCCGGCACGCGCAGTTCGTCGCCCTCGGCGCCGCCTGCTGCAGCGGCGGGCAGCACGCGCCGTTCGTACACGTCGCGCAGCGCCGCCGTCGCCGCCTCGGCCGAGTCGGCGCGCGCGAACGTGCCGCCGGCCGCGGCCGCCAGCGCGCCAAGGGACGCCGCGTCGAGCGCCGACACGACCTCGTTGCCCTGCGCGTCGCGCAGGAACGTCTCGCCGTCGCCGCCGAGGCGCGGCACCGGCACCTTGCCGCCGCGCTCGCTGCCGAGGCCGACGCAGTGCACGGCGATGCCCTGGGCGGCGCAGCGCTGCGCGGCGGCCAGCCCGCGCGCGGCGTGGTCCTCGCCGTCGGTCACCAGCACCACGGCGGCGCCGCCGCGCCGACCGACCAGCGCCGCCAGCGCCGCATCGAGCGCCGCGCCGAGGTCGGTGCCGCCGCGCGCCACCGACAGTTCGTCGGTGCCGCGCAGCAGCTGCACGAACGAGTCGGCGTCGGTCGTGCGCGGCACGCGCAGGCGCGCGTCGCCGGCGAACGCGACCAGCGCCAGGCGGTCACCGCGGGCGCGTTCGGCCAGCGCCGCGATCGCCGCGCGCGCGGCTTCGAGCCGGCTCGGCGTCACGTCGCGCGCGCGCATCGACCGCGACACGTCGAGGCACACGACCAGGTCGCGCGCGGTGGCCGCGTCGGCGGCGACCGGCGCGCCCCAGCGCGGCCCCATCAGCGCGAGCACCGCCAGCGCGAGCGCCGCGACACCGCACCAACGGCTCGCGCGCCCCGACCGCGACGCCGGCGCCGGCGCGGCGCGCGGTCCCAGCAGTTCGCGGCGCAGCGCGGCCGCCGCGCGATCGCGCGCTGCGAGCCACGACGGCAGCGCCGCCAGCGGCAGCAGCAGCAACGCCCACCACGGCGCGTCGAACGCGAACCCGATCACGCGACGACCTCCAGCGCCGAGCGCCGCAACACCCAGCCGGCGGCGATCGCCAGCAACGCCGCCAGCACGAACGGCGCGTGCCGCTCCTCGAAGCGCCAGCGCGGCGCCGCCAGCGGCGCGCGTTCGAGCCGGTCGATCTCGCTCCACACCGCGCGCATCGCCGCCGGGTCGGCGGCGCGGAACAGCCGCCCGCCGGTGCGAAGCGCCAGCTGTTCGATCTGCGTCGTGTCGAGCTCCGCCGCGGCGCCGACCGCGAGCGCGTACACCCGCACGCCCTGCTGCGCCGCGAGCTGCGCCGCCTGCAGCGGCCCGATCTCGCGCGGCGCGCCGGCCGACGCGACGTTCTCGTCGCCGTCGGTGACCAGGACCACGGCGCGCGACGGCGACTCGGCGTGCTGCAGCGCCTGCACGCTGCGCGCCACGGCGGTGCCGATACCGGTCGCGTCCTCGGCGGCGTCGCGCGGCACGGGCCGCGTCTCCTGCAGCAGCTGCAGCAGCGCGGCGTGGTCGAGCGTGGGCGGGCACAGCAGGTCCGGGTAGCGCGCGAACGCGCACAGGCCGATGCGGTCGTGTTCGCGCTGCTGCACGAACTCGGCCGCGGCCGCGCGCGCCAGCTCCAACCGCGACGTCGCCGCACCGGGGTCCGCGGTCGCCATCGACGACGACACGTCGAGGCACAGCAGCAGGTCGACGCCCTCGTGCACGACCGGCAACGCGACCCGCCGCGCCGGTTGCGCCAGCGCGACGATCGCCAGCAGCACGCCGAGGCCGTGCAGCCACGCCGGCAGCGCAACCAGCCGCGCGCGCCAGCTGCGCGGCAGCTGCGGCGCGCCGTCGAGCACCGCGGAGGCGGCGAACGCGGTCGCGCGCGGTCGCCGACGCCATGCGTGCCAGGCCACCCCGAGCCACAGGAGCGCCAGCACGCCCCACCACGGCGCCAGCAGCCGCAGCCCGGACAGGCCTTCGAGCACCGCGTTCACGCCGCGACCTCCGGGCCGGCGCTGGCCTGCACGAACGCGCGCGCCGCGGCGACCACGCCGTCGCGGGCACCGCCGTCGAGCGCGCCGGCGGCGAACTTGACCCGGTCGCAGTGGGACAGGCACGCGCCGAGCGGCGTCCTGGCGGCGGCGACCAGCGGCGTCGCGAGTTCGAGCAGTTCTTCGCTGGTGCGCGTCGCGGTCGGGCGTCGCAGCACGGCGGCGGCGTGGTCGCGCACGATGGCGGTGATCGCGTCGCACAGCGCGCGGTCGTTGACCGCGGCGAGGTCGCGTTCGAGCGCCGCCAGCGCCTGCAGCGCGCGCTCGCGCGACGGCGGTCCGGGTGGCGGTGCCGGCGCCGCTGCGACCGGTGGCGGTGCCGACCGCCTGCGCGCGCGCGACGCGACGAGCGCTGCAGCGCACAGCAGTACGGCGCCGCCCAGCGCCCAGGGCCACACCGGCGTTCGCGGCAGCGGCAGCAGCTCGAGCGGCCCCTCGGGCGCAGCCGCCGCATCGGGCCCGAGCGCCGACGCCACGCGCAGCAGGAGCGGCGCGCTGCGCGCGACGACGGCGCCGCCGTCCGGGTCGCGCGCCGACCACTCGATCGGGCCGACCGCGACCTCACCGCTGGCGAACGCGCGCGCGCGGAACGCCAGCACCCGCTGCACGCGCCGCCCGTCGTCACGCCGCCGTTCGCCGGTCGGCTCGAGCTCCAGCGGCAGCAGCCATTCGGCCGCGAACGGTTCGGGCTCGAACTCGCGGCGGAACGTGGCGGTGACCTCGAGCGCGAACGGCGCGCCGAACTCGACGGTCGCCGGAGTCGCCGCCAGCGCGACCTCGAAGTCGACCTCGGGCAGCGGCGCGCCGCCGCACCCGGCCAGCACCAGCAGCAGGACCGCGCAGCAACGCCTCACCGGTGCGCCCCGCGCTGCTCGCGCATCTGGAAGAACCGCAGGATCGGCCGCGCAACCGCGTCCTTGTCGGCGACCAGCGGCACCGGCACGTCCATCACGTCGACGTCGGCGCGCGCCAGCTCGTCGTCCACGCGCTTGCGCCAGCTCGCGACGCGCTCGAGCCAAGCCGCGCGTACCGGTTCGCTGCTCCAGTCGGCGACCACCTCGCGGCCGCTCTCCGGATCGCGCAGCCGCTGCAGCCCGCGCCGCGGCGGGAACAGCTCCGGCGACAGGATCCGCACCGCCACCAGGTCGTGCCGTTGCGCGCAGCGCAGCAGCGATGGCCCGATCGGCGGCCCCAGGAAGTCCGACACCAGGAACACCACCGCGCGCCGCCGCAGCACGCGCCCGGCGTACTCGAGCGCCGGTGCGAACGAGGTCCGTGTCCCGGCCGCGCGCAGCAGCAGCCCGTCGCGCACGATCCGCAGCGCGTGTCCGCGCCCCTTCTGCGGCGGCACGAACCGCTCGACGCCCTCGGCGAACGCGATCATCCCGACCTTGTCGTGGTTGCGCACCGCCGCCAGCGCCATGCACGCGCACAGCCGCACCGCCAGCTGCCGCGCCGACCACACGCCGGTGCCGCCCGTCATCGACGGCGACAGGTCGAGCAGGAACACCACCACCAGCTCGCGCTCGTCGACGAACTTCTTGACGAACGGCCGCCCCGCGCGCGCGGTCACCTTCCAGTCGATCAGCCGCGGGTCGTCGCCCTCGACGAACTCGCGCACCTCCTCGAACTCCATGCCCGCGCCGCGGAACACCGAGCTGTAACCGCCCGCCATCACGCCGCGCACGAGCCGGTTGCTCTGCACCTCGATGCGGCGCACCTCGTCGAGGACGGCCTGGAGGTCGTCGGGCGCGGGCTCGGTGTCGGAGACGCGGTCTGGCTCGACGGGTGACGTCACTGGGTCGGCAGGATAGGCGCGAGCGGTCCTCGGATCCCGTCCGTCCGACGGGAGAACGGACCGCAGGGGTGCTGGCCGACCGCATCAGCCGAGTGAGGGGCCGTGCCCGCGAGCCCCATGCCAGATTGCGCGAACGAGGACCTCGTGCGCACCTTCGTCGATGGAGTAGTAGACGTGGTACCTGCTACCCGGCAGCAGGACCCTCCGCACGCCAGGCACGGACTGCGAACGGAACGGAGCGCCGCTTCCAGGCATGGTCGACAGACGATCGATGGCGTGCTCCAGCTCGTCGAGGAACAGCGTCGGGGCGGCGGATCGTTCGGCCGCCCCCCGCTCCGCGACCTGCCGCGCCTGATCCTCGGCCGTCGCGGTGAAGAAAACAGTCCATGGTCCGGACGTCACTCGCGGAGTCGAAGTCCCTTGAGCACGTCCGTCGCAGGCTTCACGCGCCCTGCCTCTGCGTCCTGCTGGGAACGTGCCAGCGCGTCTTCGAGCTTGCGTCGGTCCTCATCGGAGAGATGGTCCCACCAGTCCGCCGGCACGAGTTCGACTTCGGTCCCCTCGGGAAGGTCCGTCGCCTCGTCGAGGACCAGACGACCATTCCGGACACGCGCTCTGAGCTCCGACATCGCACGCAGTCTATCGTGCGAACTCCGCCCCTGCACGGCGCCCACGGCTCGGACCGCTGCGGCGACCAATTCGGCTGCTGGGTTCCCAGCCGACGAACGGCGCCGACCACTCGCCGATCACTTGCCATGGAGCGCCGCGATCGCCGCCGCCGCCGCGAGCTTGTGCTCGGCCCGCCACGGCGGCCCTGCGGCGCGCCCCATCGCTGTGAGGAACGGCGCGAGCGCCGTGTCGCCGAGCGCGGCCTGTGCCTCGTCGAACACGCGGTCCCTGTCGTACCACGTCACCTCCCAGCCCAGCGCCGCAGCCGCCGCGGCCAGCGCCTCGCGATACATCACCGAGTCCGCGACGGTCTGCGCGCGGGTATCGGCGATCCGCGCCTCGGCCGTCGGCGGCAACGCCGGGCAGACGCGCAACGCGATCCGCGCGATCGGCACGGGCACCGCCGCCGACAGGTCCGCGAGCCCTTGGCGCGCGCCCTCGGCCGCCGCCGCGCGCACGCATTCGACCAGTTCGAGGGCCTCGGGCAGCGTGACCGGGCGCGCCCACGGGCTGTCGAGGTAGCGGCCCACCGCCCACGACCCTTCGTGGTGGTGCGGGTGCGTCGGCAGGCCTTCGGTGAGCGCGATGCGGCGGCGGTCCAGCAGGGCGCCGTCGGGAGCCACGGTGACGAGCACGGCGGTGTTGGCGTGCTCGACCGTGCCGACGGCAGCAGCGCTCGTGTCTTTGCGCGCCATGCGGGACCTCGGCTCAGCGCCGCGACGGCTTCTTCGGCGCAGCCTTCGCCTTCCGCGCGCTGCCCGTGCCCTCGCCGACGCGCGGCGCGCCATCGCCGGCGTCCGCGCCCCACCCGGGCAGGCGGCTCGCCTGGCGCACCCAGTCCTCGAACCGGGCCTCGTCGAGCGCCCCCTCCTCGGGCACGTGCAGGTAGCGCGCGTGCTCGTCCTTGGACGCGACGGGCGGCGGCGGTCGCAGCGCCGCGCCGCGGAAGAACGCGACCTTCACGTAGCGGGTGAAGCAGTGGAACGACAGGAACCACCCCTTGCCCGGCACGCCGTAGAACGGCGAGTTCCAGCGCACGGCCTTCGCCACGCCGGGGACCGCGCGGGTGACGAGGTCGTCGAGGCGGCGGCCGACGGCGCGCGTCCAGCCGGGCATCGCGGCGAGGTAGGCCTGGACCGCGGCGTCGCCGTCGGCCTTGGCGATCTGCGGGTTGCCGCCGGCGAGCAGCCGCGGCTTCGCAGCGCGCCGGCTGGCGGGTTTGCCGGGCTTGGTCGGCTGGGTCTTCGGTGGCTGGGTCTTCTGGCGGCGCATGCGGACGCGACGATACGCCGCCGCCGATCCGTGGGAAGTCACCGTTCGCAGAGCCAGCGGGCGCCGGTGAACAGCACCCCGCCCACGTAGAGGGCGCCGAAGACCTGCTGGTTGTGCCGCGCCAGCCAGCGCGGCAGCCAGATGTCGAAGTTCTCGGCTCGGTCGTCGGTGTGGCGCGCCGCGAGGTCGGTCAGCGGACAGCGCATGCCGTTGCCCACCAGCACCACCACCTCGACGAGCACGACGCCGATCAGGATCAGCGCCACTGCGAACTGCGCGCGCGCGGCGAACACGTAGACGCCGGCGATGCAGGCCACGAACACGGCCCAGACGAACGTGTGCACGGCGCGGATGAGGGTCAGCACTCCAGCAGGCCGTAGACCGACACCGCGGCCCCTCAGTCGTGCCGCAACGCCTGGATCGGATCCATCAGCGCCGCCCGCCGCGCCGGCTGGATGCCGAACACGATGCCGGTCAGGCACGACACCCCCATCGACAGCGCCACCGAGCCCGGCGTGATCGTCGGCTGCCACTCGGTGAACGCGCGCAGCGCGGCGACGAAGCCGACCCCGAGCAGCACGCCGAGCAGGCCGCCGGCGGCGGCGAGCACCACGGTCTCGGTCAGGAACTGCCAGACGATGTCGGCGCGCGAGGCGCCGATGGCGCGGCGGATGCCGATCTCGCGGGTCCGCTCGGTGATGCTGGCCAGCATGATGTTGAGGATGCCGATGCCGCCGACCAGCAGCGAGATGCCGGCGATGATCGGCAGCACGATGTCGAACACGCGCTGGGTGCTCTGCTTGGACTCGAGCAGCTCGAGCGGGACGACGACCTCGTAGTCCTTGCGCTGGTGGTTGTGCGCGAGCACCTGCTGGATGCCCTTGGCGACCTGCAGCACAGAGGCGCCAGGGGCGGTCTTGCAGACGATCTGGTGCAGCTCGACGCGCGAGTTCTCGTAGGTGCCGGCGCTGCGGTTGGTCTCCTCGACGCCGAACCGGTCGATCATCGTGCGGTGCGGCACGTAGACCTCGAGCGTGCGGTCGTCCATGCCGAGCACGGACTTGTTGGGGCTCTGGAAGCCGAGGTCGGGCAGCACGCCGACGACGCGCAGGTACTCGGCGCCGACGCGCAGGTCGAGCTGCAGCGGATCGCCGACGTAGTCCATCTCGCCGAGCAGCCGCGCGCGCACGACGCAGACGCGCGCCCGGGCGACCTCGTCGGCCTCGCACAGCGCCCGGCCGAGCACCGGCCGCATGCCGAGGTGCTCCAGGTACTCGGGCCGCACGCCGCGCACCTTGGCCTCGAGCCGGCGGCCGCGCAGCCAGATCCAGCGCGTGGCGTCGTGGACCTCGAGCACCTGGGCGACACCGGGCAGCGTCGCGCGGATCTGCTCCGCGTCGCGGAACGTGAGCCCGTAGCGCAGCTGAGAGCTCCTGGGCTGGCTCTCGACCTTCTGCTCCTCGGGTGGCTTGCGCGCGTTGACGATGACGTTGTCGATGCCGAGCTGCTGGATCTGCTCGAGGATCGCGCGGCGCGCGCCCTCGCCGGTCGCCACCATCGCCATCACCGAGGCGATGCCGAACACGATGCCGAGCGCGGTCAGGAACGAGCGCAGCCTGTGGCGCCACAGGTTGCGCACCGACTCGAACAGCAGCTCGAACGCGATCACGGCGCCACCGCCTGCCGCACCTCGTCGGCCTCGACGCGGCCGTCGCGCAGCGCCACGCAGCGCGGCGCGCGCGCGGCGATCTGCGGGTCGTGGGTGATCAGCACGATCGTGCGGCCGGCGCCGTGCAGCTCGTCGAACAGCCGCAGGATCTCGAGGCTGGTCGCGGAGTCGAGGTTGCCGGTCGGCTCGTCGGCCAGCAGCAGCATCGGCTCGTTGGCGAGCGCGCGGGCGATCGCGACGCGCTGGCACTCGCCGCCCGACAGCATGTTCGGCAGGTGGCCGCGCCGGTGGCCGAGGCCGACGGTGGCGGCCAGCTCCTGGCAGCGCCGGCGCCGCCGGGCGCGCGGCACGCGGGCGTAGAACATCGGCAGCTCGATGTTCTCCTCGACGCTCAGGTGCGGCACCAGCTGGAACGACTGGAACACGAACCCGATGCGCTGGTTGCGCACCCGCGACAGCTGCAGGTCGGTCAGCGCCTGCACGTCGTCGCCGCCGACCCGGTAGGCGCCGGTGCTCGGCCGATCCAGGCAGCCGAGGATGTTGAGCATCGTCGACTTGCCCGAGCCGGACGGGCCGATGATGACGACGTACTCACCTTCGGTGACGCGCAGATCGATGCCGTGCAGCACCGGCACCGGGTTCTGCTGGGTGCCGTAGGTCCGCGTCACCGCGGCCAGCTCGAGCAGGGGTTGCGCGGGATCGCCGGTCACCGGCCGTCCTGCGTCGCCGTGGCCTCGACCGCCGTCGCGCCGCTCGCGCCCCCACCCTCGGCCCCACCGTCACTCTCGCCCTCGCCGTTGCCCTCGCCCTTGCCCTCGCCCTCGCCCTTGCCCTTGCCTTTCTGGGCCCCGCTCAGGAACGGGTTGTGCAGCAGCACCCGCTCGCCGGCCTCGAGGCCGCTCCGGACCTCGATCCAGGTGTCGTTGCTCATGCCGACCTCGATCGCGCGCCGCTGCGGGCCGTCGGGGCCGACCACGAGGCAGCGGTGGCCGCCGTCCTCGAGGAAGGCGCACTGCAGCGGCACGTAGAGCACGCCGTCGCGGCGCGCGATCCGGATCCTGGCCTTGGCGCTGATGCCGGGTTTCAGCTGCTGCGCCGCGGTGTCCTTGAGCAGGATCTCGACGCCGAACTTCTTGACCTCGCTGACCGGCTCCCACGGGCTGCCCGACGAGGCGATGTTGGCGACCCGGGACACCTCGCCCTGCAGCTGCAGGCCGGGGTAGGTGTCCATCGTCACGTCGACCGGCTGACCGACCTCGACCTTGTTGATGTCCGCCTCGTGCACCTCGATCTTGACCTGCATGACGCGCAGGTCGGGGATCGTCATCAGCGTGTTGCCGCCGTAGATCATGCCGCCGACCTTGCACTGCTCGCGGTACCAGGGCTCGCGCGGGTCGCCGTAGATCAGGATGCCGGGGCACGGCGCCTTCAGGGTCATCTTCTCGATGTCCTCCCGACGGTCCTTGAGCTGCTGCTGCAGGCGCTTGATCTTCTTCTCCGCCTGCAGCACGTCGGCCTCGCGCTGGTTGAGCCGCGAGCGGGCTCGCTTCTCCGCGGTCTCGAGGTCGCGCTCGGCGTCGGCGACCGCGTTGGTGTTCTTGCGCAGCGTCATCGGCGCGGTGTACTTGAGCTGCAGGGCCAACGCCTGCCGCGCGCTCTCCAGCTTGACGGTGGCCTTCTCCAGGTCGATCGCGTGCTGCTCGAGCTCGCTGCGCTTGATGAAGTCCTGCTCGACCAGCCGCTGCGAGTCCTCGTGGCGCTTCTGCGCGCGCTTGAACTCGGTCTCGGCGTCCTTGATCCCGACCTCGAGCACGCGGCGGTCCTGCGGCGCGACGCCGTCGCGGTACTTCTCGTCCTCCTGGCGCATGAGGTCGAGGGTCATCCGCGCCTTCTCGACCTCGGCGGCGTTCTCGGCGATCTGGATCTCGAGCTCGGTGCGCGCCGTGACCAGCGCGGCCTCGCCCTGCACGATGTCCATCTCCTGCTGCTCGACCTGGTCCTCGAGGCCGGAGGTGTCGCAGCGGCAGACGACGTCGCCCTCCTGGACCGCGGCGCCCTCCTCGAGCAGGAACACGATCTTGCCCTCGCCGCGGAACTCCGGCACGACCTTGCGCGACTCCTTGGCGACCAGCGTGCCGTTCTCTGTGATCGTGATGTCGAGATCGCCGCGCGCGACGGTGTAGGTCGAAGGGTCGGCGGCGGCCCCGGCCGCGACCGCGGCGCCGTCGCCGCTGAGCCACCACGCGCCGCCGCCGCCGCACCCGAGCACCACCGCGATCCAGACTGCCTTGCTCATCGTCCCGCTCCGTCGTCCCACATGCCGTCGTCGTCGACGAACAGCAACCCGAGGTCGCGCAGCAGCTGCAGGCGCGCGATGAAGTGCTGCACCTGCAGCTGGATCAGCGCGTTCTGCGCCGCGAACAGCGCGTTGCGCGCCTCGAGCAGGTCGCGGTTGTCGAGGTCGCCGGACTCGAAACGGATCTCGGTCACGGTCACCGCGCGCTGCTCCTGAACGATCTGGCCGCGTTGCAGCGCGATCTGCTGCTCGAGGCTGCGCAGGTTGCGCAGCTGGTTCTTGATCTCCAGCTCGATCTGGTCGAGCAGCAGGCCGTAGCCGCGACGAGCCTGCTCGAGCGCGATCTGCGCCGAGCGCAGGTTGTTGCGCTCGCCGACGCGCTGCAGCGGCAGCGCCATGGTGATGCCGATCGAGGCGTTCCACTCGTCGGGGAGCGCCGCGCCGAACCCGCCGGCGGGGTCGGCGCCGAGCCCCACGCCGACGTCGAGGTCGAGCTGCGGCAGCACCGCGTTCTCGGCGATGCGCACCTCGCGCTCGGCGTCCTCGAGGCGCTGCTGCTCGGTGATCAGGTCGAGGCGGTTGGCGCGCGCGGACGCAACCGCGGAGTCCGGATCGAACCGCACCGGCTCGAACGGCGGCTCGGCCGGCGCGATCTCGATGGCGGCGGCGATCGGCAGGCCCATGTCGATCTTGAACTGGTCGCGCGCGCGCTCGAACGTCGCGCGCGCGTCGAGCAGGCGGTTCTCGGCCTCGATCTCGCGGCGCCGGGCGCGGTAGACCTCGACCTCGGTCACGCGATCGACCTGCAGCAGCGCCTCGGCCTGACGGCGGTCGAACACCGCCTGCCGCAGGTTGGTCTCCTCGTTGTCGAGCGTCTGCTGCTGGCTGACCAGGTCGAAGAAGCTGCGGGCGATGCCGATCGAGAAGTTCTCGCGGAACAGCTCGAAGTCGCGGATCGCGTAGACGAGGTCGCGCTCGGCCTGCGTCAGCGCCGCGTGCGACACCTCGTAGCCCGCGCCTCGCAGCAGCGGCTGGCGCAGCGTCAGCGCCAGCGCCGAGTCGTACTGGCCGTCGCCGAACGCGCCGCCGCCGGCCGTGCGTTCGAACCAGTCGCGGCCGAGCAACACGTCGGCGCCGAGCCGGCCGCCGGTCGGCAGGATCTGGCTCACGCCCAGGTTGCCGCTGAGCCGCTGCACGCCGAGCGCGTTCTCCTGGTCGGCCCAGACGTGTGCGATCGTCGACTGGAACAGCGGCCCGAACTGGAACCGCGTGAACGAGTACGACAGCCCCTGCCGGTAGAGCGCCTCGTGGCGCGACAGGTAGTCGCGGTTGTGCCGCACCGCCAGCGCCAGCGCGCCGTGCAGGTCGACGGCCATCGGCCCGCTGGGATCGGCGACTGCGGGGTCGGGGGCCGCCGCCGGCGAGGGCGCGGGCTCGACCTCGACCTCCGGCCGGACGATGCGGGCGCTGCGCGCGGTGCGCACCGCCTCCGTGCTGCTCGCGAGCAGCTCCTGGACTTCCCGATCAGCGGCTTCGACGTGGTAGCCGGCGGTGCATGCAGAGGCCGCCCACAGGCAGAGCGCCAACGGGCAACGGGACGAACCGACGGACCTTTTGGCCGCGAGACGACTGGCAGCCATGCGGGGGCGAATGGTAGCAGGCGGATCCCGGCGCCGCGTCGGCGCCGACTGGGGAAAGCCTCCGACGTCGAGGCGGCGGCCGTATTCCTGACGCCTTGGACCGCCCGATCCGCGCCGCGTCAGGCGCCGACGCAGCGAACTGCAGTGGTCGTCGACGGTCGCCGGCACCACGTCGAACTGCCCGCGCGTCGCGCCGCCGTGGTCGGGGTCCCACCCGGCCCGCGGCCACTCCTGCGGCGTCGCGCACCCCGCGCGCGCCGGGCAGAATGCGGCCGGCCCCGGGTGCGATGCCCGCTGGGCTGCGGCGCATGGAGGACAGACGACGCTCGCTGCGGTCCGTGGCGCTCGGCGCATGGCTGCTCGCCGCCGCGGCAGCGCTCTGGGGCGGCGTCCGTGCGCTGACCAGCGACGACGACCTGGCGCCCTGGGGCAGCCCGGTCGTCTTGGCGCTGACCGCGATGGCTGCGTTCGCGCCGTTGGCGCTGCTGCTGGCGGCGCTGCGGCTGCGCGCGCACCGTCGCGCGGCCACGGCCCCGGCGGCGGGCGTCCTGCTCCGCCGCGCGCTCGGCGGCACCGTGCTGCTGTGGCTTGCCATGGCGCTCGGCACCTCGACCTACAACACCGCGCGCATCGGCGCGTGGTTCGCGGCCTGGGGCGGCGTACTGGCCGCGCTGCTGGCGCTGGCGCCGACGCCGCAGCGGGCGCGACCGCCGGGGCGCCTGGCGCGGCTCGGCGTGGGCTTCGCCCTGTGCGTGCCGCTGGCCGACCTGACGCTGCGCGCCGCCGCCGCGATCGCGCCCGGGCCGCTGTGGACCCGCGCAGCCGCCGGCTCGCAGCGGCGTCTGCGCGCGCACGCCTTCGCCCCGGGCGAGGTGCACCTGGGCACGGCGTGCAACGGCCGCGGCTTCTACGACGAGCCGTTCGCCGCGCCGGGCGCGGACTGCGGCGCCGTGGTGGCGGTGATCGGCGACTCGTTCAGCGCCAGCTTCGTGCCGCACTCGATGCACTACACGACCGTGGCCGAACGCGCACTCGCCGCGGCCGGCCGGCCGGCGGCGCTGTGGAACGTGGGCTGGCCGGCGATCGGACCGGCCGAGTACCGCTGGCTGCTGCAGAACGAGGTCCTGCCGCTCGCGCCCGACGTCGTCGTGGTCAGCCTGTTCCTCGGCAACGACCTGCTCGAGACGCCGCGCGCCGGCGTCGGCGACCTGTGGCTGCGCGACTGGTTCGACCGCGGCAATCTGCTGTGCTGGGAGGTGCCACGGCGCCTGCTGCTGGTGGCGCGCGGTGCCGCGACGCCGGCGTCGGCCGCCGCCGGCGCCGACCTCGACGCGGTGCTGCGCGCGCGACCGTGGCTGCTCGATCCGCCCCGCGAGCCGGGCACCTTCACGCCCGACGAGTTCCTGCGCGTCGAGACCGAGCGCGCGGTGGCGTTCTCGACCATCGATCCCGCGCGCTGGACCGCGTTCGAGCACGAGCTCGGTCGGCTGCGGACGCTGTGCGCGGACCGCCCGCTGCTGTTCGCGCTGATCCCCGACGAGTCGATGGTCGAGGACGCCCTGTGGCGGCGCGTCGAGATCGCCGCCGGCCGGCCGCTGCGCCGGCACGAGCTGCGGCAGCGGCTGCTGCGCTGGTGCGAGGCCGCGGCGATCCCGTGCGTCGACTTCTGGCCGGCGCTCGCGGCCGAGCCGGCGCTGGCCGACGGCGACCGGCACCTCTACCTGCTGCGCGACACCCACTGGAACGCGCGCGGCAACGCGGTCGCCGGCCGCGTCCTCGCCGAGCGGCTGCGCGCGCTGCCGCAGCTCGCGCCGCGCTGACGGCGCCTTGCCGCTACGCGCGCGGAACGGCGCCGACCGCGGATGCGACGAGTTCGTCGCGGGCGCACAGCAGCCGGGCGGGATGCCTCGATGACGGCGCCGCGAGCCGCTACGCTGCACGGTCCGGCGGCCGACCGCGGCGCCGGCTCCAGCTCATGAACTCGTCCCAACGACCCGCCGCGCACCGGACCGTCCGCGCGCGTTCCCTGCTCCGCCCGCTGTCGCGCTGCGCCCTGCTGCTCGCCGCGGCGGCGCCGCTCACCGCGCAGCTGCCCGACGGCGTCACGCGCGAACAGATGTGGTACGCGCCGACCGCCGAGGACTGGAAGAAGCCGGTGCAGATCACGTTCCAGCGCACCTGGGACGACGCGGTCCGGCTCGCGCAGGAGCAGAAGCGCGCGATCCTGGTGTGCATCAACATGGACGGCGAGATCGCCAGCGAGCACTACGCCGGCATCCGCTATCGCCAGCCCGAGATCGCGGCGCTGTACGAGCCGTACGTCTGCGTGATGGCGTCGGTGTACCGCCACAACCCGCGCGACTACGACGAGCACGGCCACCGCATCCCGTGCCCGCGCTTCGGCAGCGTGACGTGCGGCGAGCACATCGCGATCGAGCCGCTGCTGTACGAGAAGTTCATGGACGGCCGTCGCATCGCGCCGCGCCACATCATGGTCGAGCTCGACGGCAGCGAGGTCTACGACGTCTACTACGCGTTCGACACCGACTCGGTGTTCGCGGCGATCAAGAACGGCATCGAGAACCGCGCGATCCGGGCCGAGCCGGTCGTTCGCGGCGACCGCTCGATCCTCGAGCGCGTGGCCAGCGCCGACGTGCGCGACCGCGAGGCGGTCGAGCAGGCCTTCGCCGACGGCGACGCGCCGATGAAGGACGCGCTGCTCGCCGCGGCCGCGCAGCTGCAGGGTGACGCGCCGGTCGACCTGCTGCGGCTCGGCGTGTTCGGTCTCGACGTCGACCGCGCGCAGCAGGCGCGGGCGACGCTGTCGCAGACCGACCAGGGCGGCGCCGTCGACCTGATCGCCGAGGCGCTGCGCGTGCCGATGGACCAGGGCGAACGAGACCGCCTGGTGGCGGCGCTGCGCCGGCTCGGCGAGACCTCGCCGCAGGCGCGCACGCTGGCGGCGGTGCACGACGGCCTGGCCGGCACCGACGGCGGCGTCGACGTGCGCGGCTGGGCGCAGGCGCTGGCCGATGCGCAGCCGCCGGCCGCGGCGGCCACCAGCTACGCGATCGAGGCCGAGCTGCAGCAGCAGGAGCAGGCGCTGCTCGAGGCGCCGCGCGACGCCGCCGCGCACCTGCAGCTCGCCGAATCGACGCTGCAGCTGGCGGTGCAGTACGAGCCGAGCCCGCACGAGAACCAGCGCTGGGCCCGGCGGCACGCGCGGCTGCTGCTCGAGGACGCCAAGCGCGCGGCGCGGCGCGCCGGCGAGCTCGGCGTGGACGCCGTCGTCGACGGCACCTTCCGGCTGCACGCGCTGCTCGCCGCGTGCGCCTGGCATCAGCGCGACTTCCCGACCGCCTACAAGGAGGCCGAGCAGGCCGCGCAGATCCTGCCGCAGGACGCGTCGAGCTACGCGGCGATGGCGGCGATGCAGATCTTCGCCGAGGCGCGGCAGAACGCGATCGTCGACGCGATCCGCAACAAGACGGAGTGGCCGCCGCAGTGGCTGACCGACGTGCACACCGCGTACTCGGTGCTGGCGCGGCACCCGCTCGGGCGCGACTTCCACGTGGCCGACCACTACGACTTCGTGCGCGCGCTCAGCGCCCACGCCGAGGCCGACCGGATCCTGGCCGAGGGGCTGCAGCGCTTCCCCGAGTCGCCGATGCTGCACGAACGGCTGCGCGACCAGCTGCTGCGGCAGCGCGGCATCGACGGCCTCGAGCGCGCCTACGTGCGCATGCTCGAGCAGCGGCCGACGGCGCGCACCGCGTGGTTCGCCGGCTACGCCACGCTGGTGGTCGCCGAACAGCACCGACGCCAGGGCGAGGCCACCGCGGCGCTCGAGGCCTACGACCGCGCGATCGCGCGCTACGAGCGCTGCGCCGCGGCCGACCCGGAGACCCGGTCGAACGTCGACCACTACCTCGCGATCGCGCACGCCGGCCGCGCCCGCGTGCTGCTCGAGCAGGACGACCTCGCGGGCGCCACCGACCAGCTGCTGGCCGCGTTCGCGCAGAAGCCGGAGGCGACCGCGACGATGGACGGCCTGAACATCTCCGCCGCCGACACCGCGCGGATGCTGCGCGCCAAGCTGACGACCGCCGAGCGCAAGGACCTGCTGCAGCGCCTGGAGCAGGCGCTCCTGCAGCTCGACCCCGAGCTGCTGCGGCTGCCGGCCTACGAGGGCCAGGGCCCCGGCCCGCGCCCCGGCGCCGGCGGGCGCCGCGGCCGCCGCCCGGGCGGACAGGGCGAGCAGGGCGCCGGCGACGGCGGCCGCTGATCGCCGGCGAACCGCCGGCGCGCGTCGCTATGCTGCGCGCGCCGATGCCCCGGGTGCCGCCCCAACTGCTGCTGCTGATCGCGATCGCCATCTGGGGCGTGTCGTTCTCCGCGGTCAAGGTGCCGCTCGACCGCGGCGTGCCGCCGTTCGCGCTGCTGACGGCGCGGTTCTGGCTCGCCGTGCTGTGCCTGCTGCCGTGGGCGCTGCGCGGCCGTCGAGACGGCACGCTGCGCAGCGAGGCCCTGCGCGGCGTGGTCACCGGGCTGTTCCTGCTGCTCGGCTACGTGCTGCAGACGACCGGCATGCAGCACGCCACCGCGTCGGTCGGCGGCTTCCTGACCGGGCTGATCACGCTGCTGGTCGCGGTCGGCGCCGTGGTCCTGTTCGGCGAACGGCTGCGCGCGCCGACGGTGCTCGGCGTGGCGCTCGGCACCGCCGGCGTGGCGTTCCTGTGCTTCGGCGGCGCGCCGCCCGCGGACCCCGACGCCGACACCTCGCTGCTCGGCGTGGCCCTGCTGGCCGGCTCGTCGATCAGCTACGCCGCGCACGTGCTGGTGCTGTCGCGGCTCGCGCGCGGCGGCCGCGAGACCGTCTACTGCTGGTGGCAGCTGCTGACCGTCGCCGTCGGCGTGAGCGCGGCGATGCCGCTGTGGGGCGGCGTCGGCGAGGTCGCGACGTGGGGCGCCGACCCGCAGGTGCTCGGCTGCATCGCGTTCCTCGGCGTGTTCGCGCTGGCGATCGCGATCGGCATCCAGGCGCGCGCGCAGCCGCGCATCCGCCAGTCGCAGGTCGCGGTGCTGTTCGCGCTGCAACCCGCGTTCGCGGCGCTCGGCGGCGCGGTGCTGCTCGGCGAACGGATGACCGGCCTCGAGTGGACCGGCGGTGCCTTGATCGCCGCCGGCGTGCTGTGCGCGGAGCTGCTGGGCCGCGGCCGCACCGCGATGCCGGCGCCGACCGAGGCCTGACCGCGCCGGATCACCGGCAGTTCAGCGCCAGTTCAGCGGCGCTGCCCCTGCAGCGACCGCCGGACGGCGTCCTTGACGGCGGCGGCGTCGATCCGCAGTTCGACCGGCGTCGGGCCGGGCACGAACGTCGCCGGCGCGATGCCCTCGAGCGGGATCACGTTGCGGCCGGGCTGGCCGAACTGCAGCGCGCCCTTGGGCCAGAGCTCGACGGCCACGCGGTGCTCGCCGTCGGCGACGGGCACGCGCACGGTTCCGTCCTGCAGCGGCGTGGCGACCCCGCCGGGCGTGAGCAGGTCGCCGGCAGCGCCCTCGTCGCCGAACGGCATGCGATAACGCGCCGTGCTCGCGGGGGTCACCGGCAGGACGCGCAGCCGCAGCTCGGTGCCCGGCGGCGACGCCGCGCCGGTCACCGTGAACTCCTGGTCGCCCCAGCGCTCGAGGACGACCTCGCGATCGCCGTCCACACCCGCGAGCCGCTGCGGCCGGAAGCCGTCGACCGTCACCAGCAGGTCGCGCGGCCCCGCCGGCACGACCAGCGTGCAGCCGCTGCCTTGCGCGCGGTGCCCCTGCCAGCGCGCGGGGTCGGCGGGCGGCAGGTCGAACACCGCCGCCTTGCCGCCGAACGGGATCGGGGCGCCGTCGGCGGCGCGGAACTTCAGCTCGATGCGCCGCAGGAGGTCGCGCACGTCCAGCTCGACCAGCGGCAGCTCACCGCCGCCCGGCGCCGGCAGCACCAGGTCCGTTCGCTCGGCGAGCACCAGGTCGCGATCGACGCACAGGACCGCGACGGCGTAGGTGCCGGGCGGCAGCTCGCTCCACACCTGGATGCGGTCGTCGAAGACCCGGCGGATGCGCTGGTCGAACACCGCCGCGACGCCTTCGCTGGGCGGCGCAACCACGGCGTCGCCCGCGCGCCGCAGCGCCACCCGCGCCGCCGGCACGCCCGGCGGCGCCAGCACCCGAACGCGCAGGCCGAAGGTCTCGGCGAGGTGCACCACGAGATCGTCGGTGCCGAGCGCGAACTCGACCTCCTGGCGGTCGAACTCGCCGCGCACGCCGACCACCAGCCGGTGCCGGCCGGGCGCGGTGTCGCCGCCGAAGGCGAACGCGCCTTCGTGCTGGAAGTGGCTCAGCCCCTCGACCGCGCGCCAGCCGGCCTCGACGCCGGCCTCGCCGGCCGACCAGCGCTCGACGGACATGCCGCGGCGGCGCTCCGAGCGCGCGCCGGGCCCGTCGAAGCGACCGGCGACCACGAGGCGTTCCTCGGCGAACACCAGCTCGCCGAGGTCGGTGAGCCCCGCCGGCAGGTCGAGCGGCCCGCGCGTGACCGAGGACCGCAGGCAGTCGACCTTCGACACGGTGATGGTCAGCTCGTCGATGCGCGGCGGGTTGGCCGCCGGGCCGGCCGCGAACCGGAACGTGCCGTCGGCGCCGGTCTGCGCCGAGCCGGAGACGCGGCCGGTGCCGATCCGGAACTGCAGGCCGACCTGCATCCCGCCGAGCGCGCGCCCCCGGGAGTCCACGGCCCGTCCGGCGACGATCACCACCCCGGGGTCGGGGCGCAGTTCGACCCGCACCTCGTCACCGTCGCCCGGCGGGCCGGCGAACTCGTGGCGCGCGCCGACGCGGTCGAAGCTGGCCGTCGCCACGAACCTCGTCCCCGCCGGCACCCAGGCGAACCGCGCCCAGCCGTCGTCGTCGATCGACGCGCGCAGCTGGTTCACCATCGGGTCGGCGGCGGCGGCCAGCGTGATCTGCCCCTCGGCACGGCGCACGGCGCCGACGTCGATCGCCGCCAGCACCCGACCGCACGGCGGCAGTTGCAGCACCACCGGCTCGGCCGGCGGCGACCGCGGGTCGACCTCGACCCCGGCATCGTCGAGACCCGGCAGCGCCGCCCGCACCCGGCACGCGCCGTCGCTGCGGCCGAGCTGCAGCTCCTGAGCGTGCGCGAACACCGCCGCGCCGTCGGCACCCGACTCGGCGCGGGCCACCTGACGCGGCGGGCCGCTGGTGCGCACCGCGACCAGTTCGAGCGGCACGGGGCCGGCCGGGTCGCCGGCCGCCGAGCGAACCAGGACGCGCAGCGCCCGGTCCACCCGCAGCTCGATGCGGACGCCCTCGGGCGGCGGCTTGCGCGGGTCCACCTGCGTCTGCCCGTAGCGCTCGCCGTGACGCGCGCACACCGTGGCCGCGTTCGCCATCTGCACCACCGCCTCGCCGCGCGCGTCCGTGCGCGCGGTCCAGCCGAAGCGGCGCGCCAGGTCCTCGGGATCGAGCTCCCGCAGGTCGCCGAACGAAGCCCCGCGCGGCAGCCCCGCCATGCGCCGTTGGATGATGAACCCCATGTCCGCCCACCGCACCTCGGCGCCGGCGACCGGCGCCTGCGTCGCCGCGTCGACCACGCGCACGACCAGCGTCTCCGCGTTGTCCGGAATGGGCGGCGGTTCGGCCTGCACCTCGTCGTCGACTGCCTCGGTCACCGGCGGCCCTGCCGCGACGCGCGCCGAAGTGCCGGGAGCGGTCGCGTTGGCGCCGCCCGCATCGGCGCGAGTCTCCGCAGCAACGACGGCCGGGGGCGCGGTCGTCGGCGACCCACCGGCAGCGTCCCCTTCCGGCGCCGCCGGCGCGCCACCGCCGCCGAAGGCCAGCCACCCGACCACAGCGGCCAGCACCAGAACCAGAACGGACAGCAACGTCGTTCGCATCGTCACCTCGGCGGCCGCCCACGACCGCGCCGCGGGCGCATGCTAGCGCCCTTGGCTTTGCTTTGCAAAGTAGGTCCCGACGAAGAGCCCGCGCGCGCCGGCGACCCGGCTACCTGCGCACGAACACCGCGATGCCGCGCCGATCCGCCAGATCGCGCAGGCCGCCGGGCAGGTCGAACCGCGCGAACGCGGCGCCGAGCCCGCGCACCACGTCGCCGTAGATGCCGCGGCGGCTCTCCTCGTGCAGCACGACGAACTCGACCTCGGGCCGCGCCGCGTGCTCCAGGTAGTACGCGGCGTCGAAGTGCCGGGGCGGCAGCGGCCGCTGGCCGGCGAACCAGAGCACGCGCGTCATGTCGGCGACCACGGTCTGCCCCGGCGCGAGCCGCGCACCGAGGTACTCGCCCACCAGCCGCTCGGCCAAGCGGTCGGCGGCGATGGTGCCGTGGAAGCTGGTCCACAGGTCGAGGCCGCAGCACAGCGCCAGCAGCAGTTCGCGGCCGCGCGCGCCGATCGCCTGCATGCGCGCCAGCGCGACGCCGGCGAGCGGCAGCACCGCGGGCGCCCAGGACACGAAGAACCGGCGCCGCGCGACGAACGTGCAGATCACCAGCGCGCCGAGCCCGAGCAGCAGCCACAGCGCCCGCTCGCCGCGGCGCGCGTCGTCGGCGGCGACGCGCGCGGTCGGGTCCGGCGCACGCAGCGCGACGCGCCGCCGCGGCCACAGCGACAGGACCGCCAGCACCGCCGCGCCGGCGAACGCCTCGAGGAACACGCCCGGCGCCTGCAGCGCGTTCGCCGGCAGGTCGCCGCGCGCGCCGCCGAGGTCCTGGCGCAGCTCGTGGAACTGCATCTTCGGCACCGGGTCGAAGCCGTGGCCGCAGGCCATGCGCCACGCGGCGAAGGCGGCGATCAGCCCGGCCGCGAACGGCAGCGCGCGCCACGCCGCGCGCGGCCGCAACACCAGCCACGGCAGCATCAGGATCGCGCCCTCGGGCCGCACCAGGAACGCGGCGCCGGTGGCGACGCCGAGCCAGCAGTACCGGCCCGCGAGCCCGGCCCACGCGCCGAGCCCCGCGACCAGCACGAACAGCGGCTCGGTGAGCACCTCGGGCGCGGTGCGCGCCAGCACCGACGACGTCGTCGCCAGCGCCGCGGCCGGCAGGCCGGCGCCGCGCCGCAGCCGTTCGGCGATCGCGGCGATCGGCAGGATCCCGAGCCCGCCGACCAGCGCGCCGGCGACCTGGCCGGCCAGGAACGCCGGCGCGCCGCAGGCGATCGGCAGCGCCAGCAGCAGCGGCCACAGCGGCGAGAACGGCTCGGCCAGCGCTGCCGCCGCGTCGCCGGCGGCGAACCGCTGCGCCATCCACAGGTAGTTGACGCCGTCCTCGGCCGGCACCGGCGTGCGCGCTGCCAGCAGCCAGCGCCCGCACACGGCCGCCACGCACAGCCACAGCAGCGCGCGGTGCCGCTGCGCGCGCTCCCGCTCCGGGCCCGGGTCCGCAGCAGGGTCCGCGCTCACGGCAGGCTCCGCGCCGGCGCCGGGTCCTCGCCGTCCTGCTGGTAGCCGCCGATCTCGAACACCGCCTCGCGGTAGTTGCGCACGTCGAGCACCGACAGCGACTGGATCGCGCGCAGCGCGGTCAGCTCGCGCCGCACCTGCTCGCCGCCGCGCCAGAACGCGCGCAGCCGGTCGAGCGCCGCCTGCGCCGGGCCGGTGCCGGCGGGCAGCGCGTTCCAGGCCGCGATCACCGCGCGCACGCGCTGCTCGTCGACCCAGGCAGCGCGCAGGTTGCGGCGCTCGCGCCGGGCCAACCGCAGACCCTGGCGGCGCGCGAACACCGCCGTGGGGTGCGTCCCGAACAGGTCCTGCACCGCCCAGCACGCGCGGCGCAGCAGGCCGATCGGCACCTCGCGCTGCAGGATCTCCGGCAGGTCGCCGAGCCGCCAGGGCTCGGCCGCGAGCAGCGTGCGCACGGCGTCGCGGTCGCTGAGCCACGCCACCGTCACCGCCAGCTCGGCGTCGCGCCGCAGGGCCGCCGACGCCTGCGGATCGCCGAGCGGCGGCAGCCACGACAGCGCCGCGTGCAGCGTCGCCACGTGCTCGCGATTCCAGGCGGCCTGGTCGCGGAACACCGCGCGCTCGCGCTCGTGCAGCTGCAGGAAGTCGAGGTCGCGTTCGAGCTGCGAGCGTCCGTGCGCCACCGCCGCGTCGACGTCGCTCCAGCCGGCCGGCGCGCCGCCGTAGACCGGGTCGAGCGCCAGCCGCGTGCGGATCGCCTCGAGCAGGCCCGGCGCCTTCATCCGGTGGATCTTGCGCAGCGCCACGCCGAACGTGGCCGCGCCCGACTCGCGCTGCTGCTGCGCGAGCTGCGGCCGCAGCACCTCGCGCACGATCTGCCGCATGCGCCCACCGAACCACCAGACGCCGCCGAACGCCCGCGCGATCGCCCACACCGGCAGCAGGAACACGCGGCCGTGCGACAGCCGCGACCAGTACAGGTTCCAGGCGTTGAACGCGCGGGTGCTGGACGCGAGCTCGCGCGCCGGCCGCATGCCGAAGATCTCGCGGATCATGTTGCGGCGGTCCTGCTGCAGCGCCGCCAGCACCTCGTCGCCGAACAGCGCGCGCACGTGGTCGTCGCGGGCGCGATCGACGGTCAGGAAGTGCAGCGCGTGGAACTCGGTCGTGGTGTAGCCGCTGGCCGCGTCCGGCGACTCCAGCCGCTCGACGGTGCGCCCGGCCTTCGGGTCGCGGCGCTGCTGCAGCCAGTCGTGCAGGGCCTGCCGCCGGGCCGGCGAGAGCTCCGCGAGCCGCTCGAGCGGCACGCAGCGGCGGTTGTACTCGGCGATGCGCTTGCTGGTCTCGACGGTGATCGACTCGGTGATGAAGCGGAACCACAGGAACGGGCCGCGCAGCACCGAGCCGTCGTCGAGCCGCAGCTGCCACAGCCGCTTCTTGTCGCGCCGCGAGTAGCCCAGGTGCGCCTGCCGCAGGTTGTCGAGCGCCAGGTTGGCCAGCAGCTGCTCGGTGGTCTTGACGTCGCTGCCGTGCAGCAGGGCGCCGTCGAGGAAGTGCAGGTACAGCAGCGCCACCGCGCTGCCGAGCCGCTCCTCGCGGTCGTCGAAGCCGACGACGTCGACCGGCACGCCGGCGCGCGCCCCGGCCAGCTGCAGCCGCAGCAGCTGGACCGGGTCCCCGGGCGTGACGTCGGCCAGCACCCGCTCGCCCAGGAACTCGGTGTCGGCGCGCTCGTGCCGCCGCTTGCTCAGGCTCAGCAGCGACACGAAGTGCGCCTCGCTGAGCAGCCGGAAGGTCTCGTTGGCCTCGCCGGCGACGCGCTTGAGCCACCAGCCGGTGCCGAGCGTGACCAGGCAGAACGAGCCGAGGATCAGCAGCGGACCGACGACGATGTTCTTCAGGAAGCGGCTGACGCTCTCGTTGCCGATCAGCAGGTCGAACAGCAGGAACAGGCCGCCGAACAGGAGGAGGCGCACGGCCGGACGCTGCGACGCCTTGACCATCGCGCTGGCGACGCGGTCGAGGATCTGCGGTCCGGTGACGATGCCGTGCAGGTCGGCGAAGAACTGCAGCCGGTCCTGCCAGCCGATCAGCCAGTCGGCGACGTTGCGGCCGAGCGCGATCACCCGCTCCTCGGGCTGCGCCGGCTGCGGCCGCACCGCGAACCGCCGCAGGATCGGAAGCCAGCACAGCGGCGCGGTGCTGACGACGCGGGCGACGCGGTCGAGCGCGCGCAGGTCGGCGGGCCGCAGGTAGCGGTCGACGTCGCTGGCGCGCAGCGACCACAGGAACTCGCAGGCGCGCTCGACCGGGATGTCGCGCTCGGGCGCGCGTTCGACCGACTGCTGCCAGGCGCCCGGCAACGCGTCGGCGCGCGCCGTGACCGCGGCGAGTCGCGCGGCCAGCACGCCGTGTCGCCGGTCCGCCGGCAGCGCCGCGAACAGCGACCGCTCGCGCACCAGCGCCGCGAACACCACGTCGCGCCGCGTCTCCTGCGCGACCGACTCGACCGGCGCGCCGGCCAGGAACACGAAGTTCCGGTCGAGCAGCGACCGGAACCGGCGCACCAGCCCGTCCATGCCGCGCACCATCAGCAGCACGAGGCGCGCGGTGCGCAGCAGCGGCCGCAGCGCCTGCACGTAGCGGGCCGCCCAGGTCACGCGCAGCAGCCGCAGCAGCCGCACCATCACCACGTCGTCGGCGGCGCCCGGCAGCGCGGGGCCGGGCAGCAGCCACAGCACCGCCGGCAGCGCCGGCAGCAGGTCGGTCAGCACGTTGCGCAGGAACCACGAGCCCCGGTGCGGCGCCAGCGCCAGCTTGAGCCCGAACTCGGCGACGAAGAACGCGCAGGCCAGCCCGTCGACCCAGTGCAGCCAGACCAGCTGCCGGTCGGTCAGCGCGACCGTGGCCTCGACCACCAGCACGACCAGCACCAGCAGCAGCAGCACGAAGCTGCCGGTCTCCAGCGCGATCACACCGCGGTGGCCCAGCAGCGCCTCGAGCCGCGCCTGCAGCTCGCGGTCGTCGGCCGCGCGCAGCGCCCGCCGCGAGCGCCGCCGCAGCCGCGCGCTGTCGTTGCGGTCGGCGAGCTCGCGCAGCAGCATGCCGGTGGCGCGCAGATCCGAGACCTGCTCGCGCAACGGCCGGTCGTCGTCGGCGCCGGTCAGCTGCGCCCAGCGCTCGTCGGCCTCCTGGCACAGGCGGTCGGTGTCGGTCACGGCCTCGAGCCGCGCGACCAGCTGCGCCGCCAGCGCGTCGGCGGTCTCGGCGTCGCCGCGCTGCCGGTGGCCGGCGATCGCCATCGCCACCTCGAACAGGGCGTCGACGTCGTCGGCCGGCGCCCGGCTGCAGCTGCGCGCGCGCAGGCGCAGCAGCGCATCGCCGCAGGCGGTCGCCGCCGCCGCCAGCTCGTTGCGGCCGTGCGCCTCGGCGCGCAGCCAGCGGCCCTCGGCCTCGCACAGGTCGCGCGCCAGCGCGTCCGGGCCGGCCGCCGCCGTGCGCAGCTCCTGCAGCCGCCCGAGCCCCGCGGCGGGATCGGCCACCGGCGTCGCGGCCTGCAGCAGCGCGCGCAGCTGCTCGAGGTCGGATTCGCGTTGGTCGGGATCGGCCGCGGTCACGGGGAGCCGCGGATCATAGGCGCGCGCAGAGCCACGGCACGCGTCGGTCCCGCGTTCGCCGCGCCGGGCAGGCGCCCGGCGCCCTCAGCAGCCGGTCTTCACCAGGGCCGCTCGTAGATCGACGCGTCGATGTCGGCCGAGCCCTGGTGGTGGAACGTGAAGCGCTGCAGGCGGCCCAGGCCGTCGTCGGCCTCGACCTCGAGCCGAACGATCATGCCGCTGGTCTGGTCGCAGAACACGTCGGCCCGGTGCAGGTGGAAGCCGGGGCGATGCGGACCGCCGGTGGCCTCGACGTGCACGAGGCTGTGCCCTTCCTGGTCGTCGACCACCTCGGTGGTGCGCAGCTGGAAGTCCTGCGGCAGCTGGCGGACGACGTCGTGCACGTTCAGCAGGCCGAGGTCGAGCACGTTGCCGATGCCGCGCAGCACCGCCGGCGCCTCGTCGAGTGGGCCGCTGCGCTGGACCTCGGGCAGGTCGCTGCCGGAGCCCCAGGAGTGGAACCAGAACTCGCGGCCGTCGCTGCCGAAGCGCATCGACGCGAAGTGGATCGGTCCGAGCGTCAGGCCGCCGGTCACGACGAAGCGGTTGCCGGGCCGCGCGATCAGCTCGAACTCCTGGTGACCGATCTCGCCGGGGCGCGTGCCGAAGCTCTCGACCCGGAACCGCCGATCGACGTCGTGACCGAGCAGCTCGGCGCCGCGCAGCACCGACGCCGCGGCCTCGGGCAGGCTCCGCACGAACAGCAGCGGCCAGACCAGTGCGCACAGCAGCAGCGCGGCGGCGACCACCAGTGCCGAGCGGTGCCGGCGGCGCGGCTCGCGCTCGATCGCCATCAGGATCGAGTCGACGCGGGCGTTGTCGGCGTGGGCGTCGGCCGAGTGCATCGCGCGCAGGACGCCGTGCATGAAGCGCTGGTCGGCCAGCCACTCGCGGGCGGCCGGCGGCACCGGCCCTTGCGTCGCGGCGGAACCGCCCGGACCCCGTGGAGCGTCGCTGCGCAGGGTGTCGTCGAGGTGACTCCACGGCAGCTCGCCGCGGCGGGCGGCAAACGACTCCCGGGGCTGGCTTCGGCGGTTCATCACGCCTCCCTACGCGCAGCGACCAGCTCGCGGGTCTCGGGATTCCGGTCCAGCTCGCGCATCAGCGCCGCGCGCCCGCGCTGCAGGTGCTTCTTCACCGCCTCGTTGCCGATGCCGAGGCGCTGCGCGATCTCGCGGCATTGCAGCCCCTGCTGATAGTGCAGCGTGATCGTCGACCGCTGCGCCTCGGTCAGCCGGTCCATGCCCTGCCGCAGCGCGTCGACGCGCTCCTCGAACGTGTCGCCGGGCAGCTGCGCCAGCCGATCGAAGCGCAGCTCGATCGCGCGCAGCTCGGACTCCTCGACGTACTGGACCTTGCCGCGCCCCTGCTTGCGGCGGTGGTTCCACAGCAGCTTGCTGGCGATGCCGCGCACCCAGGGGCCGAACGGCAGCGCGCGGTCGTAGCGGTCGATGTGGCGCCAGGCGACCAGGAAGGTCTCCTGCACCAGGTCCTCGACGCTGGTGGGATCGCGCAATGACGCGAGGAGGAACGCCCGGACGGAGGCAATGTGCTCCCGTACGAGGATCTCGAACAGGTGTTTGGATTCCACGAATAAGGCCGCGGGGGAGCGGCGTGTGAGTGCTCGCGAGTATGCGTACATGGGCCGCCGGGAACAGCCCCCCCACAGTGCGGAGCCGCGATGCGGCACAGCGTGCGCGACGCACTGCGTCACGCAAGCGCACCGCCCGACGGCTCAGCGACCGAGCGCGGCGCGCACCCTGGCCGGCACGTCGGCCGCGGCGAGGTCGCTCTTCTGCATGCCCTTCCGCACCAGGAACTCGACCTGGCCCTCGCCCGCCTTGCGGCCGACGAACACCTGCACCGGCAGCCCGAGCAGCTCGTGGTCCTTGAACTTGGCGCCCGGGCTCATCGCGCGGTCGTCGAGGCACGCGTCGACGCCGGCGGCGCGCAGCTCGTCGTAGAGCCGCTCGGCCAGCTGCTGCTGCTCCTCGCGCTTGGGATCGAGCATCGCCACGACGCACTCGAACGGCGCGATCGGCGCCGGCCAGACGATGCCCTTGTCGTCGTGGTGCTGCTCGACCGCCGCCGCCGGCGTGCGCGACACGCCGATGCCGTAGCAGCCCATCACGAACGGCTGCGGCTTGCCGCCCTGGTCCATGAAGGTCGCGTTCATGGCCTTCGAGTACTTGGTGCCGAGCTTGAAGATGTGGCCGACCTCGATGCCGCGCGCCTGCTGCAGCGGCTTGCCGCTCACCGGGCAGCCCTCGCCGGCGCGCGCCGTGCGCAGCTCCTTGAACGACGGCATGCGGCAGTCGCGGCCGAGGTTGACGTTCAGGCAGTGGAAGCCGGTCTCGTTGCAGCCGGTCAGCAGGTTGGTGACGCCCTGCAGCGACTCGTCGGCGAGCAGCGGCACGTCGTCCGGCAACCCGACCGGACCGGCGAAGCCGACCGCGGCGCCGGTCGCCGCCTGGATCTCCTCGTCGGTTGCCAGCCGCACCGCGAGCGCGTCGACGGCGTTGGCCAGCTTGACTTCGTTGATCTCGAGGTCGCCGCGCATCATCACCGCGACGACCTTGGCCTTCTGCTTCCAGGTCACGTGGTAGAGCACGGTCTTCGCCATGCGCGCCGCCGTCCACTCGGGAAAGAACGCCTCCAGCTGCGCGACGGTCTTCACGTCGGGCGTACTGTGCTTCTCCATCGGCTTCGGGTCGCCGCCGGGCGGCGCGGGCGGCAGCTGGCTCACGGCCTTCTCGACGTTGGCGGCGTAGCCGCTTTCCTGGCAGTACAGGATCGCGTCCTCGCCCGAGTCGGCGATCACCATGAACTCCTCGCTGCCGGCGCCGCCGATCGCGCCCGAGTCGGCCTGGACGATCGTGTAGTCGAGGCCGCAGCGCTCGAACGTGCGCTGGTACGCGCGCCGCATCTTCTGGTAGGCCTCGTCGAGACCCTGCGTGTCGACGTCGAACGAGTACGCGTCCATCATGATGAACTCGCGCCCGCGCATCAGGCCGAAGCGCGGCCGGATCTCGTCCCGGAACTTGTCCTGGATCTGGTAGCAGTTGACCGGCAGCTGCTTGTAGCTGTTCACCTGGCTGTCGACGAACGCGGTCATCACCTCCTCGTGCGTCGGCCCGAGGCACATGTCGCTGCCCTTGCGGTCCTTCAGCGTGAACATGATCCCGTCGGTCACGTAGCGGTCCCAGCGGCCGCTCTGCACCCACAGGTCCTTCGGCTGCGCGATCGGCAGCATGACCTCGTTGGCGCCCTCGCGATCGAGCTCCTCGCGCACGATCTGCGCGAACTTCTTCACGACGCGCCACATCAGCGGCGAGTACACGTAGATGCCCGCGGCGATCTTGACGATGTAGCCGCCGCGCGCGAGCAGCCGGTGGCTCGGGATCTCGGCGTCGGCGGGGTCGTCGCGGAGGGTCTGGACGAGGATCTGGCTCAGGCGCATGAGGGCGAGCAGCCTACCCGCGCGAGCGGCCGAGGCCACGGCGAAGGCGCGCGACCGGGTGTCCGGGCGTCCGGGCTCCGCGAGCCCGCCGCGCGCCCCCTTCGGACGCGGTCACCGGCGCCGGCGTTCGCGCTCCCGCTCGCGGCGCACCTTGCGCGCGTGTCGGAAGCCGACCAGCTTCTTCGACGATTCGTCCCAGAGCTTGAGGCCCAGCGCGCGCACGCCCTGCCACAGCGACATCGGCGGCACCGCCTCGAACATCGGGTCGCTGCGGTGGCAGGCCTCGAGATTGTAGTTCGGGATGCGCGGACTCAGGTGGTGCACGTGGTGGAAGCCGATGTTGCCCGAGAACCACTGCAGCACGCGCGGCAGCCGGAAGAACGAGCTGCCCTGCAGCGCCGCCGCCGCGTAGTCCCAGTCGTCGCCGCGCTCCCAGTAGGCGTCCTCGAACTGGTGCTGCAGGTAGAACAGCCAGACGCCGCCTGCACCCGCGACCATCAGCACGGTCAGCTGGATCACCATGTACGGGACGACCCCGAACAGCGCCGCCAGGCCAACCGCCATCGCCAGCACGGCGGCGTTCATCACCCACACCGACCGGCGCTCGCGCCGGCCGAAGTCCTTGCGCGGGATGCGCTGGAGCACCAGGAACATGACCAGCGGAGCCACCACGAACAGCACCACCGGGTTGCGCGACAACCGGTACGAGAACCGCCGCCAGCGCGACGCCTCGAGGTACTCCTGCACGGTCATCGTCCAGATGTCGCCGATGCCGCGGCGGTCCAGGTCGCCGGTCGAACCGTGGTGGACCGCGTGCTCGCCGCGCCAGTGGTAGTACGGCGTGAACGTCAGCAGCCCGGTCACGAACCCCCAGAAGCTGTTGGCCCAGTGGGAACGGAAGAACGAGCCGTGCCCGCAATCGTGGAAGATGATGAACACCCGCACCAGCAGCGCGCCGGCCAGCAGCATCAGCGGCGTGGTGATCCACCAGGAGACGCCGAGGCTCCAGTACATCAGCGCCCACACCGCGACGTAGGCCCCGACGGTGTCGATCAGCTGCCACGTCGCCTTGCCGGCGTGCGGCTCCTGATAGCGGGCGACGACCGCCTTCCAGGCGGCGACGGCGTGCGGCGCCCCGGCGGTGCCGGGCGATTCCGGTTGGGTCATCAAGTCAGGTGTCCCGGCCCCGCCCGCGACCGGGTCCGTCGGCGCAGCATACCGCCGGGTTCGGCGGTCCGTCGGCGCGTTCGCGGGAACGCCGCACGACGTCCAGCCGCGAGACGAGCGCACGCGACGGCGGCGCAGGCGGTCACCGGATCAGCTCGACCGGGTCGGGGTCGCGGTCGGCGACGACGTCGACGTCGACGACCGCCGCCGGCGTGCCCATCGTCATCAGGGCCACGGCGTAGGCGCCCGCCGCCACGTCGGCGAACGCGAACCGCCCCTCGGCGTCGGTGCGGAACCGACGCGAGCCCACGTAGTGCTCGAGCAGCCACCAGGCCGGCGGCGGCGCGCCCCAGCGCCCGATGTCGTCCGGGGTGCCCTGCAGCACGATCTCCGCGCCCGCGATCGGCTGGCCGGCGGGATCGACGAGCCGCCCGCGCACCAGCCGTGACGGCTGCAGCGCGACGGGTCCCAGGTCGAGGCCGTACTCGGCGTCGATGCCGCGCAGGTGATGCAGCGCACCGGCATGCCCGTCGCTGCGCACCAGCAGCACGCCGCCCACAGCCGGCTGCAGCCGGTCGATGCGGTAGCGGCCATCGCGGTCGGTGCGGGTGGCCTCCCAGTAGACGTGCATGGCGCCGGGATGACCCTGCAGCGCCGCCACGTAGGCGTCGGCGATCGGCCGACCCTCGGCGTCGACGACCGCGCCGGTCAGCACGGCGCCGCGCTCGAGCGCGAAGTCGACGCGCACCGGCCCGACGCCGGCGGGCCCGGCCCCCGCGG
Source organism: Planctomycetota bacterium (assembly GCA_050245995.1). Taxonomy (GTDB): domain Bacteria; phylum Planctomycetota; class UBA1135; order UBA1135; family UBA2386; genus JBFWWV01. The sequence goes on along the minus strand of JBFWWV010000004.1, from coordinate 228,638 downwards.
ACACCTCGCGCGCGACCGCGGCGACGTAGCCGGGCGCGCTGCACAGCAGGTCGTCGCGCCCTTCCCCGCCGAACCCGGCCATGCGATAGCCGCCGTCGGCGCCGGTCGGGACCGCCTTGTGCTGGACCCAGCCCTCGCCGATGCGCGCGCCGACGATCGGCGCGCCGGTCGCCGCGTCGGTCACCGTGCCCACCAGCAGGCGCCCGTCGTCGAGCAGGACGTCGCGCTGCACCGTTCCGCCGGGCAGCAGCGTGACCTCGAACGACATCGGCGCGGCCAGCGCGTCCGGTTCGAGGTCGAGCGTGAACGTGCACGCCGGCAGCCGCTCGAACGCGAAGCTCCCCTCGGCAGAGGTCCGGCCGGCGAACAGCTCGACGCCGTCGACCCACGCGCGCAGTCCGCCGGTGGCCGCGCTGCCGTCGGCGGCGCGGCGCAGCCGCCCGCGGAACGCGCACGGCGCCTGCAGCGCGATCGCGCCCAGGTCGCCGGACACCAGGTCCTCGCGCCGCAGGACCGCGAAGGCCGGGTGGTCGACGACGAGTTGCGCGTACTGGCCGACCGGCAGCTGCACGCCGAACCTGCCGTCGGCGCCGGTGACGAGGCGGGCGATCACGCGCCAGCGATCGCGCAGCGCGAGGTCGAGGCAGCGGAAGCCGCGCCCTTCGCCGCGCGCGATCGTGACGACCGCAGCGGCCACCGGCGCGCCGGCCGGATCGACCACGCGCCCGACCAGCGGCGCGACCTCCTGGGCCGCGAGCGTGCCTAGGCCGAGGGCGGCGGCGAACAGCAGCGGCGGCAGCGGATCGGTCCGGGTCATGGCGGCGTCGAGTGTACCGCGGCGACCCGCCGCTGCCGTCACCGCGACAGCAGGACCTGCTGGTTGCCCTGCCGATCGAACGCCAGCACCCCCTGCAGCAGATCGTCGAGGACCAGCACCACCGACGGCGTGGCACCCAGGCACAGGCCGACGGCGCCGGCGCTGCCGCCCGTGACCGCGGCGCGGTCGCCGGTCGCGAGGTCGATGCGCACGAGCTCCCGCGGATCGAGCGCCAACACCGCGTCCGCGCCCGCGTCCAGCAGCACGCCGGGACCGGCGACCAGCGCCGGCCCGCCGCCGAGCCCGGGCCCCGACACGAGGGTGCGATCGCCGCTGGCGAGGTCGACGGCCACCAGCGCGCGACCGCCCGGCACCTGCGCGCAGACCAGCGCGCGCCCGCGCGCCGGGTCGGCGACGAGACCGCGGAGGTCCGCGAACGCAGGGCCGGCGCCGAACCCGCCACCGCTGCGCCGCTCTGCGACGAGGGTGGCGAGGTCCACGGTCCACACCTCGGCGTCGGTGGCGACGATCGCCAGAAGCCGCTCCTCGTCGACGGCGATGTGCGCGAACCGCGGCGCACCCGGCCCACCGAGCCGCGGGGTCAGCTCGACGGCGGCGCCGCTGTCGAGGTCGACGGCGTACAGACCGTCGAGGTCCAGCACCAGCGCGCGCCGGCGCCCTTGCTCGACGGCGAACGCGCGCGGCGCTTCGAACGCGTTCTGCGTCAGCGCCGTGCGCGCGCCGTCGGCGAACGCCACCGCGACCAGCTGCGGCGCCGTTCGTTGGAGCACCAGCGCGCGCCCGGCCGCCGGATCGCCGACGATGGCGACGGGCGTCCGCAGCTCCGGCCCGGAGCCGGCGGCGGCGCGATGGCGCGATCGGCGTTCGCCGGTGTCGACGTCGACCTCCAGCAGCTCGCCGCGGTCGGCGTCGAGCACGATCGGGTGCGGCGAACCGGGGACGACGGCGACGCCCGCCGGCCGCCGCAGCGCCGGGCCCGCGCCGACGGCGTTCTGGCCGCCGCTGACGACGCGCGTGTCGCCGAGGGCGGTGACCTCGCGCAGCGCCAGAAGGTCGTCGACGACGAACACCCGCTGCGTGAGCGGATCGACGGCGACGAACCGCGGCCGGTCGACGGTGGCCACCGTGGTCCGGTGCCCCGGGCCCGCGCCCAGATCGACGAGGTCGACGGCGACGACGCGGTCGGTGTCGTAGCTGATCACCAGCGCGCGCGTTCCCGAGGCGTCGAGCGCCAGGTCGTCCGCGCGCCGCAGGCCCGGACCGGAGCCGAGGGTATCCCCCGAGACGAGCCGCCGCCGGCCCAGGCTCGGCGGGTCCAGCGAGATCGCGACGATGTGGTTGTAGAGCCCGCTCGCCACCAGCAGCCGCCGCCCCGGCGCGTCGAGCACCACCGCGCCCGGACTCCAGAGGAACTGGAGCCCCGAGGTGTCCAGGAGCTCGGTGCGGTCGCCGGTGACCAGGTCGACGTGGAACGCGCGGTCGGGCGGCGTCAGCACGTAGAGCCCGGTCCCCGCCTCGTCGTAGACGGCGTCGCTGACCGCACCGAGCGCCGGCCCGAGCCCGCGGCCGGCGCCGGTGACGACGCGGCTCGCGGCGCCGTCCGCGTCGATCTCGATCACCGCTTCGAGCCCGCGATCGAACACCAGCGCCCGACCGTCGGGGCCGATGTGGAGCGACACGGCGTCTTCGAGCAGGCTGCCCAGCCGCCGCACCGAAACCCGCGCCGCGGGGACCGGCGCGTCGCCGGCCACCTCCCGATACGCGACCTCGAACTCGCTCGCGCCCTCCGACAGCACCTCGGCCGCCGTCCAGCTGCGGAAGCCGTCGCTGCTGGCAGCGGTGCGTCCATTGACGTCGACGCCGGCGACTGGCTCCGACACGGTGCCGCGCACCGTGATCTGCGCCGACGTGGCCACCGACCCCGACGACGGGAACGCGACCGCGAGCTCGGGCAATTGCCGCTGCACCGGCGAAGGACCGCCGCCGCCGCCGCACGCGGCGATCACGGTTAGGATGAACGGGCAGGAACGGCGCGCGAACTGCTGGAACGACATGACGGGACTCGGCGAAGCGAACAGGAGGATGCGGTGACGCCACCGCGCACCTGCCCTCTGCGCGGACCGGCGCGAGATTGCGCAGCGTTTCGACGGGAAATCCGGCGACGGCCGTTGCGGCGGCGGGGAAGCGGTGCCTGACGCCCGCCAGGCGCAGGTCGAGTCCCTGCTCGGCAAGCTGGTGGTCGGCGACGACGGCGCCCTGGCCGAGCTGGTGCCGCTGGTCTACGCCGAGCTGCGCCGCCTCGCCGAGGAGCTGCTGCGCGACGAGCGCCGCGCCTGGTCGATCCAGCCGACGTCCCTGGTGCACGAGGCCTACCTGCGGCTCGCCGGCGCCGAGGACCGCGGCTGGCGCTCGAAGGCGCGGTTCGCCGCGGTGGCGGCGCGCTCGATGCGCGAGATCCTGGTCGACCACGCGCGCCAGCGGCAAGCGCAGAAGCGCGGCGGCGACCGCCGGCGCGTGACGCTGTCCGGCGCCGCTCCGGCCGCGCCGGCCCGGGACGTGATCGCCCTCGACGACCTGCTGCAGCGGCTCGCGGCGCTGCACCCGCGCGCGGCGCAGGTGCTCGAGCTGCACGTGTTCGCCGACATGACCGGCCAGGAGATCGCCGAGGTGGTCGGCGTCTCGCGGCGCACCATCGACAAGGACCTGGTCCTCGCACGCGGCTGGCTGGCGCGCGAGCTGCGGCCGGAGTGACCGTGGACCCCCGTCGATTCCGCCGCGCCTGGGAGATCGCCGCCGCCGCGCTGGACCTGGCGCCGGCGCAGCGCGCCGCGCACGTCGCCGACGCGTGCGCCGACGACGCCGCGCTGCGCGCCGAGGTCGAGTCGCTGCTCGCGCACAGTGGCGACGCGACCGCGCCCGCGACCGCGCTCGCCGTCGACGCCGCGGACGCCGTCGAGGACGCAGTCGCGGACGACGGGCCGCTGCCCGGCCGCATCGCCGGCTACGCGATCGTGCGCAAGGTCGGCGCCGGCGGCATGGGCGTGGTCTACGAGGCGATCCAGGACGCGCCGCACCGCCGGGTGGCGCTCAAACTCACGCGACCGGGCCACATGACCGCGGAGCTGCAGCGGCGGTTCGAGTTCGAGGTCGAGGTGCTCGCCGGGCTGCAGCACCCGGGCATCACCCAGGTCTTCGACGCCGGCACCTGCGACCTGGGCCACGGACCGCAGCCGTTCTTCGCGATGGAGTTCGTCGACGGCGAGCCGCTGGACGCCCACGCCGCGCGCCGCGCGCTGGACATTCCGCAGCGCGTCGAGCTGCTGGCCCGGGTCTCTGACGCCGTGCATCACGCGCACCGCATGGGCGTGCTGCATCGCGACCTGAAGCCCGACAACGTGCTGGTGACGGCCGACGGCCAGCCGAAGGTGCTCGACTTCGGCGTCGCGCGCGCGCTCGGCGCCGGTGCCCCGGGCCTCACCCGGCGCACTGCGGCCGGCCGCGTCGTCGGCACCCTGGCCTACATGAGCCCCGAGCAGGTGCAGGGCGACGGCACGGCGATGACCGCCGCATCCGACGTGTGGGCGCTCGGCGTGATCGGCTACGAGCTGCTGGCCGGACGGGCGCCGTTCGCGCTGCCGGGCGACAACCTGGCGGCGGCGGCGCGCGTGCTGGCCGAACAGGAGCCCGCGCCACTCGGTCGCCACGACCGCCGCCTGCGCGGCGACCTCGAGGTGGTGATCGGCACGGCCCTGCAGAAGGAGCCGCTGCGGCGCTACGCGTCGGCGGCGGAGTTCGCCGCCGACCTGCGGCGGGTCCTGGCCTGTCGCGCGATCGTCGCGCGCGCGCCTTCGACGCTGTACCAGCTGAGCCGGTTCGCGCGCCGCAACCGCGCGCTGACGGCGGCGCTGGCGGCGCTGCTGCTGACCGTCGTCGCGGCGTTCGGCTGGACGCTGCGCCAGAACCGCGCCCTCGACCGCACCGGCCAGGAGCTGCGCCGACTCGCCGACGACCACCTGCTGCAGGCGCTCGACGACGAGTTCCCGCACCTGGCGGCGGCGCGGCCCGAGGACGCCGCGGCGCTGGCGGCGTGGCGCGACCGCGCGCGCGCCGTGGTCGCGCGCCGGCCGCTGCACGAGCTCTCGCTGCAGGCGCTCCGCGCGCGGGCGCTGCCGTACGCGGACGCGGACCGCGATCGCGACCGGCGAAGGCACGGACGCTGGAACGAGTACCAGACCGTCAGGCACGACCTCGCGGCGGCCGACGATCCGACGGCGCGTGCCGAGTTGCAGCTGCGGGTCGCCGCGATCGAGGCCGACTTCGCGGCCGACCGGTCGTGGCGCTTCGCCGATCCGACCGACCAGTGGGCGCACGACACGGTCGAGAAGGTGCTCGAGCGCTGCGCGCACTTCGCCGACCCGGAGACCGGACCCTACGCCAAGGTCGGCGAGTGGCTCGAGGTGGTGCCGCACCTGCGGGAGCGCATGCTCGGGGAGGACGCCGCCCTCTGGGACGCGGCGATCGCCGACATCGCCGACCCCGAGCGCTGTCCGGCCTACGGCGGGTTGCAGCTCGCGCCGCAGCTCGGGCTGGTGCCGCTCGGCCGCGATCCGCGCTCGGGGTTGTGGGAGTTCGGGCACCCGCAGACCGGCGCGGTGCCGACGCGCGACGCGGACGGCGACCTCGTGCTCGCCGACGACTTCGGCCTGGTGTTCGTGCTCGTTCCCGCGGGCCGGTTCGCAATGGGCGCCGTGCGCCCCGACGCGGACCACCCGCCCGGCGCGCCCAACGTCGATCCGCTGGCCGCGGCCAACGAGGCGCCCGTGCATCCGGTCGAGCTCGACGCGTTCTTCCTGTCGAAGTACGAGATGACCAAGGCGCAGTGGCAGCGCTTCACCGGCCGGCGCGACGGTCAGCTGCGCGGGTCGCCGCGCGCCGAAGACGAGCAGTTCACCACACGCGACCCGATCGAGACCGTGCACTGGGTCCGGTTCGACGAGGCGATGCGGGCGCTCGGCCTGACGATACCCACCGAGGCGCAGTGGGAATACGCGGCCCGCGCCGGCACCACCGCGCCCTACCTCGGCGGCGACGACCCGGCGGCGCTGCGCGGCGTCGGCAACCTGTTCGACCGCCGCTTCATGCGGGCGCTGCCGCTGGCCGAGAGCGACGAGCCGCTGGCGTGGAGCTTCGACGACGGGGCGACGGAGGTCACCGCGGTCGGTCGCTACGCGCCGAACGCGTTCGGGCTGCACGACGTGCTGGGCAACGTGAAGGAGCTGTGCCTCGACCACCCGGTCGGCTACGACCAGCCGACCGAACCCGGCACCGGCCTGCGGCGCGGCGGCGACCCCGAGTTCCACGGCGCGCGCGGCGGCTCGTACAACACCCCGCCGCGGGAGCTGCGGGTGTCGATGCGGTGGCGCGTCACGCGGTGGACCAACGTCGTCAGCTGCGGCCTGCGGCCGGCGCGCGCCCTGCGGCCGGGACGCTGACCGGGCGACGCGCACGGTCAGCGACCCGGCAAACTCGCCGCGAAACGCGCCCGCGGCGCGACAATCGCGGCGGAAACGCGAGCGGTCGTTCGTCGCACGCGCCACGAGGTCCCGCCGATGCCGCACTCTCCAGGTCGCCTGTCCCCGCTGCTGCTGTCCCTGGCCCGCGCCGCCGCCATCACCGGCGCCGTCGCGCTGGCCGCCTGGCTCGTCGCCTGCGCGCACCAGCGCGCCAACCCGCCGGAGCCTCGGGCCGCGCAGGCGGCCTCGGGTGCCGAACACGGCGCCGAGACCGAGGACGTGTTCACGGCGCTGCCGAGTTCGAAGTCGCTCATCCTGTTGCCCGCTCCCGAGCCGGTGTTCCTGCCGTCGTCGAAGTTCCTGGAGCCGCACCTACTGCAGCAGCTGCAACCGCGACAGGGCCAGGCGCCGTCCACCGACGCGTTCCTTCCCACGTCCAAGTCGGGCGTGATCCGCGGCGTGACGCCGGCGCCCATTCCGCCGCGCGACACCGACCAGTAGCCCGCCGTGGACGCCGTCGCCGACACCGCCTGGTCGTTCGCGATCCTGCTCGCGATCTTCCTGCCGCTCGAGCTGCTGTTCCCGGCGAACGGCCGCCGCGTCCTGCACCGCGGCAGCGGCACCGACCTGCTGTTCTTCCTCGGCCAGTACCTGCTGTGGACCGCGCCGGTCGTCGCGGCGCTGACCTGGGTGCACCGCAACACCGCGGCGCTGCCGCTCGGCGGCCTGCAGGACGCCGTGCGCGCGCTGCCGTTCGCGCTGCAGTTCGCGCTGGTGATCCTGCTCAGCGACCTCTCGATCTACTGGGGCCACCGGCTGTCGCACCAGGTGCCGCTGCTGTGGCGGTTCCACCGCGTGCACCACACCGCCGAGAAGGTCGACTGGCTGGCGGCGCACCGCGAGCACCCGCTCGACAACCTCTACACCCGGCTGATCGAGAACCTGCCGCCGATCCTGCTCGGCTTCCCGCTGCCGGCGCTGGCCGGGTTCGCCATGTTCCGCGGGCTGTGGGCGCTCTACATCCACAGCAACGTGGCGCTCTCGCCCGGGCCGCTGCGCTACCTGCTCGGCGCGCCGCGCCTGCACCACTGGCACCACGCCGAGCAGCTCGGCGGCGGCGTCAACTTCGCCAACCTCAGCCCGCTGATGGACCTGCTGTTCGGCACCTACTACGACCCGGGCCACATGCCGACCCGCTACGGCGCCGGCGACGGCGGACCGACCGGCGGCTACCTGCGACAACTCGCCGCGCCGCTGCTGCCGCGCTATCGTGCGCGAGCATGAAGACCCTCGTCGTCGCCGCATTTCTCGTCCTCGCCGCCAGCGCCCCCCAGGATCCCCAACCGCCGAAGCCGACCGCGCAGCACCAATGGCTGCAGCAGCTCGTCGGCGAGTGGACGTTCGCGTCCGAGGCGTCGATGGGTCCCGGCCAGGACGCCATCACGATGAAGGGCACCGAGTCCGTCAGCGCCATCGGCGGCATGTGGGTCGTCCTGCAGGGCACCGGCGTGCTGATGGGCGAGAAGATGCAGTCGATGATGACGCTCGGCTACGACCCCGAGGACAAGGCGTTCGTCGGCACCTGGGTCGACTCGATGCAGCCGCGCATGTGGCGCTACCGCGGCACGCTGGACGACGGCAAGAAGGTGCTGACGCTGGCGACCGAGGGCCCCGCGTTCGACGACCCGACCAGGACCGCGCAGTTCCGCGACACGATCGAGCTCGTCGACGCCGACACGCGGCTGCTGTACTCGCAGATCCAGGGCACCGACGGCAAGTGGACCGAGTTCATGCGCGCGAAGTACACGCGCAAGCGCTGATCCGCGGCCGGCGAGCGCGCCGGCCGGCCGCCGCTACGGATGCCGCGCGACCACCGCGCGACGCGTCCGCCGCGCGAACAGGTAGCGGTCCACGGACCAGCAGCGATCGCGTCGGGCGTCGAACCAGGCGCGCCAGGTCTTGCGTGTGTCCTTGGCGTCCTCCGGTCGTGACCCGGTGGCGACGAGCGACGGGGCGCGATACTCCGACCACGCGCGCGGCGCGATCAGTCGGCGGTCTCGGCGCCGAACTCGGCGATCGCCTGCAGGAAGCGGTCGCCGAACGACTCCAGCTTCTTCTGGCCGACGCCCTTCACGCCGAGGAACTGCACAGCCGTCGTCGGCCGCCGCTGCGCCAGCTCCTCGAGCGTGACGTCGCCGAACACCACGTACGGCGGCACCGACAGCTCGGCGGCGATCTCGCGCCGCAGCGCGCGCAGCCGCTCGAACAGCCGCTGCTCCGAGGCCGACAGGTCGCGGTCCTCGTCGCGGCGTCGACCGCCGCCGCTGCCGCCGCGCGAGCGCTCGCGCCGCGGCTTCGCCTGCAGCGCCAGCTTGGGCAGGACCAGCACCGCCTCGCGCTCGCCCTTCAGCACCTCGACCGAGCCCGGGGTCAGCTGCAGCACCGGGTACTCGCCGTCGCTGCGCGCGAGGTCGCCGTTGTCGATCAGCTGGTCGACGAAGTTGCCGAGCTGCTGCACGGGCAGGTGCGCCAGCAGGCCGAACGTCGGGATGCGGTCGTGGCCGCGTTCGAGCACCTTCTGGTTCTTGCTGCCGCGCAGCACGTCGATGACGTAGCTGCTGCCGAAGCGCTGGCCGGTGCGCGCGACCGCCGACAGGATCTTCTGCGCGGTGACGTGCGCCTCGGGCACCGGCTCGAGCTCCTGCAGGCAGACGTCGCAGCCGCCGCAGTTGTCGTGCGGGTACTGCTGCCCGAAGTAGTCGCTGAGCAGCGCGTGCCGGCAGCTGGCGCGGTTGGCGAACCGCTGCATCTGCTGCAGCAGCTGCAGCTGCGCCTGCAGCACCTCGCCGTCGGCGCCGGTCTCGGCGGCGCTGCGCTCCATGATCGTGCGCCACTTGGCGGCGTCGGCGGCCGAATACAGCAGCAAGCACTCGGCCGGCAGACCGTCGCGGCCGGCGCGGCCGGTCTCCTGCTGGTAGCCCTCGATGCTCTTCGGCATCGCCGCGTGCACCACCAGCCGCACGTCGCCGCGGTCGATGCCCATGCCGAACGCCACCGTCGCGACCACGACGTGCAGCCGCTCGCGCCGGAAGTCGTCGCTGACCTGCGTGCGCGTCGACGCGCCGAGACCCGCGTGGTAGGCCGCCGCGTCGATGCCGCGCGCGCTGAGCGCCGCCGCCAGGCTCTCGGTGTCCTTGCGCGAGATGCAGTAGACGATCGACGCCGCGTCCGGGTGGCGGCCGACCGCCTCGGCGACCTGCTGCACCAGGTCGACGCGCGGCAACACGCGATACGTCAGGTTCGGCCGGTCGAACGTGCCGACCAGGATCTCCGGGTCGCGCAGCCCCAGCTGCTCCCGGATGTCCTCGCGCACGCGCGGCGTCGCCGTCGCCGTGAACGCCTGGAAGGGCACCTCGGCGAACCGCTGCCGCAGCTCGCGCAGGCGCCGGTACTCGGGGCGGAAGTCGTGCCCCCACTGGCTGATGCAGTGCGCCTCGTCGATCGCGAACGCGCCGATGTCGAGCTGCTCCAGCTGCTGCAGGAAGCCGTCGAAGAACAACCGCTCGGGCGCCACGAGCAGCAGCCGCAGGTCGCTGCCAGCCAGCTGCCGCCGCAGCTCCTCGCGCCCCTTCGCGTCGAGGTTGCTGTGCGCCGCCGCCGCCGGATAGCCGAGCAGCCGCAGGCCGTCGACCTGGTCCTGCATCAGCGCGATCAGCGGCGACACCACCACGGTCAGCTTGCCGGACACCAGCGGCGGCAGCTGGTAGCACAGCGACTTGCCGCCGCCCGTCGGCAGCACCACCAGCGCGTCGCGCGCCGCGAGCGCGGCGTCGATGGCCTCCTTCTGCAGCGGTCGCAGGCTGTCGAGGCCGAACGTGTCGCGCAGGACGTGGGCGATGGCGGCGTCGGAGTCGTTGGGCAGCTGGTCCGGTGCGTCCATGCGCCTCGCACCGTAGCTCCGAGGTCGGACCGACTCCACGGTGGGAGTCCGCGGTCGGAGGCTGCGGTCGGGAGACATCGGTCGGAGCCCGCGGTCGGCATCGAGGAACACGACCCGAGCCCGGTCGCGCGAGACCGCCGCGCCTGCCTGGTCGGCGGCGGCGAGGCAAGGTCGCCCGGCCGTGGAGGACGGCGGCTGCAGCGGTCGCCTTCCGACCCCGCATGTCCTGCCACCGACGCGGGGCGTCGCTAGGATGGCCGCTGTCGCGGTCGACGGTCCACGTCGGACCGTCCGCCCGCGCCGCCCGCCACCGAGGAGACCCACCATGCATCGCGTTCTTCCCGTCGCCACCCTCATCGCCTCAGCCGCCGCCCTGTGTGCACAGGCGCCGGCCACCTACTCCGAGTTCGGCTTCGGCTGCAACGGCGCCCCCGTCGTCACTGCCTTTGCGCTCAACGACGCCGCACCGGCGCTGACGGTGTCGTCGCTGCCCAACGAGTACGCCTACCCCGTGTTCAACAACGCCGGCGTCGCCGTGCAGGTGCTCGGCTTCGAGGTCTACACGCGCACCAACACGCTGAACGTCGAGGTCGGCAACGCCGGCATCTTCCGCGACCTCTCGGGCGCGGGCGCGCTGGCCCACACGCAGCCGGACGTCGCCGGCGCGGGCGTCGGCACGATCCAGGTCACGGGCACCGAGGGCTGGTGCTCGGTGGCCGTGTCGCCGCCGGTGCTGGTGCAGCCAGGTGAGGCGTTCTACGTGCAGCTCGACGCCTACAACCTGATCGCGCCGCCGCAGCACACCACGACCGGCGGCGTCAATGCGCCGGCGCAGGTCTACTACCGCCGCCCGAACCTCAGCAGCTACGCCTGGACGCCCTCGGTCTCGGTCAATCGGCCGATGGTGCGGGTCACCGCCGTGCCGGCCACGCCGGGCGCCGCCTCGCTGATCCACTCGACGCTGCCCGTGTCGGGCCAGACGCTCACCGTCGACATCGAGAACGGACCCGCCTTCTTCCCCGCGCTCGGCATCCTCGGCTTCTCCGACACGGTGTGGCTCGGCCTGCCCCTGCCCATCGATCTCGGAATCGTCGGCGCGCCCAACTGCACCAACTTCACCAGCGCCGACCAGTTCTTCTTCCTCGCCCTCGACGGCAGCGGTTCGGGCTCGTGGAGCCTCTCGATCCCGGCCGATCCGTTCTTCCTGGGTGTGACGTTCTTCCAGCAGGGCGCCATCCTGGGTGCGCTGAACCCGTTGGGCGCCTACGTGACGAACGCCGGCCGCGCCACGATCGGCTCCTGAGCCGCGACGGAACCGACGCGCCAGAACGCTCGGGATCGCCTGCCGATGCTCGGCATCGGCGGCGGTGCCGGAGCGGTTGCGATCAGGACCGCAGCGCCGCGGCGCAGGCGCAGGGTCGGGTCCAGGTACGATCTGCCTGCGCGCCTGCCACGCGGTCAGAACTGCCGCACCGCCGGCGCGGTGCAGGGTCCAAGCACGGTCCGTCCACGCCGCGGGCGGCTCGGCTCAGAACTTCGCGCCGCGCTTGTAGACGTCCTCGTCCTGCGGGTGGTGCGGGTGCCGGTAGACCAGCCCGCCGTTGTACTCGTACGAGAACGGCTCCTGGTCCTTCGCGCGGTAGTCGTGCTGGAAGCCCGACAACGTCGAGTAGTGCGTGACGTACGACTTGCGCGTCAGCGCCGGGTTCTTCGCGATCGAGCCGCCGTGCGCCAGCGAGCCGTGCCACAGGAACACGTCGCCCTTCTTGGGCGAGAACGTCTGCAGCTCCTGGCCCGCGCTCTTGCACATCGCGTGGATGTGGTCGGAGAACTCCTTGTCGTTCCGGGTCGACTCGGGCGTGCGGAACATGCCGTTGCCCCAGTCGAAGATCGGGTTGGTGTGCGAGCCCGGGTAGTAGCACAGCGGGCCCGAGTCCGGGTCGATGTCCTCGAGCGCGATCCACGCGGCCGCCATGTGGCTCGGGATCTCGGCGACCACATAGGCGAAGTCCTGATGGATGTCCTGCTGCGTGCTCTTCATGAACGTCAGCGACTGCATCGCCACCGGCTGCTCGCGGAACACCAGGGACAGGAAGCGCACGATGTGGCGGTGCAGGGACAGCTTCTTGCCGGCGATCGAGCTGTTGTGGAAGTCGAGCACGCGCATGCCGTGCTTGTAGTAGTCCTGCTCCTTGTACTCGCGCACCGGCAGGTACTGGTTGTAGCCCGCGGCGATCAGCACGTTGAGCTTGCGCTCGTCGAAGAGGTCGTAGACGTCCGCGAGGTAGGCGTCGATCAGCTGCGGCTCGACGGCGCGCTCCAGCGTCACGAACCCGTAGTGCATGAAGTGCAGGAGCAGCCCGCGCAGGCGGAAGCGCTCGGCCGCCGACGGCTCGACCGTCGCGAGGTACTCGTCCATCATCCGGACGATGCGGTCGAGCCAGGGCAGGGTGGCGGGGTCGAAGTCGAGGGGCTGGTTGGCGGTGCGTTCCATGGCGGGCTGGGAGTGGCGGCGATCGGGCTCGGAGTGCTCACCCGTTTTCTCGCCACCGACCGCCGGCGTCAACGGCACCCTGCCCGCCCACGACCGCACCATGGCCCACCCGGATGCCGGCCCACCGCACCGCGAGCGAGCCCGTCCGACCACCGCTCCGGCCGCCGGAACCGCGCCGCTCGACGCCCGACGCTCGGTCAGTGGTTCGCCGTCGTTCCTCAGCGAGCCGGTGACAAGGCCGCGCGGCGTGCGGCGTCCGGCGCGCCCGCGGCGCGCGTCAGGGCGCGGTCCCACGACCCGTACATCGGATTCGGCAGGACGAACCAACGCGCCCCCCAATCGTCGAGGTGGCGCTGCACCTGCAGCCGGCGCTGCGCCACCGATTCCTTCGGTGTCGCGAAGTCGCCGAGGTCGTCGCCCACCCAGACCACCACGTCGTGGGTCTCCTCCACCCGCGCGCGGCGGCCGGCCTTGTCGCCTTCGCCGTCGACCTCGCCGCGGCACAGCACCACGTCGATGCCGCCGATGTCGTCGACCGGCAACCCGCACCCCGCCAGGTTGAGCCGCGTCGCCCCTTCCAGCGCCCGATCGCGGTTGGTGACGTAGAACACCGCCACGCTGCGCGCGCGGCACGCGTCGGCGAACGCCACCGCGCCCGGCACCGCCGCCGCGTGCGCGTCGCGGCACCACGCGTTCCAGCTGTCCGCGTCGAACGACCGCCCGTCGCGCACCAGCGCCGCCTGGTAGGGCGAGTTGTCGAGCATCGTCTCGTCGACGTCCACGACCACCGCGTACGGGCGTTCGCCGACCTCTGCCGTGGCCGCGCGCATCGCTGCCGTCGCGGCGGCGAAGACCTGCTCGCACAGGGCGTCGCGCTCGGCCGCCGTCTGCACCCAGGCCACCGCCTGCAGCAGGTGGCCCGAGCCGCCGGGCGTCGCACAGGCCGGACACAGCAGGATCGGCAACAGGGAGAACATCGCGGATCGCATCGACTTCATGGCGGAGTTCGGGGCGCGGAATGCCCCCGTCCTCGGTCGTCATCCGGCGGCCGCCGACTGATGGCGCACCGCCTCGATTCGACCGATGGCGCCCGGATCCCGCCAGCTCCCCGGAGCCCGGCGAGCGGCGCCAGTGGTGGTCCGCGGAGCTGGGATCGCGACCTGTGGCGTCGGCTTGCCCGATGGGCACGTTTCGGGCCGTCGAGGTGTCGGCGAGTTGTACGGGCAGTTGGAACACCGACCGCCCCGCAGACGTCCGCTGCACGGAGGACACCATGAAATCGAGGTTCGAGATCGTCCAGGACGACCAAGGTCGCTTCAGCTTCCGGCTGCTCGACGCAGACGCGAAGGTGCTGCTCTCCGGCCTGCCCAGCGCCGGCAAGATCGCCGTGCAGACGGAGGTGCTGCACGCCCGCAACGCGGTGCGCGCCGGCGATCGCTTCGTCCCGCACGAGGATCGCGACGGCAAGCACTTCGTGGTGCTGAAGGACCGCGACGGCTCCGTGCTGGCGCGGAGCCCGCACGTGGCCGACGACAGGAGGCTGCGTGACGTGATCGCGCGGATCGAGGAGTGCGCGCCGGGTGCCCCGCTGCTCGACATGGCCCGCGTCTGAACTGACTCATTGCCTGTTGCTCCCGGCCCACCGCCGGGAGCGACCTCGAAACCGATGCGGCGTTACGCGGATTCTCTGCTGATCTGTCGGAAGGTCCGCGGTTCGGCCAGGCACATCGGGTGGATGCTGCACCGACCCCAGTCCTGACGCCAGCGGAGCACTTCGGCCGGGCTCAGCTCGCGCGGCAGCAGCTCGAGCATGCGCGCCGGCGTGTACGCCTTGGGATCCCGGTTGAAGCGCCGGCGCACGTAGTTCCGGTACACCACGTACAGGTGCAGCTGCCGCTGCAGCCAGTGTCGACACTTGCTGACCAGCCAGCTCCGCCGGCGCAGGCGGCCGTTGTTGTCACGGCTCATCGTCAGCGTGTGGTTGATCGCGAAGAGCGGGTTCCGCGTCGAACGCGTGCGGCGACCAGGCGTCTGATCGTGATGCAACCGGTCGCCGAACAGCTTCCTGGCGATGACGGAGTAGCTGGGCTTCTCGTCTGTCTGTAGAAGGACCGGCCCGGTCGGCACCAGCCGCCGCAGCTGTCCCAGGGCCCGCTCGACGACCTGGCGGCTCTCGTCAGGGCGCAGCCCGTGCTTTGCTTCTTCCCGGTCCTGGCGCTCGCGACGAGCCGAGCCCTGCTTTGCCAACCGGCGGATGCGCCCGGTGCCGGTCGTGATCCACAGCCGGCTGTCGCGCTCGATGCACACCGGCAGCGTCACGGTCCGGATCGATGCGTGTTCGAAGGTCTCCTCCTCGTCGAGTTGGAACATGCGGCCGCCGGGCAGGCGACGGCACAGGTGCCGATGCAGGGAGCGGCAAGTAGCCGCCATGCGGCGCAGCTTGCCCTGCACTGCCCGGAGGCTGAGGCCTACGTAGCGGCCTGTCTGCCGAAGCCCCACACCGCTGGTCAGCAGCTTGAATACATCCACGTTGGTCTCGGGCCTGCGTTCTCCGCGGTCGTGTCGGAATGTCTGGCGTGAGAAGGTGCGGCGACATGTCGTGCAGCGAAAGCGCTGCTCGGGACGCGGTCGGCACGCAACGTGGAAACTGCCGTGCCGCCGGAACGCGTCCGGATCCGGCGCAGTGTGCCGCGCGCAGGCGCGATTCGGACAGAACGGGGGCACGAACCCACTCGACAACGTCTGCATGAAGGCACTCCCTCTGCGGATGGTCCTGGCGGCCACCGACATCGGCGGCCCGCAGAGTGCTCGTGCCCGGAACCGCCGACGTGTTACACCGGAACCGGCGAAACCACAGGCAATGCGTCAGTCCTAACGTTTGCCCGCCACCCGCTCGATCCAGTGCAGCAGCTCCCGATACTGCCAGCTCCGCTTCCCCTCCGACCAGCGGATGCCGCCGCCGTGCGTCGGCCGGTTCGGGTCCTTCTCGCGGAAGGGGTTGTCGAGTTCGTGCAACGGCTTCTGCAGCACGAGGCTGTCCTCGGGTGTGCGAAGGTCGACGGTGCGCATCACGAAGTCGAGCAGGAAGCGCGCCTCCTGCGGCGTGTAGGTCTCGAAGTTCGCCGGCTCCGGCATGAACAGCGTGTTGTGGGTGTTGTGACACTCCCAACATGCGTCGCCGGTCGGCCCCAGGTCGGTGAAGATCGGCACGACCTTGCGGTAGAACTCGTCGAAGTGGAACTGCTCGGCGCGGTCGAGCTTCTGTCCGCTGGCCCAGTCGAGCAGCGCCTTGAAGTCGGGGTCGCTGGGTTCGCCCCACGACACGCCGCCCCCGTGCGAGGTCCCATGCAGGGCGCCGATCGCGCGGTCGGGATTGAGCGGCTTGAGGAGCAGCGGGCTGGTGCGCGGCGCGGTGGCGTTCACGAACGACACGGCGGCGTTGTAGTTGTGGATCAGCTCCTCGTCGCTGGGCGCGCCGTCCTCGGCGGGGACGAGCACGAACTCGCCGACGCCCTCGGCGTGCGGGTTGTGGCACTCGACGCAGCTCCGCGCGCCGGTGGTCGCGTGGCGCATGAGGATGGGGTGCACGAACGCGGCGAACGCGTCGAAGTCGAGCGGGCTGTCGACGCGCTCGATCGCGGCCTCGGGCGCGGGCACGGTCGCGGGGTCGATGCCGAGCGCCACCGCGGCGCGGGTGCGCAGGTCCGCGTCGGGCAGCAGGAGCGCCTGCTGCAGCAGCGCCGCGGTGTCGTGCCCGGCGTCGCGGGCGCGCAGGATCAGCGTGACGGCGTCGGCCCGCAGCCGCGGTCGGCGCGCCTCGAGCAGCTTGCCGAACTCGGGCAGCAGCTGCGTCCACGGGGTGCCGGCCTCCTCCCACAGCGCGAAGCGGACGGCGCGCTCGTGCTGCTCCGCCAGGTTGGATTGCAGCGCGCTCGTGACGAACCGCCAGCGGTGGTCACCCTGCACGAGGAACCCGCCGGCGCCGTGGGCGCGCTCGATCTGCACCTCGGCCTCGGTGCGCAGCGCTGGCTCGTCGCACTCGAGCATGCTCCAGACGGTGTCGCGTGCGGCGGCCAGCTTCGCGGTCTCGGCGCTCCACTCGAGGTTCTGCAGCGCGAGCCGCCGGATCTCGAGGTCCTCGGCGCCGCGCGCGAGCCGGATCAGCTCCGGCGCGAACTCGGGGCGCTGGCTGCTGGGATCGCGCCGCAGCCATCGCAGCAGGCCGCGGGTGGCGTCCTCGGTGCGCTCGCTGGCAGCCTCGTCGAGGTGAACGAAGCGGAACTCGATGCCGGCGGCGGGCAGGTCCTGCGCGTGCACCTCGATGACGTCGAGCACGCGCAGCGCCGCCTGCCGCACGGCGGGCGCCGCGTCGCCGGTCGCCCGCAGCAGGGCCGCGACCAGCGGCGGTGACGCGTGCTTGCGCACGGCGGTGGCGGCCCAGGCCGCCTGCTCGCGGATCGCGTCGTCCTCGTCCGCGAGCGCGCGCAGGATCTCCTGCGCCAACGGCGCCGCGCCGGCGGCGTGGAACAGCACGACGTCGTCGGTGTCGTTGCCGTTGGGCGCGCCGCGGGAGATGCGCAGGCCGAGCGCACTCAGCACGCGCAGGCGGCTGTCGCGCGTGCCCTGCCGCAGCTCGGCCGCGAGCCGCACGCCGAGATCGCGCTCGACGACCTGCTCGCGCGCGTCCTGCGCCCGGGCGCGCAGCGCCGGCGTCGCCATGACCCGCAGGTCGTTGCCGTACAGCTCGGCGGTGTTCTCGTCGCAGATGTTGTAGAGACCCTTGACCAGGCAGGCCGCGACCTCGGGGCGCTGCTCGAGGCGGGTGCGCTCGAGCAACGCGTCGAGCAGGCGGCGCTTGGTCGCGGGCGCCTCGGCGCGGTACCACCACTGCTGCACGGCCTTGGCGGCGTGCAGTCGCACGACGAAGTCCGGGTCGGCGAGCCGCAGCAGCATCGCGTCGAGGCAGCGCGGGTCGCGCGCGAGGTCCCAGAACTGGTGCACGAACACCCGCGTGGCCCAGCGCCGCACGCGCGCGTCGTCGTGCGCGACGGCGGCGAGCAGGGCGTCGCGGCCGAAGCCCTGGTTGCCGATCGCGCGCAGCGCCAGCGCGGCGGCGCCGGCGACGCGCTTGCAGGGATCCGCGAGCGCCCGCACGAGCGGCGCGGTCGCGCGCTCGAGCAGCGCGCGGTCACCGTGGTACCAGAGCATCCGCTGCACGGCGAGCGCCGCCGCGGTGCGCAGCATCGGCTCGTCGGAGGCCAGCAGCTGCAGCGCCGCGTCGAGCTGCGCCGGCGACCGCGGCCGCCACAAGGAGTCCAACCACCGCAGCCGCGCGGCGAAGCCCGGCGCCGGTCGTTCGGCCGGCGAATCCTCGTCGCTCGGCACCTCCGGATAGCGGTGCGACAGCAGGATCAGGGCCCACTTGGTCTCGAGGTACGCGGTGCGGAACAGCTCGCCCTGCGGGTCCATCCAGCCGCCGAACTCGAGCTGCCGGTCGAGCACCAGGCGCACCGCGCGATCGACGACCTCGCGGCCGGCCTCGCCCGCCGGCAGCCCGGCCTGCATCAGCGCGAACGCGGCCTGCGCGGTGAAGAAGGTCAGCGACGGCAGCCGCGGGTGGTCGAGCTTCGCGGCCTCCGAGAGGTCGGTGAGCTGCAGGTTGGTGACGTACTCGGCGGTGACCCAGCCGCCGTCGTCGTGCACCTTCGCCAGCAGGCGTTCGGCGTTGCGGGCGATGTCGCCGGCGAACCGGCGGCGGTCCATCGCCAGCATGCCCAGCATCTGCTCGGCGAGGTCCTCGTTGTCCTTGAGCCGCGCGGTCGGCATCAGATCGAGCATGTGCGCCGCCAGCCGCCGCCACTCGGCGTCGCCGGTGCGCCGCGCGAGCTCGTCGAACAGGCGCCAGGCCTCGGTCGCGACGCGCGCGTCGCTGATCGGCCGGTTGCCGTCGAACTCGTAGTTGCCGTCCGGGGTGCGGTCGCCCTTCTGCGGCAGCTCGTCGCGCTCGCCGTAGACCAGCGCGGCGAACCGCGCCGGGCCTTCGATCGCGTCGGTCGGGTGGCCGCTGACCAGCGCCTCGAAGTCCGCGATCATCGTGCCGACGCGGGCGATGCCGGTGGTCGGCGCGAGGTCGAAGCGCGCCCAGGTGGCGCCGTCGTGGCCGTAGAACGGCGCGCCGACGTTGTAGATGCGGTCGACGAGGTTGCGGAACTCGGGGCGCTCCGTGACGCGGAACCCGTTCTTGGCGGCCGCCAGGTTGCCGATCAGCGGGTAGTGCCCGGCGTGGCAGGCGAAGCAGCGCGTGGTCTCGTCGGTGTTGGTGTCGACGCGCGTGCGGACGGCGCCGCCGCGCGGCACGTTGGCGAAGAAGCTGTCGCCGGCCAGCGCGGCGTACTCGGCGGCGGTGCGCACGGCGTCGCGCGGGTCGACGTACGGCGGCACGTCGTGCAGCGTCGTGCGCAGCACGTAGTTCGGATGGTTGGCCTTGACGCGCAGCCAGTAGGTGCCGTCGGCGACGACGCGCGACAGGAACTTCCAGCCGGCGATGCTGGCGTCCTGGTTGTCGTGGCGCACCTCGGTGGGGTCCTTGCCGCGCTTGTACTGGACCAGCCGGCCGACCTCGTTCTGCACGTAGACCTGCATGGTCGCGACGACGTCGCGGTCGGGGCAGTCGAGCGAGAAGAACACCAGCTTGGGCACGCCGTTCCACTCGAAGCGGAACCAGTCCCAGCCGACCTGGCCCTCGTTGCGGTTGTCGAGGTACTCGATGTCGTCGGCGCCGCCGTGCACGGCCGTGCCCAGCACCAGCTCCGACGCGTAGTTCCACTGGTCGTTGGGCTCGCTCTCGAGCAGGCGCTCGCCGTCGTCGGGCAGCGTGATCTCGCGGATCTCGACGCGCCAGGCAACCGCGTCGTCGTAGCGGGCGAACGGCGGGGCGACCGCCGGCGGCGGCGCCGCCTGCAGCAGCTCGAGGCCGTCGGAGCTGCCGCGCGCCATCGCCGTGCGCACGGTCGCCGGCGTCACCGCGTCGAGCGCCTCACGCGTGCGCGCGAGGTACACGTGATCGAGCCACATGGTGCCGCCGAACGGCACCAGCCCCATGCCGGTCAGCGTGAACGCGCCGGCGTCGGCCCACAGGTCGCGCGTCACGACCAGCCAGTCGCGCGGCGCCTCGGCCTGCACGACGTGCATCTCCCAACCGGGCGGCGTCGCACCGAGGCCGTAGCGCCGGCCGTTCTCGGCCTCACCGCCGAACTCGCCCTCGTGCGCCAGCGCCAGCATCGCGCCGGCGCCGTCGCTGATGCGCACCGCGAAGCGCAGGTACCGGTACTCGCCCGGTCCCGGCTCCTCGGCGATGCGGAAGCCCCAGCCCGGCACGTTGCGCGCGAGCTTGGCGGTCGACTTGACGCGCAGCGCGCTGCGCCCCGAGTAGGCGCTGCCGTCCTCGAGCCGCGCCTCGCCGTCGCCCTCCTCGAGCGCACCGGCCAGCGTCGCGTCGTCCTGCTGCAGCGCCAGGATCGACAGGTCGCGCGGCGCCGCGCGCGTGGCGTCGTCGATCGACTTCGGCAGCGGCGCCTGGTCCGGGCTCCGGCGCACGCGCAGCACCGAGGTGCCCGCGATCCGCGGGCGGTAGACGAACTGCATGTCGGGATCGCCCTGGTGCAGCACCTTGCCGGTCGGCATCCCGGTGGGATCGAACAGCTCGACCCGCACCATGCCGTCGGCGCCGGGGTCGGCCAGAGTCGCCAGCACCGAGTAGTGCCGGTCGGGGCGCAGCTCGGGCAACGGCAGATCGAGCGGTTCCTCGGAGCCGCTGACGCCCTCGCGCACGAGCACGACCGGCGCGGTCGAACCGACGGCGGACGGATCCTGCCCGCAGCACGGCGAGTTCGGCGCCAGCAGGGCCGGGGGTACGGTCAGCAGCAGCAGCAGCGGGGTTCGCATCGGCGCGCACAATGGTAGCCCGCGCCAGGGCTCGACCAAGCGGCCCGCTCGGGCCGATGCCAGCGGCGGCGGCATCGTTGCCGGACGGGCGCAACGCGCCTGCGTCCGCCGCCCCTCCGAGGTACGGAATCGGCCCCATGCGGTCCGAGTCGATCGGTAGGATCCGCGGCTGAAGGAGGCTCGCCGATGCGCCCGCTACCCCTGGTCGTGCTTTCCGAGTCCGTGTTGCTCGCGCTGCTGTTGGCCATCTGGCTCGGCCGCGGCGAGGGCATAGCGGCGCCGCCGTCGTCGGCCGAGGCCGCGCGTCGGGACCAGGCGACGTCTGGCGATTCCGCACGGGCCCCGACGGCCGAGCGCGACAGCGCCGGCAGCGGCGTCGCGGACGCCGCGACGGCGCGCCGCGAGGTCGCGACGACACCGAGCGCGTCGATCCTCCTGCACGGCCGCCTGCTCCCCGACGATGGCTCCGCGCCGCCCGACGACGCGAACGTGTGGCTGCGCGCCATCGGCGGCGACGGCCGGAGCGGCACGGTGTTCGGCGGCGCCTACGCGATCGCCGGGCTCCGGCCTGGCGCGTGGGAGCTGTCGATCCGGACGGACGACTTCGCCTCGGTGCGCCTGCCGGTGACGATCGGACCCGAGCCCGTGCAGACGCTCGACATCGAGCTGGTGCGTTCGCACCGCATCGCCGTGCTGCTGCGCACCCCGGACGATCGCCCGCTGCTCGAGGCGCTGGCGAAGGAGCACGGGCGGACGTTGGCGTGGGCGATGAGCGTGATCGCGACGGCGCAACCGCTGCGCGAGGACCTGCCGATGACCGACAACACGCTGGTCGGCGACGTCGGCATCGGCCGCTTCCACGCCGAATGGAACAACCACCGGAACGGCACCGGCGTGCCGAAGGACGCCGATGGCATGCTGCTGCTCGACGGGCCGCCGCCCGCCAACGCCGCGTTGCTGCTGCGGCACGTCGTCGTCCAGCAGCAGCCCGTCGGCGCCGGCCAGAACCGCATCGTGTTCGTGGTCGACCCCGACGCGCTGCTCGCCCGTACCGGCACCGTGCGCCTGCGCGTCGTCGACCCGGCCGGCGCGCCGATCGCCGGCGCCCAGGTCCAGCTCGGCACCGCCCAGGGTGGCCGTGCGTCCGCGCGGACCGGAGACGACGGCTGCGCGACGCTGCAGAACGTCCTGCCCGGCATCGGGCTGCTGGACCTCACCGCGAAGGACCGCGAGACCCGGCGCCAGGAGCTCCGCGTCGCCGGCGAATGCGACCTCGGCGACGTCGTGCTGGCGCCGGCCGCCGAGATCCGGGGCCGGCTCGTCGACGCCGACGGCGCTGCGGTGCGCGGCCGGGTCTGCTGGACCGACCTCGACGCGATGGCGCAGCCGTGCCCGCTGGTCACCAACTTCCACAGCCTGACCGAGCGGGACGGCACCTTCGCGCTGCACGGCGCGGGACCGCGGCGCTTCGTGGTGCTCGGCTCCAGCGACGCCGACGGCCGGCTGGGGCACGCCACCGTCGACGCCCGGAGCGGCGCGGCCGAGGTGACCCTGGTGGTGCGGACGCCGGGCGCTATCGAAGTCGCGGCGCGCGGCGAACCGTTGGCCGGCTACGTGGCCCGCCTGCTCGACGGCGACGGCACGCCGATCGACGCGCGCCGGCTGGAGCCGCGCTGGCCCGAGCAGACGCTGCGCGCCCCGCGCGGCGACTACACGCTGGAGGTGTTCGACGGACACGACCGCCAGGTGCTGCGGCGGCCGGTCACGCTCGGCGACGAGCCGCTGCGCGTGGAGGTGCGGTGATGGCCGCCGCCAGGACCGCGGGCGACACGGCGCTGGCGCTGGTCGCGATCGCCGAGGGCGTCGTCGTGCTGCTGCTGGCGATCGCGTTGCTGCGCGGCGGCGAGGCCAGCGCCGGCCCGCGCGAAGACGCTCGCGCAGCGACGATTCCGGCGGATGCGCGGCCGGCCGCCGCAGCCACCGACCGCCAGCCCCGTTCGGCCCCGGCCGACGACGCGGCGAGGACGCCGCCCTCCACCGCCGCGCCGGCGGCGCCGACGCCGGCGACACCATCGACGACACCATCGACACCATCGACTGGTGCGGTCCTGTTCGGCGAGCTGGTCGACGCGCGCACCGGCGAGCCACTCCAGCAGGCCCGGGTGCGGCTGTTCGCCGGCGACGACGCCAAGGAGCGGATGAGCACGACGCTGTCGCGCGGCGCGTCGGACTACGCGATCCCCGGGCTCGAGCCCGGCGCCTATCGCCTCGTCGCCACGGCCGCCGGGCACCGCGACACGGAGCTGCGGCTCGAGATCCCGCCCGGCGTCGAGACCACGCGCGCCGACCTGCGCCTGGTGCCGACCTGGCGGCTGGTCGTGCGGTTCGTCACGCCCGATGGCCAGCCGCTGCGCGAGGCCGCGAAGGACCTGCTGCAGGCCTTCGCGCACAGCCCAGTCCCTACTGCGATCGCCACCGCCGCGGCGCCGCCCTCGAGCCTGCCGCTGAGCGACCTGCGCGAGGTGCCGTTCGGCGTCGGCGCGTGGACCGACAACCGCAGCCCGTTCGGCCGTCCGCGCGGCGGCGAAACGCTGCCGGCCGACTGCGACGGCGCGCTCGATCTGCCGACGGACGATCCCTACCACGTGATCGCCGTCGTGCGGTCGGCGGTGCTGGCGACGCAGCGCGTCGAACCCGGACAGCCCGAGGTCCGCCTGCAGGTCCCGCTGCCGGCGTTGGGCTCTGCGTTCGCGACGGTACGGCTGCGGCTGGTCGACGCGGCGGGCGCCGCGCTGCCGAACGTGCGCGTCTCCATCAGCGACGCGCAGACCGGCAGCCAGGGCGTGCCGACCGGCGACGATGGCCGCATCGAGTTCAAGACGCTGGCGCCGGGGCTGTTCGAGCTCGCCGTCGGCTGGAACCAGGACTTGTCGATCCCGCCGATGCTCGTCGAAGCGCGACCAGGGGTGACGCTGGACCTCGGCGACGTCGTCGCGCAGGCACCGGTCGCCTGCGTGGTCCGGCTGCAGAACCGCCCCGCCGAGCAGAAGGCCTCGCTGCGGACGCTCCCGCTCGATCCGCCCGTGCACCCGGCGACGCGACCGCGCGCGCTGCGCCATGGCGAGGTGGAGGACGAGGCAACGCTCGCCCTGCCTCCCGGGCGCTATCTCGTCACGGCTTCGGCGGGCGACCTGTGCGGCGACGCGGTCGTCGACACGGCGGGTGCGGGCCCGTTCGTGCTGGACCTGCAGCCGGCGAGCGCGCTGCAGATCGTGCCCGCCGATCACCCCGTCGAGCTCGAGCTGCGCGACGCGCGCGGCACCGCGCGGCTGTCGCAATGGATCACGTGGCGCCAGCCCTACGAGCGCAGGCTGCCGCCCGGCGACTACCTCGCCGTCGTCCGCGAACTCGACGGCAGCGCCCGCGAGGTGCGCCTGCAGCTCGGCGCCGGGCCGGCGACCCTGCGCCTCGACGACCGCTGAGCGTCGTCGATCGCGGCGGCGCCCGTCCGACCCGACGAACGGTCCTTGCGCGTGACGCCGAGCGCCAGCACGCTTCCGCGAACGTGACCAACCCCTACCCCTCGCTGCGCCGCGTCGCCCTGCTCGAAGGTGTCTCCTTCGTGTTCCTGATGGGCGTGGCGATGCCGCTGAAGTACGTCTGGGACGCGCCGATGGCGGTGAAGGTCAGCGGCTGGATCCACGGCGTGCTGTTCCTGTGGTTCGCGCTCGAGTGGCAGCGCACGCGGCTGATGGCGGACTGGCCGGCGGCGCGCTCGGTCAAGGTCTTCGTCGCCGCGCTGCTGCCGTTCGGCCCGTTCGTCATCGACCGCAGCATGCGCACCTGGGAGCAGGAGTACCTGCGCTCGCGGCCGTGACCGCCGCTGCCGGTCCCGCCGCGGCGGGCGGCGACGAGCGGCGCCGCTTCGTGCTCGAGCTCGGCCGCGCGCTGCACGCGCTCGGCAGCCCGGCCTACCGCGTCGAGGACGCGATGGTCGCCTGCGCGCGCGCGCTCGGCCTCGAAGGCGCGTTCTTCGCCACGCCGACGGCGATCTTCGCACAGCTCGGGCCGCCGGGGACCGCGCCGTTCACGACGCTGCAACGGGTGCCGCCGGGCGAACACGACCTCGGCAAGCTGGCGCGGCTGTACGCCGAGCGCGACGCCGTCGTCGGCGGCCGCTGCTCGGCGGCGGATGGCCTGCGGCGCCTCGACGTGGTGATGCAGGCGCCGCCGGCGTGGCCGCCGCTGGCCGAATGGCCGTGCTGGGGGCTGATCGCCGCCGCCGCGGCGGTGTTCCTCGGCGGCGGCCTCGCCGAGGTGGCGGTCGCGAGCGGCGCCGGGCTCGTCGTCGGCGCGCTGGCGCAGCTGGCCGCGCGCGCGCCGCGCTTCGGCCGCGTGTTCGAGCCGACCGCCGGCGCCGTCGCCGCGTTCGTCGCCCACGGCGCGGCGCACGCCGTCGCGCTGGACCCCGGCGTCGCGGTGCTGGCCAGCATCATCGCGCTGCTGCCGGGGCTGGTGTTCACCACCGCGCTGACCGAGCTGTCGATGCGCCACCTCGCCGCCGGCAGCGCGCGGCTGCTCGGCGCGCTGGCGACGATGCTCACCATGGCCGTCGGCGTCGGTCTCGGCACCCGGCTCGGCGTGCTCGCGTTCGGCGTCGTCGCGACGCCGGTGCCCGAGCCGCTGGCCGCAGGGTGGCAGCTGCCCGCCGCCGCGGCGGCCGCGGTCGCGTTCGCGGTGCTGCTGCGCGCCAGCCGCGCGCAGCTGGCCACGGTCGGCGTCGCGGTGGCGGTGGCCTACGCCGGCGGCACGCTCGGCGGCCTGCTGTTCGAACGGGAGCTCGCCGCGTTCGTGGGCGCGTTCGGCGTCGCGTGCGCGGCCAACCTGTACGCGCGCTGGTTCCGCCAGCCCGGCGCGGTCGTCCGCACGCCCGGCCTGCTGTTGCTGGTGCCGGGCTCGCTCGGCTTCCGCGGCCTGAGCACCGCGCTGCAGCGCGACTTCACCCAGGGCGCGCAGTTCGGCCTGCAGATGCTGCTGGTCGGCGGCGCGCTGGTCGCCGGCCTGCTGCTTGCGTCGGCGCTGCTGCCGCCGCCGCTCGACGTCGAGTCGACCTAGGGGCGACGGGGGACGGGCGACCTGCGGCGCCCCAAACCCATGTTGCGGATGGCGTTGCGCCAGGCCCCGCCGACGAGAAGGCGCCCCCGGGCCGCGCCGCTGCGCCGCGCGGGGTAGCCTTGGCGCCGGCGGACGCCGCCCGGCCGGGAATCTTCGCAACGCTCCACGGCCGGCGGTGTCCCTCGTCTCACCATGACCGGCACCCCCGCAGCCTTCGACGTGCGCGAGTTCGCGGCGCAGCAGGACTTCGTCCGGCGCCTGTGCCACAGCCTCGTGTTCGACCAGGACCGCATCGACGATGTGGCCCAGGACGCGTGGCTGGCCGCGCTCGAGAACCCGCCGCGCGAGGCGGGCGCCGCCCCCACCTGGTTCGGACGCGTGGTCCACAACCTGGTGCGGCGGCGGGCGCGCGACGACGCGCGGCGGCAGCGGCGCGAGCAGGCCTCGGCAAGGAGCGAGGCGCTGCCGTCGGCGAGCGAGGTGCTCGCGCGCGAGCAGCAGCGGCGCCGCGTCGTCGACGCGGTGATGTCGCTGGCGGAGCCGTACCGCGGCACCGTGCTGGCGCGCTTCTTCGAGGACCTGCAGCCGGGCGAGATCGCGCGGCGCCGCGGCATCCCCGCGGCGACCGTGCGCTCGCACCTGCGGCGGGCGCTCGAGCAGCTGCGCGAGCACTTCGACCGCCAGCACGGCGGCGATCGGCGCGCGTGGTGCCTCCTGCTGCTGCCGCTGACGCGGCCCGCGGCGGGCGCCGGCATGGGGACCGTCTTCTCGATGACCGGAGCGTTGCTGATGATGAAGCTGTTCGGAATGGCCGGCGCCTTGGCGCTGGGGTTGCTCGGATACCTGTGGTGGACCGACGGCGAGGCCGCGCTGCCCGAAGGCCCGGTGTCGGTGGCGTCGGCCGCCGAGACGCCGGCGACCGCCGAGGTCGACCGCGCCGCCGCGTCGGTCGCCGACGCCGCGGTCGACGCCGAGCGCACGCGCCAGCCTGCCGGACCCGCCACCGGCTTCGCGCCGCAGCCCGCCCAGGTGCTGGCCGGCATGCGCGGCCGCGTGCTCGAGCCCGACGGCACGCCGGCGCCCGACGCGCTCGTCAAGGTGCTCGGCATCGACCCGTCGCGGTTCTTCACCGACATGCCCGGTCCCGATCGCGGCCCGAGCCTGCCGCAGGGCCAGGCCCGCACCGACCAGGACGGCGTGTTCGTGATCGAGGGCCTGTGGCCCGACGCGCAGTACCTCCTGCACGCCGACTACGACGGCGACAACCGCACCCTCGTGCAGCTGTCGACGGTGCCGCGGGCGGGCGAGGTGCGCGACGTCGGCGACATCCAGCTGACCGCGAAGGGCGCGATCCACGGCCGCGCCGTCGACGACGCGGGCCGGCCGGTGGCCGGCGCCGAGGTGCTCGGCATCGACATGCCGGCGGCGCTCGCGGCGATGCTGCCGTTCGAGCTGCTGGAGCCGCGTCACGGTGTGATGATGTCGCTGCCGACGCCGAAGGCCGCCCTGGACGACGAGGCCGTGCGCAGCCGGATGCGCGAATACCTCGCCGGCGAGCTGTTCCTGCGCACCGACCTCGACCGCGCCGAGGACCTCACGACGGTCGTCATCGACGGCCTGCCGTGGGCCGAAGAGATGTGGGGCGCGGCGCCGTTCGCGCGGACGCGGACCGGCGACGACGGCGGCTTCGTGCTCGAGGGCGTCGAGCCAGGCTCGAACATGCTGATCGTGCGCCGCGCCGGTCTCGCCGTCGGCACCAGGCCGCGCGTGCGCGTCGAGGCCGGCGCGCAGGAGGACGTCGGCGACGTCGAGCTCGGCGGCGGCGAACGGCTGACCGGCACCGTGCGCGCCGCGACCGGCACCGCGGTGGCCGGCGCCGAGGTCCGCGCCGGCGCGATCGGCATGCTCGGGTACCGCGGCATCGCCTTCACGCTGGCGCCGGTGACGACCGACGCGGCCGGTCGGTTCGCGGTCGGCGGGCTGCCGCGCGGCCGGGCGATGCTGGCCGTGCGCGCCGATGCGGCGGCGCCGTGGCACGTGCTCGGCCCGGTCGACGCGGGCGACGACCTCGACGTCGACCTGCCCGAGACGGCAGCGCTCGAGCTGTTGGTCACGCGCGCGGACGAGGTCGCGGCGGCGGACGTCGAGGTCGCGCTGTTCGCAGGCCCGCCGATGCACGAGATGCGCCGACTCGGCATGCAGCGCCCGCTGGACCTCCGGGACCGGCTCGACCGCCGGGACGACGGTCGACTGACGCTGCGGGACCTCGCGCCCGGCTGCTACACGCTGCGCGTCGGCGCCGCGGGCACGACGCCGACCGAGCAGGTGGTGACGATGCCGCACGAAGGCCTGCTCGAGGTCACGCTCGCCGCCGCCGCGCCACTGCACGTCCGCGTCGTCGACGCGGACGGCCGACCGGTCGCCGGCGCCCGCGTGTTCGTCCACCGCCAGGACCCGCTGGAGATCGAGCGCAACGTGCTGCCGTCGGACTACGGCCTCGACCGCTGGCGGCTGCTGCCGTTCGACGCCGGCGTGACGGACGCCGACGGCGCGCTGGACGTGGCCGGCCGCCCCGCGGTGCCGGTGCAGGTGATCGCGACGCACCCGACGTGGCCGCCGGCCGAGGTCGCCATCGACACCACGGTGCATCGCGTCGACCTCACGCTGCCGCGACCCGCCGCGCTGCGCGGCCGCGTGTTCGACCAGGGCGCGCCCGCCGATCCGCAGAAGTGGGTCGTCGAGGCGGTGCCGACGACGCACGGCGCCTGGCCGCTGCCGACGCTGCGGGCGCCGCTCGACCCGGACGGTTCGTACGCGCTGGAGGCGCTGGCGCCGGCCCCCTACCAGGTGAAGGTCATGGCCCGCACGCGCTCCGCGTGGCACATGCGCAGCGCGATCGAGAAGATCGACGAGGTCACGCACCGGTGGTGGCTCAACTCGCGCGATCACGAACTCGAGGTGACCATCGCGCCGGGCGAGGTCGTGAACCTGTCGTTCGACGTCGACCCGAACATGCCGCCGCCCGACGCCGAGGGCGCCCGCATCGTCGGCGCCGCGTCGCTCGACGGCCGCCCGCTCGCCGGCGCGGTACTGGCGCGCAAGATCGACTGGTGGAAGACCTCGGAGCTGACGACGCTCGGGCCGGACGGCACGTTCGTGGTGCCCTCGGTGATCGGTGGCAAGCAGACACTGGTGCTGCGCCGCGGTACGGAGACCCTCTGGGAGGGCGACGTCGACCTGCAGTCCGGCGGCGAGACGCGGCTCGACCTGCACTGGCGGAGCGGCGGCGTCCGCGGCGCCCTGGACTGGCAGGGGCTGCCGCCCAGCGAGGTCACCGTGCACGCGTTCGCCACGCTCGACATCGGCACGATCCAGCGCGACGTCCCCGTCGACGCGCAAGGCGCGTTCGAGCTCGACGAGCTGCCGGCGGGCGACTACCGCCTGGTGGCCCAGGGCGCCGCCGCGCGCAGCGCGCCGATCACCGTGCAGGTCCGCCCCGGCGAGCGTGCCGGGCCGATCGCGCTGCGCATGCTGCAGGTGCCGTCGCTGCAGGGCCGTGTCGAGTTCGCCGGCGAGTCCCGCGACGGCGCGATGCTGCTGCTGGAGAGCGACAACTCGCTCCGCGGCGTGGGGCTGGAGCCGGACGGCAGGTTCGAGTTCGGCCTGCTCGACCGCACCACCTACACACTGTCGCTGCGTCGCGGCACCGACGAGCTGCGCCTCGAGCCGTCGACGTTCGACCTGAGCGACGGGGCCCCGCGCACCGACCTCGTGGTGCGCGTGGTCGGGCGCGTCGAGAAGGACCGCTGACGCCGCCGCCGCGCGCCGAGTCTCAGCGCCCGGCGCGCCGCGGCTCGACGCCCAGCAGGTGCCGCACGAAGAAGTCCTGGCGCCGCCGCGCCAGCGCCGGCCGTTCGCCGGCGCCGT
The DNA here is from genome assembly GCA_050245995.1 of Planctomycetota bacterium. GTDB lineage: Bacteria > Planctomycetota > UBA1135 > UBA1135 > UBA2386 > JBFWWV01. The sequence goes on along the minus strand of JBFWWV010000004.1, from coordinate 198,867 downwards.
GGCCGGCGCCCGGCACCAGCACGAACTCGAACTCCTTGCCGGCGCGCAGCAGCGCGTCGACCACCTGCAGGGTCGAGGCCGGATCGACGTTGCGGTCGAGTTCGCCGACCGTCAGCAGCAGGTGCCCCTGCAGCCGATGCGCGTGCACGACGTTGGAGCTGTCGGCGTACCAGTCGCCGACCGGCCAGCCCATCCACGCCTCGTTCCACCAGATCTTGTCCATCCGGTTGTCGTGGCAGCCGCAATCGGCGGCAGCGGCGCGATAGAAGTCGCCGTGCCACAGCAGCGCCGCCAGGGCGTTCTGGCCGCCGGCGCTGCCGCCGAACACACCGACGCGCGCGAGGTCGAGCTCCGGGTGCGCGGCGGCGGCGGCGCGCAGCCAGGCGATGCGGTCGGGGAACCCGGCGTCCTCGAGGTCGCGCCAGCACACGTCGTGGAACGCCTTGCTGCGCCAGTTGGTGCCCATGCCGTCGATCTGCACGACGACGAAGCCGAGCTCGGCGAGCGCGCGCTCGCGGCGCTGTGGCCCGAAGGTCTTGGGCACGTGGAAGTCGTGCGGACCCGCGTAGATCGACTCGAGCACCGGGTAGCGCCGCGCGGGATCGAACGTCGACGGGCGGATCAGGATGCCGTGGATGTCGGTCGCGCCATCGCGCCCCTTGGCGACGAAGCGCTCGGGCGGGCGGTAGCCGCCGGCCAGCAGGTCCGTCGCGTCGTCGCGGCCGAGCTCCTGCAGCAGCGCGCCGTCGGCGCTGCGGCGCAGCTCGGTGACCCACGGCTGGTCGACCCGCGACCAGCGCGCGACGAAGTGGCGCCGGTCCGGCGCGAACTCCCACTCGTGGTCGCCGTCGGCCGCGGTCAGCACCATCGGGTCGCCGCGATCGGGGGACGCGTCGAGCGCCACGCGCGCGAGGTGACGGTGGTACGGGTCCTGCTGCGGATGGATCGCCAGCGCCGTGATCCAGACCTCGCGCCGTGCCGTGTCGACGTGGTCGATCGCGCGCACGCGCCAGTCGCCGCGCGTCAGCTGCCGCAGCGCGCCGGTCGCCACGTCGATCAGGTAGAGGTGGCAGTTGCCGTCGCGTTCGCTCGCCCACAGCAGCTCGCCGGTGCCGTCGAGCCAGCGCAGCATCGTCTTCTGCGAGTAGTCGACGAAGGTGTCGCTGCGCTCCTCCACCACCGTGCGCACGGCGCCGGTCGCCGCAGCGATGGCGCGCATCGCGCGGTACTGGTGGCCGCGCCGATCGTACAGCACGTGCACCTCGCTGCCGTCGGGCGCCCAGTGCACGCGGCCCAGCGACCAGGCGTCGGCGAACGGCGCCTCGTCGACGTCGATCCGTCGCCGCTCGCGCACGTCGAACAGCCGCGGCCGCGGCCGGGCGATGCGGTCGCCGGGCTTGAGGTATTGCAGCGTGTGCACCTTCGGCTGCACGCCGTCCGGTGGCGACGACTCCACGAGCGTGACCGTGTGCTCCTGCTCCGGTTCCTCCTGGAAGGCGAGCAGCCAGCGGCCGTCGGGCGACGGGTGCAGGTCCGGGCGATAGCGATCGTCGACGCGCCCGTCGTCGGTGAGGCGCACCTCGGTGCCGTCGTCCAGGCGCAGCCACACGTCGTGGTCGCGCACGAACCAGGGCGGGTCCGCCCGGTCGCCGCCGGCCCGCGCCGGCGGCGAGTTCTGCGGCGATGGCGTCGCCGCCCGCCGGCGCGACGCGTCGTCGACGCGCGCGGTGCCGCCGTCGGCCGCGGCCGCGAACACGCCGGCGACCTCGCCGTCGGCGAACTCCAGCCGCCAGACGTGACCCGCGAACGTGTGCTGCTCGCGCGCGCCGTCGGCGGGGACGGTGCCGTAGTCGTGGGCGGCGCCGTCGGCGTCGATCCAGCGCAGCAGCAGCTCGCGGTCGAAGCCGTTCTCGAACCGGATCGCGGTCTCGGCGCCGCCGTCGCGGCTGCGCAGGGTCGAGCGCCGCGGCGGCAGCGCCGCCGCGTGCGCGTCGACGCCGAGCTCGGCCGCCGACGGCGCCGTGGTGCGCGCGCCGGTCGCGACGTCGACGCGGACGCAGCGGCCGTCGCCAGGGGCCCCGGTGTCGAACCACAGCGCCGCGCCGCCGTTGAGCCAGTGCACGCGCGCGGGGAAGCGCACGAGACCGTCGCGCCACTGCTGCGCGAGCCGCGCGGCGCGCTCGTAGTCCGCCGCCGTGCCCTGCGCCGCGCCCGGCGCGGCGGCGGCGATCGCCGCGGCCAGCGCGAGCGACACGGGGCGGGCGGCGCGCATGCCGGCTACCGGCGGATCGGGTGGGTCTTCGGCAGTTCGCCGACGATCTGCGTCGCCGCCGGCGTGGTGGCCGCGTGCCCCCAGCCGCTGGCGCTCGCGCCGTTCTCGAAGTCGAGCACCATGTTGTCGTCGTTGGTCGGGCTGACGCCGGCCGGCACGTGGTCGAGTTCGAGCCGGTGCCGCAGCTTCCACGCGATCACGTGGTCGGCCACCGAGCTGTCGCCGCTGACGCCGAGCGCGCCGACGAGCTCGCCGCGCGCGTACAGCGGCAGGCCGCCGCCGAACACGTTCACGCCGCCGATGCGGCGGCCCACCATCGGGTCACTGGCGGTGCCGAACCGGCGCGCGTCGCCGCCGTAGGCCGCCTTCGTGTCGACCGGGTTGCTGGCCTGCAGGCCGTAGAGGCTGTTGCCCGGCTGCACCGCCGCGAACAGGTTGGCGGTCGACAGCGCCAGCGCCGGCAGGCTGAACGCATTCGCGGTGTTGGCCTTCTGCGCCGAGATCACGCGGCTGCCGGGCCACTGGTCGCCGCGATCCGCGCCGGACATCGCGACCACCGTGACGACGCCGTCGCGGTCGACGACCGAGGCCCACATCTGCAGGCCGAAGCCACCGTTCTGCTCCTGCACGACGGCGCGCAGGGCGGCGGTCACCGCGGCGTGGTCCGGCAGTGACGTGGCCGGCCGGACGCTGCCGCCGGTGCTCTGGCACGCGGCGGCGAACAGCACGCACAGGGACACACCCAGCGCGCGGGGGAAACGAGTGAGGGGTCGGATCATCGGCGGCACGGTAGCGGCGCCGCCGCGCGCGCGCACGCGCGATCGGCATCGCACCGGCGGTCGCCACCCCGAGTGAAGGAGCGACCGCCGGCCGACACCACGAGCGGTCCGGTTGGTCCCGCCCGTCAGTTCCCCTGGCACTCGAACGTGACGCAGTTGCTCAGCGAGGTGCCGAAGCCGCCGCTCACGTCGAAGCACAGCGCCAGCGCCTGCGAGCTGACGACGATGCCGCAGAAGTACGGGTCGGGCGGCACGCCGACGCTCACGCCGACGAACCCGTCGCACGCGCCGGTGGTCGACGCCACCGGCAGGAACGGCCCGAGCACGCCGCCGAGCGGGTTGGTGTGGATCGGACCGCACAGGGGCGGCAGCACCGGCGCGTTGTTGCACGGGCCGAGACCGATCAGGTTCCAGACCAGCGACAGCCGCGGCACGCCGGCGGTGCGGAGGAAGAAGCGCGCGTTGCCGACGTTCGGGTCGTTGCCCAGGCTGTGGCGCATCGGGCAGTTCGGGCACAGGCCGTTGCTGCACGCCTGGCCGAACGGCTCCTCGCGGCCGGGCCGGATCGCGATGCCGCTGTACCGGTCCTGCGTGATCGCCAGCGGCGGGCAGCAGGTCTGACCGGTGATGGCGATGCCGACGATGCCGATCTGGTAGTTCAGCGCCATCGTGCGGCGACCGTCGGTCGCGTACAGCACGCGGTTGCACCAGTCGACGGTGAGGCCTTCGAGGTTCTGGAACGGCAGCGTCGACGACGGGCACGCCTGCACCTGGATCCGCTGCAGGATCGTGCACGGATCCTGCACCGTCGCGACCGCGAGCGCGTTGTCGCCGGTGCCGAAGTCGGTGATCGCGTAGAACACGTAGCCGAGCCCTTCGTCGATCGCGATGCCGGTCGGCGTGAAGTTGCCGGCCGGGCCGGTGAGCCCGGTCTGGCACGACGACACCACGGTCGGCGGGCACGACGGGATCCACTGGGTCAGCACGCCGGCGGTGTCGATCGAGAACAGGCGGTTGCGGCTCTCGAACACCTCCAGGCCCGAGACGACGCCGTTGCCCGCCGGCAGCGGTGTCACCGGGCACTGCACCTGACACTGATCGTCGACCTTGGCCAGCCGGAAGCCGTCGGTGATCCAGGCGCCGCGCGTGTGCGGGTCCCAGGCGAGGTCGCCGGCACCCTGGACCACCGGCGGCAGCGGCGTCGGCAGCGGCAGCGGCGCACAGTGGTCGACCTGCGTGCAGTTCTGGATGTCGAACACGTGGAGGCCCGGCGCCGAGCGCGTCAGTGTCACGAGTCGCGCGGGACCCTGGGCCGTGAGGACGGGGGTACACAGCGGCAGCAGCGCCGCTGCCAGCAGGTGGCTGCGTTGCATGAGCGAACCTCGCGTTGGGGAAGGGGCGCGGCCGGGGGTGCCGCGTCTTCAGAGGTCCAGAGCCGGGGCGGCAGGCAGCGCACGCGGAATCGGCGGATTCTCACGCCGGCGGCCGGTCGAGCGCCGGCGTCAGCGTCAGCGGATGCCGATGGTCGCGCGCCGGGCGTTCGTCACGATCAGCCCCGCGGCGTTCGCCGTCGGATCCGGTACGAGGGCCTGCACGTCCACCTGGATCCCCGCGAACGCGAGCACATTCGGAATCGGCAGCGCCCAATCGTCGGTCGGCGTCGAGAACACCGCGTCGACGGCGACGTGCTGCCGGCAGCCCGGCATGCCGAACGACGCGAGGTCGATCGGCAGCGGCTGACCGCTCCAGCTCGCACTGGGCAGACCGACGGCCACCAGGCGCAGGCCGGGCGGCGTGGCCGCAGAGGTGGCCATGAGGCGCAGGCGCCACGCACCGTCGAGGTACGGATCGTTGTCGGGGCGCAGCTCGATGAGTCCCGCGGAGCCCGCGCAGCCGAGGCCGAGCGGCTCCGAGCTGCCCGGCGCGATCGCCCCGTAGTACGACAGGCCCCCGTCCTGGAACGCGACGACTCGTCGGACGCCATCGTGCCAGGTGGCCAGCCCATCGAACTGCCGGTTGCTGCGCAGCAGCCACGCCGTTCCGTCGTACTCGTGCACGTCGAACTGCGTCATCAGCACGAGGCGATCGCGACCCTGGTCCCAGACGATCTCGCCGGGGCCGGGCGCCGTGATCCACGGCGCCCAGTCGACGCCGTCGAAGGTCCACAGGGCGCCGGATGCATTCATGACCAGCGCGCCCAGCGCCGGCACGAAGGTCATCGGGCCGTGGACCGGGGGCACCGTCGTCGGCGACCGCTGCAGCCAGACCGTGCCGTCCCACTCCCAGGTGTCGGTGACGGGAACGGGTATGCCGAAGCCCGGATCGTAGCCGCCGAACAGGACGGTGCGTTGGCGGACCGGATCGTACGCCATGGCACAGTGGGTCCGCGGCGAAGGTCCGCCGGTGGCGGCGAGCACCCAGGCATTGCCGTCGAACTCGTAGGTGTCGCTGTTCGCCGTGCAGGAGCCGCTGGGCGAGATGAACCCGCCGCAGCCGCCGAAGATCACCAGCCGCGAGCGCGCCGAGTCGAAGGCCGCGCCGTGCTGCCCGGTCGAGTTCGGCAGGTTCGGCAGCTGCTGCCAGCCCGTGCCGTCGTGACGCCAGGCCTGATCGCTCGAGAAGACGCCGAACCAGCCGCCGACGACGACCAGACTGCCATCCGGGAGCGCATCGATCGACGCGCCGTACCGGGTCGAAGGCGCCTGGTCGTCCACCAAGAGCCAGCTGCCGCCGGCGAGGTTCCACGTGTAGGTCTCGGCGTGCAGGCTCTCGAAGGGGTCGTAGCGCTGGCTGCCGCCGAACGTCAGCACGGTGCCGGAGCCCGGATCGACCGCGGTCGTGTGGTCGCGCCGCGCGAGGCCACCGACGGTGCCGGTCAGGTCCGTCCAGGTCGTCCCGTCCCAGCGGGCGAACACCCGCGTCGAGAGCGCCGACCCGAGGTCGTCACCGCCCACCACGAGCACGCCGTTGCCCAAGACGTCGGTCACCAGTTGCTGGCCCATGAGCCCCGACACGCGATGTCCCTGCGGCGCGATGCCGGTCCACGCGGCCCCGTCCCACTCCCACACGGTCGGCTGTTGCTGCAGCAGCATGACCCGCTGCGTGGCCGGATCGTACGCCATGGCCTCGCTGCGACCCGGCGGCGGCGAGCTCGGCGGAACGTGCTGCGACCAGGTGACGCCGTCGTACTCCCAGGTGTCCGAGAGACCGACCCCACCCGCCTCGCCACCGTACAGCACGAGGCGCCCGCGGCGCGGATCGCAGGCGGCGCCGTGTCGGCTGCGCGCCGGTGGCGACGTCGCGGGCAGGTGTCGCCACCAGAACACGCCGTTCCATCCCCAGGTCTCGGCGCAGTCGACGCCGTCGGCGTCGACCCCGCCGAACAGCACCAGTTCGCCGATCGCGTCGAACGCCGTCAGCGAGTGCCTGGTGCGCGGCGGCGGACCGGGAATGGTGAGGATCGCCGGCGGCGACCAGCCGCTACCGGACCACACCCAGGTCTCGTCGGTCGCCCGCGGCGCGAACGTCGGCCGCGCCGATCCGCCGAACCGGACGAACTGCTGCGTCGCCGCGTGGAACGCCATGGCGCACTCGACGCGGGGCCGTTGGTCATCGACCACCTCGACCTGCGCGTGCAATGGCGCCAGGAGAAGGAGCGGCGCAGCGCGCCAGAGGAACTCCGCAGCAATGGCTCGGCACATCACAGGATCCGCATCGTCATCGGGTCGCTCAGGTACGGCGCGCCCGCCGCCGGGGCCACGAACGCCTGCAGGAACCACTCGGTGCCGTGGAACACCGGCAGACTCGGGATCGGCAGCGCCTGCACGGCGCGGTCCTCGCCGGGGTCCGGCAGCACGAAGCGGATCTCGGCGAACGCAGGGTCGAGCCACAGCTCGCCGGGCGGCAGCGCCACCGGCGCGGTGAGGCGCGGACCGATGCCGACCAGCGCGGCGCTGCCCTGCGGCAGCCGCACCTGGAACCGCATCACGCCGCCGACGCCACAGCCGAACCAGTCCCCCGGCACGCCGAACCACGGGGCGATGTCGGGGAAGCCGGTGAAGCCGTGCAGCTCGGTCGCCGAGCTGGCCCAAGCGAAATGACCGACCGCGTCGCGGCCGAGCACCGGCTGCGCCTGCGGCAGCAGCTCGAGCCGTCCGTTGCGCGCGCCGAAGGCGACCACGCCCTCGGCGCCCTTGAACACCGCGGTCGAGCCGAACGGCGCGCCGGCGAAGCGCGGGGCGTCGAAGATGCCGATGGTCAGCGACGTCTGCAACCAGCGGTCCTTCTGCGGATCGAACACGTGGATGACGTTGCCCTCGACGGCCGCCACCGCCGCGCCGCCGCCGCCCTCGAACGTGACGAAGCCGGTGCTCAGCGGCACCCGCGCGCCGGTGCGCGCCGAGAACGCCGAGACGCCGGTCGCGGTGCGCAGCAGCGCGCACGCAGCGCCGATCTCGGCGTCGAGCAGGCTCGGCACCGACACGGCGCCGGTCGGCGGCGCGTACCACTGGCCGGTCAGCGCGCTGTAGAGCTCGATCAGCCCGCTCGGCGGCAGCGCCGCCACCACCGCGTTGGTCCCGGCCCAGGTCGGCGCCGCGACCGGCGGCGCGAAGGCGTTGGTGATCGCGCTGAACACGTGCAACGAGCCGGCGTTCGCGGCCATCACCCACGCGCTGTTGCCGAACAGGCTCGGGGCCGGCGCCGGCACGGGGACCCACGTCATGGCGCGCGGGCCGCAGACGAACGACGGGAAGCCGCTGGCCGTGGCGCTGCCGACCAGCCCGTCGACGTCCATCAGCGGCAGCGGCGCGGCCGCCGACGGATGCACGAGCGCGGTGCCGGTGATGCCCGAGAACATCGTACCGCGCACCGCGAGCAGGTCGCTGCCCGGCTGACCGACGACGATCGGCACGACCGTGCCGGCCGTCGCCGGCAGCGCGATCCACGCGGAGTGCTGGCTCGAGAAGCCGAACTGCGCCGACGCGAACCGCGCCAGCGCGGTGCCGCCGCTGGCGGCCAGCAGGTCCAGCGCCTCGGGCCGCGCCGCCAGGTCGTGCCACGTGCCGGTGTAGGGATCGAACGCCGACGCGCCGTCGAACGCGCCCGCGGGGTCGTAGAAGACCAGCGTGCGCTCGGCGAGCCGCACGGCCCAGCCGGCCGGGATCGCGTGCGCGTGCCAGTCGCCGGTGAACGCCGAGAAGCCGTGCACGGTGCCGCCGTCGCGCACGTAGGCGACCGAGTCGTCGAGCTGCATCGGCGCGAACGCGGCGCCGACCGTCAGCGGCGCGAAGCGACCGGTCCACGCCGAGAACGCGGTCCACTGCGCGCCGTCGGCGATCAGCACGAGGTCGTTGCCGGTGCTCACGGTGGCCGCAGCGCTCGGCGACGCCGCGTGCCAGCGTCCGGTCACGGCCGAGAACGCCTGCAGGTAGGCGCCGTCGCGGTAGACCATGACCTTGCGGTCGGCGCCGCTGCTGGCGGGGCCGATGAAGCCCGGCACCACGCCGCCGGGCGGCGCGATCGAGCTCCAGGCCGACGGCGCCTGCGCCGGCGCGACAGCGAGCACGATCAGCGCGGCGCCAGCGGCATGAGCGAGGGCGAGGCCGCGGGACAGAAGAGGACCGTCGAGGCAATGAACATGCATGGCGTTCTCCCGGGTCGGCCGGGTGCCATGCCCCGACCTCGATGAGGCGGACAAGGGTAGCACGCTGCGCGCTGCCGCGCCCGACGTGCAAGCCCGCGCAGACGAACCGAGCTCGCGATTCCCGGCCGCGCAACGCAGGAGCGGAAAGGCCGACCTTCCGCCCGCCTGCCGTCCAAGGGGTCGCGAGCCGGCCCGGTCCGGGGCCCGCGTCCGGATTCGGTCAGAACAGCCGGAAGTCCACCGGCTCCGCCAGGTACGCAGCACGCCCCGCCGGCGCCATCAGCGCCTGCGCGAACCACTCGGTGTTGGCGAACACGGCGTCGTTGGGCACCGCGAGCTGCAGCAGCGCGCGGTCGCTTCCGGGCGCGCCGGCGAGGAACCGCACCTCGCTGAACTGCGGGTCGATCCACAGCATGCCGAGCGGCGGCAGCGAGACGGGCGCGGCCACCTTGGCGCCGATGCCGAGGAACGCGAAGTCGCCGTCCGACAACCGCACCTGCTGGTGCAGCTGGCCGCCGCGACCGACGCCGATCAGGTCCTCGGGCAGGCCGGCCCACGCGACGACATCGCCGAAGCCCGAGAACGCCCACACCGTCTGCGCGGTGCGCACCCAGCCGACGTCGGCGAGCAGGCCGCGGCCCAGCACGGGCTCGGTCGGCGTCAGCACGTCGAAGTGGCCCGCGCGCGCGGCGAAGCCGACGACGCGGGTCGGGTCCTCGGCGAGCAGCACCGAGCTCGGCCAGCCGACCGTCGACACCAGCGGCGGTTGCCCGGGGTCGATCTGGATCGGCCGTCCCAGCCAGCGGCCCTTGCCCGCGTCGAACACGTACAGCGTCGTGGCGTCGTACGCGCCGATCGCCGTGCTGTGGCCGCCGACCAGCGTGAGCCCGGGCACACCGAGCGGCGTGAACTCGCCCGTGCGCGCCGAGAACCCGGTGAGCCCGGTGGTCGTGCGCAGGATCATGCCGGCGTCGCCGACGCCGAACGTCAGCACCGGCCCCGCGAACGGCAGCACGTTGGCCGGCGACGCGTGCCACTGCCCGGTCAGGCCGCTGTAGAACCACGGCTGCCCGTCGCCGCCGTCGGCGACCACCAGGAAGTGGTCGCGCGCGAGGCCGTTCGGCGACGGTGCCGAGAACGTGTGCGACGCCACCTGGTTGGTGAGCGCGCTGAACGCGTGCACGGTGACGCCGTCGGCGTCGCCGAACGACGTGTAGGTGAGCTGGTCGCCACCGGCGCCGGTGCCGCCCGGCACCGGGATCCAGCCCGACGTGCCCATCACCAGCGGATCCGGCGACGCGATGACCCGGCCGCGCGTGACCAGCCCGCTGTTCCAGTAGCTCGGACTGTTGCCGAACGGCTGCGGCGGGAACGGCGGCTGCGCGAAGGCGCCCGAGATGCCGGAGAACACGGCGCCGCGGTAGTTGATCAGGTCGGTCGGCGACTGCGTCGACAGCGCGCCGCCCGCAGCGCCGACCGGCCCCGGCAGCGCCACCGGAGCGCCGAGCTGCGTCGAGAAGCCCAGCCCCGAGGTCTCGAACAGCAGCAGCGCGGTGCCGCCGCTGACCCGCACGATCTGCTGCTCGGCGCGACCGGCGACGTCGTGCCACTGGCCCGAGAAGCCGTCGAACACCGCAGCACCCTGACTCGGTCCGCCGACCGTGAACACCGAGTTGCCGAACGCGGCGATGCGCTCGCCCAGTTGCAGGCTCCACCCGGCCGGCACCGTGTGCGTGTGCCACTGCCCGGTGTAGGCCGAGTACACGTGCGCCGTGTCGCCGTCGCGCACCGCGAACAGCGACGCCGACCCGGCGCTCGTCGTGGTCGCCAGGTTGTTCGGCAGCACCGCGGACGTGCCGGTGAACGCCGAGAAGCAGGTCCACTGGTGGTCCTCGGGGATCGCCACCACGTGGTCGGACAGCTGCGGTGTGGTGCCGAAGCTCAGCGAACCCGGATACCACTGCCGCGTGATCGCCGACCACATGCGCAGGTAGAGCCCGTCGCGGTAGACCAGCATCGCGCGGGTGGCCTGCAGCGCCGCGGGGTTCACCCCGCCGGGCGGCGACAGCGGCGACCAGGCCATCGGGGCTTGCGCGGGGGTCGCGGCGAGCAGGAGCGCCATGGCGCCGGACGGGATGAGGCGGGTCGCGAGAAGGAAGGACGGCATGGGAGCTCCGGGCTGACAGGGGGGGGAGGTAGCAGTGCTGCGGCGAGCAGTGCTGCGGCGAGCAGTGCGGGAGCGACTCCCGTGGGAGTATGCCCCGCGGCGGGGGAACCCCGGGCCTTCGCGCCACGAAACGGCAATATCCTGCATACAAATGAGGCGGCGGGTGTGCGGTATCCTGCTTGCGCCGCACGCCCTCGCGGCGCACCATGGTCGCCCCGCCTCCCGGCCCGCGACCCCCACCTCGCCTCATGATCGACTTCCAACGCCACCCCGGCTCCTACAAGCACTGGCAGCTCGCGTTCGACGGCGACATCGCGCAGCTGCGCATGAGCGTCGACCCCGAGCACCCGCTGGGCCCGGGCTACGAACTCAAACTGAACAGCTACGACCTCGGCGTCGACATGGAGCTCAGCGACGCGATCCAGCGGCTGCGCTTCGAGCACCCGGAGGTCAAGGTCGTGGTCGTCGGCAGCGCCAACGAGCGCGCGTTCTGCGCCGGCGCCAACATCGGCATGCTGGCGGCGAGCACGCACCCGTTCAAAGTCAACTTCTGCAAGTACACCAACGAGACGCGCCTGTCGCTCGAGGACGCGAGCCAGCACAGCGGGCTGAAGTCGATCTGCGCGATCCACGCGGCCTGCGCCGGCGGCGGCTACGAGCTGGCGCTGGCGTGTGACGAGATCCACCTCGTCAACGACAACAACTCGGCGGTGTCGCTGCCCGAGGTGCCGCTGCTGGGCGTGCTGCCGGGCACCGGCGGTCTGACGCGGCTGGTCGACAAGCGCAAGGTGCGTCGCGACCGCGCCGACGTGTTCTGCACGATGGCCGAGGGCCTGCGCGGCAAGAAGGCCAAGGCCTGGGGCCTCGTCGACGAGATCTGGCCGAAGTCGCAGTTCCAGGACAAGGTCATGGCGCGCGCCAAGGAGCTGGCGGCGACGCTGCCGGCGAAGGCCCAATCGAACGGACCGAAGGGCATCGAGCTCGCGCGCATCGAGCCGAAGACCACCGACACCGGCTTCGCCTACACGCACGTGCAGGTCGAGGTCGACGCCGACAAGCGCACGGCCACCGTCGTGGTGAACGGCCCGCAGGGCACGCAGCCGAAGACGGGCGCCGACTACGAGAAGGCCGGCTCGGGCAGCTGGGCGCTGCAGTGCTTCCGCGAGCTCGACGACGCGATCTGCCAGCTGCGGTTCGGCTACGAGCACGTGGGCCTGCTGCTGCTGAAGACGCGCGGCTCTGCCGACGCGCTGCTGCAGGTCGAGCGCGACCTGCTGGCGAACCGCGCGCACTGGCTGTGCAACGAGATCCTGCTGCAGTGGGCCCGCACCTGCCGCCGCTGGGACCTGACCGCGCGCTCGATGTTCGCGCTGGTCGACGCCGACGCCTGCGCCGCCGGCGTGTTCCTCGAGCTCCTGATGGGCTGCGACCGGATCTACGTGCTCGACGACGACGCGGTCAAGGTCACGGTCGGCCCGCTGAGCGCCGGCGCGCTGCCGATGAGCAACGGCATGACGCGGCTGCAGAACCGGTTCCTCAGCGACCCGGAGCACGCGGCGAAGCTGGCGCAGGAGCAGCCCACGCTCACGGCGCAGGACGCCGACGAGCAGGGCTTCGCCACGTTCCTGTTCGACCCGATCGACTGGGACGACGACGTGCGCATCGCCGTCGAGGAGCGCGCGTCGCTGTCGCCCGACGCGCTGACCGGCATGGAGGCGTCGCTGCGGTTCTGCGGCGCCGAGACCTGCGACAGCAAGATCTTCGGGCGCCTCAGCGCCTGGCAGAACTGGATTTTCATCCGCCCCAACGCCACCGGCGACGAGGGCGCACTGACCCGTTACGGCGCGCCCGAGAGCGCCAAGTTCGACTGGAGAAGGACGTAGTCCGATGAGCAGCGTCGACCTCGAAGCCAAGATCCCCAACAACGTCGGCTTGCGCGACAACAAGCGCCTGCTGATGGCCCTCGAGAAGTGGCAGCCGGCCTTCCTGCAGTGGTGGAAGGACCTCGGCCCCAGCGACTTCAACACCAACGACATCTACCTGCGCACCGCCATCGGCGTCGGCCAGGGCGGGTGGGCGCACTTCGACTACGTGAAGATGCCGGACTACCGCTGGGGCATCTTCCTGGCCGACCAGGTGCCGGACCGAAAGATCCACTTCGGCGACAGCATCGGCCAGCCGGTCTGGAGCGAGGTGCCCGGCGAGATGCGCAACCGCCTGCGCCGGCTGATCGTCACGCAGGGCGACACCGAGCCCGCGTCGGTCGAGCAGCAGCGCATGCTCGGTCACACCGCGCCGTCGCTCTACGACATGCGCAGCCTGTTCCAGGTGAACGTCGAGGAGGGCCGTCACCTGTGGGCGATGGTCTACCTGCTGCACACCTACTTCGGCGGTGACGGCCGCGAGGAGGCCGAGGCGATGCTCGAGCGCCACAGCGGCGACGCCGACAACCCGCGCATCCTGCAGGCGTTCAACTACCCGATCGAGAACTGGGTCGACTTCTTCTGCTTCACGACGTTCACCGACCGCGACGGCAAGTACCAGCTGGCGTCGTTGGCCGAGTCGAGCTTCGACCCGCTGGCGCGCACCACGCAGTTCATGCTGACGGAGGAGGCCTACCACATGCAGACCGGCGAGAACGGCGTCGGCCGCATCGCCCGCCGCACCGCCGAGCTGCTCAAGGAGGGCAAGGACCCGAAGGCCGAGGGCGCGATGCCGCTCGAGCTGCTGCAGAAGTACATCGCGCACTGGTTCAGCGCGTCGATGGACCTGTTCGGCGGCGAGGACAGCACCAACGCGGCCGAGTCGTTCGCCAGCGGCCTCAAGGGCCGCTACCGCGAGGGCGACGGCATCTACAAGGACCCGAAGGCGCTCGAGCAGAGCTACACGCTCGAGGTGCCGACCGACGACGGTCGCGTGCAGCAGAAGGACATCCCGCTGCGCCGCGCGATGAACGCCGTGCTGCTCGACGCCTACATCGCCGACTGCAAGCGCATCACCGAGCGCTGGAACCGCGACATCAAGAAGCTCGGCGTCGACTTCGAGTTCGTGCTGCCGGACCACAAGTTCAACCGCCACCAGGGCGTCTACAACGGCTTCCGGTTCGCGCCGAGCGGCGAGCTGATCGACGAGGCGACCTGGACCCACAAGCACACGCAGTGGCTGCCCACGCAGGAGGACCGCGACTACGTGCAGTCGTGCATGAAGGCGGTGCACCAGCCGGGCAAGTTCGCGAACTACATCGCCCCGCCGAGCCAGGGCGCGAACAACCAGCCGATCGAGTTCGAGTACGTCAAGTTCCACTGACAGGCTGTGGCAGAGGATTCTACAGCCTGTCAGATGCCCCCGGCGGCCGCTCCGCGGCCGCGCAGAGCCCATGACGCCGCGCGTCACGGGCTCTGAGCCCGCCGAACGCGAGCCGCGTCACCCACGAGCGACATGACCAAACTGTGTTACGTCTGTGAAGGCGGCGACTGCACCGAGAAGGGCAGCGGCGACCTGTTCGAACGCCTGCGCGCCATGGCACGCGAGCACGACCCGCAGGAGGAGAAGGTCAAGGTGCGCCGGTATCCGTGCTTCGGCGCCTGCGAGCACGGCATCAACGTCACGGTCTACCCCGACAAGGTGTTCTACAGCACCGTCACCGAGGCCGACCTGCCGGAGATCGAGGCGCACATCCAGGGCAGCGGGCCCAAGGTCGAGCGGCTGTGCGGCAAGGTGCAGCCGGACGTCGAGCAGATCATCTGGGACATGCTCGACAGCCCGTACTGAGCGGCCGAACCGAGGCGCCGCCGACGGCCCCGCGCCGCGGCTCAGGGTCTCGGTGTGACCCCGACGGATCGCCGTGAGTCGACGCCGTTCGCGGACGCAGCGTGCGGTCCGGAACACGACCGGCTGCTGGTCGATCCGTCGGGCTCGGAGCTGCAGCCCGCCGGCGTCGCCCGCTCGCCGGCCTCTTGGCCGCGGCACCGGCTCGGCCAGGTGCGGCTCGCGGCGGAACGACGGCGCAACGCGGCCGCCGCCGGAATATCCTCCGCGCCTCGACAGCCCTCCGCATCGTCCAACCCGCCGCGATGCCCTGTTCCCGGTGATGATCCCATGAGCCGGTCCCTCCTCGTCCTGTTCCAACCGGCCGGCTGTCGCACGATCCCGTTGGCGACGCGCATCGCCGCCGCCAACGGCGACTCGCTCGCCATCCTGTGTGTCGGCAAGGAGGACGCGCCGCGGCTGGAACAGGTCGAACCGGATGCCGAGGACCTGCCGGACCTGGTGCGGGCCGCGCTCGCCGCCGTCGCCGACATCGAGACCGGCCGGCCCGAGGTCTACGACGCCCGCGGCGCGAAGCCGCGGCGCACCGTGCTCGACGCAGCGCGCGAGTTGGGCGCCGACAGCCTGATCCTCAACGACCACCGCGAACCGAACTCCGCCCGCGCGACCGTGCAGAAGCTCGCGCGCGTCGCCCCGCAGGACGTGCTGCTGCTCGACGTCGGCGCGCTGACCGAGGCGCCGCGCCGCTGTGTGGTGCCGCAGGTCGGCGGCGGCGGCGGCTTCGCGATCCGCCTCGCCGCCCGTTCGTTCGCCGGCGCGGGCTGCCCGGTGCTGGTGCTGGCCGACGCCGCGGCGGCCGCGCGCTCGAGCCGGGTCTTCGCCAAGACGCGCGACCGGCTGGCCGAAGCCCGCCGCGAGTTCGTGACGCAAGAGGTGGTCCAGGACGGGCTCGCCGACGCGCTGGCGACGCGGGTCGCAGCCGGCGACCTGGTGCTGGTCGAGGCCAACGAGGCGCGGCGCGTCAGCGGGCTCTTGGCGATGCTGGGCCGCGTGCGCGAACAGCGTCCGGACGCGCCGTTCGCGATCGGCCTGACCCGGGCCGCCGAGGCCGCCGGGCCCGGGCGGATCGGCCGCGCGATGGAGCGCGTCCGGCTGCACCTGCCGACCCTGGACCGCGAACAGCGGCGCCGGGTGCACGAGACCCTGGAGCGCGGCGGCAGCCTGTCCACGGACTTCGTGGTCATGCTGATGCTCAGCGCCGCGATCGCCGCACTCGGCCTGGTCCAGTCGTCCACCGGCGTCGTCATCGGCGCCATGCTGGTCGCGCCGCTGATGACGCCGATGGTCGCGGCCGGCATGGCGCTGGTGCAGGTGAACTGGCAGCTGTTCCGCGCGTCGCTGGTGGCGATGACCAGCGGCATCGGCGGCGCCCTGCTGGCGGCCGCGTTCGTCGGCTGGTTGAGCCCGTGGAGCGACCTGTCCTCCGAGATCGTCGGTCGCGGCTCGCCGAACCTGTTCGACATGGGCATCGCCCTGCTGTCCGGCTGCGCCGCGGCGTTCGCGCTGGCGCGCCCGGGCCTCGCCGGCACCCTGGTCGGGGTGGCGATCGCCGTCGCGCTGGTGCCGCCGCTGGCGTCGGTCGCCATCGCCACCGTCAAGGGCGCGTTCGGCATCGCTGGCGGCGCCGCCGTCCTGTTCCTCACCAACCTGCTGGCGATCATCGGCGGCGCCAGCCTGGTGTTCCGGCTGTTCGGTCTCGACGCGGCGCGCCGGGGTCAGCCATCGCCGCGCTGGGTGCGCGTCGTGTTCGCCTGCATGCTGCTCGGCCTCACGCCGATTACCGTCGTGCTGGTGCAGAACCTGCGCCAGCAGATCCACCAGGGTGTCCAGCGCCCCTGGGCGCATCCGCTCCCGCCCGCTCTGCGCGCCGCGATCGAGGCGCGCGCCGCGCACACCCCCGGCGTCGACGTCGTGATGATGGTGCGGTCGGGGATCGAGAACGGCTTCGGGCTGCAAGTGGTGCTGGCGTGTCGCGCGGCCGTCGACCCGACGCTCGAGGGCGACCTCCGCGCGCTGGTCGAGCGCGAGATCGGCGCCGGCACGCCGGTCCGGATCACGGCGCTGCGCGTCGCGGACTCGGCCCGGTGACCCGGCGCGCGTCCCCGGGCGCTTCCTGCCGCCTCAGGACTCGCGGTCGGCGCGCCCGACGCCGATCTACAGCGGCCCGGGGGCGACGTCGGGCGCGAAGAACAGGCTGCCCCACGCGACGAGGTCGCGGAACCTGTCGCCGCGATCCCGACACGCGTCGCCGAGCATGCGCATCGTGCGCGACGGCCCTGGTCCGATGACCGCGAGCAACGCCCGCGCGAGCAGTTCGGTCGAACGGCTGGGCGGCAAGTGGAGCCGGGCGTCGAGCTGATCCTCCGGGACATGCTCGGACAGTCCGCACTGGGCTGCGCCAAGCGTCGTGGCCCGCCTGGCTCCGGAGAGACCCGACGCGCCACGAGGATGAACGGGCTGACCGAGCCAGTCGCCGCCGATTGGGTTGTGCGATTCTCCCGCAGACGCCGCTGAATGGGGCGTGCGACACCCATTGCTCACGTCCGTATCGCTGGCCGCGATGTTCGCCTCGACCGCCGAAGCCCAGACGCCAGGCCTCCGCAATCACTATCGGATCGTCAACACGGTCTCCGCGTGGACCGCGCCAGGCGGCGAGCTGCGCGTCGACTCGGGCTGGGTGACCGCGGGACCGCAGACCGATCCCGGCGCCAACGCCGTGCAGAGCCCGTCGGGCTGCGTCTCGCAGGGCACCTGCACGACCACCTCCGACTACGGCGAGCTGCGCGTCGTCGGCAGCGGCAGCTGCAGCTCCTGCGGCACCGGCGGCGCGTTCCTGAGTCTGACCGACTGGAGCGGAGGCATGCCCAAGGCGCAGTTCGTCGACGTGCTCGTGGTGTCCTCGCCGTCGCTGCCGGTCGGCGCGCCGGTCCAGCTGCTGTTCGCGCAGCAGCTGAGCGGCTTCGCGACCGCGACGGGCACGGCGCCGTCGGTGAGCTACTCGGCCCAACTCCTGGTCGGCGGCAGCGCGCTGCTCACCGACACTGCGCCGGGTGGCTCGACCGCGATCGTCCACACGACGGTCGGCGCGACCCTGGCGCTGCACGGGAAGCTGAACGCCATCCTGGACGGCAACGTCTCGCCGCCGGACACGGGGAGCTACGCGCTGGACCTGCGGGCACGAGTCCACGTCGCCTCGTGGACCGCGGGCGTCACGCTGAGCAGCTTCTCGGGCGCCGCGTACGACGGCCTGGCTGCGCACGCCACCGCGATCGGCACAGGCTGCGGGGCGGCGCCGCCGACGCTGGCGGCGACGACGCCGCTCCTGGGCAGCCTCTGCACGCTGACCACCACCGGCCTCCCGGCCGGCGCGCCGATGTTCCGCGCGCTGGATGCAGCAGGCATCGCGCTCCCGTCCGGGCCCTGTGTGCTGCGCGTCGACCCGGCGACCGCGCTCGTCGACTTCCTCGGCCTGGCGTCCGCGACCGGCCAGCACAACAGCACCCTCGCGATCCCGTCCGACGGCTACCTGATCGGGCTCGCGGTGACCGCGCAGATGGTGCCGCTCGTGCCGGGCGGCCCGTTCCTCGGGCTCGCCGAGCTGAGCAACGGCGTCGAACTGCTGCTCGGACCCTGAGCAGGACCGCCCTGGCCGCGCGCCGCTGCGGCGCCGCTGCCGGCGCGCCCGCTCGACATCCACGACATGCGTCGCACGGTCGAGGACCGGCTCGCGGAGCCGACATCGCCAAGTGGTCCATACAACAGCGGCACACGATCGAGCTGCGGTGGCCGAACGCGCTCAGGCCGTACGCTCACGAGCCGCGGCGACCACGCCGCGGCGTTCGAGCGCGCGTCGACCTACTCGCAGCACCAGGCGAACATGGGCTGGCGCCGGCCGCACGGCTGGTAGGCGGACGCGCTGGCGACCACACGCCGGATCCGTCCCCAGCCCCGCGCCCACCCGGAAGCGCCACGGGTCCCGGCTCGCCGGAGGGTCGCGGCCGGCGATGCGGCCTGCCGCTGCGGACCAGGCTCGCGCGCGGACCGGCCGATGCGGTCACCCCGGACGGCCGCACGACGCTTCCCGCCCCCCCCCACCCGAACCCGGGTGCGGAGGGTATGATCCCGCGTCCACCCCGACCGCGGAGAGCCCATGCGACCGTCAGCGCTTCCGATCGTACTGTCCATGCTGATCGCCCCCGGGACCGCGATGCCCGCGCAACAGATCGTCCAGACCTCGGCGATCGCAGGGTCGACGGTCGCCGCTGGGGATGTCGACGACGACGGCTACGGCGACATCCTGCAGTTCGCCGCGACGTGGCAGGTCCTGTCCGGCCGCACGGGTCTGGCGCTCCCCCATCTGTCCGGCCTGAGCCAGCCGGGCGCGCTCCGCTCCGACCTCGACGCCGACGGGTGCGCGGACCTCTACGATCTGTCGTCGACCAGTCAGGCCGACTTGCTGAGCGGCGCGACCGGCGCCGTGCTGTTCTCGTTCGCGTCGAGCGCGCAGCTCCTGACCAGCGTCGTCGGCGTCGGCGACGTCGATCGCGACGGCCACGACGATGTGATGGTCCACGGCATCGATCTCCAGGCCCCGTTTCGCCACGCCACGATGCTGTCCGGGCGCGACGGCCACGTGATCCTGCACTGGCAGCTGATCAACGACGGCTACTTCAGCAGCCAGGTGCAGCCGGCCGGCGACCAGGACGGCGACGGCCACCCCGACCTGCTCCAGGTCGACGTGGGGCTGGGCTCCGCCAGCAGCAGCGTGCGCCCGAGCCCACTGTGGAACCCCCTCCCGATCGCGGGGAGCCCGTTCGGCGTCTTCGCGACCCCGGTCGGCGACACCGACGGCGACGGGCGCGACGAGGTGCACAACGGCCAGGACATCGTGGACGCCCCGAGCGGGCAGGTGCTCTGGACCGCGCCGTCGGTCGTGCTGTACCCGGTGTTCGACCTCGACGGCGACGGAGCCCGCGACTTCTGGAACGCCACGAACGCGATCGTCTCCGGCCGCACGCAGACCCCGATCGGCGCGCTCGGCACGACCGCCCTGTTGCAGACACTCGGCGACATCGACGCGGATGGACGCGACGACCTCGCCGCCGGCGGCTTCGTGTGGCAGCTCGCCGGCGGCGCCCCGAGCGGCAACGTCCGCACTCGCGGCGGGTGCGGCAGCACGTCGTCGTCGAGCAGCGCGCGCATGACCACCAGGCTGCGGCCACGGCTCGGCGACACCATGCTGGTCGATCTGCGCGGGGCGGGCCCAGGTCGGTTCGCGATCCGCGTCCTCGGCACCGCTGCGGACACCGACCTCGCGCCGTTCGGCGCCCCGGGCAACCGCGCGCTCGTCGTCCCGATCGTCGCGGACGCGTTCCCGGCCGACGGGGATGGCTTCCTGCGCACGCTGCTGCCGGTCCCCACTGCCGCGGCGCTGCTCGGTCAGTCGGCGTCGATGCAGTGGGCCGTGCTCGATCCTGCCGCGAACGCGCTCGGGATCGTCGCGTCCAACGCCGTCGACCTGACCGTCGGCTCCTGAGGGCGCCGCCACCGGCGAGCCGGCTGCCGGCTTGCGGTCGCGCAGCCGTTGCGATTCGTCGACCTCGCGCGCGTCGCCGCCGCGACGCCTTCGGCCCGGCCGGCGGCCACCGCCGGCGCCGGGCGCCGTTGGCGCGCGGCCGGGCGATCGCCAATCGCGTCGCTGCGGGGGTGTCCGCCGCATCCCGGATTGCGCCGCGCCGAGCGCCCCAACCCGTTGGCCCAGGCCCGACACCGCGGGCTGCAGAGGATTCTCCGGTTGGTCGCTGCGCCGACGCTGCAGCGCCGGTTCGATGCCGCGCCATCGCCGGAGTCGGCGCCGCCCTGACGGCCCCAGCGGCAGTCCGGCGCCGATCACGGCTAGCCCTGTCGCTCCGGAGGCTCCGATGCACCGCCAAGGTGGTGTGGTTCTCCTCGCCCTCGTCTCGACCGCGCTCCTCACCCCGACGCCCCTCGTCGCGCAGCAGCGGCACAACGTGCTCCTGGTCATGATCGACGACCTCGGGCCCGAGTACGTCGGCTGCTACGCCGGCCTGCCGAACCCGCCGGCGACGCCGGTGCTCGACCAGTTCGCCGCCACCGGTGTGCGGTTCGAGAACGCGATCGCCGATCCCGTCTGCACGCCCAGTCGCGCGTGCCTGCAGACCGGCCGGCACGCGTTCCGGTCCGACTCGGTGATGGTGCTCTACGTCGGTGACCCCGGGCTGCGCGACGAGGAGCTGCTGCTGCCGGAGGTGCTCGCCACGAGCGGCTATGCGCGCGCGATGATCGGCAAGTGGCACCTCGGCGATCGCCACGGCAATGCCACGCCCAACGTGCAGGGCTGGCCGCACTTCATCGGCACGATGTACGGCGGCCTGGTCGACTACTACAACTGGCCCAAGAACACCAACGGCGTGGCGTCCACGTGCACGCGCTACGCGACCACCGACCAGATCGACGACGCGCTGGCCTGGATCCAGGCACAGCCGGCGACGCAGCCGTGGCTGATGCTGCTCTGCCTGAACGCGCCGCACGGCGTGTTCCACGCGCCGCCGGCGCACCTGCACCACCAGGACCTCGCCGGGCTCAGCCCGGCGACCACGCCGATCCCGTTCTATTCGGCGATGGTCGAGGCGGTCGACACCGAGCTGGGCCGGCTGCTGCAGGCGATCGCGCCGCTGCGCGCGACCACCGACATCCTCGTGTTCGGCGACAACGGCACCCCCGGCGAGGTGAACCAGTTCGGCCTGCCGCGGAACCGCTGCAAGGGCTCGCTGTACCGCACCGGCCAGCGGATCCCGTTCCTCGCCAACGGCCCCAGCGTCGCCCAACCGGGCCGCGTCGTCGCCGACCCGGTGCACGTGCTGGACGTGTTCCCGACGGTGCTGGAGCTGTGCGCGGTGGACCCGCAGGCGGCGCTGCCGCCGGGCTACCGCCTCGACGGCCGCAGCCTGCTGCCGCTGCTGCAGGCCCAGCCCGTGCCGCCCCGGACCACCTTCGTCGAGGTGATCGGCACCGGCTACGGCAACGGCGTCGCGACCGAGGCCGCGGGCTACAAGCTGCTGCGCATCAGCGACGACATCCCCAACGCCGCCCACGAGGAGCTGTACGCGATCGCGACCGATCCGTGGGAGACCAACGACCTGCTGGCGCGACCGCTGACGGCGAGCGAACTCGCCAGCTACCAGCAGCTCGATGCGGCGATGCGCGCGATCGACAGCCGCGGCTACGGCCTGGTGGTCGGCGCCGGCTGCCCCGGCAGCTTCGGACCGGCGCGGCTGATGATGCTGCTGACGCCGAACGTCGGCGCCACGTTCTACCTGCGCGTGCCGAGCCCGACCGCGGCGCCCGGTCCGCTGCCGCTGCTGCTGACCGCCGGCACGACGAACCTCGCGCTCGACCTCGGGCCGTACGGCATGCCCGGCTGTCGGCTCTACGCCGACCCCGTGCTCAACGTGCACGTGGGCCTCACCAGCCAGCTGGCGCCGCTCTACGTTCCGAACGACCCGGGGCTGATCGGGCTCGGCGTGACGTTCCAGGGGTGGGTCTTCGATCCGGCGGTCAACGCCCTGCGCGTGATCACCACGCCGGGCTATCGCGTGACCCTCGGCAGCTGACGCGCCGTGCGGCCGGCCCGGCGTCCGCTCCGAGCTCAGCGATCGCGCAGCAGCGGCAGCTCGTCGACCTCGCGCACGACCGCGATCACCCGCCGCACGTTGCGGATGTCCAGGAGCGGGTCGCCGTCGAGCACGACGAAGCCGCGGACGCCCGGCCGCACCGCGCCGAGGTCCGTGGCCCCGAGCACCGCGGCCGCGGTCGACGTCGCCGCGCACAGCGCCTGTTCGGGCGTCAT
Source organism: Planctomycetota bacterium (assembly GCA_050245995.1). Taxonomy (GTDB): domain Bacteria; phylum Planctomycetota; class UBA1135; order UBA1135; family UBA2386; genus JBFWWV01. Next base: position 176,307 of record JBFWWV010000004.1, on the reverse strand, counting down.
GCCGTAGTCGACCATCAGCTCGAGCTCGCGCGCGTTGTCGCCGTGCCGGAACACGCCGGCGTCGCTGCCGCACGCGATCGTGACCCCGGCCTGCAGCGCGCGCTGGAAGCCGATGCGCGCGACGTTCAGCCGATCGACGATCGGCCCCTTGCCGCCGCGATACGCGACGATCGCCGCGTTCGCCGCGAGGCACGGGCACAGCGCGACCGAGCGCTCCTTCATCAGGGCGAACGTCGCGTCGCTGCCGCCGTGGCCGTGCTCGATCGTGGCGACGCCGGCCAGCGCCGCGCGCCGCATGCCCTCGTCGGTGGTCGCGTGCGCCGCGACCGGCCGCCCGAGCCGCTTCGCCTCGTCGCACAGCGCCGTCAGTTCCTCGAGCGAGAACGTCGGCGCCACCGACCCGCCGGGCCCGTAGCCGTAGTCGGCGTAGACCTTGATCCAGGTCGCGCCGCCGGCGACCTGCTCGCGCACGGCGGCGACGATCTCGTCGATGCCCGACACCATCTGCGCGCCCTTGCGCACGCTCGGGTCGTCGGGTGACGGCCCATAGCGACCGCGCTGCGCGATCGCGCGCGTCGACGGGTAGATGCGCGGCCCGCGGAAGCGCCCTTCGTCGAGGCCGCGCACGAGATCGACGTCGGCATGGCCCGCGCCTTCGGTGCCGAGGTCGCGCACCGCGAGCCAGCCGGCACGCAGCGTGTCCGCCGCGAACTGCGCGCCGCGCAGCGTGCGCAGGCCGTCGGAGCGGTTCGACACCTGGTCGTTCCAGCTCTCCAGGTCGTACGGCCGCAGCAGCAGGTGCGTGTGCAGGTCGATCAGGCCCGGGATCAGGTAGGCGTCGCCGAAGTCGACGTCGACCGCCTCGCCGGGCAGCGCCGCACGCACTTCGACGATGTCGCTCAGCACCGTGACGACCACCTGGTCCTCGCGCCAGCCGCTGCCGTCCTCGGCGAGGACGTGCGCGCAGCGCCAGGTGCCGGGGCGCTGCGCGCCGGCGGCGGCCGCGAGCAGGAGGGCGGAGGCGAGCGCTGCGGTCCGTGCGTCCATTGCGGCATCATCGCCGGCGCGACGCGGCCCCGCAGCATCGGCTCGCCCTCGGGCACCCGTCCGACGCGGCGCGGAACCTTTGCCGACTCGATCACAAACGACGCGCGGCGGCGACTAGCGGAGGCCTCGCTCACGGGCCATCCGAACGTTCTCCGCTCCATGCCCAACGCACTCCCGTCCGCGTTCGTCGTTCTCTCCCTGCTCGCGCCGGCGGCGGCGCAGCTGCCCGACTTCGCCCACGACCTCGGTCACCCCGTAGCGGACGTCCGCGAGGTCGGAGCGCCCGACGCCGCCGACGTCACGGCCATCGCCGCGGTGACCGGCCTCTCGACCGAGCAGCTCGCCGCGGTCCGGCTCCATCGCGGCACCGTCGTGCGCGGCGAAGACCGCCACGAGACGGTGATGCTGCAGATCGGCCTGCCCGACCCGGCCGCCGGGTGCCGACTCGCCGTCGCCGTGACCGAGGACGGCCGCATCGCCGGCATCGGCGTCTGGGGCGCCCCCGACTTCGACGACGACCCGACGCGGCGGTGGTCGGTGTTCCTGTCCGGCCTCGCGCGGAACCGCGAGTTCCACCGGCCCGACGGCCGGCTGACGCGGACCGCGCTCAAGGAGTCGCTCGAGCAGCGCCCCGAGGACCAGCAGCGGCTGATCCCGCGCTTGCTGGCACAGCGCCAGATCATGCAGGCGACGGCGGCCGCGCTGCAGCAGTACAAGCTGCTCGGCAAGGAGGACAAGGTGCTCCCGTTCGCCGACCTCGCCTGGCTCGCCCGCGCCGCCAAGGGCCTAGCCGCCGGCGCCGGCGCGTTCGAGGACCAGCTCGGCGAAGGCGGCGTCGCGACCTACCGCGAGCACGCGACCGAGCTCGCCGCGATGCTCGACGCCCTCGCCGCCATCGACCCCGCCGCGGAGATCGCCGGGGTGCGCCCGCAGGTGCAGGCGTGGCTCGACAAGGACACCTGCACGAAGTGCCACGACGCCGCGGTCGGCGGCGGCGAGCTCGAGCAGGTGCTGTCGCGCGCCCGGCGCGCGCTGGACCTGCCGACCGGGTTGATGCAGGTCGGCTACGACCTGCCGCCGGCGCTCGGCGACCGCGACGGGCGGTCGCAGGCGGTGGTCACCGGCCTGCGCGCGGCGCTGCTGCTGGCGCAGAAGGCGTGGTGATCGCGCGCTGACCCACCGGCTCGGCGACCCGGGTAGCAGCCCGGCGTCGATCAGTTCCCGCGCAAGCAGATGCTGCTGCGCGGCGATCCCCGCGATCCGCGCGGCCACTTCGGCCGGCACCCGGACCTCGGTGACGTCGCGCGCCGCGCGCATCCTCGCTGCCGTCGCCGCGAACACACGCAGGCGCAGCTCCGGCGCGTCCCAGTCGAGGTCGCACGCGACGCCGAGGTCGGGGAAGAGCAGCTCGTCGACGACGGTCGAGCCGCCCGTCGCCGTCGGTCCGCACCGGTCCCGCCATCGCAGTCGAGACGGCGATCCCGACTGCTGGCTCGCCGTCGGCGAACGCCACGGTCCCGCGAATCGGCCACGCCCCGGTGGCGTCGTCCCGGCCGGTCTCCTTTGGCAACGCAGCGGAGACCTCCAGGTCGACTCGACGGGCGCCGACCCTCGATTCCTCCACCGGGTCGATCGAGCGACTGCGCGAGATCAGGTACGCGACGGCGCCCAGAGCTGCCGCAACGAACAGGATGCCGAGGGTTCGGTGGGACATCGGACCAGCAGGGTAGCGCCCCACGGCGTGCGCGGACGCCGCGTGCGGGAAGAGTCAGGCGCCCTCGTCACCGAGGTGCCGGCGCAGGAACCCGGCGACCCGCGACCACAGATCGCGCCAGTCCTCGCCGCGCAGGAAGTGCTCCGACTCCGGGTACTCCCACAGCTCGGCGCCGTACTCGCGCGCGAAGCGGCGCCCGGGTTCGGGCGGCACGGCGGTGTCGCGGCCGGCGAGGCCGAGCAACAGCGGCGGCCGGCCCGGCGTCACGGCGGCGGGGTCGACGAGCGTCGGCGCGGCGAGCACGGCGGCAACGGCGTCGAACGGACACGGCGTCGCCAGCGCACCGAGCGCGGCGAAGCCGCCCATCGAGATGCCGACCAGGCCCACGCGCGCGGCGCCGCGCTCGCGGCAACGCGCCGCCAGCGCCGGCAGCTCGGCGGCCTGTTCGCGCGCGATGCCGACGATCGCGTCCATGCGCTCGGCGTCGGGCAGCGCCGCGATGCGCGCGAGGCGGCCGTCGTCGCGGCGACCGTGGCCCGGCGCGTCGGGCAGCACGACCTCGGTGTGCGCGCCCCGGAACGCCTCGGCGTCGTGCAGGTTGGCGGCGCCGCGCGACGACCAGCCGTGCAGCACGATCACGCTGGCGCGCAACGCGGACCGGGACGGGAGGTGACCGTTCACGGCGCGGCGCAAGGAAGAGGAGTCACGAGGTCGAGGGCTGCCAAGCTGCGGCATCCTCCCCGCGACGGCGCCCCGGACAAGCCCGGGCGCAGGTTCGCCCCGGCAGAACCCGAGTTCGTGAGAAGCCTGACAGCCTCCGGCCGCGCCCTGCGTTTCCCCTTCGAGCATGGAGACCGCGAACGCCACCAGCTGGTTCGAGACCAGCGTCCACGCCACCCGCGACCACGCCTCGTCAGGGCGCGCAGGCCAGTGGTATAACCGCCCCGGGACCGTCGAGCCCACCGGAGACTGCTCCGTGGATGAAGCACCCTTGGAGGATCTCTTCACGCGCCTGCGGGCCGGGGACCCGGCCGCGACGGACGAGCTGCTCACCCTCGTCTACGGCCAGCTGCGCCGCCTCGCCCGGCGCCAGCTCGGCGGCGCATTCGACAGCCTCGGCTGCACGGGGCTGGTCAACGAGATCTACCTCAAGCTGTTCAAGGGCGGCGGGGGCGACTGGAACAACCGCGCGCACTTCCTGGGGACGGCGGCGAAGGCCATGCGCCAGGTGGTCGTCGACCACGCCCGCCGATCCCGGGCCCGGAAGCGATGCGCCGCGGGAGAGCGCGTGCCCCTGGACGAGCTGCTCGATCGCTACGAACGGAACGGCGCCGATCCGGTCGCGATCGACGAGGCGTTGGAGCGCCTGAATCTCCAGGACCCGCAGCTGGTGAGCATTGTCGAGATGCGGTTCTTCGTCGGCTACTCGGTGGCGGACACCGCGCGGATCCTCGGCACGTCGCCGAGCACCGTCGCCCGCGGTTGGCAGGTCGCGCGGGCCTGGCTGCGACGGGATCTCGACGGTGGCTGAGCCGTCCTGGGCCGAGGTGCGCGAGGTCTTCGAGCAAGCCATCGGCCTGCCGCCGGACCAGCGCGATGCGTTCCTGGACCAGCGCTGCGCCGATCGACCGGAGCTGCGCCGCGAGGTCGCCGCCCTGCTGTCGGCCGCCGGCCGTCAGCAGGACTGGCTGAGTGCGCCCGAGGGTCTGGCCGCGCACGAGCCGCTGCCCGACCAGCTCCTGGGCAAGTACCGCTTGATCCGCGTGATCGGCCGCGGCGCGATGGGCGCCATCGTCTGGCTGGCGCGCGACGAGGTGTTCGACCGCGAAGTCGCTCTCAAGGTGATGTCCGGCGGCATCGCCGTCTCGCGCCAGGAATACGAGCGCTTCCGGCGCGAGGGGATGAGCGCCGGCCGGCTCCAGCATCCGAACATCGTCCGGGTCTACGACGACGGACGCGCCGACGACGTCCTGTACTTCGCGATGGAGCACATCGTCGGGCACGACCTCGGCGCCGAGCTGGAGCTCCAGCGCGCCGGCCGCGACGCGCCCGCGGCCGCGCCGATCCTGCCGCGGCACGACGCGCCCGGCTTCCTGGTTGCCGTCGCCAACCTGTGCGCCCGGATCGCGGACGCGCTGCACTACGCGCACGAGCACGGCGTCGTGCATCGCGACGTCAAGCCGCGCAACCTGCTGCTCGATCGCAGCGGCACCGTCTTCGTCACGGACTTCGGCCTCGCGCGCGACAGCCGGTTCGGCTCGATCTCGCAGTCGGACGCCATCGTCGGCACGCTCTACTACATGAGCCCCGAACAGGCGCGGGTGCTCGACACCGCCAAGGTGGACCGCCGCACGGACGTCTACTCGCTCGGCGTCGTGATGTACGAGCTGCTGACCCTGCGGCTGCCCTTCGAAGGCCGCACCAGCGAGGAGATCCGCAAGCGGATCCAGTACCACGACCCCGCGCCGGTCCGGCGGCTCAACCCGCGCGTGCCAGCGGACCTGGCGGCGATCTGCCACGGCGCCATGGCCAAGGACGCCCACGAACGCTACGCCAGCGCCGGCGACCTCGCGGCCGACCTGCGGCGGTTCCTGGCGCACGAGGCCATCCGGTTCCGTCCCCCTCCGGCCTGGCGCCGGTTGACCCTGCGCGCGCGACGACACCGGTCGGCCCTGACGATCCTGACGACGATGGTCCTCGTCCTGATCGGCAGCGTCACGTGGGCCAACGCCGCCACCTCGGACGCGGCGCGCGAGGAGTCGATGCACGTCCTGCGCGAGCTGGCCTCCGGCGCCCTGGAGGACTCCAACACGCCGACCCTGCGCCGCGGCGTCGAGACGCTGCGTCAGCTCACCCCCGAGATCGCGTTCCTGGCGCCGGACGACGCGCGCGTGCTCCACCGGCTCGAGAAGGCCTACGCGGCGCTGCGCCAGTCGATGCTCCAGCGGGCGACCGCGCTGATGTCGGGCGACCCGACCGAGCAGGCCGACCCGCTCGCCGCCGGCGACGAGGCCCGGGTGCTGCAGGGCGTCATGCTGCTGCAGGAGGCGGCGCTGGTCTTCGACGACCCGGCGCTGCTGGCCGACATCCCGGCGCACGCGTTCGCCCCGCGTCTCTCGGTGACGCTCCGCGACCCCGCCGGCAATCCGGTGACGGGAGTCGCCGCGTACCGCCTCCTCGATCCCATCACCGGGCAACCGGGCCCGATCGTGCCCATCGGGCCGCTGCCGCTCGACAAGGCGCCCGCGGCGGCCGGCCTCGTCCGCGTCGTCGTCACCACCGAGGGCCACGGACGCCGCGAGTTCACGCGGCTCCTGCTGCGCGGCCCGGCCGACCATCGCATCGACGCGGTCGTCGACGACGCCGAGCTCGGCACGGAGGACATGACGCTGATCCCGGGCGCGGTGCTGGAGCTCCGCGACGACGACTGCGACATGTCGGGCATCAACAACCGGCGCCTCGAGATCGAGCCGTTCCTGCTGGACCGCCACGAGGTCAGCAACGCCGACTGGCGCCGGTTCCTGTCGGCGCACCCGGGCGTCGCGCCGCCCACCTACTGGGACCGCATCCAGCCGGGCGCCCGTGAGGATCGCCTGCCGGTGACGATGATCAGCTGGCACCAGGCCCTCGCCTACGCGGAGTGGGTCGGCAAGCGGCTGCCGACCCACGGGGAATGGGCGCTCGCGGCGCGCGGCACCAAGGCCGCTCGCCTGCCATGGCCCGACGCGACGGCCGGCGAGTACCGCGGCAACACCATGCAGCCGCACGAAGCCTGGCCGGAGCGCAGCCGCTGGCCGGAGCTCTACCTCGCGCGAACGGTGGACGTCACGTCCGCCGCCGACGCGGCCACGGCTTCTGGGATCTTCCACCTGCTCGGCAACGTGGCCGAATGGACCGAGAGCCTCGCGCCCGAACTGCACGAGGGCAGGTTCCACCCGCAGTACCACCGCCACATCGTCATCGGCGACGCCTGGTCCGCGGCCAATTGGCCCGGCCGACCCGGTGACCTCACCACCATCAGCACCCTTGGCCCCGAGATCAGCTATGCGCGACCCAACGTCGGCTTCCGTTGCGCCAGGTCCGCTCCGTGAAGCTGCGGACTCGCCCGCTCGCGTCCCGCTCACCCTGCCGCAGCACGGCCCCGACGCCGCGTTCCTCGTCCGCGTGCGTCGCAGCCGGACCACGGTCCTCGACGTCGCCGCGCGCGGGGTCGACGTCCACGGCCTGATCGCGGGAGCGGCCAACCACGACTTCGTGCTCGTGCCGCAGAGGCCTGCCGACACCCTCGAACTGCGCGTTCGCTTCCGCGGCGACGCGCCGCGCGACCTCGAGTGCGTCGCGTGCCGGCGGCAGGACGTCGCCGAGGCGCTGCGGTCGCCCGATCGGTTCTGGCAGGTGCTGGGTCCACGCGTGCCGGCCGTCCCGGCGGCCCCGACCGGCCCGCGCTACCGCGAGGCGTTCACGCAGCGCGAGCAGCGGCTCGCGGCCAGGCCGTGCGGGTGCGCCCCGGGCTGCGAGTGCGAGGCGTTCGGCCGGATGTTCCTGGACCTCGACCGCAACACCTTCTTCCCGATGCTGGTGGCGGAGGAGCACGCGGACGGCGCGCCGCTGGAGCGCCTGTTCGGCTACGTCCAGGGCCGCACCGAGACCCGCGCCACCCGTGCGCGCTACGGCCTCACGCTCGGCCTGCAGCCGGCGGACGGCGACCACCGCGCCGACGCCGAGGTCGGCGAGCGCATCCTGCGCGACGTGCTGACGCGCGCGCTGGCGTCGGCCGACGGCGGCATCGACCTGCGCCGGCTCGACGCGGCGGTCTGCGACTTCGTGCTGGGGAAGCTGGAGATCCCCGTCGACGGGACCACGGGCAACGTCCACGGCGCGCCGAACACGTCGAGCTTCTTCGGCTTCGCCGAGGCGTGCTTCCTGTTCGGCGACCTCCACCTGAACGCCGCCTTCTGGCGCGGCGTCGCCCGGCCCTTCGTCGTCGGCGCCGAGGTCTTCGCGCACCTCTACTGGAGCGGCGAAGGCCGCCAGCGCGACGACTACCACCATCGCTACCTCGGCCGGAACGGGACCTTCGATCGGCAGCGGTGGCGCGCCCTCGACCAGGTGTTCGATCGCTGGCCGCGGATGCACTCCGCGCAGGACGCGATGATCGAGGAGTACTTCGGCGACGTCGTCGCCCGCGCCCTGCGCGACCGAACCCTGCTCAGCCCCGACCGCGGCCTGTTCCTGGCGCCCTCGAAGCCGCGCCCCCGGCTGCAGCCGCGCACGGACCGTGCCCCCACCGTCGCTCGCCCGCCGGCGCACGTCGCCTACGACGCCGCCCCCGGCGGCGCGCTGTTGCCCCGATCCGCCACCCCATCTCCCGGAGGAACCACCATGGCGAAGCCCGAGAACCTGACCCCGTACATGACCCTCGAAGAGCGCTGCTCCGACCTGATCGGCAAGCCGTTGACGCCGACCGGCGCGCTGCTGACGTACTGGAACGACTTCAAGAGCTGCGTGCAGGACGCCGAGGACGACCACCCGTGCGAGCAGCCGTCCAGCTCGAGCGACTACAACGAAGCGATCTGGAAGCACATCCGGGACGTCATCGGACCGTGCCTGACCGAGAAGAACGGCGACGTCACCTACACGCTGCTCACCGGCGCCTACGTGCCATCGCGGCAGGGCAGTGGCGGCTGGGACCCCTTCGAGGGCGCCTCCAACTGCGCCGTGGTCGAGAACGCGACCAGCAAGATCGTGTGCCACTTCGGCTGCGAGCGGGTCTAGCTCGCGGGACTCCGCGCACGCCCCACGCCGGCCGCGCCGCCGCAGCGGCGCGGCCGCGACGTCCCATCCGCGGCGCGGCCCCGTGTCCGACCCGGCGCGCCGGCGCGGACGCGATTCTGCTGCGCGCTGACACGATCCGGCCCCGAAATGCGTGTCCAGAAGGCCATGAGAGCCTTCTTCGCGTGGGTGTCCCTCCTCGGCGTGTTCGCAGTCCATGGCGACTCGCCCCCCGGCAGCCGCGGCCGCGAGCAGTGGCAGGAGTTCCGCGCCCGTTTCCCCTATCACATGCAGTGCATCGCCGTGTCCGAGGCGAAGGACGACGTCCGTGTCGTCGTGCTGGCCGAGCCGCCCCCCACGGTGACCACGGCCGACCTCGAGCGCGTGCTCGGCGTACCGGTCCGGGTCCTGTCCCATCCGGTCGGCCACGACGGCTGCGTCCGTGACGCCGTCGCCGAGCTGCCGGCGACGGCGCCCGACCTGGACGAGCGGCTCGCGCAGCTGGCCCAGCTCGTGTACGGCACGACCTACGGCGCCGCGGCCCTGACCCTGCCCGCCCCCGCGCCGAAGGCGGCGCGCGAGGACTACGACCACAGCATCCGCGCCGACGAGCTGCGCTCGTGGGTGGACACCCGCCAATTCGAGCCCGTGGTGGGCGGGCCGGCAGCGACCGGGGTCGACCTTCTGCGGGAGGCGCGGGCCGGCGTCTTCCGCTCGGTCGAGTCGGGGCTGGTCCTGTGGATCGTCCCCAAACGCGACGACCTCGCCATTCATCGCGTCGACGCGCGGCAATGGGCCCTGGAGGCCGACCTCGTGGTCGGCGCCGTCGAGGGCCCGGAGGCCGTCGCCATCGTCGGTCGCGAACGCGCAATCGACGTGCTCGAGCTGCCGCCGCTGCGGTTCGAGACCATGCTGCGCCTCGCGTCGGTGGACGAGGACGAGGTCGCGCAGAGCTACGAACGCAACCACCTGTTCGCGGGTCGCTACGACGACGAACACGACTGGGCGCCGATCTACCTGTCCGACGCGCTGGTGGACACGGAGTACGGCAGCCTGCTCAACATCACCGACCAGCTGCTGAAGTCCTGGTCGCTGAACGGGACCGTCGGCTACGAGCGCTTCGACCAGTACCCGCGCCCGCCGTTCGGCTGGCCGCCGTTCGAGAAGCCGCTGATGACGCTGCTCGAGGACCAGGGCGTGTCGCAGCTGACCTTCAACTGGAACACCCAGGGCGTCGGCTACGTGCAGGGCGAGGTCGGGCGGCGGGTGCTCGCGATCGAGCGCACCGGCGCGCTGTCCGTCAGCTACCTGCCCGAGGGCGCCGCGGGCGACGACGACGCGGCGGCGCCGGTGCCGGCCGACATGGCCGGCACGTACGAGGATCGCGGCTACCAGTTCTTCGCCGCCAGCGGCGATCCGAACATCGCCAGGGCGCTGCAGTACGCGCTGCTGTTCCAGGTCTTCCGGACCTTTGACATCCACGGCACCGACCCGACGCCGCGCGTCGCCGCGGGCGGCTGGGCCTCTGCGTTCCAGCCGGCGGTCGTCGAGCTGCTCCGCAAGATCGCAGACCAGGACGACGACAACGCGGACCTGGTCGCCCGACTGACCGCGCAGTCCGACTCGGACGAGGAACGAGAGCTCATCGCCTCCCTCTCGCGCTGGAGCCTCGTCAATTGGTACCAGGCGCTGACCGCGCCGATCGCGACCCTGGGACCGTCGTTCGTCGACCAGCTCGCGGGCCAGATCGTCCGCACCCAGCTCGGCCCGGAGGCGCGCGCGCGCCTGTCCCGGATCTCGGCGAAGCTCGATGGAGCCGAAGACCTCGACTTCGCGGAGGTGAGCCGCCGGCTCGGGCGCAGCGACGGTGCGTTCTACTGGTCGTTGGTCCTGGCCCATGAGTTCCGGACCGACCCCTTCATGCAGGAGCTCGCCGCCGGCGACGCGTCGATCCGCAAGGCACAGAAGGAGCGCTACGTCGCCGCGGTGCCCGCACGCGCCGCAGCCTGGATCCGGACCCCGACCATCGTGGTGTCGTCCCCGGACAACCTGACCATGGTCGGGGGCCACAACATCGGCGCCCAGACGACCCGGGTGGTCGCCGACGCGACCGTCGCGCGCAACACCGTGTCGATCGCGGAGAGCGCCGGAGTCCGCACGATCCGCGTGCACCCGACGCAGCAGGACGCGGCCCACGCGCTGATCCGCGGCGCCACCCGACAGGCCGACCTCGCCGCCGCCGAGCGGTGGGCGAGCGCCAGGCTGCGGACCTTCGTCCCGCAGCCGCCGCGGCTGCCGACCGCGGCGATGTACCACCAGGCGTTGCCCAGGGTGCCGCGACCCGCGCACGGGACGGTGCTCGGCGAGGTGCGCCAGTCGCTCACGGCCGCGGATCGCACGCTGATCGAGGCGTGCGCCGAGGCGTCGCCGAACGGCTTCTCGGTGACCCGGACCACCACCGGGTTCCGGCTCGTCGGCGGCCAGGGCGGCGGACAGGTCGTGGCGATGAAGGCGCGATCGGCGCTGGTCGACGCCATCGTCGAGCGGACGATCGCGCAGAACCGCGGCCACCTGCGCTTCGACCTGTTCGCGCCGGGATTGTCGCGGTCGGAGCTGAGCGCCCTGTCCGAGAGCGTCCGGGCGCGGCTGGCGGCGCGCGGCGGCGGGACGCGGCCGAACCTCGCCGTGATGGGGTTCGCCGACCGGATGCCGGTTCGTTCGATCGGCCGCCTGCAGGAGCGGTACGCCTATCCGCGCGCCGCGGTCCGGATCCAGTCCACTCGCGCCGTCGCCGCAGAGCAGCAGGTCGTGCTCGACATCCAGGTGCCCGCGGTGACCGCGAGCGCGCCGTCGCTGACGGTGCGGATCCACCTGCGCATGAAGGAGCTCGCGCATGGCCTGGTCGAACGCGTCCGGGCGCTGCTGCACGGCAGGAACGCCACCGACAACGGCTGGGACACGCTGCGCCAGCTCCGTCGGGACCTCGAGGAGATCGACGCGTCGCAGATCCTGTTCGAGCTCGACGACCTGATGATCGGCCGCTCCGAGGAACGACTCCATGAGCGCTCGACGCGTCGCGCCGCGTGACTGCCTGCTGGCCGTCGCCATGCCGGAGACCGCCGCGGAGTTCGCGGCGGACCTCCGCTCGCGCCCCGACGGGCTGGCGGCCAGCCTCTGCCGGCAGCGCCCGGCGGCGGCGGCCGCGGTCGTGTTCGAGGCCGCGCTGCGGCCGTCGCTGGCGCTGCTGGACGACGTCGCCGCCGAGCTGCAGCGCCTCGGCGGCACGGTGCTGCGCCGCGTCGACCTGCCGTCGTGGCGCAACCTGTTCCACCGCGCCGAGCAGGTGCCTGCGGTGGTGACCCTCGTCGCCCACGGCACCGGCGCGGCGGTCGAGCTCCGCGATGGCCTGCACCCGGCGGCGAGCCTCGCGGCGGCGTTGCCGCCGCAGCTCGACGGCTACTTCGACCTGACGTCGTGCCATTCGATCGAGGCGCTCGCCGACGCGTTGAAGCGACGCGCCCCCGGCATCACGGTCCAGTCGACCCGCGGCACCACGCTGCTGGGGGTACGGCTGGCGCTGTATCGACAGGTGATCCGCAGGCTCGCAGCCCGCCCCGCGAGCTACATGACGACGGTGGTCGACGTCTGGAGCGACGCCGCGAAATGACTGGACGAGGACGAACGATGAACAAGGCTCTGAAGACTTCCCTGCGACGGTACCTCGGTCTAGCCGGCGGCCCGGCGCTCGGCGACGCGGCCGAGGCCGGCACCCGCCGCCGACTGTCGCTGCGCTACGACCTGGAGCTGCTGCGGCGACAGAACCACCGCTGGCTGTGGTTCCACGGCGTCGCGCTCGCCCTGGTGTTCGCCGTGTTCCTGATCGCCGTCCTCACCCGACTGGCGGACCCGCCGTGGATCGCGGCGTTCCTCGGCGCGTCCGGCCTGTCTGCCGCATGGTGCATCGCCAGGATGCGACTCCTCTGGCGCGACAAGTGGCTCGTCGACCTGCTGCTGCTGTCGCTGGACGACCTCAGCCAGCAGGCGCTGGACGATCTGGCGCTGACGCTGCTGCGGGCGCTCGTCGACGGCAAGCCGGCGACGACACACGCGATCGGTCCGCCCGTGCCGCAACGGTAACGAGCGGCTAGCGCGCGCGCGCCGGCCCGCCGTCGCCGGCCGCCGCGCGCTGCCGCTGCAGCTCTTCGTCGAGCATCGCCACCAGCTGCTCGCGATCGAGCGCGAACTCGTGCCCGACGCTGAGCTCGACCAGCCGCGCGATGGCCGCGCGCACCGTGACCTCGGCCTCGCGGCGGTTCGGCACCACCAGCCGACGCCGCGGCGTCTGCTCGGCGGTGAGCGCCGTCAGGAACGCCTGCGCCACGGCGTCCGGCGCGGGGTACTCGTCGCGCCCCGCCGGCCGCTCGAGCATCGAGTCGAGGCGCTCGCGGTAGCGCGACCCCTCGGTGGTGTAACCGGCGGACTCGAGGCGCTCCTTCATGTTGGTCATGATCTCGCTGCGGAAGTTGCCGGGCTCGACGACGCCGACGCCGACGTCGAACGGCCGCAGCTCCTGGGCGAGCACGTCGGTGAACGCGTCGACGGCGTGCTTGCTGATGCAGTAGGCGCCGCCCATCGGCCAGCACACCGTGCCCGACAGCGAGCCGGTCGTCAGCACACGCCCCTTGCTGTCGATCAGCAGCGGCGCGAACGCCTTGGTCACGCGGTAGGGCCCGTACACGTTCACGTCGAGCTGGAACGCGAGGTCCTGCTCGCGCAGCTCGATCAGCGGCCCGACCACCAGCACGCCGGCGTTGTTGACCAGGCCGTACAGCCCGCGGCCGGCAGAGCGCACGGTCGCCACCGCGGCGTCGATGTCGGCCTGCACGGTGACGTCGAGCCGGAGCGCCTGCACGTGCTCGATGGCGTCGAGCGCGTCGAGGTCCGCCTGCTTGCGCGCGCCGGCGTAGACGAAGAAGCCGTTCCTGGCGAGCAGCTCGGCGGTGGCGCGGCCGATGCCGCTGCTCGCGCCGGTGACGAGCACGGCGCGGCGCGGCGCGGCAGCGTCGCCGGGGCCGGGGTCCTGCGCGCAGAGGAACGCGCCGCACAGGGCGGCGCCGACGAGGGTCAGCAGGTGGCTCATGGGCGATCGGACCGCGAGTGTAGCGACGCTCGCGGGCGCCCCGGCATCGACCGGGCGAAACGCGTCAGCGCTTCTTCGCGATCGTCAGCTTGTCGAGCTTGGCCTGCTTGAGGATCGACTCCTCGCTGCGCGTCAGCGACTTGCTGATGGCCTTGAGGCTCATGCCCTTCGCCACCAGCTGGTGCAGCTTGGCGAGTTCGCTCGGAGTCCAGGGCTGGCGATGCCGTTCGAAGCGTTCGGTCATGCGCGGGAAGTGCTACCGGACGGTTCCGTGGAGCGCACGGGGATTCTCGCGGGCGACCGCGCCGGGGCGCGGCCCGTCCTGCTCACCCTGCCGCCTCATCAGGACCCGACCGTCAGCGCCACGCCGTTCGACGTGACCAGCCCCAGCGGGTTCAGCCCGGGCCCCAGGGCCAGCGACTGCGCGAACACCGCGAGACCGAGGAACACCGGCGCCGACGGCACCGCCAGCGGCAGCGTCGCGGTGGTCCCCGTGCCCGGAACGCCGACGACCATCGCGAGGTCGGTGTACTGCCGACATCCCGACATGCCGATGCCGACGAGGTCGACGCCCTGCGCGAACTGCGTGGTGCCGATCACGAGCAGCGCGCCGATCGGGCCGGGGAACCCGCTCGTCCGCAGCAACATCGTCGTCCCCATCACCGGCCGCCCGATGCCCTCGAGGGTCAGCGGATCGACGTCGGGCCCGGTCACGAAGGTCGAGGGCACGCGCGTCGACAGGTCGTCGCCGCCCGGATCGCGCGCGCCGCGTCCGGGGCTCCAGCCGACCAGCACCGGATGCGCGACGTTGCTGCAGCCGCGGTAGAGCAGGTCCACCTGGCCGCTGGCGTGCAGCGCGACCTGGAACGTGTTGGATCCGGTGGCGGGAAACTCCGGCACGTTGGTGAAGGTCACGAACGCGGCGCCGGCGGTGAGATCGAGCGTCACCGCGCCGCCGCTGTTCGGATTGAGGTCGGTCCAGAACGGCACGATGCGCGCCTCGCCGGCGAGCAGCGCCGACGTCGACGGACTGAAGCTCTGGTCGAAGCTGGACTCGAGGTAGATCGAACCGTTCGACCCGACCTGGATCGAGCTGGCGCCGCCGCCCGGGTACGGCACCTGGAAGCCGAGCGGCAGCGGCGTGGTGATCTGGTCGTCGCCGAGTTGCAGCACCTGCGCCGCCGGCGAGTCGACGTGCCACGCCCCGAGCAGCGGCAGCACGACGTAGCCGTTCCCGAACGAGATCATCGAGAACCCCGACGCCTGGGTGGCGGTACCGGCGAGGTCGAACGTCCCGGTCGGGAACAGCTCGTAGAAGCTCTGCCGCTGCTGGTAGCAGCCGGAGCCGAACGCCGCGGTCACCGCGATCTGGCCGAGGGTCAGGGACGAGCTCGCAATCGCCGCGCAGGCGACGAACACGGACCGACGAAGGGGCATCAGCATGGGACCGCCCGGGGGTTCGAGACGAGGGACCCGGGCAGTGTAGGGTTGCGGCGCACCGCTGACGATCCCCGCGCACACCGCGACGCGGCCACGCGGCCACGCGGCGAGCGAATCCCGCCGTCGACGAATACTGCGACCGCCGGCGCGACATCCCCCGCCCGACCGCGGCCGCGCCCGCGCCACCTCCATGACCCACCCCACCGCCAACCCACCCGCCCCCGCGCCACCGGCCAGCACCCCGGCGCCCGCGCGGTCCGACCCGGCCGGCAGCTTCGCCGTCGTCGCCGCCCTGGGCGGAGCGTTCGCGGGCTTCGTGACCCACGGCCGCTCGCACGACTGGCTGGCGACGGCGCTCGCGGCGGCGATCACGTTCTTCGGCGCGCTGGCCGCGCTCTACGTGCTGCACGTGGTCTACCGCCTCGCGCTGTCCGGCGCGAAGATCGCGATCCCGGTGGCGCTGATGCTGCTGGTCGGCTGCGCGCTGGACTGGCACTGGGCCGAGACGATCGTCCGCTGGTTGCGCGACGCGGGCGCCGACGGCGTGCAGGCGGCCGCGCAGGCGCTGCGCGCGCACCGCGGCGGGTAGACGGCGGTCCGCCGCAGGCCTGGGCCGCAGCCGGCAGCGCGGCGGACGAGCCCCGCCGGCTAGGATGGGGCCGATGGCCGCCCTCCTCGCCCTCGTCCTGGCCGCCTCGATCGCACCGACCGATCAGGGCTCACCCGAACCGCACTTCGGCTTCGGCGCGCCCCAGGCGGTCGCGTTCCCGATGACGACCTACCAGGGCCACCCGACGCTGGCGGCCCGGTGCTACACACCGAACGGCGCCGAGATCGCGCAGCTCGGCGCCCTGCGGAGCTACCGCTGCGTGTCGATGTCGGGGCTCGACCTGCCGGGGTTCGGTCCGGTGCAGCTCGAGCTGACGCGGATCGACGACGTGGCGCCGGCGACGATCTCGCAGAACGGCTCGCCGCCCGGGGCCACCGGCAACCCGACGCCGACGGACATGAGCCTGTGGTACGGCAGCGTGCCGCCGCTCGCCGGGTCGCGGGCCTGCCTCGCGTTCTCGCAGGTGGGCGTCTGGGGCTGGGTGCGCACGGATCAGCGCCTGTTCCAGCTCGCCAGCTTCCCGCAGGGCGGCAGCTGGTCCGCGTTCCACACCCTGATCGTCGACGACCGCGACAAGAACCGGCTGGCCGGCGCGCCCTGCGGCGATGTCCTCGGCGCGCCACCGCAGCTGCCGCACGACTATGCCGCGTGCCTGGCCGGCCTGTCCGCGCCGGTCTGGCACGAGGAATGCCCCGACACGGCGGTCGACCATCTCCGCCTGTGTCGGCTGGCCGTCGAGACCGACCACCAGCTGTACCTGCGGTTCGGCGACATCGCGGCCGCGGAGGTCTACGTGCGCTTCGTGATCGGCGCGGTGGCGCAGCAGCTGCGGCTCGCGGCGCGCGTCGTGCTCCGGCTCGAGTACCTCGGCCTGCACTCGACTCCGCAGGACCCGTGGCTGGTGCCGGACCTGCCGTCGGGGGCGACCTCCAGCCCCTGCTGCATCGACGCCGTCTACGAGTTCCAGCACCGCTGGGGCACACAGGACCTGGCCGGCCGCCTGCCGCGGTTCACCCTGGGGCCGGGCCTCGGGCTGGCGCCGGTGGCGGCCGACGTGAACCACTTCATGAGCGGCGCCAACATGGGATGCGGCGTCGCGATCGGCAAACTCGGCGTCGACGTCGACGCGTTCTCGCTGTCGTGCGTCATGGGCGCGCTGAACTTCGATCGCAGCAACACCGTCCATCCGACGACCGGACAGATCCTCGACGAACCGGTGTTCTCGCCGTTCTGGCAGGTCTACCTCGCCGGCCACGAGATCGGCCACAACCTCGGCGCCCCGCACACGCAGGGGATCCGCTACGACGTGAACGGCACCCCGACCGACCCGACCGACGACGTGCCGATCGATCGCTGCTCGACGACTCCGGACGGCCGCGCCCCGGACTGCACGACGACGGGATTCGCGCAGGCGACGCTGATGTCGTACTGCACCGGCTGCGCGCCCGGATTCCTGCGCAACCTGCGGATCGGGTACCACCCGCAGATCGCGAAGTGCCTGCGCACCCAGGTGGCCACCCTGCCCGACTTCGAGGACGTGCACTTCGTCACCGACCTCGGCAACGCCCATGCGCCGCCCGGTCAGACCGCGCCGCAGCTGCACTTCAGCGGCCACTCGCCGGGCCTCGACCGGGTGCAGCTGACCTGCACCGGCGTCCCTGTGCACACGTGGCGCGCGCTGCTGGTCTCGGCGAGCGGCGACTACCAGCCGTTCGGCGGCGCCGTCATCGTCCCGCGGCCCGACCTGCTGTGGGACGGACAGCCGGTGAACATGCCGCTCGACGTGCCGATCCCGCCGACGCTGCCCAACGGCCTGCTGGTCTACTTCCAGCAGGTGTTCGCCCTCGGCACGGACCTGTACGCCACCAACGCGCTGGCCATGGAGCTGATCCGCTGACGCGAGGGCTCGCGATCGCCGCGGCCGCCGTTCGTCCGGCCATGGGCCGCACACCGAGGTCGCCATGCCCCGCGCGCCGCTGCGAGCATTCGCGCTGACCGCGACCGCGCTCGTCGCCTTCGCCGGCAACTCGCTGCTGTGCCGCGCCGCGCTGCGCGGCGCCGCGATCGATCCGGTCGACTTCACCGCGCTGCGGCTGGTCGGCGGCGCGCTGGTGCTGGCGCCGTTCGCGCGCGCGCGGGCCGGCCATGCGACCGCGCGCTGGAGCGGTGCCGGCGCCGCCGCCCTGTTCGTCTACGCGCTCGCGTTCTCGCTGGCCTACGTCACGCTCGGCGCCGGCATGGGCGCGCTGCTGCTGTTCGGGGCGGTGCAGGCGACGATGCTGGCGGCGGGCTTCGCCCGCGGCGAACGCCTGCGGCCGTTGCAGGCGCTCGGCTTCGCCGCCGCGGTCGCGGGCCTGGTCGTGCAGGTGCTGCCCGGCCTCGACGCGCCCGATCCGCTCGGCGCGGCGCTGATGGTGCTGGCCGGCATCGCCTGGGGCGTCTACTCGCTGCTCGGGCGGCACGTGACGTCGCCGCGCACGGCGACCGCGCGCAACTTCGCGCTGGCGGTGCCGGCCGCGCTGCTGGCGCTGCCGTTCGCGGCGCGCACCGCCGGGCCGCAGTGGCACGGCGTCGCGCTGGCGCTGGCGTCGGGCGCCGTGACGTCGGGGCTCGGCTACGTGGTGTGGTACGCGGCGCTGCCGCACCTGCGGGCGACCACCGCGGCGCTGGTGCAGCTCGCGGTGCCGGCGCTGGCGGCGGCCGGCGGCGTGCTCGCGTTCGGCGAGCAGTGGTCGGCGCGCGCCGCGCTCGCCGCCGCGTTGACGCTGGGCGGCATCGCCACGGCGGTGCTGGCGCGGCGGCGCTGACGACCGCGCCGCCGGCGCGTGTCGCGAACGCGCTACCGGTTGGCGGTCCCGCGGGAGCAGCGCGCGATGCCGCGGTCTAGCGTCGCGCCCATGACCCACGTCACCCGACGACTCCCCGCCCCCGTGGAGGCACCGTGAACCGGCGCTGCCTCGTCCTGTGGTCGCTGGTGCTCGCCGCGATGGTCGCGCCGACGATCGTCGCGCGGCTCGGCGATCGCGGCGCGCTCGACCCCGCCGAACGCGCCGACGTCGTGCAGGCGGTCACCCGGTTCCTGCAGGACTACCAGCAGCCGTTGCCCGCCGCCGAACCCGAACGCCTGCGCCGCTGGTTCCACGACGGCCCCGGCCTCGCGTGGTGCGAGGACGGCGCCGAACGCTACCGGTCGCTGACGGCGATGGGCGGCGCGCTGGCCGCGATGCCGCCGGGCGCGGTGTTCCGCACCGCACTCACCGACCCGACCGTCGACCCGCTGACGCGCGACCTGTGCGCCGTCCGCAGCCGCTTCGCGACCCGCATCGACGGGCTCGGCGCCGAGGTCTCCTACTCGGGCGTGCTGACCATGGTGCTGCAGCGCCGCGACGGCCGCTGGGCGATCCGCTCGGGCCACGCGTCGAGCGACCGCGACGCACGGCCGCGCTGAGCCCTCGCCGTCGTCGTGGAAGAACAGGGAGAGCACCGAGAGCACCGGGAGGGGCACAGAGCTGAGGGCGCTCGACTCAGGTTGCCGTCCCGCGGCACGCAGGCATCCGCGAACCAGAGAAGAAACCACAGAGGGCACGGAGAGCACGGAGCAGAAAGCACCCGCCCAGGCAAGGCATCCGCCAAGCCGGGCGAGGACCTCTGCGGTGTGCGCGTGCGTCGCGTTCGGTGCGTTGCCTCTTGGCTGGGCGGCTGCGTTCGTGTCGGCGTGTGCTTTCTGCTCTGTGTGCTCTGTGCTCTCTGTGGTTTTGTTTTCTGGGGTACTCCCGGAAGAACAGGGAGAGCACGGAGAGCACGGGAGGGGCACAGAGCAGAGGGCATTCGACTCAGGTGGCCGGCTCGCGGCACGCACGCATCCGCGAGCCAGAGAAGAAACCACAGAGGACACAGAGAGCACGGAGCAGAAAGCACCCGCCCAGCCAAGGCATCCGCCAAGCCGGGCGAGGCCTCCGCGGTGTGCGCGTGCGTCGCGTTCGGTGCGTTGGCTCCGCTGGGCGGCTGCGTTCGTGTCGGCGTGTGCTTTCTGCTCTGTGCCTCTCCCGGTGCTCTCCGTGCTCTCTGTGGTTTTCCTCTGCAGCCCGCGCCGACCGCGCCACCCCCTCAGCGATCGACCGCGCTGAGCGCCGACACGCGGGCGAGCAGGTCGTGCACGGCCGCGAGGTCGAACGGCTTCTGCAGGAACGGGCAGTCCGGCACCATGCCGCGCACCAGCCCCTCGTCGTGGCCGCTCATCATCACCACCGGCAGCGACGGGTTGCGCGCGCGGATGTCCTGCAGCAGGGTGCGGCCGTCGCGATCCGGCATGGTGTAGTCGAGCAGCACGAGGTCGAGGTCCGCGGGCGGGTGCTCCAGCACGCGCAGCGCCGCGTCGCCGTCCCCGACCACCACGACCTCGACGCCCTCGGCCTCGAGCATCCGCCTGGCCACCTGAGCGACGGCCGGCTCGTCGTCGACGATCAGCGCCCGGCGAACGGAGACCGTCCTGGGCGCCGACGGCGGCGCGGCGGGCGACGCCGGCACTTCGTCGGCCTCGGTCGCCGCGGCGCGCGAGAGGAACACCGTGAACGTGGACCCCTCGCCCGGCACGCTCTCGATCTGCACCACGCCGCGGTGCCGCCGCAGGACGGCGAAGGTGACGGCGAGGCCCAGCCCGCGGCCGGGGAAACGCGTCGAGAAGAACGGGTCGAACACGCGCCGGATGGTCTCGGCGTCCATTCCCTGGCCGGTGTCGCGCACCGACACGGCCACGCAGTCGCGCGGCTCGCCGGTGAAGTCGCCGAACCAGTGCCCGGACGGCGGCGTGCCGTCGAGTCGCGCCGCGGACACGCGCACCCGGATCTGCCCGCGCGGGCCGACCGCCTCGCCGGCGTTGACCAGGACGTTCAGGAACACCTGCTCGATCTGCGACCGGTCGACGCGAACCCACGCGGGCTCGTCGCCGAGTTCGACCTCGACCTGCACGCCGGCGCCGAACCCGGCCCGTGCCAACGGCACGAGGCCGCGCAGGACCTCGCGCAGGTCGGTCCGGACCGGCGCGCCCGAGTCGGCGCGCGCGTAGGTCAGGATGTCCTGGCACAGCCCCGCGGCGCTGTTCGCGGCGCGGACGATCTGGTCGAGGCCCTCGCGATCGGCGCCGCCGAGCTGGCGGTTCCGGAGCAGCAGCTCGGCGTTGCCCTTGACCACCGCGAGCAGGTTGTTGAAGTCGTGGGCGACGCCGCCGGCCAGCACACCGAGGCTGTCGAGCCGCTCGATCTGGCCGAGGTTGTGCTGCAGCGCCTCGCGCTCGGCGCGCACGCGGTCGGTGTCGCGGATCTGCGCCTCGAGCCGCTGGTTGAAGCGCGCGAGCCGGCGGCGCCCGGCGAACAGCACGGCGCACACCAGGCTCAGCAGCAGGATCACCGTGCCGCCGGCGATCCAGGTGACGCGCACCATCGCGGCCTGCAGCGCCTCCACCTGCTGCCGGTGCGCGCGCTCGGCCTCGCGCGCCTCGCTGCGCAGCTCGCTGGCGTCGCGCCAGTAGCGCGCCGAGTCGTGCTGGTTCTGCCGCGCGGCGACCTCGCGCTCCATCGCCACGATCCGCTCGCCGACCGCCCGCACGCGGCGGTCGTCGCCGGCCAGCGAGGCCGCGCGCAGCGCCGTCTGCAGCGCAGAGAGCAGCCGGCGCGTGATGCCGAGCGCCTCGAACGCCGCGATCGAACGCGTGATGGCGGCGTCGGCGACCGCCGCGTCGCCGCGGCGCACGGCGCACTCGGCCAGGGCCTGATCGGCGAAGCCGATCAGCTCGCGATCGCCGAGCGCCCGCGCCGCGGCCGCGCAGCGCTCGAACCACGCCCACGCCGAGTCGAGGTCGCTGGCGGCGACGATCTGGCCGACCATGCGCGCGGCCATCGCCTCGACGGCGCGGTCGCCGTGCACGGCCGCGTCGTCGGCGAGGCGGCTCAACGCGCCCTGCGCGTCCGGCTCGATGCCGTAGTTGCGGCGCGCGTAGATCTGCAGCAGCCGCGCGCGCAGCCGTTCGGGCGCGTCGGCCGCGCCGTCGAGCGCGGCCGCGACGCGCTCGATCTCGGGCGTCGCGTCGTCGTCCGGGAAGCCGAGGATCCAGAACACCGCCAGCCGGCAGACCGCGGCGAACGGTGCGTCCGCGGCCGCCTCGGCCGCGTCGATGGCGCGCCGCAGCCGCACGAGGCCGTCCGGCGTCTCGCCGAACCGCTGGTGTGCGAGCGCGAACGCGTGCTCCAGCCGCGCCTGCACGGCCTGCCCCGCTGCGGCCGGCAGCGCCGCCGCCGCCGCCTCCAGCGCGGCGAAGCACGCCGCGCGCCCTTCGGTCGCCGCGAGGCACTGCGCCTGCAGGGCAAGCGCCAGCGCCTCGGTCTCGCGGTCGCCGTGCGCGCGCGCCGCGGCCAGTGCGCGCCCCGCCGCCTCGGCGCACTGCATCAGGTCGTAGCGCTGCAGCACCCGCGCCTGCGCCAGCAACGCGCGCCGCTGCTGCGGCGTGCCCTCCGGCGCCGCCTCGACCGCGGCGCGCGCGGCCTCGACGAACGTCTGCGCGCCGGTCGCCGCCGCCAGCCCCAGCGACAGCAGCAGCGCCAGCGCTCGCACCGCACACGAGCCCCGCCGGTGCGCGCCGCCGGGCGCGCAAGGTGTCGGATCCGCACCACGCATCGCGGCCGATCCTATTCGACCGCCCCGCGCGGTGCTCGCCGGCAAGGTGCGCACGGGAGGCCCCGTGGACACCGCGAGCCCGGCCTGCCGCGACCGGCCCCGGCGTGGCAGACTGTCCACATGAGCCCTCGGACCCGCCTGCTGGTCGTCGCGCTGGCGCTGTTCGCCGCCCTGCTGCTGTACCGGACCTCCGAGCTCGGCGCGCCGGCCAGCGGCGGCGCCGCCGACGCCACCGCCCCGCAGGAACCCGCCACCGGCAACGCCATCGCCGACCTGGAACGGCGGGCACTCGACGCGACGCCGCCGGCGGCGGACGCGCCGGCGCCCGGCGGCTTCGACGCGATCCCCGCGCACGCGGACCTGGTGAGCGCGGCCCTGCAGGGCCGCGTCGTCGACGCCGCGGACCGTCCGGTCGGCGGCGTCGAGGTCGTGCGCGGCCGCCCCGGCCGCGCGATCCAGAGCCCCAGCGTGCTCTCGAAGACCGCGGCGACCGCGCGTACCGACGATGCGGGTCGCTTCGAGCTCGCGGGCCCCCTGCCGATGGTGGTGCACGCCCGCGACGAGGCCTTCGTGACGGTCCGCGAGGGCTTCGCCGAGGCGGCGGACGTCGAGGTGCTCGTGGTCGTCGCCCGGCGCATCCCGCTCGCCGGCCTCGTCGTCACGGACGACGGCGCGCCGATCGCCGGCGCGCAGGTGTCGCTCGCCGCCGAGGTCGCGCTGCCCGGCCGCGACCAGATCGCCTCGCGCGCGATCGTGCCGCGGACCGAGACCGACGCGCAGGGCGCGTTCCGGCTCGACGACGTCGGCTGGGTGCCCGGCGCGGCGCTGCACGTGCAGGCCGCCGGCTACGCCGCCGTGCTGCGGCCGGTGCCCGAGGGCGGCGACCCGGTGATGCGCGTGGTGCTGACGCGCGACGACGACCGTGTGACGTTGATCCGCGGCCGCGTGGTGCTCGGCGACGGCAGTCCGGCGGCGGACGCGATGGTCTCGACCGGCGTGATGGCGCAGTCGACCGACGCCGACGGGTTCTTCGTGATCGACTTCGAACCGTGGCTGCGCTACCGCGTCGACGAGACGGCGCCGACGGTGGTGACCGCGGTCAAGCCAGGGCTGCTGCCGGCGCTCCGCACGCTGCCGTCGGTGCAGCAGGCGCGCGAGTCCGGCTGGCCGCGCGACCTGGTGCTGCGGCTCGACGGCGCGCCGGGGTCGATCGCCGGCGTGGTCGTGGACCAGGACGGCGAGCCCGTGCCGGACGCGCTGGTCGAGCCCGCGGACATGACGCCGTTCGGCATCGTGTCGATGCCGGGCATGCCGGCGTTCCGCGGCTCGCCGCGCACGCTCGAGCAGATGGCCGGCACCGCCGAGGCGCAGACCGACGCCCACGGCAGGTTCCGCATCGACGGACTGCTCGA
Organism: Planctomycetota bacterium; assembly: GCA_050245995.1. Lineage (GTDB taxonomy): Bacteria > Planctomycetota > UBA1135 > UBA1135 > UBA2386 > JBFWWV01. Next base: position 152,503 of record JBFWWV010000004.1, on the reverse strand, counting down.
CCGCGCCTACCGGATCCGCGCGATGCTGCGGCCGTCGCTGCTCAGCGTCGAGTCCGAGCCGGTCGCGGCCGGCACGCAGGATCTGCGGCTGGTGCTCGACAGGCGCCGGCTCGGCACGGTCGGCGGCCGCATCGTCGATCGCCGCGGCGAGGGCATCGGCGACGTCCGTGTGTCGGTGTCGATGGAGCGCGAAGCCGAGCTGGTGATCGGCCGCGGCACCGTGACCGCCGCGGACGGCTCGTTCGCGATCGCCGACGCGACGACGGCGCCGGCGTTCCTGCGCATCGAGGGTTCCGCGATCGTGCCCGAGCTGTTCCGCCGGCTGGCGCCGACCGACGACGTGACGGCGCTCGAGCTGTCGGTCGGCCGGCGCTGCCGCGTGCAGTTCGAGTGGGGCGCCCAGCACCGCGAAGGGGACCAGGCCAGCGTCGAGGACGCCGCCGGCGAGCCGCTGCAGATGATGCGGCTGCGCGGCGGCTCGATCGGCGAGGCGCCGTTCGTCCTGTATCGCCGGGGCGTCTCCGAGGTGCTGCTCGCGTCCGACGGCGCGGCCTTCGCAGTGGTGCGCCGCGACGGCGCCGAGGTGACGCGCGTGCGGCTCGCGCTGGCGCCGGACGCGGTGAACGTGATCCGGCTGTGACGCTCCGCGGGGCCTTCGCCGCTTAAGGTACGGCGCGGGATCTGCGTTCGCGTCTGCATCGCCGCGCAGTATCTTCGCGCGGCGCGCACCGCGCATTCGGAGGAGAACGCCCGCCATGTCCGTCATCCGCCCCGTCACTGCCGAGCAGGTCGAAGCCGCGATCCAGCGCACAGGCTGGGCCGCATATCTGTATCTCGGCAGCGCCGACGACGTCGGCTGGGAGAACGCCCAGCTCATCGACGACGACCCCGGCTTCCCCAAGCTGCGCGTCTACCGCGTCGAGGACCTCGACGAGGTCGACTGCTGGGCGCACGGCGAGACCACCGGCGGACTGGTGATCACCGACAAGGGCAGGTTCTCGACGCACATCGACCGGCGCGCGACCGAGAGCCTGATCGACGCGATCCTGGCGATCGCCGACGTGCTGGGAGGGCGGTAGCCGTGCGCGCCGCCCCGTTCTCCTGGCTCGCGCTCGCGGCGCTGCTGGCCGCGTGTTCGAGCGCCGAACCCGCCGCCGAGGACGCGCCGCGCCGCCGCAGCGAGCTGCTGGACGGCACGGGCTTCACGATGCGCGAGATCGCGCACGACGGCACCCGGCCGCTGGCCGACGACGGCACGCTGCACGAGGTCGACGCCAACTCGCGGCTGGTGCTGTCGTTCGCCGTCGCCGGCACCGACGACCTGGCCGCGGCCGGGCCGGACTGGACGCTGGTGCGGACCGGCATCGACCGCATCGCGGCGCTGGTCGAGGAGGCGCGCGCGGTCGACGCCCTGACCGTCGACGAGACCGACGCCGCGGCGATCGCGGCGGCGACCGAACAGGTGCAGCAGTACTACCGCGGCCTCGGCGACTTCGTCGGCGAGTTCCGCGCGCTGCAAGCGCGGCTGCGGCCGGACCTCGAGGTCAACACGATCCTGACCGGCGCGTTCGACGGCGACCGGCAGCGGGACTTCCTGGGCAACATCGCGCGCTGGCTGCACCAGGAGCTGCAGCGCCTGCGCATCGAGGCGCGCGACCGCGTCGCCGGCCGCGAGCGCGTCCGCGTGCTGGTGCAGGCCTACCACGACCCGCGCTTCGGTGACCGCACGCCGGTGCACGTCGACAACTACGACAGCCTGCCGATCGGCGACCTGCGGCCGATCGACCGCACCGGCCTGCGCCTGTCGCCGCAGGAGCGCGCCCGGCTGCGCGCCGAGCTCGACGCCAGCACGCGGGCGGCGGCGGCGATCCGCGACGTGCAGGAGAACGGCCGGTCGTTCCTGCGCGCGCTCGGCGACTCGGTCGAGCAGCTGCGCCGCGCCGCGAGCACGCTGGCCCGCTCGATCCGCACCGCCGGCGACTGGCGCGCGCAGCTCGACGCGGCGCTGGCGCCGCTGCGCCAGTTCGCGGCGGCGACGCAGGACCAGGCCGCCAAGGACGCAGCCGAAGAGGTCGCCGAGGCGCTGACGGCGCTGGTCACCGCGCTCGGCGAGCTGGCCCAGCAGAGCGCGACCGGACAGACGTTGGACGAGATCGTCGCCGGCCTGCGCCGCGGCGACGCCGAGAGCGTGCTCGGTCTGATGGAGCAGCTGCGCGCCGTCGTCGAGGGCGACCTCACGACCGCGCTGCAGGCGTTCGAACGGGAGGGCGCCCGGCTGCGAGCCGCGGTGCAGGAGCTCGAGCGGCGGGTCACCCCAGCGGACCTCGCGACGCTGCTGCCCCCGGCGGTGCGGACCACGCTGGCCGAGCTGCCGCAGCAGCTGCCGGCGGCGTTCGCCTTCGTCCAGTTCGTCCGCGACCGGGTGATCGCGGGCCGGAAGCGCCAGACGGTCGCCAAGGCGCTGAAGGAGGGCGGCGAGAACACGATCCCCCGCGCCCTCGACGACCTGCCCGACGCCACCGTCGACCTGACGCGCGTCGGCGTCGACCTCGGCGACCGCATCGGCGTGCAGGTGCGGTTCGAGCTGCCGGACACCGATCCGCCCCGGACCCTCGACTCCGCCGCGTTCGACAGCGAGATGGTGCTGACCGGGCTGCACCGGCGCATCGGCGGCAAGCTGATCTTCGCGCGCGCCGACGGCGGCCCCGACGCCGCGCAGCAGTGGAAGGCGAACGTCGCCGCCGTGGCGTCGTGGCACTACCGCTGCCGCGACGCCAGGACCGACGGCGGCGCGGCGTTCTGGAACGGCCTCGACCCGGGCCTCGGCGTGCACGTCGCGAGCCTCGACCAGGGCGACGACAACGCCGAGGTCGGCATCGGCGCGAACGTGTCGCTGTTCGGCGGCTTCCTCACCGGCGGCGTCGGCTACAACCTCGCCGCCGAGGAGAACGGCACCTACTACTTCGTCGGCATCGACCTGCTCGACGTGCTGCGGCAGACGGGCTCGGCGGTCGGCGTCCGCTGACGACGGCGCGCCGCCGCGGTCACGACACCTCGACCTCGGCCTTCGACACGAAGTGCGTGCGGCCGCTGGCCGCGGTGCGCTGCCGCGCGTCCTCCTGCGCCGCGGCCTCCTCGGCGTAGGGGAACGTCGCGACCTCGGCGCCCGACGAGTCGCGGACCGCCCACACGATGCGGACGCGCGGCGGCGGCGCCTTGGTCGCGCGCTTGCGCGGCGCGGCGTCGCCGCTCGCCTTGGCGGCTGCGCGCGCCGCGGCCTTCTGCTGCCGCTCCTGCTCGGTTGCGGCGGCCTCCGCCTGTCGGTGCGCGATCCGGTCCCGGTTCGACGATCGTCCTGCCATGGTCGCGGCAGCGTAGCGCCTCACGGCCGCGGCGCGGGAGCGCCCCCCGACCTTCAGCCTTGTGACGGTGGACCGAGCGCCGGCGCGCCGTCCGCGCCCGCCGCCAGCGGCCCGCGGAAGTGCACGAACTCCATGGTCCGCCGCCCGCCGGCGCGCTCCAGCGCCGCCGCCAGAGCGGCGCTGTCCTCGAACACCAGCTGGATGTCGTCGTGCTCGGGCAGCGCGTGCGGCCGCAGCCCGTCGAGCAGCGCCCGCATCGCCGCGGCCGACCGCGCGCGGAACGGGAAGCACCCGGGGAACGACGGGTCGAACGCGGCGAAGCCGGTGCACTCCCCCGCCTGCACGACCTGTCGGACCACCCGCGCCGGGTGCCGCACCTGCGCCGCCGCCAGCCCAGGCGGCAGCCCGAACGCCGCATCGATCCGAGCCGCGTCCGCGGGCGCGACCGGCGTCACCGCGCCCGCGCCCGCCGGCAGCGCGCCGACCCGGTCCCAGGCGATCCGCACCGAGATCGACGCGTAGGCCAGGCGCAGGCCGCAGCGGCGGTACAGCGCCACCGCCGGCGCGTTGTCGGGCCGCACGTTCAGGCACCAGGTCGCACAGCCGGCGGCGAGGAAGCGCCGCGCGCACTCGCGCATCAGCACGATGCCCAGGCCGCGGCCGCGGAACGCCGGCTCGAGCAGGATCTGCCGCACGTAGCCGGTGCCCTCGAGCACCTGCACGTAGGCGAACCCCGCATCTGCGCCGTCGACCTCCAGCACGAACGACGTCGGCACGAGGTCGCGTTCGAACACCGCCGCCGGCGGCGGCTGGTCGGGCGTCTGCAGGTCGGGGAACAGGCGCGCGTAGAGCGCGTGATCCGAGCCGCGGGCCGCGCGGAACGAGTGCATGAGGCGGAGTCGTAGCACATCGGCGCCGGCGATGGCGACGGCGGTTTGTGTGGGCCCCGGCGCGGCCATGCAGCATGATCGCGCGCCGCGCCCAGCGCGACCGAGCCGATGCAAGCCACCAGGAAGGATCTGCTCCACAACGAGCTGATGAAGGAGATCCTGCGGATCCGCATCGACACGCTGTGGAACATGCTGGCCCTGCAGCGCCAGGGCCGCCTGCCGCCGGTCGACGCCGAGAAGGCCACCGGCGACCTCGACGACAAGGGCGGCCTGTTCCTGCCCGGCGGGCTCGTGCTGCACGACTACGAGGGACGGCCGATCACGCCCGAACCGGTGCGCGACCGCAACCCGGCGGCGTTCCGCGCGGCGGTGCGGCAGGCGATGAGCCACGACGGCGCGCACCTGATCTACCCCGGCGGCATCGCCCGCGCCAAGCTCGGCAACTCCGCGTTCTCGCGCATGGCGTCGAGCATCCTGCACAACCGGCGCGAGGCGCTGCGCCGCGACAGCCGCATCGGCGACCGCGTGCCCGAGCGCATCGGCTCGCAGGAGATCTGCAAGAGCCACTGCCCGACCTGGGTGCCGCCGCCGTACGGCTCGCGCACGTCGCTCGGCTCGGACCTCGCCGTGTGCCTGACCGAGCCGCGGATGTACTTCCTGCAGTGCCTCGAGTACTTCGACCTGCGCGCCGACGAGGCCGCGGCGCTGTGGGAAGGGCTCAAGGCCGCGCGCCAGCCGCTCGGCACCGCCGAGCTGACGCTGGCGCCGCCGCTGGTCGTCACCTGCCACAACACGCGCTACCGCGACAGCAACCTGGTCGGCCTGACGCGCCTGTGCGGCTACGGCATGTTCGGCGAGTTCGCGACGCTGACCATGGAGCCGGTGAACGCCGACCTTCTGCACGAGATGGAGAGCCCTCGCGATCACCTGGCGCCCGACGAGATCACCGCCGAGTTCGACGGCCAGCAGATCGCGATCGTGCTGCGGCTCTACCCGCGCACGACGCCCGGCGCCCGCCTGCTCAAGGGCGTCGTGACCATGCCGGTGTCGCCGGTGCGCGACCTCGACCTGGACCTCGAGCGGATCACCGCCGAAGCGCGGGCGCGCTACGGGGTCTGAGCCGCTGCATCAGCGGACGCCGAACTCCACCTCGATCGGCGGCGCGTCGATCGCGCCGTGCCAGATCGCCGGATCGGTGCTGTCCCACAGCAGCGGCTGGAAGTGGAACCGCAGGCCGAGGCGGTGCGCCCCTTCGAGCTGTGAGGGCCGCCGCTCGTCGCGCTGCCAGTGATCGACCATCGCCACCACGGACCGCACGGAGCCGACCGGCTGGGGCAGCATCTCCCACTCCGCGGCGATCAGGGCGCGGCCCCGGTCCTGCGTCCACGGTTCGTCGTCGACCACGAGGTCGAAGTGCAGCGGCTGCGGGATCGGCGCGCCGGTGCGCCCGATCACGTTGTACCCGAGCGGCCGCGGCCCCTCGTTGCGCAGCTGCAGCGCGACCGCCAGCGGCGCGCCGGCGCGCGTGCGCGCCCGGCTGGCGACGACCCGCGCCGACAGGCCGCGGACCGGCGCGCTCCACGCGCCGACCACGCCATGCACCGCGAACCCCACCGCGACGGTCAGCGGCGCTGCGAACGCCGGCTCGGCACCGGGGGTCGGCGGCAGCGCGCGCAGCCGAAGCTGCAGCCGGTACGCGCCCGGTTCCTCGGCCACGAAGCCGGTCTCGCCGGGGGTCGGCGCGACGCCGCGGCCGAAGCCCCAGCGCCAGTCCTCCCGCGCGCCGTCGGGGTCGAGCCGCACCGTCAGCAGCGGCGCGATGCCGTCGTGCGGGACGCGCAGGTCGACGAGCTCGAAGTCCAGCTCGGCCGGGTCCGCGGCGACCACCAGATCGACGGCGGGCAGCTCGGCGCGAATCGTCCGCGACGCCCACTGCAGTTCGGCGTCGACCGCGATCGGCACCACGGGCACGCCGCCGTGCAGGGCGCCGGCGCGCGCGGCGAGCTGCGCGTCGGTCTCGCCGTCGCGGCGGCCGAGCAGGTGGCACAGCCGGCCGGAGAGGGCGCGTCCGGACAGGACGAAGCGGCCCCCGGCGAACAGCTCCCAGGCCGGCCGCGCCGCGGTCAGCTCGACCTCGAGCAGCGCGTTGCGCGCCGTCGCCGCGCCGCCGCCGCCGTCGACCGCGGGCGCCCGGGCGTTCGCGACCAGCACGACGACGACCAGCGCCGCCGCCGCCAGCAGCCAGACGCCCGCCCGTCGCCACCGCCGACGGCCCGACGGCGCCTGCCAATGGGCCCCCGCCGGCGGCGGGGCGGCGTCGGCGTCGGCGCCGCCCAGCGCCCAGGCGAACTCGGCGCGGCTCGCGCGCAGCAGCGCGGCGCGAGCCGCCACGTCGGGGTCCGCGGCCACATGGCGCGCCACCCGTGCGGCCTGCGCGAGTGGCAGCTCGTCGTCGATCCACGCGACCAGCGCGGCGTCGTCCGGGATGTCGTCGGGTCGGTTCATGCGTGAACTCGCAGGTCCTGCAGCGCCTCCGCCAGGCGCAGGCTGGCCGCGGCGATGCGCGACTTGACGGTGCCGAGCGGCAGCTCCAGGGTCTCGGCGATGGCGGCGTAGCCGAGCCCTTCGACGGCGCGCAGCTCCAGCACCAGGCGCAGCGGCGGCGACAACGCCGCGATCGCCGCGTGCACGCGCTGCCGCCGCTCGGCGACCGAGAGCGCCGTGAACGGATCGGCGGCGAAGCGATCGACGGCGGCCCGATCGAGCACCAGGTCGAGTTCGCTGGCGGTGGGCTCCAGCTGCTGGCGCCGACGTCGGCGTTCGGCGAACCGCGCCAGCGTCCGCACCGCGACGCGATGCGCCCAGGTCGTCGGCGCCGCGTCGCCGCGGAACGCGGGCCAGGCCTCGACCAGGGCGCGCTGCACCTCCTGCGCGCCGTCGGCCGCGTCCGGTCCGCACCAGCGGCGCGCCAGTGCGGCGATCCGCGGCGCCATCGCCGCGGTGAGCTGGTCGAGTCCGGAGTCCTGCGGCATCGGCGATCGGGTTGGTGCCAGCGCGGCGGGTCGGGTTCGGTCGGGTTCGCGGAAAGCCGCGGACCGCGCCGCCGGCCGGTCCTCGGTGCGGGCATTGTGCCCGGTCACCCACCATCGCCGAGCGCCGCGGCATCCTGGAAGCCGTGGACCGCGACTCCCTCCGCCCGACGCTCGAGGCCCAGTTCGCCGCGCTGCGCGCGCTGGCGCGCCGGCTCGTGCGCGACGCCGACCTCGCCGACGACGCGGTGCAGGACACCTGCGTGGCGGCGCTGCGGGCCGCGCCGCCGGGCGGCGCGCTGCGCACCTGGCTGCGGCAGGTGCTGCGCAACGCGGTGCGCCAGCGCCGGCGGGCCGAGCAGCGGCGGCGCGCCCGCGAGTTGGCGGCCCGGCCGGCGGAACCGGCGCCGGACGGCGTCGAGCTGAACTCCGAGCTCGCGCTGCATCGGCACCTGCTGCAGCTGGTGTGCGAGCTGCCCGACGGGCTGCGCGCGGTGGTCGTGCTGCAGTTCTGGCGCGGCACGGCACAGCACGAGATCGCGAGCACGCTCGGCATCGGCCGCCATCAGGTCGCTGTGCGGCTGGAGGCTGCGCTGCGCGAACTCCGCCGCCGGCTCGACGCCGGCGGTCGCGGCGCGTGGCTGCCGCTGCTGCTGGCCGCGGCGCGCCCCGAACCCGTGGTCGCGGCCGTCGCCGCGCCGCTCTGGCCCGCCGTGGGATGGATGCTCATGCAGACGAAGATGCTGTTGGCCGGCGGTGCGCTGCTGGCGGTTGCGGCCGCGGTCACGCTGTGGAGCGGGGCCGGGTCGGGTTCGTCGGCGGCGCTCCGTCCCGACGCGACGCCGGACACGGACGGCAGCGCCGCGGTCGCCGCCGCCCCGCGACCGGAACCCGACGCGGCGGCGGCGGGCACCGCGCGGACCGAGGCGAACGCGCCGACCGGGCCGGCCGCCGCGCCGCCGACGTCGGCCGCCGCCGTGCACGGCGCCGTGGTGGACGTGGACGGTCGCCGCCTCCCGGGCGTGCGCGTGGCCTTCACGTCCGCGGGCGGCGACGCGGGGGCGACGGCGACCACCGACGCGGACGGCTCGTTCTCGCTGCCGCTGCCGACGACGCCAGGTGACCTCGCGACCGACGACCCGCGCTGGGCGACGATCCGCCGCTTCCGCCTCGACGGGACCGCGCCGCTGGGCGCCGTCACGGTGCTGGCCGCGCCGGCGCGCGCCTACGCCGGCGTGGTGCTCGATCACACCGGCGCGCCGGTCGCGGCGGCACGGGTCGTCGCGCGGGTGCCGCCGGGCATGCTGCTGCACGCGGTCGACGGCGCGGCGCTCGCGCTGCTGCACGACCAGCGCGGCGTCGAGACCGACGCGCAGGGGCGGTTCGCGTTCGGCGCGCTCGGCTGGATCGACGGCCTGCACCTGGTGGCGCGCAGCCCGCAGCGCGGCACCGGCGAGCTGCTGCTGCCCGACCACGACCGCCGCGACCTGATCGTCCGGTTGGCGCCGCCGCCGACGACCCCGGCGGTGCACGGCGTCGTCCTGGACGGGCACGGCCGCCCGGTCGCCGGCGCCACCGTCGCCTGCGGCGGCGGCGCGGTGCGCACCGCCGAGGACGGCCGCTTCGCCGCGCCGTGGCGCGACGACCGGCCGCCGACGCGGGTCAGCGCCGCGCGCGCGGGCCTCGGCGTCGCGTCGGTCGACCTGCTGCCGGGGAGCGGCGTCGACCAGCCCGGCAGCAGCCCGCTGGTGCCGGTGGTGCTGAAGTTCCCGCCCGAGCCGCTGGTGCTGCGCGGGCGCGTCGTCGATGCCGACGGACGGCCGGTGCGCGGCGCGGTCGTGTGGACCCCGGACCTGACCTGGCTCGGCCAGGTGGTGCACGAGGTGCAGGGGCACGAGATCCACGGCGACAGCTCGGTCGAGGAGCAGTTCGCGCCGGGCGAGATGCTGGCGCTGCGGACGACCACCGACGCGGACGGCGCGTTCGCGCTGGCCGGCGTGCTGCCGCGCGACTACGCGGTGTTCGCGCTGCAGCCCGACACGCTCGCGGCGGAAGGACCGGTGGCGATGCGCGCCGGTGAGCCGGCCGAGCTGCAGCTGCGCGACGAGCCGCGCCGCGCGGTGGTCGGCCGCGTCACCGCCGCCGACGGGACGCCGCTCGCAGGGGTCCAGGTGCGCGCGGTGCGCGCCCTCGCGTGGAACGCGCCGTCGCGCACGCCCGACCCGTGGGCCGGTGCGCCGACGCTGCGGCCGCGCGCCACCGGCGCGCAGGCGCGCGGGGCGGTGACCGACGCCGACGGCCGCTTCCGGCTGGCACCGCTGGTCGTGGACGGCGTCGAGCTGCGCGTGACCGGCGACGCGGTGTTCCAACCACCGTCGTTCGCGCTGACACCCGACCTGCCGCTCGACGACCTCGCGATCGTGGCGCCGGCGAAGGCCGTGTTCCGCGTCGTGCTGACCACCGGCGAACCCGCCGACGCGTTCTCGCTGGTGCGCGCCGAAGACCCGCACGTGGTGATGTTCGTGCCGGCCGAGGGGCTGTGGATGTCGGTCGCGAAGGTGCGGTTCGCGCAGGGCATCTCGCCGGACACGACCGCGCAGGCCGGCGCGTACGAGCTGGTGCTGTGGCGCCAGGGCACGGAGCTGCGGCGGCAGGACGTCGTGCTCGCGCCGGGCGGCGTGCACGAGCTGCGGCTCTAGGAGTCCGCGCCGGGGCGCACGCACTGCGCGTACCCCCACCAGATCAGCGCCAGCCCGACCAGTTCGCCGACGTACAGCGCCTCGACCACGCCGCCCTTGGCCATCGCGCCGCCGATGCCGGGCAGCAGCGCGCCGAGCGCGATCGCGGCGTTGCCGACCGCGCGGTGCCGGCCGCCGGCGACGCCGCCATGGCGCACGGCCGACAGCACGGCGCCGCCGATCAGGAACAGCGCGGCGTAGCCGTTCACGAGCGGCGTCATCAGGCGCAGCCACGACCAGCCCAGCACCGCACCGGTCGGCCGATGCGGCTCGAGCTCGGACACGACCACCGGGGACGCGAGCACCAGCACGACCAGCACGTTGACGATCGGCACGGTGACGAAGTCGAGCCGCCGCGCCGTGCGCTGGGCGCACAGCAGGTGCACGGTGCCCTGCGCCAGCGGGTAGCCGCCGAGCACTGCGCCGGCCGCGTACCACAGCTTGTTGAGCCAGGGACCGTTGCCGGCCAGCGTGATCGCGCTCTCGAGCGCGGTGCCGAGCCCGAAGGTCGCGATCCCGAACGCGTACCACAGCAGGTGCGTGCTCGGGTGCGTCCGGTAGCGCTGCGCGAGCCGGACCAGGAACAGCGCCGCCAGCACGGTCGTGAGGATCGGCAGGTGGTGCAGCCAGGTGGGCACGTCGGGGAAGTACCCGCCGCGCCGACCGCGCGTGTCACGCCGACGTCAGGGCGCGGCGGCATGCGGCGCCCTTCGACGCGTCGCGCCGCGTTTCGGACCTCGCGCCACCGAACGCCGACAGCGACCGCGGCTACGGCACCCCGATCGTCAGCCGCATCGCCCGCGTCAGCGCCAGCCCGGGCACCACCGAGGTCACCGCCGCGGCGTCGAACACGCCCGCCTGCACGTGCAGCGCCTGGCCGAGGAACGACGGCGTGGTCGGGATCGGCAGCGGCACCGAGGCCTCACCGAGCGCCGAGGTGGCCACGAACCAGGTCGGACCGATGCCGTCGATCAGCACCGTGCAGGTGCCGTCGATGCGCTGCACGGCGCCGGCGGCGATCACGGCGAAGGTCTGCGGCAGCGCGTTGCCCAGGTGCAGCCCGAAGGTCGGGTTCGGCTGCTGCGGCAGCGGCGGCAGACCGAGCGCCGACAGCACCGGCACCTGTCCGCCGGTGCCCGCGCAGCCCTGGCCGTAGAACTCGGTGCGCGCCTCGTCGCCGCGGTGGAACACGACGTCGACCCAGTAGTTGCTGCTGCGGAACGAGCCGGTCGGGAACGTCGGCAGCGCCGCGTAGGCGAACACGCCGTTCGGCCCGTCCTGCCCGTCGGCGAGGCCGTGCACCAGGCCCGCGCCGACCTCCTGCGTGAAGAAGTCCAGCGTGCTGACGTAGTCGCCCGGGCCGAAGTACGACACCACGTAGGTCGCGCCGGCGACGACCGGCACCGGCGTCGTCAGCAGCACCTCCTGCCAGCCCTGCGCGGTCTCGACCGCGAACTGCTGCTGCGCCAACAGCGCGCCCTGGCCGGTCCACAGGCTGCCGAAGAACGGGCCGGTCGCGCCGACCGGCTTGTAGAACCGCAGCGCCGTCACCAGGCCGTCGACGTCGACGCGGAACTTCGTGCCGACCTCGATCGGCTGGCCGTCGTTGCTGAGCGGCTCGGTCGGCGCCTGCCCCGGCGCGAACACCGTGCACGGACAGGCCGGCAGCGCCGCGGTCGTGAACGACCAGGCGACGTCGGCGGCCAGCGGGTTGCCGGCGGCGTCGCGCACGCGCGGCGGCGCGGCGCCGCCGCGCAGTGTCGCCGTGTAGACCTCGGCCGGCAGCAGCGCCGCCGCCGGCGCCAGCTCGACGGTGTCGGTGGCGGCGGTGAACGCGACCGTCGCCGGCACCAGCGCGCCGCCCGAGTCGCGCAGCTCGAACGTCGCCGCCGAGAGCGAGCTCGGATCCATCGCCTCGTCGAACGACGCCGTGACGGTCGTCGTGCGCACCACGTCGACGGCGCCCGGCGCCGGGCTCTGCGTGAGCACGGTCGGCGCCGTCGCGTCGGCGACGGCGGCGTGGAACACGACGTCGACCCAGTAGTTGCTGCTCGCGGCGCCCTGGTTCGGGAACGCCGACGTCGGGGTGTAGAGGAACACGCCGTTGGGACCGTCGGCGCCGTCCGCCAGCGCGCGCACGAGGTTGTTGCCGACCTCCTGGCCGAAGGAGTTCGGCGTGCCGGCATAGTCACCCGACGAGCTGAAGTACGACGCCACGTAGGTGGTCCCGGCGGCGACCGGCACCGGCGGCACCAGCGCGACCTCCTGCCACCCGGACGCGGTCTCGTTGGCGAACGCCGCCTGCGCCAGGTTGGCGCCGGCGGCGGTCCACAGGTTGCCGGTGCGCGTGCCGGTCGCGCCGGCCGGCTTGTAGTAGCGCAGCGCGGTGACATGGCCGGCGACCAGCGCGCGGAACTTGACGCCCAGCTCGAGCGGCTGGCCGTCGTTGGCGAGCGGCACCAGCGGATCGGTCGGGGGGAACACCTGGAACGGCCCGGCCGTCGCCGCCGCAGTCGTGAACGACCAGCTGTCGTCGGCCGCGAGCGCGTTGCCGGCGACGTCGCGGATGCTGGGGCCGACGCCGCCGCCGCGCAGCGTCACCGTGTAGACGGCGCCGGCGTCGAGCGGCACGGCCGGCGTGAAGGTGGCGCGATGCGGCGCCGCCTCGTAGGTGATCGCACCCGCGACCGGCGTCGACAGCGGATCGCGCAGCTCGAACGTGGCGGCGCTCAGCGTCGCCGGGTCGATCGGCTCGTCGAAGGTCACGCGCACCGCGCTCGACACCGGCACCACGGTCGCCGCCGGCGCCGGCGCGCGCGTCAGCACGGTCGGCGGCGTGGTGTCGGCCGGTGCGTCGTCGAACACGACGTCGGCCCAGTAGTTGGCGCTGCGGAACGTGCCGGTCGGGAACGCCGGCGCGCCCGTGTAGAGGAACACGCCGTTGGGCCCGTCGAGGCCGTCGGCCAGGCCGCGCACGGGCGAACCGCCGAGGTCGGCGACGAACGCGTCGAGCGTCGCCGCGTAGTCGCCGGACGCGCTGTGGTACGACACGACGTAGGTCACGCCGGGCGTCACCGCCACCGGGGTCGGCAGCGCCACTTCCTGCCAGCCGGACGCCGTCTCGCCGACGAACGTCGCCTGCGCCAGCAGCGCGCCGCCGTTGGTCCACAGGCTGCCGGTGTGCACGCCGGTCGTGCCGGGCGCCTTGTAGTAGCGCAACGCCGTGACGTCCCCGGGCGCGTCGACGCGGAAGCGCATGCCGAGCTCGATCGCCTGACCGTCGTTGGCGACACCGGTGACCGGCCCGTCGGCCGGCCCGAACACCGAGCACGGACACACCGGCGCGGTGATCAGTAGCGCGATCACGTTCGGCGACCCGGACGTGCCGGCCGGCTCGAGATTGATCGTGTCGTCGAACGCGCGGCTCAGGATCGTCACCGGTCCGGGCGCGATCGGGGTGAACGCGAAGGTCCACGCCGCGGCGCCGCTGGCCGCAGTCCACGTGGCGCCGCCGTCGGTCGACACCTCGACGCCGGCGACGACCCCGCCGCCGGTGTCGGCCGCCACGCCCTGGACGACGATCGTGCCGTTCTGCGGGAAGCTCTGACCGTCGAGCGGCTGGGTGATCATCGATGCCGGCGCCGCGGTGTCGCTCGAGCCGGTCGCCGCCGTCAGGCCGGCCATCAGCGTGGCGGGCGCGATGCCCATGTCGGCCAGCAGGTTCACCGTCGCCTGCTGCATGTCGACGTCGGTCGGCACCTGCGCGAACGTGTGGAAGTCGTCGAGGCCCCACGACCACTGGATCGTGCCGGCGCCGAACACCAGCGCGCCGCTGTCGGCGCGGTACAGCGACAGGTGGTGCGTGCGGCCGCCGAGCTGGGTCTGCGACAGCTTCAGGCGACGCGCGGGATACGGCGCGCCGGGCTGCTCGATGTCCCACTCGGAGCCCAGCGTCTCCTGCCCGAGCGTCGCCGTCTGGCCCGGGCCCAGCGCGGCGACACCGGTGTGCCGCCAGAACCGCAGGTCCTTGTAGCTGGCCGGCACCTGCAGCGCGCCGATCGTCCCGTCCCAGCTGTACTGTCCGGTCAACGTGCTCTCGGGGTCGCACGCGTCGGTGCCGACGTACGTCGGCGGGCAGCCGTCGCGCCACAGGCCGGTCCACTCGGGCGACGGATCGCAGCCGGTGCCGCAGCCGTTCTCGCCGAGCGACCCTTCCTTGTAGCAGACCAGCGTGCGGTGCGGCGTGCCGCTGCCGTCGATGCTCGGCTCGTAGCGGATCTTCCAGTAGACCTCGTTGCCGCTGAAGAACGCCAGGTGCGTGCCGGCGTCGCGCGCCGCGGTGACGTGGGCCCGCTGCGCGCCGGACCAGTACTCGTCGTGGCCGACGGACACGAACAGCGCGTGCTGCTGGATCAGGGCGCCGCGGCGGTCGCTGTCGACGCTCGACGTGTAGCTGACGTCGTAGCCGTTGCGTTCCAGGAACCGCACCATCGCGTACTCGGCGGCGAACACGTCGTCGCCCGGCGAGCCGTCGGCGTGGCGGATGTCGAACGGACGGTTGTAGCTCGCCTTCAGCGCGTGGTTGTAGCCCGGCGCCGCGCCGCCGGCCGGATACAGGCTGGCGCCGCCGTACAGGTTGTAGGCCTGCCAGGTCGAGTCGCTGGTCTGCACCAGGATGTCCGAGGTGCTGGCGTCGTCGCGGACGACGAAGATCACGTGGCTGGTGCCGGGCGTCGCGTCGTCGCGGATCAGCTTCGCGAGGTAGATGCCCGACACCGCGCTCGCGGGGACGTCCCAGTGCGCCGACTCGGCCCAGTTGCCGCAGTCGGTCAGCGCCGTGGCCGCGTCGAACAGCGGCGCCGGCTGCAGCTGCGGCAGCGTCGCCGTCACCACGCCGGCGCCGACGAGCCGCGCGCCGAGGCCCTGGTACCAGCCCAGACGGTACACGTCGATGTGGTACGCGGTGGCGTCGGTGTCGATCTTGAACCGCACGGTCTCGCCGACGTCGACGCTGATGTCGGTGGCGAAACCCTGGATGTTCGCGTCGCCCGGGTGCGCGACGTACCAGGTGCTCGGGTCGGTGCCCGGCAGCTGGTTCTCGAGGACGATCGGATTCTGGGCCGCGGCGGTGAGAGCCAGGAGCGACAGGGACGCAGCGAGGCGGGACCCGCGGAGGCCGCGGGCGGAGCGATGGCGCATGGAGATTCCCCTGGCGAGCCGGGAGGCAGGGTGCTCGCCGTGGCGCGATGATCGATGGCCCGCGCGAGGCTGTCAAGGCGCGCTGGCAACGCGGGCAACGCGTGGGCCGGTGGGGATGGCCGGACGTGCGCCGCGTGCGCCAGGTCGATCGCGAGTCCGACCTGCACCGCTGTGCGGGATCGCCCGGGTACCCGGTAACCTCCGCTGCGCGTGTCCCCGATCCCGCTGCGAACCGGCAACCTCAGCGTCCCGCGCATCGAAGCGGCGTGTCGCGGTCGCGTGACCGAGCCCAACGACCTCGGCCGCGAGCTCGCCGTGATGCAGGCGCGCGGATTCGACGAGGTCGAGGACTACGTCGCCTGGGCGGTCGTCGAGCCCGCGCCGGATCGCTGGGACTGGGACGAGCACCGCGCGCACGCGGCGGCGGCGCGCGCGGCCGGGATGCGCTGGGTGCCGTTCGTCTGGGCGCACGCGCTGCCGGCGTGGTATCGCGCGAGCGCGGACTTCCGACCGACGGTGTGCCTCGAGACCGGCGCGGTGCGCAACGCGCCGAGCCTGTTCGCGGAGCAGACGCGCGCGTTCGTCGCGCGGTTCTACACCGCGCTGGCCGCGGGCCTCGGCGATCTGGTCGAGACGCTGGTGGTCGGCTTCCCCGCCGACTACGGCGAGGTGGGCTTCGTCAGTGGCGTCGCCGACTGGATCGTCGGCCGCGACGACGAACCGTTCGTGCGCTACGCGTGCGGCGATCCCGAGGCGCGCGCGCGGCTCGGCCCGACGCTGCGCGCGCCAGCCCCCGACGACCCGCCGGCCCGGCGCCTCGAGTTCGCGCGCGCCTATCGCGGCGCGATCACCACGTGGACCGCGTGGCTGCTGGATCTGGCGCGCGCGCACTTCCCGCGCGCGCGGCTGGAGCTGAAGCTCGGGCACGGCAGCGAGGAGCTGCGGTTCGGCGTCGACCAGGACGCTGTCGTCGGCGTCGCCGCCGCGCGCGGCGTCGGCGTGCGGTCGACGCACTCCGGCCTGGTCCCGATGCTCACGCGGCGCATCGCGTCGCTGTGCCGCACGCGCGGCGCGGCGTTCCTCGCCGAGGGCCCGCGCGACCACGACGAGCTGCATCTGCGGCGGCGCAGCTACTTCGACGCGATCGAGGGTGCGGCGGGGTGGTTCGAGTTCCCGGAGCAGCAGGAGCGCATCGCCGCCGACTTCGCGGCGGTGCGGCCGGCGCTCGGCAGCGGCCCAGCACTTCGCACCGTCGCCGTGCACTACCCCAGCGTCGACCTCGACCTGCAGCCCGGGCTGCCGATCAGCGAGGCGCTGATGCTGTGCCACGACGCGCTGCAGCGCTGCGTCGACTTCGACCTGCGCTGCTGCGGGCAGGTCGCGCGCGGCGAACTCGACGGCGTCGACACGTTCGTGTGGCTCGATGGCGCCTGGACGACGGCGCGCGCGTGGCGACAACTCGACGAATGGGTGCGCGCCGGCGGCACGCTGGTGCTCGGCGGCCCGCCGCCGCGCCTGCTGGACGACGACGACCGCGATCTCGGCCCGGCGGCGCTCGGAGACACGCCCGTCCCCTGCTACCGGCTCGCGGCTGCTGAGGCAGCGCCGGCGCGGTTCGCGCTCGACCCGGGTCATCTGGACCACCGGCTGTGGCTCGGCCGCGGCTGGCACGGTCGCGACGACGGCGCCCGGGCGTTCGGCAGCGCCACGCCGCTGCCGTGCCGCTGGACCAGCGCGCTCGCCGAGTGCGCGCTGCCGCGCCCGCCCGCCGGCGCCGCGCTCGAGCTGCGCGTGTTCGGCGACGTGCCCGTCGAGCTCGAGGTCGCGCTCGACGGCCGGGTCGCCGCCACCGCGCGCGTCGAGCGCGCCACCGCGCTGCGGGTCGACGTCCCGCCCGGCGCCGACCCGATGCTGCGCTGCGCGCTGCGGGCGCGGCCGCTGCGGTCACGCCATCCGGACGAACGCCGCGACCTCGGCGTGCTGGTGCACCGGATCGGCTACGGCGGGGGCCCGCCGCCGGACCGCGACGACGACGCGACCGCGACCTTCGCCGCCGCGCTGCGTCCCGCCGCGTCGGCTGTGCATCCGCACGGCGCAGGACAGATCATCCGCGGCGACGACACCCCGCTGTTCGCGCGCACGGCACTGCTGGCCCGAACCGACGGCCGAGTGCACGGCGGCTACGTCGCGCGCATGCCGCGCGGCGTCCTGCTCCACAACCCGGATCGTCGGCGCCCGTGGACGTTCGCGCCGCAGAATGGCGCACCGGCTACCCTGGCGGGATGGGAGACCCGATGGCTGCCCGATCGGCCGTGACTGCGCTGCGGGTCGCGGCGTCGGCGCTCGCGGCGGTGCTCTGGGCAGCGCCCGCGGCGGCGCAGGTCGACGCCGATCCGCTGACCGGCATCTGGCAGGGCACCGCAGCGACCGGCGGCTTCCAGCTGCACCTCGTGCTGCACGTCGACGCGGCCGCCGACGGCGGCTACCGCGCGCGCATCGATCTGCTCGACGAGTGCTTCGCGGGCCTCGAGGTCACCGACGTCGAACGGCGCCAGCGCGACGTCGCGTTCGCGGTGCCGTTCCTCGGCGGGCGCTTCACGGGCGCGCTGCGCGGCGCACCGCCGGATCGCCTCGACGGCGAATGGCTGCCCGGCGCCGGCCGCGTGCCGCTGACGTTCCGGAAGGTGACGGCGCCGGTGCTGCCGGCGCGGCCGCAGCACCCGAGCGGCGAGCCGCCGTACCGAGAGGTCGACGTCGAGGTCCCGGCCGGCGACGGCGCGCAGGCCGTCGTACTCGCGGGCACGCTGACGCTGCCCGCCGCCTCGGGTCCGCACCCCGGCGTCGTGCTGCTGGCCGGCTCCGGCTACCAGACCCGCGACGGCACGATCCGCGGCCACCACGTCCTCTGGGTGCTGGCCGATCACCTGACGCGCGCGGGAATCGCCGTGCTGCGCCTCGACAAGCGCGGCTGCGGCCGGTCGGGCGGCGAACTCGCCACCGCGACGTCGCCGCAGCTCGCCGACGACGCCGCCGCGGCCGTGCGCTGGCTCGGCGCGCGCGACGAGCTCGACCGGGACCGCATCGGCCTGGTCGGCCACAGCGAGGGCGGCATGCTGGCGCCGATGGTCGCGACCGGCGCCGACGGCGACCGCGTGCGCTGCTTCGTCGCGCTGGCCGGGCCCTGCGTGCGCGGCGCCGACGCGCTGATCGCGCAGTCCGCGCAGATGGCCCGCGCCGACGGACTGTCCGGGGCCGACTGCGCGCGCATCGAGCAGGCCTACCGCACGTTCTTCGAACGGCTGCGCGAGGACGACGCGGAGCGCCGGCGCGCCGGCCTCGAACGCGCCGCCCGCGCGGCCTGGGACGACCTGTCGCCGGATGCCCACGCCCGCCTCGGCGACGCCGTCGACAACTTCGTCGCGCGCGCGCTGCGCCTCGACACCCCCTGGGTCCGTCACGTCGCCGACCTCGACCCGGGCGTCGCGCTGGCGCGCATGCGCTGTCCGGCGCTGCTGCTGTTCGCCGAGCGAGACGTGCACGTCGACGCCGCGGCCAACGCCGCCGCCGCGCGCGCTGCGCTCGGCGACCACCCGGCCGCCGACACCGTCGTACGCACGATCGCCGGCTGCAACCACCTGTTCCAGCCGTGCGCGACCTGCCGCGCCGACGAGTACTTCGACCTCGAGCTGACGATCGCGCCCGCGGTCCTCGACGAGATCACGCACTGGCTGCGCGAACGCTTCCGGTGACGGCGGCGATCGGCGACGATCGCGGCGTGAGCGTCACGCACCTGAAGAGCCTCGGCGACCCGGTCCCGTCGCTGCGGCCGCTGTATCCGGAGATCGAACCGTTCGACCACGGCCACCTCGCCGTCGACGGCCACCACCGCGTCTACTACGAGCAGTGCGGCAACCCCGCGGGCAAACCCGTGGTGTTCGTGCACGGCGGGCCCGGCGGCGGCGCCGGCGAGGCGTACCGGCGGTTCTTCGACCCGAAGGCGTACCGGATCGTGCTGTTCGACCAGCGCGGCTGCAAGCGCAGCACGCCGTACGCCAGCCTGCAGGACAACACGACCTGGGACCTGGTGGCCGACATGGAGCGCATCCGCGCGCACCTCGGCATCGAGCGCTGGCAGGTGTTCGGCGGCAGCTGGGGCAGCACGCTGGCGCTCAGCTACGCGCAGCGGCATCCCGACCGCACGACCGAGCTGGTGCTGCGCGGCATCTTCATGCTGCGCCGCAGCGAGCTGCTGTGGTTCTACCAGGAGGGCGCGAGCCACCTGTACCCCGACGCGTGGGAGCAGTACCTCGCGCCGATCCCGGAGGTCGAACGCGGCGACCTGATCAGCGCCTACTACCGGCGGCTCACCAGCGACGACCAGGCGGTGCGGACGACCGCCGCGCGCGCGTGGTCGATCTGGGAAGGCACCACGTCGCTGCTGTACCCGAGCGCCGACAAGATCGCCGAGACCGGCGCCGACGAGTTCGCGGTCGCGTTCGCGCGCATCGAGTGCCACTACTTCGTGCACGGCGGGTTCTTCGAGCAGGAGGACCAGCTGCTGCGCGACGTCGACCGGATCCGCCACATCCCGACCGTCACCGTGCAGGGCCGCTACGACGTCGTGTGCCCGGCGCGGTCGGCGTGGGACCTGTACCGGCGCTGGCCGGAGATGGACCTGGTGATCGTCGACGACGCCGGTCACTCGGCGTTCGAGCCCGGCATCCGCAGCGCGCTGGTCGCGGCGACCGACAGGTTCCGCGGGCGCTCCTGACCCGTTCGTTACGGCGGCGCGGCGCCCGGCTAGGTGGCCGCATGAAGCACCTGACCCGTGTCCCGACCGACACCGTCGTCCGCATTCTGTGCGCGCTGGCGCTCGTCCGGACGGCGGCCGTGGCCCCGGCCCAGGACTGGCATCTGCGCGGCCCGCGGCAGCTGGCGCCCACCGCGTTCGCGCAGCCGAACGGCGGGGCCGCCGGCGGACCGATCCTGCTGCGGGGGCCCCAGGCGCTCGAATTCGACGGCGCCGCCTGGGGCGTCGCCAGCCAACTGCCCACGCTCTCCACCGCGCCCGGTGACCTCGCGCTCACCGCCTACGACGTCGCGCGCGACGAACAGCTGCTGGTGCAGCGCGCGCTCGGCGCCACGCGCACCTGGGTTCGCAACGGCAGCACCTGGGCGCTGCGCGACACGACGACGGCGGCGGTCGACGGGCCGCTGGTGTTCCACCCGGCGCTCGGCAGCGTGGTGTCGCTCTCGGCTCCCGGCTGGCGGTGGACCGGCGGCGCGTGGGCGCCGATCGCGCTGGGCGCCCCGGCCGGCACCCTGCAGCGGGTCGCGCCGGACTTCGCCCGCGGCCGGCTCGTGGCGGTGACCGCGACGACGCAACAGCCCTTGCAGCTCGACGTCTTCGAGCACGACGGCACCGGCTGGGCGCTCGTCGTTCCCGCCACCACCCGGCCGCCGATGCGGTTCACCCCGAACCTGGCCTGGGACCCCGTGTCGGGCAGCATGCTGCTGTTCGGCGGCGTCAACGGCGGCTTCGTCGAGGACACGTGGATCTGGAACGGCACCGACTGGGTCGCGGCGACGGGGACCACGCAGCCGCGCACCGGCGAATACTCGGTGCTCGCGCTGGACCCGCTGCGGCGGCGCCTGCGCCTGTTCACGACCGCGGAGCTCGAGTGGATCTGGGACGGCGCCAACTGGAACGAGGTCGATCGCCTCGGCGCGCGTTGGTCGCGCATGCAGGGCTTCGACGTCCTCAGCGGCCACGTGGTCCGCACGGCGGTCGACGGCGATCACGCCTGGGATGGTCTCACGTGGCAGTTCACCGCCGGCGTGGTGCCGCAGCCCACCGGTCCGATGGCCTACAACCTGGCGACCGACGAGATGATGACGCTCGACACCCCGCAGTTCGGCGGTCCGCTCGTCAACGCCACCTGGACCCGCGCGCGGACCGGCGTCTGGACCCGCCGCACGCCACCGGTCGCGCCGCCGCCGCGCACCGGTCACGCGCTGCTGTCGGCGCCGTCGGACGTCGGCGTCATCCTGTTCGGCGGCGAGGGTCGCGGCGACACCTGGCTGTGGAACGGCGCGTGGACCGATCTGTCCGCGGGACTGACGGTCGCCCCGCCCGCCGGCCGGGTCGTCGGCGGCAACCCGACCACGCTGCTCCAGGCCCCGGTCCTGGTGACCCAGCAGCAGCTGTGGCGTTGGCAGAGCGGCTGGAGCCTCCTGGACAGCAGCGTGCCGAACGCCAACCCGGCGGCCGCGGTGGTGCGCGCCAACGGCGACGTCGTCGTCGCCGATCTCAACGGCGGCTGCCACCGGTTCGCCGGCGGCGTGTGGTCGCCGCTGCCCGACCGCACGGCCGACGCCCTGATCGACGACCGTTTCCGCGACGTGCTGGTCGCGTACTTCGGCGGCGACGAGTACGCGCTGACCTCGACGCCAGCCTCCGACGTGCCGATCGGCACCGGCTGCGGCCTGCCGTTGCCGCACCTGTTCGGCGTCGGGAGGCCGGCGCTGGCCACGGCCGACTACCGCGCCGCGGTGCGCACGGCGCCGTTCGCGCCGACGCTGCTGGCGCTGGCGCCGGTGGCCGCCACCGTGCCGCTGGGCGGTGGCTGCACGCAGTGGATCGGCGCACCGCTCGACGTGCGCTTCGCGCTCGCCGACGCCAGCGGGCTGGCCGGCTTCGCGCTGCCGGTGCCGAACGCGCCGGCGCTGCGCGGGCTCGACGCGTTCGCCCAGGCCGCGGCGCTGCAGCCGGGCGGTCCGCTCGGCGGCGTGGCGGTGACCGCCGCGCTGCACGTCCGCGTCGGCGACTGAACGCCGGATCCGCCGGAGGACCGCGACTTGACGCGGCGCGGCCCGGCGGCTCACATTCTCGCGGCGTCGGTCCGACGCCCAACCTCGTCGATCCCACCCCGGCCGGGATCCCAGTGAGGCAAAGGGAGGCGCACTCTCCGGACCCGCAATCCTGCGTTCCTCGACCGCCGCGGCAGCGCCGTCGGCACGTCGCGGGCACTCCTGCCGGGGAGGGTGACCGCGACCGGTTCGGAGAACGACAGATGACCAAGCAGAAGGACCTGAAGCGCCGCGTCCGCGCGCGCATGCAGAAGACCGGCGAGTCGTACACCGCGGCGCGCGCCCACCTCGTCGGCGCGCGACTGCCCGACCTGCCGCCCGACCACGAGGCGCTCGCGGGCCAGAGCGACGCGACGATGACGCGGCAGACCGGCCGCACGTGGCGGCAGTGGACGCACCTGCTCGACGACCTCGGCGCCACGGAGTTGCAGCACCCGCAGATCGTGCGGTTGGTCGGCCCGGAGATCGACGCCGCGCAACCCAACCGCGGCTGGTGGGCGCAGACGATCACCGTCGGCTACGAGCGCCTGCGCGGTCTGCGCGCGCCGGGGCAACAGCGCAGCGGCAGCTACCAGTTCAGCAAGAGCCGCACGCTGCCGGTCGCGGCGGCGGACGCGTTCGCCGCGTTCGCCGACACCGCGCGACGCCGGCGCTGGCTCGACACGGCGCTGACGGTGCGCAAGGCGACGGCGCCCAAGTCGGTGCGCATCACCTGGCCGGACGGCACCTCGGTGGCCGTGTGGATCACCGCGAAGGGTCCCGACCGCTGCCACGTGTCGGTGCAGCACGAGAAGCTGCCGACGCGCGCCGCCGCCGACGCGATGAAGCCGCGCTGGCAGGCGCACCTCGACGCGCTGCAGCGGCTGCTGACGGCTACTTCGCGAACCGCGCCAGCAGCCAGTCGCGCAAGGTCGCCAGCGCGGCCGGCGCGAACGTCTGCTCGATCGCCTGGTACTCGCTCGGCGCGCCGGTCCCGCACTCCTGGAACAGGTGATTGAGGCCAGGCAGCTCGACGCAGGTGATGTCCTCGCAGACGCCGGCCTTCAGCGCCGCCTCGACGGCGGGCAGGTTCTGCGCGGGCACCACCTGCAGGTCGAGCGCTCCATTCATCGCCAGCACCGGACAACGCACCCGCCGCAGCACCGCGGCGGGATCGTGCGTCAGGAAGCAGCGGAACCACGGCGTCGCCGCGCGCGCGATCTGCGCGTGCAACGCCGCCGCGCTGCCGAGCTGCGCGCGCGCCGACTCCGAGGCCTCCGTCCACGCGCGCTCGCCGATCGCGTGCAGCTCCTTCGCCAGCGCCGCGTCGTCGGTGGCCGCCTCGATCGCGTCGTAGACCTGCTCGTCGATGCCGGCGCTAGCGGCGATGTCCTCGTCGGTCATGCCCTCGGCGCGGGCGATCGCCGCGCTCTGCACGCGCAGGATCTCGCGGCCGTTCACGCCCGGCCCGGCCAGGAGCACGACGAACGCGACCTCGTTGCCACGGTCGCCAGTGCCGCGGTCGCCAGTGCCACCGTCGCGAGTGCCACCGTCGCGAGTGCCACCGTCGCGAGTGCCACCGTCGCGAGTGCCACCGTCGCCTTCGTCCGCACCGGCCGCCACGATCGGCGCGATCAGCCCGCCTTCGCTGTGGCCGATCAGCCCGACGCGGTCGCCGTCGATCTCGGGCCGGGCGCGCAGGAAGCGCACCGCCGCGCGCGCGTCGTCGGCGAAGTCCAGCGACGTCGCCGTCGCGTGGTCGCCGGTCGACTTCGCCGTGCCGCGGTCGTCGTAGCGCAGCACCGCGAAGCCGTGCCGCGTCAGGTCGTCGGCGAGCACCAGGAACGGCTTGTGCCCCAGCAGGGTCTCGTCGCGATCCTGCGGCCCCGAGCCGCTGATCAGCACCGCCGCCGGGAACGGGCCAGGGCCCTCGGGCAGCGTCAACGTGCCCGCGAGCCGGATCGGCGCCCCAGCGCCGGCCGGCGTGTGCGCGAACGTCACGTCCTCGCAGCGGTACGGGAACGGCGGCGCCGGGTGCTGCGGCCGCTTCGGCACGACGACGGCGTCGGCGCGCTCGACCTTCGCCAGCGTCAGCGGCAGCGCCGTGCCCTGCCGGAACTCGCCGACGATGCGGGCGCCGTCGGCGTCCAGTGTGCCGTCGAAGGTCGCGCCGAGCCGGGGCATCGCGAAGTGCACCGCCCCGTCAAGGAGCGTCACCTCGTCGACCGGCAGCCCTTCGGCGCCCTGGTCGATGCTGTCCAGCGTCGCGTGCAGCGCCCCGTCCCGCAGCGTGACGTGGAACGCCAGCCGCAACTTCGCCGGCCCTGCGTCGAGCGTGCCCTGCCAGGTGCCGACGAGCGGCTGTTGCGCGGCGAGCGGGGTGGCGAGCGGAGCGACCAGTAGAGCGGCCAGCAGAGCAGAGGGGACGAACGCCAGGAGCGACGCGAGGCGGCGGAGGTGCATGCCGCGCTCCGTGGCCGAGGCGAGGGCGGTCCTGTCGCCGGTTCGCGGCGGATCGCCGCGGTGGCGTGCACGAGCGGATGCCCGCGACGCGGTTCCGCGCTGGGGCCGGCCTCCGAGGCTCGACGACGACGGGTCGGCGAGCGGCTGTTGCGCGTCGCCCGCGCGCGGTGACCGGGCTACCATCTGCGGGTGCCCAAGCCGATCCTCCCGCACCCCGACCATCACGACCTGCACGGTTTCACGATCGCCGCCGACACCGGCACGGCGCTTTACGTCGGCCGCTGCCACGACATGGACGAGGCGCAGATCCGCATGGTCGACGTCGGCGTGCACGAGTACGGTGCGGACCGCGCAGCGCGCCGCGCGCACCTCGAGCAGGTCGTGCGCTGGGGTCACTTCGCGGAGCACGCGCGACTCGTGCTCCAACGCGCCGACGTCGTCTGGCTCGAGACCATCGGCCGACTCGCCGAGCACGGCGTCCCCGCCGACGATTGATCGAGGACCGCGCGCCGCCGGCCGAGGCCCGGCTGCGCACATGCGCGAATCCCGCTCCACGGCGGTCGTGCGTACGATCGACGGCATGGCGCGCTTCCACATCGTCACGACCACGGACTTCTCCGATTCGTCGATGCAGGCGCTGGACGCCGCCGCGGCGCTCGCGCGGCGGCTCGACGCCCGCATCACCCTGCTGCACATCCTGCACGACGTGCCGGCGATCCCGCACGGCGCGCCGCTGGCGCCGCCGCAGCACGACCCCGGCCTGCCCGCCGAGCGGCACCAGGCGGAGGAGCGGCTGCAGGCGGCACGCGCGCGCCTGCCACAGGACCTCGAGGTCGCGGCCGTCGTCGCCGTCGGCGCGCGCATCGCCATGACGATCTGCGCCCAGGCCCGGGAGCTCGACGCGAACCTGCTGCTGCTCGCCTCGCGCGGTCGCAACCAGGCGTCGGAGCTGCTGCTGGGCAGCACCGCCGAGCAGGTGCTGCGACACGCCTCCGTGCCGACGCTGGTGCTCCCGGTCGGCCGCGACGCGCGGCCCCTGCAGCTCGACTGAGCTGCCGTCGGGCTGGTTGGGCGGGGCGCGCGCGCCCGGCTCAGGCGACGACGTCGACGCGGCGCCGGGCGCCGGGCCGGCCGGCCTCCTCGCCGCCCTGCGCCTCCTCGCGTTGCGCGGCGGCGGCGATGCGCGCCGCCTCGGCGGCGACCGCCAGGTCCTGGGGCGACGGCTGCGCCGGCGCCAGCGCGGCGCGCCGGACCTGCTGCATGCGCTGGACGGTCTCCTCGGGCGTCCGGCCCTCCTGCAGGCGGATCTGCACTTCGCCACCGGTGGCGTAGTGCTTGCCATCGGGGCCGACCTCGGTCGTGTAGGCGGCGCCACCCGACGCGAGGCCGCCAGCCGCCGCCTGGTGTGCACGCTCGTGCTGGCGCACCTCCCGGTCGCGGTGCTCCAGCTCGCGCACCGCCGCGCGGTCGCCTTCGTCGAACGCAGACGCGTGGTGCGAGCCGGGGTGCCGTTCGGAGTCGGCTCCGCCCTCCTCGCGCGCCTCGGCATCCTGCAGCCGCCGCGCCTCACCGCTGATCGTCACGCGGTCGCCATCTGGACCCGCGATGACGCCGACCTCGACGCGCGGCAGCTCCACCCGGCCGGTGACCGGATCGAACGTCGGCAGCAGGGCGACGCTGCCGGCGCGCGCGAGGGAACGAACGTCCATGCCGGGGCTATCGGCCGGTGCCGCCTGTGGGAAGGACGGCGCTGCGCTCGGCGCGGTGGCAGCGCCCCTTCGCGGGACTGACGCATTGCGTGTTGCTCGGTGCTCGTCCTCCGAATGGGGATCGAGACTCATGCAAAGCGACGCGGATTCCAGAGGACCACCCGACGAACGAAGAGCCGATCGCCGGCCTGCCCCGGGCTTCCGGCGATCGGTCGAGGAGATCCGCTCGCCGCCGCGCCGCGGTTCCTGCACCGAACCGCAGCGACCGCAACCAGATGCGCCGCGCAACAACCAATGAGTCAGTCCCGGGGCACCCGACCCGGGCCTCCGCTCGCGATCGGACGCTCCCGCTGAACCGCCGCCGCCCGATCCACGATTCCCATCGGATCATGATCCGCCGAGTCCCCGTGGTCGTGGCCCTCTGCCTGGTCGCGGCCAGTCCGCCGGCGCAGGACGAGCTGCCGGCCGCTGCCCACGCCCCTGCCGACGCGGCGCGCGCCCGGCTCGATCCGGCCAGGACCCGCGCCCTGGAACGCGGCCTCCGCCGCCTGGCCGCGCTGCAGGACGAAGGCGGCAGTTGGCCGGCGGCGACCGGAGCGCCGCACGCCACCCTCGCGGTGACGGGGGCTTCGCTCTTGGCCCTGCTCGGCGGCGGGTCGACGATGCGCCAGGGACCACATCGCGCGGCGATCAAGAACGGCATCCGCTGGCTGCGCGACCAGCAGCGCGACGACGGCGCGTTCCTGGACCTGCAGCATCCCGGCGCTGCGGCGGTGCAGGCGCTGGCGACGACGGCGATGATCGAGGCGTTCACGCTGTCGAACTACACCCTGCTGAAGAAGAACTGCACGCGCGGCCTGAGCCGGCTGGCGGCGCTGCGACACACCGACGGCGGCTGGCGCACCGCGCCGGACGAGCCCGATCCCGGGGCGACGCTGTGGGCGGTGACCGCGTTCGAGAGCGCCCGGCTGGCGGCGCTGCCGCTGCCGGACCAGGCGCTCGACGGCGTCGACGCCTGGCTGGCGGGTGCGGCGGCGGCGCAGGTCCCGGAGATCGGCGTGCTGGGCGCGCCGGCGCCGCGGGGGCGCGAGCCGGTGCTGCGCGAGGAGCAGGTTGCCGCGGTGCTGTTCAGCCGGGCGCTGCGCGCGGGCCTCGGCACCGGCGATACGGCGCAGGACGACCTGGCGCGGCTGCGGTCGACGACCTGGACCTGGAGCGACGGCGCGAGCCTCTACCAACGGTTCTGTGCGGCCCACGCGCTGGCGCTGGCGGGCGGCGACCACGGCGCGGCCGACGCTGCGGCGCTCGCCGCGATGGGCGACGGCGTGGCGGCCGCGCAACGCGACGACGGCAGCTGGCCGGCGACGGATCTCTGGGCGCCGGTCGGCGGCGAGGCGTGGACCACGGCGATGGCGGCGCTCGTGCTCGAGGCGCCGTTCCGCTACGCGCTCGGCCGCGGTCGCTGACGCCCGGCGCTCAGGTGCGCAGGAACGCGAGCTGGTCGTGGATCGAGCCGGCAACGTCCACGAGCTTCCGGCTGAGCCCGCGGTAGTCGGCGGCGCTGGTCTCGAGCCGCTGCGCGGTGGCCTCGGCGGCGCTGGCCAGCGTGTTGACCGACTCGCCGCTGCCGGCGGTCGCCTGCAACTGCTCCTCGATGCGACGCAGCCCCGTGACCAGTTCGCGCAGCAGCGCCTGCTCGGCCGCCGCATCGGCGCCGCCGCTCGTGCGGCTGCTGTCGACCAGGTCCTGCGTCGAGCCGGCCATCGCCCCGAGCGCCTCGACGACGCCCGCGGACGCCGACTCGATGCCGCCCAGCTTCTGACCGATGGTCGCGGCGGCGGTGGCGGTCTGCCGCGCCAGCTCCTTCACCTGACTGGCTACCACGGCGAAGCCGCGCCCGGCTTCGCCGGCGCGCGCCGCCTCGATGGTGGCGTTCAGCGCGAGCATGTTGGTCTGCGCCGCGACGTCCTCGATGAACGTGAGGACGCGACCGACCTCGGCGGTGGCGCCTGCCAGCGCCGCGACCCGCTGCTGCGCCGACGCCGCCAGTCCGTGGGCGCGCTCGGCCAGCGCGAGGATCCCGGCGCCGTCCGCGACGGGGCCGCCGGGTGCCCCGGTGCCCGGCTCGCGTGCGCGCTGCAGCTGCTCGACCCGGGCGCTCGCGTCGCGGCCGCTGCGGATCACGGAGGCGATCGCCGCCGACAGGCTGTCCATGGCGCTGGCCGACTGGTTCGAGGCGCTGCGCGAAGCCACCGCCTCGTCGCCGATCGCCCCCGCCGCCACGTCGACCGACCTCGCGACCTCACGGCAGGCCTCGGCGACGCGCTTCATGTCGTCCAGCAGCGCGGCGAAGTTGGTCGCCATCTGGTTGATCCAGCGCTGCACGGACACCAGCTCGGCGATGCCGCTCGGCGGCAGGCGTCTGGTCAGGTCGCCGCTCTCCGCGAGGTAGATCAGATGGGTCTCGGTGGCCTGCAACGGCGCGAGCACCGCGCCGCGAAGCCTGCGGCGACCGCGCACGACGGCGGCGACCGAACCGGTGACCAGCACCGCGCCGCCCGTGACCGCCCAGCCCGCCGCCGTCAGCGCCCACGCCGCAGCGCCGGCCGCCGCCGCCGCCGCTCCGTCGGCATACCATCGCCCCCATCCGCGCACGATCCGTCATCGCCGCGCAGGCTGGCGCGTCCTGCTAGGTGCTTTCCCGACCGCGGCGCCGAGCCGCCGGCTCCGGCGGCGACGGCGCACTACCGGCCGTCGCCATCGACCGACGGCAACGGCGTCGAGGGGTCCGACCGGAGGTCGTGCACCTCGACGGTCAGCGGCGACGGCAGCCCTTCGAGTTCGGCATCGGTGAGCGCGCCGCGCTCGCGCAGCAGCAATGCCACCCGATCGAACCGCGCGCGATGCTCGGTGAGCACGGCGCGGGCCTCGACGCAGAACGACTCCGCGTCGACGAACCGCAGCTCGTGCGAGGTGCGCAGCTGCAGCCCCCGCGCCTGCAGGTCGCAGCCCGCCATCTGCGACAACCAGCCGAGCTGGAGTCGCGCTCGCTGCCGACCATGGTTGCGGCGGCCGATGCCGAGTTCGCGGTCCTCGCGCACGTCGCGGCGCCAGTGGATCGGCTGCGCGCCCGGCGCCAGCAGCACGTCGCCCGGTTCTGCGGCCTCGACCAGTCGGTAGCGCGGTGTCGGCGGGAACGCGGCGGGCACCTGCATCCGGCCATCGGTCGCGCCGGCGGAGACCGCGGCGCCGACCCCGCCGAGCGTCGGTTCCTGGTCCGCGGCGAACACCCGCAGCTCGAGCGTGAACTCCGTCTCGCGCCACAGGTGCGCGGCGAACCCCGCGGCGCGCTGGTGCGCCAGCATGTTGCCGGTCGCGATCCACGCGAGCGCGAAGCCGCGCCCGCGGCCGTGCGTCCGCCACAGCTCCCACAGCTCCCGCTCGGCCGCGCCGGCGACGCGCGCCAGCAGGACGAGGCCCGGCTCCAGCCCCTGGTCGGTGCAGTGCGGCAGCACCTCCTCCGCCGGCACCTCGACGCCGAGCCGCACCAGCGCGTCGAGCAGGTGCAGCCGCACCAGTCGGGACTCGAGGTCGCGCCCGTCGATGGCGGCCAACAACGCGCGCAGGCGCGGCGCCGCCGCCTCGATCCCGAAGCTGCCGGCGATCCAGGCGCCCCAGGCCACGGTCGCCGGCTCCGGCGAACGCAGCCGCGACCGCACCTCGAGCTCGAGGGCCGCGCGCAGCGGCGCGTCGATCGGCGGCGGACCGGACATCTGACCCGTCGCGGGCGCGGGCGCGAGCGCGCCGGCCAGCAGCAGCGCGGCGGGCGACACGATTGCCGGCGGGCGAGACGGTCGGGTTCGGGAGCGCATGGAGCACCTCGGGAGCGCACCGGAGAACGGGCGCCGCGCGCCGACGGTTCGGTTCCGGGTCGCTCAGCGCTGCGTCGTCGTCGTCGCCTGCAGCTGCGCCCCGACGGTGCGCAGCGTCTCGACCATGCCGCTGAGCGCCAGGACCTCGGTCTCGGTCTCGCGCACGCCGTCGCGCGTCACCCCGGCGGCGTCGGCCAGGCCCTGGATCCGCCGGGCGATGCCGGCGACGAGTTCGGCCGTCGCCGCGAGGCCGCGGTCCATGACCTTGCTGGTGGCGCTCTGCTGTTCGACGGCGCTGGCGATCGAGGTCTGGCTGTCGCGGATCCCGCGGATCGTGT
Organism: Planctomycetota bacterium; assembly: GCA_050245995.1. Taxonomy (GTDB): domain Bacteria; phylum Planctomycetota; class UBA1135; order UBA1135; family UBA2386; genus JBFWWV01. The sequence goes on along the minus strand of JBFWWV010000004.1, from coordinate 122,054 downwards.
CGCGGACCCCACCCATCGCGGCGATCAGCGCGCCGGCGCTCGCCCGGATCGACTGCACCTCGTCCTCGATGCGCTTGGTCGCGCGCGCGGTCTCGGCCGCGAGCTCCTTCACCTCGTGGGCCACGACGCCGAAGCCCTTGCCGGCCTCGCCGGCGCGCGCCGCTTCGATCGTGGCGTTGAGCGCCAGCAGGTTGGTCTGCGCGGCGACGTCCTCGATCAGCTCGATGACGCCCTCGATGCGATCGACCGCGGCGCCGAACTCGTCGACCGTGGCGACGGTCGCCTCGGCCTGCCCGGACGCCTGCTGCGCCACCTGCGCCGCGCGCGCCGCGCTGGTCGCGATCTCCTGGATGCTGGCGCCGAGCTCCCGCACGCCGCGGGTCAGCTGCTCGACGTTCTGGTTCATGTCGCCGGCGGCGGCGTTGACCGCTTTGGCCTCCTCGGCGGCAGAGTCGGCGGAGTGCCCCATGCGCCGGCTGGTGTCGCCGAGCTGCCGGGCGGTCGCCGCCATGCTCGCCGCCGTGTCGGCCATCGCCGTCGCCGCCTGCCGGCCGCGCTCGGACGCCGCCAGCTGCCGCTCCAACGCGTCGCGTTCGCGCGCCGCCTGCTCCTCGCGCTCCTGCGAGGCCACCAGCTCGCGCGCCGCGCGCCGCCGCCGCGCCACCAGCGCCACGGCCGCGAACCACGCTCCGACGGCGCACAGCGCCGCGCCCCCCCACATCAGCCACCGGACCTGCCCGGCGGCGACGACGTCCTCGCGCGCCCAGAACACCGCGTCGGGCACGCCGTTCCACAGGACCCAGCGCGCGCGGTCGTCGCGGACGTCGAGCTCGTGCACCGCCGAACACAGCAGCGCCGGATCGGCGGCGATCGCCTCGACCGCCGCGGCCGAATCGCGCCACTGTCCGTCGTCGGCGGCGCCGGCGGTGTAGCCGTAGGTCCCGTTGCGCACCGCGTAGTTGCCGCCCGGCAGCAGATCGCGCAACGCATGGGTGAGGATGATGCCGGACACCATCCCCTCGAGCTGCCCGTCGGGGCCGAAGAACGGCACCGAGTAGATCAGACCGCTGCGGTCGGCGTCGTCGGGCCGGCTCGGGTCGTAGCGGCTGTTGTCGCAGGTCACCACCTCCCGACCGAGCAGCGCCGGCACGTCGAGTCCGTGCACCCTCGACGCCGTTGGCGCGTTCTGTTCGAGCCACGCCAGCTGCTCCTGCATGAGGCGGTACTCGAAGATCTCGACCTCCTCGGGCTCGTCGCCGCGCTCGGCCTCGCCTCCGCCTTCGTCGTCCGCGGTGCGCCCGACGATCAGTTCGTCGAAGGTCACGATCGGCGCCTCGGGCTCGCCCGTGACCGGGTCGATGCGCTCCGGGTCCATGCCGCGCGGGACGAGGTAGACCTCGGACATCGCGACGTTGGTGGCCAGGTGGTTGTACAGCTCCTGGACGGTGCGCCGCGCGTCCTCGTCGAAGTCCTCGCCGTGACGGCCGATCTTCTGGACGCCGGGCAGGCGCGAGATCGTGCGCAGTCCCTGGTAGATGGTCCGGAACGCGCCCTCGACCCGTGCGGCGACCTGCATGGTCTCGGCGGCCGCGTGCTCGGCGTGCGCCGTACGTGCCGCCGTCACCGCCGACTCGTGACGCCACTGGCCCAGCGCGACCAGGGTCAGCGCGGGCAGCAGCAAGATCGCGAAGGTCCAGCCTGTCTTCACGATGGCTCAATCGCCGGACGCAGCCACCGGACTGAAGGCCCGTCGCGTCGGCGCGGACCCGCCGGCGGATTCCGGGGAATTCGTCGGACCAGGCCGCGGTCCGCAGACACCACGGGACACCAATGTCGGCCCTCCCGCACATCTGGCTCGATCGAACTTCGGCGTGGACTCCGGAGGTTGCCAGGACAGAAGTGACCGCTAGTCTGCGGTGCAGCCCGCCGTCGCCGCGTTCCCCCGCCGGCCCAGGCGTCCCACGAATGGTCACGCACGAGGCCGACTTCCACCTGGCACAGCGGTGCCTGGCCGGGGATTCCCACGCCCGCGAGACGCTCGGCGCCCGCATGGCGTGCGTGCCGCGCATCGTCGCCGCGCGCAACCGTCGCCTGCCCGCACCGATGCCCGAGTCGGCCCTGCCGGACGTCGCCAGCGAGGTGGTGCTGCAGGCCTGGAACAGACTGGCCGACTACAACGGCTTCGCCGCGTTCGAGTCGTGGCTGTACCGGTTCTGCGAGTTCACCCTGCTCAACGCCGCCCGCCAGCGCGTCCGCAACCGCACCAGCCTGCTGGACGAAGCCGCCGCCGCCGCCGCCGAGGACGCGCCCGGCAGCTGGGTCGACGCCGAGCGCATCCAGCGGGCTCTGGAACGCCTGCCCGAGGACGAGCTGATCGTGGTCCGGGCCAAGCACTTCGACGACCTGACCTTCGAGGCCATCGCCGAACGCATCGCCATCCCGTTGACGACCGCCAAGGGACGCTACTATCGCGCCATGGATCGTCTGCGTCAGTGGCTGCGCTCGCGCGAACTCGAGGCCCGGGGATGAGTGGATCTTCCAGGGGTGAATCGGAGGACATCGTGCGCAGGATCCTGACAGGCGACCTGGACCCGGCCGATCCGGCCGTGCGGTCGATGATCGAGCAGCGGCCCGACCTGCAGCAGCAGATCGACGAGATGCTGGCGACCCAGCGACGGGTCGCCGACGCGGCGCGGCTGGAGCGCGAGGTGCTGGCGGAGGCGGGCGTCCACGGCGGCGCGGCCGGCGGCTCCGCCTCGCGGGCGCCGCGACCCTTCCCGCGGTGGTTCCCGCTCGCGGCCGCCGCCGTCGTGCTGGTCGCCGGCACCCTGTGGGTCCGCGGCCTGTTCGAATCGAACGGGAACGACGGCCAGGACACGATGCTGAACAGCGACAGCGGCCCGAAGATCGAGGCGCTCGAGCGCACCGACGCCGGGCTGCTCGTGCGATGGAGTGGAGCGATCGAGCCCGAGCACTACTATCGGGTCACGTTGCGCGATCCGGACTCCGGTGTGGAGCTGGCGCGCTCGATCGAACCGCTGCGTGGCACCGAATGGCTGATCGAACCCGTTCCCGCGAGGCTGCCCGAGTCCGTCCGGGTGGAGCTGGAGGTCCGCAGCCCGACGGACCGCGTGTCGGTGCGGCGGCGCGACTTGCCGGCGCCGCGCTCGCGCTGACGATCGAACCGCGGGCGGCGGACCGAGGACCGAACCGCGTGAGCACACCAACGCCAGGGTGCGCACGCGACGGAGTGGATTGGTCGAGCCCGAGGACCAGGATCGACTCGTGGGCGCAATCCGGAGCCCGAAATGGAGCCGTCACGCTCACCGAGCACGGCGTGGCATCGCATGGCTGACCGCACCCGCTCCAGCGAAGCCGCTCGCATCCGTCGCGTCCGAACCGAGACCACGGCGCTCGTCGGCGCCCTCGCGGCGGCCCTCGGCTTCGCGCCGACGCTGGCCGCGCAGCGACTCAAGCAGGGCGAGGTCGTCGCCCAGGTCAACCAGCTCATGGCCGACGGTCAGACCGCCGCGGCGGAGGAACTCGTCCGCGGGCAGCTCGATCTTCGCCAGGGGAATTCCCGCTATGTGCTGCTGACGACGCTGGCCAGCGTCCTGTCAACGCGCCTGGACCTGCGCACCGCCTGGGAGGTCGCGGAAGAAGCCCGGACGATCCACGAAAGCCTGCCGCCGGAGAAGCGGTGGAGCTCCTATCACGAGGTCCGCGCCGTGCTGGCCCTCGCAATGGGCCAGCTCGAAGTCGCGGCTGTCGAGTTCGCGTCATACCGAGAAGCGGGAAGCCCGGAACGCGCGCACTACCACGAAGCGCAGCTCGCGCTGGCCGCCGAGGACTACGAGCTGGCCGAGCTCCGGTCCCGCCAACTGCTGCGCGACCCACCGCCTGGGGTCGATGCCGGCCACCTTCTACAGATCGCCGCGTACTCCCACTGGCGCCAGGACACGGCCGATCCCGCTCGATCGAGCCGCGGGCTCGAGGAGTTGCGTCACTGCGCCGACACCACGACGGACCCGAATGTCCGCGCGGCTGCACACGTCTATGCGGGCGAGATCTGCTACGTAGCCGGACGGACGGAGGAAGCTCGCGCGGAGCTGAGAGCCTCCGGCCTGAAGTCGACATCGGACGATCTGGCGCGCACCGGCGCCGTGGCGCTTCGTGCGAGGCTTGCCCTCATGGACCCCGCGACACCACGAGAGGACCTGCGGGAATGCCAAGAAACCATCGAACGAGCCTGCCAGCGTGAGCTGGAACTCTGGCGGAGCTTGCCTCCACGACCGGGGGGTGTTGGCATCCTGACACCTCTCGAACGCAGAAACCTCCTCGCCGTCGCCGTCGCCTTCGAGCGGCGCATGCGGCCGGCAGATCCCCTGGCCGGTCTGGACCTGGTCCTTCGCTTCGATGCGCTCAACACGCTCGCCCGCCGACTCGGCAGCGGACCGGCGACGCTGGACGACGTTCGCTCCCGGCTGCTGCCGGCCGAAGGGGCCATCCTGATCGTGCTGCCATCACTGCTGGGGTGCGCGATGTTCTGGATCACCCGAGACGAAGTGCTGGCGCACGAGTCCCCGGCGCTCGACAGGGTGATCGCTCTGTCCGGACAGATGCGCGGCTTGCTGGCGGAGCACGATCCCGAAGACGGGGGCGGTCGCATTCGCAGACTCGCAGCGTGCGGCGCCGCAGCAGCCGAACGGCTGCTGCCGCAGGCCTGGACCGAGCGCCTCGGCACCACGCGACACCTGGTAGTCGTCGACAACAGCCTGCTGGCCGACCTGCCCTTCGAGGCCCTGCCGGGACCGGCAGGCAGCTGGCTTGGGAACGAGGTCGCGATCTCCTACCTTCCATCTCTCGCCGCGGGACTGGCGCTCCGAGATCGATTGCAGAATGGGGCCGCCCCCCAAGTGGAACTCGCGCTGTTCGCAGCGACCGAACCGGCAACCACCGACCACGGCTCTCTGCCACCCCTGGATGTGGGCGACTTGACCGAATCCTGGACCGAACCGGGACCGACGTCCTCTGTCCGCGCGGGCGCCGCCGCGACCATCCGGGGATACGCGGAACTGCCGTCGCGATCGAAGTTCACATGGGTGCTGGCACACGGCACCTTGGTCGGTCGCGAACCGGACGACAGCCGACGTGCAGCGCTGGCCCTCGCTGGCGAACACGGCGAGGCACTGACGTGCCGAGACATCGAATCCCACGAACATCGGACCGCGTGCCTGCTGCTTTCGTCCTGCGGCGGCGCCCGCGGCGCCGCGAGGCTGGGTGACGCTACGAGCAGCAACCTGGTCGGCGCCTTCCTCATCGGGGGAGCTGACGCCGTCTTCGCCGCCGACCGGGATCTCGAACTGCAGTTGGCCATCCAGACCGGCCTGCAACTGCGGCTGCAGTTCGAGGCCGCCGCAACGGCCGCGGAGGCGCTTCGATCGATCCGCGCCCGGTGTACGAGGGAGAAGGACCAGCTTCAGGCCCTCTCTCTCCGCGCGATCGGCATCGCCCACCTCCCGATCCACGTGAACCAAGTCACCGGTCGCCCGGGCTCGATCGCGGTTTGGTGGGTCAGCGGGGCGGCGGCCTTGGCCACCCTGCTGGCGCTCAGGGCCCGACGGCGCTAGCCGCCGCCACCGCCACCGCCACCTTCCTCCTCTTCCTCCTCAGGCGGAGGCGGCTCCAGATGGACCCAGCCAACCTTGTGGGTGATCTCCGTATCGTGGTGCCCCTCGATGCCGATGAAGGCATGGGCGTGGTCCGGATACTCGCCTTGAACGTCGTCGGCATCGTGGTAGTTGACCAGGTAACCGTACATCGCCGGGCCGCAGCGAGTGATGACGCTGCGTTGCGTCGCCGTGTCCCACTCGACCCGGATCGCACGGAAGAGCAGCACCTGACCGCCGTAGTCGAAGAACGGCGCCTGAGGAGTGCTGGCGCTCAGATCCATCAACACCTCGTCGGACTCCGCGGGCATCTGGACCTCGTCATCCGCTTCCGCGACATCCCCCCGCTCGTGGGTTCCGGTCGTCGCGTTCCAGGCCAGGTCCCAGGTGATGACCTGCGAGTGGGTGTAGGGCGTATTGGTCCCGTTTGCGTAGGTCGTGTCGGCCTCCACCTGCGCCTCCAGCAGCGTGACGCCTGGGAACAGGTTGGACTCGCCGCCCTCGAGCGGAACGAGCATCTGGAGGTCTGCGTCCTTGAACGGCGACTCGATCCAAACGATCTCGTCTTGAGTACCTCCGCCTGCGGATGCAACACCCTCGACGATCGCAAGCAGGTCCGAATCTCCGTCACCGTCGATGTCCGTGACGACCGGCTGCAGTTCATTCCCGCCGTAGGCAGTGCTCTCGGACCATCCGTTCTCCGTGCCATTGGGGTCCTGCAATCGGACCCAAGCTCCCTCGAAGAGCCCGGTGCTGAAGTAGTGGTTTCCGAAGTTCTCCTGGTTCAGCAGGACCGCGAAACACTGGCGATACTGCTGGCTGATGACGAGTTCGTCGTCGCCATTGCCGTCGAAGTCGCCTGCGGCGAGACCGACGATGTCGATGTCCTCCATGTCGAGGTCCCCTTGGCCGGAACCGATCGCCCTGGGATACAAGCGCACGATGTCGTCGCCATTGGACTTGAACGCCCACGCGATCTCCTCGGCGTCGCCACTGTTGAGGCGCACCACCGCCAGGAAGCCGGCGGTTGCGTCTTCCGAAGTCGACTCGACCCGCGACGCCGGCCCGCTGACGTTGGACGCCAACTGGTACAGGCCGTCCGAGGCCGCCACGAAGATGCGGCGAGGGCCGCCACCGATGTCCAGGGTCTCGACGGCATAGCACTCCACTCCGGCCGGTGCGGACCAGGTCGCGCTACCACCCGCCACGTAGAACACCGTCACCTTTGTGCCGGTGGAGTTCAGACACACGATGTCTCCGCGACCACCGCCGAGGTCGCCGACCCGAACCTGCCTGGCACTCGCACTGGAGCTGCCAGCGACAGTGCTCGCGGTCGGCTGGGTGCCGGTGAAGGACAAGGTCGAGATCCCTCCAGAGTGCGCGACGACGAGTTCGTCGCGCTGCCGCCAGTAGCTACCGAACTGAACCTGATCGAGTTGACGTCGGGCGATGGACGTCACCCCGGTGAAGGTGCTGTTCATCTGGCGGATGCCACCGGAGTAGCGGGGCATCCGGTGGATCCACAGGCTGCCGTCCGAACTCACGGCCGCGTAGTCGGGGTAGCCGGAGTCGAAGAACAGACCCGCACACGCGTCCATGTAGGTGTTCGTCACGGCACCCGGATGCACCCGCTCGAACATCGTGAACGAGTATGGCGGGTAGGTGACCTGCCCAGTGGCGGAGGAGAGAACGGTCGCGAGGACCAGAGGGACCAGAGGAACGGAGAGACTTCGCATGGGTAGGAAGCAGTCACCTTAACGGAAAACCCCCAGGGGCCCGGGGCGTGCGGTTCTTCGTGTCTGCGCCGCGCGCCGCGGTCCGCGGGAAACTGCATTTCTCGCCGCCGATGCGCGCGCGGGCGCGGGATGTCCGCGATGCGGACAAGACCATGCGCGCTCGACACGCGGACTCGGGTCGTGCTCGAGACGCGCCCGAGTCGGCGCCATCGACGGAGCCGCCGGCGCTCGGCCCCGGCCCCGGTGGGGTCACCCAGGCGATTCCCCGCGAAGAACCCGCCGGACACCGCGTCCCACGCCCGGCTCCGCGCAGAACCCCGCCCCCGCCGCCGACGCGGCCGGGGTCGGGCGCTAGCCTAGCCAGGGCCGTTCCGACCCCCTGCCCCCCGGACCACTGCAGATGCCGACGCCGACCGTCCGTCCGCTCCTCGCCCGCTGCACCGCCCTGGCCACCGCGGCCGCGCTGGCCGCGACCCTCGCGGCGCAGACGCCGCCGCCGCCGGTTCGCATCCGGCTGCTCGAGGGCGGTCGGGTGATCGAGGAGCTGCCGGCCAACCTGACCCCGACGCCTGCGCCCGCCGCAGCACCGGGCGACGCCGACGCGAACGCCGCCGCCAGCGAGCTGCTGAAGGCGTGGCAGGCGGCGAAGTTCGACCGCCGGCCAGCGACGGTGCTGGCAGAGTGGGCCAAGCCGGAGCTGAAGGAATACGACCCGGCCGAGGAGAAGGAGAAGAACAAGGACAAGACCAAGAGCGCCGACGAGCCCGCGGCGCCGGAGGACCCGGCGGCCGCGATCCCGGACGCGGTGATCCCCGAGGGCGCCACCGAAGAGGAGGCGCAGAAGCTGCGCGACGAAGTCGAGGCGAAGCGCAAGGCGGCGGTCGAGGCCGCGGCCGAGAAGAAGGAGCAGGAGCTCGAGCAGAAGCGGCGCCAGCGCCGTGTCGAGATGGCGGTGCGGGACGTGACGCTGGGGCGCTGGGACCGCGTCGGCGCGTTCCTCGGCACGCTGGCCGAGGGCGACCGCACGAAGGCCTACGACCACATGCTCAAGGGGCTGGCGGCGCCGCCGCCGGACCCGAAGGCGCAGCAGATGCCGCCGCCGCTGCAGCCGCGCAACGCGTTCGCGTTCGAGGACGTGCTGGCGCTCGCGGGCATCGCGCCGGGCGGGCTCGATCCCGAGGAGCAGCTGCCGCTGCTGGTGCCGCTGCTGCAGCGCGCGCTCGACGACGGCAACGTGCTGGAATCCTGGGTCGCGCTGCTGCAGCAGGAGATCTCTCGCCCCGAGGCCCAGCGCCGGGTCGACGCGCGCCGGGCCGCACTGCTGCTGACGGCGATCGGGAAGAACCTCGAGCTGGGGCCATTCCTGCCGACGCTCGACGAGGCCATCGCGAAGGACGATCGCGAGGGGCTCAACCTGCTGGCCCGGCACCTGATCGCGCAGCACGACAAGGACAAGCAGCGCGAGCACCTCGAGCAGGCGTGGCAGGCGACACAGGCGGTGCTGGCCGAGGGCGAGGTGACCGACGAGCAGAAGGACGAGGCGCTCGGCCGCGCGATCGAGCTGGCGCCGAAGATCCGCAAGGACCTCGGCCCGAGCTGGCTGTTGCAGAGCTTCGGCGAGCGGCCGGAGCGCGGCATGGAGATCCTGGCCAAGATCGGCACGCAGGTGGCGCAGGGGTTCCGCGACGCGCCGCAGGACCTGGACCGCCGCGAGCTCGGCCTGCGCCTGCAGCGCGCCGCGGTCGAGGCGCTGTTCGCCGCCGCGCCGGACCTCGCCGATGACTGGCGGCCGGTGCTGTCGCTGCTGGCGTCCAACTGGATCGCCGAGGCCGCGTGGTCGTACTCCAACTCGCGCACCACGACGATGCGGCCGCGGCTGCGGCGCGACGCGTTCGGCAACCTGTTCTACGAGAACCGCGACGGCCCCAGCGGTCCGTTCCCCGCGCTCGAACCCAACCAGCTGCTGGAGGCGCGGCCGTCCGACCGCTGGATCTCCCTGCTCGAGGACAGCCTGGTGCCGCACCTGTCGACGGTGACGGCGCAGCTCTACCTGAAGGTGAACGAGGACGCCGAGGCGTTCCCGTTCATCGAGCGGCTGGCCGAGACCAACCCGCGCGTCGCCAAGGAGCTCGCCGACGAGTTCCTGCGGGTGTGGATGCGCAACCACGACCCGAACGGCAACAACAACACCGACGTCTACATGTTCATCTACGGGTTCGACCGGCGTGCCAGCGGCATCCCGCTCACCCGCAGCAAGCAGCAGCGCAACCTGGAGGAGCTTGCCGGCTGGGTCCGGCGGCTGCGCGCGCTGCCGATCGACGGCGTCGACGAGGAGCTGCTCGGCCAGGCGTTCCGCACCGCGCACAGCAACGCCGAGGTCTACCGGCTCGAGACGATCGAGCAGGTGTTCGGCCGGCTCGGCGACCTCGACCCGCGCATGCTCGGCGAGCTGCTGGGCACGATGCGCACCAACCTGGCGACGATCTGGCGGCGACCCAACGTCCAGGAGGAGGCCAAGACCAAGCGCTCGCAGAGCGACATCGAGCGCGAGGTCATGGGCGGCTACCAGACCGCGCTGATGGTCGCCGAGAAGGCGATGCTGCAGCACGAGCGCCACTGGGCGCTGCTGACGGCGCAGGCGTCGCTGCTGCACGACATGAACAACTACCGCGCCGAGCTCGGCAAGACGTCGGACTTCGCCGAGGCGCGGCAGGCGGCGATGGCGCTGTTCGAGGAGGCCGCGGCCACCTACGACGCGGCGGCGCAGTCGCTGCGGCCCGACCAGGAGACCACCAGGGTGTTCGAGACCTGGTTCTACGGCGCCTGTGGCGCGTGCGACCTCGGCGCGATCGACACCAGCACGGTGCTGGCCGAGTCGCAGCTGCCGAAGATCAAGGCGGCGCTCGCGGCGCTGCCGGGCGAGCAGCGCGAGCGGCACCTGGCGCGGTTCGCCGGGCTGGTGTTCACGCGCATGTCGGCGGTCGCGCCGGCGATCAAGCCGCGCTACCTCGACGCCGCGTTCGCGATCCTCGGCGACCACCCGCAGGCCTACGAGGCGCGCAAGGTCTACGAGTACTACAAGGACCTCACCGGCGAGATCGACCTGGTGGCGCGCATCGACGGCCCGGCCGAGGTCGGCACCGAGCCGTTCGGCGTGTTCGTCGACCTGGAGCACACGGTCGCGATCGAGCGCGAGAGCGGCGGCTTCCAGAAGTACCTGCAGAACCAGAACAGCATGGCCTACGCCTACAACTACGGCCGGCCGACCGAGGACTACCGCGACAAGTTCCAGGAGGCGGCGGCGCAGGCGCTGCACGAGCACTTCGAGGTGCTGTCGCTGACGTTCAACGCCGACACCGCGACGTCGATCTCGATCGACCGCGAGGGCTGGCGCAAGACGCCGTACGCGTACCTGCTGCTGCGCGCCAAGGGCCCGCAGGTCGACAAGCTGCCGACGTTGAAGATCGACCTCGACTTCCTCGACACCACGGGCTCGGTGATCCTGCCGATCGGCTCGGCGCCGGTGGCGCTCGACGCGACGCGACGCGCCGACGCGCCGCGGCCGTTCACCGGGCTCGAGCTCGTCGAGACGCTCGACGAGCGCAAGGCCGAGGAGGGCAAGCTGGTGCTCGAGCTGAAGGCGACCGCGCGCGGCCTGGTGCCGGCGCTGGACCTCGTCGCCGAGTGCCGCTTCCCGGGTTTCGGCATCGAGGCGACCGACGACCTCGGCGTGTCGGTGACGAAGTTCACCGACGACCAGCTCGGCGTGCAGAGCGACCGGCTGTGGCAGGTGACGCTGACCGCCGCCGAGGGCGCCGGCAAGCCCGAGAAGTTCACGTTCGCCAAGCCGCTCGCGGCGGTCGAGAAGACCACCTACCAGCGCTACGCCGACGCCGACCTGGCAGCGGTCGGACCCGAGGTCGAGCTGCTCGCCGAGTACGGCCACGGCACCAGCTGGTGGCCGGCGGTGCTGGGCGGCGCGATCGCCGCGGCCGCCGCGATGGCATTCCTGCTGTGGCGGCGCCGCCGCCCGCGCGCGACGGCCGCCGGCCAGCTGCTGCACATGCCCGAGCAGGTGACGCCGTTCACGGTGCTGGTGCTGCTGCGCCAGATCGCGGCGTCTCCACGCCTCGACGCCGGCGCCCGCGCCGAACTCGGCGCCGAGATGGCGACCGTCGAGAACCACTTCTTCGCCAAGGCCCCCGCCCAAGGCGCCCCACCCGACCTGCACGCGCTCGCCCAACGCTGGCTCCACCGCGCCAGCTGACCCCCTCACCCCTGCCTGCGGATGTCCTCGAACTGCAGCAGCGCCGCCCTAGCGGATGCCTTCTGTCTCTGTGCTCTCTGTGCTCTCTGTGGTTTGTTTTCTGGGGTACTCCCAGAGAAGCAACCACAGAGGCCACAGAGAGCACAGAGCAGAAAGCAGAAAGCAGAAAGCAGCCGCTACGACGAGCCGGCACGCGAAGCAGCGAAGCCGGGCCAGCACGCGGGACGAGCCGGTTGGAGAGCCCGTTCGTGCCGTTGACGTCTCTTCGTTCCCCTGGAGCATCGCTCGCTCATGACCGCACCTGACCTCGCCCCCGGCGTCGCACGATTCGCCGAGTCCCGCGCCTTCCTCGACGCCATCAAGCAGCGCGTCGGCACCGTCGTCGTCGGTCAGGACGTCGTCGTCGAACGGCTGCTGATCGCGCTGCTGACGTCGGGGCACCTGCTGCTGCAGGGCGTGCCGGGCCTGGCCAAGACGCTGCTGGTGGCGGCGATGTCCAAGACCGTCGAGCTGACGTTCTCGCGCATCCAGTTCACGATCGACCTGCTGCCGTCGGACATCCTCGGCAGCGAGATCCTCGATCAGAAGACGCACGAGTTCCGCACCCACAAGGGGCCGGTGTTCACCAACCTGCTGCTCGCCGACGAGATCAACCGCGCCGCACCCAAGGTGCAGAGCGCGTTGCTCGAGGCGATGCAGGAGCGGCGCGTGACGATCGGCAACCAGACCTACCCGCTGCCGGCGCCGTTCCTGGTGATCGCGACGCAGAACCCGGTCGAGCAGGCCGGCACGTTCGAGCTGCCCGAGGCGCAGCTCGACCGCTTCATGCTGCTGCACCGGCTCGAGTACCTGTCGGCCGACGAGGAGAAAGAAGTGCTGCGCCGCAACGCCGCGCTGGGCGTGCGCCGCGAGGGCAAGGGCGCGGTCGCGCGCACCGAGTTCGACGTGCTGGCCGACGAGCCGGTCGGCGGCCCGGACGAGCTGGCACGGGCGATGGAGGACGTGCAACACGTGCACGTCAGCGAGGCGTTCCTCGAGCACACGATCGAGATCGTGGGCCGCACGCGGCGGCACCCGCTGCTGGAGCTCGGCTGCAGCCCGCGCGCCGGCATCTCGCTGCTGAAGGCCTCGCGCGCCCGCGCGCTGCTGCACGGCCGCGACCACGTGCTGCCGGAGGACCTGTTCGCGCTGGCCGAGGACGTGATCCTGCACCGCATCCGGCCGACCTACGAGGCGCTGGCCGACGGCCACAGCGCGCCGGGCATCCTGCAGCAGATCCTGACCGAGTCGGCATCGTGACCGCTGCCCCCGGCGATCCGCGCGCGCTGCCGGGCCTGCTGCCGCAGCAGGAGCCGCTGGCCGCCCGCAAGTTCGCGCTGGCGATCAAGCGCATGGCCGACGACCTCAACTACGGCCTCGACCCGAGCCGCTACCGCGGCAGCGGCATCGACTACGCGCAGTCGCGGCCGTACCAGGCCGGCGACGCGATCAAGTCGATCGACTGGCGCGTCACCGCGCGCACCGGCAAGGTGTTCGTCAAGGAGTACGACGCGCAGCGGCGCATCGCCGCCTGGATCCTGATCGACACGTCGGCGTCGATGACGGTGTCGTCGGCGGCGCGCAGCAAGTACGAGCTGGCGCTGCACATCGGCGGCGGCCTGGCGCTGGCGTGCCTCGACGCGGTGCGCCCGGTCGGCGTGCTCGGCACCGGCACGCGCGAGCTCCGGGTCGAGCCGACGCTGCAGAAGGACCGCGTGCTGCAGTGGATGCTGGCGCTGCGGCGGCACTCGTTCGCCGAGCCGACGCAGCTGGTGCGTCGGATCGCCCAGCTGCGCCCGACGCTGCAGAGCCGCACGCTGGTGCTGGTGCTCAGCGACCTGCACGAACCGGACAGCGCGCGCGCGCTGTCGTTGCTGGCCCAGCAGCACGAGGTCGCGGTGGTGTGGCTGCAGGACCCCGCCGAGGTGTCGATGCGCGGCGCCGGCTTCGTGCGCGCGCAGGAGGCCGAGACCGGCGCCGCGCTGCTGACGCACGGCCGCCGGCGCCAGACCGACCCGACGCGGATCGAACGGCAGCTGCGCCAGGGCGGCGTCGACCACCTGCTGGTGCGCACCGACGAGCCGTTCGCGCACCGGCTGCGGCACTTCTTCCGCGCGCGCGGCGGGCTGACGAGGGCGGCGCGATGAGCCGCCGACCGCACGCGCCCCGGGTGCTGCTGCCCTTCGCGCTGGCGCTGGCGCCGACGCTGCGCGCGCAGGGGGACGCGACACCGCCGCCCACAGCGCCGCCTACTGCGCCGCCAACTGCGCCAATCGGCGTGCGGTCGCGCATCGACCAGCTGGTGCTGCCCGGCGGCCGGCTCGAGGCCCGGCCGGTCGACCGCGACACGCCGGTCATGCTGCGCGTCGTGCAGGTCTGGCCGCACGGCACCGGCTTCCGCTACGACCTCGAATGGGTCGGCTACGTGGCCGGCCCGCACGACCTGGCGCGCTACCTGCAGTACGAGGCCGCCGTGGCGCCTGCGGACCGGGCGACGCTGCCGCGCATCCCGGTGGTCGTGACGGCGATGCTGCCCGACGCCGCGGTCGAGCCCAACGACCTGTCGCCGCAGGCGCCGCCGCAGCTCGGTGGCTACACCCGGTGGCTGATCGCCGCCGCGATCGCCTGGGGCGTTGGCCTGCTGCTGATCCTGTTCGTCGGCCGCCGCCGCCGTGCGGTCGCCGCGGCCGTGACCGCGCCGCCGAAGACCCTCGCCGATCGCCTGCGGCCCCTGGTCGAGGCCGCGGCGCGCGGCCAGCTCGACACCGCGCGTCAGGCCGAGCTCGAACGCCTGCTGCTGGCGTTCTGGCGCGAGCGCACCGGCCTCGCCGAGCTCAAGGCCAGCGCCGCGATCGAACGGCTGCGCGCCCACCCGGAGGCCGGGCCGTTGCTGCAACAGCTCGGTCGCTGGCTGCACGCGCCGCCCCGCGCCGGCGCCGCCGTCGACGTGACCGCGCTGCTCGAACCCTACCGCCACGTCGCCGCCGGCAGCGTCGACGCGACGCCCACCGCCGCCGCGGAGGCCGCGCGATGATGTTCGGCCGCCCGTGGCTCTTGCTGCTGCTCGCGCTGCCGGCGCTGCAGATCTACTGGACCTGGACGCGGCAGAGGCGCCGCGTCGTGCTGCCGCTGGACCACGGCCGCGCGGGCAGCGGCGCCGTGCTGCGCGGCCTGCTCGGCGTGTGCGAGTCGCTGCCGGCGCTGGTGCTCGCCAACGCCGTGCTGATGCTGGCGTGGCCGCAGGAGCTGTCGGCGCCCAAGGTCAAACGCGCGCTGACCAACATCCAGTTCTGTGTCGACATCTCCGGCTCGATGACGGCGAAGTTCGGCAGCGGAAACCGCTACGACGCGGCGATGGCGGCGATCAACGAGTTCCTCGGCTACCGCGAGGGCGACGCGTTCGGGCTGACGTTCTTCGGCAACAACTTCCTGCACTGGGTGCCGCTGACCAGCGATCCGTCGGCGTTCCAGTGCGCGATCCCGTTCATGCGGCCGGAGAACAACATCCCGGGCTTCGGCGGCACCGAGATCGGCAAGGCGGTGCTCGGCTGCCGCGAGGTGCTGGTCGAGCGCCAGGAGGGCGACCGCATGATCGTGCTGGTCACCGACGGCTGGAGCTCGGACCTCGCCGGCGACGCCGCCACCGAGATCGCGCGCAAGCTGCGCATGGACGACATCGTCGTCTACGCCATCAACATCCAGGACGCCGACGCGCGCGCCGAGATCGTCGACCTCACGCGGCTGACCGGCGGCGACGTGTTCAACCCGGGCGACACGCGGGCACTGCGCGAGGTGTTCCAGACCATCGACACGATGCAGAAGGCCAAGCTCGAGAAGGGCTCCGCCGAGGTCGTCGACTGGTTCGAACCGTTCTGCATCGTCGGGTTGTCGCTGCTCGGGCTGTGGGCGCTGGTCCAGCTGGGCCTGAGGTACACGCCGTGGTGACGCTGCCCTGGACCTGGCTGGCGACCGCCGGCGCCGCGCTGCTGGTCGTGCTCGGCGAATGGCTGCACGGCCGCCGCACGCGGCGGCTGGCGCGGCTCGCGTTCGGCCCGACCGGCCTGCCGGCGCCGTGGGTGCGCGCCGTGCCGGCGCTGCGCGCGGTCGCCGCGGGTCTCCTGGCGTGGGGCCTGTGCACGCTGCTGCAGCTGCCGCCGAAGGTGCACGAGTCCGACCAGCTGAGCGACGAGGACTACCGCCACCTGGTGCTGCTGATGGACGTGTCGCCGAGCATGATGCTGCGCGACTCGGGCCCCAACGGCACCCAGAGCCGGCGCGAGCGCACGCGCGAGCTGATCGAGTCGCTGTTCGAGCGCGTCGCGATCGGCAAGTACAAGATCAGCGTCATCGCGTTCTTCAACGGCGCGATCCCGGTGGTGCTCGACACGCGCGACATCGAGGTCGTGCGCCACATCCTCGGCGAGCTGGAGATGCGCTACGCGTTCAAGCGCGGCAAGACGCAGCTGATGGACGGCATCGAGGAGGCCGTGCGCATCGCCCGGGCGTGGCCCAAGGACAGCGCGCTGCTGGTGCTGGTCAGCGACGGTGACACCGTGCCGCCGACCGGCATGCCCGAGCTGCCGGTGGCCTACAGCGGCGCCATCGTCATCGGCGTCGGCGACCCCGTCACCGGCAGGTTCCTCGACGGCCACCAGTCGCGGCAGGACATCTCCAGCCTGCGTCAGGTCGCGACCCGGCTCGGCGGCGAGTTCCACGACGGCAACCGCCGCCACATCCCGAGCGACGTGATCTCGGCCGCGACCGAGGACTCGCGCAAGCCGCTGGTCGAACGGCTCACGCTGCGCGAGTACGCGCTCCTGGCGATCGCCGCCGGCGCCGCCGTGCTGGCCACGTTGCCGGTGCTGCTGCACTTCCTGGGCACCGGCTGGCGGCCGGGGCACGTGCCGGCGGCGACGCGCGCCGCGGGGCGCGAGGCGATCGCGGGCTGACGCGTTGCTCGCCGACTACCTACCCTGCGGAGTCGCGGCGCCGATCGAGATCTCCGCGGGCACGACGAGCGGATCCAAGGCCATCAGTGCTCGGCCGTGGCGCCGCACGACGAACTTCTCGCCGGCGACCCCGAGCGCGAAGAACGTGACGCGCCCATCTGCATCGATCGGCCAGGGCTGAATCGGCCAGTCCCCGTTGTCGCCGGGCAACTCCAACGTCGCCGACACATCCCGAGCAGGAGTGCCGCTGGCATCCACCAGGCGGACCGAGCGGCTGTGCATCTGTTCGATCGGGATCGCGGCACGACCCCCATCTCCAGTACCCACGGCGCACGACGTCACCCCTGCGCACCCCTCTGCAACCGCCAGGAACTCCACTTCGCCGATCGGGACGCCCTCTGCGACCAAGTCCATTCCGGGCCCGGTATCCACCGAGGTCCACCATGCTCGACCGACCGGCCGGTAGGCGACGCCGCTGGATCGAATCGCCATCTGCCCGCGCGGCTGCACGAGCTCCAGCAGGACCGTGCTGCCTTGCTGCATGGTGACCTCGGCAATCTGCGGTTCCGATGCATCTGCCACGCGAATGCGCATGGCCTGACGGGCATACCCAGGGTGGCCCACCTCGAGGTCGTAGACCCCCGCAGCAAGCCCGGACAAACGCGCCAGCCCGCTGTCGTCCGTGACCTGCTCGTGGAGCACGGTCGGGAGCGTGTCGCCCGACTCGGATCGCCTGCGCAACCGGACCGCTGCATCGGCGACCCCGCGGGATCCCGAGCCGCGCACCACCACGTCGACGGTCGCGGCACCGGGCTCCCACGCATCGCACTCCAAGCGGAGCGAGGTCGAACTGCCGTCGAACGCGAAGCTGCCGACGCCGTGCGCCGACCCGCCGTCACAGACGAGCTCGAAGAAATAGCGCCCGGGCGCCAGCCGCACGTTCGCCCTTGCACCCGACACACCGTGATCCTTGGCGAAGTCGTCGTTGCGGCACGATCCCAGGCGCAGCGTCTCCACCTGGTGGCCCGCCGCATCGAACTCGAGCACCACATCGCGCACATCCACCTGGACCCCGATCTCGAGTGCCTCGCGCAGGGCAGAAACCGTCTCGAACTCCTGCTCCCAGTGCAGCCCGGGATCGTCCTGGAGGAACAGCCGCACAGGGCCGACCACCCGATCGAAATCCACTCGCAGCCGACGCAGATTCACCTGCAGTTCGACCCCGGAGAACCCCCACTGCACACTGAGCGGTCGGCCAGCTGCGTTGCGAAGGACCATGTCGCCTCCCTGCACGGGGTTGCCAGGGACCAAGAGCCTGCCGCGAATGGCCGCCTTCCGGAGTTCGTCCGGAGCGAGGACCTGGATCTCGTGCCCACTGCCGATGCCGACGACGGCATGGAAGAGGGTCGTGTCCCCCTCCGGACCACCGGTGACGGTGAGAACCGCCTGGTCGACGAACGGAGGCGAAGGCAACGCGATCGCGAAGTGCCCCTCCTTGTCGGGGAAGCCGTGCACGTTGGCGCGACTGCGATCCGCCGGGTCGAGATGATCTCGATGCGGGTGGTTCACGGTCATCAGGCAACGGCCCGGGTTGTCCCCGGCCCGGGTCCGCAGCACTCCCTCGAGCACCAGCGTCGCAGCCTCGGACTCAGCACGATCGCCGGGCGCGTTCACGACCGGCGTCCTGGCATCGAAGCGCCCCCCCGGAACCGCAGACTGTGGGACCGTGCTCGATGGAAGCTCGGGCTCGCCGATGTGGGGTACCGTCACGGCGGGCGGACGATCCGCACCCGTGCGAACGAACAGCATCCAGGAGCACGCCGCTCCCAAGCACACGGCGACCAGGAGCATGCGGGACCGAGGGAACTTGCTTCGCGTCACGAGTTCATCCCCTCACCAGTTCGGGTCCAGCTCCTTGTTGCATGGACCACAGGAGCCAGTCGGTTCGGGATTCGACACGCACTTGCAGCGTTGACTGCTGTCCACCGCCCATGGGCAACTCGGCTCGAGGCACTCCTCGTCCGGCGGGAGACTGTACCAGTTGGCGCTGCAGGAGTCCGTTGAGCAAACGAGCCGGGGGCACCACCCCTTCGCCACGAAGACGGCAGCCCCTGAGGGCCCATTGCAGGTCGCCGCGGGCATCGGACCTCCCGCAGGCAGAAGCTCGACGACTACCCTGGCTTGGCCTGCAAGCAACACGGGAGCTACCTCCCCGCCAGCCGATGAGCCTGCAACTGCCACGGACAACCCGAGCATCATGAACTTGAGCACGGACGAGACGGCGATCATGCGGACCTCCTTCGGTTTGGCTCACTGCGCCCAGGCTCCGCAACACTGCGGCACCTGCGTGAATGCGCAAGGCCCCTTCCGCGCAAGTGAAACCTACACAGGGGGGGGGGACGTCAAGCCCCTTTCAGACGAACTTCCGCACCGCAGACGCTCGAACGGCAGATCGCCGCGTGGCGCACCACCGAGCCGCAACCCCCTGGCCCCGCGCGCTCACCAGCGCAGATCGCCCGACTGCGGCCCGCGGTGCACGCGGCGGTTCCGGATCCGGAATGCGCGGCTGAAGAACGACGTGCACCAGGCGATGTCGTTGATCGGGCCAGGCCCCCAGAAGTCGACGCGGCCGAAGCCGCTGTCGACGAGGTACTGCTGCAGCGGGTTGTATTGCCAGCGATCGGAGTTGTCCAAGACGACGAAGCCGTCGTCGGCAACCATCGCCGCGGCGAGGTACATCGACAGCCCGCGCGCCATGCCGTCGACGAGGATCATGTCGTAGTGGCCCTTCGGGCTGCGGAACACGCGCGACGCGTAGCCGGCGAACGCGGCGTTGCGCAGGCCGTGCATGGTGTCGTGCGCGACGTTGCCCGAGGTCGGCTCGGCGAAGCCGAACTCGAGGAACCGCCGCACCAGCGGCGCCGCGGCCTCGAGCACCGGCGCGCCCTCGGGCACCAGCTCGAGGTCGAGGTCGGGGTGCTCGGCGCGCAGTCGCGCGCCCCACTCCGGGTCGTGCTCGACGCTGTGCACCTCGGCGCAGCGCTCGCGGAAGTACAGCGTCGAGGAGCCGGCGCCGTACTCGAACACCTTCATCTCCGGCCGCAGCACGTCCTCGAGAAACGCGCGCGCCGGGTAGGTGATCCACGGGGTCGGCGAGCCGTCGGCGCGCACGACCTTGCCGGTGAAGTGCCCCTCGGGTGCCAGGTAGTGGTGCGCCAGGAAGCCGAGCAGCAGTTCGTCGATCATGGGTAGTCTCCGGAACGGCCGGCCGCGCGCCGACCGGGTTGCCCGGGCGGCCCTTGCCATCGACCCTTCGACCGCGGCGGCGCGGCGACTTGAACTGCCGCCGGCCCGCGCGAGGGGGCGATCGACGCCCCGAACCGGGCGGATTCGGGCCGAATCGGGCCGATGCGGCCCCGCGCGGCGTCGATCCGCGTCGGCCGGGCGGAACGCGGCCTTCGTCGGCCGTCCGGACTCGTTCCCCGCCGGTCCGCGGTTCGATAGAATCCCCGGACCGCAGGACCCCGTCCCGAGGAGCAGACCATGAGGAACCTGATGCTGTGTGGCTGGCTGTTGGTGCCGATCGGCGCCTGGGCCTACCACGAGGGCCCGGGCCAGGACGGCCTGGCGCGCGACCGCGTCGCCGACACGCTGCAGCAGGCGTTCGATGCCGCCACGCACGGCGACCACGCCGGCGCGGTGAAGTTCTACGAGGCGGCGCTCGACGAGCTGCCCGACGGCGACCTGCACACGGCGCGGCACATCCTGCTGGAGCTCAGCAAGTCGCGCATGCAGGACCACGGCCTGCCGACCGCGCGCGCGGAGCTCGCCGGCCTGGTCGAGGAGCTCGACGGCGCCGCGGCCGCGGGCTCCGACGAGGCCGACCCCGAGCTGCTGGCCGAGGCGCGCGAGGCGCTGGCCAACGCGCAGTACTACACGACCTGGCTGATGCGCCTCGAGGGGCTGCCGCGCGAGCGCTGGGAGCCGGAGATCGAGGCCGCGCGGCAGAACTACCGCCTGCTGGCCGAACGGGCCGGCGACGAGACCGCGGTGGCGCGCCACCAGAGCGACCTCGAGTCGGCGGTCAAGCTGGCGCGCCTCGAGCTCGAGGACCTGCAGGGGCTGCCCCTGCCGTCGGAGTGAGAGGGCTGCAACAGCGGCAAGGCCGGTCGGCCTCGCATCAGCAAGAGCAAGAAGCAGGGCAAGCCCAACAGCGGCGCGGGCAGCGGCCCGCCGCCGGACGGTTCGGGCTCGTAGTCCCAGCGCCCTGGAGCCACGCCCCCTAGCGCCGGTGACGCACGGAGCGCGCAGCCTGCGCGCCGCGGCCGGCGCGGCGTTCGTTCCGCTCGCGGCGCTGCTGCCGGCGCTGCCCACCGGGCTCGGGGCCCAGGCGCCGCCAGCCGACGAAGCCGCGGCGCGCGCCGCACGGCAGCAGCTGTGCCGGCAGCTCGAGGACGTCGTCGCGCGCGAACGCGCCGACAAGCAGCTGCCGGCGGTGTTCGTGGCGCTGCTCGACGTCGACCCGCGCACCGGCGAAGAATGGTCCTGGGCGATCGCGCGCGGCGACGCCGCGCCGGCCGGTCACACGACGCCGGCGGTGCCGGCCGCGGTCGACTCGGTGCTGCGCACAGCCTCGCTGAGCAAGCCCGTGACGGCGACCTGCGCGCTCCTGCTGCAGCAGCGCGGCGCCGTCGACCTGGACGCGCCCGTGCGGCGCTGGCTGCCGCGGTTCCTGCCCGATGAGCCGCGCGCCGCAGCGATCACGCTGCGGATGCTGCTGCAGCACCGGTCGGGTCTGTCGCGCGAGTGCCCGGTCGGACACTGGCTCGACACGTCGTCGCCGAGCCTCGAGGCGACCGTGCGGAGCCTCGACGACACCGCGCTGCTGTTCGATCCGGACACCGCGACGTCGTACTCCAGTCCCGGCTACGCGGTCGTCGGCCGCGTGCTCGAGGTCGCGACCGGACAGCCCTTCGAACAGCTCGCCGAGCAGCTCGTGCTGGGGCCGCTGGGGATGAACGACTCGTCGTTCGCGGCGCGACCC
Organism: Planctomycetota bacterium; assembly: GCA_050245995.1. GTDB lineage: Bacteria > Planctomycetota > UBA1135 > UBA1135 > UBA2386 > JBFWWV01. The sequence continues at coordinate 100,350 of JBFWWV010000004.1, read as the reverse complement.
GACCTGCTGGCCCGCACCGCGCGCGGCGCGATGTGGACGCGCGACGGCCGCGCGATCCCGCTGCCGACGCACCAGTTCGGCTACGGGCCGGCCGCCAACCTGCGCAGCACGACCGGCGACCTGCTGCGGCTCGCGCGGTCGTGGTTCGCGGGCGCGACCGCGAGCCCGCTCGACGCGGCGTCGCTGCAGGCGATGCACACCGCCGACGCGAACGGCACCGGCCTCGGCTGCTACGTCGGCGACTTCGACGGCGCGCGCCGCATCGGCCACAGCGGCACGGCCCCCGGCACCGCGGTCGAGCTGGCGACGCTGCCCGACGAGGGCCTCGCCGTGGTCGTGGCGATCACCCTCGACTTCACCAACGACGTGGCCGAGTCGATCGCCGCGCGCGCGCTGCGCGGCATGCGGGCGCTGCGCCGCGGCGAACCGATGCCGCCGCTGCCGCCATGGCCGGTGCCGGTCGGCGCCGACGAGGCGCTCCAGCTGGCCGGCCGCTACGGCGCCGGCGACGAGTGGTTCGACCTGCTGGCGCGCGGCCCGGATCTGGTGTTCGACCCGTGCATCGGCGTCGCCAGCGTGCAGCGCCGCCAGGGTGATCGCTGGACCGACGACGACCGGCTGGTCGTCGGTCGCCGCGTGCTGCATCCGGTCGGCAGCGAACGGGTGAACGACGGCTTCTCGGACTTCGAACGCTGGCCGGCCGCGGCGCCGCCGCCCCCGGCACCCGCGGCGCTCTTGCCGCTGCTCGGCGACTACGGCTTCGACCACGGCGGCCTCTGCGTCTACGAGGACGGCGGCCGCCTCGGCGTGCTGCTCGGCTGGCACGTGCGCGAGCTGCCGGAGCCCGCCGGCCCCGACCGCTACGTGTTCCTGCCGGGCGCCTACGGCGGCGAGGAGCTGCGCTTCGTGCGCGACGCGAAGGGCCGCGTCACCCACGCCGTGTGCTGCAACATGACCCTGCCGCGCCGGCCCGATCCGGACCCGCGCGGCTTCCGCATCCGCGCGCAGCGCGCGGTCGCCGAGCTGCGCCAGCTGGCGCGACAGGCCCGGCCGCCGGAGCAGCCATCGGACCTGCTGCCGTCGGACCTCGTGCCGTTGGCACCGCTGTCGCCGACGCTGCAGTACGACATCCGCTACGCCACCGCCGACAACTTCCTGGGCGAGCCGGTGTACGAACGCGCGGCGCCGATGCTGCAGCGACCCGCCGCCGCGGCGCTGCTGGCGGCGCACGAGCGCCTGCGCCCGCTCGGCTACGGCCTGCTCGTCCACGACGCCTACCGGCCGTGGTCGGTGACCAAGGTGTTCTGGGACGCGACGCCAGCGGAACTGCGCCACTTCGTCGCCGACCCGGCGCGCGGCAGCCGCCACAACCGCGGCTGCGCCGTGGATCTCACGCTCTACGACCTCGCCACCGGCGCGCCGGTCGAGATGCCGAGCGGCTACGACGAGTTCACCGAGCGCGCGTATCCCGACTGGCCCGGCGGCACCGAGCGGCAGCGCTTCTTCCGCGAGCTGCTGCGCCGCACGATGAGCGCGTGCGGCTTCACGGTGTACGAGCACGAGTGGTGGCACTTCGACTTCCGCGGCTGGGAGCGCTATCCGGTGCTCGACCAGCCGCTGCGGTGAAGGCGCGCGCGGCGTCTCAGCGCGGCGCCGCGTCGCCCGCGTCCTGGCGCGGCCGCAGGCGCACGCCGCACGCGCGCTTGGACGGCACCAGCGGCGCCAGCATCACGCCGACCAGGAGGCCGATCGCCGTGGCGGAGTCCCATCCCTGCCAGCGCTGCAGCGCGAAGCCGATCGCGGCGCCGAGGATCGCGACCGCGATCCTCTTCGGGGAATTGAGTGCTCAGAGCATGCGCGCAGGATACCGCGCGAGCGCTCAGGCTGTCGCCGGTCCGCCGTCGCCGGCCTGCGCCCCGAGCGCCCGCACCACCACCAACCAGAACGACACGATCAGGGGCCCCGCCACGATGCCCATCGCGCCGAACATCACGAGGCCGCCGAGCATCGCGAAGAACAGCACCGAGCTCGGCAGGCGCAGGCGGCGACCGGCCAGCAGCGGCTTGGCGATGTTGTCGCAGAGCGCCACCGGACCCAGCGCCCAGAGCGCCAGGAACACGCCCATGCCGGTCGAGCCGGCGGCGAAGACCCACACGGCGCAGAGCAGCGCGACGAGGGCGCCGCCGACCGCGGGCACGAACGCCGCGATCAGCGTCACCAGCGACAGCGCCGCGAGGTAGGGCACGCCGGCGATCAGGTAGCCGATCGCGGCGACCGCGGTCTGCAGCGCCGCAGTGGACACCGTCGACACGAACACGGCGACGGTCACGTCGCGGAACTCGGTGACGAACTGTTCCATCTGCGTGTCCGACAGCGGCGAAGTGCGCACTGCCCAGCGCACCAGACCGGCGCCCTCGGCGAGCAGGAAGTACAGCGCGACCGCCAGCATGCCGACGTCGAACACGAAGCCGGAGAACCCGGCCAACAGCGCGCGCAGCCAGACGACCACCGTGCCGAGCAGCGAGCCGGCCGCCGCCAGACCACGCCGGCCGCCCCCATCCGCGGCTGCAGATTCCCCGGCTGCAGGTTCGACGCCTGCCGGGTCGGCAGCGGTCGGGTCCGCCGCCGCGGGATCGACCCCGATGCCCGGCGCCACCGCGTCGCCGAGGTGACCGGGCAGCACGCCGGCGGGCAGCATCGACTCGAGCCGCTGCGCATACGGCTGCAGCGGCCCCGGCAGCTGCTCGATGGCGCCGTCGATGCCGCGCTCCTCGACCACCGCGACCAGCTGGCCGGCGCCACCGACCAGCTGGCGCAGCACCGTCAGCCCGAGCCACGACAACGGCAGCAGCGCGACCAGCGCGAGCCCGGCGGTCAGCATCACCGCCGCTGTGCGCGGTCGATCGCCCAGCCGCCGGCGCAGCCAGCCCTGCAGCGGGTGCATGACGACCGCCAGCACGGCCGCGGCGAACAGCGCACCGGCGAGCGGCGCCACCACCAGCGCGAGCAGCAGCGTGGCGACGGCGAACAACAGCGACAGGAACCGCGGGTGCTGCCCGGTCTTCGACATCGGTCGGCCATCGTACGGACGCGGCCGGCGCGGCACACGCACGGCCCGCGCGGAACGGCTCGGCGGCAGAAGGCGTCGCGCGCGAGCGGCCGGGGCGCTATCCAGGAGCCATGCCCCAGGAAGCCGCCGCGCCGATCCCCCGCCGGGCGCTCGCCGTCGACGCGCTGGGCCTCGCGCTCGGCCTCGGCCTCGCGCTGGCGCTCGGCTGGCGCACCACCGACCTGATCTGGAGCCTGTGGCTGTCGAGCCTGGTGCTCGGCTTCGCCGCGATCGCGATCGGCGTCGTGCGCCACGGCGCGGCCGCCGCGCAGGGTCCAGCGGCGGTGTTCGGCATCGCCTTCCTGCTCGCGTTCTTCGCGCTGCACTTCGGCCTGTTCCACCTGGTGCACTCGGCGTTCCTGGGCATGTTCTTCCCGCTGCAGACCGCGGGGCCGCACGACCGCGGGCCGATCCCCGGCGCGGCGGTCTACGCGCAGGTGTTCACCGACTACTGGCCGTGGCTGCTCGCCGCGGCGATCGCCGAGCGCGGCGCGCTGGCGCAGGCGTGGCACGTCGGAGACGGCGCGCGCTTCACGCCGATGCTGGCCTACGCCAACGTCGTCCGCATGCACCTGCTGATCTTCTTCTTCGCGGCGGTGCACGCGCTCGGGCTCGAGCACTTCGCGGTGTACGCGGTGGTGTACGCGGTCTACTTCTTCCCGTGGCGCCGGTGGCGACGGCGACGCGCCGGCGCGGGCTGACCTCACCGGCCGCGGCGGAACGCGCGCACGCCGTCGCTGCGCGTCCACAGCAGCAGCACCGCGCCCGCGTCGCCGAACCGATCGAACATGCGGTGGAACAGCTCCTCCTCGCCGGGCCACGGGTAGGCGAACACGACGCCGAAGTCGTCGAGGTCGAGCCCGAGCTCGGCGTAGGCGTCGTCGCCGTGCGCGACGGTCGGTGACTCGAGGTCGATCCAGCGGTCGGCGTCGACGAACTCCGGCGGCACGAAGGTCCCGTGCGCGATCTCGACGTCGAGGCCGTGCGCCCGGAGCAGCTCCCGCGACGCGCCCACCAGCTCGGCGTCGATCTCGATGCCGTGCGCGTCGTAGCCGAGCTGCGCCGCCAGCCCCGCCACGACGCCGAAGCCGCTGCCCCACTCGCAGAACCGGCCGGCCTCGCCGCGCACCGCCCGCAGCGCCGCCAGCGCCGCGTGCACCGCCTCGTAGTCGCTGGGCACGAACCCCGGCAGCTCGCCGCCGCCGCCGCGTTCGTAGTAGGCGGCGATGCGGGAGCGGGCGGCGGCCAGCAGCTCCCGGGCCGCGGCGGGCAGCGGCGTCGCCTCCACCCGCGCGCCCGCCTCGAGCTCGATTTCGACCAGCGGCATCGACGCCACAGTAGCGGCGCGCCCTGGCGCCGTCCCGGCCCGGCGTCCATGCTGGCGCGGCGATGCGCTACGAAGGCCGGATCTACCGCCCGCCGAGCGAGGCCGACAGCTACATCCTGCAGGCCACGATCGGCTGCTCGTGGAACAAGTGCACCTACTGCGACATGTACCGCGACAAGCAGTTCCGCGCGCGGCCGCTCGACGAGGTGCTCGAGGACATCGCGCAGGCCGGCCGGCTGCTGGGCGCGCGCACCGACACGGTGTTCGTCGCCGACGGCGACGCGCTGGTGCTCGGGCTCGATCGCTGGCTGCCGATCCTGGTGGCGCTGCGCGCGGCGTTCCCGCGCCTGCGGCGGGTCAGCTGCTACGCGATGGCCACCAACGTGCTGGCCAAGACCGAGGCCGAGCTGCGGCGGCTCCGCGAGGCCGGGCTCGATCTGCTCTACATCGGCCCGGAGTCGGGAGACGACGTCGTGCTGAAGCGCATCGCCAAGGGCAGCACCTTCGCGCAGCACGTGGACGCAGCGGCGAAGGCGCACGCGGCCGGCATGCGGCTGTCCGCGATCTTCCTGCTGGGCGCCGGCGGCGTCGAACGCAGCCGCGAGCACGCCGAACGGTCGGCGGCGCTGGCGACGGCGATGGACCCGGAGTTCCTGGCGGCGCTGACGCTCACGGTGATCCCGGGCACGCCGCAGCAGAAGCTCGCCGATACCGGGCGGTTCGCGCTGCCCGCGATCCCCGACCTGCTGCGCGAGCTGCGCGCGTTCGTCGCCGGCGCGGCGCCCACGGACGCGCTGTTCCGCACCAACCACGCGTCGAACCACCTGCCGCTCGGGGGCCGGCTGCCGCGCGATCGCGACCGCATCGTGGCGCTGCTCGACGACGCGCTCGCGGGCAACGTGCCGCTGCGGCCGGAGTGGTCGCGCGGTCTCTAGGCAGACCCATGGCGGTCACCCGGCGGCGCACGCGCCGGCCAGCCCCTGCACCAGCGCCCGCGCCCGGCCTGTGCCGTCGGCGGCGCGCACGCCGTGCCAGCAGAAGTCGCGGCCGCAGCACAGCTGCAGCGCCGCGGCGCCGAACGTGCCGGCCGCGACGAGGTCCTGGCGCTGGCGCGCGTCGAACTCCCACGGCTCGCTCGGCAGCAGCACTGCGTCCAGCCCGCGCGCCACGACCCGGCTCGCGGCCACCTCGGGGTAGCGGCGCTCGTCGTCCGCGCACACGTTCACGGCGCCGCTGAGCCGCAGCACGTCGTGGATGTAGGTGGTGCGGTTGACGCTCATCCACGGCTTCGCCCAGATCGCGAAGAACACCCGCACCGGCCGCGCCCGCGCCGCCAGCACCTGCGCCGCCAGCAGCTCGCCGGCCGCGGCCTGCGCGCGGATGCGCGCCGAGTACGTGTCCGCCACCGCCGCCGCCGCCCCGCCGAGCGCCGCGCCGAGGCCGGTCAGCGCCGCGGCCGCCGCAGCCACCGAGGTCGGCGTCTGCACCAGCACGGGGAAGCGCTGCGCGAGCCAGTCGAGGTCCTCGGCGCGGTTCTCCTCGGCGTTGCCGAGCACCAGGTCGGGTTCGAGCGCGGCGATCTCGTCGAGCGCCGGGTTCTTGGTGCCCCCCACCCGCGGCACGCGCGCCAGCCGGGCCGCCGGCTCGATGCAGTAGCGCGTGCAGCCGACCAGCCGCGGTGCGGCGCCGAGCGCGCAGACCGACTCGGTCGTACTCGGCACGAGACTGACGATGCGCTCCGGCTGAGCCATTCGGACAGCATGGCCGGTCGCCGCTCAGCGCGCCAGCTTGGCGCGCCGGGCAACGCCGGCGAGCGCCAGGGTGCACATCGCCGTCGAGTACACGCGACCGCCGTCGCCGTCCCAGACGCCGACCGGGTCCCAGGATCCGGCCATCGTGCCGTCGCTGCGCTGCGCCTCGAGCAGCGCCCGCGACAGCGCGGTCGACCACGTCTGCCAGGCTTCGCCGCCGACCTGCTGCAGCGCCAGGGTCCCGAGCAGCCAGTAGTACGGATCGATCGATCCGCGCGCCGGATCCCAGGTCGGCGGCTTCTGCACCAGCAGGTCGATCGACCTCTCCACGATGCCGCCGTCGCGCTCCTGGCCGAGCAGCAGCCGCAGGCAGACGCCGGCCGCCGTCATCGCCTCGCCCTCCGCCGGCGGGAACCGGGTCATGTGATCGCCGCGCTTGCGCGACGACGGCTCGCCGGCCTTGGTGTAGCCGGTCCGGCCGTCGCGGCCGGTGACCTGGTCGAGCCAGGTCCCGACCAGCTGCAGGGCCTGCGCGTTGACCTTCAGGCCGGCGTCGCGGCCGGAGAGGTAGGCAAGGGCCGCCCAGGTCGTGACCGAGGTGTCGTTGTCGTTGTCGCGCGGCTGGTAGCGCCACACCGCGTACGGGTTGCGGTGCGTCTCGAGGTAGTCGATGCCGCGCTGTGCCGGGCGCCGCAGCGCCTTGTCGCCGAGGACGATCGACGCCTCGGACACCGCGAAGGTCGCGATCGCGTGGTCGTAGACGAAGTCCATCGCCGCGCCCGTGCCGAACACGCCGCGGTCCCCCTGCTGCCGCACCAGCCACGCGGCCGCGCGCGTCGCCGCCTCGCGCAGCGGACCCGCGCGCGTGGCCTCCTCGCTGCCCAGCAGGGTCAGCAGCGACAAGGCCGTGACGCCGACGTCCTTGGTGGCGTTGCCGGCGCCGGCGCTCTTCGTGTCGCCGCCGTCGTGCTTCATGAACCCGTCCGCGTCCCAGTGGCCGTCGGAGTCCTGATGGGTGACGAGCCACATCAGCCCGGACTGGACCGCGCCGCGGACCTTGCCGACGTTGTCGGGCAACGGCTCGGCGGCGCCGCCGAGCGGCCCGCGCAGCAGGCCGTCGCCGACCTCGGCGGGCTCCAGGGGCTCGACGGACTCGACGGCTTCCTCGGGCGCCACCGGTCGCGGCGCCGGCGGCGCCTGCCCGGTCGCCTCCGCGCGCGGCGCGTCGACCGCGTCGAAGGCACCCGCGGCCGGCAGGCGCACCGCGCCCAGCAGCTTCAGCGTGCCGACGTCGTACTTCAGCAGCTGGTCCCCGCGCACGAGGAACAGCACCCCACCGCTGACGGTCATCGCGACCGGCGGCCCGGGCGGGACCGGTGGACTCCCCGGCGCCTGCGCGGGGATCGGGGCCGAGGGGACGCAGCACACCGCCGCGAACGCGGCGAAGAGGACACGAAGAGCTCGCATGGAGGCCTCCTGGCAACAGGGTCGACCGGGCCGCAACGGCGGTCCGCAGCGATCGGTTCAGCCCGAATCCGAATCCCCGCCTCGCCCGTGACACGACGCCGGACAACCGGCACGCTGCCCCGGCGATGACCGAGGCCGTGGAGCCCCTGGCTGCCTATGTCTGTGACGGCCACGGCCGCGGCGTGGCCCTCGGCTGGGACGGCGTTCGCGCGTTCCGACGGGCGGCCGGCGACGAGCGGTCGTTCCTCTGGGTGCACCTGCACCGCACCGAAGAGGTCCACCGCCGGTGGCTCGAGCAGGAGTCGGGCCTCGACGAGCTGCGCTGCGAGACGCTGCTCGAAGAGGAGACGCGGCCGCGGCAGGTCCCGGGGCACGACCACCTGATCGTGCTGCTGCGCGGCGTGAACCTCAACCCGGGGCAGGAGCCCGACGACATGGTGTCGCTGCGCATCTACGTCGGCCGCGACCGCGTGATCACGCTGCGCAGCCGCCGCGTGCGCGCCGTGCAGGACGTCCGCGACCAGCTCGAGGGCGGCGAGGGCCCGACGTCGCCCGGCGACCTGCTGGTGGCGATCGCCGAGCGCATCGTCGACCGGCAGATGCCGGTGGTCGACTCGCTCGAGGAGGTGGTCGACGACGTCGAGGAGAACCTGCTCGAGGTCCAGGGTCACGAGCTGCGCTCGCGCATCGCCGAGTTCCGGCGCACGGTGATCGGCCTGCGCCGCTACCTGGCGCCGCAGCGCGACGTGCTGAACCAGCTGGTGTTCGACCGCAGCGCCATGCTGTCGGAGGTCGAACGCGCGCGCCTGCGCGAGATCGCCGACCGGCAGACCCGGGTCGTCGAGGAGCTGGACGCCGCCCGCGATCGCGCCGCGGTCGCCAACGAGGAGCTCGCGGGCCGCGCCGCCGAGCGCATGAACCGCAACACCTACGTGCTGTCGATCGTCGCCGGCGTGTTCCTGCCGCTGGGACTGTTCACCGGCCTGCTCGGCATCAACGTCGGCGGCATCCCCGGCACCGACAGCGACATGGCGTTCTGGGTGGTGTGCGCGCTGCTGCTGCTGGTCGCCGGCGTGGTTCTGTGGCTGTTCCGCCGATTGCGCATGCTGTGAGCGAACGTGCGGCCGCGGCCACGCCGCGCAAACGTGCATCGCCGGCGCGCGGTCCGGATGATGGCCGCATGCCCTGGCTGCGATCGATGCCGTCCCTGTTCGTCGTCCTGCTCGGCGTCCTGCTCGTCGTCCTGCTCGGCGCCGCGGTCCTTCCGGCGCAGCAGCCGCTGCGCGTGCTCACGCGCGACACGCCGCCGTTCGCGATGCAGACCGACACCGGCTGGAGCGGGCTGGCGATCGACCTGTGGCGCGACGTCGCCGCGGCCGAGCAGCTCGAGTTCGCCTACCGGGACACCGCGCTGCCGGAGCTGCTGCAGCGCATGGGCGACGGCACGGCCGACGTCGCCGCCGCGGCCGTCACGGTGACCGCCGCGCGCGAGCAGGCGTTCGACTTCTGCCACCCGTTCCTCGAGTCGGGCATCGGCATCGCGACCCGATCCGTCGGCGACGGGATCTGGCTGCGGGTGTTCGCCAAGCTGGTGTCGGAGGACTTCCTGTCGGCGCTGCTGGCGCTGGCGACCGTGCTGCTGATCTGCGGCCTGCTGGTCTGGCTGTTCGAGCGGCGCGCCAACCCGGAGCAGTTCGGCGGCCGCGGACTGCGCGGCATCGGCGCCGGCTTCTGGTTCTCGGCGGTGACGATGACCACCGTCGGCTACGGCGACAAGGCGCCGGCGACGCTCGGCGGCCGGCTGGTGGCGCTGGTCTGGATGTTCGCGAGCATCATCGTGATCTCGAGCTACACCGCGGCGATCGCGTCGTCGCTGACCGCCGACAACCTGGCGACGATCCAGGGCGCGCAGGACCTGCCCGGCCGACGCATCGCCTCGGTGCCGGAGTCGTCGAGCGCCGAGTGGCTGCGCGAGCACGGCCTGCCGTTCACGCCGGCGGAGACGGCCGCGGCGGCGATGCAGCGCCTCGCCGACGGTTCGGTCGACGCCGTGGTCTACGACGCGCCGCTGCTGCGCTACCTGGTGCGGCAGGGCGCCGGCGGGACCGGGTCCGACCGGAAGGGCAAGGCGGTGGTGCTGCCCGACCTGGTCCGCCGCGAGAGCTACGCGTTCGCCGTGCCGACCGGCAGCCCGCTCCGCGAACGGATCAACCGCCGCGTGCTCGAAGCGCTGGCGACGCCGGACTGGCAGCGCCGGGTGACGAGCTACCTCGGCGACTGACGGGCGCTACCGCGCGCGCGGTGCCGCGGCCTCGACCGCGGCGCGCGCCCGATCGACGTCCTCGAGCAGCTGCGCCGCGGCGCGCGGGCCGAGCTTGACCATCACCGGCCAGATGCCGCGCGCGGAGTCCACAACGACGAAGGTGACGCGCTCGTCGACGACCGGCTTGCCGCCCTCGCCCATGCCGCGGTAGCGCGGCATCACGTTGAGCTCGAGGCCGTCGCCGAGCTCGAGCGTGCGGGCGTCGGCCGGATAGACGCTCAGGTACAGGCCCGCCTCGACGGCCTCCACGCCGTCGGCACGGGCGCCGCGGATCGCCGCCTCGAGCTGCGCCTGCACCTTCGCCGCGCGATGCTTCGGCACCACCAGGCGCGCCGCCTCGTGATCGTCGCGCGCGCCGTCGACGAGCGCGATCGCGAACCCGCCGTCGACCACGGCCACGCGCAGCCGGGCGGCGTCGCCGAGCTCGCAGCTGCGGTGGTTGCCGACCTCGTAGGGCCCGGTGTCGATCGTCAGCGTCAGGGCCGGCGACGGCAGCAGCGTCTGCTCCAGCACCTGGGCGACCGCGCGCGGGTCGCACTGGTCGTTGGTGAGCACCACGACGTCGGCGTCCTCGTCGAGCAGGTTCACGAGCCAGGCGCGATAGCCGGCGACGCTGCCGCTGTGGTGCACCCGACGCGTGCCGCGCTCGGTCGCCGCCACGAACACGCCGCACGCGTAGTCGTCCTTCGCGACCTGCAGGAACGCCGCCAGCGTCGCGTCCTCGAGCAGCGCGCCCCGGCGCAGCGCCCGGTTCCAGCGCAGCAGGTCGCGCGCCGTCGACACCACGCCGCCCATTCCGCGGTAGCCCCAGCCCCAGCTCCAGTCGGCGGCGACGCGCAGGTTCGGGTCGCCGAGTCGCACGGTCGACCGCGCCGGATCCTGCAGCGCCTCGTCGCCGACGAAGCCGGTGTCGCGCAGGCCGGCCGCGGCGAACACCTCGACGCGCGACCAGTCCTCGAACGAGCCGCCGGTGACCTCCTCGACGATCGCCGCCAGCAGCGCGTAGCCGACGTTGGCGTAGGCGAACGCGGCGCCCGGCGCGGTCGCGAGCGGCTCGCCGAGGATCCGGGCGACGTAGGCCGCGCGGTCGCCGCGCCACGCGTACGGAACGCCGGCGCGCGGCGACAGCCCCGCGGTGTGCGTCAGCAGCTGGTGCACGGTGATCGCGGCCTTGTCCGCGGGGACCGCCGCGAACAGGTCGCCGAGGGTGGCGTCCAGCTGCAGCCGGCCCTTCTGCACCAGCCGCAGCACGGCGACCGCCGTGAACTGCTTGCTGACCGAGGCGATCTCGAACCGGGTGTCGGCGGTGATCGGGCGGTCCCGGTAGTCCGCGAAGCCGTAGCCCTTGGCCAGCAGCTCCTCGCCGCCGCGGGCGACCGCGACGGCGCCCCAGAACCGGCCGCCCTGGTCGAGCTGCAGCGCCCGATCGAGCGCGGGGCCCAGGGCCGCAGGGCGGTCGGGCGCCTGGGCGGCCAGCGGGCAGGACAGGGCGACGGCGAACGCGAGACGACGGCACGTGGGACGGGGCATCGGGACCTCCGGGGAGTCGTGGGAGCCGGCGCGACCGCAGGTCATCGCGCCGGGCGGGCGCGAACTCCGTCCTGCGCGATCGGTTTCCGCGGCCGCACCGCCAGGGCGACCGCGGCGGCCGCGACCGCGAGCATCGGCAGCCGCAGCAGCGCCAGTTCGTCGTACCGGAACGGCGCCGGCAAGGCCCCGGCGGTGACCACCGCGAGCGCCGTCAGCGCGAGGCGGGTGCGCCAGGGCTCCGGCACCAGGACCGCGGCCACGATCAGCGACAGCGCGCCGTGGAACAGCAGGAACGGCGGCCAGCCCTTCGCCAGCGCCGCGTCCAGGGAGCCGCCGAACCGGAGCCCCCAGACGCAGGTGACGTGCGCGAGGATCACCGCGGCCGCGGCGCACAGCAGCGCCGGATGCCGGTGGCCGCGCCAGCGCCGGGCGCCGTCCGCGGCCAGCAGCACGTAGCCGACGAAGGCCAGGCCGAAGGTGAGCCAGTCGAGCACGGTTCAGTAGTCCCCGCTGCGGTCGTCGCCGCCGGCGCGGATGGTCGCCAGCAGCTGCTCCCAGCGCGCGGCGTCGTCGGGCCGCTGCCACGCGGTGTAGAGCTCGCGGAGCCCGCGGCAGGTCGGACCGAGCCGCTTGGAGTTGCCGCCCCACCGCTCCTCGAGCACCGCGTGCGCCGCCAGCAGATCCTGCTCGGCCTCGGCGAAGCGGCCCTGCGCCGTGCGCACGCGGCCGCGCACGCACAGCGGGAACGCGCGCTGCCAGCGATCGCCGAGCCCCGCGGCCGCCGCCTCCGCCAGCGGCTCGACGCGCGCCGCCGCCGCCTCGACCCGCCCCAGACCCAGTTCGGCCTCGGCGTAGTTGGCGCCGACCAGGATCGCCGACGCGCTCGACGCCGGGAACATCGACTCGAAGTGCGGCCACAGCCGCTCGTACAGCTCCAGCGCCTCGGCGAACCGCTCCTCCTGCAGCAGCAGCAGCGCCAGGTTGGCCTGGGCCACCACGGTCTGCCGGTCGCCCTCGCCGCGGTGTCGCCGCGCGAGGTCGATCGCCTCGCGGAAGCAGGTCACGGCCTCGTCGATGCGCTGCAGCTTCCGCAGCGTGCCGGCGATCGCGTCGAGCCCGATGATCAGGCTCGGGTGGCCTTCGGGCAGCACGCGCCGCTTCTGCGCCAGCGTCGCCTGCAGCAGCGGCAGCGCCTCCTCGTGGCGGCCCTGCATGCCGTACGCCTTGGCCAGCATGGTCCGCGTCACCATCACCTTGGGGTGATCGTCGGGGTGCCGGGCGCTCTGCGCCGCCAGCAGCCGTTCGAACATCGGGATCGCCTCGTCGGGGCGCTCACGATCGAGCAGCAGGATCGCCAGGTTGTTGGTCGTGGTCAGCACGTCGTCGTGCATCGCACCCAGCGCCGCGGACTGGCGCGCCAGCACGTCCCGGAAGAGCGCCTCGGCCTCCTCCCAGCGCTCGAGCGCGTCGAGCGCCACGCCGTGCAGCATGCCGATGCGCAGGGTGAGCTGCGCATCGGGCCCGAGCACCGCAGCGGCGCGGACGGCGGCCGCGGCCGCGGCGGCCTCGACCTCTTCGGCCTTGCCCCGGTGCAGCCGCGCGACCAGCATGTCGTGCTCGAGCTCGAGCGCGTCGCGGTTGTCGCTGCCGGCCGCCTGCGCGTGCAGCTCGAGCGCGCGCGCGAACGCCGCATCGGCCAGCTCGAGCTCGGCGATCTGCAGGTAGCCGAAGCCGACCGTGTGCTGCAGCGCGGCCTCGACGTTCGGCAGCATGTCGCCGCGGTCGAGCCGCTCGCGGGACCGGTCCAGCATCTGCCGCACCAGCGCGGTGTCCTGGCCGGCGGCGACCGCCGGCTCGATGCTCGCCAGCATCGTGCGGCTGAACTCGGCGATCTCGGCGTACTTGGCGCGTTCGGCCTCGGCCCGCACGCGGGCGCGGTCGGCGCGCATCGCCCAGTCGATGCTGACGATCGTCGCGGTGATCGCCACGCCGACGAACGCCGCCGCGACGCCGAGCGCCAGCCGGTGTCGGCGCACGAACTTGCGCAGCAGGTACCCGGTCGACGGCGGCCCGGCCTCGACCGGCCGGCCGCGCAGGAAGCGCTCCAGGTCCTCGGCCAGCGCCACCGCGGTCGGGTAGCGCTCGGCGCGGTCCTTGGCGAGGCAGCGCATCGCGATCCAGTCGAGTTCGGCGCGCAGCTCCTTCGACGCGATCCGGCGGGTGCCGCCGGGCTCGCCGCTGCGCAGCGACCGCGTCAGGCGGTCGCTCGGCCGCGGCGGCACCTCCTCGCGGATGCGCCGCAGCACGTCGAAGGGATCCGGCCGCTCGGACGACGGCGCGAACGCCGGGGCGCCCGTCAGCAGCTCGTACAGCAGCAGCCCGATCGCGTGGACGTCGCTGCGCGTGTCGATGTCGCCCGAGCCCGCGGCCTGCTCCGGGCTCATGTAGCTCGGCGTGCCGACCAGCTGGCCGGTGCGCGTGCGCAGCGAGGGCGCCTGGTCGTCGTCGCCGCCGATCGCCTTCTGGATGCCGAAGTCGATCACCTTGGCCACCGGGCCCTGGTCGCCATCGGCGACCAGCACGTTCGACGGCTTGAGGTCGCGGTGCAGCACGCCCTTCTGGTGCGCGTGCTGAACGGCGCGGCAGACCTGCTGGATCAGCCGCAGACGCGCGCCGAGGCCGAGGTCGCGCTGCCGGACGTAGTCGTGGATCGGCACGCCGTCGACGTACTCCATCACGAAGAACGGCCGCCCGTCGTCGGTCTCGCCGGCGTCGAACACGCGCGCGATCGACGGGTGGTCCATGCGCGCCAGCGCCTGCCGCTCGGCCTCGAACCGCGCCAGCACCTCGTGCGAGTCCATGCCGCGCTTGATGACCTTGAGCGCGACCGTGCGCTGCAGCGGCCGCAGCTGCTGCGCGAGGTAGACCGCGCCGAAGCCGCCCTCGTCGATCGGCCGCACGACCTCGTAGGCCTCGCCGATGCCGGGCATGCGCAGCCGCGCGCCGACCGGCAGCTGCTCGCGCGCCTTCGCGCTCCGGTCCGGGTCCCGGGCCTCGATCGGCGCGGCCGCGACGTCCGGCGCGCCGGCCAGGAAGCGCCCGGCCCGCGTGTGCGCGCCGAGGAGGCCGCGGACCGCCGCCGCCAGCGCCTCGTCCCCCGCGCACGCGCGCTCGACGAACGCCGCGCGCGCAGAGGGCTCCTGATCGAGCGCGTCCAGGAACACCTGCTTGGCGCGCGGGTCGGCGCTCACGACGCGCCCTCGCCGCCGTCGCCGCCGTCGCCGCCCTCGCCGTCGAGCGCCAGCAGCTGGCTCAGGCGCGCCCGCGCGAACGACCACTCGCGCAACGCCGTGCGCTCCGACACCGCGAGCGCCTCGGCGATCTCGGCGAACGACAGACCGCCGTAGAAGCGCAGCCGCACGACGTCGGCGGCGCGCGGGTCCTCGGCGCCGAGGCGCAGGAGCGCGTCCTCGAACTCGAGGATCTCGTGACCCTCGCCGTGCGCCGCCAGGTCGGCGACGTCGGCCGCCACGTGACGCCGGCCGCCGCCGCGCTTCTGGCTGCCGCGCGCGCGCGCGTGCTCGATCAGGATGCGCCGCATCGCCTCCGCGGCGGCGGCGAAGAAGTGCGCGCGGTTCTGCCACTGCTGCGGGCCGCCGTCGAGGCGCATCCACACCTCGTGCACCAGCGCCGTGGCGTCGAGCGTGTGCTCCTTGCGTTCCTGCGCCATGCGGTGCCGGGCCACGACCCGGAGCTGGTCGTAGACCGCCGCCAGCAGCGCCTCGGCGGCGCCGTCGCCGGCGGTCTCCTGGCGCAGGATCCGGGTGATCTCGCGCGGAGCCGCCCGATCGCTGTCGTCGCGGGGTGAGTCCGGGGACACGGCGGGCCTCGTGAGGCGCGGAAGCGGCCCGCGGAATGTAGCCGCAGCGGTCCGGACCGGCCATCGCCAGCCCCTGCCTCGGCCGCGCCGGCGCCCCCGGGCCGGCCCGATTCTCGCTGCGGAAGCCACCAAGGGGCCGTTCATGGCGACCCAGGCGTGAACTGCCGGCGGCGACTGCCACGGAATCGTCCGGATCGCCGGAGGCCGCCCTCGTGCCCCTATCGCGACCGCGATCCGGGAAACGACGTCAGCGCGCCGTCCTCGGCGCCGCTGCCGCGCAGCTGCTCACCGGAGTAGAGCTGGCCGCGCTTCAGCACGAAGCGCGGCGCGGCGAGAGCCGCCACGTCGGCGGCCGGATCGCGGTCCAGCAGCACGAACGTCGCCTCCATCCCCTCGCGCAGGACTCCGGCCCGGTCCGCAATGCCGAGGACCCGCGCGCTCACCCCGGTCGCCGCCTCGAGGACCTCGCCCGGCGTCCAGCCGGCCGCCTCGACCAGCGCCCGATACTCGAGGTGGATCGCCGGCAGGTCGCCGTCGTCGGGGTGATCGCTGCCGGTCGCGACCATGACGCCGGCGGCCCGCGCCGCCCGCACGAGGTCGACGGCGAACGCGCCGGGCGCGACCCACTCCGGCCGGGCCGGCAGGCGCTGCGCCGCGACCAGGGTCGCGTCGAGGACGGTGCCGCGCTCCTTCATCGCCGCCAGCAGCGCCTCGGCGCCGATCCCGGCCATGGCGCGCGCCGAGGAGACGCGGTCGTCGACGGCGGTGTCGAGCAAGGGCATGTGTGCGTGCGACACGACCTCGACGCCCGCGCGCACGACGTCGAGCGCGCCGGTGCTCCTCGGCGTCACCACCCAGTGCGCCCAGACGGCGAGTCCCCGCGCCTTCGCGGCGCGAGCGACGCGCGCCAGCAGATCGGGAGCGAGGTCGGAGTAGACCTTCACGCCGCTCGCGCCGAGGCCCTCGATCCTGAGCATCAGCGCGTCCAGGTCGGTCTCGTCGGTGACGGTGTGGGCCCACGGCGCGGTCCCGAGGGTCTCACCCCGCGAGCTGTCGCGAATGCGCCGGTCGCCGAACAGGCGCGGACCGCCGAGGACGGCGGCGAAGCAGATGTCCGGTCCGGGAAGGTCCCCGAGCCGGGTCTGTCGCGCCAGGTACGCCAACACCCTGCCGTCGCCGGCCATGTCCCGGACGGCGGTGACTCCGGTCCCCAGCAGGCGCCGCAGCTGTCCGCGCACCCGGTCGGTGTAGCCCGGTGCGCTCGGACCGGTGGCCAGGTGCGTGTGCACGTCGATCAGGCCCGGCACGGCGAAGAAGCCGCCGAGGTCGACCCACTCGGCGCCGGTCGGCACGTCGGTCGGACGGCCGTCGACGATGCGGTCGATGCGCTCGCCGACCAGCACCAACGAGACCCCGGCCCGCGCCGGCTGCCCCGAACCGTCGATGACGGTCAGGTCGGTCAGGACACGGACCGACCGACCAGTTGGATCGGACTCCGGCGGCACGGGTCGTCGATCGGACTGCGCGCGGGCGATCGGAGTGAGCGTGAGGAGAACGGCGACGGCGAGACCGGCGTGCAGCTTCATGGAGGGCGGGCGGGGTGCAGGAAGCCGGCGCCGTGCGGATCCGCGGGATCAGTATTCGGCGTTTCGCGCGACTGCCGCTCCCGGGCAGAACCACGCGACGCAACCGCCCCGCTCGAACGCCTACTCGCCCCCGCTCCTCGCCAGCTGCGCCACCGCGCGCCGCAGCCGCGGGTGGGCGTCGAATGCCCGGGCGAACCCGGACTCGCTGCGCGCGCCCTTCTTGCGCATCACCGCGCCGAGCGCCTCGCGGTCCGCGGCCGGCCAGCGCTCGACGCCGGGCAGCACCGCCACCAACGGCGCCCAGCGCTCGAACCACAGCCGCTCGCCCGCGGGCAGCGCCGCCGGCCGCGCGACGCCCAGCAGCTTCGCCGCCGCCGCGGTGCACTCGGCGGCCGCGCGCTCGCGATCCGCGCCGAAGCGCCGCGCCAGCATCCGCGTCACCGCCATGCCGACGTTGGCCAGCGGCAGCAGCCCGATGACGTCGTCGCGCGGTTCGCCCATGTGGTAGTAGACGTTCTCGGTCGCGAGCGCGCGCAGCGTCGCGATCGACGATCGGTGACCGGACCGCCGCCGCATCGCCGCCAGCTCCTTCTGCATGCGCGCCAGCACCGCGCGGTCGCGCGCCCGGAACCCGAGCTTCTGGTAGAACCACCACGCGCCGGACTGCAACGCCTCGTCGTTGTCGTCCCCGAGCTGGTACGGATAGATCGTGAACGAGTCGGTGCCGAACAGGTGCCGCACCGTGGCCAGCACGCGGCCGTAGACGTGGCCGGCCTCGCCGCCGCGGAACGTGTCGAACACGTTGTAGGCGATCTCCGCCGAGCCGAACAACGCGCTGTTGAGGACGTAGCCCATCGGCACGCCGTTGCGCAGCGTCAGGAAGCCGTAGACCGCCTCGAGCATCAGCCGGCGCTCCGGCACCATGCCGATCGCCGCGAACTGCAGGCCGTCTTCCCAGTCGATCAGCCGCACGTCGCGCGCAGAGCCGTAGGCGAACGCGTCGAGATCGCGGCTGCGCGTGACCATCGCGTCGCGCGCCAGCTCGACGTAGCGCGCGCCGTCCTTCGGCGACAGCATGCGCACCGCGCGCGGCCGCTCCTGCAGCACCTGCGCCAGGTCGGGGCGCGCCGCGCGCAGCGGGGCGCGCTGGAACTGCACGGCCCGCACCGGGGCGCAGGCGCGCGACCGCGACGGCGTGTCCGCGCCGGGCGCCAGCTCGAGCCACAGCTGCAGGTCCTCGTAGGCGCGCTCGAACGCGAACGGGTCCGGGTGCGCCGCCTGCACCCGCCGCACGACGTAGGCCGCGTCGGTGCTGTCGCCGCGCTGCGCGTCGACCCACTCGCGCGTGCCGAGCGGCAGCTCGTCGAGCCCCGGCGTCTCGCTCCACAGCGACATCGTCTGCAGCAGCCGGTCCAGGCGCGCGTGCTCGTCGTCGTCCCAGACGATGCGCAGCTGCGCGGGCCAGCGCTGCGCCAGCCGCGCCGCGGTGGCGGCGAAGAACGGGTAGGTGATCGCCGTGCCGGCGATGCCGCTGTCGCCGAGCTCATGCCGAAGCGCGCGCAGGTCGGCGCGGCGGTCGAAGCCGTCCAGCATCGCCGCGGCCTGCCGCAGCACCGCCGCGTCGTCGGGGCAGGCGCGCGCGAAGCACAGCAGCTCGTGCAGCCGGAGCACCTGCCCGGCCGTGCGCAGCCGCGCGCGGTCGAGCTGCCGCAGCAGCTGCAGCCGCCGGGCGGCGGCTTCGTCGCCGAACTCGTACTTCAGACGCTCGAGCGCGCGCAGCGCGGCGGTGGCCATCCGCGGCGATCGTGCCGACCGGGCGCGCGCGGCGCCAGCGCGAAAGGCCCGCGCGCGGCGCCACCGCGCGGCGACCGGGCTGGTATCGTGCGCCCGTCTTCGCACCCATGCGCATCCGACTCCACAAGTACGGCCACGACCGCCACCGGCTCGAGGTGCTGCGCGACGACGGCACGCGCAGCGAGGTCGACCTCGAGACCAAGAGCCTGCTGGCGCACGACCTGATGCACTGGGTGTGCGAGCGGCGCGCGGGGCTCGCCGACGGCGTCTTCGGCCGGATCGAGCGCGGCGCCGAACCCACCGCGCTGCAGGCCCAGGCGCCGGCCGGGGACGACTACGGCGAGCTGCACGCCGTCGAGAGCGTGGTCGGCCTGCTGCAGGGCGCCGCGAAGCGCGACCTGCCGGCGCAGGCGCTGGTCGACCACGCGCGCAGCTACCTGCCGCAGGTCGGCGGGGGCTGCCCCGACTGGTTCGACGCGGCGCTGGTGACCGCGGTGCTGGGCGAGCACCGCGCGCTGATGGCGCAGTGGCGCGGGCTCCGGCTCGGCGGCGTGCTGGAGCTGACCGGCACCTTCGCCGGCGCCGGTCACTGAGCGGCGCGCGCGCGCAGCTCGAACCGCACGGCCTCGAGCTCGTCGAGGCGGCCCTGCTCGCCGGCCAGCGCGCGCCAGCGCTCCTCGAGCTGCGCGTGCAGCTCCGCGTCGCCGAGCTGGCGCGCCACCTCCGCCTGCTCGAGCGCCAGCCGCGGGTCGTCGACGTAGTCGCCCACCGTGCGCTCGCGCGAAGCCAGCGCCAACGCGGCCGCGCCGTCCGCGTCGCCGAGCCCGGCGAGAACGCGCGCGACGCCGATGCGCCAGTACGGGTCGTCCGGCTGGTCGGCGGCGCCGCGGTCCCGGGCTTCGTCGGCGACGGCGCGCGCCGCATCGCGCGCGTCCGCACCCAGCCACAGCTCGGCCACGCCGGCCCGCAGGTACGCGTCCGACCACGCGTGCCGGTCGAGGTCGGCTTCCACCTTCGCCGCGCACGCGCTCACCAGCGCCGCCGCGGGCCGATCCCGCGCCAGCCACGCGAGGCCTTCGTACGGGCTGGCGTGCCGCGTGAACGCCGCGTAGCCGCGCAGCGCCGCCGCACCGCGCTCGTCCCCCGCCTGCTCGCGCTCGGCGGCGAGCGCGGCGGCCACGGGCGCGTCGCCGCCGGTCACCATCAGACGGACCTCGGGATCGAGCCCCGCGCCCAACGCGCCGTACGACAGGGCCCGGTGCAGGAACTGCAGGCCGAGGAACACGACCGTCAGCGCCACCACCCCGCCGATGCTCGCCGCCCGCTGCGCGCGCGGATCCGGCGGCGCGGGCCGTTCGAACCCGGGGGTGACGCCGGCCGCGACCATGCGGTCGTAGAGGTGCGGGTGCGCCTGCCGCCGACCCGGCAGCACCGCCGGCACGAGGTTGGCGCGGTGCAAGCGCTCGAGCGCGCGCGCGTAGACGCCAGGCGCCGCCTCGCGACCCGCGGCGTGCCGATCCGCGCGCTCCTCGAACTCGCGCGCCATCCGCCGCGACGTCGCCAGCAGCAGCACCGTCGGCAGGAACGCGGCGAACGCCCACCACGGGCCGAGGTCCGCGCCCAGCGGCGGCAGCAGCGTCAGCGGCAGCAGCGCGAACACGCGCAGGCTCAGCCACGCAGCGCGCCGCCGCGGTTCGGCGAGGTGCGCGACCTCGTGCGCCAGGATCGCGTCGAGCTCGGCCCGCTGCAACGTGTCCGCGGCCGCGCCGGTCACGACCAGCGCGCGCCGCAGCGGCAGCGCGAACGCGTTGGCGCTCGGCGCGCGCAGCTCGAAGGTCGCCACGCCGGTCAGCCCGGCGGCCGCCAGCGCGGCGGCGGCGCTGTCCTGCACGTCGGAGCGCGGCGCCCCGAGCACGCCGAGCCAGCGCGGCACGGTCAGCACGCCGCCGAGCGCGTACCACGCGGTCAGCAGCGCGCCCGCCAGCAGCGGCGGCACCACGCCGGCGTCGAACCGCCACGGCATCGCCGCCGCGGTCGCGAGCGCGATCCAGAACGGCGCCAGCAGGATCCACGACAGCGCGACGGCGCCGCGCCAGGACGCGTCGCGCTTCGCGTCCGGCCGCAGCATCCGGCGCGTCGTCCATCGCAGCGCCGCGCGTCCCGACGCGAGCGCGACCGCGACGGCCGCGACGGCGGCGACCACGCCGCCGCCGGGCGCCAGCGGCCCGCCGGCGACCACGGCGTGGCAGCCCGCCAGCACCGCCGTCACCACCACCAGGAACGCGCCGCTCACCGCGACCGGCCACCGCGCGCGCGCGACCTCGTGCCACGGCGCGTCGTCGCAGGCCTCGGCGCGGCGCACGGCGCGGCGCAGCGCCAGCGGCACGAGCAACCAGGGCAGCACCAGGGCCAGCAGCACGTCCAGCAGGGCACCGCCCCACGGGACCCAGAACGGCAGCGCCGCGCGCGCCGCGGCCAGGACCTGTTCGGGCACGTCCACGGCCCGCCAGCGTGACGGCCCCGCGCGCCGGGCGCAAGCGCGGCGCCCGCGTCCCCGTGCCACCGCGCGGGCCGCGACCGCGTCGAGCGTCGGCACCCTCCCCGCCGATGCTGCCGGCATGAAAGCCCTGATCGCCGCCGTCGTGGCCCTGGTCCTCGGCATGGCCGCCTTCGTCGTGATCCACGAACGCGGCAAGGACCGCGGCGCCGCCACCCGCGGCGCCGACGCCCGGGTCCTCACCATCTCCACCGGCGAGCAGGTCGACGTCGAGGCGCACGTGCGGCCGGACGGCGCGACGCTGGTCGAGTTCACCGCCGAGTTCTGACCCGGCTGCCGCACCCTGGGTCCTCAGTTGGAGGACCTGACCAACCGCTACGACATCGTGCTGCGCCGCGTCGACATCGTCTCCTGGGACTCCGCGGTCGCGCGCCAGCACGGCATCGATCGGCTGCCGACGCTGTGGCTGTACGAGGACGGCGTCCGCATCGCGACCGATCCGCGCGAGATCGTGCAGCGGATCACGCAGGGACCGATGCGGCGCTAGCGCCTTGCCATCGGCGACCTGAACGCAGGTCGCGCACGGGCCGTCGCCGCCTCAGGTCGGCGCGGGCCCGGATCCGATCCACCGCCGGGGCCACCTCCCGCGCCCATCGGCCGCGATGATCTTCACGTCGTACGTCTTCCTGTTCTGGTACCTGCCGCTGGTGCTGGCGGTGTACTACGCGCTGCCGCTGCGCGGGAAGAACGTGCTGCTGACGCTGGTCAGCTACGTGTTCTACGGCTGGTGGCGTCCCGACTTCGTGGCGCTGATGCTGGTCAGCACCGTCGTCGACCACGTCTGCGCGCTACGGATGGGCGAGCAGGACTCCGGCCGCCGGCGCAAGCTGTGGCTGTGGGCGTCGATGGTCACCAACCTCGGCCTGCTGGCGTGGTTCAAGTACGCCAACCTGGTCGTCGACTCGATCAACTGGTTCGTGACCGCCGACGGCGGGGCGCCGATCCCGTGGGAGAAGATCATCCTGCCGGTCGGCATCTCGTTCTACACGTTCCAGTCGATGAGCTACACGATCGACGTGTACTTCGGCAAGGTGAAGCCGGTGCGGTCGATCCTCGACCTCGCGTGCTACGTGTCGATGTTCCCGCAGCTCGTCGCCGGGCCGATCGTGCGCTACCGCTCCGTGATGGCGCAGATCACGCGGCGGACGATGACGACGGCGATGCTGTCGAACGGCGCCCTGCTGTTCATGATCGGCTTCGCCAAGAAGGTGCTGGTCGCCGACACCGTGGCGCCGCTGGCCGACGCGGGCTTCGCCGCCGCGGCGCCCGGGCTGATCGACAGCTGGATCGCGGTGCTCGCGTACACGATCCAGATCTACTTCGACTTCTCCGGCTACTCGGACATGGCGATCGGCCTCGGCCTGCTGATCGGCTTCCGGTTCCCGCGCAACTTCCTGTCGCCGTACCACAGCCAGTCGATCACCGAGTTCTGGCGCCGCTGGCACATCAGCCTGTCGACCTGGCTGCGCGACTACCTCTACATCCCGCTCGGCGGCAACCAGAAGGGCGGCCTGCGCACCTACGTCAACCTGATGGCGACGATGCTGCTCGGCGGCCTGTGGCACGGCGCGGCGTGGACATTCGTGCTGTGGGGCGCCTATCAGGGCGGCTGGCTCGTGGCGGAGCGGCGGTTCGGACGCCGGCCGTTCTACGGCCGCCTGCCGCTCGCCGGCCGGGTCGCCTGCACGTTCGTGCTGGCGATGATCGGCTGGACGATCTTCCGCGCCGACTCGATGGCCAACCTGATGGCGATGTGGGGCGGCATGTTCGGCGCCGGCGGCCTCGGCGCGCCGATCCTGCCCGCGGACTACGTCGGGTTGTCGTACGTAGCGCTCGGCACCGCCACGGTGCTGGTGTTCGCCTGCCGCGACTCGTGGACCCTGGTGCGCGCGTTCCACCCGGTCACCGTGGTCACCGCGGTGGCGGCGTTCGCGCTGGCCCTCGGCAAGCTGCTGTCGACCGACTACAGCCCGTTCCTCTACTTCCAGTTCTGACCGCCCACCGTGACCGAAGACGACCTCGACGACTCGCTCGACACGCCGCCCGGCAGCCGGGCGCAGTCGCGGCTGCGCGACGCGGTGATCACCGGCTTCCTCGGCCTGTGCGCCGCCGGACCGATCGCGGCGACGTTCGGCGCGGTGCAGACCCAGTCCAGCGTGCCGGTGCCGCCGTTCACGAGCGACTCGTTCTGGTCCGGCCGCTGGACGCCGAAGGTCGAGACCTGGCTGCAGGAGAGCTCGACGCTCAACTACCACATCCGCGGCCTCTACACGGCGATGCTGTACGCCACGGGCCTGCTGGAGAGCCCGCGCGTGTCGCTGCGCGGCGACTGGTTCTTCCTGCGCTCGACGCTGACGCCGCGGTGGGAGACGTTCCAGGCCGTCGGCAAGGCGCGACGCGCGCAGTTCCGCAGCATCGCCGAACGCGCCGCGGCCGCGGGCGTGCCGCTCGTGGTCGGCGTCGTCCCCGACCGCGCGACGATCTACTGCGACATCGCGTTCGGGACGCCGCAGCCGCCCGAGGAGAAGCAGCGCATCCTCGAGGCCATGCTGCACGAGCTCCGCGCCACCGGCGTCCAGGTCGTCGACCTGCGCCCGGCGCTGAAGGTCGCGCGCCGCCAGGGGCTCGAGCCCTACTGGCGGCGCGACACGCACTGGACGCTGGACGGTGCCGGCGCCGCCGCGACCGCCATCACGGGCGCCGTGGAGCGGACGTTCCCCGAGGTCCTCGCCGGCCGCCTGCCGGTGCGCGTCGCCGGCACGCAGGAGACCGCGCGCATGTCGGACCTGATCGGCATGCTCGGCCTGCGCACCGCCACGCCGCCGGGCGAGGACTCGCCGTACGCCGAGGTGCGCGCGCTGCAGGAGCGCTCCCGCGCCGTGGCGCTGCAGCTGCAGGAGGCCGACGGTCGCTGGCGCGCGCCGCGCCCGCAGATCCCGGACGCGCCGTTGGCGCTGGCGGGCACCAGCTTCTCGCCGCTGCTCGGCACCGCGCTGGTGCAGGCCGCGCGCGTCGACGTCAACACCATGCACGTCCGCCCGGCCGGTGGCCCCCTGGAGGGGATCCTCGGCGCGCTCGACGCGATCGAGCGCGGCGAGCTGCGGCCGCGCGTGCTGGTGTGGGAGTTCGTCGAGCGCCACGCGGTGAGTCCGCTGTGGTCGACGCCCGGTCAGCGCGACCGGTGAGCGGCGGCCGCCGCGCCGGCGAACGGGTGCCCCGGATCGGGCCAGCGGTGCGGCACGCGGCGCAGGCGGTCCGCGGCGTAGCCCTGCGCGACGAGGGCCGCCGTCAGCTCCTGCCAGGTCGCGTCGTCCACGTGCGGCCGCCGCGCCATGATCCAGGCGTAGTCGCGCGCGCTGCGGGCGACGATCGTCGTCTGGTAGTCGGCGTCCAGCCAGGTGATGCGGTACTCGAAGCGCAGCGGCCAGAAGAAGCGCATGCCCCACTCGGCGTTGGTGCGCCGGTCCCACACCACCGCGCTGGGCTCCATCACCCGGAGCTCGCCGTCGAAGCCGCCGTCGCGGAACGCGTAGGTCGTGGCGATCGTGCCGTCCGCCAGCAGCTGGTAGGACTCGACGGCGTTGTGCGCCGCGGCCTCGCTGCCGGCCGGGACGTGGCCGATCACGAACCACGCGCCCATGAACCGCGGCAGGTCGACCTGCGCGACGGTCGGCAGCGGCGGATGCGAGGTGCAGGACGGGGCCAGCAGCGGCAAGCCCAACAGCGGAACCCCCAGCCAGGCGGTCGATCGTCGTGCGCGGTCACCCATCGCCCCGGTCGTTCGCCGCCCGCGCGCCGCCGGATGCGCCCGGGGCCCACGGCCGCGCCTCAGAACAGCGGCGCCGCGGCGTCGCCGAACCGGTCGGCCGGCACCCCCATGCGCTGCAGCAGCGCCAGCCACAGCCGGCACAGCGGCGTGTCCCATGGCTGCGCGATCCGCCCGGTCGGCAGGCCGCCGCCGGCGACGACGATCGGCAGGTCGTGCGGCGAGTGCGCGTTGCCGTCGCTCATCGCCGCCGCCAGCACCACCATCGACCGGTCCAGCACGGTGCCGTCGCCCTCGGGGATCGCCTGCAGCCGGTCGAGCAGCCCGGCGAACTGCTCGACGTGCCAGCGGTTGATGCGGCGGTACGGCTCGAGCTTCTCGGGCTCGTCCTGGTGGTGCGAGAACTCGTGGAAGTTGCCGCCGCAGCCCTCGATCCAGTCGAAGCTGCGGCCCGACACCTCGTTGGCCGTGAGGAACGTGACGACGCGCGTCGCGTCGCTGCGGAACGCCAGCGCGATCAGGTCGTGCATCAGCCCCACGTGCGTGGGGTAGTCCGCCGGTCGACCCGCCTCCGGCAGCGACACGCCGGCCAACGCGTCGGCATCGGCGACCGACGCGGCCGCGTCGATGCGCCGTTCGAGCGCCCGCACCGCGTCCTCGTACTCCTCGAGCTTGCGCCGGTCGGCGACCGACAGCCGCCCGGCGAGCCGGCGGCTGTCGCGGCGCACCGCGTCGAGCACGCTGCCGCGCGTGGCAGAGCCGAGCAGGCGCCGGCTGCGGAACAGCCGAAGGAACGCCTGGCGCGGCACGATCTCCTTGAGCACCGGCCGGTCCGGCGCGCTCCAGGCGATGTGGCCGCCGTAGACCGTCGAGTAGCCCATGTCCTCGACCGGGTAGATCGGGTCGCAGCCGAGCTCCATCGACGGCAGCAGCGTGCGGCCGCCGACCGCCTGCGCGGCGATCTGGTCGACGGACACGCCGTTCCACACGTCGCGGCCAGCCGAGCGGCGGATCGTGCAGCCCGTCAGCAGCGGCGCGACCTTCGCGTAGTGACCGTCGCCAGCGAAGCTGTTGCGGTTGCACAGGCCGGTGAACACGCCGACCCGCGCCCGGTGCCGCAGCAGCGGCGCCAGCGTGAACGACGGCATCCATGCCGGCAGATCGGGGGCCGGCAGGTCCGGCTCGGGCGGGCCGGGCCGGTCCGCCGCGAGCGCGGGTGGCGCGTCGCCCGGGCGCGGCGGCAGCGGCGGGTGCCAGGCCTGCGGCAACATGCCGTTCGGCGTGACGACGATGCACAGCCGACGCGGCGGCTCGCCCGGCAGCGCCGACGCGAGGCGCTGCAGCGACTCGAGCCACGGCAGCGCGAAGCTCACCCCGGCTGCGCGCAGGAACGCGCGCCGGCCGATCACGGCGAGGGTCATGGCGTCCGATCCGGGTCGCGCATGGTGAACAACGGCGAGGTCACGACGGCCTCGAGCAGCACCAGGAACCGGTCGCCGCCCGCGCGCGTGCGGGCGACGATCGCGGCGAGTTCGGGCTCGTCGCGCAGCAGCATGTCGCGGCCGGTGCCGAACACGAGCAGGTTCTTGGCGACCGCGCGCACGAAGTCGTCGCCGCGCCGCAGCAGCGCGTCCTTGAGCGCCGCCGGACCGTCGATGCGCACGCCGTCGGGCAGCTCCGCGGCGGCGTCCACCGGCTGGCCGTGCACCTCGTCGCGCCAGCGGCCGAGCGGGTCGTAGTGCTCGAGCGCGAAGCCGAGCACGTCCATCTCGGCGTGGCACGACGCGCAGCGCGGCGCGCGGCGGTGGCGTTCGAGCTGCTGCCGCAGCGTCAGCCCGGCGTCGTTCCGGTCGTCGGCCGGCAGCGTGCCGGCGTCCGGCGGCGGCGGCGGCGGCGGCGCGTCGAGCAGCCGCTGCAGGATCCACTGGCCCCGCTTCACCGGGCTGGTGCGCAGCGGGTACGACGTCGCCATCAGCATCGCGCCGGCGCCGAGCACGCCGCCGCGGCGCCGATCCGGCAGCGGCACGCGGCGGAACCCGCCGCCCTCGACGGAGGGCAGCCCGTAGTGCTGCGCCAGCGTCGCGTCGACGAACGCGTAGTCGGCGTCGAGCAGCTCGAGCACGCTGCGGTCCGCGCGCACCAGGTAGGCGAACGCGTGCACCACCTCGTCGCGCATCGCCGGCCGCAGCGCGTGGTTCCAGATCTCCCGGAAGCGGCGGAAGTCGGCGGTCGCCGTCAGCACGGCGGACAGGTCCAGCCACTGCACGGCGAAGTCCTCGGCGAGGCCGCGGCCGTCGTCCGCGCGCGCCAGCCGCAGCGCCTCCGCCACCAGCACCTCGCGCCGCAGCAGGCTGCCGTCGTCGGCGGCCGCGCGCAGCCGGTCGTCGGGCGGCGCCGACGTCAGCAGGAACGACAGCCGCACCGCCAGCTCGTGCGCGGTCAACTGCCAGGGCGCGTCCTGCTGTCCGACCTCGGCGCGGAACAGGAAGCTCGGCGCGACCAGCACCGTGCGCAGCAGCGCGTCGTTCGCGTCGTCCTCGGCGACACCGCTGGCGCGCAGCGCCGCGTGGTCCGCCAGCAGCTCGTCGATCTCGGCGGCGCCGACCGGCCGCCGCCAGGCCCGACGCAGGAGATCGGGCAGCGCGCGGGCCAGCGCCGTCGGCGACGCGCCGTCGCCGAGCGCCCGCCGCCGCGCCGCCGGATCGGCGAGCACCGCGGCGGCGACCGACGCCGCGGCGTCGAGGTACTTCTCGAACAGCAGCGGCGCCACGTTCTGCACGTCGCCGACGCCGTCGAACCCGTGCGCGCTGGCGTCGTCCGGCAGCAGGTCGTGCGCGTGCCACGGCACGCCGAACAGCACCTCGACCGAACGCTCGTACTGGCGCCGCGTCAGCCTGCGGATCGTGGACACACGCGTCCCGGGCCGCGGCGGCGCCTGCCCCGTCAACGCCGCGAGCAGCGCATGCCGGTCGCCGTCGGCCGGCGGCTCGACCTCGTCGGGCGGCGGCATCGTCCGCGCCCGCACGCGGCGGACGGCCAGTTCCAGCCGCCGGTCGAAGTCGGCCGCGTCGGCGGCGCCGGCGGTGAACAGCGCCGTCACGTCGAAGTCCCGTTCGGCGTCCGGACCGCGGTGGCACTCGGCGCAGTGTGTCGCGACGACCGGCGGCAGCGACGCGGCCGGCGCCTGCGCGGCGGCGCGCGACCCCGCCGCGACCAGGGCCAGCGCGCCTGCGCACCACCGCGGGATCGAACGGGCCGCGACCATCTCGGTCGCGCAGCCTACCGCGCGCGGCGGACCGGCGCCGCAACCGGCCCCATGGTCGACCGCAACTGCGCACTCCGGCGCTGGTGGCGCGACGCCCATGTCCTACCGTCTGCGCTCCGCGCGGCCGCGCCGAACCGATTGCCCATGACCACCCACGACACCGTTCTCGACTCCGTCAAGGAGTACTACGGCAAGCGACTGCAGGGCCAGAAGGACCTGAAGACCGACGCCTGCTGCACGACCGCAAGCGTGCCTCCGCACCTGCGGCCGCTGCTGGCCAAGGTCCACCCCGAGGTCGCGGCACGCTACTACGGCTGCGGCCTGGTGGCGCCCGACCTGCTCGACGGCTGCACGGTGCTCGACCTCGGCTGCGGCACCGGTCACGACTGTTTCGTGCTGTCGGCGCTGGTCGGCGAGCGCGGCTCGGTGGTCGGCGTCGACATGACCGACGAGCAGATCGCGTTCGCCGAGCGCCACGTCGAGCACAACCGGGTGCAGCACGGGCACGCCCGCCCGAACGTGCGGTTCGTGAAGGGCTACATCGAGCGGCTCGACGAGCTCGGCCTCGCCGACCAGGCCTTCGACGTGATCGTCAGCAACTGCGTGATCAACCTGTCGCCCGACAAGCCGGCGGTGCTGCGCGAGGCGTTCCGGCTGCTGAAGCCCGGCGGCGAGCTGTTCTTCGCCGACGTCTACGCCGACCGCCGGGTGCCGGCGGCGCTGACCGAGGACCCCGAGCTGTACGGCGAGTGCCTGAGCGGCGCGCTGTACTGGAACGACTTCCTGCACCTCGCGCGCGGCGCCGGCTTCGCCGACCCGCGGCTGGTGACCGACCGCCGGCTGTCGATCGACAACGCGGCGATCGCAGCCAAGGTCGGGCCGCTCGAGTTCTTCTCGGCCACGTACCGCCTGATCAAGCTGCCGACGCTCGAGCCCGCGTGCGAGGACCACGGCCAGGCGGTGGTCTACCGCGGCACGATCCCGCACCGCGCAGCGCAGTTCGCGCTCGACGCACACCACGTGTTCGACACCGGCCGCGCGGTGCCGGTGTGCGGCAACACGTTCCGGATGCTGGCCGAGACGCGGTTCCGGCCGCACTTCGACTTCGTCGGCGACTTCTCCCGGCACTTCGGGGTGTTCCCCGGCTGCGGCACGACGATGCCGTTCGCCAGCGCGCGCGAAGGCGAGGTCGGAGGCCGCGACGCCGCCGGGTGCTGCTGACGGCGCGCCGCTACTTCAGGGCAGCCTCGATCCTGGCGAAGTCGGCGCCGACGATCGGCGGCCCGCCGTCGATGCGCGTCACCGGGATCGACATCATGCCCATCTCGGCCATGTCGTCCTGCGCCTCGGCGTCGTTGTGGACGTCCTTGATCTCGAACTCGAGGCCCTTGTTGGTGAGGAACTCCTTCACCCGGGTGCACGCGCCTCAACCGGCGCCGCTGTAGACGACGATCTTCTTCTGGTCGGTCATGCGCGCAAGGTAGCGCGGCTGCTGCGCCGAGGCACCCATTCCCAGGAGCCGCTTGCCGGATTGGCCAGTACATCGACCACCGGACCTTCCCCGCCGCCGACGTGCCATCTAGAGTGCCGGGAAACGCCGTGCACACCATCACTCGGATCCGGCTCGTCGCCGCCACTTGCATCGCGCTGGCGGTCTCGGACCGCGCTTCGAGCCAGGTGTTCTCTGCCGACCTGCTCGCCCCCGGCGACGGGCTGATCACCCGGGATCTGGCCTCGGGCCTCGACTGGCTCGACTGGACGCAAACGGCATCCATGTCCTACTGCGACTTCCAGAACGGTGTCGGTGGCTGGCTCTGCGATGGTTGGCGCATCGCCACCGCGAGCGAAGCGTGCGACATCGCCCTGCGGCTGGGTGTCGCTCCGTCCTCCTGCCCCGGAATCGTCGACCGTCCGGTCGGGACGGCGGCCGCCGCGATCGCTCTGTTCGCCACCGCCGGTTCGACCTTTGCCGCCGCGCGGATCCATGGCGGCGACCCGGCGCAATTCGGGGCGTTCTTCTTCCAGGATCCGACCCCGGCCGGGCAGGCGAGAACTGGGATCCTCTCGAGTGTCGGTCCGACCTGCTTCTGCTGCTCGTTCGGCGGACCCGCGCTCGTTCGCCCGATCACCCCCCCGGCGTTCGCCAGGCCCTACGGTGCTGGTTGCGGCTCGCCGCCAGCGCAGATCTCGGCGCCCTGCTCCCCCGTCATCGGGACGATGGTCACCATCCAGACGTCGACCACCGATCCGGCTGTCGGCGGCGCGTTGACCCTCGTCAGCATCGGCTCACTGCCGGGGATCGACCTCAGCTCCATCGGCATGCCGGGCTGCAACGCGTACATCGCGTTGCCCGAGATCCTCGCGTCGCTGACACTCGGCCCGGGTCCGTACCCGATGACGTTCGCGATCCCGAACGACCCGGCGTTCGCAGGCATGTCGCTGTTCGCCCAGGCCGCCATGCTCAGCATCGTGCCCGTCAATCCGCTCGGCATGCTGGCCTCGAACGGTCTGGAGCTCCACTTGGAGATCCACTGAACCCCTGCCGCCGCGTCGGGGAGCCGTTGAGATGACGCCGAGCACCGAATCCGCAGCAGCGAGCACCGCCTGGTCGCTGGCCGGCCGCCGCGCGATCGTGACCGGCGCCACCAAGGGCATCGGCCGCGCCGCCGCCGAGGAGCTGCTGCGGCTCGACGCCGCGGTGCTGGCGGTCGCGCGCACCGCCGCCGACGTCGACGCCGAGGTGGCCGCGTGGCGCCGCGCCGGCCTCGAACGCGCGCACGGGCTGACCGCCGACGCCACCCGCGACGACGGCATCGACGCGATCCTCGCCGCCGCCCGATCGCGGCTCGGCGGCCTCGACGTGCTGGTGCTGAACGTCGGCACCAACGTGCGCAAGGCCGCGACCGAGTACGAGCGCGGCGAGTTCCAGGAGCTGTTCCGCACCAACGTCGACGGCGCGTTCGAACTGGCCCGCCGCGCGCACCCGCTGCTGCGCGCCGGTCGGGACCCCGCGGTCGTCATGGTCGGCTCGGTCGCCGGCGACGTTGCCGTCGGCTCGGGCGCGCCGTACGCCGCGACCAAGGCGGCGCTGTCGATGCTGGTGCGCGCGCTCGCCAGCGAGTGGGGCCCGGACGGCATCCGCGTCAACGCGGTGGCGCCGTGGTACATCGACACGCCGCTGGTGCAGCCGGTGCTGCAGCGCCCAGGCGTCGTCGACAAGATCCGCGAGCGCACGCCGCTCGGCCGCACCGGCGACCCGGCCGAGGTGGCGCGCGCGATCGCGTTCCTGGCGCTACCGGCCGCCAGCTACGTCAGCGGCCAGACGCTGGCGGTCGACGGCGGCTTCCTGGCCCGCGGCTGGTGAACGCGACGCGCACCGTCCACTGCGGCTGTGGCGTCGCCTGGCTGCGCGAACGCCCGCTGCCGCCCGGTCACGCGGTGCTGACCTCGCTGCCCGACGGCTCCGAGATCAAGCGGCTCGCGTTCGACGCGTGGCGAGCGTGGTTCACCGACGCCGCGACCGCGGTGCTCGAAGCGCTGCCCGCGGGCTCGGCGGCGGTGTTCTTCCAGACCGACGTCAAGCGCGACGGCCACCAGGTCGACAAGGGCCAGCTCGTTCACGACGCGATCGCGCGCGCCGGCGCGCGGCTGCTGTGGCACAAGATCGTGCTGCGCGCGCCGGCCGGCGTCGCCACCGGCAACCGACCGGGCTACGCCCACCTGCTGTGCGCGTCGCGCGACCTGCGCGACGACGGCCCGGCCACCGCCGACGTGCTGCCGCAGCTCGGCGCGATGACCTGGCCGCGCGCAATCGGGCTCGACGCGGCGCGCTTCGCGGTGGCCTGGCTGCGCGACCGCGCCGCTGCGCATGCGATCGTCGACCCGTTCTGCGGCATCGGCACGGCGCTGGCGGTCGCCAACGAGCTGGGCCTGGCGGCGATCGGCGTCGAGCTGGCGCCGAGCCGCGCCGACAAGGCTCGGGCGCTGCAGCTCTGACGCGGACGCTTCCCCCACGCCCGCGCAGCGGCGCGCGCACGAAGCGAAACCGTCGACGGACCTCCCTGCGCATCGCGTGTCGCCAGGCGGTTCGTGGTTCGTGGGCAACCCCGGAGAGAAGCCGGGAGAGCACGAAGCGCATCGGGAAGGCACGGGCCGAGAGCGCACGCCAGCCGAATGCATCCGATGCTCTCCGTGCTCTCCCTGTTCCTCCGGGAGTACCCCAGAAAACAAAACCACAGAGAGCACAGAGCACACAGAGCAGAAAGCACACGCCGACACGAACGCAGCCGCCCAGCAGGAGCCAACGCACCGAACGCGACGCACGCGCACACCGCGGAGGCCTCGCCCGCCGTGGCGGATGCCTTGGCTGGGCGGCTGCTTTCTGCTCCGTGCTCTCTGTGTCCTCTGTGGTTTCTTCTCTGGTTCGCGGATGCGTGCGTGCCGCGTGACGGCCCCCTGAGTCGAGCGCCCTCTGCTCTGTGCCCCTCCCGGTGCTCTCGGTGCTCTCCCTGTTCCTCCGGGAGTACCCCAGAAAAAAACCACAGAGAGCACAGAGCACACAGAGCAGAAAGCAAACGACCACACGAACGCAGCCGCCCAGCAAGAGCCAACGCACCGACCGCGACGCACGCGCACACCGCGGAGGTCCTCGCCCGCCCTGGCGGATGCCCTGGCTGGGCGGCTGCTTTCTGCTCCGTGCTCTCCGTGTCCTCTGTGGTTTCTTCTCTGGTTCGCGGATGCGTGCGTGCCGCGTGACGGCCCCCTGAGTCGAGCGTCCTCTGCTCCGTGCCCCTCCCGGCGCTCTCCGTGCTCTCCCTGTTCCTCCGGGAGTACCCCAGAGCACGATCCACGGAGCAGCCGTTCCTCGCCTGGCTGGCGGCGCAGTCGTGCGCGTGCGACGGCGTGCTTCGCCGGAATCACGGAGACACGGGCAGGAGTCGGCGAGGCCGCCCGTCACTCCTCGCGGAACACCTTCACCTCGAAGCGCCCGCCGCTGTCGGCCAGCCCCCGGTACATCCCCGACGAGTTGAACGGCGCCGCCAGGTTGCCGTCGCGGTCGACGGCGATGAGCCCGCCGTCGTCGGGGCGCAGCGTGTCGAACACCACGGCGTCGGCTGCCTGCTGCAGCGTCTGCCCGCCGAACTGCATCCGCGCGGCGACGGTGCGGCCGACGGCGTGGCGCATGAACTCCTCGCCGGTGCCGGTGCCGCTGACGGCTGCCCAGCCACAGGCCCAGGTGCCGGCGCCGACCAGCGGCGTGTCGCCAACGCGGCCCCAGCGCTTGCCGGTGAGGCCGCCGGTGCTCGTCGCCGCGGCCAGCCGGCCATGCACGTCGCGCGCCACGCAGCCGACGGTGCCGTAGCCGTCGCGCGGGTCGCGCGGCGCCCGCGCAATGCCGCCTTCCTGGCCGCCTTCCTGGCCGCCTTCCTGGGCGCGCTCCTGGAGCACGCGCTCGAGCGCGCGCCGCCGCGGCTCGGTGTCGAACCAGGTGTTGTCGACGCGCTCGAGGTCGAGCGAGTCGGCGAACTGCTCGGCGCCGGCGCCCATCAGCAGCACGTGCCGCGTGCGCTCCATGACCGCGCGCGCCAGAGCGATCGGGTGGCGCACGGTGCGGATGCCGGTCACGGCGCCGCAGCGCAGCGTCGCCCCGTCCATGATCGCGGCGTCGAGTTCGTGCTCGCCGCGCTCGTTGAACACCGCGCCGCGCCCGGCGTTGAACTGCGGGTCGTCCTCGAGCCGCTGCACGACGGCCTCGACCACGTCGAGCGCCGCGTCGCCGCGCGCCAGCCGGTCGCGGCCGTACTCCAGCGCCGCGCGCAGCGCGTCGCGGTAGGGCTGCAGCCGCTCGGGCGGCGTGCCCGGGTCCATCGTGCCGGCGCCGCCGTGCACGGCGAGGGCCCATCCCCCGCGGGCGTCGGCGGCGCCGGCGCCGCCGGGCGCCGGCCCGGCGCGACAGCCGAGCACCACCACGAAGGCCAGGATCGACGCGAGCGCACGCGGGGACATGCGGAAAACGTTGCCGGCTGCCCCACCGGGACCGCAACGGCGATTTCCTCGATCCGCGCGTGCGCTCGCGGCCGGGTCGACCTTGTCCAGGTGACCGCAATGACCACCCCGAGGATTCCGATGCGCTCCACCACCCGCTCCGCTCTCCGGCTCGCCCCCGCGGCGATCCTCCCCGCCCTGCTGCTGGCTCCCGCCGTCGCCCAGGCCGACCCGCTGCTGTTCACCCTCACCCAGTCCGAGACGTCGATCTCCGGCAGCGGCGGCACGTCGCTGGCCAACCTGCTGCCCAACGAGATCCACGAGCTGGCGGTGCTGTGCCCGCCGCGGGCCGAGAAGTGGGCGCCGCGCACCAACTACCACACCCAGGCCGGCGACGAGGACGGCGACGACAGCTACTGGGAGCCTGGCCTGTTCGGCCAGATCGACGCGGTGATGGCGCCGCTGCTCAGCGCCACGCCGGTCAACGCGACCAACCCGCGCAACGTCTGGTTCTCGCCGCGCACGGCGATGGGCACCGCGGTCAGCGGCCTGCCGGGGCTGCGCCCGGGCGACGTCGGCCGTATCCGCCGCATCGGCGCCGCCGACGGCCAGGTCGAGTACTTCCTGCGCGCCGAGCAGGTGCAGATCGCGCTCGGTCTGCCGGCGACGCCCGTCGTCGTCAACGTCGACGCGATCGCCGCCGGCTTCAACTTCGGCGTGTTCTTCTCGCTGGAGGACGACATCCCCGCCAACCTGTGCACCGGCCCGGTGTTCGTCCAGGACGGCGCCGTGCTGGCGATCCCGCCCGGCGCGATCACCTGGAGCTCCACCGGCACCGTGGCGGCCGTCGCCCCCGGCAGCGCCGTGGTCGTGCACTCCGAGGCGGCGATGAACACGTTCACGCAGAACGCGCGCGTCACCGACCGCTTCGGCAACTGCGTGCCCGTGATCGGCGACACCGACGCGCTCGAGATCGACCAGTTCGCGGTGAGCACGGTCGCGGTGCCGACGTGCTTCGGCCCGCTGCCGGTGCCGGTGCTGGTGTACGCCGGCGAGACGCTGACCGGCGGCGCGATCCTGCACACGCGCGGCGCCGGCCAGATCCGCCCCGGCCTGTGCGGCCCCTACGGCACCAACTGCACCTTCGGCCCGACCCTCGGCGACCAGATCGGCGTGCTGCCGCCCAGCGCGACGGTCGGCATCGCGAGCTCGGTCAACGGCCTGGCGTTCACCCGGGTGTGCCGCTTCGCGACCGAGTCGCCGACGCCGCAGGCGCCCATCGGCGCGTCGGTCGTGATCGACGTCGGCTGCCCGGCGCCCGCCGCGCTGATGTTCGTGTCGGTCGCGCCGAGCGGCCCCGCGGTGGTCGCGCCGTCCGCGGACTTCACGCTCGGACTCCTGTGCTACCCCGAGTTCTACCCGCTGCCGACGTTCATCGCGTTCGTGCCCACGCCCGGCGGCTTCGGCACCTACACGAGCCCGCCGGTGCCCGGCGCGTTCGACCTGATCTGGCAGGCCGCGACCGTGATCGGCTCCACCTGGGAGATCAGCACGCCGACGACGACCGAGACCTTCTGAAGGGTCCCGGCGGATGGACGAAGCGCGGCGCGTCGCGGGCCCCGGCTCGCGCGCGCCGCGGTCGTGTACGGGGCTCAGCCGCGGCGCGCGGCCGGCCTCGGGTGCGCGCCGAGGAAGAACCGGAACGTGCGCCCGCCCGGCGACCGCGCGTCGTGGTGACGTTGCACCAGCGCGGCGACCGCGTCGGCGAGCTCCTGCGTGAACGCGCTGCGCGCGGCGGCGTCGGCGAAGCGCACGTCGACCTCGAGCGAGAACGTCGGCAGCGCCTTCTTCGCGGCGGCCGCGGCCGTGCGCAGCGCAGCGACGTCGTGGAGCACCCGGCTCGCCATGCCGATCTGGTAGGCGGACGAGTACCGGTCCTGCAGCGCCGCGGGTGCGTCGCCCATCGCGCCCAGCGCCTGCGGCGCGATCGCGTAGCTGTCCCCGACGCGGCGGTAGATGCGCTCGCTGACGCTGCCGCGGGTGCGCTCCTCGGCCAGCACCACCAGCCGCACCCGCAGCAGCTCGCGCAGGTGGTAGTTGACCAGCTGCCGCGGCAGCTCGAGCCGCGGCGCGAGGCTCGCGGCCGACGCCGGCTCGGTCAGCAGCTCGAGGATCCGCAGCCGCGTCGGGTGCAGCAGCACCTGCGCGCGCTCGGTCTCGGCCACGACCTCGATCGCCTCGGTCACGCGGTGGCCTCGCCGGTCGCCGTCGCCGCCGCGACTGCGCGATCGAGCAGCCGTTCGAACGCGGCGCAAAAGCGCTGGACCTCGGCGTCCGGACGGTCGTACAGCGCCAGCCACAGCCAGCACTGCGTGGCGCCGGCCCAGCGCTCGCAGTGCGCGCGGAACCAGCCGTCGCCGAGCGACTGCGCCACGCCGCTGAACTCGCGCGCGCCCGGCACGAACAGCGCGCGGCCGGCGATCGCGCCGGCGCCGGCGACGTCGACGCGGAACGTAGCGCCCTCGGCCAGCGCCGTGAGCTTCGGCGCCTGCAGGCCGCCGTCGCCGATCAGCGCGCGCCACAGCGCCTCGGGTTCGACCTGCGTCGAGCGCCGCGCCCAGGCCAGCTGCCGGTCGCGGCCGCGGTGGCGTTCGAGGTAGAGCCGCAGGCTGCGCAGCTCGACCGGCCAGCCGCCGCTGATGCCGTCGAACTCGGCGTCGAACGACGCCTCGGGGCCGAAGCCGCTGTGCACCAGCCGCAGCGTGGTGGTGCCGCCGGCGCCCTCGAGGTGGAAGTCGACGAACAGCGGTCGCATGCCGCCGCCGGCGGCGGGAACCGCCGAGTCGTAGCGCAGCCGCAGGTGATCGCCGGGCGTGTAGACCTCGATCGTGCTGATCCAGTCGTGCAGGTCGCCCCAGCGCCACGTCACCGCGCCGCCGACGCCGGGCGTGACCTCGGCGTCGGGGGCGAACCAGCGCTCGAGCTCCTCCTGCTCGGCCAGTGCCTGCCACACCGCGTCGCGCGGCGCCGCGATGTCGATCTCCATCTCGAACTTGCGATCTTCGTTCATGGTCGGTGCTCCGTTCGGGGTCGTCGTTCAGGACGAGCCGCCGCCGTCGATGTCGCGGGCGACGCGCAGGTAGGCGCGCCACGGCCCGACCTCGCCGGCGAGGCGATGGCCGAGCACGCGCGCGATCTGCATCACGTGGGTCTGGTCGTGCGCCACCCAGGTCGCGAGGTGCTGGCGCAGCGTCACGCGGCCGAACTCGGGGTGGCGGCCGGTGCGGTCCAGGTCGACCGCGGTCAGCCGCAGCGCCGCGAGCTGCCGCAGGCTGTCGGCCCGCGCCGCGGCGAACGCGTCGAGGCTCTCGCCGATCGACGGCGCGGGTCGCCGTTGCCAGGCGACGCGGTCGAACGGCGCGAACGCCACCGCCTCGCCGTGCGCGAGCAGGTGCCGGGTGCGCGGCACCCAGTCGTGCCGTTCGCCGTCGAGCAGGTGACCCAGGACGCCCCGCGCGCTCCAGGTCCCGGGCCCTTCGTCGGCGTCGAGCCACGCCGCCGGCAACGGCCGAAGCCAGGCGTCGAGCAGCGGCGCGGTGCGTTCCAGCAGCGCCGCCCATTCGGGCAGCGGCGGTGGACCGAACGACGGATCGACGGGTGCCGGGGACTCCATGGTCACCGACAGTATTGTTTGTCGGTGAGCGGTCGAGGGGGTCGCGGCCGTCCACCTATGCTGGCCGCCGATGGAACCCACCCCCCGCTCGCAGACCGTCCCCGGCGTCGTCTGGCTCGTGTTCCTCGCGCTGGCCCTGTCCGCGATCGGCTACGGCATCTGGGCCGCCGCCGCCGGGCCGCGGCGCACGCTGTTGCTCGACGACGACCTCGCGATCGAACTGCGGTTCGCCGAGCCCGTGGCGGCCTTCGTCGAGCGGCGGCAGGAGGGCGGCGAGTTCACGCCGTTCGGCTGGGCGACGCT
The DNA here is from genome assembly GCA_050245995.1 of Planctomycetota bacterium. Classification (GTDB taxonomy): domain Bacteria; phylum Planctomycetota; class UBA1135; order UBA1135; family UBA2386; genus JBFWWV01. Next base: position 62,034 of record JBFWWV010000004.1, on the reverse strand, counting down.
CGGCGGCGACAGCGGCACGGTCACGCTGCGCATGCAGTCGACGGCGACGCAGACCGTGCGCGTGACCCTGGGCACCGGCGCGCGCCTGGTGGACGCCAACGGCGAGGTCGTCGGCGACTCGCGGCGGATCGGCTTGTCGACCGCGCGCACCGATCGGCCGCTGCGACTCGACGGCGCCGGGACCAGCGCCCAGCTCCAGACCGAGCGCGGCAGCCGCGTGATCGTGACGCTGCGCGACGGCGTGCTGCACAGCACCGCCGAGGCGATGACGCCGAAGTGAGCGCGCGGCCGCGCCTCAGAGCTTCGCGCCGCAGAACCGGCAGTGCCGGCTGTCGGGCTCGTGCCCCTCGGCGGCGCAGTCGGGGCACGCCTGCGTCGACACCGCGCGCGGCCGCCGCACCAGCTCGGCCGAGACGATGCCGGTCGGCACGGCGAGGATCGCGTAGCCGAGCAGCATCACCCCCGATGCGAGGATCTGCCCGACCGGTGTCTGCGGCGCGATGTCGCCGTAGCCGACCGTGGTCAGCGTCACGATCGCCCAGTACATGCTGCGCGGGATCGACGTGAAGCCGTGCTCGGCGCCTTCGATCACGTAGATCGCGCTGCCGACCGCGACGACCGTGCACAGCACCGTCAGCAGGAACACGGTGATCTTCGGCAGGCTGGCGCGCAGCGCCGCGCGCAGCACGCTGGCCTCGCCCAGGAACCGCGCCAGCTTGAGCACGCGGAACACGCGCACCAGCCGCATGATCCGCACCGTCGCCAGCGAGTGCGACGTCGCGAACAGCAGCGCAAGGTAGGCCGGCAGGATCGCGATCAGGTCGATCAGGCCGAAGAAGCTGAACGCGTAGCGCAGCGGCCGGTTGACGCACCACAGGCGCAACGCGTACTCGAGCGTGAACAGCGCCGTGAAGGCCCATTCGACCCGGCGCAGCGCCGGGCCGTGCTCGGCGGCGATCTCCGGCACGCTCTCGAGGCAGACAGCGGTGACGCTGCCGACGATCGCCAGCAGCAGGCCGAGGTCGAACCAGCGGCCGGCGGCGGTGTCGGCCTCGAACACCACCTCGTGCATCCGCTGACGCCACCCGTGCATGCCGCTGAGCGAAGCGCCGGCGCGCGGCCGAGGCAAGCGCAGGGCGCCGTTGTGGCGCCGATGGCGATCGGCGACAGTGCCGGCCATGTCGAGCGCCTTCGAGGAACTGGACTACCGCGCCACCGCGCTCGGCGAGCTGATCCTGCGGCGGCGACGGCCGGTCGGCGAACCCGACCAGTGGGTCTACGAGGTCAAGCTCGACGGCCGGTTCCTGATGTCGAGCCTCGTCAGCGACAGCGAGCGCGAGCTGGCGACGCGCGCGCTGGCCGCGCTCGGCGGCGACGGCCTGCGCGTCCTGGTCGGCGGCCTCGGCCTCGGCTGGACCGCGAACACCGTGCTCGCCGACGCGCGAGTCACGGCGCTCGACGTCGTCGAGCTGCTGCCGGAGGTCATCGCCTGGCACGAACGCGGCCTGGTGCCACTGGGCGCTGCGTTGTGCGGGGACCCGCGCTGCCGGCTGGTCGAAGGCGACTGCCTGCGGCTGCTGCAGCGCCCGCCGGGCACCGCGCCGCTCGGCGCCGGCTACGACGCACTGCTGCTCGACATCGACGACGCGCCCGACAACCTGCTCGATCCCGCGCACGCCGGCTTCTACACGCCGGACGGTCTGCGCGCGGCGCGCGCCTGGCTGCGGCCCGGCGGCGTGTTCGCGCTGTGGACCAACGTCGCGCAGAGCGCCGAGGTGCTGGCGCGCCTGCGCGCGGCGTTCCCGTCCGCCGAGGCGATCGACGTGGGGTTCGAGAACCCGCTGCTCGGCGAGCCCGAGGTCAACGCGCTGTACTTCGCGCGCGGCTGAGCGGCCTGGCGTTCACCCCGTCGCCGGCGCCCCGCGCCGCTGCAGCTCGGCGAGGGTCACACGCCGCGCCGTGCCGTTCGGCAGGAACCACGTCGCCTCGCCGTGCGGCGCGAAGTGTCCGCCGTCGATCGCGAACTGCAGCGTGATCACCGCCCGACACAGGTCGCCGTGGTCGCGGAACCGGTCGTTGGTCAGCAGCAGCGCGCGCTGAGCCGCCGCGAAGCGCAGCAGGTGCGGGTCGGCGGACTCGCCGCGCGGCGTCACCGTGAACGGCGTATCGCCGAGCACGGCGCGGACCGCGGACCGCTCCTTCTCGCTGCAGCGGCCGAACAGCGTGTGGTCGAAGAACACGTGCAGCGGCAGGTCCGCGCGCCAGGCGCGCGCCCAGGCCAGCGCCAGCGCCAGACGCTCGGCGGCGCGGCCGGGCGCGCTGGCGACGACGTTGCTGCCGTCGATCGCGACGGCGCCGAGCGGCGGCGGCGGGTCGGGTTCGGGCAGGCGGCGCGGCACGCTTCAGCGCCCCTCGAGGCCGGCGTTGAGCTCGAGCCGCCGCAGCAGCCAGGCGCGGTTGAGGGTCTCCGGCGACTGCTCGGCGCCGTCCGTGAGCCGACGCAGCAGCTCGATCAGCGGCTGACGGTCGGGCAGCCGCGCGGCGATGCCGAGCGAGTTCTGCAGCAGCGCCCGATTGCCGCCGTGGCGGGTCTGCAGCGCGCGCAGGAGCAGCTCGGTCGCGAGCGCCGGATCGAACAGGTCCGGGTGCTCGGCGAACATGCGGTCGCAGCCGACGCAGTGACCGCGGTCGGCGCCGGTGTGCAGGTTGGCGAGGTTGATCAGCGCGCTCGCGTGCGCCGGGTCGTGCTCGAGCACGCGGCCGTACCACGTGCGACAGCCGGCGTCGTGCTGGCTGTCGAGCGTGCAGGCCAGTTCGAACATGGCCGCGACGTCGTCGGGGTCCTCCGCGAGCAGCTCGCGCAGCAGCGCCTCGGCGCGGGCGTACTCGTTGCGCCGGCCGTAGAGCGACGCCAGCACGCGCGCGGTCCGGCCGGCCTTGCGGCCCGACAGGCGCAGCGCCGTCTCGGCGGCCTCGATGCCGGCGTCGGGGTTCTCGAGCTCGCGGTAGATCTCGGCCAGGCGACCCCAGGTGCGCGCGGTCTCCGGCCCGATCGCCAGCGCCGTGCGGTAGTCGCGCTCGGCGTCGGCGAAGCGCCGCAGGCTGCGGTGCACGTCACCCAGCGACTCGGCCAGGAAGCGCGACGGCGGCAGGTCCAGCGAGGCGGCGACCAGCTCCTGCTCGGCGCGGTCCCATTCGCGCTCTTCGACGGCTGCGAGCCCCTGCACGACCGACGTGAGGGCGTCGCGCGGCAGCGCGGCGGCGGCGGGCGCCAGCTCGTCCAGCGCGTCGCGCGGGCCGCGGGCGCAGTGCCTCAGCAGCAACCCCGCACCGGCGTGGTCCGGGTCGATGTCGAGCGCCCGGCGCAGCGCGGCGCGCGCGCCGTCGGCGTCGCCGTCGAGCCAGGCGGCGATGCCGTCCGCGTAGTGGCCGCGCAGCTGCTGGCGCTCGGTCTCGCTGAGCGCCGCGGGTGTCGCGGCCAGCCACGCGGCGGCCGCGACCAGCAGCACCAGCAGTCCGCCGGCGACCGCCCGCTCCGGATACAGCCGCGGCAGCAGCAGCGCGCGCTGCAGCGGGCCCGGCGGCCGCGCGCGCACCGGTTCGCCCTGCAGGTAGCGCTCGAGGTCGTCCGCCATCGCCGCCGCGGTCGCGAACCGGCGCGCCGGCTGCCACGCCATCGCCACCAGGATCACCTTCTCGAGCTCGGGCGGCACCGTCGGCTGCAGTCGGCGCGGCCGGACGAAGCGGCCGCGGCCGATCGCCGCGAACACGCGCTCGCGGGAGTCCTCGGGGTACGCCGGCCGGCCGGTCACCAGCTCGTAGAGCACCAGCCCGAGCGCGTGCACGTCGGTGCGGCGGTCGGCGCGCTGCTCGCGCACCTGCTCGGGCGCCATGTAGCGCGGCGTGCCGACCACGTCGCCGGTGCCGGTCAGCGTCGGCAGCTCCTCGGCGGCGCCGAGGCCGAAGTCGAGCAGCACCGGCGCGCCGTCCGCGCGCACCAGCACGTTCTGCGGCTTGAGGTCGCGGTGCACGACGCCGGCCTCGTGCGCGGCGTGGACGGCGCGGCACAGCAGCACGACCAGCCGCACGCGGTCGTCGACCGGCATCGCCGCCGCGGCCTCGGCGAGCGGCGCACCGTCGATGCGCTCCATGACGAGATACGGCGCCTCGTCCTGCAGGCCGGTGTCGCGGATCCGCACGATGTGCGGGTGCTCCAGCCGCTCGAGGATCCGCGACTCGCGCCGCAGCCGCTCGTGCACGCGCGCGCCGAGCACCGGCGCCAGCGGCAGCCACTTCAGCGCGAACCGCTGGCCGTCGCGCTCGACGTCGTACACGACACCCATGCCGCCGCGCCCCAGCGTGCCGACGACGCGGTACGGGCCGATCGCGCGCGGGGCCATGGCGACGTCGGCGGCCGCGTCCGGGAGCAGATCCGCCGCGGCGAGCGCGGCCTCGATCGCGGCGCGGAGCCGCGCGGCGACGCCTGGGTGGGTCGCCGCGAACGCCGCGGGCTGCAGCTGCGGATCGCGCTCGCGGCGGTCGAGGAACTCGGCGACCAGGTCCTCGAGCTCGGCCGGACTCACCGCGGCTCTCCCGGCGGCGCGGCCTCGCCGAGCAGCGTGCCGAGCCGCGCCAGCGCGCGGTTGTAGAGCTTGGACGCGGCCTCGGGCGACTTGCCGAGCTCGGCGGCGACCTCCTGGTTGCCGAGCCCCTCGATGCGGCGCAGCAGCAGCGCCTCGCGCATCTCCACCGGCAGCTGGCCGATCGCGCGCTCGAGCCGTTCGTAGCGCGCGGCGTCGACGTAGCCGAGCTCGCCGCCGACCGCAGCCGGCAGCCGGCCCGCCAGCGAGTCGGTCAGCGGCGCGTCGCCGCGCCGCTTCTGCGCGCCGAAGAAGTCGGCCTTGTTGCGGATCTTGTTCAGCACGCAGGTGTGCAGGTAGCGGTCGAGACCGCCGGGCTGCGGCGCGAAGCCCCGGAGGTCGTGGTGCAGCACGTCGCCGAACACGCTGTGCAGCACGTCCTCGGACTGCAGCCGGGCGCGCAGCGTCGGCCCGAGCCGACAGCGGATCGACAGCAGCAGCCGGTCGCGGTAGCGCATGTAGAGCTCGTCCCAGGCGGCGGTGTCGCCGGCCTGGATCCGGCGCACCAGGTCGATCGACAGCGACGGCGCGCCGGGCTCGCGGTCCGGAGAGGCGGACGGCATGCGGGCATCCTACCCGCACGTCGCCCGCCGGACCCGGGTCCGGCGCCCGAACGCTCAGTCGCCGAACTGCACGACGACCGCGTTGGTGGCGACGATTCCCTGCACCGGGTTCGTCACCGCGGCCTGCAGCGCCAGGTCGAGCCCCTGCATCGCCGGCGGCACCAGGAACGGCAGGTTCATGCCGCCGAGTGGATCCGTGAAGTACGTGCCCACCGTCAGCGGCAGGCTCAGGTCGAGCTGGCCGATGCTCGGCAGCTGGAACTGGTTCGGCATCGCGGTGCCGGCCAGCAGGAACACGAACTGGCTGGGCGCGGTCTGCACGAACAGGTCCATGGTGTCGCCGACGCCGACGTCGACGAAGTACGGGCCCGGCTCGCCGAAGAACACCGGCAGGTTGTCGGCGTTGCGCGCGTCGTCGACGCCGAGCAGCGCCACGCCCGGCTGCGACGGCTGCCCGAGCGGCCCGACGGGATCGAGGACCCGGACGCCGATGTCGTCGAGGACCCACACGCCCTGGCTCTGCGCGTTGTAGACGAAGTTCACGAAGAACTCGTCGGCGCCGATCACCAGCGCGGTGATGTCGAGCTGCACGACGTCGAACGGCGGCGAGCCCTGGTTGGTCTGCAGCACCGGCGTCGGCACGCCGTCGGCGACGACGATCACGCCGATCTGGCTCGTGGGCGACGGCTGGTGCCACTGCGTCCACTCGAGCACGATCGGGCCGCCGAAGTCGCCGCCGGGCACCGGCGGCGTCTGCAGGATCGCGACCAGCGGGCCGGCCGGGTTGAGCTGCGCGTCGACGATCGCCGCGCCGCAACCCATCTGCGGCGCCGTCGGGACGCCGGTCGGGTTGTCGAAGCGGAAGCCGCCCTGGCCCTGCAGCAGCTGCGCGTTCCAGTGCACCGGCGGCTGCAGCACCAGCCCATCGAACGGCTCCGCCGGCAGCAGCGGCAGCGCCCACTCGGCCGCGGCCGACGGGCCGAGGTGCACCGCGCCACCGCCGCAGTAGTCGGCGATCGAGGTGCCGGGGTCGAGCAGCAGCGGTGCGCCCAGGCACACGTTCTGCGCCTGGAACACCGTTGTGCCCGGGAGCACGCCGGTGAGGTCGATCGCCGGCGCGTCGACGCGGACGGTGCTGGCCGTGAACGCGCCCGCGACCGCCTCGGTGAGGTCGAGCGGGCCGGTGCAGCGCACCAGGATGTCGCGGCCTTCGACGTGGCTGGTGGCCTTCGCGAGCCGCAGGTTGTGCAGGAAGCAGCGACCGTCTCGACCGGGGCGGCCGGTCTCGTTGGGCCCGCCGGCGGTCCACGTGCCGCCGCTGCCCGGGCGGATCGTGCCCGGACGATCGTTCGGCGACGGGTTGTTCACGCCCACGTGCACGTCGGCGCCGTTGCCGCCGGTGCCGCGCGGGATCGGCGGACCGCACACGTTGTCGCGGCCGGTCTTGTCGCCGCCGTCGCCGCCGCGGATCGTGCCGCCCTCGTTGTCGAGGCCGTCGGTGAACAGGCGCACGCCGCCGCCGTTGCGGGCGTTCTGCAGGTCCGGGCCGTCGCCGCCGTCGCCGCCGCGGATCGTGCCGCGGTTGGTCAGGCGACCGGAGCCGCGGACGAACAGGTTGCCGCCGCGCACACCGTCGGTGCCCGGCACCGGCGGCGGCCCCGCCTGCGGCGACTGCCCCGCGGCGCCGTCCTCGCCGCCGACGGTGCAGCCCGCGCCGACGTGCATGCCGCCGTCGCCGAAGCGGATGCTCAGGTCCGGGTTGCCGGTGAGCTTCGTGTCGTTGGCCGGATTGCCGTCGGCCGAGTCCTGGATGTCCAGCTCGTGCACGTCGATGTTGCGCGCCTCGATCTCGCCGCTGTCCGCCGGCACGACGGCCTTGTCGGTGTTGGTGGGCACGCCGTTCGGCTGCCAGTTGTTGGCGTCGTGCCAGTCCTTGCTGCCGGCCTGCGGGGTCCAGGTCTTGGTCGGGACCGGGCCGCCCTGGGCCGGCAAGGGCATCTGCAGCACCATGGCCGCGGCGAGCGGCAGCGTCAGGGACGAGAGGATTCGGAGTCGGCGCATCATCGTTCGGGCCTCGCAGACGGGTGGGTCGGGATGCGAGGCTGAGAAGCACGGCGGCCGGCGTCGGGACAGAAATCGCCCGAAACCGCGACGCACGCGCGGCGCCGATCCGCCGAGGCGAAGGCGCTACAGTAGATCGAGCACGCCGGCCGCGCCGTCGAGCATCGTCGGCACCGCCGCCCGGTAGTTGGCGCGGTCGCGCAGCGGCTCGTTCCACGGCAGCTCGTCGCCGGCGGCGATGCCGCCCAGCGCGGCGGCGGCGAAGGCCCGCGCCAGCGCGGTCTGCTCGTCGTCGTCCAGGATCGCGACCAGCGGCTGCAGGCTGCGGCGGTCGCCGATGCGCTCGAGCGCGCCGGCCAGCGCCGCCAGCCGGACCAGGCTGCCGCCGGCGCGCAGCCGTTCGGCGAGGTCGAGCGTCACGTCGCGGTCGCCCAGCACGCCCAACGCCACCGCGCTCTGCCGCAGCAGGTCGGGGCGACGCAGCGACGCCTGCAGCACGGCGCGCAGCTCGTCGCCGTGGTCGCGGTCGCCGAGGAGTGCCAGCCCGATGCAGGCGTGGCCGCGCAGCTCGTCGGTGGCCGCCTCGGTCAGGAGGCGGCGCAGGTCGTCGCCGGACGCCGCGTCCCCGCACAGGCCGAGCGCCAGCGCGAGCGCACCCTGGGCGCTGGGATTGCGGGCGTCGCGCAGCTGGCGGCGCAGCTCGGCCGCGACCGTGACGTCGGCGACCGCGGTGCGGTCGCGCTGGTCGCGCGCGGCGACGCCGAGCGCCAGCGCGATCCACGGCTGCTCCAGCGCGCGGCCGGCGCGCGGCAGCAGGCGCAGCAGCCAGGTGCGGCTCGCCTCGCCGCCGATCCGCCCGAGCGACGCCACCGCGAACCGCCGCGTCTGCGCGTCCGGATGGTCCTGCCACGTGCGCACCAGGAGGGCCACGATCTCGCCGTCGTCGGCGTCCAGCGACTCGACCGGCGGCGTCATGCGCCCGAGCGCGAGCGCGCAGGACTGCGTGATCCAGTCGCCGCGGCGGCCGTCGCTGCGGCGCAGCTCGGCCGCGAACCGCAGGCGCCAGCGCTGCGCCACCGGACCGTCGCGGCCGCACAGCTGTGCGATGGCGATCGGACAGTGCGCCTGCACCAGCTCCTCGCCGGGTCCGAGCCGCCGTTCGAAGTACGCGCCGAGCGCGGACGCCGTCAGATCGGCGACGGCGCCGCCCGCCGGCTCGTCCGCCGGCGGCGCCAGCAGGCCGATGCCGTGGATCGCCGCGACGCGGACGTCGCGGTCGACGGCGGCGCTGCCGTCGAGCACCGAGAGCAGCGCCGTGGCGGCGCGATGGCGCGCCGCGGCGTCGCCGCGTGCGGCGGCCAGGCCGAGCGCGTAGCAGGCGAACGCGCGGGTGCGGTCGTCGACCGAGGCGCGGCCGACGGCGTGACGGCCGGCGGCGGTGTCGTGCGCGAGGTCCTGCAGCAGCCCGAGGTCGCGCTGGCCGTGGCGGCCGGCGATGCCGATCGCCAGCGCCGCCGTCTCGCGCACCTCCTGGTCGGTGCTGCGCAGGTGCGGCGCCAGCACGTCGTCGACCAGACGCCAGTCGGGGTGATCGCTGCCGGCCTTCGCCAACGCGATCAGGCACGCCGTCACGACGTCGCGCTGCCCGGTGGCGTCGAGCGCGCGCTTCAGGGCCGGCTGCACCAAGCGCCGGATGTCGTCGGCGGTCGGCAGCACGAGGTCGAGCGCCGCCGCGCGCCGTGAGCTGCCGAGGAAGAAGTCGTCCGAGCCCGACTGCACGATCGGCCCCTGCGCGCTGCGGTCGACCTGCAGGTAGCGCGCCTTGCGCAGCTCCCACCAGGTCTCCCACGCCGACTCGTCGGCCTCGAATTCAAGCGCGATCGGCGTCCCCGGCCCGCCGCCCGGCGCCGCCGGGCCCCCGCCGGTGGCGGGCCCGGGTCGACCGGGCGACGCCGGCGCCGGCACTGGCGCCGGTCCGCCCGGCGCCGGCGGCAGCGGCGGCGACGGCGCCGGGATCCCGCCGGGACCGCGCCGCGGCGGCGGCGGACCATTGCTGCCCGAGTACTGGCCGCCGTGCGCTGGCAGCGACGACGCGAGCAGCGCTGCGGCGAACGCAGCGGCGAATGACGCGCGCCGCCCGGCGCGGGCGGGGCGTTCCGCACGGCGGACAGCGGCGGCGGCGGCGGCGGCGGGGTTGCGCATCGGCGGGACTCGGCGGCGTTCTCGCGACCGCGGCGATGCGGCGCGAAGGCGACCCCCCGCATAGTATCGGCCCGCCGCCCGGTCACACGATCGGCGCGAACCGGGCGCCGTCGCACAAGTGCAGCGTTGCCGCGGGGCAACACCATCGGGTAAAGGTCCGAGCCGTGGCGCGCCCCCGCAGACGCGCGCAGCCGTGGTGGACGCGGCTGCCTCCGGACGAGCTGCTCGACGTGCGCCTGTGCGACCTCGAGCTCACGCTCGAAGGGACGGCGCTCGGACGGCGCGTCGAGCGCCTGTACGCCGAGCTCGAGCGCGCGGAGCTGCGGTTCCGGCCGTACGTGTGGCTGTCGACCGACTGGTTCACGCCCGAGGGCTCGACCGGCTTCGCGATCCCGTTCTACCTGGCGCACCCGCGCCTGCTGCGGCTGGAGCACGCGCAGATGCTCGAGGCGGAGGGCAGCACGGCCGAGGGCTGCATGAAGATCCTGCGCCACGAGACCGGCCACGCGCTCGACAACGGCTACCGCCTGCACCGGCGCCGCGACTGGCGCGAGATCTTCGGCCGCTACAGCGACCGCTACAGCTCCGACTACACACCGCGCATCCACAGCAAGGACTTCGTCCAGAACCTGGACTACTGGTACGCGCAGAGCCACCCCGCCGAGGACTACGCCGAGAGCTTCGCGGTGTGGCTGCGACCGCGGCCGCCGTGGCGCCGCGCCTACGCCGGCTGGCCGGCGCTGCAGAAGCTCGAGCGCCTCGACGCGATCCTGCAGGAGATCCGCGGCAGGCGCCCCGAGGTGACGACCCGCGACCGCCCCGACTCGCTGCCGCGCGTGCGCACGACGCTGCGCGAGCACTACCGCCGCAAGAAGGCGTTCTACGGCCCGCCGCAGCCGTGGATGCACGACCGCGAGCTGCTGTGGCTGTTCAGCAAGCCGATCGCGCAGCAACGCGAACGCGCCGCCAGCTGCCTGCGCGAGTTCCGCGCCGAACTCCGTGCGCGGGTTTCCACGCTGACCGGCTACCATCGCTACGTCGTCGACCAGGCGCTCACGACCATGATCGGACGCTGCCGCGAACTGGACCTGCGCGTGGTGCGCTCGCGCGCGCAGACCCGCATGGGTGCCGCCGTGCTGCTGACGATCGTCACCCTCTCCTTCGCGCGCGGCCGCCGGCCGCGGTACCGCCGATGAGGAAGCTCCGCGTCCTCGTGCTGATGCACGCCCACCTGGTTCCGCCGGAGTCGATCGAGGGCCTGACCGAGCAGCAGGTCTCGATGTTCGAGATGGAGCGCGCCGTGCTGCGCACGCTGCGCGAGCTCGGCCACGAGGTCGTGGGGCTCGGCGTCGAGGAGGAGCTGCGGCCGATCCGCGAGCAGATCGCCGAGATCAAGCCGCACGTCGCGTTCAACATCCTCAACTACTTCCACGACGTCACCGCCTACGACTCGCACGTCGTCAGCTACCTGGAGCTGCTGAAGCAGCCCTACACCGGCTGCAACCCGCGCGGCATCGTGCTGGCCGGCGACAAGGCGCTGTCGAAGAAGATCCTGACCTACCACCGCATCCCGTGCCCGCTGTTCGCGGTGTTCCCGCAGCGCGGGCGCAAGGTCGCGCTGCCGGCGCGCATGCAGTTCCCCGTGATCGTCAAGTCGGCGGTCGAACACGGCTCGACGGGCATCTCGCAGGCGTCGATCGTGCACGACCAGAAGGGCCTCGAGGAGCGTGTCGACTTCGTGCACCGCTCGATCGGCACCGACGCCGTCGCCGAGCAGTACATCGAGGGCCGCGAGGTCACCGTCAGCGTGCTCGGCAACGAGCGGCTGCAGGTGTTCCCGGTGTGGGAGCTGTGGTTCGAGAACCTGCCGGCGCGCAGCGAGCCGATCGCGACGTCGCGGGTCAAGCTCGACCTCGAGTACGCCGCGCGCATCGGCGCACGCATCGGCCCGGCGCGCGACATGGACGAGAGGAAGCAGCGCGAGATCCAGCACGTCGCCAAGCGCACCTACCGCGCGCTCGACCTGTCGGGCTTCGCGCGCATCGACCTGCGCATCGACCCGGAGGGGCGGCCGTTCGTGATCGAGGCGAACTGCAACCCGGACCTGACGCCGGTCGAGGACTTCGCCGAGTCGGCCAAGTCGGCCGGCGTCGACTACCCGCAGCTGCTGCAGCGGATCATCAACCTCGGCATCGGCTACAAGTCGCTCTGGAAGGTCGAGTGAACCGCCCGCGAACCCCAACCACCGAGGTTCCCCTCGAGTTGGCGGATGCCCTGGCCGGGCGGCTGCGCTCTGCTTTCTGCCTTCTGCTCTGTGCTCTCCGTGCTCTCTGTGGTTTTTCCTCTGGTTTGCGGATGCCCGAGTGCCGCGTGACGGCCCCCTGAGTCGAGTGCTCTCTGCTCCGTGCGTCTCCCGATGCTCTCCGCGCTCTCCCTGTTCTTCCGGGAGTACCCCAGAAGAAAAACCACAGAGGCCACAGAGAGCACGGAGCAGAAAGCAACCGACCACACGGGCGTTGACGCCCAGCCAGAGCCACGAGACCGCACCCGAGTGCCTCCCTGTTCCTCCTGAGAACCAACCGATGTCCACCGCCCCCACCTGCTGCCTGCTCGCGCTGCTCGCGTCGCTCGTGACCCCGGGGATCCGCGCGCAGGACGAGGCGCCGGCCGCGCGTCCGCCGAACGTCGTCGTGATCTTCATCGACGACCTCGGCTACGCGGACATCGGCCCGTTCTCGGCCGACGCGGCGCCGACGCCGAATCTCGATCGCATGGCGAGCGAGGGGATGCGCTTCACGGACTTCGTCGCCGCCACCGCGGTGTGCTCGGCGTCGCGCGCGGCGCTGCTGACCGGCTGCTACCACGAGCGCGTCGGGATCCGCGGTGCGCTGGGTCCGAACGCGCGCCACGGCCTGTCGCAGGACGAGGTCACGCTGGCCGAGGTCTGCAGGCAGAAGGGCTACGCGACCGCCTGCTTCGGCAAGTGGCACCTCGGGCACCATCCGAAGTTCCTGCCGCTGCAGCACGGCTTCGACGAGTACTACGGCCTGCCCTACAGCAACGACATGTGGCCGCTGCACCCGGCCTATGCGGACCTGCCCGCGGACGCCGTGCAGCGCAAGCAGGGCTACCCGGCGCTGCCGTTGATCGAAGGCGATCGCGTCGTCGACGCCGAGGTCACCGGCGAGGACCAGGCGATGCTGACCACCTGGTACACCGAGCGCGCCGTCGACTTCATCGCCCGCAACGCGGCGCGGCCGTTCTTCCTGTACGTGCCGCACTCGATGGTGCACGTGCCGCTGTTCGTGTCCGACAAGTTCGCGGGCAAGAGCGGGCGCGGCCTGTTCGCCGACGTCGTCATGGAGATCGACTGGTCGGTCGGGCAGATCCTCGACGCGCTCGAGGAGCACGGGCTCTCGCGCGACACGCTGGTGGTGTTCACGGCCGACAACGGACCCTGGCTGAGCTACGGCGACCACGCCGGCTCGGCGCTGCCGCTGCGCGAGGGCAAGGGCACGATGTGGGAAGGCGGCTACCGCGAGCCGACGCTGATGCGCTGGCCCGGCCGCATCCCGGCGGGCACCACCTGCGACCGGCTGGCGTCGACGATCGACCTGCTTCCGACGGTCGCGGCGCTGGTCGGCGCCGACCTGCCCGACCACCCGATCGACGGCAAGGACATCCGCGCGCTGCTGTTCGGCGAGGACGGCGCGGTGTCGCCGCACGCGGCGTTCTACTGCTACTACGCCGGCGGCCAGCTGCAGGCGGTGCGCGACCAGCGCTGGAAGCTGGTGTTCCCGCACCGCTACCGCACCCTGCAGGGCCGCCCCGGCGGCGCCGGCGGCAAGCCCACGGGCTACGCGCACGCGGACTGCGGGCTCGAGCTCTACGACCTGCAGAACGACGTCGGCGAGACCACCGACGTCGCCGCCGAACACCCCGACGTCGTCGAGCGGCTGCAGCGCTTCGCCGCGGCCGCGCGCGCCGACCTCGGCGACACGCTGCAGGATCAGCAGGGCGCGGGCAGGCGCCCGCACGGCCGGCTCGAGCCCGGCGACGCCGAGCTGAAGTGGTGAGCCGCGCGGGCGCAGCCCCTTTGCGTCAGCGCCCGATCACCAGCAGGACCGCGTTGCTGAGACGCAGCCCCGGCGCAGCCGTGCCGGCCGGGTCGAACACGCCGGCCTGCGCAACGACCACGCCGCCGATCAGCGCCGGGCTCTGCGGCACCACCAGCGCCAGCCCCGCGTCGCCGGACGGCGACGCCAGCAGGAAGCGCGCGTCGGCGATCGCGCCGAGGTGCACCGCGCAGCCGCTCGGCAGCAGCGTGTTGCCGCGATCGCCGAGCGCCAGCACCGCCGCGCCGGAGGCCGGCAGGCCGCTCAGCTCGTAGGTCACCAGCGCGTTCTGCAGCGGTGTGCCCACGAGCGCCAGTTCGGCGTCGCCCGACGCGCCGCCGCAGCCGACGCCGATCGACTCGACGTTGGCGTTGCCGACGCTGCCCAGCGGTGCCGCGAACAGCTCCTGGCCGTGCACGCCGTCGTCGGCGAGGAAGTACACCAGGTCGCCGGCCGTGCCGACCGCGAGCGGGTTGCTGCTGCCCTGCGGCGACAGGTCCGCGAGCATCGTCGTGCCGGCGGCGGTGCCGTCGCTGATCCACGGCTCCAGGCCGTTCACGCCGTCGCTGGCGCTCAGCAGCAGGCGGCGGCCGGAGCCCGCGCCGAGGATCGCCAGGACGCCGTCGGCCGGGCCGGCGGCGAGATCGGTCACCCGCACGGTGCTCGCGGCGGTACCGAGCGTGCGCCACAGCTCGCGACCCGTCGCCGGCTCGGAGGCGACGCAGTACATCGCGTCAGCGGTCGCGACCAGGCGGCCGGCATTCGCCGGCAGCGGCAGCGTGGCCTGCGCGGTGCCGAGGCGCGTGCCGTTGGTCTGCAGCAGGGTCGTGCCGTTGAACAGCACGAGGCGGCCACCGAAGCGCAGCACCTGCAGCTTGGACAACTCCGAATCGACCGTCGGCAGCGAGTAGCTGCCCGCCACCTCGGAGTTCGCGATGGTGCCGTCGGTGATCAGCACGCTGTATACGCGCGGCGATCCCACAGCACCCGTCGGCACGAGGACGACGGCGCGGTCGCCGATCGGCACGATGGCGTCGGCGCCGGTGCCCAACACGAACGTGCCGGCCGCCGTGCCGTCGGTGCGGCTCAGCTCGCCGTTCCCGTCCTCGAACAGGACCACGCCGTTCGGCAGCCGGAGGTACGGGCTGTCGCCGTCCAGCAGCTGCACCTGCGGCAGCGCGACCGGCGCGGTCGAGCCGTCGGTGCGGAATACGCGGAAGCCGCTCACGGACGGGTCATAGTCGCGGAAGTAGACCTCGTGGTCGTGGACCTGCAGCTTGCGCGGCCAGGAGTTCAGCGGCGACGCGTAGAGCTGCTGCGGCGCGGTGGCACCCGCCGGCAGGCGCCAGAGCCCGATCGAGGTGTCCGACTCGGCGACGAAGAACAGCGCGCCGTCGAGCGCGACCAGTTCGCTGGGCGAACGGATGCTGTCGGCGAACCCGGTCTTGAGATCGGTGAGCCGCGCCGTGCCCGTCGCGGTGCCGTCGGTGCGCCACAGCTCGACGCCGTGGACCCCGTCGTCGAGACCGACGTGCAGCACGCCGTCCACCGACACGCCCTGGATGTAGCTCCCGGACACCGGTCCGAACTGCAGCCGCGTGCCGCGCGGCCGGTTCTGGACCGCCAGCGGCGTGGTGCCGGCCGGAGTGCCGTCGGTGAACCAGAGGTCCTGCTGGAACCCGGAGGTGGTGCCGAAGCCGGGCGCCACCACGACGCCGTTGCCCGCGAGCGCGAACAGACTGGCCGAGCCCAGATTGGTCGGCACGGAGGTCGTCGACGTGCCGGCCGGCGTGCCGTCGGTCACCGTCACCGCGAGCTGGCCCGAACCAGTGGTCGCCAGGAAGACCGAACCGAGCCGCGGCCCGGCGGCGGCGACGATCGGCGTCGCGAACGTGTTGACCAGGCTGGTGCCGGCCGGCGTGCCGTCGGTCGTCCAGAGCTCCGAGCCCCGCACCCAGAACGCGCCGCTGGCGTCGACCAGCAGATGCATCGGCAGGTTCGTGAGGGTCGTCGTCGACAGCGCGGTCACGGCCCCGGTCGCGGGATCGACGGACCAGAGCTGGCGGCCCGAGACCAGCAGCAGACGCCCGTTGAAGAACGCGAGGCTCTCGATTCCCTGGAACGCCGTCAGACCGGTGGAGCTGACGAGGGTCGTGTTGGCGGCGGTCCCGTCGGTGGACCAGACCTCGAGCGCGCCGGCGGCGCCGGTGGACAAGAAGTAGGCGATGCTGCCGACCGTCACGAACCGGCGCGGCAGGTTGTTGGCATCGCCAGGCAGGTCGAACAACGGGCCCGTACCCGCCGGCGTCCCGTCCGTCCGCCACAGGTCGAAGGTGGCGCTGAGCGCATCGGCGCCGGCGAACACGACGTGCTGTCCCACCGTGGCGCCCGGATCCCGCGCCTGCACGAACGCGAGGGCCGTCGTCAGGTCGGCCGCCGGATCCGCGATCCACAGGGTGTTCTGCAGACCGTCGAGGGAGCCGAACACCAGGCGGCCGCCGAGTTCGCCGACGGGGAACAGGCTCTGGGCCTCGAGCAGGCTGCCCACCGGACGGGTGCCCTGGGTGGTGCCGTCGGTGATCCACGGGCCGCGCTGCTTGGTGGTCACCCCGCTCAGGACCCGGTCCGAGAACACCAGCCGGTTGCCGAGGATCGCCAGCGGTCTCGGACCCGAACTGGCCAGTCCAGGGGCCAGGTCCCGGACGATCCGCGTCCCGGCCGCCGTCCCGTCCGTGACCCAGGGTTCGGTGCCTTGATCCGGCGACAGGCCGGCGAACCAGACGGTCGTGCCGTCCGAGATCCCGCTCGAATAGGAGCCGAAGGGATCGGCCGGCAGCTGGTTGACGTCGGCGACCAGCGATTGCGTCGCTGCAGGTACGGAGAGAAGGGACGCGGCGACGAGCGCCGAGACACGGTTGTTGGTCATGTTCTTCCTCGGCGAGAGCGGCGACCGGCCCAGGAGACCAGAACCTAGCACTTCTGTCCCAGGCAGGTAACCGGACCACCGGGCGCCCGGCGACGCCCGGCGCCCCTGGCGACGCGTTCACCTGCCGGTCCGCGGCGGGTCGAGTGGCACCTCCCGGGCCCCTGGAGACGCGCCGGTCACCGCGCGGCCGCCCCCCATCGGGCGTCCGCGGCACGCGAGGTCACTGGCAGACCAGCTCGGTGCCGTTGCTGGCGTCCGCGGTCATCGTCTGCGTCACCGGATCGCGCGACACCAGGATCGCCTGGAACGCGATCGTCACCGCCATGCGCGGCGTCGGGATCGCCACCGACACGGCGCCGGTGGCGTCGGTGCGGATCAGCCGGTGGTGGAACCAACGACGGCCGTCCACCAGCAGGTTGCAGGTCCCGACCGGCAGCTGCACGGGCGTCGTGGCCTGGTCGCCGGCGAGGAAGAAGCCGAACGTGTCGGCCGGCGCATTGCTGATGTCGAGGGTCAGGTCGAGGCCCGAGCCGACGGTGCCGTTGAGGTCGGCGCCGCACGGGGTGCCGAAGTTGGTGAACGTGCACGACGTCGGCAGCGTGCCCTCCTTGACCAGCACCACGAGTCGACCGCTGTAGGCCTCGTCGCCGTCGGCGGCGAGAGTGGCCGTGCCGTCCGTGGTGATGCCGATGGTCACGCCGGTGGCGCCGGCGGTCACCTGCAGCAGCTGCGTGACCGGGCCGCCGTTGGCGGCGCCGGAGAAGTCGGCGGTGCCGTCGCCGTCGACGTCGACGTCGGCGGTGACGCTCGCGCCGGCCGATGCGCGGCCGAACCAGTGGATGGAGACGATGGCGTTGGTGCCGGCGGCGATGCCGGCGTAGTGCACCTGCACGCCGTGCGCGCCCTGGGTCGGCGCGGCGGTGCCGGGAGCGTCGTTCGAGGTGCCGGCGCTGGCGCCGACGTTCGGATCGCTGTTGTGGACGCGCCCTTCCTCGCGGATCTCGACGCCGGCGCCTTCGCGCAGGTTGCGGGTCAGTCCGACCAGCGAGGCGGCGCCGGCCACATCGGTGCGCGAGGTGCCGACCCGCGTGTGGACCGCGAGGCCGCGCGTCACCGCCGTGCCCGCAGCGTCGGCGTCGAAGCCCGCGGCGGCGCCCAGCGTGGCCACGACCCCGAAGTCCCCGGCGGTCGTGACCACCGGCGCCTGGGCATGGGCGAGCGAGGAGAACAGGAACAGACCGACGGAGATCGAATGGATTCGCATGTCGAGGGGAAGAGGTGTGCCGAGTCCTGGGGGAAGGCGCGCCTCCAACGCGGATCCGGCGGCGCGTCCACCGCGGAATGCGGCGGCGGATCGCCGGACGGTGAGGTTACGTCCGCCGGCCCGGCGCGCAAACGAACGCGGCCCGGGTGCCGCGCGCGCGGTCCCCGGGCCGGTCGGGCGCCGCTCCGAAGGGCGGCGCATCTCTCGTCCGCGGCGCGGACTACAGCGGCACGTACTCGAAGTACGCCTCGTCCAGCACCGCGTTGGTCACCGGGTCGCGGAAGCGCACGGTGAACTTCTGCAGGAAGCCGCGCTCACCGGCGGGCACCGGCGGCATCGGCACGACCAGGGGCAGCGGCAGGACGAAGTTCGGTGGCAGGTCGGCGGGGATCGGCGGCAGCAGCACGACGTCCTGGCCGGACGGCAGCGCGACCACGGCTTCGAGCAGCACGTTCTGCTGCACGTTCGACAGGTTGCCGAACGTCCAGGTGATCCAGATCTGGCCGGCGCCGTTGGGGATCGACATCGGTCCGATGCCGGTCATGTCGAGGTAGGCGCCCTTGAGCGGCAGGGTGACCGGCAACGTCAGCGGCGCGGTGATCGGGATGTTGGTCGCGGAGAACGTCGAGGCGACGCTGCCCTGCGGGGCCTTCACCTCCACGTTCCACGTGCCCGCCGGCACGATCGCGGTCATCAGGCCGCTGGCGTCGGCGGTGTCGCCGACGATCACCGGCCGGCTGCCGGAGACCGGATCGATCAGGTCGAGGTTGGCGCCGGCGACCGGCGCCGCGTTGCCGTCGAGCACGGTCAACGTCAGCGGAATGCCGGCCTGCAGGTTGATCGTGCCGACGTTGAGCGCGGCATTCACGGTGATCGGGCCGACGCGTGCGCCGACCAGGCCGCTGCCGGGTTGCGGATCGACGCGCACCTCGTAGGTGCCGGCCGGGACGCGGATCGCGAACACGCCGGTCGGGCCGGTGTTGTCGCTCGGCGTGAACAGCTTGTGGCCGTTGGCGGTGTAGACGTCGATGTCGGCGCCGACCACCGGGCCGCCGGGGCCGACGACGGTGCCGCTGAGGGTCTGCGAGCGCTGGATCGTCAGCGCGCCGAGGTTCGTCGTGCCGACGCCCGGGACGAAGATGCCGAAGAACTGATGCGCCGCGTAGGCCGTCAGGTCGGCCGGCACGACGTCGAGGCGGAACAGGCCGAACGGCAGCAGCAGCGAGAACGCGCCGCCGAGGCCGGTCGTGCGGGTCGTCGCCAGCTGCAGGACCTCCTCACCGGTGACCTCGTCGGTGGTGATGATCTGCGCGCCGGACACGCCGGTCACCGGGCCCGGGTTCTGCAGCACGAAGCCGGTCACCACGTAGCCCTGCTTCAGCTGCACGGTGCCCATGCTGATCGGCGCCGTCGGCGAGAAGTCGGTGTCGACCGGGATCAGGTTGGAGCCGACCGGCGGCACGATGCGGACGGTCACCGGCGTCAACGGCACGGTGATGTTCACGTTGCCGAGCGCGTCGCTGCCGTCGTGCGGGGTGAACAGCTTGGTGCCGTCGGGCAGGTAGGCGTTCATGTTGACCCCGAGCAGGCCGAGGCCGCCAGGCCCGGTGACGACACCCGTCACGGGCACGCCGGGCTGCAGCACCAGGGTGCCGAGCGTCGACGCGCCGTTGACCGTGAAGTCGAACTGCTGCGCCGCCAGGAAGTCGTTGTGCGGGTCGACCTGCACCGTGTAGTCGCGGTCCCGCAATCCGGTGATCAGGAAGTTGCCCGCCGCGTCGGTGGTGCCGACCGGTGCACCATTGCTCAGGATGATTGCAACGTTGCCAACCGGTGCACCGAGCGTGTCGACCACGGTACCGGCCAACGACTGGGCCGCACCGACCGCAGCGAGGGAGCAGGAAAGGAGCAGAGTCAGAACCCGACGAATCATGGATGTCACCTCGAGACGCCGATGGCAAGTGCCGTGCCATGCGCTACGGCGTAGCCCTTGTGCGGCCGGCGCACACGGCGTCGCGATCGCGGCGGCACTACGCGTGCGCGATGCGGTCAGGCTTCGACGGGGCAGATCCTGCCGCTGCCACCGGCAGCTCCGAACTCGGGTCAGCGCACCAGTTCGGCGCCGAGGCCGGGCAACCAGAGCAGCTCCATGCCGTCGGCGGCCGCGCCCAGCGCCTGCTCGATGGCGCGCATCGTCGCGACGTCGGCGCAGAACTCGGCGGGCACCAGCAGGACCCGATTGCGCCCGCGCTTGCGCAGGTCCGCGAGCACCGTCGGCAGCGTCGGCGCCCCGTCGAGACGCGCGACCGCGAGGTTGGCGAACATGCTGCGGCGCTTGATCGCGCGCTTCTGCTCGAGGTCGCGCCACGCCGCGAGTTCGTCGTCGCCGGCCCCTGCGGGCAGCACCACCACGGTCGTGCCGCCGAACGAACCGCCGGCCAGCGGCAGGCCGCTGCCGTCGGCGAACGAGTCCATCGACCAGAGGCCGGCGCCGCCGACCGCCAGCCGCTGCACGGCATCGGCCGGCGCGTCCGCCAGCTGCGCCGCCGGCACCACGCGCACGGTGGCACCTCCGGCCAGCAGCTTCGCGGCGCGGATCTCGGCCCACTGCCGCGCGCGCGGCGCGTCGCGCTCGAGCGCCAGCCACACCGGGCGCGCCGGGTCCGTCGCCAGCGGCGGCAGCCCCAGGCGCTCGCGCACCAGTCCGATCCGCGCAGCCAGTTCGGCGTCGACCTCGACGACCGTCGCTTCGGCGCCGACCGAGCGGTAGTCGGCCACGACCTTCTCGAGCCGCGTCGCGTCGGCTGCCGCGCGCGCCACCGTCAGCCGCGCCATCGTCGGCGGCCGGTCGGGCAGCGCCTCCATCGACAGCCTGGTCAGATCGCCCGGATCGAACGCCAGCAGCTCGCCTTCGAGCCACGACGAGTACAGCGCCGCCCACAGCACGACGGCGCCGCCGGCGCCGCGGCCGGCGATGAGCACGCGGGACGGATCGATCGGCATGCGCCGCGTCAGGTACTCGACGATGCGCACGAGCCCCAGCTGCGTGCGGCCGTAGTCGGCGCGGAAGCCGTCGCCGGAGTGCCAGCTGCCGCCGCCGCCGAGGTCGTCCTGCCGCTGCGGGAACGGGTGCTCGACGACGGCGATCGCGGCGTCGGCGCCGATCGCGTTGCGCCACAGAGCCAGCGCGTCCTCCGGACGCACGTCACCGTCCGGCAGCCACACCAGCAGCGGCAGGTCCGCCGCGGCGCGGGTCTCGGCGCCGTCGGGCAGGTGCAGCCGGTAGCGGAGCTCGGCCGCGACCGACACCGCGTAGGTGCCCTCGAACGGCCCGCGCGCCACGGCGTCGGCGTAGACCAGGTAGTCGGCCTCGTCGGCGTCGCGACGCGGCTGCGCCAGCGCCGGCGCCGAGCTCGGCTGCACGCTCACGACCGCTGTGCGGGCGCCGGGGTCGCGGCGCAGGAACTGCGCGACGGTGCCGTCGCGCCAGGCCACGTGGAACCCGCCGGCCACGTGCAGCACCAGGTGGTCCGGGTGCGCGGCCCGCGCGCGCGCCACGTTGTCGCCCATGGCGTTGTCCCAGAGGTTCTGGCTGTCGTAGAGCCGCTCCTCCGGCGTGCTCGCGGCGCCGAACCCCATGTGCCCGCGCACCGCGCGCTCGACCCGCTCCCAGTAGGCGTCGCTGGCCGGGAAGATGTCGGCCGGCAGCAGCGCGCGGTCGGCCGGCGCCAGCGCGTCGATGGCGGCCTTGCCGCCGCGCGCCAGCTTGCGGCGCAGCAGCCCGGGGAAGTTGGCGGCGACGACCGGGATGCCGCGCGCCTTGGCCAGCTCGATCAGCGGCCGGTAGCCGGTGCGGTAGTTGCCCCACGCGCGCGCGTCGCGCACGAACGCAGCCTCGTCGATGCGGCCCTGCAGGTAGGCGTCGAGCACGTCCTGCACGTCGCGCTCGAACATCTCCATCGACAGCACGACCTTGCCGTCCTTGCGGGCGAGCAGTTCCTCGAGCACGTGCAGCTCGACGCGGTGCGTCGTGTCGTCGATGTGCGTCTCGCCGAGGAACACGACATCGTGCGCGGCCAGCGCGTCGAGCAGGGCCGGCCACTCCAGCTCGGCGCCGGCCGCGCTGTCCCAGATCCGCGTGGCGGCCTCCAGCGACGGCAGGGCACGCGGCGACTGGGCACGCGGCGATTGGGCACGCGGCGATTGGGCCTGCAGCGATTGGGCACCGTCCTGGGACGGCAGCGCCGCGGACAATGCGAGCAGGGCGGCGAGACGAAGGGCGCGGTTCGGGGCCATGACGGGGTCTCCTTGTGCAGGGCGAGCGCCCGATCGAACCGCGGCGGCGCCGCGAACGCGAGCGCGTTCCCGGGCGCCGACGGCGCGGTGCGGCGCCGCGACGGGGTCGGCGGCGACGGGAGCCGGGATGCGATCCGGCGCCGTGCGCGGCCGCATGCGCCGGCGCCCGGGCGACGATGTCCCGCCGTCCCCGCGGTCAGGCGTCCCCGCGGCCCCGCCGGGCCGGCTTGCCGGGTGCCGCGAGGCCGGCTGTAATCCGGCAACCGATCGGATGGGTACCCAGGACATCGCCGACCCCGCCGTGCGCGAATTCACGGCGCGCTACGAGCAGCTCGCGCCAGCGCTCTATCTCTGGTCCCTGCGGCACTGCAGCCGCACCGTGCAATCGAGGATCGAGGTCGACGACGTGCTGCAGGAGACGTGGCTGCGCGCGTTCCGCCTGCGCGAGCGCTTCACGGGCGACGCCGCGGCGTTCCGGTCGTGGATCTTCGCGATCGCCAAGAACCTGCTGCTCGAGGTGCAGCGCAGCGCCAGGCGGCTGCTGCGCGTGCAGATCGACGACGGCCGGACGACCAACGTCCTGGCGCTCGAACAGGCGACCGCGCAGGTCACGGCGCTGACCCAGCGACTGGTGCGCGACGACGGGGTGCGGCGGTTCCGCGCGCACATCGACGCGCTGCCGCGCGAGGACCAGGACCTGGTGACCTGGTGCGGCCTCGAAGGGGCGACCTGCGCCGACGCGGCGCGCAAGCTCGGCATCGGCGTCGAGGCGGCGCACAAGCGCTGGCAACGGCTGCGCCAACGGCTGCTGCAGGCCGGACTCGCCGATGACTGGCTCGCCTGATCCGGACCGGGCCGACGACGCCGAGCTGTTCGACTTCGTCAGCACCTACCTGGCCGACCGCGCCTTTGGCACGCTGCGCGGCCTCGCCGAGTACCAGGCGCGCTTCCCCGGCCTCGAGGCGGCGATCGCCCGCGAGTACGCGCGGCTCGGCGCCGACGACGGCGCGACGACGCAGGAGCAGCGGCTCGGCCCGTACCGGGTGCTGCGTCAGCTCGGCTCCGGCGGCCAGGGTGTGGTGCTGCTGGCGGAGGACACCCGGCTCGGCCGCCGCGTGGCGCTGAAGGTGCTCGCCCCCCACCTCGCGTTCGTGTCCAGCGAACGGCTGCAGCGCTTCCGCCGCGAGGCCGAGATCCTGTCGCAGCTCGATCACCCGGGCATCTGCCCGGTCTACGAGGCCGCCACCCACGACGGCGCGCCGTACCTGGCGATGCGGTACGTCGAAGGCCGCACGTTGGCGGCGGAGCTGCGCCTGCGCCGGGACGACGGCGTGCCGCGCACGCGCGCCGCCCAGCACGAGGTGATGCGCTGGATCGAGCTCGCCGCGCACGCCGCGCACGAGGCGCACGAGCACGGCGTGGTGCACCGCGACATCAAGCCCGGCAACCTGATGCTGTCCGAGCAGGGGCCCGTGCTGCTCGACTTCGGGCTGGCGCGCCTCGAGGCGGAATCGGAGACCGACATCACGCGCAGCGGCAGCGTGCTGGGCACGCCGGCGTACACCGCGCCGGAGGTGCTGGCGCACCGGCGCGCCGACCGCCGCGCCGACGTCTACGCGCTCGGGGTCACGCTGTACGAGTGCCTGACGCACGCGACGCCGTTCCGCGGCGAGGCCACGCCGTCGCTGTGGCGCGCCATCGAGCGGGGCGACGCCGCGCCGGTGCGCGACCTCAACCCGACGGTGCCGGCCGAGCTGGCCGCGGTGGTCGCCACGGCGATGGCGCGCGACCCGGCCCAGCGCTACGCCACCGCCGCCGACTTCGCCGCCGACCTCGAACGCGTACGCCGCCGCGAGCCGATCCTGGCGCGCCCGCAGCCGCGGATCGTGCGGCTGCTGCGCTGGGCCCAGCGCCACCCGACGCTGAGCACCGCGCTGGGCGCCGGCGTGGCGTGGATCGCGCTGCTGACCCTGAGCCTGTTCCGGGTGCGCGCCGAGGAGCGCGTGGCGTCGGCGCTCCACCGCGCGATCCAGGCGTCGGACACCGACGACGGCGCCGCCGCCGCGCTGGCCGACCTGATCGACGCGGGCGCCGCCGGCGGGCCGCGCGCCGACCTGCGCAGCGCCGTGCTGCAGGTGCTCGACGCCTGCCACCTCGCCTGGCACGCCCCGCGCACGCCGGTGCCGCCCAACACCGTCGACCCGCCGCCGGCGATCGACCCGACCGGTCGGCTCGTCGCGGTCGGCGACGCCAAGGGCGTGGTGGCGGTGCGCGCGCTGGGTTCCGGCGCGGCGGTCGCGCGCCGCGCCGTGACCGCGGGGCGCGTTCTCGACATCGCCTTCGTCGGCGCGGACCGCCTGTGCGTCACCACGGCCGGCGCCGCCCTGCTGCTCGACGCGACCAGCCTGGTCGCGCGCGCCGCGATCGACCTGCCGCCGGCCGACGCCGCGGTCGCCGCGCGGGCGAACGGCGGCGTGCTGATCGCCACGTCCGGCGCGCTCGAGCTGCGCGACCCGGACGACCTCGGCCTCCGGGCCCGCGTCGACCTGACGCCGTCGCTGCCGATCCGGCGCGTGCTGCCGTCGCCGGACGGCGCCCGCGCCGCCGTGCTCGGGCGCGACCCGGCGACCGCCGACCCGCACGGCTGCACCCGCTGCTGGATCGTCGACCTCGCCGCGCGACGCGTCGTCATGGCCGCGCCGGCGCCGGCCGAGGACTTCGTCTGGGCCGTCTGGCACCCGGACGGCGCGGCGCTGGCACTGGCGGGCAACGGCGGCCACGTGCAGGTGTGCGCCGCCACCGACGGGCGCGTGCTGTTCGAGCGCCGCGTCGACCAGGAGGTCAACTGGTGCGGCTTCGACCCGGGCGGCGAACTGCTGCTGGTGCCGACCGACCAGGGCACCGACCTGTGGCGCTGGCGAACGGCCGACCCGGCGCCGGCGCGGCACCTGCCGCACCCGTCGGAGCGCACCATCGGCGCCGCCGGGTTCGACGTCGACGACCGCCTGTTCGCGGCGCTGCTGCGCGACGGCTCGGTGCTGGTGTTCGACACCGACGACTGGCGGCCGGTGCGCCAGTTCAAGCACCGCGTGCGCGACGCGCGCTACCTGCACTGGATCCCGCGCGCCGGCGCGCTGGTGACGGCCGACCTCGACGCGCTGTCGGTGTGGTGCGCCGGCGTGCGGCCACACGCGCCGGAGCTCTGGGGGCACCGGGACGCCGTGACCGCCGTGGCGATGCACCCGGACAGCCGGCGCGTGCTGACCGGCTCGCGCGACGGCTCCGCGCGGCTGTGGTCGATCGACCGCACCGCGCCGCTCGCCGCGTTCGAGCACGGCGGTCGCGGCGTGCGCGAGGTGCGTTTCTGCGCCGACGGCAGCCGCCTGTTGACGATCGACGCCGACGGCGCGGTGCGCACCTTCGACACCGAACGGCTGGCGCCGCTGCCGGCGCCGCCGACGGCCGGCTGCGTGGACGCGCGCTTCCGCGGCCCGGGCGGCGCGCAGCTGGTGACGATCGGCGAGGACGGCACCTGCCGTCGGTTCGACGTCGCGACCGGCACGGCGCTGCGGGTGATGACCGCCAGCGACGCGCCGCTGCGGTCGATGGCGCTGGCCGCGGAGCGGCCGTGGTGCGCGGTCGGCGGCGCCGACCGCCACGTCACCGTGTTCGACCTGGAGCGCGGCGCGGTCGTGCGCCGGATCCGCGTGTCGGAGATCGACGGCGACTGGCGCGTGAACCCGCTGCACCAGGTGCGCGCCGTCGCGTTCGCGTCGAACGACGACCTGCTGCTGGCGTCGCTGGTCAACAACCAGCTGCTCGGCTGGCGCATCGACGACGACTGGCGGCAGTCGACCACGGAGATCGATCGGTTCGGCGGACCGCTGGCGCCCGAGCCGGAGACCGGCGCCGTGCTGTGCGCGGACTACTCGTTCGGGCGCCTGTCGCTCTGGCGCGGCGGCCGGCTGCAGGCGCTCGAGGTCGACGGCCACTCGGCGCACGCCAACCGGATCGCCGCGATCCGGGTGGCGCCGGGCGGCGGCACGGCGCTGTCGGCTGGCCACGACGGCATGGTCCGGATCTGGGACCTGCGCACCGGCCGCCCCGTGCACGCCATGCGCGCCGCCGCCGCGGTGCTCGACGCCGACTTCAGCGCCGACGGCCGCTGGGTCGTCACCGGCTGCGCCGACGGCACCGTCAAGCTGTGGCCGCGCGATCCGCTGCCCGCGGCGCGGGCCTACCTCGCCGTGCGCGACGGCGCGCGCTGAGTCCGCTTGACCTGCCGCGCAGCAGAGGTCTCATGGCCGCCGCGCTCATGACCACAGCCGCTCCCACCGCCGCGCCCGCCTCCCGCCTCGGCCGCGCGCTGCTGGCGGCGGCGCTGCTGCTGGCGCTGCTCGGCGCGCTGAACGGCATCGCGGCGCCGTGGGAGAACGGCCTGCGCGGCGAGAACGCCGCGGTCTACGAGGACGCGTTCGTACGCAGCCACCTGCGCCACGGCTTCGGCGTCACGCACGGCGCGCCGGCGTTCGCGTACACGGCGGACGGCGTCGTGCACTGCTCCTGGCACTGGCACCACCCGCCGCTGTACCCGCTGTACCTGACCGCCTGGGCGTTCGTGTTCGGCCAGCACGAATGGGTGCTGCGGCTGGCGCAGCTGGTCGCGTTCCTGCCCGGCATCGCCGCGCTGTACGACCTGCTGCGCCGCGCGCTGCGGCCGACGCTGGCCGGCGCCGCGGCGCTGCTGTTCGCCACCGCGCCGCTGATCGGCTACTTCGGCCCGATGGTCGTGCACGACGGCGCGGTGCTGTCGCTCGGTCTGTGCACCGCGGCGATGTTCTGGCGCTGGGTCGAGGCGCCGTCGCGCGGCCGGTTCGCGGCGGTGGCGGCGCTGTTCTTCGTCACGACGCAGCTCGACTTCCTGGGCCAGTTCTGGGGCGTGGCCCTGTTCCTGATGGCGCTGGCGGCGCCGGCGCGCGCGCGCGCCGTGCGGGCGGTGCTGCTGCTGCTGCCGGTATCGCTCGGCTCGCTGCTGCTGACCGTGCTGCACTACGGCACGTTCCTCGGCGGGCCGCTCGCGTTCGTGCGCGGCATGCTGGCGGTGACCGGACAGTCGCACGACCGCAGCCCGTCGTGGGACGAGCTGGCGGACGCCACCGGACTGATGATGACCGGCTACGGCGCGTGGCCGTGCTGGGCGCTGGCCGGCCTGGGCCTCGCCATCGCGGTCGCGCGGCGCGCGCCGGCGCAGCGCCGCGCCCTGTGGTTCGGCCGCACGCTGTGGTTCGGGCTGGCGCTGGCTGTGCCGGGGGTCGCCAGCAGCCTGTTCAGCCTGCGCCACTACGTCGACCACGTGTTCTGGTCGATGGCGGCGATGGCCGGTGTCGCGGTGCTCGCGGCGATCCCGTTCGCGACCGCGGTCGAGTGGCTGCAGACCGGCGCGCGGCGGCTGCGCCTGCCGGCCGCGCTGCTGCTGGCGGCCACCGCGGGCGCGGTCGCGCACGGCACGGTCACGGTGCACGCGCTGGTGGCGCGGTTCGCGACGACCGACGCGAGCTTCCCGGCGATGGTCGCCGACGCCAGCGACCTGGTGCGCGGCGCGATCATCGCGCTGACCAACCGCGAGGTGCCGATGCGACCGTACCTGCCGGGTCTGATGTTCCTGGGCGGCGTGCGCACCGCCACCGACCTCGACCTGTGGATGGAGTTCGGCCGCAGCCGTGGCATGCACGGCGAGGTGGCGTTCGTGCTGGATCCGCGCGAGGCCGACGCCGGTCTGGTGGCGCGGCTGGAGCAGCTGGCGGCGCCGCAGCGGCTCGAGCACGTGACGGTGTTCCGGTTCCGGCCGTAGGCCGTGATCAGGCGGGCGCGCAGCGCGTGGTGGGGTGTCTCTTGGATCGCGCGAGTCGAACCAGCCCGCGCTTCGCGCGGGCGGGCACCGGCGGCGCTGCGCGCGGCCTGGGCACGGGCACGGGCACGGGAGCGGGTGCGGGCGCGGGAACGAAAGGCGAGGGCGGCCCGCTGGCCGCCGGCAGCCAGCCGCGCGATAGTGCGGCGATGGCGACTCCCCATCACCGCAGCGCGGACGAACTCGCGGCCGGCCTCGCCGCGATCGAGCAGGCGCCGGCCGAAGCCGGCACGCTGCAGCTCGTCGTGCGGCGGCCCGAGGTCGACGCGCGCGAGGTCCTCGCCGAGGGCCGGCTCGATCCGGCCGCCGGACTGGTCGGCGACTCGTGGAGCGCCCGGCCGAGCCGTCGACCGGACCGGCTCCCCGACCACGACAAGCAGCTGAACATCATGAGCGCCCGCGCCGCGTCGCTGATCGCCGGCGAGCGGGACCATTGGGCGTTGGCCGGCGACCAGCTCTACGTCGACCTCGACCTGTCGATCGACAACCTGCCGACCGGCGCGCGCCTCGCGATCGGCGACGCCGTCGTCGAGGTCACCGCGCCGCCGCACAACGGCTGCGCCAAGTTCCAGCAGCGGTTCGGCGCCGACGCGCTGCGCTTCGTCAACAGCGACGCCGGCAAGCGGCTGCGGCTGCGCGGTCTCAACGCG
Organism: Planctomycetota bacterium; assembly: GCA_050245995.1. Lineage (GTDB taxonomy): Bacteria > Planctomycetota > UBA1135 > UBA1135 > UBA2386 > JBFWWV01. Next base: position 33,409 of record JBFWWV010000004.1, on the reverse strand, counting down.
AGGGTGATCCGGGCCGGCACCGTGCGCCCCGGCGACGCCGTTCGTCGGCTGCCGCCGGCGTGACGACGCGCGACGCCGGCGTCACGCCTCCGTCGTCGCCGGCGTGCTGACGATGATCTGGTTGCCGAGGATCGTCCCCGCCTGCCAGACCAGCTTGACCGGGAACGGCACGGGCGGCGTCGCGAACGTCTGGAAGCCGCCCAGCGTCGACGTGCTCCAGGCCCAGGACAGCACGTAGACGTCGGGGAAGAACGGGTTTGGGAAGCCGATCGACGGCGCCACCGGCAGCGGCGCGATCGCGGCGTAGACGAGGTTGAATCCCGCCGGCGAGTACATGTCGCACACGAACGGCGAGCCGATCGGCACGACGTGCTGCTGCGGCTCGATGACGTAGATGTGGGTCGGCACCAGCGCGATCGCGTTCAGGTAGCTGGGGATGCCGTTGGGTCCGACCGGCGGCAGCAGGCCGACCTGGTTGCCCAGGGTCGGACCGGAGCCGCAGTTGCTGCCGAGGCGGACGCAGCCGCTGGCGTTGCCCCAGATCTGGCCTCCGCCCGTCGTCGTGCACACGCCGCCGCCGGTCAGCGTGCTGGCGGTGAACATCAGGTCCGGGACGAACGTCACCGTGCCGGTGCAGCCGGGCACGCCGCCGACGAGGCCGTTCGGGTCGACCTCGAGCCCTTCGAGGTCACCCACGGTCGTCACGCACACACCGAACCGGTCGGTGATGCCCGACGCCGCCACGAACGCGTCCATCTGCGCCTCGGTGTAGGCGATCTCGGCCGATCCCGGCACGACCGCGGCGACGCGCAGGTCGAAGGTCCAGGTGATCGCCGTCGCCGGGATCACGATCACGTCGCCGTCCTGCACGAAGGTCGCGCCGCAGGTGGTGGCGACGCCGAGGTTCTGGTTCAACGAGAAGTACACGCCGAGCGCGGTGTTCACCGCGATCGCGTCGACGTCGACGACGATCGGCGAAGCCGGCAGACCGAGCGCCAGCTGCACGTCCTCGGCGCGCAGGAAGTACTCGACCTGGCCGTCGCCGAAGGCGTTGCGCACGATGCGGCCGGTGTCGCCCGGGCGCAGGCCGGGCGCGCCGCTGACGTTGGTGCCCATGGCGACCGACGGCGAGATGAACACCGTGCGCTGGCTCGGGCCGGCGACGAGGTTGGGCACGTCGCACAGCGCGTCGATCGAGCCGAACAGGCCGGGCTCGTAGAACACCGAGTTGGCGTCGGTGTCGCCGGCCATCGTCGAGTAGCAGGTCAAAGGTGCCCACTTCTCGGCCGACAGCGACGGGCACGCGACGAGGTCGAACAGCGCGACCTCGTTGGGCCGCAGGGTCTGCAGCACCGTGCCGCCGCTGCCCGACAGCGTGGTCTCGGTCTGGCTGGTGGTGAACAGCAGGGGGGGCGACTGCGCGACCGACGTGGCGGCCAGCAGCAGCAGCGGGAACAGGTGGACAGGGTGGTTCATCGGAATCCTCGTGGTCCTCGGACATGGCAGGCGGCCCGGTTCGCTGGACAACACCGGTCCAAAAGGGCCGCACGGCGACAGCCGTCGCGGAGGAAGAACAGCGCGCGACGCGGCGCACGAAAAAAGCGCCGCGGCGCCCGGCCAGGGACCGGACACCGCGGCGACGGCCCATCCACGAGGACCGATGCGTATTCCGTTCGGAGGTCAGTGCGCGTCGATGCTGGCCGGCGTGCTGAGCTCGATGTTGCCGCCCGGCATGATCGTGAAGCCCTGGCAGGCGAGCTTCAGCGGGATCGGGATCGTCGGGGTCGTCACCGTCGACCAGCCGGGCGGCGGGGTGCCGATCCAGTCCGGCGGCCACGCCCAGAAGTCGGGGAAGAAGCAGTTCGGGAACGAGAACGAGGACGCCACCGGCAGCGGCACGATCTTGACCAGCAGCCAGGTGAACACGCCCGGGGTGTACACGTCGATCTGCGCCGTCGACGGCGTGTTGACGATGTGCTGCTTCGGCTCGATCACGAACCGGTTGAGGAACGTCGACGCCAGCGCGTTGACGTAGCTGGGAACGCCGAGCGTGGTGCTCGGCGGCTGCAGGCCCAGCTGGTCGCCCAGGGTCGGGAACGGTGTCCCGCACGAGCTGCCGACCGGCCCGCAGCCGGCGAAGTGGATCGTGCCGCCGCCCTGGGTCGAGCACAGGCCGCAGCCGGTCATCGTCTCGGCGGAGAACACCAGGGTCGGCGCGGTGACGATGTTGCCGGGGCACAGCACCATCGTCTGCTGCGGGCCGGCATAGTCGATGTCGAGCGCCTCGACGTCCAGGACCTGGGTGATGCAGACACCGAAGCGGTCGTGCAGGCCGGCGTTGGTGACCATCGCGTCCATCTGCGCCTCGGAGTAGAGGATGCTCGCCGAGGCGGGCACCACGGACGCGACCCGCAGGTCCGCCGTCCAGGTGATGGCCGACGCCGGGATCACGACCACGTCGCCGTCGATCAGCACCGCCGGGCCGCAGGCGAGGTTGACCGGATGGGTGCCGTCGACCGACACGAACACCCCGAGCCCCGGGTCGGCCGCGATCGCGTCGACGTCCACCACCAGCGGCGACGGCGGCATCCCGAGCGCCAGCTGCAGGTCCTCGGCGCGCAGGAAGTACTCGACCTTCCCGTCGGCCAGCCCCTGCCGGACGATGCGGCCCGTGTCGCCCGGCCGCAAGCCGGGCAGGCCGCTGACGAACGTGCCCATCGGCGCCTTCGGCGACCAGTACACCGTCCGCTGGCTCGAACAGGCGACCGGGCTGAGGATGTCCAGCAGCGCGTCGACCTCGCCGAACATCGCCGGCTCGAAGTAGTCGCCGTCGTTGTTCGCGTCGCCGGCCATCGTGTGGAAGCAGGAACGCGGCGACCACTTCTCGGCCGAGACCACCGGGCACGGACTGAACTCGACGCAGGCGACCTCGTTCGGCCGCAGGGTCTGGAGGACCGTGCCGCCCGACCCGGACGCGGTCGATTCGGCCTGGCTGGTGGAAAACACGTAGCCGAAGCTCTGCCCCGGGGCGAAGACCGCCAGGGCGAGCACGGCGACGACCAGTGTGGGTTCGCGGTGCATGCCCCGGAAATGGCCCCCGGAGACTCGGGCTGGACCCCCGAGTCGGCCGATTATTCGTGCGATTCTCCTGCCACCCGGCCGCGTCTCCGGGCATGCTCCCCTGCCTTCTGCGGCCGGCCGGTCGTCCCCGACCCCTCCCGGCCCGCCCACCAGACCCCTCCCAACGATCGCCAGGTGGGCTCCGCCCGGCGGCGGAAAACGTCGATAGATGCCTGAGCCGCGCGCAGTGCGGCGCCGACGATGAATCACCCCGAAGCCGCGCCCGCGGCGCAAGCAGCGCCGCTCCGCCTCAGGTACGACTGGGTCAACGTGTCGTTCCTGGCCTTCGCGCACCTGTGCGCCGTGCTGGCGGTGCTCTACGTCGTGCTGGTCCACTGCTCGTGGTGGACGCTCGGCTTCGGCGCGGTGTGGGGCATCCTGTGCGGCCTGTCGATCACCGGCGGCTACCACCGCCTGTTCGCGCACGGGGCCTACCGCGCCAACCCGGTGCTGCGCGCGTTCTACCTGCTGTTCGGCGCGGCGTCGGTGCAGAACTCGGCGCGCAAGTGGGCCGCCGATCACCGCGCGCACCACGCCCACACCGACCGCGACGGCGACCCGTACGACATCCGCAAGGGGTTCTTCTGGGCGCACATCGGCTGGGTGCTGCGCGTCAACCCCCAGGAGCACGACGACCTGATCGGCGACCTCGACGAGGACCCGCTGGTGCGCCTGCAGCACAAGTACTACGTGCCGCTCGCGGTGGTCTTCGGCGCGGCGCTGCCGATGGCGATCGGCACGCTGTGGGGCGACCCGATCGGCGCCATGCTCGTCGCCGGCTGGCTGCGCCTGTGCGTGCAGTGGCACGCGACCTTCTGCATCAACTCGCTGACGCACATGTTCGGGCGTCAGCCGTACTCGACCCGCGTGTCGGCCCGCGACTCGTTCTGGATCGCGCTGCTGACGTTCGGCGAGGGCTACCACAACTTCCACCACCGCTTCCAGGTCGACTATCGCAACGGCGTGAAGTGGTACCACTACGATCCGACCAAGTGGTGGATCTGGGCCATGGCCCGGATCGGCCTCGCGCGCGATCTGCGCCGCGTCCCCGCGGTGCGCATCGCCGCCGCGCGCGCGGACACGGCGCGCGCCGCCGACTGAAGGCCGCCCGCCGGCCCCCACCCACGCTACGATTCCCACGCCCGCGGCCGCGCCGCGCGCCCTCCGGCCGCCCCCCCGCGGCCTCCTGCCCCGAATGCAACCGACTCCCCCCGCCTTCGCCCGCCTGGGCCTGGCCGCACCGATCCTGCGCGCGCTCGCCGCGTGCAACCACACCACGCCGACGCCGATCCAGGAGCGCGCGATCCCGCCGCTGCTCGACGGCAGGGACCTCCTCGGCATCGCCCAGACCGGCACCGGCAAGACCGCGGCGTTCGCGCTGCCGATCCTGCAATACCTGCACGAGGAGCAGGAGCAGCCGCAGCCGCGGCAGGCGCGCGTGCTCGTGCTGGCGCCGACCCGCGAGCTGGCGTCGCAGATCGTCGCCTCGTTCCGCACCTACGGCGCCAACCTGCCGCTGCGCCACGAGGTCGTCTACGGCGGCGTCGGGATGACCCCGCAGATCCGCGCGCTGGCGCGCGGCACCGACGTGCTGGTCGCGACGCCCGGCCGGCTGCTCGACCTGATCGGCCAGCGCAAGGTCGACCTGTCGGCCGTCGAGATCCTGGTGCTCGACGAGGCCGACCGCATGCTCGACATGGGCTTCGTCCGCGACGTCGAGCGGATCCTGGCGCAGCTGCCGCGCGAGCGGCAGTCACTGCTGTTCTCGGCGACGATGCCGGACAGCGTGGCGCGGCTCGCCAAGGGCCTGCTGTACGAGCCGGAGACCGTCGCGGTGACGCCGCCGGCGGCCACCACCGAGCGCGTCGAGCAGCACGTGTGCTTCGTCGAGCAGTCCGGCAAGCGCGAGCTGCTGGCGCACCTGCTGACGCAGCAGTCGTTCGGCCGCACGCTGGTGTTCACGCGCACCAAGCACGGCGCCGACCGCGTCGTGAAGCACCTCGACAAGGACGGGATCGCCGCCCGCGCGATCCACGGCAACAAGTCGCAGAACCAGCGCGAGCGCGCGCTCGAGGCGTTCCGCAACGGCCAGACCCTGGTGCTGGTCGCCACCGACCTGGCGGCGCGCGGCATCGACGTCGCCGACGTCACCCACGTCGTCAACTTCGACCTGCCCGACGTCGCCGAGAGCTACGTGCACCGGATCGGCCGCACCGCGCGCGCCGGCCGCGAAGGCGTGGCGATCTCGTTCTGCTCGCAGGACGAGTGCGACGCGCTGCGCGCGATCGAGAAGCTGATCCGCAAGCGCGTGCCGGTGCTCGAGACCGGCCGGGGTGGCGCCGAGCGCGCGCGCCCCACCCGCCCGGCGGAACCCCAGGATCGCGCGACGCGCGCGCAGGATCGCCCGTTGCGGCAGCAGGATCGGACTGTGCGGCAGCAGGGTCGCCCCGTGCGGCAGCAGGATCGCCCGGCGCAGCCGGGCACGCCGCGCAGCGGACGCGGCGCGACGAACGGCGCCGCGAACGGCGGGTCGCCGCGCCCCGGCCGCCGCCGGCGCAGCCGGCGTCAGCGCGCGGCGCGATAGCCCGCGGCCCGAGCCTGGATCACGATCGGCGGGCGCCTACGATCCGCCGCGTGTCCCTGCCGCTGCTGCTGACCCGCCCCCAGGGCGCGCCGCCCGAGACCCTCGACGAGTACCGCGCCCGCGGCGGCTACGACGGCCTGCGCCGGGCGCTCCTGGGCGAGCCCGCCGCGGTCACCGCGGCGGTCCGCGACGCCGGCCTGCGCGGCCGCGGCGGCGCGTCGTTCCCGACCGCGCGCAAGTGGGAGCTGGCGGCGCTGCAGCCCGGCGGTGCCGCCGGCGACAAGTACGTCGTCGCCAACGGCGGCGAGCACGAGCCCGGCAGCAGCAAGGACCGCCACCTGGTCGAGCACTATCCGCACGCCGTGCTCGAGGGCCTGCTGCTGTGCGGCTACGCCACCGGCGCGCGCCGCGGCTGGCTCTACCTGATCGAGGACATGCAGGGGCCGCTGCGGAGCGCCGAGCGCGCGCTGGCCGAGGCGCGCGCGCAGGGACTGCTCGGCGGCGCCGTGCTCGGCACGACGTTCGCGTTCGACGTCGAGGTCCACCGCGCGCCGACCACCTACGTCGCCGGCGAGGAGACCGCGGCGCTCAACTCGATCGAGCAGAAGCCGGCGAAGCCGCGCAAGAAGCCGCCGTTCCCCGGCGAGCAGGGCCTGTTCGGCCGGCCGACCACCGTCAACAACGTCGAGACGCTGGCGCACGTCGCGTGGATCGCGCGGCACGGCGCCGCGGCGTTCGCGGCGATCGGCACCGCCGAGAGCAAGGGCACCCTGCTGTTCACGCTCGGCGACGAGGTGCAAAGGCCCGGCATCCACGAGCTGCCGTTCGGCACGACCTTCCGGCAGCTGATCGAGGAGCACGGCGGCGGCCTGCGCTCGGGCCGCGCCGTGCGCGCGGTGCTGCCGGCGCGATCGTGCGGCTTCCTCGGCGCGGAGCACCTCGACGTGCCGATCGCCTACGAGACGCTGCTGCCGCTCGGCAGTTCGCCCGGCTGCGGCGGCGTGACCGTGATCGACGACGGCGCCGACGTGGTCGCGCTGACGCTGGACATCGCGCGGTTCTTCATGCAGGAGCAGTGCGGGCAGTGCCCGCCGTGCCGCATGGAGACCAACCAGTTCGTGCACATCCTGCAGGCGGTGCAGCAGGGCAGGGGCCCCGGCTACGCCGAGAAGCTGCAGAAGCTCGCCGACTTCAGCCGCAAGAAGGGCTTCTGCTCGCTGATCGAGATGGCCGCCGCGCCGGTGCTGTCGGCGGTGCGGGTGTTCGCCGACGACTTCGCGCGCGCCGCCGGACCCGGCGCAGCAGGGGCGTGAGCGCGACGCGGCGCTACTACGCGGCCTGCACCCTCGGCCTCGAGCAGGCGCTGCGGCAGGAGCTGGAGGCGCTGGACGCCGCGGGCGTCGAGGTGCGGCGCGGCGGCTGCGAATTCCGCGGCGACCGCGCGCTCGGCTACCGCGCCTGCCTGTGGCTGCGGTGCGCCGTGCGGGTGCAGGAGGAGCTCGCGGAGGGCCGCGTGCGCGGCCGCGACGACCTGTACCGGCTCGCGCAGCAGGTCGACTGGTCGCGCTCGATCACCGCGCTGCAGACGCTCGCCGTGGACGCCAGCGTCAAGGACAGCTTCGCCAACGACACGCGGTTCCCGGCGCTGGTCGTCAAGGATGCCGTGTGCGACCAGTTCCGCAGCCGCGACGGCCGCCGCCCCGACGTCGATCGCGACCGGCCGGACCTGCCGATCAAGCTGGTGCTGCAGGGCGAGCGCGCGGTGCTGTACCGCGACCTCGGCGGCGCGCCGCTGCACAAGCGCGGCTATCGCGAGATCCAGCACAAGAGCCCGCTCAACGAGGCGCTCGCGGCCGGTCTGCTGCTGCTCACCGACTGGGACCACCAGGAGCCGCTGTGCGATCCGATGTGCGGCTCGGCGACGCTGCTGGTCGAGGCGGCGTTCCTGGCCACCGACCGCGCGCCGGGCCTCGCGCGCAGCTTCGCGTTCGAGCGCTTCGCCGACGCCGACCTGCCGGCGTGGCGCGCGATCTACGACGACGCCGAGGGACGCGCGCAGCGCGGCCTCGCGCGCTGCCCGCCGCTGTTCGGCAACGACCGCCATCCCGGCGCCCTGTCGATCGCGGCGCACGCGATCACACGAGCCGGCCTCGACGGCCGCGTCCGCGTGCAGCGCGGCGACGTCGGCGACTGGACGCCGCCCGTGCCGCCGGCGATGGTGGTCACCAACCCGCCCTACGGCGAGCGGCTCGACGCGGCGCCCGCGGCGCTGGCCGACGACTGGCGCGCGCTCGGGCGCTTCCTGCACGCGCGCTGCGGCGCCGCACGCGCCTACGTGCTGTCGGGCAACCCCGAGCTGACGCGCCACCTCGGCCTGCGCGCCGACCGCAAGTGGCCGGTGCGCAACGGGCCGATCGAGTGCCGCTGGATCCGCTACGCGATCGACGCGCCGGCGACCGAGCGCAGGTAGTCGTCGAGCTGCGCGAAGGTCCCGGACCAGCCCTGCTGCATCGACGCGTGCCCCTCGAGGAACGTCGCGCGCTCGGCCGCGGTCGCCTCGTGCGGCGCCCACCGGACGGTGACGACCGTGCCGTGGCCCTTGCCCGCGTGCGCGCGGAACGTCACCGTCGCCAGCGTCCACAGCGGCCACGACGCGTCCCAGGGGTTGCGCGCCGGCGCGCCGGCGGCGTCGGCGAACGCCTGCAGGAAGACCAGGCGATCGCGTTCCACCACCTCGCGGAACTGCCACATGCCGCGCAGCTCGGTGCCGTCGGGCACGCGCATCGTGTAGCGCAGCGACCCGCCCGGGCGCAGGTCGAGCGCGCACTCGGGCATCACGGCGCCCTGCGGGCCGAACCAGCGCTGCAGGTGCTCCTGCCGGGTCCACACGTCCCAGACCAGCGCCAGCGGGGCGCGCACCACGCGCGTGATCGCGAACGGCACCTCGCCCGGCGCGCCGCCACCGAGGGGGTCGCCGAGGTGCTCGCCGAGTCGGGCCAGGTGCTGGCGGCCGCCCTCGAGGGCGCCGTACTCGCGCAGCACGAACTGCAGCGCGTCGTTCGACGGGAACGTCGAGCGCATCACCACGCGGGTGCGGCCGGGGTCGCCGTTCTCGGCGGTGAACGTCACCTCGACGCGGAACCGCACCGGCTCGGTGTCCTTGTCGCCGCCGTGCTGGTAGAGCAGCCGGTGCGGCGCCTGCACCTCGAGGTAGGCGATCTCGTTCTCGTAGTCGCGGCCGTCCGGGCCGTGCATCGTGTAGCGCCACACCTCGCCCGGCGCGACGCGCATCGAGTGTGTGGTCAGCGAGAAGCCGGCGGGCCCCCACCACTGCGCCACGCGCTCGGGCGTGGTCCACGCGGCGTAGACCTCGGCCGGCGGCGCCGCGAACACGCGCGACAGCACGATCTCGCGCTCGGGCGCGTCGTTGCCGGCCTCGAGAGCTGCGGTGCCGAGCCGCTCGAAGCTCTGCTCCCAGCCCTGCTGCATGCCGGCCGCGGCGCCCCGACCGTCGCCGGTCGCGGTGAGCACGCGCGCCTGCAGCACGACGCGGGTGCGCTCGCCGGCCGCGGTGCCGACAGCGGCGCCCACGGCGCGGAACGTCACCTCGGTCTCGACCTCCAGGATCGGCCGCCCCTTTGCGTCGAGCGCGCGACAGCGCAGCACCAGCCGCTCGTTCGGCACGCACTCGTGCACCGTGCCGTCCATCGCGTGCACCGTGCCGTCGGGCGCCCGCATGTCGATGCGGATCGCGCCGCCGGGACGCGCGTCGAACTCGCACACTGGGTTGGTGAAGCCGTTCGGCCCCCACCAGCGCGCGAGGTGGTGCGGATCCGTCCACACCGCCCACAGCAGCGGGCGCGGTGCGGCGAACTCGCGTTCGAGGCGCAAGGGGGAGCGGAGCGGGTCGTCGGCGGCGGGTGCGGGGGGCGTCATGATCGGGTCGGGTCGGTCGGGTTCGGGTCGGTCTGCAGCCGGGCCAGGTAGTCCTCGAGCCGGTCGAGGCTCTGCTCCCAGAGCTCGCGGTAGCGCGCCATCCAGGCGGCGACCTCGCGCAGCGGCTCGGGCCGCAGGGCGCACACGTTGCGCCGGCCGACGCGCCGCTTCTCGATCAGCCGGGCGCGCTCCAGGCAGGCGAGGTGCTTGCTGACGGCCTGCTGCGTCATGCGGAACGGCTGCGCCAGGTCGCCGACGCTGGCGGCGCCGGTCGTCAGCCGGTCGAGGATCGACCGCCGGGTCGGGTCTGCGAGCGCCGCCAGCGTGTCGGTGAGCTGATCCACAACTATATGGTTGTGGCTGGGACGGCGCAAGTCAAGCGATGAGGTCGAATCCGAAGGCGTCGAACCTCCAAGACGGGTCGGGACCGGGCCGACCCGCTGCGGCTACCATGCCCGGCCCCCTTCGATGCGCCCCTCGTCCCCGACCCCCGAACCCGCGCTGGTCCCGCCGCGGGTCTGCGCCGAGCCGGACGGCCCCGCGCAGTCGATCGAGGAGGCGTTGGCCGACCTGGTCCGGGCCGGCATGCCGGCCAGCGCGCGCCTCGAAGGGCGGCCGGGCAGCGGCCTCACGACGGCGCTGCGCCACCTTGCGGCGACCACGGCCACGCGCGTGTGCCTGCAGCTGCGCGACGTCGACGGCCGGGTCATCCCGACGCCGGAGGTCGACGCGTCGCTGCCGGTCGTCGCGGTGCGCGCGGCGCACCCGCGCAGCCACCTGGACGCGGACGCGGACCGCGGCGAACGCGTCTGGCGGCTGCAGCCGTGGTCCGACGCCGACTGCCGCCACTACCTGCAGGTCGCGCACCCGGCCCGCGCCGCGGCGGCGTTCGAGCTGTGGTCCGAGCCGGCGCCGATCCCCGACCTGCGCGGAACGCCCGGCCTGTGCCGCGAGGTCCTCGACCATCTCGCGCAGGTCGCGGGCACGCCGGCCGGTGACGGCACCGATCCGCTGTGCGCGCTCGCGTTCGTGCTGGCGGCCGCGCTCGGCCAGCGCCGCGCCGAGGTCCGGCAGCGCGCGCTGCGCTCGTTCGCGCCCGACGGCCCGACCCTCGGCAGCGACCTCGGCGCGCCGCTGCAGCCCGAGATCGCGCGCCTGCTGCGCAGCGCGACCGTGCGGGCGCTGCTGGCCGGCGAGGAGCTGGTGCGCATCGCCAGCGACGGCGGCGCCGCGCCGTTCGCCCCGCGGCACTGGCCGGAGCCGGTGGTGGCGGTGATCGCCCACCTGCTGCACGCCGACCCGACGCTCGTGCACCACCTGCTGGCGCTGGCCGCGCGCCGGCCGCGTCGTTCGGGCGTGCTGCTCAGCGCGCTGTGCGCCGCGGTGCCGGGGTTCCGGCCGCCGGGCGATCGATGGCGCGACCTTGGCGGCGCGCGCCTGTGCGGCGCCGATCTGCGCGGCGCGTCGCTGCGCGGCGTCGACCTGCGCCAGGCGTCGCTGCGCGGTGCCGCCCTGTCGCGCGCCGACCTGCGCCAGGCGCGGCTGCAGCTGGCCGACCTGGCGGGCGCCGACCTGACCGACGCCGACCTGCGCGGCGCCGACCTGCGCAACTGTGACCTGCGCGGCGCCCGGGTCGACGGCGCCCAATGGGGCGACGCCGACGTCCGCGGCGCCCGCACCGACTCGCCGCAGCACCTGCTGGCGCAGCGCCGCCGCGAGGTCCGCGACGGCGGCGCCGCCTGACCGCGGTCAGCGCGCCGCGACCCCGCGCGCCCGCCGCACGCTGCCGCGCCCGAGCGCGGCGCCGACCCCGGCCCACACCGCCGCCAGCGCGATGGTGGCGGCCAGGATGCCGCCGGCGCCGAGCCGGCCGCCGCGCAGCACGTAGACCTGGAAGCACACGCCGAGCAGGTCGCCGAGGCGGAACGCGACGGTGTCGAGCAGGAACTTGACCTTGTGCTTGGTCTCGAGCTCGAGCGGGGTGTACAGCGCCTCGCGCGACGGCTTCTCGAGCGCGTACTGCGCGCCGCGGCGCAGGATCTGGACGACCGCGACGGCGGCGACCGTCGGCCACAACCACAGGGCGCCGAGCCCCACGGTCGACAGCAGCGGCAGCAGGCTCAGGAACAGCGCCGCCGGCAGCCGCCGCAGCAGGCGGCCGGTGAAGAACAGCTGCAGCGACAGCACCAGGCTCTGCCCGAGGAACTCGGTGTGCGCGAGCCAGCCGTGCTGCGCGCGCGCGCTGCGCACCTGCTCGCCGACCAGCTCGGTCTGCGCGACGTAGAACGCGGTCGCGACACCGCCGAGCAGCATCATGTAGGCGGCGATGCCGAGCAGGTGGCGATCGGCGGCGAGCAGCCGCAGCCCGTGCAGCAGGCCGCGCGCCGACACGGCGCGCGACGCGACGTGGGCCCCTTCGCCGACGACCTCGGTGGCGGCGCCGCGCTGCACGGAGGCCATCGCCTCGCAGGCGCGTCGCGACCGCAGGTAGGCCAGCAGCGTCAGCTCGAGCAGCACCAGGCTTGCCAGCGCCGCCGCGCTGGGCTCCAGGCCGAGCTTCGGCAGCTGCCCGGCCAGATACGACCCCAGCATCGCGCCGCACGTGCCGCCGACGCCGACCAGCCCGAACAGCCGCAGCGCCTGCTCGCGGCGGAAGTGCTCGACGGCGTGGATCCAGACCAGGGTCGGCACGGCCACGTTGAAGGCGCTGTAGAAGCCCCAGAACGCCTCGCCGACCCACGCGGCGCCGGGCGCGCTCCAGTCGTAGCGGCCGACGGCGCGCAGCGCGGCGTACAGCAGCAGCATGGCGCCGGCGCTCGCGTGCAGCGCCACCGGCACGAAGCGCCGGCTCGGCATCCGGTTCGCGAGCCACCAGAACCACGGGGTGAACACCACCGTGACCGCCAGCGTCAGCGAGTACAGCCAGGGCATGTGATCGACGCCGCGGTCGACGCCGAACTGGTCGCGCAGCGGCCGCAGCACGAACGTGCTGGCCAGCGCGCAGCAGAACATCACCGCCGTCCAGAACGCGGCGCGGCGCTCGGCTCCGGTGGCGTCGCGCAGACCGAGCAGGTGCCAGAGCCAGTGCACGGGCGCTCTACGCGGCGCAGGCGGCGCGTGTGAGAAGTCGGGTGATCCGGGACGCGGTCACGCGCCGCCGGGACCGATGCGGCCGCGCACCCGGTCGAGGAACGCGCGTTCGGCCGATTTGAGACGCTTGCCGGGCAGGCGCCACAGCCGCAGCCGGGCGACCTCCTCGAGCAGGGTGGCGATCCAGGCCTCGCGCTCGCCCAGGATCTTCGGCAGGTTCCGGTGCTCGCCCCAGCGCGCGTCGAGCTCGCCGGCATGGACCCGGACCGCGTCGCGCAACGCCAGCAGCAGGTCGAGCAGCACGCCCTGCGGATCGCCGCTCCCGTCGTCGGCGGCGGCGCGCCGCTGCGCCAGCAGCGGCAGCAACGCTCGCACCTGCGCCGGCTCGGCGGACTGGAACCACGGCGACCGCACCAGCTCCGCCGCGAACCGGTCGGGGAACCAGCGCGCCAGCACCAGCAGCCGGTTGCGCTCGCCGAGCTCGTCCTTCCAGGTCTTCGCCTTCCGGATCGAGCCGTGCCCCTCGTGCACGCAGCGAGCCGCCGGCACGTACAGCGAGCGCCACCCCGCCGCGCCGAGGCGCAGGGCGAGGTCGACGTCCTCGTAGTACATGTGGAACGCCTCGTCCTGGCCGCCGACCGCGCGCCAGGCCGCGACGCGGAACAGGGCGCAGCAGCCCGACACGCCGAGCACCGGGCCCGGCGGCGCCGGCGCGCGTTCACCGGGGTCCGGGTCGGGCGCGCCGCCGTCGCGGTCGACCCAGTACAGGTCGTCGCGCTGGGCGATGCCGGTCGTGCACAGGCGCCCGTCGGGAAACACGATCTTCGGCGCCGCGGCGGCCGCCCTCGCGTCGGCGCGCAGCGCCGCGACCAGCGCGGCGAGGCAGCCCGGCGACAGCGTGGCGTCCGTGTTGAGCAGCAGCGCGAACTCGCCGTCGGCGCGCGCCACGCCGAGGTTGTTGGCGGCGGTGTAGTTGTTGGCCGCGCTGCGGACCACCTCGACATCGGCGCCGTGCTGCGCGAGGTACTCCAGCGAGCCGTCGGTGGAGCCGTTGTCGACGACCAGCACGCGCACGTCGAGGACGCCGGATCCGGCGTCACCCCGCTGCGCCCGAACCGACTCCAGGCACGGCCCGAGGAACTCGCGGCCGTTCCAGTTGACGATCACGACCTGCACGCGCGCGGCGCTCATCGCGCGCGCGCCGTGTTCGCCTGGGTGACCTCGACGTACAGCTGCGCGAGCCAGGCGACGTCCTCCTGGACGTCGGGCACCGACGCGCCCTTGGCGAGCTCCTGCAGCAGCGCGCGGTCGTCGGCGAGGCGCGCGATGGCGGCGCCGAGCGCCGCGCCGTCGCCGGCGGGGAACAGCAGGCCGTTCTGTTCGTGCACCACCACCTCGGCGATGCCACCGAGGTCGCTGGCGAGCACCGGCAGGCCGAAGTTCAGCGCCTCGAGCACCGAGAACGGCGTGTTCTCGTACCACAGGGACGGCACCGCGATGCAGTCGAGGCCGGACAGCACCTGCCCCAGCTGCGCCGACTCGAACCGGCCCTCGAACGCGATGCGCGGGTCGTCGCCGGCCAGCCGCTGCAGCTCCTCCGAGTACTCGGGGTGCGACTCGAGCCCGCCGTGCACGTGCAGCCGCACGTCGTCGCGCTCGAGCGCGCGCACGGCGGCGATCGCCACGTGCACGCCCTTGTGCTCGCTGATCGACCCGATGTAGCCGACGTGCAGGAAGTCGTCGCGGCGCGGTCGAGCGTCGGCGGGGCGCACCGCGCCGCGCGACGGGTCGAGGCCGTACGGCAGGTGGCGGATGACGCCCTCCGGGAAGCCCTGCGCCTCGAACGTCTGCCGCAGGAACCGCGACGGCGCGATCACGGCGTCGGCCTGCGCCAGCTCGGCGAACAGCGTCGGCTTGCGCGCCACCAGCGCCTGCGCGCGGCGCGCCGGCGTCGGGTCGAGACCGGCGGCGGGCGGCGGCAGGTCCGCCATGACCTCGAGCGACGGCCGCAGCTCCTGCTGCTCGACCTTCTCCGCCAGCCGCGCGTCCATGCAGCCGATGCAGCCGAAGCCGCGGTCCGGCGGCCCGTCGCAGAGGCTGCCGTCGCTGCGCAGCAGCAGGTAGTTCGGGCACAGGAACCAGAAGTCCATCAGGTGCACCACCACCGGCAGCCCGAGCCGCCGCGGCTCGCGCAGCGCGCACATGCCGATGTTGCGCGGGTGGAACACGTGCACGACGTCGAACGACTGCCCGGCGAGCCAGCGCGCGAACATGCCGGCGACCAGCGGGTTCTCGTACTCGCCGAGCTCGCGGTTGGCGGAGTGCCGCGGGTGCACGCTGCACCGCCGCACCGGCACGTCCTCGACGACCTCGTCCTGCTCGAACCAGTCGCGGCCGGGCGCCGCGAACTGGATCAGCGGCTCGTAGGCGAACACCGTGACCTCGTGGCCGGCGGCGCGCAGGCCGCGCGCCAGCGACCGCACGTACTGCTCGGTCCCGGTGACGTGCCGCGGCAGGTACTGGTGCAGCACGAACAGCAGCTTCATGGCTTCGGCCCGGGGTCGTACCGCGACAGGAAGTCGGCCTCGTGCGGCGACAGGTCGCGGCCGCGCCAGCGGCGCTGCCGCACCTCCTGGAGGAGGTTGGCGATCCAGCGCTCGCGGTCGCGCAGCGCCGCCACCAGCTCGTGCGCGCGCGCCTCCAGCTCCACGCGCTGCTCCTGCAGGCTGCCGTGCTCGCGGCGCAGCGACTCGTGGCCGCCGCGCAGCACGTCGATCTCGCCGAGGACCCCCTCGAGCCGGCGCGACTCCTCGGTCAGCTGCTGCTCCAGGGTCTTCAGCGTGTCCTTGGCCTCGGCCAGCTGCGGGTCGAGCTCGAGCGTGCGGCCCAGCGCCTTGCCGAGCTGGCGCTCGATCTCGCGGGTGTGGTCCTGCTGCATCTCGAGCTGCTGCTCCAGCCGCTCGTTCTCGGCGCGCAGGAGCCCGTTCTGCTCGGTCAGCCGCACGTGCTCGTGCGCGGTGATGCGCAGCGCGTTCAGCTCCTCGTTCTGCTTCTCGATCTCCTGCTGCAGCTGCGCGAGGTGATCGATGAACCGATCGCGCTCGCCCTGGCGGTGGCCGAGCTCCTGACGCAACGCCGCGATCGCGCGTTCGCGCTCGCTGAGCTCGTGGCGCAGCGCGTCGATCGAGTTGGAGCGGGCGATCACCTGCTCGGTCAGGTCGCGGATTCGCGCCGCGTTGCTGTCGGCCTGGCCGCGCAGCTCGCGGACCTCGCGGTGCTGGGACTCGACCTCGCTGCCGCGCTGGCGCAGCACGGCGGCCGCGGCCTGCAGCCGTTCGGCCAGGGTGACCAGCCCGGGGTCGGACACGAGGTCGCCGACCGGCACCTCCATCTCGCGGGCGATGCCGTGCAACCGCTCGCGCACCGACGGCGCCAGGCGCTTCCAGCCGGCGATCGTCTGCGCCTGCACGACCAGCAGGTCCACCGCCGCCGGCATCTCGCTGGCGCGCGGCAGCCGGCGGAACGCGGCGCGCAGCACGTTGGCGACGGCGCCCGGGTCCTGCTGCCACAGCGAGTCGGCCGCCAGCGCCGCCGCCGCCAGCTGCTGCGGACGGTGCCGGGCCAGCACGACGAGCCGATCCGACTCGACCGCGGCCGGACCGGTCTGGTCGACGCGGTACTCCGGCACGACCACGTCGGCGTCGGCGACGCCGACCGTGCGCTGCGACCGCGACGCCGCGCGGATCGCCCACTCGGCCAGCGCCAGGTCGCCGAGCAGGTCCTGGTCGAACGGTCCGAGCGCGAGGTAGGCCGCGCGCGAGATCGCGAACGCCTCCGGCGCCGCGAACGGCACCGCCTCGACGCCGTCGACCTTGGCGGTCGGCTGCGGCACCAGCTCCAGCAGCGCGCGCTCGACGCGACCCAGCGAGTGCTTGCCGCCCTGCGACAGGCGCGGCGTGGCCAGCGCGACGCCGTCGACGGCCGCCGCCGCCGCCAGGCGCTCGACCGCCGCGGGCGAACACGCCGCGCCGGCGGCGAGCAGCACGACGACGTCGCTCTGCGTCGACGCCATCGCCTGGTTCCAGTAGTGCGCCGAGGTGCGGCAGTCGGTCTCGAGCACCGCCGTGGTCGGCGCGGCGCCGCGCGCGAACTCCTCGACGCGGTGCTGCGGCCCCATCATCAGCGTCACCGGCCGCTCGGCAGCGAGCGCGGCGCAGGCGCCGAGCTGCGGCTCCGGCGCCGCGGCGAAGCCCCAGACCACGACGTCGACACCGGCCGTGACCTCGGCGCCGGGGTACAGCACGGCGCGGCTGCCGAGGCGGATGCGCTGGCGGGTGTCCGCGAGCTGCTCCTGCAGCTCGGCGATGCGCGCCTGCAGCGCCTGTCGCTCGTCGGGGGCGCCGCGCGCGTTGGCCAGCCGATCGAGGATCTGCAGCGACTGCTCGGTGAGCTCGGCGATCCGGCGCTCGCGATCCGCGAGCTGCAGGCGGAGCTCGGCGACGGCGTTCGACAGCGAACGCTTGCGCACCGGAGATGGCTGCTCGGTGGTCACGGAGTCCTTGGCCTGGCGGTGAGGGCCGGCGCCGCGTCAGCTGTTCTCGGAGCGGCGGCGCAGGCTGTCGCGAATCTTGCGCATTCGACGCCGCAACGAGAAGCGTGGACGCGAAGTCTCGGGGGCGGCGGCCAGATCCGGGACGGGCGGAGGCGGGGGCGGGGCCGGCGTCGGCGCCTCGGGCTGCAGCGCGTTCAGCCGCATGCGCAGCTCGTTGAGGGTGTTCTCGACCGACAGGCAGCGCTCCTGCCAGGCCGCCAGCTCGCGGTCGGCGCTGAACGGGCTGGTCGCCTGCACCTGCAGCATCTGCACCAGCTCGGTCGGCAGGGCCGGGCGCTTGCGGCCCTTCTTGCCCCGGCGCGACTCGGCGATCGCGCGCTCGTAGCAGCGGATCGTCGCCTCGGCGCAGCGCTTCCAGGAGTAGCGCTGCTCGACCTCGCGGCCGCGCTCCACCAGCTTCTGCACGCGCTCGGGCTCGTTGAGCAGGCGCCGCATCAGGTCGACGAGCGCGCCGACGTTGCCCGGCGGGAACAGCCACGCGCCGTCGTCGCAGACCTCGGGGATCGACATCGCGGCCGCGGCGAGCACCGGCGTGCCGAGCGCCATCGCCTCGATCGGCGGCAGGCCGAAGCCCTCCTCGGTGGACGGGTAGACCAGCGCCAGCGCGCCCTGGATCAGCGCCTTGACGTCCTCGTCGTCGAGGCCCTCGACCCAGCGCACCGAGTCGGTCATCTGCAGCTCCTCGAGCTGCTTGCGCGTCGCGTCCGGGCCGTTCCAGACCTGGCTGCCGGCGCACACCACCGGGATCCGCTCGGGCAGCCGCGCGATCGCGCGGAACATCGTGTTGTGCCCCTTGTGCGGATAGTCCTTGCCGACGGCCAGGAAGTAGCGCTCGGGCATGCCGAGCCGCTCGCGGCGCTGCCGCGCCTCTTCTTCCGACAGCGGCACGCGCAGCGTCGGCTCGACGGCCAGCGGCGCCAGGTCGCAGCGAGAGCGCTCGCCGCCGAGGTCGCGCACGACCTCCTCGATCACCGAGCGGCTGTGGCACAGGAGCCGGCCGCCGTTGCGGACCAGGGTCCGTACGAACGAGTGGTACCACTTCCAGCAGTCGTGGTTGGGGTGGTACTCGGGATGCCGGTTCAGGATCGCGTCGTGGACCTCGACGACCGACGCCTTGGCGGCCAGCGGCAGCCAGAGGTCGCGCGGGTTGCGGTCGGGGAACCACGACAGGTGGTACACATCCGGCCTGGTGTCCGGCGCCAGCAGCTCGCGCAGGATGTCCTCGGTGCCGTGCACCTGCACCGCCTCGGCGCGCGCCGGGAAGCTGTCGGGCAGGACGGTGCCGTGGCGGACGAGCACGCGCAGGCGATCGATCTGCTTGGAGGCGGCGAGTTCGCGCAGCAGGTTCCGCTGGACCCGCTCCAGCCCGGACAGCGGACGGTGCAGGAGGCGGGCATCGAACAGGACGTTCATGAGCGTTCGTCGGACAGAAAGCGGAGCGGGCCGGACAGGGTATCGGCTCCGGGGGGGCCGCGTCTTGCGCCCGAAGCCGGGGTCTTGCGTCGGGATCGGATACGGTGCCGTCGGAACTAAACCGGGGCCAGTCCGACGGTCGATGTTTCCCACAGACCTACGCAGGGAAACCGAAGATGGCTGCCCACACCCACGAACGCCGCAAGAAGCTCATCGTCAATCGCCCGCTCCAGAGCCGCCTGATGCTCAACATGGCGCTGCTGCCGGGCATTGCGCTGGCCGGTATCGCGGTCTTCACCGGGGTGTACTGCGCCCGCCTGATGGACGAGGCGATGGCCACGGACACCGAACTGCCGGGCCTGATGCCGCTGTTCTACCTGGTGATCGCCTTCGAGCTGCTGGCCGCGGTGTTCCTGATGGTCAACTCGCTGAAGATCTCGCACAAGGTGGCGGGCCCGGCGTACCGCCTGACCAAGTGCATCGAGCGCATCCGCAGCGGCGACCTCGCGTTCACCGTCCAGTTCCGCCGCGGCGACCATCTGCAGGAGCTCAAGGACGAGTTCAACAAGCTGCTCGACTGGCTCAACGACAACCCGCCTGCCGGCTGCGTCACGCGCGCCGAGGCAGCGCGCCGCCAGCTGGCGGAGCAGGCCGCGGCAGCGACGACGGACGCGCCGACCGGTGAGCCGACCCCTGAGCCGGTCGCGACCGCGACTCCGGCGGCCGCGACGCCGGAAGGTGCCGACCGCGATCCGCAGCGCTCCTAGCGCGCATCGTTCCGCGGCCGCAACCGCGCTACGCTGGCCCGCATGTTCCTGACTCGGAAGATCGGCAGTTTCCTGCGCGGCAAGGCGACGCGCGGCCAGGTGTTCGTGGCGGCGCTGCTCGGCGGCGTGCTGGGCTTCGTGCCCGGCTTCTTCCTGCCGTCGGATCTGGGCGGCGGCTTCGCGCAGGCGCCGCTGCTGATCCTGTCGGTCGTGTTCCTGGTGCTGGTGCTGAACGCCAACCTCGGCGTGTTCGGCCTGGTGACGCTGCTGGCGAAGCTGCTCAGCCTCGTGGCGATGCCGGTGTCGTTCGCGATCGGCCGCGCGCTGATCGACGGCCCGCTGCAGGGGCTGTTCCGCCTGCTGGTGAACGCGCCGGTCACCGCCTGGTTCGGGCTCGAGTACTACGCGACCACCGGCGGCCTGGTGCTCGGCCTGTTCTTCGGCACCGCGATGGGCATCGCGATGCTCAAGGTGCTGATGAGCTTCCGCCGCCGCATGGCGCAGGTCGAGGAGAACTCCGAGCGCTACCAGAAGCACTCGAGCAAGACGTGGGTCCGGTTCATGGCCTGGATCCTGTTCGGCAAGGGCAAGGGCAAGAAGCTCAGCTGGCAGGAGCTCACCGAGGGCCGCAAGGCGCTGCCGATCCGCGTCACAGGCGTCGTGCTCGTGGTGCTGATCGGCGCCGGCCTCTGGGTGTTCCAGAGCAGCTACAGCACGCCGCTCTTGACCGAGAACATGCGCACGACGCTGACCGCCACCAACGGCGCGACCGTCGACGTCGGCCGCGCCGAGCTGAGCCTCAGCGAGGGCTTCCTGCGCATCGACGACCTCGCGATCGCCGACAGCACGACGCTGAGCACCGACCTGTTCGCCGCCGCGCACCTCGAGGCCGACATCGACGTCGAGGCGCTGCTGCGCCGCCGGCTGGTGATCGATCGCCTGCGCGTCAGCGGCGCCAGCACCGGCACGCCGCGGACGACGCCTGCCGAGCGCACCGCGACCGCGCCCGAGCCCGAGCCGGCTCCCGAGCCGCCGGCGGGCACCAAGACCATCGACGACTACCTGAAGGACGTCGACCTGTGGAAGCAGCGGCTGGCGCAGGCCCGCGAGTGGATCGAGACGCTCAGCGGCGCCGACGAGGCGCCGCCGGCCGAGCGCACGCCCGAGGAGCAGCGCCGGCACATCGAGGCCGCGGTCGAGGAGTACGGCCTCGCCAAGGTCACCGCCGAGCACCTGCGCGAGGACCTGCCGCTGGTCTGGATCCGCGCCATCGACATCGAGGGCATCGCCTGCCCGAACCTGCCGGTCGCACAGCTCGACCTGCACGTCACCGACCTGTCGACCAACGCGTGGCTCCTGCCGCAGCCGCCCAAGGTCTCGGTGTCGTCGCCCGACCAGGCGCTGGCGCTCGCGTTCACCGGCCCCAGCAAGGCGCAGCAGGGCGCGGCGATCGACTTCGCGCTGAAGAACCTCGCCGTCGACTCGGTGTTCGCGCAGCTGCAGACCGGCGGCGCGGCCCCGCTGCGCGGCGGCACCATCGACCTCAGCACCAAGGGTTCGCTGCAGACCCACGCCGACACCGAGACGACGATCGACCTGCCGCTGCAGGTCACGCTGCGCGGCACCACGTTCGCGCTGCCCGGCATGGCGCCGACGCCGGTCGACCAGCTGCTGCTGCCGATCGGCCTGCGCGGCGCCGTCACGTCGCCGAGTGTCGAGCTCGACGACAAGACCCTGGCCGACGCGCTGCTGCGCGCCGGCAAGCAGGAGCTAGCCAACTTCGTCAACCAGCAAGCCGGCAAGCTGCTCGGCGGCATCCCCGGCGCCGGCGACCTGATCGACCCGAACAAGACGCCGGAGCAGATGCTCGACGACGCCAAGTCGAAGGTCGAGGACGCCGCCGAACAGGCCAGGAAGCAGGCCGAGGAGGCCGCCAAGAAGGCGGCCGAAGATGCGGCGAAGAAGGCCGCCGAAGAAGCCGCGAAGAAGGGGCTCGGCGAAGGCCTGCGCGGGCTGCTGCCGGGCGGGCGCAAGAACTGACGGGTTCAGCGCCGCGGCCGGCGCAGCACCGCGGCGAAGAAGCCGTCGGTGCCGTGCGTGTCGGGGCGCAGCTTCAGGAACGCACCGTCGGCGCCGGTGATCGGCGCAGCGACGGCGCCGCCGAGGATCTCGGCCGGCCGCACCGGCTCGAGCTCCGGGTGGCGCGCCAGTGCGGCCGCGACGCGTTCTTCGTTCTCGGCGGCGAGCAGCGAGCAGGTGGCGTAGACGATGCGGGCGCCGGGCCGCAGCGCGGCGGCGGCGCGATCCAGCAGTTCGTCCTGCACCCGCTGCAGCGCCGGCAGGTCGTGCGGCGTCAGCGTCCAGCGCGCCTCGGGCCGGCGCCGCCAGCTGCCGGTGCCGCTGCAGGGCACGTCCAGCAGGATGCGGTCGGCGGCGCGCGCGAAGCGCTCGACCTCAGGGGACCAGCCCGTGGCCTCGACCTGGACGGCGCGGACGTTGTGCGCGCCCGCGCGCCGAGCGCGCTGGCGCAGCCCCTGCAGGCGCGGGGCGTGCACGTCGGCGGCGAGCACCTCGCCGGCGTTGCCGAGCAGCGCCGCGATGGCCAGCGTCTTGCCGCCGCTGCCCGCGCACGCGTCGAGCACGCGACCGCGCGGCGGCGGCGCCAGCAGCTGGGCGATCAGCTGGCTGCCTTCGTCCTGCTGCTCGAATGCGCCGTCGCGGTAGGCCGCGGTGGCGAACACGTCGTCGTCGCCGGCGACCTCCAGCGCGTCGGCGGCGAACCGACCCGGCGCCGTCGAGATCCCTGCCTCAGCCAGCGCCGCTGCCAGCGCCGCGCGGTCGCCGCGCAGGCGGTTGGCGCGCAGCACGCGCGGCGGCGGTTCGCCGAGCGCCGTGACGACACGCTCGGCGTCCTCGCCGAACTCGCGCAGCAGCAGCGCCGCGAGCCAGTCCGGCAGCGAGTGGCGCACGGCGAACCGCTCGGCCGGATCCACGATCGTGGCGAGGCGCGCCTCCACGTCGGCGAGCCGTGCGAACACGGCCGCTGGCAGTTCCGTGCGCGCAGCCGCCGCCGCCGGCGTCACCGCGCCGCCGGCGACGCAGTGCGCCAGCACCAGCACGGCCGCGAGGTCGTCGCGCGCGTCGAGATCGACGTCGAGCGCGAACAGGAGCCGGCGCTGGTCGCGCACCGCGCCGTAGACCGCGGCGGCGACGCGCGCGCGTTCGGTCGCGGGGGCCTCGCGTGGCACTGCTCGCGCCACGGCCTCGCGCGGCGTGCGTCGATGCGGCTGCGCCTGCCAGTCGGCGAACGCGGCGATCGCAGCCTCGATCCACTGCATGTCGGGGCTACTCGTCCGGCGCGTCGTCGCCGACGCCGAGGTCCAGGATCGCGAGCGGCCGCAACGTTGCGTCGAGCTGGTACCAGCGCGGCGCGGCGCTGGCCAGCTTCCAGTCCGGCAGCCGCGGCTCGGCAAGGCCTTCGACCGGCCGCGCCAGCGCGCGCAGCGCCATGCCGTGCCCCACCACGAGCACGCTGCGGCCCGCCGCCAGCAGCGGCCGCAGCTCGTCGTCCCAGACCGGCAGCACGCGCGCGGCCAGGTCGCCCATGGCCTCGGTGCGCGGCGCAGCGTCCCCGAGCTCGCGGTACCGCGGCTCGCCGCGCGGGTCGTCGGCGCTGCCCGCGGCGACCGGCGGCGGTGCCGTGTCCCACGACCGCCGGTAGGTGCGCGCCAGTTCGCTGCCGAACGCGCGCTTCGCCGCGCTCTTGGTGAGCCCCTGCATCGCGCCGGTGTGGCGCTCGTTGAGCCGCCACAGCGCGCGCGGCGCCGGCACCGGCGGCGCGAGCTCGGCGGTCAGCAACGCAGCGGTTTCGACGGCGCGCTGCAGCACCGAGGTGAACACCGCGTCGAACCGGAGCGGCGTCGCGCGGAGGCGCCGACCGGCCGCGACCGCCTGCTCGCGCCCGCGCTCGGTCAGCGCGATGTCGCGCCAGCCGGTGAACACGCCGAGCGCGTTGTTGGTGCTCTCGCCGTGCCGCACCAGGACGAGGTGGGCGTGGACCTTGGGCTCCTCTGACGCGGGCACGGGCCCTCTGTTTGCCCACGGCGGTCGCGGCCGTCAACGGGGCGCCGCGCTGCGCCGCACAGGAATGGGGACCGAAGGGATCCCCAGGGACCCGGCGTTCGTCGGAATCGATGACGCGACTCCGGTGGACCTCGGCGCAGTTCCCACGCCGACGACCGCCTCCACCGCGGCCTCCGGGCCGATCCGCCGGGCGCGTCGAGGTGAACCCGATGACGCAGCCCATCACCACTGGCGCAGCAGGACACGAGGCATCCCGACCCGGCCTCGAGACCAGGACGTCCCACGCTGACCCATGCCCGCGGCGCCGCTCTCCGACGCGCCGCGCTCCGGTGCCCGATGTGCTCGTCCCGGGCTCATGCGTGGCCGCGGCAGCTCCCGCCGGCCGGCATCGGCAGGTCCGCACATCGCAACCGTCCAGCACCTGAGCCCGATGCACGGCCCGCGCCGTGCCACACCGCGCCGCGGTCGCCGTTCTCCGGACGGCGGCCGCGGCAGCGGCTTTTCTGGAGGACGTGCTCGCCGCGGCGGCGCGGTGCTCAGTCGCCCGCGGGCGCGCGCTGGCCGAACAGCCCGGCGAACGCGGTGCCGACGAGGACGCCGCTGACGACGGTGAACGGCACCCAGAAGCCGAGCTGCGCCACCGTCGCGCTGATCGCCGTGTCGGCCATCGGCACCTCGATGCCGGCGGGGCCGAACTTCACGTGGTGCGTGTCCCAGCCCTGTTGGCGCGCCAGCACGGTCATCGCGACGACGGTCAGGCGCGCCGGGATCGCGTAGAGCAGCATCACCCAGGCCAGCCGCGGCCACGCCCACGCCGCCAGCAGCGCCGCGGCGATCGCGACGCCGCACAGCAGCAGCACCGTGTGCCGCAGGGCCGCGAACGCCGCCTCACTGCGGTCCTGGCGGTCGACGCCGGCGAACTGCGACCCGACCACGGCGACGATCACCAGCAGCGCGATCAGCGCCGGGATCCAGCGCCGGCGCGTGGGTGCGCCGTGGCCGAGGCGACCGAGCCGCCACGCGAACCAGCCGCCGAACGCGAAGCCGAGCCAGACGATGCCGAGCGGCGCCAGCGCGCCGCCGGTCTGCCGCGTGGTCCAGCCCTGCAGCTCGGCGACCAGTCGCGCGATGCCGACCAGCAGGGTCAGCACCGACGGCCACAGGATCATGCGCAGCGACGACACCGGGCTGTTCGCCATGACCCGGCACGATCGGGTGCGGCCCGCCGATCGTCAACCGCGCGGACTGCCAGGCGCCCGCGCCCGGGAGGTCGCGCCGGGGCTCAGCGCGCCGGGCCGGCCGGATCGCCCGCCTGCTCGCGCAGCCGACGGACCTCCTGCTCGCGCTGCTCGACGCGCCGGATCTCGTCCAGGATCATCCGCTCCTGGCCGATCGCGTAGGCCTCCTGCAGCGACTTGCGCGCGTCGTCGAACTGGTCGAGGAACTCGTGCGCGACGCCCAGATTGAACAGCGCCTTGTAGCGCACCTCGGCGAGCTCGCCCGTCATCGCGTCGAGCGCGCGGCGGTAGCTCTCGGCCGCGAGCGGCCAGTTGCCGGCCTCGGCGTAGCCGTTGCCGACCTGCAGGTCGGGCACGTCGCCGTCGGTGTAGAGCGCGACCTCGACGTAGACTCGGTGCGGCAACACGCGCTGCAGGTAGCTCTGCACGGCCTGCGCGCGCGCCGCCGCCAGCAGGCGGATCGGATCGATCGGCGCCGGCTCGCCGTCCTCGGCGCGCGTCTGCGCGCTGGCGGCGCCGCGCAGCTGCACCTCGTCGAACACGCGACCGCCGTCGAAGTCGGTCGCGCGCAGCTGCACGCACACGCGCGCGGCGGTGCGACGGACGCGCACCGGGTGCTGGGTGCCGTCGCGGGCCTTCACCAGTTCGTCGACGATCTCCTCCTGCACGCCGTGATCCTCGACGAAGCCCGACAGCACGATCTGCGCCGTGCGCCAGCGCTGCAGCAGCTCCATCATCTCCTGGTCGGCGGCGTCGCTGCGGCGCCCGCGCAGGTCGTCGATGGCGCGGTCGATCTGCGCGCGGTGCAGCACCTGGAACGCGGTGCGGCCGTTGAGCGGGTTCTCGGCGGCGCCGAGTGCCTCGGCCAGTTCGTCGCTGAACGGTTCGCAGCCGTCGCCTTCGAAGCGGTCGACCGCCACGCGCTCGAACTGAACCAGGTTGACGGGCGCGGGCCGCATGACCGGCACGCGGATGCCATGGGTGGCGCAGCCGGCGAGCAAGGCGGTGAACAGACACAGGGCCGAACGGAGCAGCATTCCGGTGGCATCGGCACCGGACCGTCCCCCACCTGACCTCGCTCCGAACCGGCCCTGGCGCGGGTCCATCCGGACCGGTCTGGGGAGAGGGCCAACGGACTGGGCCAACGGACTGGGCCAACGGACTGGGCCTGCGGCGCCGGCCCGGGGCCGCTACCATCCTCCGCCCGTGTCCTCGCCCTGCGCCAGCCCCGACCCCCGCCAGTTCCTGCCGATGACGCCGGACGACGTCCGCCGCCTCGGCTGGGACCAGGTCGACGTCGTGCTGGTGTCCGGCGACGCCTACGTCGACCACCCTTCGTTCGCGATGGCGATCCTCGGCCGCGTGCTGCTGGCCCACGGCTTCCGCACCGCGATCCTGTCGCAGCCGGAGTGGCGCGCGGCCTCTGCGTTCCGGCAGTTCGGCCGCCCGCGGCTCTGCTTCGCGGTCAGCGCCGGCAACATGGACTCGATGATCAACCACTACACGGCGAACAAGAAGCGGCGCAACGACGACGCCTACTCGCCCGGTGGCCAGATCGGCCGGCGTCCCGACCGCGCCACCAACGTCTACGCGCAGCGCTGCCGCGAGGCGTTCGCCGGCGTGCCGGTGGTGATCGGCGGCGTCGAGGCTTCGCTGCGGCGCGTCGCCCACTACGACTACTGGTCCGACACCGTGCGGCCGAGCATCCTGGTGTCGAGCAAGGCCGACCTGCTGGGGTTCGGCATGGGCGAGCGCACGCTGCTCGAGATCTGCCGCCGGCTGGACGAAGGGCGCACGGTCGCCGACTGCCGCGACCTGCGCGGCGTGGCCTACCTGCTCGGCGGCAAGGAGGCGCTGCCGGAGCACCGCTTCGACGACGCCGCCTGCGACAACCGCACGGTCGAGCTGCCGTCGTTCGAGGAGATCACCGCCGACAAGGTCGCGTTCGCCCGCGCAACGCGGCTCCTGCACCACGAGACCAACCCGCAGAACGGCCGCCGCCTGGTGCAGCGCCACGGCGATCGCCTGCTGGTCGTCAACCCGCCGGCGCTCGCTGCCGAGCAGGCGGAGCTGGACGCGTACTACGACCTGCCCTACACGCGGCGGCCGCACCCGTCGTACGGCGCGCCGATCCCGGCCGACACGATGATCCGCGACTCGGTGACGACGATGCGCGGCTGCTTCGGCGGCTGCACGTTCTGCTCGATCACCATGCACCAGGGCCGCGCGATCCAGAGCCGCAGCCAGGGCTCGATCCTGCGCGAGGTGCGGCAGATGGCGCAGGACCCGGAGTTCAAGGGGCACATCAGCGACATCGGCGGCCCGACCGCGAACATGTATCAGATGCGGTGCACGCGGCCCGACATCGAGGCGCGCTGCCGGCGCCTGTCGTGCGTGCACCCGACGGTGTGCAAGCTGCTCGGCGCCGACCACCGCCCGACGATCGACCTGCTGCGCCAGGTGCGCGGCACCCCCGGCGTGGAGTCCGTGCGCGTGGCCAGCGGCATCCGCATGGACCTCGCGCGGCTCGACGACACCTACCTCGAGGAGATGGCCGCGCACCACGTCGGCGGCCAGCTGAAGGTCGCGCCCGAGCACACCAGCGAGAAGGTGCTCGACCTGATGAAGAAGCCCGCGACGCACACGTTCGACGAATTCGCCGAGAAGTTCGCCGCCGCCAGCAAACGGGCCGGCAAGGAGCAGTATCTGATCCCGTACTTCATCGCCTCGCACCCGGGCTCCGGCGTGCACGAGATGATCGAGCTGGCGGTGTTCCTGAAGCAGCGCGGCTACCGGCCGCGGCAGGTGCAGGACTTCATCCCGGCGCCGATGGACATCGCCACGTGCATGTACTGGACCGGCCTCGACCCGATGACCATGCAGCCGGTCGAGACCGTCAAGAAGCTCAAGGACCGCCAGGTGCAGCGCGCGCTGATGCAGTTCTTCAAACCGGAGAACTGGTTCACGGTGCGCAAGGCGCTGCTCGACGCGGGCCGCAAGGACCTGATCGGCGACGGACCGCTGTGCCTGATCCCGGCCAATCCGCCGAAGGCCGCCGTGCACGCCCGGCGCGACGCGGCGCAGGGCGGCGACCCGACCTACGTGCACGCGCGCGACGCCGGCGTGCAGGCGCGGGGCGGCACGAGCGACCGCCGCGGTCGCGGCACGCCGCCGCGGCGACCGTCCCGCTGATCTCGCGCGACGCGCCCCCGCACAGCCGGTGTCCTCGCCCGCGGCGCCGTGACCGACGGCCCGCGGCCGGCGCGGCGCCGCGATCGGGTATCTTCGCGCCTCGCCGATGCTGCTCTCCGCCTTCTTGTTGTCGCTCGCCCCCCAGACCCCGGAACCCGCCGCCGGCATCGACCGCGAGGTCGCCCGGACCCGCGCCGCGGCGCTGGCCAACGTGCGCTACGACCTGTCGTTCCGCATCGAGCGCCCGGTCGAGTCGGTCACCGGCGAGGTCGAGGTGTCGTTCGAGCTGGCCGGGCCGTGGCCCGGCGACGTGCCGCTGGTGCTCGACTTCGAGGGCGAGGTGCTCGGCCCGGCGAGGGTCAACGGCCGCGCGCTCCAGCTGGCGGCGGTCGCCGACCACCTGCTGGTGCCGAAGTCGGCGCTGCGCGCCGGCCGCAACGCATTGTCGCTCCGGTTCCGCACGCCGGTCGCCGCCGCGGGCACGCCGTTGTCGGTGTACCGCGACGCCGCCGACGGCGAGGAGTACTGCTACACGCTGGTCGTGCCGGCCGACGCGCACCGGCTGTACCCCTGCTTCGACCAGCCCGACCTGAAGGCGACGATCGCGCTGCGACTGGACCTGCCGGCCGAGTGGACCGCGATCGCCAACGGCCGCGCCACGCCGGGCGAGGTCCAGGACGGTCGCCGCGCGTGGTCGTTCCGCGACACGGCGCCGCTGCCGACGTACCTGGCGGCGTTCGCGTGCGGTCCGTTCGCGTCGTTCGGCACGCAGAAGCTCGGCGTCCCCGGCATCTCCGCCGGACAGGAGCTGCGCGTGTTCCACCGCGGCAGCCAGGACCAGCACGTCGACCGCCAGGAGCTGCTGCGCCTGCACATCCGCGGGCTAGGCTGGCTGTGCGACTGGTTCGGCGTCGACTACCCGTTCGACAAGCTCGACGTGGTGCTGCTGCCGGGCTTCCCGTACGGGGGCATGGAGCACGCCGGGGCGATCTTCTACCGCGAGCGGGCGCTGGTCTTCGACCACGAGCCGACGGCGAGCGAGCTGGCCCGACGCAGCACGCTGATCTACCACGAGCTCAGTCACCAGTGGTTCGGCAACCTGGTGACGATGCGCTGGTTCGACGACCTGTGGCTGAAGGAGGGCTTCGCCACGTTCGTCGCCTACAAGGCGATGGCGGAGCTCGAGCCCGACCGCCTCGCGTGGCTGCGGTTCCTGCAGCGGGTCAAGCCGCGCGCCTACGACGTCGACGCCACGCCGGGCACGGTGCCGGTGTTCCAGGAACTGCAGAACCTCGCCGACGCCAAGTCGGCGTACGGTCCGATCGTCTACAACAAGGCGCCGGCGGTGCTGCGCGAGCTCGAGGACCGGCTCGGCCACGACGTGTTCCGGAAGGGCGTGCACCAGTTCCTGCAAGCGCACCGCTTCGGCAACGCCACCTGGCGCGATCTGGCGCGCGCGCTCGAGCAGGCGGCGGATGCCGACCTGTCGCGCTGGTCCGACCGCTGGCTGCTGACGGCGTCACTGCCGCGCATCCGCGTCGACTGGTCGGTCGGCGCGGACGGCGCGATCCCAGCCGCGCGACTGGTGCAGGAGCCGGTCGGCGGCGCCGGCACCTGGCCCCTGACGGTCGGCCTGCTGGTGATCGCGTCGGACGGCCGGACCGAGCGGCTGCGGGTCACCAGCGACGGCGACGCCGTGCCGATCGACGCCCTGGTCGGCCGCCGCGACGTGGCCTGCGTGCTGGCCAACCCCGAGGACGTCGCCTACGGCCAGTTCCTGCCCGACGCGCGCAGCCGCGCGTGGCTGCTCGAGCACGCGGCGAACGAGAGCGATCCGCTGCTGCGCGCGGTCATGGTGTCGACGCTGTTCGAGTCCGTGCGCGAGGCCGAGTGCGATCCCGCGGCGTTCGGCGCGCTGGTGCTGGACCTGATCGAAGGCGAGCGCGACCCAGACACCCACGCCTGGCTGCTCGGGCTGCTGGCCACGTCGGTGGAGCGCTACGTCGTGCCCGCGCGCAGCGGCGCGCTGCGCGAGCGCGCCACCGCGCTGCTGCGGCGCCAGCTCGGCCAGGGCCCGACCGGCCGCGAACTCACCATCTTCCGGCACCTGGCGCGGCACGGCGTCGGCGCGGCCGTGACGGAACTGTGCGCCGACGTCGCCATGCGACGCGCGCTGCCGGCCGGGCTCGACCCCGGCAAGGAGGACCGGTTCCTGGCGCTGGCCGGCGTGCTCGCGCGCGCCGCGGACCCTGCTGCGCTCGCCGCGGCCGCGGAACTCGAGGCGGCGCTGGTCGCCGACCTCGACGGCCACGACCTCGGCCGCGAGCGCTTCCTGGCGCGCGCCGCAACGCCCACCGCTGCCAGCAAGCGGGAGTACTTCGACGCCTACCTGCAGCAGGACGACCCGCCCGAGCAGTGGTCCCAGGACAGCCTGCCGTGGTTCCACTGGCCCGACCAGGAGGCGCTGACGCTGCCGTTCCTGCGGCCGGCGCTGGAGCGCGTCGACTGGGTCAAGCAGCACCGCCGGATCTTCTTCATGCCGGCATGGCTCGACGCGTTCGTGAACGGGCACTCGGGCGCCGAAGCGCTCGCGATCGTCGACGCATTCCTGTCGGAGTCGGCCTTGGACCCGGACGTGCGCCGGAAGCTGTTGCAGTCGCGCGACGGGCTCGAGCGGGCGGTCCGCATCCGGGCCGCGTTCGGAGCAGAGGAAACGGACCGGTAGCGCGGCTCCGGCGCAGCCGCGTCGCTCCTGGGTCCGAACGAACCGGGAACCCGCCCCCCCATGGCCGTGAGCCGGATCGGCGAGTCGCCAAGGACAGGCCTGGATCGCCGGCCGGATCGACCTCGCAACCGCGTGTTCGCCACCGCACGGTCGGGTCGGAGGCGCCGATCCGACGGGCGCCACCGCGGCGAGCGGCCCGGCGTGCCGTCGTTCCTCGGGGGAATGGCGCACCTGCGACGATGCCTGCGCCGACGCCGGTGGCAAGCTACCATGAGAAGGCCCCGCGCCGCCCCGACCGCCACCGAATGATCCCCGCCACCGCCCTGCTCACCGCCGCGGCCCTCGCCGCGCTGTCGTCGCCGCACGGATCCGGGGCCGAACCCCGATCGCCGCGGGTACCCGCGCCCCGGCTGCCGCACTCCGTCGCCAACATCAGCGACCCGATGTCGCATGGCGTCGTCGGCGACAACCTGCTGTCGATCAACGAGGCGATCCAACTGCACAACCGCGTGCTCACCAGCGCGCAGCTGTCGGCGGCGGAACTGGCGCAGCTGGGTGGTCCCGGCCAGGACATCTCCTGGATCAACATCGATGCCAGCTGGACGCCCACGATCACCGTCGAGCGCGACTTCGACGTCATCCTCGACTGGCCGCACGGCATCCTGATCCAGGGGTTCAACGGCGAGGCGATCCTCGACTTCTCCGGCCCCGGCATCCAGCACGGCTTCCGCTCGGTCAGCAACTTCTGCAGCTGGCGCAACCTGATCCTGCAGGGCGGCCCGTACGGCATCGACCTGCAGCAGAGCGATGCGTCGTTCGGCGGCACGGTCCTGGACAACGTCACGTTCGACGGCCAGAGCCAGTTCGCGTTCCAGACCGCCGGCGTCAGCGCCGGCGGCTACGGACGCGTCCTGTTCGACCGCTGCGCGTTCCGCAACACGCCGCTGGCGGTGCGCTGCGATGAGTCGCCCTCCGGCCGGACCACGATCCTGGCCGCGTTCTCGACCGAGATCGAGGCGGCGACCAGCGGATTCGACGTCCGCATCGGTCCTGGCGGGTCGTCGATCTTCCAGTTCGACAAGTGCGACTTCGACGTGAGCGGTACCGGGTTCCGCCTGGCACGCAACCCGGGGGACGACCGGTCCGCGACGTTCGCGGCCACGCACTTGGACATCCGTGGCGCCACCTGCATGGACCTACAGGGCGAGCCGTTCGGCCCGACCACGCTGGCGCTGCGCATGCTGCACCTCGACGCGACCGCCGGCGGCACCGCGCTGCGGCTCGGCCCCCTGGGCGCCTCGATCCACGGCTCCATCGACGACAGCGCGTTCGCCGGCGACTGCCCGCTCGAGGTCGGCCGCAACGGCCTGTTGCAGGTGGCGAACTGCCGCTTCGTCGGCGGCAACGTGACGCTAGGTGCCATGTCCGTGCAGGCGCTGGGGCTCAGTTCGTGCCGCCTGCAGAATGCCGCCATCACCACCAGCGGACAGGCGCCGATCGCCGGCGCGTCCTGCGCAATCGTCGGCGGCTCGGTCGCCGGCAGCGCCGCCGCGCCCCTGCAGCTGAACGACTCCTACGTGGCGACCGCGCTCGGGGCCCACGTGTCGCAGACGGGCGCGCGACCTCACGAGCACCTGGGCGATCTCGATCTGCAGGCGACCAACGCCACGCTGGGCGGCAGCGTCACCGTCCAGGCCGACCTGCCGCCGGGGCTGTTCGCGATCTTCGTGCTCGGATTGACCCTCGACACCCCCCTGTTCGTGACGCCGGACCTGCACGTCTACCTCGACCTGTCGAACTCGGTCGTTCCAGCCGGCTTGTTCCAGTTGCAGCAGGGCCTGACTCTGCCGATCCCGAACGACTTCGCACTGCTGCAGACCGACTGGGTGTTCCAGGCGGCGGTGCTGCCGGGCCCAGGCGTGACGGCGCCACTGCTGCAGACGCCGCCAGGCGGTCGCTTCGTGATCCGCTGAGAGCTGAGAGCGGGTGCGGCCTGCGGCCGCAGCAGCAGGCGCTCGCGACGATTTGACGATCGGACATCGGACACGCGATTCCCCCCCAGGGCCGGGTGGCGGGTGACGGGTGGCGGGTGCGCCAACCATCCCGCGGGCCGCTCGTGGGTCGCGCTGCGCAGGCGTGTACTGCACTGCACCGCTGCATTCGCAATGCATGTCGCGCTGATGATGCCGCGCCGCGGCGACGATTCGAGATGGGGTCACCGGACGCTTACAGTGCATCGCTGCATCGCTGCTTGCCCGAACCCGACTGGTTCCCGTTTGCCCGAACTCACTTGGTCCCGCTTGGCCGAGCCCGGGTGGCCCCGGATGCCCGAACCCTGCTGTCCCGCTTGGCCGAACCGCCGAACCGGGGGTAGTCCTGATACCCCGGCCTCCTACATCGCGGCGCTGCGCCTCTGCATCGCAACGTCGTCTACGTCGTCGACGATCGACGATCTCGGTCAGTGGTCAGTGAGGCGGCCCCCCCGCGGCGCGGGAGCGCGGACGAAGGGTCGCGCCGGATGTCCGTACAAGGACCGAGGCCGTCGTCCGGCTGGTGGACGACGGCCTCAGGAGAGAATGACCCGGCGCTGACCTACTTTCGCGCGTTGCACTATCATCGGCCCAGGCTGCTTGACTGCCGTGTTCGGAA